>PLJM01000010.1 GCA_003139695.1 Candidatus Dormiibacterota bacterium | reverse complement strand
GACCTATCAGCCGAACTTGCACATTTCGGCTGGTGCCGGCGCAGGGATTTGAACCCTGGACCATCGGTTTAAAAGACCGTTGCTCTGCCAAGCTGAGCTACGCCGGCTGCCAATGATTGTGGCTTAAGATCCACCTCCGATCAGTGGTCACGCGATACCGACCCCTACCATGGGGCCGTGAAAGCCTGGGTGGTTCGGGAGCTCGGCGGTCCTGAGGTCCTCCGCTTCGAGGACGTAGAACCTGGCCAGCCGGCCGACGGCATGGTAAGGATTGCCGTCCGCGCCGCCGCGATCAACTTCCCGGATGCCCTGATGGTTGCGGGCACCTACCAGTCCAAACCGGCGCTCCCGTTCGTGCCGGGGGTCGAGGTCAGCGGCGAGGTGATCGCAGCACCGGCGTCGAGCGGGTTCAAGGCCGGCGACCGCGTGATGGCGCTGCTCGACAGCGGCGGCCTGACCCGTGGGGGCTACTCGCAAATCGCCGACGCCGTGCCCTCCGCCGTCTCCCTGATGCCTGCAGGTATGTCCTTCGAGGAAGCGGCCGGTTTCACGCTCACCTACCAGACAGGCTGGTTCGGCCTTCATCGTCGCGCCAATCTGAAGCCCAATGAAACCCTCCTGATCCACGCCGGGGCTGGCGGCGTGGGGACCGCGGCGATTCAGCTGGGCAAGGCCGCCGGGGCCACAGTCATCGCGACCGCCGGCTCCGACGAAAAGCTCGAGGTGTGCCGGCGGATGGGCGCCGACCACGTGATCAACTACAAGACGCAGGACTTCGCCGAAGAGGTGAAGAAGCTCACCGGTGGGCGCGGCGCGGACGTCGTGTTCGACCCGGTCGGCGGCGACGTGTACGACCGCTCGACCAAATGCATTGCTTTCGAGGGCCGCATCGTCATCGTCGGCTTCACATCGGGCCGTATCGCGCAAGCAGCCACCAACCACGTGCTGGTCAAGAACTACTCGGTCGTCGGGCTGCACTGGGGCCTGTACAAGTCGCGCGCGCCCGAGCTCATCGCCCCTGCCGCTCGCGCCCTCGTCGATCTGTACGAGAGCGGAAAGATCAAGCCGCACGTGTCGGTCCGGCTTCCACTGGCGGAGGCGCCGGCAGCGCTGGCCTCGGTCGCCGGCGGCAAAAGCACCGGCAAGGTCGTCCTCACAACGTGAGGGGAATGCGCGTCGCGCTGGCCGCGGCCCTGGCCGTGCTGTTGCTGGTCACCATTCTGGTCGCGGTCGTGGTCCTCGCCCCGTTCGGTGGTGGCTCTGCGCCCGAGGTGCTCGCCAGCGACCAGACCCTGAGCTTTCCGATTGCGCAGGACGTCGCCGACTTCGACCCGGCGCAGATCTCGTCAGCGGCCGACGTGGACGTCATGCACAACGTTTTCTCCGGCCTCTACAAGTTCGACCAGAAGCTGCAGGAGGTTCCCGACCTGGCGATTGGACCTCCTATCATCTCGTTGAACGGCCTGACCTACACGTTCCAGCTGCGGCACGACGCCAAGTTCTCTAATGGCGACCCGATCACCGCCGACGACTTCCTCTACAGCTGGAACCGCGCCGCCTCCAAGCAGGGCGACTACGCGAGCCTCTTTGGGCCCATGGTCGGTTACCAGGCTGTGGCGGACGGCCGCACCACCAAGATGAGCGGCCTCGTCAAGCTCGACGCGTATTCATTCACGACGACGTTGACGAAGCCGGCCGGCTACTGGCTGACCACAGTCGCGCTGTGGCCGTTCTGGCTAGTCGACAGCAAGGTCATCGCGACGGCCGGTGACAACGTGTGGTTCACCAATCCGCAGACACTCATCGGCAGCGGTCCCTTCCGGATGACCGCGCACTCTGCCGGCCAAGCGCTCGACTTCGAACCGGTGCCGCAGTGGTACGGCGGATCAACCGGCCGTATCACCCACGTGCACATCGACGTCATCGCCGACCAGTCCGTGCAGATATCACGCTACGAGTCGGGCCTGTACAGCCTCATCGGTTACGCACGCCAGGGCCTGCCACCGACGGCTGCGGTTCGCTATACGACCGACCCAAAGTTGAGAAGCCAGCTCCAGCTCATACCGGCGGGTCTCACTTTCTGGGCGGGGTTCAACCTCAGCAAAGGGCCCTTTGCCGGCATCGCGAGCGGACTGGCTGGGCGCCATGCCTTTTCGACCGCAATCGATCGGAGCGCGCTCGCGGCCGCGGTCTGCAACCAGGGGACCGCATGCGTTCCTGCCACCGGCGGGCTGATCAGCAAGGGTCTCGTCGGATACCTTTCGGACGGCGCCGACGTGAATACCAAGTTCGACGCCGCTGCCGCGAAGGTCGAGTACCGGAAGTGGGATCCGAACGGAACCAAGGTGAAGGGCCTCACCTATACCTATGACACAGACCCATTCAACAAGGCTGTATGCGCGAACCTGGTGGCGCAGTGGCAGAAGAACCTGGGCGTCACGGTCAAGTGCCTCGAGATCGATCGCAAAACATTTTTCGACCAGCGCAATGGCAAGTGCGCTTATCCGCTGTTCAGGCAGAGCTGGAGTGCGGACTACGACCATCCTCAGGACTGGTTCGACTACCTGTTCGTGGCCAGCAGCTCCGGCGGTTCGTGCTATGCGAATCCTGCGTTCGATAAATCCGTGCGGGCGGCGGACCAGAAGCCGCTCGCGGCCGCGCTGGCGGATTACAAGGCTGCCGGTCAGACGCTGATGAGTCACATCGCCTTCGCCGGGCTGGTGTACGGAGTGCAGCAGTATCTGGCGCATCCGTGGGTCAAGGGGGTCGGCGGCAACGCGCTCTACGACTTCGCGTGGACCGACGCGAGAATCGTCAAGCACTAAGTCCGTACGATGGTCGAGCTATGAGCATTGTTGGCGTCGGGCATCGCCGCCTCGAGGGGGCCGAGAAGGTTTCGGGCGCGACACGGTTCACCGATGACGTCGACCTGCCCGGGCTGCTGCACGTCCAGCTCGTGCTCAGTCACCAGGCGAGCGCAAACATCCGCGGGATCGACCTTGACGCCGCTCGCTCGGCGCCAGGGGTCATCGACATCGTCACCGGCGCCGACCTGCCTAGCGTGAACGCACCAAGTCCCGAGAAACCACTGGCGGTGGGTCGCGTCTTTTATGTGGGGCAACCTGTGGTGGCGGTCATCGCCGAAAGCCAGTCAGCAGCGGCCGACGCTGCGGCGCTTGTCGATGTCGACTACGAACCCCTGTCGATAACAGTCGACCCCGTCCTCGCGATGCGCGATGGCGCCGGCAGAGTGCTCGACGCTGATGAGGAAGCTGACGCCGCCGACGCATCTATGCACGGGGCGGGCACCGACTCCGAGACGAATGGCGCGACTCCGCGCCGTCCCGCAAACGTCAGCAGCGTCGTCAACCTCAAGCGTGGCGATACCGATGCCGCGCTCAAGTCCGCTGACGCCGTGGTCAAGGCCACCTACAGCCTCGCCGGCGTCCACCACTCGCCGATGGAGCCGCACGTGTCGATGGTCCGCCCCGAGCCCGATGGCGGGATGACGGTGTGGGCGCCGACGCAGGGCCCCTTCCACGTTCGCGACGAGGTCGCCAAGGTGCTTGGGATACCGACCTACAAGGTCCGCGTCGTGCCGATGGCGGTCGGTGGGGGCTTCGGCGGCAAGGTCACGCTGCTGGAGACGCTCCTCGTGCTGCTCGCGAGGCGAACCGGTCGCGCCCTGCGGCTCAACCTCACCCGCCAGCAGGTGTTTGCGGTTGCGCGATCTGCGCCTGCCGCGAGCTTCGACATCGAGCTGGGCGCCAAGCGCGATGGCACGCTGGTTGCCCTGCGGGCGCGTTTTCACTACGACAACGGTGCGACCGCCGGGTGGCACGGCGGGATCACCGGAATGTTCCTGACCGGCACTTACCAATGCCCCAACTTCGAGATCACCGGCTACGAGGTGTCGACCAACAAGACGCCGGTCGAGGCGTACCGCGCGCCGGGAGCGCCACAGGCCTACTTCGCGCTGGAGTCGGCCCTGGACGAGCTGGCGCTCCAGCTCAAAATGGATCCGATCGAGCTGCGCCTTCGCAACGCGACGCGCGAAGGCGACCCCGGCCCCGATGGCAAGCCACTGCCTCGGATCGCAATGATCGAATGCCTCGAAGAGGCCCAGAAGCACCCCCTTTACACAAAGCCGTGCGTCGAGGGCGAAGGCGTTGGAATCGCGCTCGGGTCATGGGGCGGCGCCCGCACGCCGGCGTCGGCGGGCTGCCGCGTTGAGCCCGACGGCACGCTGACCGTGCACGTCGGGACAGTGGACGTCAGTGGCTCATCAACCGGGCTGGCGATGATCGCCGCCGAGTCATTCGGCGTTCCCCTGGACAAGGTCCGGATCGAGACGAGCGACACCGGGGTGGCGCCCTTCGGCCCGCTGGCCGCTGGGAGCCAGGTCACCTACAGCATGGGCGGGGCGGTGCAGGAGGCTGCACTCGAGGCGCGCCGCCAGCTGCTGGAGATCGCCACCAACGAGCTGGAGGCGGCTCCCGAAGACCTAGAGATAGTGGATGGTCGCGTGACAGTGCGCGGCGTGCCTGGACGCTTCGTCGAGGTCACCAAGCTCGTGGCGATGAGCACCGAGTTCATGGGCAAGTACCGGCCGATCCAGGCCACCGGTCGCTCGGCGGTCCAGGCGGCGTCCCCGATGTTCACCGTCCACATAGCGCGGGTTCGCACCGACGCGGAGACGGGCGAGTTTCAGCTCACCGGCTATGCAGCCATACAGGATGTCGGGCGTGCCATCAATCCGCCCGAGGCCATGGGCCAGATCCACGGCGGCGTGGTGCAGGGCTTGGGGCGAGCGTTCGGCGAGCAGCTCGCCTACAACGTCGACGGGCAGCTTCGCACCTCCAGCTTTCTCGACTACGAGCTCCCCACGGCCGACCAGCTGCCGGACATCGACGTCAAGCTGATCGAGGTGGCCTCGGCCGTCGGGCCGCTTGGCGCGAAGGGAGTCGGCGAGCCGCCGGCGGTGCCCGGACCGGCGGCGATCTCGAACGCGCTGGCCCGGGCGACCGGCATCAGGGTGCGCGACCTCCCACTCGATCGGTCAGCCTTCGTTCGACGGTAATCTCGCCCATAGTGGCGGGGTGAGCATCGCCGAAGAGGCGCCCGTGTCCGCCGAGAGAGGCAGTCCCGGTTCCGCCATGCGGGCCTACGTAAAACGAACGCTTCCGGACATCTCCCCCATCCTGGTTTGCAACCGAGCTCCGTCCGAGCCAAGGCCGGAAGGAGGCTTCAAGCGAGGGGCCGGCGGCGTCATCACCGCACTGCTCACCTTGGCGGAGGCCACCGAGGCGGATTGGGTCGCCTGCGCGCGCAATGAAGAAGAGCGCCAGATCGCTGCCACCCAGGGGGCTGCCGTCACCGTCCCGCTCCTCAATTCAACGGGCCGCCTGCACTACGCGACACCGACCAAGGAGCAGTACGAGCTGTACTACGGGGTTTTCGCCAACCCGGTGCTCTGGTTCATCCAGCACTACCTGTGGGACCTCGGCAACGAGCCGGTCATCGACGACCGTATCCACCAGGCATGGGAGGAGGGGTACATCGAGGTCAACCGATTGATGGCCGAGAAGGTGATCGAGGTCGCTCGCGCAGCGCCAAGCCGGCCTCTGGTGATGGTCCACGACTACCAGCTATATCTCGTCCCACGGTTGGTGCGAACCGCGCTGCCCTCAGCGATGATCCAGCACTTCGTGCATGTGCCTTGGCCGACGCCGCAGTACTGGAAGGTGCTCCCCAAGCAGATGCGCGACGCCATTCTCGAGGGACTGCTCGGATGCGATGTCGTCGGCTTCCAGTCAAGCCTGGACGTGCGCAACTTTCTGCTGACCTGCGAGGAGAATGCCGGCCTTCAGGTGGATGAGCGGGAACGCGCGGTTTTTTATGGCGGCCGTGTCGTCTACGCACGGCACTACCCCATATCGATCGACGTCTCGACGACGGCACGACTTGCCGGATCGCGTGGCGTTAAGAGGCAGGAGCGCGAACTGGCCTCATGGCGGCCGCAGAAGTTGATTGCGCGCATCGACCGGACAGATCCTTCGAAGAACATCGTTCGCGGCTTCATCGCTTACGACAAGCTCCTGCGGTACCACCCGGAGCTTCGCGGGCAGGTCCAGTTCTGGGCTTTCCTGCAGCCGTCGCGCCAGGACGTCGCCGTCTACAGCCGCTACCTGCGACAGATCCGGCAAATAGTCGGGCGGATCAACAGCGATTTCGGTACTGAGACGTGGCAGCCGGTGCGACTGGAAATCGGAGAGAGCGAGCGCAAGGCGGTCGCGTCGTTGAAGAACTACGACGTTCTGCTCGTCAATCCCGTGTATGACGGGCTTAACCTCGTGGTCAAGGAGGGCGCGCTCGTCAACGCGACGAACGGCGTGATCGTGCTATCAGAGAACGCCGGCGCTCACGAAGAGCTGCATGACTTCGTCCTGTCGATCAACCCTTTCGACGTGGAGGCAACGGCGGCCGCGCTCTATGTCGGTCTGATGATGGGGGCGGTGGAAAAGCGACGCTTGAACGAAGGCGCGCGAGAGGTGGTACGCGCCAACGACATCACGCGGTGGATCAGCCGGCAGGTCCAGGATTTGCGGGACCTCGTGATGAGCCCGGTCCGGACTTAGGTTCGCTCCCCGGTTGTCGCCCACTCCGCCAGGCTGCGGAGTAAGGCTGAGGCTTCGGCGGGACCGTCAAGGACCAGGTCGCAGTGGTCGAACAGGTCGGGCGGCACCTCGGCAGAGCCAACGCCCACGCATAGGCGTGGAATCGACGCCCGGCTCGCCACGCTGAACATCGACCTGTCATTTTCGTCGTCGCCCATGACCACGAGACCCCCCGGGTGGAGGCGCTTGAACAAGGCCTCCAGGGCATTGCCCTTGCCGGCGTTAGGCGAGTGCACCTCGATGACCTTCCGACCAAGGCCGCCGTAGAGGCCCGTCTGGTGCAGCAGCGGCCGCACGATGTCGAGCACCTTTTGACCGCTGATCGGGGCGTTGCGGAAATGCACCGCGCTGCTCGCGGGTTTGATTTCGATCCAGGCTCCGGGGGTATGACCGAGCAGCTTGGCCGCCTCGGCGTTGAAGACTCTCAGCGCTTCCAGCTCCTGGGGAGTCGGCGGCGGAAGGCCGCTGTCGCCGATGAGCTCGGCGCCGGGAATGGGCAGGTGCTCCGCGAGCTCGGTATTCGTGCGGCTGCTGAGAATGACCACCTTCTTCAGCATCGGGACCAGGCGCCGCAGAGCGTGCAGCGAATCCGGCAGAGGAGTGGCCAATGTCGGCTCAGGAACGATGTCGGCCAGAGTGCCGTCGAAGTCGGAGACGAGAAGGAGCTCGTGCGGCGGAATCGACGAGAGCGGCGAGTTTCGCCAGACTGCGGCGATATCGCTGGATTGGACTCTCACGTACCCAATCTACGCAGGCGGGCGGTGGCGCTGCACGATCGAAGCTAGCTCGAGCCCTTGAGGCAGGGTCCCGAACGAGTGGCCCCAATCACCGCCGAGGCGCGAGGCGCAGAAGGCATCGGCCACGGCCGGGTCGCCATAGCGGACCAACAGCGAGCCCTCGAGGGTCATCGCGAGGTGCTCCACCACGCGCCGCGCGCCTGCTTCAACGGCGGCTCCGTTCGAGAGCTCCTTCTTCAGCTCGACCACGGATCGATCAAGTCGCGAGTCGGTACCGCGAGCCGCCTCGACCTCGTCGATGAAGGCAGTCACCGATTCGGGTTCGCGCACCATGGCGCGCAGGACGTCGAGTGCGTTGACATTGCCCGACCCCTCCCAGGTGGAGTTGAGCGGCGCCTCGCGATAGAGGCGGGGCATGATCGACTCTTCGACGTAGCCGTTTCCGCCAAGGCACTCGAGGGCTTCGCTCACCAGCGGGATCGCGCGCTTGCAAGCCCAGTACTTGCTGACCGCGAGTGCTAGCCGGCGGAAGCGGGCTTCCTCGCCGTCGGCAGCGCGGTCGAGGGCGCCCGCGAGCCGCATCATGAGGATGGTCGTCGCCTCCGACTCGATGGCGAGGTCGGCCAGGACGTTGAGCATCAACGGTTGATCGGTGAGCAGGCGGCCGAAGGCGCTTCGATGCGCCGCGTGGTGAGTCGCCTGCGCGACGGCCTGCCGCATCAGCGACGCGGACCCGATGATGCAGTCCAGGCGCGTGTGGTTGACCATCTCGATGATCGTTCGTACCCCTTTCCCCTCTTCCCCGACGAGCCACGCGATCGCGCCATCCAGCTCGATCTCGCTCGATGCGTTGGAGCGATTGCCGAGCTTGTCTTTCAAGCGCTGGATGTGGAAGGCGTTGCGGGTGCCGTCGGGTAGCACGCGCGGCAGGAGGAAGCAGGACAGGCCGCCCGGAGCCTGGGCCAGCACCAGGAAGGCGTCGCACATCGGCGCGGAGCAGAACCACTTGTGCCCCGTCAGCTGGTACTCGCCTCCCGCGGTGGGCGTAGCGCGGGTCGTGTTGGCGCGTACGTCGGAGCCTCCCTGCTTCTCGGTCATCGCCATCCCGAACAGGACGCCGCGCTTGGCTTCGTGCGGGCGCAGGCCAGGGTCGTAGTCGAGGGTGGTGATCAGCGGTTCCCATTCGGCCGCGAGGTTCGGTTGTTTGCGCAGAGCCGGAACCGCTGCATATGTCATCGACACCGGGCAACCGTGGCCGCCCTCCACCTGCGACCACACGTAGAAGCCGGCGGCTCTCGCAGTGTGCGCGCCCGGACGTGGCTCGCGCCACGGCAGAGCGTGAAGGCCGTGGCCGACGGCCACCTCCATCAAGCGATGCCAGGCGGGATGGAACTCGACCTCGTCGATGCGGTTGCCAAACCGGTCGTGGGTGCGGAGCTGGGGTGGATTGGAGTTGGCCTGGAAGCCCCAGGCGATCGCCTCCTCGGTGCCGGCGAGCCGGCCGAGCTCGCTGACCCAGTCGTGCGCCCACCCGGCACCCTCGCGCTCGAGCGCCTCGCGCAGCGGCGCGTCGGCTTCGAAGAGGTTGTAGTCAACGAGCGGGGGCGGCTGATTGAAAACGTCGGCCGGTTTCACGCCAACAGGCTACCTTGAGGCCACATCGACAAAGCAACACCCCGGACACAAGGCCGCGATGAGAACCAGCAGTAGTCGCATCGGGCGACTGTAATCCTGCGTCGCCGCCCCTAGTCCGGACCGCGCGCGGGAGGACCGAAGGTAACCGTCGGTGGGATGGTGACCATCCGCCCGTCATCGCCACGCAGAATCTGCCAGTTGCCTTCATGCACCATCCAGTGATGCCGGTAGCAGAGCAGGGTGAGGTTGTCCGGTTCATTCGTCCCGCCGTGGATCCAGTGCTTCAAGTGATGTCCTGAAGTCCATGTCGCCGGCCGATCGCAACCCGGCCAGGTGCAGCCCCGGTCGCGAACGTTGAGCGCCTTGCGCGCCGGTCCCGAGATCACCCGCTTGGCACGTCCGACATCGATGACCACGGAGTCGGAGTTGAGCAGGATCCTCGTGATCGAGCAATCGCAAGCCAGCCGCTCAACCGCCTTGGCCGAGATCGGCAGCGAGAACTCGAGCTCTGCCGCAGGGGCGCCGTCGAGGGCACGCAGGGTCTCGAGTGAGGTGGTCACCTGGAGGTGCGTGCGCTGGCTGCCGTTCTGCGGCACCAGCCCGTTGTCGAGATGGTGCATCGCGACGTCCACGAGCGCGTCTGCCATCCGCCGGTCATATGGTCGGTCGTCATCAGCGCCCGAGCGCCGGGCCAGCGGCTCGAGCGCTGTGCGAATCGCCGCACCACCCACCGGATCAAAGACACCGCTGAGATAGACGGCGCCATCGTCATCGCTGCCGATGTGCAGGCTGCGGTTCTCGACCAGGTCGACCTCGGCCGCCGTCACGCCTTTGGGGTCGGCGGCATGCCGGAGGTGCCGGCAGATGTAGTGGAACTTGCCGACAGTGTTGTCGAGCGCTTTGGCAAGCAGCCGCTGCTCGTCGAATACCCTTGCCGTGGGGGACATGGCAAGGGCGTTGCTGGTCCTGGCCATCACCACGATGTGGCCGAAGCCAACCTTGCCCTCGGCCATGGCAACCACGGTGTTGGGCAGCTCATCGAAGTGCTCACCGGCAGCCACATAGTTGGCCGCCTGCGGACCGGTCATATGACAGTGGATGCGGATCCAGTCGATCGGGGTGACAGAGCCATCCAGCTCGTACTCCTCGGTGGCAGCAAACTCGGCGGCTTCCTTGGCGAACATCAGCTGCATCAAGGAGATGCCGCGGCCCATCTCGATCAGGCGCTCGGCGCGGGTCAGGAGAACCTCATCAGCGGCCTCGAAGTCATAGACGTCTTGCGTCGCAAGCATAGGAATATGGTACAAACAAACGTTCGGCCGGTCAAGGCTATTGGCCATTAATTTCGCTCATTGCGCGCTCTTTTTTGTCGAACTCATCTACGCCCTTCGCGCCAGCGCCCCCCAGCACGCCAGCACCCTCCCGGCGTCACGGACACACCCTCTTCCCAGCCCTTTGAGCGCATCCCAATTCCCACGAAGCGATCTCTTAGCCAATTCGCTCTTTTCAGTGAACTCATCTACGCCCTTCGCGCCAATGCCACCCAGCACGCCAGCACCCTCCCGGCGTCACGGACACACCCTCTTCCCAGCCCTTTGAGCGCACCCCAATTCCCACGAAGCGATCTCTCAGCCAATTCGCTCTTTTTGTCGAACTCATCTACGCCCGCCGAGCTCTGAGTCCCCTCGCTTGAGCGGGAAGGACTCTAGCTAGACAAACTCAGCGGGCGACCAGTCAGCCGACTTCGTTTGCGAGCTCCGCAACGATGCGTAACTGCTGTTTGCGAGTTTCGTTGTCCATCGCCATCGGCGCCACGATCAAGGTGTCCACGCCCGCATCTTTGAACGCCCTGATTCTCTCTCTCGCGTGGTCCGGCGGCCCCACGATGCTCACCGCGTCGATCAGCTCGTCCGGCAGCGCCATCGCCGCCTCGCTCTTTCGGCCCGCGAGGTACAGGTCCTGTACTTCTTTTGCCGCAGCTTCGAATCCGTAGGTCGACACCAGCCGGTTGTAGAAGTTCTGCTCCCGCGACCCCATGCCGCCCACGTAGAGGGACAGCATCGGCCTCATCGCGTCGCGTGCCGCGCCCAGGTCGTCGCCAATCATCACGTTGACCGACGGGCAGATCCGGAAGTCATCGAGCGACCGGCCCGCGCGCGCTGCACCCTCTTCGAGCGGCACGCGCAGCGTTGCCGTGTGCTCCGGTGAGAAAAACACCGGCAGCCACCCGTCGGCGATCTCGCCCGCCAGCGCAACGTTCTTCGGACCCAGCACGGCCAGGTAGATCGGGATCTTGTCTTGGGCCGGCCGGATTGTCAGCTTCAGCACCTTTCCCGGGCCATCCGGCAGCGGCAGCTCCAGGGTCTCGCCGTGGAACTCGACCTTCTGGTGCGCCAGCGCCATACGCACGACCGCCACGTACTCGCGCGTCCGCTGCAGCTGCTTGGCGAACCTGACCCCGTGCCAACCCTCAGACACCTGAGGCCCTGACGAGCCCAACCCCAGGATGAACCTGCCGCCTGACAGCTGGTCGATCGTCGCCGCGGTCATGGCCGTCATCGCCGCGCTGCGAGCGGGGATCTGCAGGATTCCGGATCCGAGCTTGATGCGGGTCGTTCCCGCCGCCAGCCACGCCAGGACGGTGGCTGCATCCGAGCCGTAGGCCTCGGCCGTCCACACCGAGTCATAGCCAAGGTCCTCGGCGGTCCTGGCAATGTCGAGCTGATCGACGGCGGTCAGCCCAAAGCCCCAGTAACCGACGCTTACACCGAGCTTCACGGACCTATTCTTGTCCATGTCGCCTACCGACCGATCAAGGAGATACCGTGATGGCCGTGCACATACTCTGGATCGGGGGCGTGATCGTCGTGTTGATGATTTGCGGAGTCGTCGCTGTGGTGGCGTACCTGGTCACGCGCAGCCAGTCGCCCTCCCCCGTGACTTTTCCAGCGATGCGTGAGACGCCGCTCCAGATCCTCGACCGCCGGTTTGCCGCCGGCGAGGTCAGCGCCGACGACTACAAGAAGGCCCGAGACCTCCTGACCGGAGGCAGCCCGAAGCCCTAGGAGCTACCGGCCGGTCACCAGCAGGGCGATCAGGAACACGTTCAGGCTCACGATCACCGCCACCACGCCCGTCGCAATGATCGTCGTCACGCGGTGGTTGACCAGCGAGCCCATGAGCTGACGATTGCGGCAGAACAAGAGCAGAGGAATCAAGGCAAACGGGATTCCGAACGACAGCACGACCTGGCTGAGCACCAGCGCGCGCGATGGGTCGAAACCGATGGCGATCACCACCAGGGCAGGCGCCATGGTGATCGCGCGGCGCAAGAACAGAGGGATCGCGCGGTGGATGAATCCCTGCATCACCACCTGACCGGCAAGCGTGCCCACGGATGAGGAGGACAGCCCCGAGGCCAACAGGCCGAGGCCGAAGAAGATGTCCGCGCCATTCCCAAGTTGGACGCCCAGGCCGGTGTAGGCCTGGTCGAGGGTCTGGATCGGCCCAAGGCCATGACCGTAGAAGACCGCTGCGGCGATCGTCAGCATCGCGATGTTGATCAGGCCCGCGATGCCCATCGCGATCATCACATCCCATCTCTCGAAGCTGAAGATCTTGCGTTGCTCCGCATCGGTCGCACCAATCACACGCCGCTGAGTGAGCGCCGAATGCAGATAGATCACATGGGGCATCACCGTGGCGCCGAGGATGCCGGCTCCCAGCAGAACGCTCTCCGTGCCATCGAACCGCGGCGTGATGAGCCCGGTGACCACTCCTGAAACGGAAGGCCTCGCCAGGATCACCTCGAATGCAAAGGCGGCGACGATCACGCCCACAAGGCCGGTGATCACCGCCTCGAAGCCGCGGAAGCCGCGCGACTGGATCGCGAGGATGCCGAAGGCGGCGAACGCGGTGATGATGCCGGCCACGAACAGCGGCACGCCAGGAAACAGGAGGTGGATTCCGATCGCCGCGCCGATAAACTCCGCGAGGTCGGTGGCCATGGCGATGACCTCGGCCTGGATCCACAAGCCCACCACGGCGGGGAACGGAAACTTCAGGCGGCAGACCTCGGCCAGGTTCATCCCCGTCGCGATGCCCAGCTTGGCGCTCATGGATTGCACGATCATCGCCATCAAGTTCGCGGCAAGAACGACCCACAGAAGCATGTAGCCGTACTGGGCTCCGCCCGCGACGTTGGTGGCGAAGTTGCCGGGGTCGACGTAAGCGACAGCGGCCACGAAAGCCGGACCGAGGAAAGGGACCAGAGCGCGGAGGCCTCGCGTCTGGCCGCTCAGCGCCTTTTCCGCAGCGCGAAGGACACGCTCCTCACCAGGGAGCGCGACGGCTACTGGGTCGGGCACTACCAGGGGCGGCTTGGTGCTTCGAGCCGGGTCGACCGGCTTTGGCGGCGGGGCCTCAACGGCCACTTTGGTGGCCTCCCTCGACGAAGATGGCCCGGGCGAGCCCGAGCGGGACGCTCACCCGTTTGCCCTTTATCCGGACCACGATGGGACTCTCGTACTCGCTTACCGACACGACCTCGAGGTGGGTGCCGGGCATCAAGCCGCGGCGCTCGAGCTCGCGGAGGCGGGCCGCGTCCTCATCGGACACTCCCTGCACGACGACCTTTTCCCCGGCGCGACACTCGCTGAGCGGCCGCTCGCTGAGCGAGCGGACCTTGCCGCTTGCGCTGGGGATGGCGTGGCCGTGGGGATCCAGCTCGGGCCGGCCGAGCAGCTCGAAGATGCGCTGCTCCATGCGCTCCGAGATCACATGCTCCAGCCGCTCGGCCTCGTCGTGCACCTCGTCCCAGCTGTAGCCGAGCACCTGGACGAGGAACATCTCCAGGAGGCGGTGATGCCGCACCAGCTCGAGGGCGACCTTGCGGCCCTCGCGAGTCAGCTGCTGGCCCTTGTAGCGATCATGCTCGACCAGGCCTTGGGCGGTGAGGCGCGTAACCATCTCGCTGACGGAAGGCGACGAGATGCCCAGGCGTTGCGCGAGGTCGCGCGTTGGCACAGGTCGCTGGTCGCCATGGAGCTGATAGAGCGCTTTGAGGTAGTCCTCCTGCGCGCGGGTGAACGCTGGTCGCCGGACGAGCTCGACCACCTAGGAGGTCCTAATCACCACTATGGGTATGCCTATCACGAGAGATAGGATAGCCTAACTTATTCCGGACTGTTCTTTAGATCTGCCCGGGCAGCGGCCACGTTGCATATACGGTGGCGATGGTTGACGCAGTTTCGGTCTGGTGGCCCATGTCGAAGATGAAAGTTTTGCCATCGGGTAAGGTCGCTGGGCCGGGACCGCAGTTGGCGCCACAAGGCGACTCCTCGATGTAGAAGATCTGGCTCGCGGTCAGGAACTCTGGCGAGGACCGAACGTTCGCCAGCTGGGACCCGGATCGCCCACCATGGCCGTACAGCCAGACGTGCGGTATGCCGGCTGAGTCACGCACAGTGAACGCAAGGTAGTCGTCACCCGCATCCGCCCGCGGCTTGATCCAGGCGAGCGCCTGGCCGATCGGCTGGGTCAGTTTTCCGACCGGGTCCCAGGAATAGATGGTCGACGCCAGGGGATGCCTGAAGTAGAGCTTGCTGGTAGTGCTGCCCCAGCTGGCCATGGTCGCGGACGTCTGCGAGTACGCCAGAGCCCCGGTCGGCGCCTTCCATATCTGTAGATGCGCCCCGCTTGCCGTGAAGGTTTGCTCCAGCGCGAAGTAAGCGCCGTCAGGTGAGAACTGGAGGAACGAGTCATCCTCGCTGGAGTTGATGCCGCGCGCAGGTACCGCTCCGAGGGACGCGACGACCCTGTCCCCTCCCCCGCTCAGCAGGTGAAGGTCGACGCCGGTCGTGTCGGACACGAGGTACGCGAGCAGGTCACGGTGAGGGCTCCACGCATGCAGGCCGTCGAGGTACCCACCGCCCTGCCACATCACCACTACGGAGGCAATTCCGGAGAAGACGTCGAGCGTGACGATCGCGCTCGCACCGGCCGTTCCCGGACGGTGTTCGCTTGCCGCCCACGAGATCTCGCTGGCAGTGACCAGAAGCGGAGACCAGCCACCACTCAGCTTGCAGATCGTCTTTGGGTGCAATGGGTCGGTGACATCCGCGATGACCTTGGTCGTCGCGCTTTTCATCAGCACTATCGCCTCGCGCGCGCTTGCCTGGCCGGTGCAGGTGGCCTTCATGACCGCCCATGAGGGGACCGGCACGGGGCTTGGCGGCGGCAACGGCGATGGAGTCGCGCTGGGCTCGGGGCTGGGTGAGGGAGTGGGCGTCGGGCTGGCGATCTCAGACGGGCTTGGGCTCGAAGTGACCGCCGTGGGGGCACTTCCGCAGGCGGCCAGCATCAGAACAGCAGCTAGCGCACCTACCCCGAGCCTGAAGTGTGAGAGGGAACCCAAATGGTTCCCTCTCACCGGCGGTCGCTTCGCGAGCGCCTGCTCATCTTCCGGCATATCGATGGGACTTAATAACGATTGGATTCTCCAAGCCACGATTGTGAGACGAGTGATACAAAGTCATGGCCGGGGGGGCCCCGGCCAACCCTGCCACACAAGCAGAAACGGCAGACGGGTCGCAGACGTTACGAACATCGGAGAGGCGAGGAACGACGTCATTGACGGGGCACACGATACCCCGAGCGCGGCGACCTGATCTAAAGGGGTTGCGAGTACCGGACCATGCCTCCGTCGACGTAGTAGGTCGAGCCAGTCACATAGGACGAGGCGTCGGAGGCAAGAAACAGCGCCACCTCGGCGACCTCCTCCGGCCGGCCCATGCGCTGGAGCGGGATGATCGTCTGCAGAGTCGCGACCTTGTCCGGGTCGTTCAGTGTCTTGGCGTTGATCGGCGTTGCGATCGCGCCGGGCGCGACGTTGTTGACGCGGATGCGGTGCTCCGCGAGCTCCAGCGCCGCATTGCGCATCATCATGCGCAGCCCACCTTTGGCAACGGAGTAAGGGGTGTAGCCGGGAAACGGAACGTCCTCGTGAATCGAGGAGATGTTGACGATCGAGCCACCTCGCCGGGAGTCACGCATCGCCCGCGCGCAGGCCTGAGCGCAGAGGAACGCTCCCTTGAGGTCGACGCCGAGCATGAGGTCCCACGTCGCCTCGTCGACGTCGAGGAACGGCATCGACCGCTCGATGCCTGCGTTGTTGACGAGCACGTCGAGCGAGCCGAGCTCCTTGATCGTGGCGTCCACCATGGCCTGCACATCGGCCGCCTTCGAGACGTCCGCCCTGAACGCCATCGCCTTCGGCAGCTTTTGCGCAAGCGCCTTGGCGTCGTCCTCGTACCCGAGATAGTTGACACAAACGCTCGCGCCCGCTGACGCGAATCGCTCGGCGATCGCGTAGCCGATGCCGCTGCCTGCCCCGGTGACTATCGCAACCTTGCCGTCGAGGTCCAACTCACTCCCCCCTGTGTCTTCGGATGATCAGATCGGCGACGAGGCCCGTCCAACCGGTCTGGTGCGAGGCGCCCAGCCCGGCGCCGGTGTCCCCGTTGAAGTACTCGTGGAAAGGGATCAGGTCGTGCCACGCGTGGTCTTCCTGGAACCTCGCCTCCGTGCCAAACACGGGACGGCGACCGCCATCGTCGAGGAATATGCCCACCAGTCGCGCGGCGATTTCATCGGCGACCTGGGACAGGTCGCGCATCTGGCCCGACCCGGTTGGACACTCGACCTTGAAGTCCGGGCCCAGGTAGCGGTGATACACGCGAAGCACCTCGACCAGCAGGTAGTTGACCGGCATCCAGACCGGGCCGCGCCAGTTCGAGTTGCCCCCGAACAGCCCGTTGGTCGCCTCGGCCGGCTCGTACGTCATCGAAGCCATCACGCCCCCCAGGTCCATGTTGCATGGATGATCGAGGTGATAGCGCGACAGGGCACGGACGCCATGATCCGACAGAAATTCAGCGGGATCGAGCATGCGCGACAGGATCCGGCGAAGCCGGTCCGGCGAGACGATCGAAAGCATCTGCCAGCCGGCGTGGCCCCGGTCGTGGATGTGCTGAATCACCGCATTCATGTCAGGACGGTGATCGACGAACCAGGTCGTCCTTGCAGAGAACTCCGGCAGCCGCGCCATAGTCTCAGGCCCGATGGTCGAGACTGCGAACAGCGGCACCAATCCGACGAGCGAGTGCGCTCGGAAGGGCTCCATGCGTCCGTCCGCGAAATGGAAGACGTCGTAATAGAAACCGTCCTCCTCGTTCCATAGACCCTTCGCATTCATCGCCGATGCGATGAGCGCGAAGTGCTCAAAGAACTTGGTGGCCATATCCTCGTAGGTCTTGTCGTGCTCCGCCAGGGCGAGCGCAACCTCGAGCAGGTTCTGGCAATACATCGCCATCCAGGCGGTCCCGTCGGATTGCTCGATGTGCCCTGAGGTTGGGAGGTGCGAGCGATCGAAGGGGCCGATGTTGTCGAGGCCCAGGAACCCTCCCTCGAAGATGTTGTTGCCTTCGCTGTCCTTGCGATTCACCCACCACGTGAAGTTGAGCAGCAGCTTGTGAAAGATCCGCTCCAGAAACGCGTGGTCCTTGCTGCCGTCGATTTCAAAGACTCGCAGCGCCGCCCATGCATGGACGGGAGGGTTCACATCCCCGAAGGCCCACTCGTAGGCGGGGAGCTGGCCGTTGGGGTGCATGAACCACTCGCGACATAGAAGGACGAGCTGCGCCTTCGCGAACTCGGGGTCGACACGCGCGAGCGTCACGCAGTGGAAAGCCAGGTCCCACGCGGCGTACCACGGGTACTCCCACTTGTCAGGCATGGAGATGACGTCGCGGTTGTTGAGGTGCTGCCAATCCGAGTTCCGACCCGTCAGCCGCGAGTCAGGCGGCTTCGGTTCCGCCGGGTCGCCCACGAGCCACCGGTGAACGTCGTAGTGGTAGAACTGCTTCGACCACAGCATCCCTCCGAGCGCTTCGCGCAGCACCATCGCTTCGTCGGGCGACGCTCCGGGCGGCGTGAGGTCTGCATAAAACTCGTTGGCCTCCTTTTCGCGTGCGGCCATGATCTGGTCGAAGTCCTGGCCGGACTTTCCGTCGGGGCTCAGCCTCATTCGGATCACGACCGTCTGACCTGGCTCGACCGAAAGGTGATGGCGAAAAGCGGCTTTGGTGCCCTGCTGAGCTGGATTCACAGTGGGCAGCCCGCGGGTGACGTGGTCGTTGATTCCGTCCTTGGGGTACTGGCTCCGGCCGGCGATTCCCCAGAAGCGCTGCGCGTTGGTCTCGTTGTCGCAGAAGAGGAGCTCAGGCGCGCGATCGGAGTGAAGGGTGCGGCTGCCAAGGAGGTGATGCTCTGCGACCAGGCCGCCACTGTCCGCATGGATCGTCGGCATGCGGTCGTCGAGACCCCACGACCACGTGTTGCGGAACCACAGAGTCGGGAGCAGGTCCAGCTGGGCGGTTTCCGGGCCGGCGTTATGGACGGAGACCTTGATCAGGATGTCCTCCACATCGGCCTTGGCGTAATCGGCCGTGATCTCCCAGTAGCGGGCGCGTTCGAAAACGCCGGTGTCGAGGAGCTCGTACTCGGGCTCCGTGCGGTTCCGCCGGGCGTTCTCCGCCACGAGCTGGTCGTAGGGAAACTCGGCCTGCGGATACATGTAGCGCCAGCGCATCCACGAGTGCGTGGGGGTCGAGTCGAGGTAGAACCAGTACTCCTTTGCGTCCTCGCCATGGTTCCCCTGAGTGCCGGTGAGGCCGAAGATGCGCTCCTTGAGGATCGGGTCGCGGCCGTTCCACATCGCCAGGGCGAAGCAGAGGGTTTGGCGATCGTCGCAGAGACCGGCGAGGCCGTCCTCGTTCCATCGGTAGACACGGGAGCGTGCGTGGTCGTGGGGAAAGAATTCCCATGCCGCACCGTCGGGGCTGTAGTCCTCGCGCACGGTGCCCCAAGCGCGCTCGCTGAGATAGGGACCCCAGTGCTTCCAGGGGGCCCGACCTTCGGCCTCGTTGAGGCGTCCTTTTTCTGCCTGCACCGACCTAGGTTATGCCGCGCGCACCCGCTCACACTTACCGCGTGAGATTCGGGCGCGCGCTTTGTGGCGATCTCGATGCTGCTTCTGAGCGCGAGTGGCTGGTGCCTGACGGGCTCGGGGGCTACGCCATGGGGACCGTGGGCGGGCTCCGCACGCGCCGCTATCACGGGCTGCTCATCGTCGCGACCCGGCCGCCCGCCGGCCGGATGCTCGGCCTGGCCGCCATCGACCCCATCCTGATCATCGGAGAGCGCCGAATTCCCCTCGCCGTACACGAATGGTCCTCCGGAGCGATCGACCCGAACGGCCACGTCCACCTCGAAAGCTTCGAGCTGGTGGAGGGACTGCCTCGTTGGCGGTGGACCTTCGGCGACGTTGCCATCGAGCGCGAGATCGCCATGGACCACGGGCGCGCTTCTGTTGCCATCATCCACCGCGTTCTCAGGGCGCCCGGCCCCGTGTCCCTCGAGCTGCACCCTCTGTGCACCTGGCGCGATGTGCATGGCGAGCGTTTCGCCAATGGCGCGCCAGCCGTCGACGTCGCCGCGGATGGCTTCCTCTTCGAGGATGCGTACCGGGTGGCGGGCGCGGGCTACGTGGCGGGCGGCGAGTGGTACCGAGGCGTTCACTATCGGGTCGAGGCCGAGCGTGGATTGGGCGCCACCGAAGACCTGTGGCACGCCGGCCACTTCGCCGTCCAGCTCGAGCCTGGTGAGGCCCACGAGCTGGTCGCCTGGGCCGGCGCACCCGGCATCCCGCCGCGCCGGCCGGCTGCGATCTTTGCCAAGGCCAGGCACCGCTCCGGAGCCGTCATCGCGACCGCGCATGCGGTTGACGAGGTCGATCGCTTGCTCGCGGTGGCGGCCGATCAATTCATCGTCGAGGGGCCGACGGTCGTGGCGGGATATCCATGGTTCGGCGAGTGGTCGCGAGACACGATGACCTCGTACGAAGGCTTGTTCCTCGACACGGGTCGACATGAAGAAGGACGCAAGCTCCTGCTTCGGGCCGCGCAAACCCTGTCGGAGGGAATGCTCGCGAACACGAGCGACACCGGCGAGAGCGAGTACAACAGCGCCGACGCCACGCTGTGGTTCCTGCACGCGGTCGGGCGCCACGTTCAAAGGACGGGCGACCACGAGCTCGCGGCGGAGCTGTCGACAGCGATGCGCGACGTGATCGAACATCACCTCGCGGGGACCCGTTACGGGATCAAGGTCGATCCCACCGACTCCCTTCTGCGCCAAGGTGCCGACGGTGTCGCGCTGACCTGGATGGACGCTCTTGTCGATGGCCGGCCGGTGACGCAGAGAGCGGGCAAAGCCGTCGAGATCAACGCCCTGTGGATCAATGCGCTGGCCACGGTCGCCACGCTGGAGGAGAGGCTCAAGCACGACACCACCGATCTGCGCCGGCTCGCACAGCTGGCTCGCGAATCCTTCAAGCATCACTTCCTCAGCCCGTCCGGGTGCGCCGACGTCGTCGACCCCGACAACCTCCAGGTGCGACCCAACTGCCTGCTGGCGATCTCTCTCCCCCATGCCCCGGTGCTGGAAGCGAGCGTGGTACGGATTGCGGGCGCCGAGCTGCTGACCTCGCTCGGCCTTCGCTCGCTGAGCCCCTCCGACCCCGCCTACCGCGGGCTGCACAGGGGCGGCGTCAGCGCACGCGACGCGGCATACCACGAGGGCACCGTCTGGCCGTGGATGGTCGGGCCTTACGTCGAGGCCGCGCTCAGGACTGGCATCCAGGTCACCGGGGTGTTGGACGGGCTCGAGCAGCACCTATGGGAATGGGGGTTGGGCTCGGTCTCCGAGACCGCCGACGGCGACGCACCGCACCGTGCTACAGGATGCCCGATGCAAGCGTGGTCGGTGGCGGAGGTGATCAGGGCGCGCCGGATGCTGCGAACCCGCGCAGCCACCACGAGACAGCTCGTACCGGCGCCTTGAGGATCGTCTCGCTGCTGCCAAGCGCCACCGAGACCCTGTTCGCACTCGGGCTCGGGAGCCAGCTCGTGGCGGTGACGCACGAGTGCGACTACCCCGCCGAGGCCGCATCGCTTCCGATCGTCACGCGATCGACGCTCGGTCTCGAGGACAAGGACAGCGGCGGCATCGAGGCCGCCGTGGCGCTGGCGGCGGCGGAGGGCCGTTCTCTATATGAGGTCGACACCGAGGCGATTCGAGATCTGCACCCCGACCTGGTGATCGCGCAGGACGTGTGTCGGGTTTGTGCGGTGTCCGCCGACCAGGTGGCAGACGATCTTGTCGGGATATCGATGATCCGCCAGCACCCCCACTCAGTGGCCGACGTGCTCGCCGATATCGAGGAGGTCGCGGCGGCGTGCGGTGGCGATGCGGCGCCGCTCATGGCCGGTCTGCGCGCCCGTCTCGACGCAGCCTCTCGCGAAGCCCAGCGCCACGGATTGGTTCGCGGGGTGTTCCTCGAATGGATAGACCCGCCTTACCGAGCGGGTCACTGGACGCCAGATTTGCTCACATTGGCGGGAATCGAGGACCCGCTGGCGCGCGCGGGCGTCCCTTCCATCGCGTTATCGTGGGCGGACGTGGTCGCTGCTCATCCTGAGCTGCTGATCCTGGCGCCCTGCGGATTCAACCGCGATCGCGCGCTGGAGGAAGCCGCGCTGGTTCAAACCAACATCAACGCAGTGGGCGCCGCCCGCGTTGTCGTACTGGATGGATCTGCCTACTTCAACCGCCCAGGACCGCGGCTCGTCGACTCGCTCGAGCAACTTGTCGCGAACCGCTGAGGTTCCCCCGCCATCGCGCCCCTCGCTGCCGCCCCTGTGGCTGGCCATCGCCGCCGTGATCGCCGGTTGGGCTGCGCTCTATGACGTAGTCACCTGGGTCATCCTGTTTATCAGGCAACCGGTCCACCCGGACTTCAGGATTTTTTACGTCGCCGCGGAGGCAGGCCTCCGTTACGGGTGGGCGAGCATCTACGACCTGCAGACCCTGCGCGCGCTGTCCGCGTCGTTCCCCGCCGGCCAGACCGACATCGGTCCCGCCCTGCCCTTCATCAACCCGCCGGTTTTTGCCTGGTTGATCGCACCGCTGACCGCCCTTCCGCTACCGGTGGCCTATGCCTTCTGGAGCGCCATCTCGCTCGCCGCCCTGCTCTGGGCATGGCACATCGCCGCACCGTACTCAGGCCTCAGGAAAATCGCCCTGCTACTGGCCGCGCTCGCGTTGTGGCCGGTGCTGGACGCCTTCTACTTCAGCCAGCCTTCGCTGGTCATCGTGGGATTGCTCGCCACCGCATGGTGGCTTTGCTCCAAGGACCGACCGCTGGCCGCCGGTGCCGCGCTTGCCCTGGCCACAGCGCTCAAGCCGCACACTGTGTTCCTGGTCCCGCTGGCCCTGGCGGTCAGCGGACGCTTCCGGCCATTCCTGAGTTGGGCTGCTGTCTGCACCCTGCTCGTGATCGCATGCGTGATCGCGCTCGGGCCATCGGGTCTCAACAACGCGCTGCAGACTCTGGAGTACGGGCAGACCGACACCGGCCTGGCCCACTACACACTCGCCTACATTTTCGGCACGGGCCCTGTGTCTTACGCGCTGGAAGGTCTTCAAGGAATCGCGGCGCTTGTGATCGCCTGGCGCCGGCGAGCCGACCTGAACATGGTCTTTGCAATTGGTCTCCTCGGCTCGCTCGTCTTCGCCTTTCACCTTCATCAATACGACTACGCGGCCCTCATCCTCGCCGCCTGGTTGGTCCTGCATACCGGACCGGCGCTGTGGCACCGGCTCTGGTTGTTGCTGGGCGTCGTGCCAATGCAGGCGATCAGCCTTGGAAACCCACTGCCTCAGCTCGCGTGGGACTTCGGCTGGCTGGTCATCCTGGGCCTTGGCGCGTTCACTGCAGGCAACGAGCCAGCCGCGGCGAACCCGAGGTCCGATTCGCGTTCACCCGGCGCTGGGGTGCGCGCCTAAGTCCGGCCTGCTTCGACCGCCTCTCGGGCCTCGCCTCTGATCCACCAGACCAACGCAATCGCTGCCAAGGGATCGGCCCACCACAGTCCAAACAGCTGGTTCATGACCAATCCGGCCAGCGCCACTGCCGCCAGGTACAGACAGACCACGCTGCACGCAGCATCGCCTCGAAGCGCCGGACTGCCAAGGCGCTCGGCCAATGCCAGCCGCCAGCGCCACAGCGCGGCCATGATTCCAAGCGACGCCACGGTGAGTGCGATGCCGACTGGCGACGGGTGCGGCTCGATTCGCAAAACCAACGAGACAAGGGCCGAAAGCAAGATGTAGGCGACCAGGGCGTAAAGCGCATACCCGACCAGCCTGCTGGCGCGCCGCTCGCCGCCGGAGAGCGAACCACGTTCCTCGGATTCAGATCTTTGAATCAAACGGTGCAGCACAACTGCCGACGAAAAGAGCTCGACACCGCTGTCGACGCCGAATGCTGTGAGCGCCACGGAACGCGCGATGATGCCTGCGGTGATTGCGACTGACGCCTCGACCACCATCCAGCCAACCGTAAGGACCTGAGCCAGGCGCGCCTCTTGTAGAACCGTCAGACGCGCAGTCGCTGTGGCCATGTGGAAATGATAGAAATCGGCATCGTCGGGCGCCAGCGGCCATCGGTCACAATGAGAAGGTCGAGCGCCGATCGCCTCGACGCCGGCTGCGATACCTGACTGCGAATGGAGGGAGCATGACGACGCTACGTCTACTGGTGGGAACCCATAAAGGGGCCTTTGTCCTGACGTCCGACGAACGGCGAAAAGATTGGAAGATCGATGGGCCGCATTTCGCGGGATGGGATGTCTATCACGTCAACGGCTCCCCAGCCGAGCCCAACAGGCTCTACGCCTCAACATCGCGCGGCTGGTTCGGACAGGTGATCCAGCGGTCCGACGACGGTGGCGCCGCCTGGCAGCCGATCGGCAACGAATTCCATTACGACGGGACACCCGGCACTCACAAGTGGTACGACAACACCGATCACCCTTGGGACTTCTTGCGAGTCTGGCACCTCGAACCGTCGCTTACGGACCCTGACACCGTCTATGCAGGGGTCGAGGATGCGGCGTTGTTCAAGTCGACCAACGGCGGGACCTCATGGGACGAGCTGCCAAGCCTGCGGACGCATAAAACCGCCCCTACCTGGGCGCCGGGCGCTGGCGGCCTTTGCCTGCATACGATCATCCTGGATCCGACGAACCCGGAGCGGATCATCACCGCCATCTCGTCCGCCGGCTCGTTTCGCAGCGACGACAGCGGCAAGACCTGGACTCCGATCAACCATGGTTTGAGGTCGTCGTACATCCCAGACCCGGACGCGGAGATCGGTCATTGCGTCCACCACCTGGCTATGCACCCGAGCCGCCCGAACACGCTGTTCATGCAGAAGCACTGGGACGTGATGCGCACCGATGACGCCGGCGACACGTGGCACGAGGTCAGCGGCAACCTGCCCACCGACTTTGGTTTCGCCATCGACGTTCACGCGCATGAGCCGGAAACCATTTACGTGGTGCCGATCACCAGCGATTCGGACCATTTCGTTCCCGACGGCAAGCTGCGCGTGTATCGCAGCCGCACCGGAGGTAACGAGTGGGAGCCCCTCACCAAGGGCCTGCCTCAAAAGGATTGCTATGTGAACGTGCTCAGGGACGCGATGGCGGTCGACGAGGCCGAGTCGTGCGGCGTGTACTTCGGGACCACCGGCGGACAGGTGTACGCGTCGGCCAACTCGGGTGACAGCTGGATGGCGATCGCGAGGGACCTGCCTGCGGTGCTGTCGGTGGAGGTGCAGACGCTGGCTTGATCCGGGTCGAGCTGCCGGCGAATCTGCGCACGCTCGCCGGCGTCGGCCGGGAGGTGCAGCTCCAGGTCGATGGCGCGGTCACGCAACGGTCGGTCATCGACGCGCTCGAGGCGAAGTACCCGGCTCTGCGCGGAACGGTGCGCGACGCGCGCACCAAGAAGCGGCGGGCGATGCTGCGGTTCTTTGCCTGCGAGGAGGACCTTTCGGACGAGCCGCTTGACGCCCCTCTGCCCGAGCCGGTCGCAACAGGAATAGAGCCTTATTTGATAGTGGGCGCGATAGCCGGCGGCTGAACCGCACAGCCTTACCTTCCAGCGAAACTGGATCTCGGCCGCCTGGCGCGAATTGACACTTCCTGGATGGCGTTGTTCCCATAACCCAGGCGATTCCATTCCGGCTGTTCGGGCTGAGTTCGTTCCGCGCCATCGGTGGCCCGGGAGCGGAGCGCGATGCGACCAGGCCCGCTAACTTTCGTCAGCAGCTCCCAGCGCTGCCAGCTGCACGTAGAAGGCTGGCCGAATAACTCAGCCGGCTGCCATGCCCCCCCGCTAACGCTGACATCGACTCGGGCAAGCGGCGCCACACCCGACCAGGCGAGTCCGCGGATTGCCAACGGGCCAATGTCGACCTCACCGTCTGCGTCGGGCTCGGTGATCAACGAGCGGACCCTCATCTGCCGAACCGGCTCTCGTTCCAGACGGCCGTCCCGTTCCCATTCGTACACGTACTTCTCAGTCTGGAAGTAGCCACGGAAGGGCTGGCCGACGACCTCGATCTCGGTCAGCCACTTCACCGCCGCGACCCCGTACCAGCCGGGAACGATTACACGCAGCGGGTAGCCATGCTGAATGGGCAGGGGTTGTCCATTCATTGCGTACGCGAGCAAAACGTCGGCCTGGTGGACTTCGTCGAGAGTCAGACTCCACTCGAAGCGACCTGCACCGCGTGAATGCCTGCCGATCGCCCTGTCGGCGGACCGGAACACCGCTTCCCGGGCCCCCGATTTGAGACCCGCTCGATCCAGGACTTCAGCCAGCCTCACGCCCGTCCACTCCGCCGTGCTCACCGCTCCAAGTTCCCACTGCTCCCCGCTCACGGGAGGTGCCAGGAATGCGCGACCGTTGCCGGCGCATTCCAGGGTTGCCGTTTGGACTTGTGCCGGCAAGTTGACGAGATCCGTTATGCCAAGGCGCAACGGTCGGCGCACGAGACCGCCGACCTCGAGGCGCCAGCGCGCGCCATCGATGGCAGGGACACGGAAGTGATTGCGCACGTAGAAATTCTCGTTCGGCGTCACCGTCCCACCCATCAGCGCCGAGATCGGGGTTTCGCAGTTCAGTGGATCGGCGCTCCGCAACACCAGGCCTGCCCCTGTCTCACCTGAATTGCTACTGGCCATCTTTGATCGACTCACATGTCGCTGAATCGAGCGCCTGCTCTAGCTCTTGATGCCTGGCGGCCTGTCGGTGCGAGCGAGTTTGAATGCCTGCCGCACCAACCGCTTGATGGCCGGCCGCTCGACGTCGGCCGGGGCGTTCAGGGTGACGAACCGCGAGTCTTTTCCGCTGCCCTGCAGCAGGCCGCTGCCGTCGTCGAGGTCGCGGCCGCGGTAGAAGAACATGGTCGAGTGGTCGGTGAACGTGCCGACCCCGACGACGTTCACGCCGTCGACCGCGTAGCGAACGATCTTCCACATCGCGCTCTTGGAGCGCGGCGGCTGGCTGCGATAGGTGATCTCATCCGCATCAGGGGAGGCCTCGTTGATGGTCTTGAGAGCGGCCTTCACTGTCGGGCGAACGTTCGATGGAATCTTCTTCAGCTGTTCGGCCAGTGAGACGTCGGCAGGTGACACGGACCCGATTCTAGTTTCTGCGTGGATCTTCGGCCTTGCTGATCGGCTGGTCGAGTCGAGGCCTGACCGGGCTGAGGTGGAGTCGATAAGGAATGCCCGGCGCACGAAAACCCACTTTGATGTGCTGGTTGTCGCAGAACGGCTTGTGCTGTGACTCGCCGCACCGGCACAAGGTTGCGCGGGGTAAGAGCTCGATGGAACCGTCTTCGCGCCTGACCTCGACCTTGCCTTCAACCAAAAGCGGTCCGTTGCGCATCGGCGTGACGGTCGTCGAGCCTTCATGTTCCTCTTGGGGCTCGCCATCCAATCGGCGATAAAGCAAGGCGCCACTCGGACACAGGCGCACTACCTCGGCCACCTCATCCGCGGCCGCCATGTCCGGGAGGACCCAGGGTCGCCGGTTGAGGTCGAAGGCGCCCGGAAGCCCCCGGAGGCACTCCGCCACGTGGATGCAAAGATCTAGGTCGAAGCTCACCTCGATGTCTTTGCCTCGATAGACCTTGCGCATCTCGCATCACGATACGGCCGTATCGGGCCCTCTGAAGCGATCGAGCCCGGATAAGCAAACCGACCGTCGGTCTGTTATTGTTGAGCCGTGGCCCGAACGGTCAACGCGACCCTCTACACAGTGCGGCGCGAGGCCTTCCTCGACGTGGCCCAGCGGCTCATCCAGACCAAGGGATTCGAGTCGATGAGCATCCAGGACCTCCTCGACGAGCTGGAGGCCTCCAAAGGCGCCTTCTACCACTACTTCGACTCGAAGCAGGCGTTGCTGGAGGCTGTGGTCGACCGCTTCGCGGACGCTGCACTCATCACCCTCGCGCCGATCCTGGCTGATAAGGCGATGCCGGCGGCACGGAAGCTCGAGCGCATCTTCGGCGGCATCGCCAGCTTCAAGGCGCAGCAGAAGGAATTCGTGCTCGCGATGATCGAGATCTGGAACTCCGACGGCAACGCGATTGTGCGAGAGAAGCTCCGCAGACTGACCGTGAACCGCGTCGCCCCTCTTCTTACCTTGGTGATCGAACAGGGCATCTCGGAAGGAACCTTCGCCGCCCAATCACCCGAGGAGACGGCGATGGTGCTCACCTCCTTGATGCAGGGCTTTCAGCAGCAGGCCAACGATCTGTTTATTGCGCGGCAGGCCGGCACCATCGGTTTCGATGTCGTGCAGCGATCTGTCGCGGCCAACACCGACGCGTTCGAGCGGATCTTGGGGATTCCAAAAGGGTCGTTGACGCTCATGGACGAGCCGACCCTCCGTTTCTGGTTCGGATAGGAGGAGGCATCCAGTGGCAGCGATCATCGAAGTGCAGGGGCTGACCAAGAGCTACGGCCGCAAGCGCGGCATCGCCGACGTCTCTTTCTCGGTCGATGAGGGCGAGGTCTTCGGCTTTCTCGGTCCCAACGGCGCTGGCAAGACGACGACGATCCGGATTCTGATGGCGCTCATCCGCGCCGGCTCAGGCACCGCACGGGTCGCCGGCCTCGACTGCTGGCATCAATCCGTCGATATCAAGAAGCTCGTCGGCTATGTGCCGGGCGAGCCGGCGCTCGACCCGAACCTGACCGGCGGACAGATCCTCGAGTTCTTCGCGCACCTGCGTGGCGGCGTCGATCAGGCGTACCTCAAACAACTAATCGAGCGCTTCGATCTCGACACCAGCCGCAAGTTCCGCCAGTACTCCACCGGCAACAAGCGCAAGGTCGTCCTGATCCAGGCCTTCATGCACCGCCCGCGCCTGCTGATCCTCGACGAGCCCACGAGCGGTCTCGACCCGCTGAACCAACACGAATTCGATCGTATGGTCAAAGAGGTTCGCGACGAAGGTCGCACCGTCTGTCTGTCGTCGCACATCCTGAGCGAGGTGGAGAAGACCTGCACGAGGGTCGGCATCATCCGCGCCGGCAGCATTGTGCGCATCGGCGGCGTGGCCGAGGTCACCGCCATCAAGCGTTACGAGATGACGATCACATTCGGAGACGCGGTTCCGGCCGACGCTTTCAGGACGCTGGAGGGCGTGATCGAGACGGAGGCGTTGGACAACGGGCACACGGTGCGCCTGGCAATGCAGGGGCCTGCGGATGCAGTGATCAAAGCGGCCGCGCGCTATCCGGTTGTCTCGCTGACCAGCCACGAGCCCAGCCTCGAGGACATCTTCCTGCGCTACTACGAAGGGGATGCGGCGGCCAAGGAGGCTGAGCATGTGGTGGCTTAGGAGCGTCTTCCTAAAGACCCTCCGCGACTACCGGGTCGCGATCCTGGGCTGGGGCATCGGAATGGGCTTGGTACTGGTGGCGACGATGGCGAGCGTGGCCACGCTGACCACCACGCAACAAGCGCGCGAGCAGCTGGTCAGCCTCGCGGCCCAGTTCTCCTGGAATGCGGACGTGGTCGCGGTCGACACCGTCGGTGGGTACGCGACTTTCAAGATCGGCATCTTCATATTCCTGATCGCGGTGTGGCCGCTCCTGGCCGGCAGCCGCATGCTGCGCGGCGAGGAAGACCGGGGCTCACTCGACGTGCTCCTCTCGGTGCCCCGCCCCCGCGTTCGGGTGGCCCTCGAGAAGCTGGCGGCGATATGGACCGCGCTCCTCGCGATGGGCGTACTGATCGGCCTGGTGGCATTTGCAGGCGGCCAAAAGTTCGGCGCCACCTTCAGCATTGGCGACGCCTTGCTCTTCGGGTTGAACCTTGCCCTGGTCTGCGCGCTCATCGGCGGACTGGCGCTTCTCATCTCCCAGTTCACGCAGGAGCAAGGCCCGGCGGCGGGCTGGACGGGGGGCCTTCTCCTCGTCTTTATCGTGCTGGACATGGTCCACCGCGTCGTCCCCAACACCGAGTGGATCTCGCGCCTCTCCCCCATCTACTACTACAACCTGAGCAAACCCCTGGTACCGAGCTACGGAGTCAACGTGGGCGCGATGCTTCTCCTCCTCGCCCTGGCACTGATCCTCAGCGGATCATCGGTCTGGCTCTTTGCCCGCCGCGACATCGGTGGAACGGTACCGCTGCCACGGTGGCTCCGGCTGCCCGAGCGCACAGCAAGTCAAGCCCTGCCCGTCGGAGACTGGTCACTGCGGTCGGTTTACGCCCGCAGCCTCGGCATGATCGCAGTACCGGCCATGTGGTGGACCCTGCTCATTTCAGGCTGGGCGGTATGGGTGGTGGTCGTCGTCCAGCAACTGCAGGCGAAGCTATCCGCGTTGCTGGCCAGCTCGCCGGCATTTATCAACGTGATCAAAAACATCGGCGGAGGTGACGCCACCCTCAGCACGGGCTTGCTCAGCGCGATGCTCTTCTTCCTGCCGCTGTTCCTCATGGCGTTCGTAGTCACCCAGGTCAACGGGTGGTCCGCCGACGAGCAGGACGGCCGCCTCGATCTGGTCCTGGCGGCGCCGCAGCCACGGCTCCAGGTGCTGTTGGGTCGATTCGGGGCGCTCGCCACAGCCACGATTGTCATCAGCTTGATCACCCTGCTCGCGACAGCTGCGGCCGCGGCATACGCGGGGCTGAACCTCGACCTGGGCAACCTGGCCGCGGCGACGCTGGGCATGGTGCCATTGGGTTTGCTGGTCGCAGGTATTGGCTACATGGCGGCCGGCTGGCTGCGAACTGCGGCGGACACCGGGCTCCTGAGCTTTCTGCTCGCCGCCTGGTTCTTCATCAGCTTCATCGGCCCCGAGCTCAAATTGCCGGATGCGACCCTGCGCCTCTCAGCCTTCTACTACTACGGCACGCCTCTTCTGCACGGCCTCCAACTGACGTCGGTGATGGAAGTCGTCGCGGTTGCTGTGATCGCTTTGGGCATCGGCGCCGTGCGGTTTGCACGGAAGGACATCGCAGTCTAAGCGGCGGCTTCCGGCGCCGTGTCGACCCCGCTAACTTGTTGGGCATGGCCCAGGACGAGCGCGCCACGGCCAACGCCGATGTCGGGCGCACAAATACGGATCACGCGTTCGTCCCTAGCGCCGTGATCCTGGTTGAAGGGGTAAGCGACCAGCTCGCGCTGGAGGCGCTGGCTCGGCGCCGTCGGCGAAGTCTCGAGGCCGAGGGCATTTCCATCGTGCCGATGGGAGGGGCGACGAACATCGGGCGATTCCTCGGTGTGTACGGCCCTCAAGGCTTCGACATGCGACTTGCCGGCCTTTACGACGAAGGCGAGGAGGACGATTTCAAACGCGGACTCGAGCGGGTGGGCCTCGGTTCGGGCCTGACTCGCGCCGACATGGAGCGACTTGGGTTCTTCGCGTGCCAGGCGGACCTGGAGGAAGAGCTCATACGCGCTCTCGGCGCCGCGGCGGTCGAACGCGTAATCGCATCTCAGGACGAGCTGGCGTCGTTCCGCTCGCTGCAGAACCAGCCCGCATGGCGAGGACGCAACGTCGAGGAACAGCTCAGGCGCTTCTTCGGCAGCAAGGGCACCCGGAAGAGCAGGTTCGGGGCCCTGCTGGTCGAGGCCCTGGATCTCACCCAGGTGCCTCGACCGCTCGACCTCGTGCTCGCTCATCTGTAACGAATCGCGCGAGCGTCCGCGCTACTAGGGCTCGCCGAGGAGCTTCAGCCCATAACGCGCCTTGAGCTCCGGCACCCAATCCATGAAATGCGTCTCGTGGTATCGCGCAGAGATTGCCTCGTGCTCCGGCCCACCCGGCTTCCCCGCACCTGAAGCGAACAACTCCGAGATCTCGACGAAATAGTTCTCGAAACCCGCGGCGCAAATCAACTCCAGCAGGCGAGCCGGCTGATCGGTCGGGTTCCAGAATGTGTGCGGGACGCCGCAGGGTTTGTAGATATACGTCCCCGGCCCTGCCTCTGCGTACTCGTTGCCAATGCGCACTCCCACGCGGCCTTCCAGCACGTAGGAGAGCTCGTCTTCCATCAAATGGGTGTGCGGGGGGACGAGTCGTCGCGCGTCGATCGGGTGCTCGACTATCGCGAAGCGCCCACCTGTCTGGTGGCCCCACACTTTGAAATCGACACCCATCCCCTTGCCGAGCTGTATCGACTTCCCCTCTCCCGGACCAACCACCAGCAGCTGACTCTCTTGAACCTGCATTGATTCCTCCTCAGGAATTCGCGCGTCACGCCTGTATACTGATAGCACCGTAACGGTTGCCGGGCTGCATGTCAACAATCAAGTCACACAGGAGTTCCCTGAAATCGCGAGGAAATACACCCTCCAGCGACGCGCGGAGCGTCAGGACGAGACTCGCCAAAGAATCGTCGACGCCGCAGTAAAGCTGCACACGACCATCGGTCCGGCGCATACGACCGACCTGGCGATTGCAGAGCGGGCGGGCGTGACCCGCCGGACGTTCTATCGCCACTTCCCCGACGAGGTCTCCCTTTTCAAAGCGTGCACGGGGCACACGATGGATTTGTGGCCACCACCCGATTCGACGAGGTGGCGCCAAATGCGTGACCCGACTGAGCGACTGGGCGTGGCGTTGCGTGCGCTCTACGCCTTCTATCGCGTCGCCGGCCGCGGCCTGATCGTGATCATGCGAGACGCACCATTGCTGCGCCCGGAACTGCGCCCGCAACCCAGCCGCGCCGATCTACTGGGAGCAATGACCCATGTGCTGCTCGAGGGATGGGGAGTGCGAGGACGTCGGCGGGAGGTCCTTCGGGCAGTAATCGCTCATGCAACTTCAGTCAATTCGTGGCATTCGCTCGTTGAGCAGCAAGGCTTGACAAACAAAGAGGCGGTTGGCGTACTCACCACGATGGTGGTCGACGCGGCGACGTTGCCACCTGAGCTCAGGCGACCGTAAGGACGACGTTCCCGGTCTTCTGCTGAGTTTCGACGTACCTCGTCGCCTCGATCACGTCCTCCAGCGGGTAGCACCGATCGATGACCGGCCGGAACTTCCCGGCCTCGATGAGCTCCTTGAGGAAGAGGACGTCCTTCTTCGGCTGTCGAGGTGGGATCTGGAACACCACCCTTTTGGCTCCCTTCCGCGAAGGCATCAGCGCCCACATCAGGTTCACAGGGCCGTCAGTCGGCAAGTAGATGCCACCCGGCTCCAGCGAGGCGCGGCTCCGTCTGAACGAGAGCTTGCCGACGGCGTCGAAGATGACGTCGTAGGTCTGGCCGTTCTTGGTGAAGTCCTCCTGCGTGTAGTCGATCACCGCGTCCGCGCCGAGCGACCTCACGAGCTCCAGGTTCTTCGTGCTGCACACCGCGGTGATGTCAGCGCCGAAATACCTGGCAAGCTGCACGCCCGCGGTGCCGATGGCTCCGGACGCGCCGTAGATGAGGATTGTCCGCCCCTTCCGGAGATCTGCCTGTTTTAGACACATGAGCGCGTTGAGCGCTCCGTCGCAGATTGGCGCAGCGTCCTCGAAGCTCATGCCGGCAGGCATGCGCGCGATTCGGGCGCTCTCGCGCATGCACATGAACTCTGCGTGCGCACCGAACGTGAGCCCACTAAGGCCGAAGACACGGTCGCCGACCGCGAACTCGCTGACTGCCGCTCCCACTGCTTCGACCTCTCCGGCAAACTCGCGGCCGAGAATCGGTTGCCTGGGGCGGCGCAGGCCTGAGATTAAGCGGCTGACGAGCGTCATGGCGCGGCCGTTGCTTCGGTTGGCTTCACGTGTGTGCACGTCGGCGCGGGTGACGGTCGTCGCGTGGACCCTGACGAGCACCTCGTCCTCCTTGGGGACGGGTTTTGCGACTTCTTCGAGCCGCAGAACGTCCGGCGGCCCGTATTTGTCATAGACCACGGCCCTCATGGCGTCACGCTCCCGTTGATCGTCAGGACGACGTTTCCCGTCTTCTGCTGGGTTTCGACGTACCTCGTTGCCTCGACGACCTCCTCCAGCGGGTAGCACCGGTCGATGACCGCCCGGAACTTTCCGGCCTCGATGACCTCCTTCAGAAATAGGACGTTCTTCTGGGTGTAGCGGGGTGGTACCGGAAACAAGGCCTTCTTGTCTCCGATGCGAGAGGTCCACAGATGCAGGAAGAAATTCCGAAATCCATCCGTCGCGACGTAGGCCCCGCCGGACTTGAGGGAGCCTTTGCTCTGCTTGAACGAATGCTTACCGACGGCGTCGAAGATGACGTCGTAGCTCTGACCGTTCTTGGTGAAGTCTTCCTGGGTGTAATCGATCACCCTGTCGGCCCCGAGGGATCTCACCAGCTCGACGTTCTTGGTGTTGCACACCGCAGTGACGTCGGCTCCGAAGTACTTGGCGAGCTGCACGCCCGCTGTGCCGATGGCTCCAGAGGCTCCGTAGATGAGCATCTTCTGCCCCGTGTGAATGTGGCCCGCTTCCAGGCACATCAAAGCGAGGATCGCTCCGTCGGTGACCGCCGCCGCCTGTTCGAACGTCATGCCGGCGGGCATGTGCGCGAGCGGCGCGCTCTCCCGCAAGGCGATGAACTCCGCGTTTGCCCCCGACTGAAACGAGCTGGTGCTGCCGAAGACGTGATCGCCGACGGCAAACTTGGTGACGGCTGCGCCGATTGCTTCGATCTCCCCAGCCAGCTCGGTGCCGAGGATCGGCTGCTTCGGCCGGCGGAGCCCAAAGAACAACCGGATGAGAGCCGGCTTGGCGGCGCGAACTCCGGTGTCGGTGCGGGTGACAGTGGTGGCGTGGATCTTCACGAGCACCTCGTCCGCTTTGGGGACCGGCCGTGGGACTTCTTCAATTCGCAGCACGTCCGGCGGCCCGTACCTCTCGTGGACGACTGCTCTCATTGGCTCCCCTTCCCTCTGTCGGGTGATTGCGGGTGCCGAATCGGTCCGCCCTGCTTCCACATCCGACCCGCCCGAAAAAGCTCCGCCGGCTTGCCGCCGGTCGAGCCTGGCCGAGCGCGGCGTCCGGTCGGGATGACCCAACCGCTCTCGGTGACAACCCTGCGCCGGAAGTTCGCTCCGTCCAGCTGCACGCCCCAAACGGCCTCGTAAACCGCCCGGAGCTCTGCGACCGTGAACGTAGGGCCGACGAACGCTGTCGCGATGCCTGTGAGCTCGAGGTCGAGGCGTACGCGCTCGACCGCATCCCGCACGATCCGAGCGTGGTCGAAGGCCAGATCGATCTTTCCGTTGAGCGCCTGGGATACCGGGATCAGTTGGGCGTCCGCAGCGTCCGTGCCCGCGACGACTGAGCCGACGTCCCGAAGCACCGCCAGGTAGGCGATCGTCACCACGTTCATTCGAGGGTCGCGCCCCGGATCGCCATAGGCTCCGAACTGCTTTAACAAGCTGGCGCTGTCGACGCCGGTCTCCTCGACGAGCTCTCGCTTCGCCGCCTCATCCAGCGTTTCGGTGGGCCGCTTGAAGCCACCCGGGATCGCCCACTTGCCCGCGAACGGGGCCACGCCGCGCCGAACGAGCAGCACATGAAGACGGCCCTGCGACATCGTCAGGATCACCATGTCCACGGTCACCGCGAAGGCCGGGAACTGGGCTGGGTCGTAGTTGGCCGGAACGCCCGGGTCGCCGGTTTTAGTCGTCACGACTGTTACCCTAACACGAAGTTATGGTCTTGTCGACCAGAACTTAAATAGCCTGCGTACTCCAAAATGACCAGGTGAAACCGCGAGGGATCGACGAATATCTGGCCACCGTCGATGAGCCGAAGCGGAAGACGCTGGAGAAGTTGCGGCAGACCATCCGCGGCATCATCCCGGGCGCCGAGGAATGCATCTCGTACGGTATGCCGGCGTTCCGGCTGGACGGAAAGGTAATCGCGGGGTTCGCCGCCTTCAAGAACCACCTCGCCTACCTGCCCCACAGCGGATCGGTCCTACGAGAGCTGTCCGATGACCTGGCCGGCTACGAGCGCACCGAGGGGTCATTGCACTTCCCGATCGACCAGCCACTACCGAAAGCGCTGGTCAAGAAGCTCATCGCCAGCCGTCTAAACCAGGCCCGCAAAGGCGCGGTCAATTTGTGACAGAGCTGTCTAACCGGAAGGTTGGGTGATTGGCGCTCGCTTTCGCGAAGTCGTCGTCTGAGGCATCGGCTGCAACGGTTAGGAAAGCTCTGCCACCGCGCACATTGCGAGCGAACTCACGCAGAATCGGCAGTCGTTCGTTGATAGGTAGCTCTGTGAGTCGGACCCGCTCGCTCTGCCGACCGCGCCCGACGATGCCCCATCCTGCTGCGCGAGCGTTCCTTACCCAGTCCGAGGTCTCCCAGCCGGCCACGATGTAACGGTGACCGTCAACCTCGACCAGGGCGACCGGGGTGGTGCGCAGAAGTCCGGTGCGGCGTCCCGGGACCGAGAGCAACCGCTGTGATCCGGGGCCGATCCCACGCCGAAGCAAGGAAACATTGAGCCTGTTGGCGAGCGTCAACCAGCGTGGCGGTCGGCGGGCGGGCTGGCCAGTCACGATCGTCAGTCTGATCGAAGCGTGGCGCGCACGAAACCTGAATGGCGAAGTACCTTATCCGCCTCATGGCTGCGCACCCGCGTTCTCTAAGGGAAACGCTTGTACGGTCCTATAAGCTCGCGCATGGCCGGTTGTTGACGACCGCGGAGGCAGCGTCTCCGGAGCAATTCATATGGAGCGCAGATCCAAGCCTTCACTCGGTCGCCTGGCAGCTGTGGCACGCGGCCCGCTGGGACGACGTTTTCGCCTCCTACCTTCACAAGGCCCTGGCCCAGGATCCGCGTACGCAGGTATGGGAGAGAGAGGCGCTGGCGGAACGATGGTCGCTGGGGTCCGGCGCCTTGGGGCGGCGCGACACCGGAACCGAAATGTCGGACCAGGCGGCGGAAGAGATTCAGTTCCCGGACCAGAAGGAAGTCGTCGGGTACGCCAGGCTCGCCTTCGCCTTCGCCGAGGAAGCCGTCACGCTCGTACCGGATGATCAGTTGCTGGCGGCTCCGAAGGTTGACCCCGATGGCGACACGAAACTCGACAACGTCCTTATCTACCTCGAGCACCTGAGCCGCCATCTCGGGATGATGGAGGCGATTCGGGGACTGCAAGGGAAGCGATAGGCTGCAAGCACGAACCAACTGCTGTGGTAGCCCCGGCGGGATTCGAACCCGCGATCTCAGCCTTGAGAGGGCTGCGTCCTAGGCCACTAGACGACGGGGCCGCGTCGTGAAATTGCGTCCGGACGGACGCAATATGCTACCAAGATCATTGTCCCCGAACGGCCGGGGCCGCCCCAGCCCTCCGGGCTAGGAACCACTCGATGGCAAAGGCCACCAATGCCGCGACCAGGGTTGGCCACGCCAACCATTGAAGGTGGTAAGACAGCCCACCGCCCAGGGCGAGCACGAGGCCGGTAAGCACGAGTGCGAGAGTGACTCGCCGGTGGCGGCCCCTGGATGAGGCGAGGGCTTGATAGGAGTGCTCTCGATGCCCAATCCCGATCCGCCTTCCAGCGCGCGCGCGACGAATGAGCGTCTCCAAGGGATCGAGAAGGAACAAAGCGAGCCCGACTGCGACGCCAAAGAGGGCAATAGGGCGGCCGAAGTCGGGCGCTAGAAGCGGCAGTCCGGCGATGGCGAAGCCGAGCGAATAACTGCCGGAGTCACCCAGGAAGACCCGAGCGGGCGGGCTGTTGAGCAGCAAGAACCCAAGGCAGGCCGCGGCGAGCACGACCGCCAGCTCCACCGCACCACCCGACCAGATACCGATGATGACCCCGGCGCAGCTCGCGAACCCCTGGCCCCCGGCCAGCCCGTCGATCCCATCCATGAAGTTGTAGAAGTTGGTGACGGTTACCAGCCACACCACCGCCAGCGGCACCCCGAGCCAACCTATGGGCAGGTCAAGCGGCGGCGGCAGAGGCAGCCTGTCGACGCCACCGATCAAGGTAACCACCGCAACCGCGACCACCACCTGCACCGCCAGGCGATAGAGGGCGGGGACTGAGCGGAGATCGTCGATCAAGCCCAAGGCGGCGAGCACGACCACTCCAGCCAGCAGGACGCCCAGGTTTCGATCCAGCGGCACTCCCACCGCGGTCAGGAAGATGATCCCGGCCGCCACTCCCGCCACGATCCCGAGCCCGCCCCCGCGCGGAGTCGTGGCGAGGTGCGAGCTGCGCTCGTTGGGGACGTCGAGCAGGCCGAGACGCGTGGCGTTGCGGGCAACCAGCCAGGTAGTTGCGGCGCCGACGGCAAAGCTGAGCAACAGCGCGAAGGCGGCGATCACGAAGCTTTGCGCTGGGCAATCACTTCGCGTGCCGCGGTGGCAAACGTCTTCTTCGTTCGGAATCCCAGCTCGCGCTCGATCCTCTTTGCGCTGTAGACCGCAGGCATCGAGAGCTTGGACAGGGCCGCCGAATCAAAGGGCAGCCTTCGCCGTGCAATCCGCTCACCAAAATCGCCCAACAGCGCGCCCGAAGCCAGGACTGCGCGCGGAACATGCCATCCGGGCGCCTGTCGCCCAAGCGCCTGCAGGACGATCTCGTAGATCTCGCGAGACGAATAAGGACGCGGCTCCGAAACTATGTACACCTTGCCAGCCGCCTCGGGTCTCTGCGCGACCACGATGGCGGCCTCGACAGCGTCCTCGACGTGGAGCAGGCTGCGCTTTCCCGGGTACTGGGGCAGGGGCGGAAACACTCCCCTGTCAATCGCGGCGATCATGCGCGGCAGGTGGCCCTTGTGCCCGGGGCCGTAAACCATCGGCAGCCGGAGGCACACAGTCCTCATCCCTGATTTTCCGTTCATGCCCAGGACCAGCTCCTCGGCCCGCAGCTTTGCGCGACCGTAAGGCGTGGTCGGCGCCGGCTGAGTGGTCTCATCGAGCTCGGAGGCCAATCCCTCCGGCATCACCGCGACGCTGCTGAAGAAGACAAACGCCTGAACCCCCGCTTCAGCCGCGGCCTGGAGCAGGTACGTCGTGCCGTCGACCGTCACCCTGATGTGCTCGGCCTCGGCGTCTCCGCCCTCGTCCATCCTGTGTACGCGCCCGGCGAGGTGGAACACGGCCTGGGGCTTGATTTCGTTCAACCCTACGATCGGGTCCTTGCCGATGTCATTGGTGACCGTTTTCGGGCCAGTGCCCTTACGCGACAGCCGATAGACCTCGCTCCCCAGGGCCTCGAGCCGGCTCGATAGGAGGCCGCCGATGAAGCCATCGGCGCCCGTGACCAAGGTGCGGGCTAGTGGGGGTGCGACTGCCTTCCCGGATCGCCTCTTCACGAGTCGCATTATTCCCGCATCGCGTTCCATACAGGCGAGGCGGGCAGTTGCGGCCCGTCTCGTCGACCCTCCGCCCTGAAGGTGGGAGGGAGTGTTGGTGGGCGGCGTTGGGGTCGAACCAACGACCTCTCGCGTGTGAGGCGAGCGCTCTTCCACTGAGCTAGCCGCCCTCGGGGGGCACCATTTTACCTTCGCGGCTTACGATCTTCCTTATATGCCCGCCGCGGATCAACCGCCACTATCCGAGCAGCATTGCGTCGCCTGCAAGCCCGGCAGCCCTCACCTGAACCGGGATGAGATTGAGCATCAGCTGGGCCGGCTCGACGGCTGGACCGTCGAGGAAGCGGAGGGCCATCTGCGCCTCGCGAAGGTCTTCAAGTTCAAAGGCTTCATTCCGGGCGTCGAGCTCGTGAACCGGATCGCCCCAATCGCCGAGGCCGAGCAGCACCACCCCGACATGCTCGTCAGCTATGGCTCCGTGACGGTCTGGCTCTGGACGCACGCCGCGGGCGGCATCACCCAAAACGATTTCATCCTGGCGGCGAAGATCGATCGGTTATAGGCGGAGAACCGCAACTTCATGCCCTGGCCGGCAGATGGCCGAGCTTGTGACGAAGTCTTAACAAAGTCCACTGTGGATTGTCGGCGAATGCGTGATAGTTTCTTGACGCTCATGAGCTTCATCATTTGCCTGCTTATGCACCGTCGTGAGCGCGAGATACTGGTCTCGGGAATCCTCCCGTGGGGTATCGACGCCGTGGTCTTCTGCTGGCGCTGCGACCGCATGCGCGGCCGCGCAGTCAAGGTCCTTCAGCTAAACCACAGTCGCCTGCACGCGTAAACCGCGCGCCGGTCAGCGCTCCAGAACGACGGCGGGGTAATAGGCCTGGAGGATGGTCCTCCGAGGGAACTGCTGGGCTGCCTGGTCGCGCCGGCTGTGGTGAGGACGCCGAGGACGATTCCGGCGATCGTGGGTCCGCGACTTCGCATCGCGGGGAAGTTAACTGGTTTGGCGGCTCAGTGCCTTGCTAACCGTATCTTCCACTTCGACTTCAGGGAGGATGTCTTCCCCCGTATATGCCGACGCTTGCATTCTGAACAGGCGCGCGTAGCGGCCGTTGAGTCGCATCAGCTCCTCGTGCGTGCCTTCCTCGACGAGCCTGCCGTGTTCCAGGAATACGATCCGGTCGGCTCGCCTCACCGTGGAGAAGCGATGGGAGATGTAGACAGCCGTGCGGCCCTGGGTTAGCGAGTGCAATCGCTCGAACAGGTCGTACTCCGCTTGCGCGTCAAGGGCGGACGTCGGCTCATCGAGCAGCAGGATCTTGGCGTCACGCATGAAGGCGCGGGCCAGCGCGACCTTCTGCCACTCGCCGCCCGAGAGGTTGACCCCGGCGTCGAACCACTTGCCCAGCGCAGTGTCATAGCCTTCGGGCAGGCTCGATATCAGCTCATCGGCTCCAGCCTGCCGGCCCGCACTCTCGATCGCCGTGCGATTCCCGATATCAGGCACATTTCCGAGGCCGATGTTCTCGGAGGCTGTCGCCTGGTAGGTGACGTAGTCCTGGAACATCGCGCCGACATGCTCGCGAAGGTCGCTCGGATCGAAATCGCGGATGTCGACCCCGTCGATGAGGATCCTTCCCTCGTTCGGGTCGTACAGCCGGCAGATCAGCTTGAACAGCGTGGTCTTGCCCGCTCCGTTGCGGCCGACCACCGCGAGAGTCTCGCCCGCCCTGATCGTGAAGCTGAGGTCGGTGAGGGCCGGCTTCTCAGCGCCCGGGTAGGCAAACGTGACGTTCTCGAACCTGATCTCCCCGCGCATGGGCACTGGAACCTTGACCGGCGTTTCCTTGATCGGCATCGATGAGCGGGTCTCCATGAGCTCGAACAGGTTGTTCAGGTAGAGGTTGTGTTCGTACATTCCGGAGAAGCCGCCGAGGATGCCCTGGATTGACCCCTGCACCGACTGTGCCGCAGCCGTGTACAGGGAAAGGTCGCCCAGGCTGAGGCGGCCCACGATCGCCTGAAGGGCCACATAGAGATAGGTGACGGAAGTCGCGATCGTGCTGATGTTGCCCAACGCGAATCCAGTCAGATAGCGCTGTGTGACCTGGGCTCGTTGGCTGTCGTAAAAGCGGCTCGCAATGACCCGGTACCGCTCGATGAAGTAGCCGCCGAGTCCGAAGAGCTTGACCTCTTTCGCGTAGCTGTCGGTGGTGACCAGCGTGACCATGTAGTTCATGCGACGCAGAAGTCGCGAGCCCCAACGCGCGATGTTGTATCCGCGCCAGCCATAGCGCGTGTCAGCGATGAAGGCCGGGATCGGTGACACCAGCGCAAGCAGCGCAAGCAGAGGGCTCACGACAATCAGCAGGGCGATCATCGTGATGAAGGTCAACAACGTCTGCACCAGGCCGAATGCCGTGGAGATCATCATCACTGGCCGGTTGATCGAGTCGGTCTGGGCCCGCCTGAGGAGGTCGTACGACGCCGGATCCTCATAGAAGGAAAGGTCGAGCGATGCGGCTTTCTCCATCACCATCAGCTGAATTCGCATCGCCACCGAGTTCTGAAGCAGCTGCTGGGTGATGTTCCGGATGGTGCCCAGCAACGCGGTGATGGCGAACAGCGCCAGCTGCAGGATTGCGATGAGGATGATCATGTTGACCGCGGTGAAGCTGGGACCACCGTGGAGGTTTGGATCGAGGTCGTGCAACGTCACTACGTTTGGCACGTTGGTGTTGTGGATCAGGATGCCGCGGACGACCGCGTTGATCAGCAGTTTGGAGGTGTAGGCCGCGGCGGCCGGGATAACTCCGGCGACGACGGTCGCTGCGAAAAGTCCCAGCGTCGTGCGCGGGCTTGCGTCCCAAACCAGCCGCAGGACCCGAGGGAGTGCAGCGGTGGTTCCTGTGACGGACTGCTTGAGGTTCAACCAGCGGCCCCGAAGGTCCTTTGGGCCCTCGTCCTGGGGCGGTCCCTCGAGCATCGGATCGCCGGTGAGCCCGCTGTCGGCTGGTCCCGAGTCAGGGTTTTTCCGGCGACCCCTCCACCACATGACAGTCGGTGGCCCAGGGTGCTGCGGCGGCATCATGCCCATCTATCTACCGGGCAGCTTACCGACCCGGCACGAACCCAGTTGGGCGGTGCCGGGTCGGTCGGTTAGAAGACTTGCGATTCGCTTGACGTCGTGCGGGTGCCCGCGTGCTGCCCCGAATGGCGTCCTCGAGAGCGCATCCAGCGTCCGATCATCACTCGCCGGTTTCCTTCGGAACGGCCTCCACCGCCAGGGTTGAACCGCTTGGTCACGCCGCCAAGCTTCGCGCCCCACGTCACAAATTTATGGAAACGCTCTTCCGCCTCCTGTGCGATGCCGATGCGCGGGCCGCGAGTCTCCTCACGGAATCGCGCGATGCGGCCGGCCGCCGCGCCCTCCTTCTCCTCCGGCGTGGAGCCTGCCGCTGGGCCCACGTCCGGCAAGGAGCCGAGGACCACTATCTGGTCATCTTCGACGGTGACCTCTACTCCCGTGAACCAGCCGTCTGGGAGTCTTCCGGCAAACCAACCCTTGATCGATCCGAGCTCTTTCTCATCCATGATTACAAGATTACTACGTAACAGACTGGAACGCAAGGGCATCTCTCCCTTCAGGGGAGAGGGAGGCTCCGGCCGCGAAGCGGACGCAGCCGGGCAGCGGCGTAGCTGGCGGCCGAGTACATCGAGCCGAAGTGGCGGCTGGGGTGCCGGTGAAGCAGGCGGGTCTGCTCGAAGCCGGCTGACGCGGCCATTCCCATCCAGGTCGCAAACGAGAAGGGATGCGGGACCCATGGGTTGCCCCTGTCGGTTTCGTACTCGACCACGATCAAGGTGCCTCCCGGTCGGAGCATCGAGTGGACTGAGTCGAGTACGGGTGCCTTGTCCCGCACGAAATGCAGGGAGTTGGCCATGACCACGCCGTCGAGGTCTGACAAGTTGAGCGGACGCGTGAAATCGGAGACCACTGTTTCGATTGGCGCCGGTGAAGGGTCGATCCGAATCGCTGACGTGAGTCGCCTTAGTGAGCCAGCGTCTCGGTCGACAGCTGTGATGTGGGCGCCTGGGCCGAGAAGGTCCGCCAGCGCAAAGGTGAAGGCGCCTTCGCCCGCGCCGAGGTCCGCCCACCTCTCGCCTTTCGCCTTCACACCGTCCTGAAGCAGCGCCACCAGGTCGGCGTGGTCCATGAATGGCCAGCGTACGACCGATACAAAACGGGCAGCCCTACTCACTCCCGCCCACCTTTAAGATCGAGTTGGCTGTCGGACCGGGGGAAAAGGAGAGTTAAACCATGGGCACCGAGCAATATCACGAGCCCGCAAACGAGCTGACCCAGGAGATCCGGACTTTCGCTCGGATCATCACCTCACTTCAGGAGGAGGCGGAAGCGATCGGTTGGTACGAGCAGCGCATCTCGCTCGAACGTGACCCTCAGGCGAAGGCGATCATGGAAAACGCCCAGCAGGAAGAGTTCAAGCACTTCGCGATGGCGCTCGAGTACATCTCACGGCGCCACCCGAAGTTGCAGGCGGTGCTCAAGAGGGTTCTGTTCCACAAAGGGGACATCGTCAAGCTGGGCGAGGAAGGAGAAAAGGCGGAAGAGCAGGTCTAGCCTTGCCAGAGCGGCTAAAACGCGGGCAGGTCCCCGCACGACACGCTCGGGGCGTATTCAGCCTTGGAGAAGTCCGGACCCTTGTGCACGTTGACGTACCATCCGGTGCTCGGCATCGAGTAATACTCCGGGACCGTGCTGGTCGCCGAAGCGTTGCCTGAGGCGTCGGCGATCACCTGCAGCAGCGCATAGGCGACGTTTCCTGGTTTGGCGCAGCTACCGATGTGGACGTGTGAAATGTGCGACGAGTTGGGTGCCAGCCCATGGATCTGGATCGACACGATGAAGCTGCCGGTCCCCTTGTGGACCAGGCCCGTGCCGGTGACGCCGCTGGTGTTCATGGCACCCATCGTGAACGTGGCGGTGGGCGTCGGGGGTGGAACGGCTGCCGCGGTTCCTCCGCAGGCCATCGCTGTGAGCAGGACGAGTATTGCAACGGTTATGCGGGTCACCTCCGCAGACTGACCCGGCGAATTGCATTCAGCTTGCGGTCGCGGCGACTATCTCCAGTACAGCCTTGATCTCATCCTCGTTGACTGTGTGGCCCATCCCCGGGTACAGCTTTGCGGTGACCTTGGCCCCCATGCGCCTGTACACCTCGGCAGCCTCGATGACCGTGTCCTTTCTTATATGCGGGTCGACATCGCTGCAGCCCATGAAAGCGGGCATTCCGTCGAAGCTCCCCGGGTAGTCGCGCGGCGCGCCGTCGGGTCCAATCAACCCGCCACTCAACCCAACCACCCCGCCGTAGCGGCGAGCATGACGCGCCGCGAACTCCAGGGTGACGCAGGCGCCCTGCGAGAAGCCCAACAGGATGACCCGATCCGCAGGGACTGACTTTTCGATCGTGGCCAGCAATGAACCCACGACTTCGAGCGCGGAGCTCAAGTAGGGTTCGTTGCTCTCAATCGGAGAGGTGAACGGATTCGGATACCAGGCGTTGCCCGCCGCTTGCGGGGCAAAGTAGGCGACGCCCGGGTGTATCAACTCAGCGCCCAACGTCATGATGTCGGCCGCGCTGGCGCCTCGACCGTGGACCAGGATCATCGCGGCGCGGGCGGTGGCGAGCGGCTCACCCGCTTCCAGGATTGGCTGACTTTGGTGTGGACCAGTCACTGATACGTACTATGACGGCGCGATGCCCTGGGCTTTTGGCTACGCCAACCCGCGCGCTATCCACTGGGGGCCTGGTGCGCTCACCCAGCTGGCGCCCGAGCTCAAGCGTTTGCAGATGAACCGCGTTGCACTTTTCACGAATCGCTCGCTGCTCAACGAGGGCAGGCTGGTCGAAAGGGTGCGCGGCGCTCTGGGCGAGGCCGAGGCACCCGCCACCGTGGTCATCAGCCAGCACGCACCCCAAACGGAGATCGATGCCGCCCTCGAGCAGGCAACCGAGGCGGGAGTTGATGGCGTCCTGAGCTTTGGCGGTGGCAGCGCCATCGACGCCGCCAAGATCGTGTCGGTGAAGCTCGCGGACCGGCGTGGGCTCGCGTATCGAGGGCTCCCCCACATCGCCATCCCCACCACGCTGTCGGTCGCCGAGCTCGCAGGCGGGGCCGGCTTCACCAACGAGGCCGGTGACAAAGCCGGTATGCGCGACGTGCGGTTGCTGCTCGATGCCGTGATTTACGACGCCGACCTCACATTGGCGACGCCGATGGCTCTGTGGCTTTCGACCGGGATTCGTGCGATGGATCACGGCGTCGAGGGATTCCTGGCCGAGGGCGAGCATCCATTCTCGGACACCCTGGCGCTCGAGGGAATCCGGCGCCTGTTTGCCTCGCTGCCGCGCGCGATGGCCGCGCCCGCCGATGTTGACGTGCGAACCGAGAACCAGCTGGCGGCGTGGTTCACGTTCACGCTGCCCGGTCTGTCTGCCGGCGGCCTCAGCCACGTGATGGGCAAGCAGATCGGGGCGCGTCACGGCATTCCGCATGGGGTGACGTCGTGCTTGCTCCTCCCGCACGCGCTGCGCTTTCTCGCGGAGCGGATGCCTGAGCGAGTAGCGAAGCTGGGAGAGGCGACGGGGTCGGGCGACGCGGCAGGGGACATCCAGCGCCTGATCGCGACCCTCGGTTTGCCCCAGCACATCGCCGACTACGGCCTGGGTGAGCCCGAGCTGCGACGAGCGTCCAGCGAGCTGGGCGGCACGTATCCGAGCGCGGAGCTGCTGAGGGTCTACCTGGAAGCGCTCTAAGAGGCGCCGCCTACGAGAGCCACACGAGTATCAAGGCGACCGCCGCAGGCACGGATTGGATCAGCGTGATCCTTCGATTGACAGTTGCTCCGCCGTAGATGCCCGCGACGATCACGCACGCGAGGAAGAACGTCAGAATCGCTCGTCCATTGACCACGCCGTACGCGAACAGGCCCCACAACAGACCCGCTGCAAGGAAGCCGTTGTACAGGCCCTGGTTGGCAGCAAGCTTGGCCGAGGAATCCGCCACCTCTTGCGTCATGCCAAAGCTGCGGAGTCCCCGAGGCGTCCGCCACCAGAACATCTCGAGCACAAGGATGTAGATGTGGAGGGCGGCGACGAGGAAGACCATGATCCCGGCGGCGACATCGACGTAGTTCACCGTGTTCATCCAGGGGTCAGTGCCTCCTGGTCACGGATCGACGCACCGATAGGGCGCCCTTGACGGCCACCGCCTCACGCGCTGACGCCAGCAGGTCTGGATCGACTCCGTCCGCTGGGCTCACCATCAGCCAATAAAGGCGGAGTCTCTTGGCGGAGTTAAACCGCAGCACCGGCTGAAAACCAGCCTGCTGCATCGTTTTCCCGCCCACACCTTCCAGGGAGGCGATCCACAACCTGGCCAATCCCTCCTTGTGCGCCTGCCCGACGATGGCGGTGACCACCGATCGAAAGACCCCCTTCCTGCGGTGTCGCGCGAGGGTCACGCAGTTCCAGACGTATGCCTCACCGGCGGGAAGACGGATCTCCAGCTCGACCTCTCCGATCCACTCGGACTTGGTCGACAACCAGCCGTATCCCACCAACTCGTGTCCGACCCACGCCCCAAAGCACCGCGAGCCCCTGGCCAGGCGTCCGGGAACGAGGCCGGACTCCGCTTCCATCGCAACGGTGGCCCAGGCGGAATCGAGCTCGCGAACCTCAAACGGGCCGCCGAGCGGAGGAGGCGGCGGCCCGCCGAGAGCCGCCGCCCAGAGGATGCTTCGGATTAGAAGGAGAAGAAGAGGTGGCGTACTTTGTGGATGACCTCAGGGTCTCCTGTCGCCGAGCCACCCGGAAAGCGGCCGAAGAATGTCAGCACTGCGTCCGCTGCCGAGTCGAAGCTGAACAGCGCGTCGGCACCCTCGAACTTCCCGGTCTCCGGCTCCGACGTCCACTTGCCGTCCTTGATCGTCGCCCGCCACTTGCCGCCCCAAGGACCTTTGACCTCTATCCCATACTGCGCATCGACCCCTGCCGCAACCTTCTGGTCCACTGTGTACATCCAGAAGATGAAAGCAAACGGCAGGATCAGTCCCGCTGTCGCCTCGTCGATGGTCGCGAGCTTGTCTCCCAACCCGTACTCGATGTCGTACGGGTGCACCCCGTAGTCCATGATCTGGAAGGTGCCGTAGAAGCCGGCCGGAACCGGACCCGCGAACGGGTGATAGACCATGAATGAGGTCCATTCCTCCGGAGTAAGCGCCTCGAGCATTCCGTCGAGCTTCTGGGCGTCCTTCTTGAAGCGGGCGATAGCCTCCTCGCGAGGAAGCTTGCGGAAGTCGAGCGCATGATCGTTCAGCGTCTCGCCCATGATCGGCAGGCCGAGGGCTGTGCCTTCTTTGCCTGCCTTGGCCGCATCCCAGTTCTTGAAGTACCCCTCCATGACATCGATCATGTGTCCGACCAGATCGCGCGTCTCCCAGCCAGTACAGCGCGTCATGACATTCCAGTTCTTCGGGTCTTCGACCATGCGTGTGAAATTGGCGCGGTCGCGACGCATGACGTTCATGACCGTTTCCTTGCCTTCGGCCGCCATCGGGTTGACCGGTGCGATTGTCGCCGTACTCATCAATTAGCTCCCTCCCAGAGTCGAGATTGCGACCACGCTCGAATCGTGCGCATCAGTGCCCCGCACCTTTCGTCGCCGTGGTCGGTACGACGATGTGCGGCAGCGTTTCATCCAGCCTGTCGCGACGCACCTGGAACCAGGGCGGCAGGCTAAGCGACGAACCCAGGGACTCGACTGTTTCATCGACAGTGAATCCGGGGCCGTCCGTTGCGATCTCGAACAGGACTCCGCCCGGCTCGCGTGAATAGATCGACTTGAAGTAATAGCGGTCAATCACCGGCGTCACGTTGCGTCCAACTTCGACCAGCGCCTCGCGCCATGCGATCTGGTCGGCTTCGCCGGGCGCTCTCCAGGCGACGTGGTGGACCGTACCGACCGACTCTTCCCCAACCGGGCCCTCGGGGGCGGCGACCACGTCGACCATCGAATGCGGCCCGCCCTTGTCTGTCTCGAATCGCGTTCGCCGACCTTCCTCGCCCGCCTTGCGAAAGCCGAGCGTCTTGGTCAGAAGATCGAAGGTCGCTGCGGTTTCAGCGATGGTCATGGTGACGGAGTGAAAGCCTCGGATGGCGTGATCGGGGCCGACTGGGCCGTCAGGCCATGGCACCCACGGTTGAACGGTCGCTTGCGCGACCAGCTCGAGCTCGATCCCGTCCGGATCGCTCACGACCACTGCGTCCGTGCCAAACCGGCTCGTCGCGCCGGCCTCCACCCCGAGCTTGCGAAGGCGGCTTTTCCAGAAATCGAGCGAGCCCGGTGGGACTGAAAACGACACGGTTGTGATCTGGCCGCTGCCCGCCCTCCGCTTCGGCCAGGTGGGCCACCCGAAGAAGGTCATCGCCGTGCCCGGGGAGCCGACCAGGTCGCCAAAGTAGATGTGATACGTGTCGGGCATGTCCTGGTTGATGCTCTTCTTGATGAAGCGCAGCCCCAGCACGGTGACGTAGAAGTCGACGCACTTTTGCACGTCCCCGGTGATGCAGGTGACGTGGTGGATGCCGGGTATGGTGGCTGCCAGCTGTTCGTCTCCTTCAACCCGATCGAACGGAGCGGAAAACAATGTTAGTCCCTGCCTTTCCCGGCGGGAACCCCTGCGGCTACCGTCCCACGACTCGTCGTCGACTAACTGGACGACTCTTCGTCGATGCGGCCCCATATTTCGGCTGCGAGCGGCTCCTCGAGCTCTTCCTGGATGTGGGCGACCAGCCCTATCGCACGCGCCATCACTGCCAGCCCTCGGGTCACGCGCCAGGGGATGTCGAGCTCGCTGGCGATCGCCCCGATGGCTCCTGTGGCGTTGACCGGCAGCTCGCGCCCGTAGCTCCGGCTCGCCTCCGCCGAGATCGCCTGCATCAGCTCGACGAAGCGGCCGGAGAAGCCGTTGTCACCGGCGATCGCAAAGAGCTTCGGCGTCCTTGGGTCGATGGGCTTGTGGATCGGATGCCCCAGCCCGGCTATCGGCCGTTTCCTTTCTTTGTGCGTCGACACGATCTGCCGCGCCAGCGACGCCATATCGGGGCTGGGACCCGCTCCCTCGAGGGCTTCCTGCAGCGTGCGGGCCGCCTCTTCGATCGATCCGCCAAACCGATCGCCGATTCCCAGCAAACCGGCCGCGACCGCACCCTGCAGCGACTCGGGAGCGCCGAAATACGTGAGCCGCGCCGCAATCGCGCTGGGCGTCATGCCGTGCTCAACCAGCGTCACGGCCAGGGCGTTGAATACTGTGGACTCCTGTTGGCTGGGTAGACGGCCCTTGAGCTCGAGGAACGCCATATCGCCAAGCGAGACCTTGCCGATGAGGTCTTCGACCAGGTCGTGGCCCCGTACGGTGATCGTGTCAGCGGTGCTGCTGCCCATGCCTGATTTCAACCGCTTCTTGGCGGTGGTCACTGGCGCCTCACTGTGAGGTTGGTCTTGTAGCCGCTGGCGCCGAACGATTCTTCTGGGATCAGCTCGATCTTGCACCGGAAGGTAAGCCTCGTGTGGACCGCTTCCTCGATCGCAGCGGCCAGCTGTGGGTCGGCCTGGCCGGCTTCGGGAACCTCCACCTCGACCGGCACCGGCGGCTGCACGCTGACAGCGGAATCGCGCCGCACCACGCGCGCTCGCCCGGTGACCCGCGGCCTGAAATCGCCAACCACCGCCAGGATTGCCGACGGGTATACGTTTACGCCCCGCACGATGAACATGTCGTCGCGCCGCGCCAGACAGCGCATGCGGAAGGTCGTACGCCCGCACTCGCATGATGTGCCCTCGATGCGGACTATGTCCCCGCTGAGAAACCGCACCACCGGCATCGCTTCACGCGTGAGGTGGGTGTACACAAGCTCACCCACCGCCCCGGTTTCGATCGCCATCGGCGCCTGCGTCTCCGGGTCGACAAGCTCCGGCCAGACGTGCCCCGAGCCGCAGAAGTGCATCCCGTTCTGCTGTGGACACTCACCGAAGAGCGAGGGCGCAACGTCGCCGATCCCCATGACCTCGGTAACTGTCGCGCCCAGGACTCGCTCGATGTGGTCGCGAATGGCTGGAATGCCCCCGCCGGGCTCGCCCCCCGTGACGACATGCATCAGGCGAAGGGAGCGGGGATCCGGGGTACTGCCCTCGAGCTTGTTCGCCAGGTACTGCGCAAAGGACGGCGTCGACAACAGCGTGTCGGCGAGGCCCGTCTTGAGTCCAGTGAGGACCCTGCCCGTGTCGCCGGGTGCCACCGGCACTGCGCGCGAACCGATGCGCGTCAGCACAAAGTGCGTGTGGCCCGCCACAAAAGGACCGGCGCCAAACGTCGTCAGGACGCTGTGGTGGTCGTGTATTCCGGTCGCGTAATAAGTACGCGAACCGATCGTCGTCCAGGTGTCCATGTCGATGCGAGTTAGGGGAATCACGGTCGGGGTGCCGGTCGTGCCGCTCGTCTGGTAGACGCGCTTGACGCGCTCCTCGGGGACGCCGGCGTTGCTGCCGAATGGAGGCTGCTCGTCGACCGACTTCTTCAGCTCGTCCTTGGTCGTGAACGGCAGGCTTGTGATGTCTGCAAGCCGAACCCTGGTTGGGTCGCCGACCCCGGCTTGTCGAAACTTCCGTGCATAAAACGGCGAGCCCCCCGCCAGGTGCTGCATCTGAGTGTCCCACGCGATCGAGGCGGCAGCGACCTGGTCCGCCGGGGACGCGGTTTCCACGTCCCGTTCCCAGATCCAGTCTTGATCGCATGTGTCGCTTTTGAGACGGCCGGCCGACGAGCCGGTCGTGTCGATGTCGGGCTTTGAGGTCATACGGATTAAGCATCATGATGCGCCGGGCGGCACTGCGCCGATGGTGCACCGGCCACAAGCCCCGGATACGCTTTCGGGATGGCGCATCTCCTCCCGACCACTGTGGTCGGCAGCTATCCCCAGCCCGACTGGCTTGTCGATCGCGCTGTGCTCGGGAGCCGCCTTCCGCCGCGCACGCGAGCGCTGGAGATCTGGCGTCCGCACGCCGAGCACCTGGAGCAAGCGCAGGATGACGCGACCATCGTCGCGATTCGCGACATGGAGCGGGCCGGGATCGACATCATCACCGATGGCGAGGTAAGGCGCGAGAGCTACTCCAACCGCTTCGCGACCGCGCTTGACGGCATGGACCTCGACCACCCGGGTACTGCGCTCGACCGGACCGGCCACCCCAATCCCGTGCCGCGAGTCGTCGGTCCGATTCGCCGAACTCGCGCGGTCGAGGTGAGGGACGTTCAGTTTCTACGGGCGAACACCGACCACAAGATCAAGGCCACACTGCCTGGCCCATTCACGATGTCGCAGCAGGCCCAGGACGACTACTACCACGACGAGGAAGCGCTGGCGATGGGCTTGGCCGAGGCGGTCAACGAGGAGGTCCGCGACCTCTTCGCGGCGGGTGCCGACGTCGTGCAGCTCGACGAGCCCTACCTGCAGGCCAGGTCGGAAAAGGCGCAGAGATTCGCGATCAAAGCGATCAATCGCGCGCTCGATGGGATCACTGGCGAGACGGCGCTGCACACATGCTTCGGCTACGCGCACATCGTGCACTCGCGCCCAAACGGCTATCCATTTCTCGAGGAGCTTGCCGACGTCAACGTGGGCATGATCTCGATGGAGTCGGCGCAGCAGAAGGTCGACCTGTCGGTGCTCAAGAGCCTCGCCAACAAGCGGCTCATCGTCGGGATCATCGACCTCGCGGATGACAGCCCGGTGGAGGATGTGGACACGCTCGTCGGGAGGATCCGCAACGCGCTGAAGTACGTCGATGCCGACCGCCTTATCCTCGCCCCTGACTGCGGCATGAAATACCTGCCGCGAGCCAAAGCGTTCGGCAAGCTGACGGCGCTTGCGAAGGCGGCTGCCAAGGTGCGGTCCGAGCTCTAACGCTCCTGAGCGCGCCGGTTCTCGATATCAGCACCGTCTTATCAATCCTTATTAATTGCCGTTGTGGCACGGGTCCCGGTCCTGTGCGAACATTTGCTCGCTATGGGGTCGCGACCAGGGGATCTAGGGCTCAACCAGGCCGACCCCATGACACTCGTGATTGACCTCAATTGCGCGTTCGCCTCGATCGAGCAGCAGCACGAGCCCAAACTGAGAGGCACGCCGCTGGCGATCGCCGCCTACGCGACAGACGCGGCCACCATCGTCTCCTCGTCTCGAGAAGCTCGAGACCTTGGCGTCAAGACAGGCATGAGGGTCTTTGAGGCCAAGGCGATCTATCCGCGAATCATCGTCAGGGAGCCCAATCCGCCGCTCTATCGAGCCGCCTCGGACAGCCTGATCGAGATCCTCCTTCGGCACAGCCCGGACGTCCTACGGATGTCGATCGACGAAGCCTCGCTGAACCTGGCCGGCACTCCAGACCTCGTCAAGCTCGGGCCGGAGGGCGTCGGCCGCGCGATCAAGCAAGCCATCCGTGCGGAGATCGGCGAATGCGTCACCTGCTCGGTCGGGGTGTCCACGTCGATCTGGATGGCCAAGCAAGCGTCCAACCTCGACAAGCGAGACGGGCTGCAGCGCATCGACCACACCAACCTCGTTTCGGCATTCGAGCGGCTCAAACTCACCGACCTGTCTGGGATCGCCGAGGCCACGGCAACGCGCCTGCGCAAGGCCGGCATTCGCACCCCAATAGAGTTCCTCTACGCGACGCCCGCCCAGCTCGGGCTGGCCGGAATGCGGGCCGACGTCGCGAACGGCTGGCATCAGCGTCTGCGCGGCTTCGAGGCGAGCAGCTTCGAGACCGCCGAGCGCAAGAGCTACAGCCACTCGCATGTGCTCGCCCGCGCGACCACCTCCCAGGCAGAGCTAGAAGAGCTGCTGATGCGTTTGTCGGACATGGTCGGGCGCCGGCTTCGAGCGGCGGGGCGACGAGGAAGCGTCGTCTCGATCGGCGTCGTCTACCGGCCCGATATAGACCGTCTCTCCAGGCAGTCGAAGCTGGCGGCTCCGGTCGCGACCGGAGATGAGATCTACAAAGCCGCCTTGAAGCTCCTGGCGGCCCGCGACACTCGCCGCCCGGTTGGGACTCTCGGGGTGGGACTGGCCGGGCTCAGCGATGCGGGTCCAGGCCAGATGGATCTTTTCTCGGCGCCATCCGCGCCGCGCGACGCTCGCCTGGAGACGGCGATGGACGCAATCCGCAATCGCTTTGGCGAGGACGCCGTCCAACGAGCACGCCTTCTGGGCCGCGCTCCGGTGGTCCGCGACAGGATCGCGTTTGGCAACACAGGCCACCCCGACGACAGATGACCTGGTGAGCACCCTTTAGAGTCTTTGCTCGTCGTGGCCATCCTCCGCAAGCACACAGGCACCCGTGGCGAGACCAACATCGAAGTCTTCTTCGACCTTGTCTACGCCTTTGCCATCACACAGCTCTCGTCGCGGTTTCTTCTCGGTCACCTGAGTATCGAGGGAGCGCTGCAGGCGGTGCTGCTGCTGGCGATGATCTGGCTCGGCTGGTCGTACACGATGTGGCTCACCAACTGGCTCGACCCGGGTCATATCTCGGTGCGCTTGTTGCTCCTTGCGCTGATGCTCACCAGCCTCGTCTTCTCCTCAGGTATCCCCGATGCATTCGGCGCTCGTGGTCTTGCCGTCGGAGGTGCTTATGCCGCAATCCAGATCGGCCGCAGCGTGTTCGCGGTTGTTGCACTGCGCGGCGACAAGCTGCAGAGAAATTTCGAGAGGATCCTGGCGTGGTGCGTGGTGAGCGGCACGCTGGCGATCATTGGAGGGCTGCAGCACGGGCTGGCGCGCGAGGTGCTCTGGTTGCTGGCCGTCAGCGTTGACATGGCAGGAAGCGCCACCGGCTTCTTCGTTCCCGGCCTCGGCCGATCGACCACTAAGGACTGGAGCATCGACGGCCAACACATAGCTGAGCGTTGCCAGTCGTTTGTGCTGATCGCCATCGGCGAGTCGATTGTGGTTATCGGTGCGGGCCTCGCGAGCGGACCGAACATCGGACTGCGAGAGCTCGCCGCCATCGTCGTCGCGTTTGCGGGATCAGTTGGCCTTTGGTGGGTGTACTTCGACAGGAGTGCCGAGGTCGCCCAGAGCGTGATCGCGAGGCATCCCAACCCCGGCAGCCTTGGCCGCTCCGCCTATCACTCGATCCACCCGATCATGATCGGAGGCATCGTTGCCATCGCCGCGGGCGACCACGCCATCGTGTCCCATCCGGATTCCTCGGCAGGCGTTGCGACCGCCCTGATGCTGGCCGGAGGGTCGGCGCTCTTTCTCGCCGGTCACGCCCTGTTCAAGGTGACGGTCTGGAACGTCACGCCGTGGTCGCGCGTGGTCGCAATAGCCGTGCTCCTTGCGTTCATTCCAATCGCGGCCGGCCTGCCCGACCTGGTGGTCGGAGCCGTGGCCGCCGGGATTGTCATCGCGGTGGCTATCTCAGATCCCTTTCTGTCTCAAAGGCACGAGAGGTCGGTGCACGCGGCCAAAAACAGCCGATCGCCTGCAGCCGCCAAGAATCGCTGACGAGACGATGTCGAGAACGGAGAGCCGGCTCCGACACATTATCGGGGACCCCGCGTCGTGGTCGCGGGGTAAGCCCTTTACGGGAGCGCAATTCAAGGGAGGAATCAGATGAAGTACATGATCATGACGTTCGGCTCTGCCGAGGCGGGCGCGGCGGCGATGGGAAGGGATTGGATGCTCGAGATGGTCCAGTTCATGAGGAAGCTGGACGACGACCTTCGCAAGTCCGGGGAGCTCGTGAGCGCCGAGGGGCTGGCGGACGGGAGCCAGGCCAAGACCGTCAGATTCGAGAATGGCATCTCGGTCGCGACCGATGGGCCGTTTGCCGAATCGAAAGAGTCCCTCGTCGGCTACTGGATCGTCGATGTCGAAGACGAGGCACGGGCGATCGCCATCGCTTCGCGCATCGTCGATTTCGTCAAGGTTCCAATCGAAGTGCGCCGCGTGATGGACGCACCGCCCGACTTTTGAGGTCGGAATCCCCCCGAATCGAGGACCTGCTGCGCGAGCTCGCGCCACAGGTCCTTGGGGCGCTCGTGAGGCGCCACGGTCAGTTCGACGCGTGTGAAGACGCGGTGCAGGTTCGAGCTCGCGGGCGATCTCACGGCCGCGCGCGAGTCGTACCAAAGCGCGCCGCGGATGACAGCGAGCATCCCTGAACAGAGATACCTCGCGCTGCGTGCGGCGCGCCTGGGCTAGCTCCGCACCTTTCTAATCGCGTCGCCTTGCCTTACGGTGCCGGCCACGACCACCCGGCAGTTGGCGCCTCGCAGGCGAAGCTCGCGGCCGACTGGAGAGTTGACGAAAACCTGCGCTTCGTTGCCGTAGCGGGCTGAGAACTTCGCGCAACCGGTGTGCGGGGGCTCGCTGAACTCGATCACTGCTGAGCCGATCTGGACCCGGCTCCCCGCGGGCAGGTTGGCGAGGCTGAGGTCGAGATCCACGTAGAGCTGGTCGCCGGCGAGGGGCCAGCGCTCGCGCTCCCCAGCGATCGCCGCCGCAGCGCGCGAACTCATCAGGGTGAGTTGCGCATCCGGATTGGCGCTCCCATCGGGAGTGCTGCTGTTGCCGCGCGCCCGCCAGGTGTCGCCCCTCAAGCCGCTCCCGGCCTCGAGCCAGCCTTCGGTCAATGTCTCCCGCTGGTCAACGGCCGGCCGGGCGACGATCAACTCGACGGTCCCGCCATCCTGCGGCGCCTGGCGGATGTGATCGAGGCTCTCCTCGAGTCGGGTCAGCGCGGCGTTTTTCACCACTCCAGTATTTTGCAGGTCTCGGGCGGCCTGCCGCACACGGCATTCGGCCTTAAGCTCACTCGCTAACAGATGAGCCAGACGACCGATTCGACGAAGGCCGTTTCGACGTGGGCGCCCCTTCGCATTGGGCTGTTTCGCGCCCTCTGGCTGGCGGTCCTTGTCAGCAACGTCGCCAGCTGGATGCAGACAGTCGGCGCGCAGTGGCTGCTGGTCGGCCAGCCGAACGCCCCGATCCTGGTTGCCCTCGTCCAGACCGTCGACTACCTGCCCGATGTGTTGTTCGGCCTGGTCGGCGGCGTGCTCGCCGATACGTTCGACCGGCGCCGCCTGCTGATGGCGGTACAGGGCTTTCTGGTCATCGTCGGTGCCGCGCTGGCCGTACTGACTCTGGCCGGCGAGATGCCTCCGGCGCTGCTGCTGACCTTCACGTTCTTGATCGGATCCAGCTCGGTGCTCATCCTTCCGGCATACCAGGCGCTCGTTCCGGACCTCGTGCCACGCGCCCAGTTGCATTCGGCAGCCGCGCTTTCGTCGATCAGCGTCAACCTCGCTCGCGCGGCCGGACCCGCCGTCGCGGGAGTGGTGATCGCTCGCGCAGGCGTCGGTGCGGTTTTTGCACTGAACACGGCGATGTATGCGCTCTTCCTGATCGTGCTCGTCGCGTGGCACCCACCCGCCGGCAAGCCGAAGGTGCCAGAGCCATTCGTCTCGGCGCTGCGCGCGGGAGGCCGTTATGTGCGCTACGCGCCGGTGGTCCGTCGCATCTTGCTGCGGTCGGCCTTGTTCCTGGTTCCCGCCAGCGCGCTGTGGTCTTTGCTCCCACTTATAGCGAGCCGGCGACTGGGCCAGGGAGCTGATGGCTATGGGTTGCTGCTCGGTGCGCTCGGCGTCGGAGCCATCGCTGGAGCGATAGGCCTGCCTCGAATTCGGACAAGGCTTTCGATCAACGCGCTGTTGGCCGCCAGCGGAGTCGTCTACGCCGTGGTGCTGGCAGTGGTGGTGCTGATCAGCAACGCAGTGGTGATCCTTATCGTCCTCCTGCCCGCCGGGGTGGCTTGGATGGCGTTCCTTTCCACGATCAACGCTGAGCTCCAGCTTTTCCTCCCAGCCTGGGTCCGGGCGCGAGGCCTGTCCGTCTATCAGATGGTCCTGTTTGGAGCGCAGGGTGTCGGCGCGCTTTTCTGGGGCCTCGTTGCTTCGCCGGCCGGCCTTGTGACCACCTTTCTGATCGCCGCGGCCGTGATGCTCGCGGGGGTGGCGACCATGCGAATCTGGCCGATCATCGATACGAGCGGCATGGATCGCAGCACCGTTCAGTACTGGCCGGAGCCGAGCCTGGCGCTAGACGCCGCCCCCGAGGATGGCCCCGTTGTGGTCCGGACCGTCTACACGATTCCGACCGAATCTGAGGCGCAGTTTCTCCAAGCGATGGCGCGCGTGCGGCTGTCGCGCCTGCGCACCGGTGCGACCCAATGGGGTCTTTTCCGGGACGGCGAGGCCCCCCACAAGTTCGTCGAGCTCTACGTGGTTTCGTCGTGGGAGGAACATTTGAGACAGCACGCCGATCGGCTCACGGGCGCCGATCAGCAGTACGAGGAGGAGGCTCAGGGCTTCTCCGAACGTCCCACCGACACGTCGCACCTGATAGCTGTGGAGCTCCCCGAATACGACCTCTGAGGCACCGCGCCTTGAAGTAGGCGCAAACTTTCGATGGACAAGAATCGGCAGGCAGAAAGAGGAGAAGAGCGAATGTTCATGAGCATTAGGCGATACCGGATCGGCGAGGGGCAGCGCGACGAGGTGATTCAAATGGTCGACGAAGGCTGGACCGACCACCTGCGCAAGGAGCCTGGGTTCCTCAGCTACCACCTGGTCGCGACTGACGAGAACGAGCTCATCTCAATGACCGCTTGCCTAGATGAGGACACCCTGGAGAAGGTCGTCCAGAAAAGCGGCGAGTGGGTGGGCACCCACCTCACCGCCCTCGATGTGAAGCTCGAACACTCGAGCGTTGGAAAGGTGGTTTCCCACCTGGGCGAATGAGAGTGGTGCTCGTGTGTTGACGGGGCTGGGGCTGACGCGACGCACGTAGCAAATGGCGTGTGGTGACGGGGCTTTCGTAGATGCGACGCATGCAGTCAACGCCGTGTGGTGACGGGGCTGGGAAGGGGGTGTTCGGGGGTGTTTGGCAGTCGTTAGCGGCCTGCGTGCAGGTAGGCGACCTGGGGTAGGAAATTTAGCTCCAAAATAGTTGCTGTTAGGAGCTTTTTCGTATTGATTCTGAATATGATTCTGCTAAAATACGAACATGCGTTCTATGGTGGATTTCGGGCACCAACCTAGCCCTAGCCAGACCCCGTTCCAAGTCATGGATCAAGGCCTGCAGCGTCTTCGCCAGGAGGACCTCTTTGTGATCCCGGCGTCGGCCATCGGCGATGACCTGCAGGAGCTGCGCCGGCACATCAATTGCTGCGAGGCAGAGTTCACACGTCGCCTCCGCCGATTCGACAAAGGCGGCGGTTATGCGGCCACCGCGGCACTCACCGCCAGGGCCTGGTTGCGCTGGAAGTGCAACTTCTCACCTGCGGCTGCGGCCGACCGCGTGGCTGTCGCGCGTCAGCTGGCCGATCTACCCCTGGCGACTGAAGCATTCGCCGATGGCGACATCAGCTATCCGCACGCGGCGATGATCGCCCGGACGGCGGAGAAGCTCGGCGACAAGATGGA
>PLJM01000017.1 GCA_003139695.1 Candidatus Dormiibacterota bacterium | reverse complement strand
CCGCAGAACGGCAGCCAGCGCACGCACCTCCAGGTGACCACCTCGCTCGAGACCTTGAAAGGGCTCGACGGCGCTCCCGCTGCCGAACTTGAGTTCTCGCTTCCCATCTCCGCCAAGGCGGTCGAGAGGCTGGCGTGCGATTGCTCGATCACGAGGATCCTGCTCAACTCCGACTCCGTAGTCATCGATGTCGGACGTGCCAAGCGGGTGATCTCTGGACCGGCGCGCAAGGCGCTCAACGTTCGCGACCGGGGCTGCACCTGGCCGGGTTGCGACCGGCCGGCGACATGGACTTCAGGACATCACTTGAAGCACTGGATCCACGGCGGGACGAATGAACCGCACAACCTCACCCTGCTCTGCTACCGGCATCACTGGATGGTGCATGAAGGCGGTTGGCAGATCGTGCGCGGCGATGATGGGCGAATGCTGGCCATCCCGCCGACGGTTACGTTCGGTCAATTGGCAAGGGGACCGGACTAGTACCTACTGCCTGACGACTGCGGCCGCTCCCTTTCGCAGGACGAACTTCTGGATCTTTCCCGTTGCTGTCTTCGGCAGCTCCGCAACGAACGTCACGCTGTGTGGCGCTTTGAAGTGAGCCAGCCGGTCCCGGCACAGCTTGATCAGCTCCGCCTCGGTGGCTGTGGCCCCTGCCTTCAACACAACGTAGGCGTGCGGCGCCTCCCCCCACTTCTCGTGAGGCAGGCCGACGATCGCGGCCTCCTGCACCGCCGGGTGCCGCAGCAAAACGCCTTCGACCTCCAGGCTCGAGATGTTCTCTCCCCCGCTGATGATCACGTCCTTGATGCGATCCCGGATCTCGACGTAGCCGTCAGGATGCAGCACCGCCGCATCGCCAGTGTGAAACCAGCCATCGCCCATGACTTTCTTGGTCGCTTCCGGATCGTTGTAGTAGCCCAGCATGATCACGTTGCCGCGCGCCACGATCTCGCCGAGAGACGCGCCGTCCGCAGGCACATCCTTACCATCGCCATCGACAACCCGCAATTCACCTGACGTGATCAGCTCGACGCCGGTCAGTGCTTTGATGATCCCGCGCTCGGTCATGCCGAGCTTCTTGTGCTCCGGCCGCGGCTCGCAGATGGTGATGAACGGGGCGGTCTCGGTCAACCCATAAACCTGTGTGACCTCCCAGCCGAGATCTCCTTCCATGCGCTCGATGGTCGCCGCCGCGGGCGCTGCCCCCGCCGTGATGACCTGCACCCCTTTAGGTACGACGCCCCGAACGTCCGCAGGCGCGTTGGCCAGCGCGATCAGGATCGTGGGCGCCGCGCACAGCCAGCCGACCTTCTCTTTGCGGATGAGGTCGAAGACGCGCACCGGTTCGACCTTCGGCAGGCAGATATGCGTGCCACCGACGGCCGTGATGATCCACACGAAGGTCCACCCGTTGGCGTGGAACATCGGCAGCGTCCATAGGTATCGGTCGTCGACTGTGATGTGAAAGTGGACGAGTGTCCCTACGGCGTTGGCCCAGGCGTTTCGGTGCGTGATCATCACGCCCTTCGGCTTGGCCGTCGTTCCACTCGTGTAGTTGATGGTGAGAAGGTCGCTCTCAGCAATTTCCGGCCGCTTGAACTCCGGTTTCGCCTCGCTGACTGCGGCCTCGTACTCCTTCCACCCCTTCCGACCGCCTGCCGGCCCAAGACTCACAAAGTGCTCTACCCCGCTCAGCTGGTCGCGCACTCCGTCGACAGAGTCGAGGTAATCCGGATGCACACAAAGGACCTTGGCGCCCGAGTGTGAGGTGATGTAGACGAAGTCTTCGGCGGTCAGCCGGTAGTTGATGGGCACGAGCACGGCTCCTATCTGGGGTACCGCGTAAAAGGACTCGAGCTGTTCGTGCGTATTCGGTGCGATGTAAGCGACCCGATCGCCTTTCTTCACCCCCAGCGCTTGCAAAGCCGCCGACCACCGATCGCAGCGATCGAAGAACTCCTCGTATGTCAGGCGCAGATCGCCGTCGACGACCGCCTCGCGTCCGCCGTACAGCTTGCGGGCACGCCGTCCGAACTCGAGGGGAGTGAGCGGGGTTTCCATACCCCAGATTATGAGTTGAGAAGGAGCGCGAAATCGGTCGCTTTGATACCACCGACGAAGGCGCCGTGGGCCTTGGGCTCCAGTTCCACCGCGCGCTCGTACACGAACGCGTAGACGTTGTCGAGCGTCCAGTCGCCATAGCCCTGGATGCGCAGCCCATAGCTCAGCGCCTCATCCGAACGCCCGCGGGCCAGAAGGTCAATCGCGCGCGAATAGATCGCCCTCAGTATCTCGAGCTGCATCGACAGCTCGGCGATGGTCTTAGCGTCCCCCTCGGCCTCGACCATCTGCTCGACCTGGAGTTCGAGGTCGGCGATCTCTTTCTGGTAGTCGTCCACCCTCGAAACGAGTCTAGCGGGCGAACCCCTAGTGAACTAGATAGTTGGAGGCGACAGACGCGGCGATCAGGATCGCGATGATGTTGATGACCTTGATCATCGGATTGATGGCCGGTCCCGCTGTGTCCTTGTTGGGGTCGCCCACGGTATCTCCGGTCACCGAGGCCTTGTGAGCCTCTGAGCCCTTGCCACCGAGGTTGCCCTCTTCGATGTACTTCTTCGCGTTGTCCCAGGCCGCCCCGCCGCTGGTCATCTGGAGGGCAAGAAACAGCCCGGTGACAATCGCGCCGATGAGCATCCCTCCGAGTGCCTGCGGGCCGAGGATGAAGCCCACCGCGAGCGGAGCGATCACCGGGATGATGCCCGGCAGGATCATCTCGCGCTGCGCGGCTGCGGTCACGATGCGGACCGCGGTTCCGTACTCAGGCTTGCCAGTGCCTTCCATGATCCCTTTGATCTCGCGGAACTGGCGCCGAACCTCCTCCACCACGAGGCCACCGGCACGCCCGACCGCCAGCATCGCCAGCGATCCGAACAGGAACGGCAGGATGCCGCCAAGGAAGAGGCCGACGATGACGTGAGGGTCGGAGAGGTCGAACTTCGTCGGGTGCCCTGAGCGCGCCAGCTCCTGGGTGTACGAGGAGAAGAGGACAAGGGCCGCAAGTCCCGCCGACCCGATCGCGTATCCCTTCGTCACGGCCTTCGTGGTGTTGCCAACCGCGTCCAGGCGGTCGGTTATGGACCTCACGGACTCCGGCAGGTTGGCCATCTCTGCGATGCCGCCGGCATTGTCGGTGATCGGCCCGTATGAGTCGATCGCGACGATGATGCCCGTCATCGACAGCATGGCGGTCGCGGCTATGGCAATGCCGTACAGGCCGCCCAGGCTGTAGCTCAGCAGGATGCCGACGCCAATCACCAGCACGGGCAGCGCCGTCGCCATCATGCCGATCGCCTGCCCCGCGATGATGTTGGTCGCGTGGCCCGTGACCGACGCCTTGGCGATGAGGTGCACCGGCCAGTAGGCCGTCTCCGTGAAGAACTCGGTAATGGCGACGATGAGGACCGTGATCACGACGCCGATGAGGCCCGCCCAGAACAGGTTGCTTGGGTCCGAGACACCGCCGCCTGCCAGCAGGTAGCCGTTGTTTGTCATGTACTGAGTCACGAAGTAGAAGCCCGCGATGGCGATCACGACCGCCACCAGCAGTCCGGCGTACAGCGCACCCATGATCCAGTTCGGGTTGAAGACGCGGACGAAAAACGTCCCGACGATGGACCCGACGACGCTCACGGCTCCGAGCAACAGCGGATAGATCACCCAGCCGATCTGGTCCTTGAAGAGCAGCGAGCCGAGCAGAATCGCGGCGATCATGGTCACCGCGTAGGTCTCGAAGAGGTCTGCCGCCATGCCCGCGCAGTCGCCCACGTTGTCGCCCACGTTGTCGGCGATCACAGCCGGGTTTCGAGGATCGTCCTCTGGGATCCCAGCCTCAACCTTGCCGACCAAGTCCGCGCCGACGTCCGCGGCCTTGGTGTAGATGCCGCCGCCCAGCCGGGCGAAGACGGACACGAGGCTCGCGCCAAAGGCGAGACCGACAAGGGCATCGGGGTCCTTGAACACGTAGTAGGCGCCGGCCACTCCGAGCAGCCCAAGACCGACGACCATGAACCCCGTCACGGAACCGCCGCGGAAGGCCACCTGCAACGCCTGGTTGAGGCCGCCCCGGGCCGCCTCGGCGGTGCGAAGGTTGGAGCGAACCGCGATGTTCATGCCGACGTAGCCGGCGGCGGCCGAGAGGACGGCGCCGACGACGTAGAGGGCCGCGGTCTTCCAGTTGATCGCCAGGCCAATCACGATCGCGATGACGATGCCGATGATCGCGATGACCGTGTACTGGCGGTTCAGGTAGGCGGAAGCCCCCTCCTGGATGGCGGCGGCGATCTCCTTCATCCGGTCGTTGCCCGGAGGCATGCGAAGGACAAGGCCGATCAGGACGACGGCGAACACGACTGCCGCGATACCGCCTGCCACGGCGAACAGGACTGTATTCGGATCCATTAAGTGACGACGTCCTCCCCTCTTGCTGAATTAAAAGTGCCGGGCGCGGAGCGTTAGGTTACACGGACTAGGTGATGTCGAAGCGGCTGAGGTCCCCGGTCGCTTCCGACCAGTTGACCTCGACCGCGGTCACTCTGGCCGGCCGAGGCCCTTGGTGGGCGGCTCGCTCCAGCTGTTCCAGGTCCTGCCGCCTGCCTTCCGCAACGAACTCGACAACGCCGTCGTCACGGTTCGTCACCCAACCCGTGAGCCCCAGCGCCTGTGCGCGACGGATCAGGAAGAAGCGGAACCCGACCCCCTGCACGTCTCCTTTGATGACGCCGTGCAGGCGCTCGAGTCCCACCCATCGAGTATCGTCCCCCGCATGGCGTCATCGAGCATCGTCGCGATTGGAGATGAGCTCGTCGGCGGGTTTACCCAGGACACCAACTCGTCCTGGCTCGCCGAGCGGCTGCGCATCCTCGGCTATCCGCTCAAACGAATAAGCGCCATCCGCGACCGCCCGAACGAGATCGTAGAGCAGGTTCGACGCGAGCTCGACGACCCCGAGGTGACCCACATCTTCTGCAGCGGCGGCCTCGGGCCGACACCGGACGACAGGACTTTTGCATCGCTGGCCGAGGTCCTCGGACGCGATCTCATCATCTGGGAGGAAACGCGCCAACGCATCGAGCGACGGGTACGCCGCATGCACGAGGCAGGGCTCCTCGAGTCGCCAGAGGTGACCGAGGGCAACCTGCGGATGGCGCGGATCCCGGCCGAGCCGGCGCACGTCTTCAAGAACCGCCGAGGCATGGCGCCTGGTGTCCTCTACGAGGCGAGCGGCAAGCGCCTCTTCGTCCTCCCGGGCGTGCCGCTGGAGCTGAAGAGCATCTTCACCGAAGAGATCGAGCCGGAGTTCCTCGCCGAGGGTTCTGCTGCCACGGTGCGCGAGGTGCGGTTCACCTTCGCTGTCGAGGCCAGGTTCTATCCACTGATGCGCGAGCTCGAGGAGTCGTTTCCAGACGTTTCTGTTGGCTCGTATCCAAACTTCGAGACCAAGGAGCTGGTCATCCGCTGCCTCGGGACCGACCCGAAGCGCGTAGATGAGGTGGTCGAGATCGTGCGCCGCCGGACAGCGCAGCTCGGCATGACCGGCGAGAGCCGGCGCTAGCTCATCAGGAGCCTGTGAACTCCGGCTCCTGCTTGCTCAGAAAGCTCATGATGCCGATCGCGGCGTCGGTGCTGAGGGCGGTGCGCGCAAAGTTGTGCGCCTCGATCTCGAGCGCCTCGTCCAGCGGTAAGTCGAACCCGCGCCGCACCGCATCCTTGATCATCGCGATGGCAAACGTGGCAGCTTTCGCCAGCTTGCCGGCGAGCTCGTCGACTGCCCCCTGAAGTTCCTCCGGGGCCACCGCCTTGTCCACCCACCCCACAGCTTCGGCCTCCTTCGCCGACAGCCGCGTCGACTCGATGAGGTAGCGCATCGCCCTGGCTTTGCCGATCAGGCGCGGCAGCCGCTGCGTGCCCCCGGCGCCGGGGATGATCCCCAGCGAGGATTCCGTCTGGCCGATCCTCGAACGTCCGTCCTCGACCATGATCCGGAAGTCGCAGCACAGGGTGAGCTCGCTGCCGCCGCCGAGCGCGTGCCCGTTGATGGCCGCGATCACGGGCTTGGGACAACTCTCGATGGCTGAGAAGTGGGCGTTCATGCGCTTCATGAAACCGGCGACCTGGTCGATCGCGTCCTCGGCCTCGCGATCGATGCCGGCCAGCATCGTCAGGTCGGCGCCCACGCTGAAGTACTTCTCGTACTCCGAGGCCAGCACGATCACGCGCACCGATGGGTCTTCGCTCAGCTCGCCGAAGGCTGCCGCGAGCTCGGCCATCAGGTCTTCGGCGATGCCGTTGTTGCCCTTGCGGTGCATGACCACGCGCGCGACTGCTCCGTCGCGCTTGACGTCTACGCATTCGCCCACTGCTTAGAAAGTGAACAGTGGGATGCCGCCCGCCACCTCGAGCGCGGTGCCCGTGATGTAGCTCGCCTCGTCCGAGCACAGGAACGCGATAGCGTGCGAGATGTCTTTCGGCTGGCCTGGGCGTTTGAAGACTGTGCGCTTTGCGATTCGCTCGTTCATGTCCGGGTTGCCCATGTTGAAGGCCTCGGTGCCGATGATTCCCGGCACGATCGCGTTGGCCGTGATGTTGTAGCGCCCGCCCTCGAGCGCTGCGGTCTTAGCCAGCGCAATGACCGCCATCTTCGAAGCCGAGTAGCTGGCCTGGCCAAACCCTCCCATGGTGCCGGCCACCGATGCCATGAAGATCACGCGGCCCCACTTCTGCTCGATCATGTAGGGCCACACCTCCTTGGTGCAGTTGAACGCACCTGTGAGGTTGACCTTGATGTCGCGATCCCAGAGCTCGTAGCTCATGTTCTGGATCTGCGCGGCGTTGTCCAGAGTCGCGGCGTTGTTCACGAGAATGTCGATGCGTCCGAACTCGTCCTTGACCTTCTTGAAGACATCGCGGACCTGCTCGCGATTGGTGACATCCATCTTGATCGCGACCGAGCGCCGTCCCATCTTGCGAACCTCTTCAGCGGTCTGATTCGTGTGCACCCACCCCTGCGACGTCGCGTACTGGGCGAGCGCCGAACCGAGCTCCTCCGCCGACTTCTGCAAGTCGGGGTCGTCCTCGACCAGGATGTCGGTGATCACGACGTCAGCTCCCGCCTCCGCGAGGGTCAACGCGTCCTGACGGCCGAGGCCCCGCGAGGCGCCGGTTACGATTGCCACTTTTCCCGATAGGTCGAACATCCCTTACCCCCTCAACCTGATGGTGCCGCGTGAGCCCGAGATCGCGCGCGAGATGACCAGCCGCTGAATCTCCGCGGTCCCCTCCCAGATCTGGTAGATCTTGGCATCGCGGAACCATTTCTCGACCGGGTACTCCTTTATATAGCCGTATCCGCCCAGGACCTGGATGGCGTCGGTCGTGACCTCCATCGCCACGTCTGCAGCGAAGCACTTGGCCATCGAGCCCTCCGCCCGCTCGAAAGGCTGGCCCTGCGTCGCCATCCAGCCGGCGCGCCAGATCAGGAGCCGCGCCGCATCGATCTTCATCGCCATGTCCGCGAGCTTGAAACCGATCGCCTCGTGCTGCCACAGCGGCTTGCCGAACTGCTTGCGGTCCTGCGCGTACTCGAGAGCAAACTCGTAGGCCGCGCGGGCGATGCCCAGCGCTCCGGCGGCGACGCCAGGTCGTGTGGCTTCGAGCGTCATCAGAGCGCCGAGAGCGCCAGGTCCTGCATTCTCGGCGTCAGGCTCGCCCCCGAGGCGATGGTCGAGCGGGATCTGGCAGTCCTCGAAGATCACCTGAGCGGTATGGCTCGCGCGGACGCCCAGCTTCTTTTCCTTCCGACCCATGCGCATCCCGGGCGTGTCCTTGGGAACGAGGAACGAGGCGATGCCGGCGGGGCCCTTCGAAGGATCGGTGTTGGCATAGATGACGTGGTAGTCGGCGATACCGCCGTTGGTGCAGAACTGCTTCGTCCCGTTGAGCACGTAGCTGTCGCCGGTGCGCGTCGCCCGCGTCTTCATGGCAAGCGCATCCGATCCGGAGTCGGGCTCCGTCAACCCAAGGCCTCCGAGCACAAGCTTGTCGGGATTCGTGAACTCGGGCAGCCAACGCTTCTTCTGTTCTTCGGTCCCGCTCGCGCGTATCCCGGCCATCGCCAGCGCCATCGATTGGATGCACACAGCGATGCCGGCGCATCCCCAGTGAAGCTCCTCATTGATCATCAGCTCGGTCAGGAAGTCGAGGTTCTGGCCGCCGTACTCCTCGGGCAGAAAGGCGGCTGGCGTGAGCCCGAGCTTGTGCGCCTTCTTGACCACCTCGTACGGAAACTCTTCGGTCTCGTCGTGATACGCCGCGACGGGCCTGATCTCTTTCTCAGCGAACTCGTGAGCGAGCCGCCTGATTTCCTCCTGCTCTGGAGTTGGCGAGAAGTCGAGCGTCATACGCGGCTAAACGTACTCTGCCGAAGACTTGGTGAGGACCGCCTCCCCGTTCTCCTTGACCGCGCGGATCTCAAGCTTGCGTTCGCCTGCTGAATCCGCGCTGAAGGTGACCCTGTCGCCAGGTACGACCATCCCCGAGAACCTGCAGACAAGACGGCGCAGGCGGTCGCCTCCGCCGGCTGCCTCAGCAGCCACCGCACCCGCGATCCCCATCTGCAGCATGCCGTGGGCGATAACACCAGGAAGGCCGACGGAGCGCGCGAAGTCGTCATCCAGGTGTATCGGGTTGTGGTCGCCCGACGCGTCGGCGTAGGCGGCGATCTGCTCTTTGGTGAAGGTTACGGTTCGCTTCATTGACGGATCACGAACAGGGCGCGCGATCTACAGATCTCGTCGCCTCCCGCGCCTTTCGTGTCGGTCTCGAACGACACGAAACGCATGCCCCGCCGGCTCATGTCGGATGCGATTCGTCCTTGCGAGGTGACCGTTTCGCCCGGCTGCGGATGCCGGGTCCAGGCGAATTCCTGCTCCGCGTGAAGGAGCTTGGCGAAGTCGATGGCGGCCTCCGGATCCTCGAACAGCTGCGACGCGGTGGCGCCGAGCGAGTAGACCGCGGCGAACGTCGGCGGCACGCCTGCGCCTGGGTCGGCGCCGATAGCTCGAGCAAATGCGGCCGCATGTTCGCGATCGATCTGGAACGTAACCGCCGGATAGGATCGCCCCGCGACGCTGACTTCGGTCACTCAGGCTCTGGCGAGGTGCAGGCGCGATGCCACGCGACGCAGGAGCAGCGGTCGAAGGGCCGACCACGCCTCGAGGACAGAGGCGCGGGCGCTCGGGGCCAGCTCCGGTGGCGCATAGGCCGCAACGACAAAGCCGTCGGCAAGCGCACGAAATTGTCCAGCGGCCTCTGGGAACCTGTGAGCGAGGCGCCGGGCAAGCTCGAGAGGAGTTTCACCCGGCGGGCGTTCGGCGCCCGCGAGCTTCGCCAGAGTCAGCGTGCGTTTCCAAACCACCGCCACCGATGTGGGTCTCAGGTAGCGCGCCGCAACTGCGAACACCATGAGCAGCAGCGCAAGCAGCGTGCCGATTATCTTGGTCAGCGTTCCGGCGTCCGGCAGGTGCAGGCTGAATCCGCCGCCGCCGCCGGCCTTCGGGCCAACCGGTGGACCTCCGGTGACGGGTGACGGCCGCGAGCCAGGGCTCGGCGATGGCCCGAGGTCGCCTGGCGCAGGGTCGCATTTTGTGTCGGTGATGCATGTGTTGGGTCCGACAGTTCCGCGGTTGATCGTGGTGTATCCGCCGGCTGTGTCGGGGGTGGGCTCGAAAGTGATCCAGCCGTAGCCCGGGAAGTAGCTCTCGACCCAGGTGTGCGCGTCCTGCTCGCGCACCTTGAAGCCGCCTGAGCTCGCGTCGAAAATCCCTGGCCCGAAGCCGTTTACCAACTGCGTCGGGATACCAAGGCTGCGCATCATGTCCCCCATTGCCGAGGCAAAGAATTGGCAATAACCTTCCTTTGAAACAAACAGAAAGTACGCAAGTCGATCCCCGGTTGGTGGTGGCCCGGAAGGCTTGAGCGTGTATTTGTAATTTTCACGCAGGTAGGTTTCGATGGCGGTCGCCTTGTCGTATGGGTTCTGCGCGTGGGCAGCCTGCACGATCTGTAGGGCGAGCTTGTGGATGCTATCGAGAACCTGAGCGCTGCGGTACCCAGTGGCCGGCAGGCTTGAATATGGCAGGAGCCAATCGGGGTAGGTGGTGCCGGCCTGCTGCAGTTCGGCAGCGGTGGCAATCGAATATTGCGAGGTGACGTTGTAGACGCCGGATGAGTACGGAGGCACCAAGCTCGACAGCCGATCGATTGCGGTCAGCGATAGGTTGTACGTGAGGGGGGGATTGGACTGATGCGCGATCGACGTGCGATCGGTCAGGAAGAGGGTGCCGGGGTAGAAGAGAATGTCGGAGAAGCCGGCCGGCGGCGAGATCATGTTGACCCGGTAGTTGGTCAGCGCGACCTTCTGATAGGTTTCGGCAAAGGTGGGCTGCTGCTCCTTGACGATCGGAACCGAGAAAGGACTCGAGCTCGGGAACCGCCACTCCCCATTCCAGGTCTGGGTCACGTCAACCCCTCGGAAGTAGCGGGGACCAGATGCCGACGAGTAGGTGTACGTGAACACTGTCGCTGCCGTTTGGGTTAGCGGTCCGCGCAACGACACCTCGGTCGAGAATCCTGTCTGTCCGCCTGGCCCTCCGCCGCCGGCTGTGACCGGGTGGTTGAGGCGCGCCTGGAGCTGAGCCCAGCTGGAAAAGGCGCTGGACTCCATCTGAACAGTCCTGTCCTCGGTGGACATCGGCGGTAGCAGCACCGCCAGAAAGATCAGGCCGGCCATGGCGACGAGCCCGCTCTCCCAGAAGTCCCAACGCGCGTCGCCGGTCAACTTGACCCGCGCGCGTGTGACGTTGGCGACTGACGTTGTGTAGTTGGTCCATAGCAGCAGCGCAAGCGTGAGCACGAGGATGACCAGCGTGTACCCGTTCTGGTTGGCCGAGTTGAGCAGGTTCGTGGCAAAGGCGGCAGCGCCGGGCACCAGGCCGAGCAGCGGCCTTCGCCACCGCAGCACGCACCAGGCCATCCAGCCTCCGGTGATCCACATCAGCAGGCCGATCAGGAAGAGATAGAACGAGGCATCGTCCGAAACTACGTAACCAGGCACGTCGACCGGAGCGGCGCCGTGGACCAGGCGGATCCACCACACCCCCACCAGCCCAAGCGACAACGGGTCGCTGGGATGATTCGCATGAAGCTGCGACCACGCCGCGTTCAGCGCGGCGATAGGCCCAAGGAGCAACCCGACGCCGAGGCCGGCGGGCCACGGCACAGGCAGGATGGCGAGCACCCCCATGAGGACCGCCCCCGCGAGGGCGACGAACACGACGGAGTCGATGCCAGGCACCCACGCGGCGGTGGCTGTCGACCTGGCGATCATGAGGGTCAGCAGCAGGATGAGGACGGCCGACCAGGCGACAGCGCCGGTCATCGAGGCGCGTGTGCGGCTCCATAACCTGGCTGGCGACAAAGCTGCGAGGCCGCTAGCCGATGCGGATTGCATCTCGGGTCCTCACCAAACGGGCGAAGTCATCACCACAGCGGACCACGTATAAGTCAACGTCCTGCCCCAGGTCGAAGCTGGGGTTTCGATCAGGGCCACCGAAGCTGGCGGTGTCGAGATAGAAAACAATCATGTTCGAACGCCGGCCCTGAACCGCTTGAAGAAGGCGCACCCATTCGGGGTCGGCGCTCGGCGTGATCACCGCCGTGGCGCGTCGTGGCAGCCGGCGGATCCGCTCCCATGCAAGCGTCTTGGTCAGCGATGTCCGCCCATCGGCCTGGGCGACGGCGAGATAGTCCAGGATCAGCCTGTCCTGCCGCACCGCCCGGTGCGGCTCGAGGATCGTGCCCTTCGCATCATTGGCGATGAGGCCTACCTGCCGGCCACGGCTGTGGACCTGCGATGCCATCGACGCGGCCAGGCTGATGCCGTACTCGAGGGTCGACTCCTCGCCCTCGCCGAAGTGAACGTTCTTATCGAGGTCGAGCAGGATCCAGAGGTCGGTCGTCAAAGGTTGCTCAAACGTCTTCGACATCAGCCGGCCATGGCGCGCCGACAAGGCCCAATGGATTCGGCCGAAGCTGTCCCCTGTCGTGTAGTCGCGGACTCCTCCCGTCTCCGGCGGGTAGTCCGCCCACGCTCCAAAGGTCTGCGAGTTGCCCATCTGCTGCGCGCTCGGGGTGATCAGGTCCGGGATCGGCCTCACCCTTGGATAGACGAGGACCGACGAGCGCTGGCCGAACTTCGTCTCCTTGCTGAAAAGACCGAACGGCTCGCGGACGCGTATCGAGGTAGGCCCGAACGTCATCCAGCCCCGCCGGCGATAGACGCCTCGCGTCTTCCACGTCACCGGGTCGCGGCCGACCGAGATGACCCGCCCAGGTTGGTAGTCCGCGATTCCGCTCAGATCGCGCACCTCGATCCACGGCGCTGGGGCGAACCCGGAGCGGGTCACCTCGATCACCTCTTCGAAAGGCTCGCCGACTGTGGGTGTGCCCGGGTCGAGCTTGCGCGACAAGGTGAGGCCGCGGATGGCCAACTGCGGCCACGCCCAGGCGACGAGGAACAGCATCCACAGCGCGTATGCGAAGGGGAAGGCGGTCTTGATCCCGGTGATCCACGTGAAAAAGAGGAGCAAACCGAGCGCCAGGGCCAGTGCGACCTTGCTCAATTTGAAAAGGCCAGCTTCGGTCTACCCGTCGTAAGCCATCTGAGGAACCTGCTCCCGTTCGAGCAGGCTCGTCACCAGCTTGCCGGCGCTCTGTCCCTGCATCTCAGCGTTCGGTCTGAGGATGATCCGGTGTGCAAGCACTGGTTCGGCCAGCGCCTTGATGTCGTCGGGAATCACGTACGTCCTGCCCAGAACCGCGGCGAGGGCCTGACTGGCGTGAAACAGATTCAGTGTCCCGCGGGTGCTCGCGCCAAGCGCCACCTCGGGGTTGCCGCGCGTGCGACCGACCAGGCGGGCGATGTACTCACGGAGCTCAGGCTTCACGAAAACCTCGCGCACGGCGCGCTGTGCGCTCTTCAGCTCATTGGGCGACACGACCGGCTGCAGCTCCAGCATCGGTGACTCCACCTTGCGCTGGCCGAGGAGGTGCGCCTCCTCCTTCTCCGACAGATAACCAAGACGCACCTTCATCAGGAATCGGTCGAGCTGCGCTTCCGGGAGCGGGAACGTTCCCGAGTACTCGACCGGGTTCTGCGTCGCCATGACCATGAAGGGCTTGGGCAGCTCGTGCGTGTCGCCGTCGATCGTTACCTGGCGCTCCTCCATCGCCTCAAGCAGGGCGGCCTGCGTCTTCGGGCTGGCGCGGTTGATCTCGTCGGCGAGGAGAATTTGAGCAAAGACGGGGCCCGGCCTGAACTCGAAATCGCTGACCTTCTGGTTGAAGGCGCGGACGCCCGTGACGTCGGACGGGAGCAGGTCTGGAGTGAACTGGATGCGGCGGAAGGTGCAGTCGAGGGAGCGTGCGAGCGACTTGGCCAGCATCGTCTTGCCGACGCCAGGCACGTCCTCGATCAGAAGGTGACCTTCGCAAAGGAGAGTCACGAGGCAGAAACGGACCTCATGCTCCTTGTTGAGGATGGCTCGCCCAACGTTGGACATGACCGCCTCGGCAACCCGGGTGACTACATCGCTCGCCAAAGAACGGCCCCCATCCAGGCGATTATAGGTTCGGATCGCGACGGCTCCATCTCAGGTGAATACGCTCGCCGGGTACGTTTGGTTCCGCGTGTTACCACTATGGCCGCGATGGCGTATTCATTAGCAGCGATGCAATCTGAAGGGCGACACTCGCACGCGATCCACGGCCGGCGGATGGCGGCCCTGTTGGGCGCGATCCTGCTGGTTGCTTGCGGCTCGGCGGCGCCAAGCCCCGTGGGCTCCCCACTCGGGAGCTACGAGCTCAAGTTCAAAGTGATGGACGCGGTCGGCACGCCGGTCTACTGCGATCCCGACTTCTACCCCGTCGCCCGCGACGGTGGAGAGCTGGCCAATGCGATCGCGGAATATCCGAACATCCGCGCTCAGGCCGGCCTGTATGCCGCAATCGTGGCGCACGAACATCTTCCCAGCGGCGATTTGACCGACGCTCAGAAGCTGACCGCCTACCGCGCCTACAAGCTGCTCAATGCGCTCGCCCTCACGCCAAACGGCAACGAGTACACCTTTGAGTTCCGGGCGCAGCCGAAAGACCAGCCCACGATCCAGCTGGTCAAGGGCACGGTGCGGGTCGACGGCGTCGTGACTGTGTCGTCCAGGACCAACTCGGGGCCGCCGCCCTGCCCGATCTGCCTGGCCGCGAGCACGCTGATCGCTACGCCTGGCGGCGCCGTGCGTGTTGTGGACATGAAAGCCGGAATGCTGGTGTGGACTGCAGGTCGCGACGGCACGCGGGTGGCGGTCGCGGTGATTGAGGTCGGCAGCACACAGGTCCCTGCCGGGCACTTGATGGTGCACCTGGTGCTAGCGGACGGCCGCGAATTGCTCGCCTCGCCAGGCCACCGCACGGCTGAGGGGCGCGCCCTTGGTTCCCTGGCGGTCGGCGACTCACTTGACGGATCGACCATCCAGCTGTGGGAGCTGGTCCCGTACTCGGGCGATCGCACCTACGACCTGCTGCCGGCAGGACCTACCGGCACCTACTGGGCAAACGGAATCCTGCTGTCGAGCACGCTGACGGCGGGCCCTAGCTGACATCCTCTTCTTCGACCAGGCGGAGGTGGCCGCTGACGTCGAGGCCAAGGTGCCTGGCGAAGAAGCCTGCGACCCGCTCGACGTACAAGGGACGGTCGGCGAAGTACGCGCCGGTGTGGGGCGCGCCCTGGACGATCCAGATCTCTCTTGGCCCGCGGTAAGCGTCGTAAAGCCGCCGGCTGTGGTTTACGGACGTGATGTCATCCGCCCCGCCGTGAATGAAGAAGAGCGGACGCGGCTCCAGCGAGCTGAGCACCGCTTGCGGGCTGCACTCCGACAACAGGCTGCCACTTCGAACGCGAAGCATCAAACCCGCCAACCACACAAACGGTTCGCCGGGAAGCTTGATCGCCTTCCTCACGTTCTCAGCCATCAAAGTGCGCAGGTCGCTGAAGGGGCTGTCGAGCACCAGCGCTTCGACGCCCGGCTCTCCCGCAGCGCCCAGAAGGGAAACCACCGCTCCCATCGAGTAGCCGATGAGGCCGATCCTCGCCTTTGGAATGCGTTTTCGCGCAAACGCGATGACGGCCTGCAGCTCCAGCACCTCCTTGATGCCGAAGGTGATGGGCGCGCGGTCGCTACCTGGCATGCCGCGATACGAATAGAGGATGACGTTGAACCCCTTGCGCCACAGGGCTGCGGAGATCCCAAGCGAGTTCGTGCGCTGGCCTTTATGGCCGCCCGAAACGATGACCGTCTGGGGCGAGCCTGGCTGGCGGAAGTGCCATGCACCGAAGCTGACCCCGTCCGCGGTCACCAGCTCGACCTCTTCGGAATCCGCCTGGAACTCGAATGGCGTGAAAGTGAAGTCGTCGAGGAAAGCAGGCTTGTCCGGCACGAAGGCGCGCCGGTAGACAGCGTATGAAATGAGGAAGTAGAGAGCGAGAATCACGACGGCGACGATGGCGGCGTAAGCCATGTGGAACTACCCGATCGAAGCTTAGCCCGAATGTCTCACGCGAGGTTTCGCCGCCTTGGAGACGCGGCCGGAAAGGCCCTCCTCGTATCGGGCTAGAACAAATAGCAGGAGGCTCAGGCGGTTGAGCCACCGGCGCACCTGCGGGTTGTCGAACCCGCCTCCTCGCTCGAGGGTCAGGCAGCGGCGCTCCGCCCTGCGAGTGATCGCCCGTGCGAGGTCTAGCGCCCCCGATGCCGGGGTCGCGCCGGGCAGGATGAAGCCATCGGGCATCGGGACCGCTTTCTCGAGCTCTGCGGTGAATTCCTCCAGGCGCTCGACCCCAGCTGCTGTCGTCGAGCCGAAGGACACCTTGGACTCGGGGTTGGTCGCAAGCTCCGCCCCCAGGGCGTAAAGCCCGCGCTGCAGCTCTTCACAGATCGCACGCACGCGTGCGTGGGCCGACAGCGCCTTGGCGAGGCCGATCGCGCTGGACGCCTCGTCGACCGTGCCATAAGCCTCAATACGCGGATCGTCCTTGCGCGCGCGTCCACCGCCAAGGAGCCCAGTGGATCCGTCGTCGCCGCCACCCGCCAGCTCGAGCATCGGCTTCTTTCTACCAGGTGAACCTGACCCCCTACTTGGCGAGCCTGACCCACGTGTGGTCGAGGCCTTCATTCGAAGACGCGGCTCAGGTCGTAGAGCTCCTTCGGCACGCGCCGCGTCTCCTTGACGACCTCGGTGAGGGGCACAACTTCGACGTCGCCATTGCGACGGATTGGGATCACGCCGCTCTTGCCTTCGGCGATGAGCTCAGCCGCCCTGACGCCAAGCCGAGTCGCCCAGATCCGATCGGTCGGGGTGGGCGAGCCGCCACGCTGAAGGTGGCCCAGCACTGTCACCCGGGTCTCGAAGCCGGTGTCGCGCTCGACCCTACCCGCCAGGGCATCGCCGATACCGCGCTTGGAGAGCTGCACGTGGCCGAACGCATCGGTTTCCTTTGCACCTCCCGCCTCCGCTTCGAGCTCGGGGATGTGAGCGCCTTCGGCGACGACGATGATGCTGAACAGCTTGCCGTCGCCGCGACGCCGGTACAGGTGGCCGACCACCTCCTTGAGAGTCACCTCGAATTCAGGGATCACGATGAGGTCAGCGCCGCCGGCAAGGCCTCCGACGAGCGCGACCCATCCGGTGTCTCTACCCATGACCTCGACGACCATGACGCGGTGGTGTGCTGATGCCGTGGTGTGGAGTCGGTCGAGGGCGTCTGTGACCACGCCGACCGCCGTGTCGAAGCCAATGCAGAACTCCGTCAGCGAAAGGTCGTTGTCGATTGTCTTTGGCACTCCCACCGTCGGAAAGCCCGCCTCGTGCATCGCCGCCGCGACGCTGAGCGTGTCATCCCCGCCGATCGGAACGATCCCGTCGATGCCGTTGCGGCGCAGCACGCGAATCACAGTCGCGACGCCGTCCTTCATCTTCAAGGGGTTGGTGCGGGAGGTGCCCAGGATCGTGCCGCCCAGGGGAAGAATGCCGCGCACACCTTCGGGTGCAAGCTCCTCTATCAGTCCGTCCTCGAGGCAACCGGCCCAGCCGTTTTGCACGCCGCTAACGCGGTGACCGAGCTGGAAGGCGCGCCTCGCGACCCCGCGGATCGCCGCGTTGAGGCCGGGCGCGTCGCCGCCACCGGTCAGGATTCCGATTCTCACGACGTTAGGTTAGAGGGTCGAGGCGCGTGCATCGAGCTGCGGGAGCAGATCTCGCAGCGGCACGTCGGAGAGCGAGCGGAGCACGAGGTCGGCCCGGCTGAGGTCCAGCGTGGCGGTGATCGAGTTCGGGATCGCAACGCAAAGCATGCCCGCCCGTTTGGCCGCAATCACACCGTTGGGTGAGTCCTCGATGGAAAGTGCCTCTGAAGGGCTGACGCCGAGGCAATCGAGCACAGCGAGGTAGAGGTCTGGCGCCGGCTTTGCGTTGTTGACGTCGTCGCGACAGCGCACGCAGCCGAACCGGCCGAGGATGCCGAGCCGCTCGAGGTGGCCTCTGACCCAGTCGCGAGTCGAGCTGGAAGCCACGCCGAGCTTGAGGCCAAGAGACGTGGCGTCGTCGATGTATTGCAGGATCCCGGGCAGAACCTGCTGGGCAAGAATCATCTCGGTCCGTCGCCCGATACGCCTGTCAGTCACCTCTTGGGAGAGAGGCCGGCCGAGGCGCTCCTCGAGGTGGCGCTGTGGATGGAACTCGGTGGTGGTCGATCCGACGATCTGCACCCACCGCTCAAAGGGCAGCGTCTGGCCATGCGCCTCGTACACCTCGACCCAGGAGCGATAGACCGGCTCCTCGGTGTCGAGGATCAGCCCGTCGAAGTCAAAGACAATCGCGCGAATCACTATCGCCTAACTATGGCGTGGAGGCGGAGCCGGGGGGCCGGCCGAGAGATTCGGTGATCCAGGTGGTCCAGCTGCTAGGCGCGGCCGAGTAGCGGAGCGCGCGCATCGCTAGATGCGTAAGCGAGCAACAGAGGCCGCAACAACGCAGATGGGCCGCATGGGCGCCGAAGATCCGGCCGGCATCCCCGGCGCCGCCTCCAAAATCGCTTAGGATCGCCGTGGCCGTGTGCTTGGGATCTTTCAGTGACTGACGAGATGCGCCAATCGCCAGCGCGTCCCGTGGTGAGCGAAAGCGGCGCTCGCGGCTGGTTGGGTGCCGCCCTGTCCGGCCTGGCCCTGGTCACGGTCTCGCTCATGCTCGTCATCTTCTTTGGCTTCCTCGACGCCATCCACTACCGATCGATCGTCGACTTCTTCACCCCCGACCCAACGGCTGCCGCCGGCACCCTCGGGCTGGTCGGTGGCGCCGAGGGCGTGACGCTCAGCATCGTCATCGTGTCGGTCGTGTTCGGCATCCAGACGACTTCCTCGCGGTACTCGCCGCGAATCATGGGAATCTTCACGCGCAACCCGCTGAATGCGTTGGTGCTGAGCTTTGCCTTGGCGTCGATCCTGTACACGTTCCTGGTTCGGGCCGAGGTCAAGGTCAACTACGTCCCGACGTGGAGCGTCGCCGCCGCAGTGATCCTCGCGCTCATCAACTTCGCGATCCTGCTGCCCTACGTCGGCTACATCTTCGAGGTGATGCGTGCGGAGACTCTGGTCAGCAGCATCATGCGGCGGGCGCGCCGTGAGCTGCGCGCAGCCGTGAACAGCCTGCATGCGCGGCGGCACCGGCGCGCGCTCATGACCTCGGTGGCGCAGATCACCGACATCGCGTTCGGATCGATTCAGCTGGGCGATGTGCCGATCTGCGTGCTGAGCATCGAGGTGCTAGGACAGCTCATCGCCGACGACTACTTCCCCATCAGGAAAGACATCAATTCCGACTGGTTCAAGGTCGGCCATGCCGAGATGCCGGGAGCGTCAGACCAGATCCTTGCTGAGGTGAATCGTGCAGGCACCTGGTTCACGTACACGATCATGTCCAGCTTCGTCGACATGATCGGCCTCGCTCCCGTGCACAGGAAAGAGGCAGTGCACGCGATCGCAGTCGCCACGCGCAATGTTGGTGTGGCCGCCATCGAAGTCGGCGACAAGGAGGTCGCCGAACTGTGCATCCGCTTCTTCAACACGTACCTTCGCGCAGCCATCAATCGATCTGCCCCCACCTTTGCGTCGGCGATCATGAACGAGTACCGCAGGCTCGCTATCGGCTGCCTCGAATGGCGCCCGGACCTGGCGGTGGAATCCGCCGCTCACCTGCTCCGTTACGGCCGCCACTTCGACGAGGCGGGCATGCCGGCGATCTTTGGCGCCGCCGCCGAGGATGTCGCCGACCTCGCGATCGAGGCAAGGGGCCGGGACCCGCAGGTGACGCACCGCCTCGCACTGCTGATGGTCCGGAACCTGCTGGACCTCATCCCGAACGCCCGGCCGATCGGACTCAACGGACTGTTCAAGGGCGTGGCCAAGCTCACGTTCTGGGCCATGGCCGCTGACCAGAAGGACATCGCGCACATCCTGGTCGAAGGCATCGCCGCCGCTCCGCCTGAGTTCGTGGACGCGGCCCTCGACCGCATGGAATCGATGCAGAACGGCTTGTTCTGGGAGGTGAACGAGCGCGTCATCGCTTTCGACTGGGTCGAACAACCGCTGCGAGCCGAGATTCCCCGGCTGAGGGCTGCGCTGCGGCGCGCCAAGGCTTCGGGGCACACTCTGGCCATCGAGCTGGAAAGCGCGATCCCCATCACCCAGGACCTGGTGAAGCCGGAGCCCAACGCGACGCCCGCGCCGGGCCCGGCGGTCGCGCCGGTCAGCGCGGAGCAGGCTGGTTGATCATCGCTGTGGAAGCGGTCTCGAAGTAGTCGATCAACGCTTTGCGCACCGCTGGGATGAGCTCCAGCGATTCGACTGCAGCCTTCATATGCCCCATCCACGCGTCACGCTCGGCCTGCCCGATCGCGAAAGGCTGATGCCTCATTCGCAGACGTGGATGCCCGCGTTCCTCGTTGTAGGTCGAAGGTCCACCCCAGTACTGGATCAAGAAGAGCGCGAGGTGCTCGGTCGCGCCGGCAAGATCCTCATCGGGATACAACGGCCGCAGCAGCGGGTCGTCCTCGACCCGGGCGTAGAAGCGCGCCACCAGCAGACGGAAAGTCGCCTCGCCGCCTGCCGCCTCGTACACGTTGCCGGCCACGCGCTCGCTCAGGGCTTCCCCTTAGGCGCCAACCCAGCGCCGGCCAGGATTTCGGCCGTGGGTCGAACGATCGCTTGTGCCGCCTTCAAGCCTGTGGCGGCGAGATAACGTTCGACGATCGCCCGTCCGACCGCATAGCCACCCATATGCGGCACGCCCACCGGCCGCAACCCCATGCGCCCTGCCACCTCATCGCCCAGGACGTACGGGGTCCAGTCTGGGAAGGAGTGACCGGTCCCAAAAGCCTCGGTGACCTTGTGCCAGGTCGAATCGAGCAGCTTGCCGGTGACCGGGGCATACCACCCCCCGGTCGAATCGGGCCCGCACACCTCGACCGTGAAGACCTCGGCGAGGCCCTCTTGGATCACCCACTGCTCGAGGTCGAAGTGGCCCCCGACGTTGGGGGTTCGAATGTTGTGTGCCAGCTCATGAACTCCGCAAGCGCCGATCCTCGACGCGTTGTAGTCGGTCGGCCAGGCCACCATCCAGATGCGACCGGGGACCGACCCCATCCCGTAATAGCCCTTTGTACTTTCGATGAATACCGGGTCATCGGGATTTCCCAGCGTGAGCACCACGTCTACGGTCTCGGCATGGTGAATACCGGGCAACACCGACTGCTGATACTCCCAGGCGCGTGCGAGGTCGCGTTTGAGCTGCCCCCAGGCATCCGCGTCGACCAGGCGCTTCAACGCCGCGGGGTAGCGCGGATCGTCGACTCCAACCCTGAAGCCGTCACCTTGCTCGTGGATCTGCTTCAGCTGCTTCATGGCCGGCTCATCGAACTCGGAGACGCCCCGCATCGCCGCGAGGGCGCCGAGCCTCTTGGCAACAGGCAGCTCGAACAGGCCGGCCATGGCCGCGGCATCATCGTGGACCACGATCTCCATCTGGCCGCTGGTGGTGAGCACGGTACCCATTGTCATGGAGTGACCGCGGCTGGAACCTCCCGCTGGCTGGCGGCGATGCGCTCCATCTCGTCCTCGCGGGGCAGGAACCAGGCAATTGCTATCGTCGCGAGCACGAGGATGACGTGGGTCATCAGCGATTTCTGCAGCCCGATGTGGTCGGCAATGGCGCCATTGATGGGCACGCCGAGGGCTCCGGTTACAAAGCCAAGGCCCATGACCAGGCCGGACGCAAGGCCGGCCCGTGCCGCCATCAGCTGCTGCGCCATGAGCAGCATCAAGGGCGCGGTTGAGGCGGCAAGCACGCCGATGAGGATGGCGCTCAGGAATGCCCACGGGCCCGGGAACAATGTGTACAGCAGGACCGCGGGCGCGCTCAGCACGAGGGTGGCGAGTATTACGGTTCGGCGGCCGAAGCGATCGGCAAGCGATCCACAGCCGACGGTGCCGACAGCGCTTGCGAGCACCAGGGTGGTGGCGAGGGGGCCGTAGAAACTTGGGCCGTATCCCATCTGCGCGTACCAGGTCGGGGTGAATGACTGAAAGACGTTGACAGTCCAACTGCGGGACATCATCACGCCGATGACCATGGCCAGGGCGAACACGGGGATCGCCTGCCCCGCGACACCCGCCGCGCCGCGGCGCGCGACCTGCGGCACGGACGAGCGCATCCTCCATAAGAGGTAGGCGCCCGTAACGACGCCCGGGATAATCAGCACGCCGGTGCCGCGAACCCCCAGAGCTCCGAACAGCGCGATCCCGATGAGCGGGCCGAGGGCTACCCCGACGGTGCCGGCGGTCACGTAGACCGACATTCCGAAGCTGCGCCTCCAGGCCGGCAGCAGAGCACGCACGTCGAGCGCCCCGAATGGATGGAACGCGCCTGAACCGAGGCCAGAGGCACACGCGATCGCCAACAGCAATGGGAAAGACTGCACGAACCCGATGAGCGCAAACGTGAGCGCGGTCCACGCGAGGGCGACGCCGGTCAGCCTGGTGCCGTAACGATCGGCGATCACGCCGAACAGAGGCTGTGAGATTGCCGCCGTGCCGCTGTACGCGAGGCTCACGAGGCCGACCGTCGCCAGGCTCAGCCGGAAACGGCCGATCAGGATCGGATACAGCACCGGAATGACACCCACGTAGCTGTCCACGGTCAGGTGCCCGAGCATCAGAGTGAGCAGCTTTCCGTTGCGCAAAAAGACCTTCACCGCGGGAATATCATGCCCAGTGGTGCGCGAGCTTCTCTACCTGAGCCAGTCCGACGTCGAAGATTTGCTCGACGTGGACGCAATGCTCGAGGCGATCGGGCAAGCGTTGGTGCTCTTCTCCTCCGGGGTCACGTCAGTCCCACCGCGAACCGCAGCGCAGGCGCCGGATGGATTGATGGGGGTCATGGCGGGGTACGTGCCTGGCGTCGCATTGGAGGTGAAGCTCGTATCGGTGTTCCCCGGCAATCACGGGCAAGGAGTCCCAAGCCATCAAGCGCTGATCGCGCTTTTCGATGAGAAGGATGGGACGCCGCTCGCCGTGATGGATGGCACCCACATCACGGCTATTCGCACCGGGGGCGCCGCCGCGGTCGCCACGCGCGCGCTCTCACGTACTGACTCGAGAGTGCTCGCCATCCTTGGCGCCGGCGTGCAGGGCGGTTCGCACCTTGACACGTTCACGCACGTGCGTGACTTCACGGAGATCCGCCTGGCATCTCGGGACCAGGCCAAGGCGGCCACTCTGGCGGCCCGGCATCCGAATGCGCGGGTCGCGGCCTCCTTCGAGGAGGCCGTGCGCGGTGCGGACGTGGTTGCGTGCTGTACCGACGCGCGAGAGCCGGTGATCAGGCGCGAGTGGCTGAAGCAAGGCGCTCACGTCAGCTCCGTGGGCGGAACCTTCGGGCCGGAGCTGGACCCCGAGACGGTGGCCGCAGGCAAGGTGTTCGTCGAATGGCGAGGCGCCGCCACCAACGCACCTCCGGCCGGTGCTCACGAGTTACAGGGTCTCGATGCGAGCGCTATCACCGAGGTCGGCGAGGTGCTGGCGGGCACGAAACCTGGCCGGACCTCCGACCGCGACCTCACCATTTACAAGTCCACCGGCCATGCAGTCGAGGACGCGGCGACAGCGAGCCTGGTCTACGCCCGCGCGCTGGCTGAGGGCGCCGGCCGCCGCCTCCCTCTCTAGAGGTCGATCAGCCGCAGAGGCACCGCGTTGATGATCTGTGTGCCTGCCAGCTTGAGCTCCACCTGCGCGCGGCCGTATGGATGCACATGGCCATGAATGAACAGCTTTGGAGTCAGGTCCTTGACCAGCCTCACGAACCCTGCAAAACCCCGGTGAGCCAGATCGTCGGGGGCGCCCCAGCCTAGCGGCGGAGCGTGCGTCAGCAACACGTCCAATTTCCGGGCCCCTCGGGCTGGGTTGAGCCTGATGCGCATCTCGAGGCTCAGCGCCCGCCAGCGCATCTCCGCGTCGGTGTACTGATTCGGGCCGGGCTTGTACCGCATGGAGCCCCCAAGTCCCGCGATGCGCAGTCCAGCGGCGACGACGACCCGGCCATCGGCGTTGTCGCAACCCTGGGGCCCCGATTGTGGTTTCTCGGTTCGCAGGGGAGCCCAGGTTGGATCCCCTGATCGCACCTCGGGGTCGTGGTTGCCCGGTACATAGACAAGGGGAACGTCGAGCCGGCTGACTACGTACTCGAGATAGTCAAAGGGAAGGTCGCCGCAGGAAACCACGAGGTCGGGACGGAGTCGCAAGAGCTTGTCGGTGTAAAGCCCTTCGTCAACCTCGTCGGCGATCGCGAGGATTCGCGTCACGCGTCAGGCGAGAACTTCACGGCGCTGTTGCAGGCGCTCGATCTCCGCGGCGCGGATCTTGTCGAAGCCCTCTTCGAGGCCCTGCTTTAGCATCGCCGCGATTTGTGGCGCCGAATGCAGCCTCGGCAGGTACACGAGATCGGCTCCCGCTGCATAAAAGCTGAGAGCCTGCGGTATGTGCTCGCTGGTGAGCATCACGCGGGCCTTCGGGCATGCGGCTCTGATGTTCTTGAGCATCCTCAGGTTGTTGGTCCCTCGCAGGATGTCGTCGGTGATGCTGGAAACTACAAGCTCTGCGTCCTGGATTCCTGCGTGCCGAAGGGTGTCCGCATGAGCGATGTCCCCATAGATGCAGCTGACCTTTCGATTGCGAAGCTCGCGCATCACGCTCGGGTTGAAGTCGATAACGAGGATCTTGCTGAGAAACTCCTTATCCGCGTCGCTGTCACCTGCGTGCTCGAACTCATGGAGGATCGAGCTCGCGTCTCTGAAGAAACCAAGGAAGACCACCCTCTCCTGGCGGCCCTCAGGCTTTGGCTCGGCATCAGTTGCCGAGTCGAGGTCCTTGACGCGAAGTATCTTGAGCGCGCGGCTCAAGACCTTCTGGACGGCGTGGCTCGAGTTGATCATGTACGTCGAAACGACGGCCGTAAGGGCAAACGTGATGATCACCACCGTCACGACGTCTGTGGTGATCTGGGGATGAGGCTGCGTCGTCAGCCCGAGAGAGGCGATGACGATCGAAAACTCGCTCACCTGGGCCAGGTTGATCGCGGGAAGCAGGCTGGCGCGGTGACCCATGCGCAGGCCGTAGAGGATGGGCACCACCGACAGCCGGCTCACAATCACGAAAGCTGAGGCCGCAAGCGAAAGCCCGAGGAGTCCTGCGAAATGGGTCAGGGCGGCGTGATCCTCGAGGCTGGGCACCGGGATCTGCATCCCAAGCGCGACGAAGAACAGCGTGACGAAGAAGTCGCGGATGCTTACCGCTTTGGCCATGACGTCCAGGTTGTAGGGGAAGGTCGAGAGGCTGACGCCGGCTATGAGCGCGCCCATCTCGCGCGACAAACCGATCGCTTGCGCGACGCCGGCCAGGAAGAAACACCATGCCAGGGCGCTGACCAGCACCAGCTCGGGCGCCTTGGCCACCGCGCGGAACAGGTGCGGGAGGATGTACTTCGAGATGTTCAACGCCCCGACGACCAGGAGCGCACCCTTCAAGAGCGAGAACGCGAGGGGAAAGAAATTTGGATTGGCAAGGTTGGGCTGCACTGCAAGCATCCCCACGGCCCACAGGTCCTGGATCACCAGGACGCCGAGAGTGACCCTTCCGGGCAGCGTGTCCAGCTCGAACTTGTCGTAGAGCAGCTTGACGACGACCAGCGTGCTCGAGAGGCTCATGCAGGCGGCGAGGTACAGCAGCGAGTAATCGCCCTGCGTGTTGCGCACGCCGATCAGGTAGAAGAAACCCCACCCGAGCGCGATGCATATCGGCACCTGCAGAGCCCCGGTCAGGAGGACAGGCGCGCCGGCTGTGGCCAGCTTCTTCAGGTCGATCTCGAGCCCGATGATGAAAAGCAAGAGGATCAGCCCGATCTCGGCGACGGTCTGGATGCTGGCCTGGTCCTTGACGAAATTGAGGACGTTTGGACCAATGACCACTCCGGTCACCAGGTAGGCGAGGATCAGCGGCTGCCGCAGGCGCCAGCCGACAAGCGCGAGCAACGCGGCCGCTCCAACGCAGATGCCGATGCTGGATAGCAGGTCGTTACCAAAGGCCGGAAAGATCACGAGGGCTGGATGACCTTTTCCCCGCTCCCCTCTGATTGAGCGACGTCAATGTGGTCCCACCGGCTCTGCAGCGACGGCCAATCGTCCGCGTTGCCGAGGATCAGGAATCGAGGATGGTGCATCGACTCGATGAGCCCGGTCACCAGCGGGTCCAGAAGTCGCGATCCATCTTCTGGCTGGTCAGCGTCGCCCAGCCACCGGCCGATGCCACGCGACCTTGTGTTCTGGCCGATGCGCGGGCTCTTCGAGCCCGGACAGTACAGGGAGACGAACACGCCGCTGCCCTTGAGCTGGCGGGCCAGGCCTTCGGTGAAAGCGGCGAGGGCGGCGTGGCCACTGTCGTATGGGATCGTCATCGTATCGCCGGGCAGGAGGCCTCCGTACGAAACGGCGTTGACGAGGTGGCCCGATCCGCGTTCGGTCATGTGGGGCAGGAAGTTCGTGACAGTGCGCACTGGTCCGAGAAGGTTGGTCTCGAGCATCCAGGTCCAGTCATGCGTGGATATCTTGTCGAGCTTGCCCTGCAGAAGCACTCCCGCGGCGTTGACCAGGATGTCGACCTTGCCCATCGCCTTGATGGAATCGCGGACCAAAGCGCGCACGGATGTGTCGCTGCGAATATCGGTCGACAGGGCGATCGCCGATTCGCAGGTGCCGAGCTTCAGCACGTCCTCGACTGTCTTTTCCATCCGAGGCGTGTCGAAGTCTGCGACCACGAGGTTGGCTCCCTGGCGGGCAAGCGCTTTCGCGATGGCTTTGCCGACCCCGCTCCCGCCGCCGGTGACGACAGCGACCTTGCCTCCAAGCGCGCCATGAACCTGCTGCTTCGCCTCTTCAAACAGTCCCGGCACGGCGATCACTGTAATGGGAAGGGTGGCTGCCACCACCATGGTGCCGTGTCGGTCTCAACGGACGCGACCCACTTGACCCAGGCAAAGCCGCGCCGGCCCGGCGCCACGAGCCTTACCGGGAAGCCGTGACCCGATTCCAGCGTGGCTCCGTCAAGGCGGGTCGCAAGGAGCAGCCGCGGCGCTTCACTGATGTCAAAGCGCCGGCCGTAGCCCGTCACCGACCGGACGTAGACGCTCGAGGTACCGCCCGCCCTTGGCGGCAACAAGCGGTTCAGCCAGACCCCCGCCCACTCCTGCTCCGAGTACCAGCCGCCAGTGCAGTCGAGCACCGCCGTCACCCGATCGTCGAACTGATTGAGATCGTCATAGCTCCACTGGCGACCGCCCGCCGCAAGCCGCCACTGGCTGGTGTCGACAGCAGGCGTGCTGTCGAACATCCACTGCGTCGGGACTGCGCTCGCCGACTTGTACGACCCGGTCGGCGCCCGCCGCGCGGCCGGCAGCGCCACCACTCCGAGGAGCGAGGCGCCGATGAGCGCTGCGCCCTTCAAGAAATTCCGGCGGCTCAAGTCGGCGCGGCGGAGCTTCGCGGGACGGGCCAGGACATGCCAGATGACGAAGGGCAGGACGCAAATTGCAGCGCCGACGTGGAAGTCGATGGCCGTGAGGTAGCCGATATCAGGGTGCCCGAAGCTGTGGACGAAGCCGAACACGAGAGATACGACCACCCCGAGCGCGAGCACGAGGGACGCCCATCGAAGGCGGCGCGGCCGGCGCAGCCCGCGCCGGGCGACCAGTGCTTTCCATGGCACCAGCAGGACAATCGCCACGCCGGCCGCGGCATGAATGACGAGAGTCGCGCGGGCCGGCTGGCCGCTGAGCTCGAAGGCCACCCACCCGCTGGCGAAGGCCAGGGCCAGGAGGCACAGAAGCGCCAGGTTGGTCAAGCGGCCGCCGCCACGCATAAGCTCCAAGGTAGTCGGCAATAGATAAAGGAGGGAATCGACGGTGAAGCAGGGACCGCAGCCGCCCCCACGCCTGGTGGTTTGGTGGGAGGGTTTGGAGACGTGGGTACAGCTCGCGATCTCGTTTCCGATCTTTGCCATGCTCACCTTCCTGATCAACGTCGGCGCTTTCAGCCAGCCGGTCCCGCGCTCGATCTTTTACGGGCTGTTCGAGGGGGGCGTCCTCAGCGGCCTCATGGCGGTGGCGACGAGCACGGAGCGAGGCCGGCGAGGCTGATCCGGGGCGAGTGGGCGACGCGAACCTCGTTTCGCTCTCGGCAAACTCACAGTCGACCCACACTGCGTGCTGAGGCTTGGTCGTCAGTCTCGGTACCAACGCTCATGAGCGAATGAAAACTGAAGGAGACGACGAAATGAACGGAGTTCGAAAGACAGTGGCAGCGGCTGCAATTGCAGGCTCGATGCTGATAGGAGGCGTGATCGGAGCAGTCATGTATGGGGCCACGACGATCGGCGCCGCCGCGGCCACAACCGCATCACTCACAGCCGCCACGCCGACACCCGCAGCCAACGCCCCATTCGTATCCAATGAGACCCCGGCCCACGAGGCCGGCGAAAGCGCCGCGCGTGAAGCTCAGGAAAACGCCGGCATCCGCCCGACAGTCCCCTAGGCGTCCTTACACCGCAGGGCGGCGGCCGGTGAAACGCCGCCCCGCCTTGCGGTCAAATTGCCCTCACAACAGACTCACAGAGATTTCCCAGCGACCTCCCACGGTGATTTCCCATGCTTCCGACATGACCCAGGTTACCTCGATGCTCTTTAGATGAAGACGCGGAGCCTGGTCGTCATCGGGGCCGTCGTGGCCGTGGTCGCCCTGGCTGGTGGGGCCGGCTATGTCTATTACTTCTCCGGACTTCGATCAGCGCCGGCGCAGCTCGGTTTGAGCGCGACCCCCATCGCAGCAACGAGTCCAACGGTGACGCCAGCGGCGACCGCCTCGCTGACCGGCAGCTGGACCGTCACCACCGGTTCGCTCGCGGGCTACCGCATCAACGAGCTCTTCGTGGGCCAATCTTCCAAACACCAGGCGGTGGCGCGTACATCGACAGTGAGCGGTGGCCTGACTGTGAGCGGCGACTCGACTGGTTACCAGGTGAGCTCGCTGACATTCACCGCAGACCTCACGAGCCTGCACAGCGTCGACACGGTCGCCGGACGAGACGTGACACAGCGGGACGGCGTCGTCAATCGCCAGCTCGACGTGCAGCAGTTTCCGACCGCGACTTTCGCCGCCACGTCAGCATCGGTCCCCGGCGGGATTACGAACCAGGCGGTTGACGTGAGCGTCACGGGCAAGCTGACGATTCACGGTGTCACCAAAGACGTAACCATCAAGGCGAAGGCTCAACTCGTCGGCGGCAAGGCGGAGATCGCGGGCAGCACCTCGATCTCGATGACCGATTACGGGGTGTCGCCTCCGCAGATGCCCTTCGTCACAGTGGATTCGACGCTGCTGCTCGAGTTCGACATCTTTCTGGTGCGGTCCGCCTAGCGCGTCTTGTGGAGGTGGATGAGCACCACCTCCCAGTCGGGCAGGTTCCAGGGTGCCGGGGCCGCATATGGATCCGCCGCGGTTGGCCAACCGCCTAAATCCAGAGTCGAATACTCGTACCAGGCCACGCCCTCCGTGATCGGGATGACCGGAACGTCCTCCAGCATGATCGCCTCGACCTGCTCGATCAGGTCGTGCTGCTTGCCGGAGTCGGTGGTGGCGCCGAACTGGTCGAACAGGGTGTCAGCTGCGGGGTTGTTGTACCGGCCATAGTCACCTGCCGCCGTGGCTCCGAGCGCGGCCGTGGTCGCGCTGTCCAGTGTGTTGCGAAGCTCGTAGTAAGGCGTCGGCCCGGGAGATGTGTTGAGCGAGCCGTACGCAAGGTCGAAGTTACCGGTGAAGAGCTTGTCGAAATACGTGCTGCTGTCGAGGTTTTGAGCCTTTAGCTCGATGCCGAGCTGCTTGAGGTTGTCCTGGATCGCCTGCACCGACGCGACCCAGTCCGTGTAGCCGGCGAGGTCGATGATTGAGAACGAAAGCTTCTTGCCAGACGAGTCCTGGTAGATCCCAGAGCTGCCCTTCGTATAGCCCGCCTGCTGTAGGAGGCCGGCGGCCTTCGCCTGATCGAATTTGTAGTTGTACTTCGCCGCCTGCCCATGGTCGATCCAGCTGTCGAAGGTGGGCGACAGGACGCCGGTCTGGTTGCCGGGCGGCTCGTAGCCGTACTCGCCTATCCGGGAGACGCTGCCACGGTCGATTGCATACGCAAAGGCCTGACGCACCAGCTTGTTGTTAAATGGCGACCTCTTGACGTTGAACCAGATGTTGATGTTGTTGATCGGCGGGAACCAGTACTTGTTGTGTGTAGGGTCCCTCGCACCGTAATAGGTGTCGATGTTGGGGATGAACTGGCCGCCCCACTGCGCCTGGCCTGTCGCCACGGACAGGTTCGCCGGATCGTTGTCGACGAAAGCCGGGTAGTTGACTGTGTCGAGATATGGCACCCCTTTCTGCCAGTAGGTCGGGTTCCGGCTGTATCTGATGTTCTGCCCTGTGCACTCGCTCATCGTGAAAGGCCCGGTACCGACCGGAGCTTTGACCACCTGTGTCGCGGGTGTCGCGTAGCCGGACCAGATGTGTTGCGGAACTATCGGGGTCTGGCTGGCGACCTGGTAGAAGCTCGGCACAGCAGGCTGCCTGAAGGCCATGATCACCTTGTCCGCGCCCTCTTGCTTGACGCTGGACAGCACCCGCCAGTCCGACATTAGATCAAGTTCCGGGTGTTCGTTCAAGAGATTGAACGTGAACACAACGTCGGCTGCAGTGAACGCCTGACCGTCGCTCCATTGCACCCCATGGCGGATGGTGAAGGTGAGCGTCCTCGCGTCGGCGCTCCACGAGTAATCATTGGCGAGCCATGGTGTCCTCGTGTCGTTGAGAAGGTTGTCGTAAACCAGCGGTTCGTAAAGAATGCCGAACGACTGGCCGTTCATTGGCGACTTATACGGGTTGAAATCGCATTGCCAAAGTGCACCCGTCTCGTTGGCGATCGTCACGGAGCCGCCCGTCACCGGCTTCGATGGCGTGGGACCGGACGTCGTGCACCCAACACAGGCCCCGAGCGCCAGGGTCAGGGACGCGAACCAAGCGACGACCCAACCAACCCGCCTCATGCGCACATGGGCATCTTGGCAGCCAGGGATGCCTCGCATAATCTTTGGCAATGGTCGTCCAGAGCGAGTTGACGGGCCTGTCAGACGCCGAAGCGAGGCGCATCCTCGATGGGCTTCCCCGTGCCGGGGACTACGAGGTCGTCGTCAAGCCGCTCCGCTACCGCACGCGACCGCATCTCGCCGCCCGATGCGAGTTCGAGGAGCACCGGATCGTGCTCCAGGTACCAGTGCCTTTCCGGCCTTTCAAGGAGCCTGTCATCTTCGCCGCGCGGCGCAAGCGCGGGCCCGGAATGCGCTTTGCGTGGGCGTCCGAGACGGTGTCTTTCCGGCTCAGGCGAGAAGTTCTCCGGTTCCTTTACTGCCATGAGTGGATGCACTGGTACCTTTACGAGGCGCTCGGCAAGCGATCCTCAGCCGAGACCGCGTGCGACAGGTTCGCGCTGCGAAACTTCCGGCGCCCTCAGGTGACGACAGCTGACGCCGACGAAGCGCTCAGGCGACGCCGGACGTCAGCCACCAGTACTCGCAGTCGGGCTCGAGTAGGCTGACGAAAAGGCTGCGCGCAGTCGTCATCGACGATGAGAATCCTCGGCCGGCCCATATGTAGCGATATATAAGCCTGTTGTATGGAATGGATTAGATAAGACTCAAGCTCTAAATCGCAACCGGGCATAGCCGAGCCAACCTCGAGCTAGCGTGGCAGGGTTGGCCGGGTCCCCCCGGCCATGACTTTGTCTTGTTGTCACCCGACGTGGCAGGGAAGAACTAGTTCGTAATTTGATCCAATCCCGGGAGAGAGAGCAGCCACGCGCGAAGCGCCTGGCGATGAGAGAGGACCGACTGGTCCTTTCTCATATTTAGATCGCGTACTCCACGTCGGTGAGGGTTACCCGCTTGTGCGTCACCAGGCGGCCGGCCACGCGCGAGATGTAAGACCCGGATGTCGGCGCCACGTCCGAATAATCGGCTCCGACCGCGATCGTCACGTAGTCCAGGCCGCCCCTGCTGGCATGAGTGGGATCGAACGTCCACGCGATGGCATCTCCGCTGCCATCGCCCACCGGCAGGACGACCTCCACCCACGCATGCGTTCCGCCCTGCCCGACAAGGTGCCCGGAGACATAACGGGCAGGCAGCTCGGCGGAGCGGCAGGCGGCAAGCATGATGTGGGCATAGTCCTGGCAGACCCCATAACCCTGGGCGAGCGCCTCGGCGGCAGTGGTGCGCACGCCGGTGATGCCGCCCTTGTAGTGCATGGACTGGTAAACCCAGTCGTTGATCCGGTCGGCAAGAGGCAGGCCCCAATCAGCGGATTCAGCGAGTTCGTCGGCCGCCCTTTCTATCCGGGCATCAGCGGTAGTGAGCGGAGTTGGCTCGAAGAGGTAACTCTGCATCGCCCAGCCGGCGGGCAAGCGGTTCGGCTGGTGCGAGCTGCGCTCGACGGTGACTTCGGCGAGAAACTCGATGGCCGTGCTCACGCGCGGGGCAAAGGCATTGACGATCACGTTGCCGAACCGATCCTGCTGGTTCTCGAACCGCACTCCGTCGACTCCGGCCGACACCCTGTGGCGGAGCCGCCGCTGGTCGCCAAACCGCTCCGGCGGGATGACGACGAGCCGGTGGCTGAGATCCCGAATCGGTGCGGGGTACTCGTAGCGAAAGCTCTGGGTGATCTCGTATGACGCCTTGCGGGCGGACGACCAGTCGATGGGGGCGCCTGGGAGCGGAATCACGCGGCCTCCGCTGCCACGTCGGCCCAGACGGTCATCGAGCGGAAGGTGGCGGGTCCGAAGGTGGTCAGCATGGCCACGTCCAGGGCGTCGCGGCCCCTTCCAATGAGCACCCGTCCGACACGCCGCGTGTTGTTACGCGGATCGAACGTCCACCAGCGATCGCCAAGGTAGACCTCCATCCAGGCCGCGAAGTCCATCGGGTTCGGGTCGAGCGGCACATACAGGTCTGGGAGGTAGCCGAACACGTACCGCGCCGGGATGTTCATCGCGCGGCAGAAGGAGATCGCGAGGTGGGCGAAGTCGCGACAGACGCCGATACGGTTGTTGTAGACGTCGACCGCCGTGGTCAGCGGATTACTCGTGCCGTACTTGAACTTGATGTTGTCGTGAACCCAGTCGCAGATCGCTTGCACTCGCGCGCCACCTGGCGGCGTCTGACCGAACAGCTCCCAGGCCATGCTCATCAGCTCGTCCGAGAGGCAGTACCGGCTGGGCAGTGTGAAGTGCAGAAGCTGGCCTGGCAACTGCTCCACTGGAAGCTGCTCTGCCCCCATCCCGTCCGGGTCGGGCTCATCCGGGACGGCGCAGATGGCGTCGTAGCGCAGGAGCAGATCACCGGTGGGCATGACAAGCCGTTTTACGGGATTGCCGTACACGTCTGAGTACTCGTCGACCGGCAAAGGGGGCGTCGTCGACCACGTCTCGCTGACCAGCTTGTGGCTGGCATCCGAGCGCGGCCGGACCTGGACGGTCACCGTGGTCGGGGCGCTCACGTCGTAAGCAAACTCACAGCCGACCCGCAAGTTGATCGTGTTCCCTGACATCGGTGCGCCGACACTATAGCGGTGGCCCCCAGCGAATCCCTTGGTGTCAACTACCAGTCCAACGGGTTCTATGACGAAATGCTTGCGCCTTCGGGCCAACCCAGGCCTGGCTACCGCATGCTGTACGACCAGCTGAACCGGCTCGGGGCGAAGGAGCTTTCCCGCCGCCACGACCTGGCGATGCAGATGTTCCGAAACCACGGCATCACCTTCGCTGTGTATCCGGACGCCCTGGGGACCGACAAAGTCTTTCCCTTCGACATCATCCCGAGGGTGATCTCGGCCCAGACCTGGCGACGCCTTGAGGCGGGTCTGAAGCAGCGTCTGGCGGCCTTGAATCTCTTCCTGGACGACGTCTACGGCCGCAAGCTGATCCTTCACCAGGGGGCCGTCCCGCCCGAGACCGTGCTCTCCAGCCCTCAGTACTTGAGGGAGATCGAAGGTCTTGCGGTGCCCCACGGAATCCACTGCCACATCGCCGGCGTCGACCTCGTGCGGGACGGCAAAGGCGATTTCTACGTTCTGGAGGACAACCTGCGGACACCCTCGGGCGTGTCCTACGTGCTGGCCAACCGGTACGTCATGAAGCGGGTGCTGCCTGACCTGTTTGCCGGGTATCCCGTGCGGCCGGTCGAAGGCTACGTTCACGAGCTGCTGCGCCACCTACGATGGCTCGCGCCCGAGGGCGTCGACGACCCGACGGTGGTGCTGCTCACGCCTGGCATCAGCAACTCCGCTTATTACGAGCACCTGTACCTCGCCAAGCAGATGGGCATCGAGCTCGTCGAGGGCACGGACCTGGTCGTCGACCAGGACCACGTGTTTATGCGCACCACTCGCGGCCTCAAGCCGGTGCACGTCATCTACCGGCGTCTGGACGACGATTGGCTGGACCCTATCTTCGGACGGCAGGAGTCCCTCGTGGGAGTCGCCGGGCTCGTCAATGCGTACAGGGCGGGCAACGTCGCCATCGCCAACGCCCTCGGCAACGGCGTCGCCGACGACAAGGCTGTCTATGCGCTTGTGCCAAAGATCATCAAGTACTACCTCGACGAGGAACCCATTCTCCCCAACGTGCCGACGTACCTGTGCGCGATCGATACGGACCGCCGTTTCGTGCTCGAGCACCTGGAAGAGCTGGTAGTCAAGACCGTCGACTCATCGGGCGGCTACGGGATGCTGATCGGCTCGGAATCGACCAAGGAGCAGCGCGAGGAGTTCCGACGGCACATCGAGGCGCGGCCGCGAAGGTTCATCGCGCAACCGATTCTCGCGCTGTCGGTGCAGCCCGTCTTCGACCACGGCCGGTTGCGACGTGCCCACCAGGACCTGCGTCCATTCGTGCTCACCGGCCCTGAGATCTACGTCGCGCCGGGCGGCTTGACGCGCGTCGCTCTCAAGGACGGTTCCCTCATAGTCAACAGCTCGCAAGGCGGCGGCAGCCGTGATACGTGGGTCATGGCCGACGACGGTGAGGGAGCGGATGCTTAGCCGGGCGGCAACGTCGCTGACATTGCTGGGCAGACACCTGGAGCGAGCCGACCACCTAGCTCGGATCCTGGGTGTGCACGTGGCGCTGTCCCTGGACCGGACGGATGAACCCGGTCCGGAGTTCTGGACTCGGTTCATGGACCTGGCCGGCTGGCCGGGCGGCGACACGAGCCGACGTGACCAGGCGGTCGAGGTGGTCATCACGGGAACGTTGGGGCCGTCGGTACGGGCGAGCGTTGCCGCTGCACGCCTGGCGGCACAGGCGGTGCGGCCCTCGCTGCCCAGCGAGCTCTACGAGCAGGTGAACGCGCTGCACTGGCGCGTTCAAAAGCCCACGTGGCAGCCTGACCTATATCCGTTCCTCACCGATGTGCAGCTCACGATCCGTTTGGTCGATGGCCTGCTCATGGACACGATGCAGCACGACGAGGCGCGCGACTTCGTCCGTCTTGGGAAGTTCCTCGAGCGCACGGCCAACGTCACGGCGATCGTGACCAGAAAGTCCGCGGAGCTGGCTGACGCGCCGGAGGACGCCCTCGAATGGTCCGCGGTCCTCAAATCCTGTTTTGCGTTCGAGTCGTACCAGTCGCGCTACTCCGGCGGCGTCACACCCGACCGCGTGATCGAATGCCTTTTGCTCGACCAGACGCTGCCGCGATCGGCGCGCTTTTCGGCCCAGGTCGCCCTCGACTCGGTGTCAAGGATCGACGGACCCGGTCGGCGTTCGAAGCCCAAGCGCCTGCTCTCGAAGTTGCACGGGATGTTCATGGATACGACCGCGGCTGCGGTCGCCGACGAGCCACGAGAGTTCGAGACCGAGTGCAGAAGCATGTTGCGGCAGCTCGAGCTGGCCATGCGCGAGGCTTACTTCCATCCAAGCAAGGTTCCGAGCAACGTGGTCGGCGACGAGGAAAGGGCGATGCCCCAACAACAGCAGCAGTGAAGCTCGAGATAGTTCACAGCACTCGTTACAAATACTCCGGCCCGATTGCGGAAACGGTCATGGAGGTGCGCTTGCGTCCAATGGACGGCAACGGGCAGCGCTGCCTGGAGTTCGACCTGGACGTCAGCTCTGGAATCAAGCCGCGTTCGTATCTGGATGGCTACGGCAACCACGTGCATTACTTCAACCTTGTGCGCCCGCACACGCGGCTGATCGTCACCAGCAGATCTGTCGTCGAGACCGGGCTCGAGCCTGACAAGGACGCCGGCGAGGAGCTGGTGCACGACTTCCTTCGCTTCCGCTCTCCTGTGAAGGACGTGGACGGCGTGCGCGAGCTGGCGGCCCGCTTCCCGATTGCTGATCCGCGCTCCGGCCTCGATGTGGAAGAGGCACTTGATGCGTTGACGGTGACCATCAGCCGCGAGTTCACATACGACCGCGCAGTGACCGACGTGTACAGCGCAGTCGATGAGGTGCTCGCGCTGCGCGCGGGCGTGTGCCAGGACTTCGCCCACCTGTTCATCGCCGCCGCCAGGGCCATGGGGGTGCCCGCTCGTTACGTGAGCGGTTACATCCATTCGCCTGATGGGGGCGGCTCCTCGAGCGCGTCTCATGCGTGGGCGGAGGGCTGGGTGCCAAGTCGGGGTTGGGTCGGTTTTGACGCCACGCACCCGGTGCGCACCTCGGAGAACCACGTGCGTCTGGCGGTGGGCAGGGATTACAGCGACGCTGCGCCGACCCGTGGCATCTATGTGGGCTCGGCGACCGGGTCCATGGACGTCGGCGTCAGGACGCGATCGATGGAGTGATTAGAAGCGCTTGCCCCTGACATGCTCGATGGAGAAGGTCGCGGTGTCCGCGATCAGCATCACCGCCATTACACCGGCTTCGACCGGGTCGCTGACCACCAGGTCCGCTGCGTCCGGCACCGAGCCCGCCATGTTCGTGCACAGGACGAGGATTCCCACTTCCCTTATCTCGCGGACCGCGGTGCTGATATCTCCGCCCATGAGGGCTCCGGCGAGGACGAGTGCTCGTGCGCGATGCAACCGGGCCACTGCGCGAACGGCAGCCGCGAGCTGATCCTCGCCGACGAGCGGAATGGTGTCGACCGAGATCCGCTCCCCGCGGATGTTGTGGCGGTCTGCTTCCGAGATCGCGCCCTGCGCCACCATGCCGACCTGCGCGCCGCCACCGATCACGATCACGCGCTTTCCATAGATGCGTTCGAAGGTGGGGACGATGCTGACCTTGGTGACGCCTTCCAGGCCTTCGAGCTCCGCAATCAAGCGCTGGGGGTCGGGTGCGCCGGCGACCTCGAGCTGAAGCTCGGCGGCGTTGTCTCTATGCGCCCCGCCCGCTACATAGGTGACGTTCGCGCCGTGGCGGAATATGGTCTCCGACAAGCGGTACAGCACGCCCGGCTCGTCTCGCGCTGCGACGAGAAGCCCAAGAACATCCGCCACGCGCAGAAGATTACTGGTCCTAGGGCAGTTGCCGTGAATCTGCCGTGATCGCGTCGCCGTGGCTTACGGCTTCGATGACCGGTTCCTCAACCAGCTTCGGATTGGCCAGGAAGTCGTACAGGAATGCCGCGCCAGCCGCACCCACCAAGCCGGGGACCAGATAGACGGGGACGTACTCGGTCCAGAAAGTGGCGCCTCCCGCTATTGCCTGCACCAGCTCCGGGCCGAATGCACGTGCTGGATTAAGCGAGGCGCCGGTCACAGGACTGAACACGAGGATGATCGCGACCACAGAGCCTCCGATCACTATGCCGGCCAGCATCCCTGGCGAGCGGGAGTCGACGACGCCGAGGATCGCGAAGATGAGCAGGCCTGTCCCCAGCGCTTCGGCGAGCACGGCCTGGAAGTAGTAGCTCGTCGAGGCATCGGCCGCAAAATGAGTCTGGCCCATGCCAAGGGTCACTGCGTTTGCGCCGAATACGCCCCAGACGCCGAAGGCGCCGATCACCGCTCCGATGTATTGGGAGATCAAGTAGACAGGCACGTCCTTCCATGGCATTCGTTTGGTGACGGCGAGGGCGAATGTCACTGCTGGGTTGATGTGACAGCCAGACACCTTGCCGATGGCGTAAACGAGGGCCATGATGATGAAACCGAACGCAAAGCTGATACCCAGTAGGTCGGACTCTGTCATCACTGGTACTGCCTTGCCCGCAAGGGTCAGGGTCGCGATCACCGAACCCGGTCCCACGAGGACCAGTGCTGCTGTTCCAAAACACTCGGCCAACGCCCGCTGAGGTAGTGAATACATCGCGTCTCCAACTCCCGGTTGATTCACACTGCGCAGCCACCTTGTTGGTCTTCCCAATGAAGGCACCCTGTTCGTTTGGCCCCAACAATACCCATCAGATTTTGTTGGCGGCACCCAGGCTATCTCGGCCCGCAATGCTCTAGGCTTGGCTGCGATGTCAAAGTCGCGCGTCGCGATCATCGGAATTGCCTGGGGAGGTCGTGAGACTTAAGCGCACTCCGCTGACGTCGCAGGACCTCCCGGCCACAAAAGGCCCGGAGGTTTTTTTATGCCTAGACCAGCCGTATCCACCCATACCAAAGGCGCCGCGAGGCGCGTCGTGGTGTACGACACCACGCTGCGCGACGGCGCCCAGGGCCCTGCCGTCTCCTTTTCGGCAGCGGACAAGGTGCGCATCGCCCGCGCTCTGGACGGGCTCGGCTTCGATTACGTGGAGGGCGGCTTCCCCGGGTCGAACCCGAAGGACGAGGAACTCTTCGCCACCCTGCTGGCCCACCCGCTGAAGCGCGCCAAGTTGGCGGCTTTCGGCGCCACCCGCCGCGCCGGCGGGACGTGCGAGGACGATCCCAACATCAAAGCGCTGGCCGAGAGCGGGGCGACTACATGGACTCTGGTCGGCAAGAGCGACACGTGGCAGGTGAGCGCAGTGCTTGGAACGACACCAAATGAGAACCTCGCGATGATCCGAGAGTCGGTGGCTTATGGGATCGCGCTGGGCAAAGAGGTCATCTTCGACGCCGAGCACTTCTTCGACGGCTTCGCAAGGGACGCCGAGTACGCGATCGAGGCTTGCCTCGAGGCGGCTCGCGCAGGCGCGAGCTGGGTCGTCCTCTGCGACACCAACGGGGGCAGCCTCCCGCGTGAGATTCGCGCAGGAGTTGAGGCAATGCGCCGCGGGCTTGGCGAGCTCGACGGGCCTGTTGGCATCGGCATCCATTGCCACAACGACTGCGAGCTGGCCGTCGCCAACACGCTCGAGGGCGTCGCCGCCGGAGCGGACATGGTGCAGGGTACGATCAACGGATACGGCGAGCGGTGCGGTAACGCCAACCTGGTTTCGGTCGTCGCGAACCTCGTCCTCAAGCTGGGGATCGAGGCGCTCGAGTCGGACTCGCTCGCGCGGTCCACGGATCTCTCGCGAACGGTGGCCGAGATCGCGAACCTCGAGTTGCCCCTGCAGCAGCCTTACGTCGGATACGGCGCCTTCGCCCACAAAGGAGGCCAGCATGTGGCCGCCGTGCTGAAGCACAGCGATGCCTACCAGCACATCGACCCGGGCCTGGTCGGCAACGAGCCACACGTCCTGGTCTCCGAGCTTTCGGGTCGGGGCAACATCCTCGCGAAGGCCCGCGAGTTCGGTCTGGAGCTGGATCGCAACGACCCCCACACGAGATGGCTCGTGCAGCACCTCAAGGAGCTCGAGCACCAGGGCTATTCATATGAAGCAGCCGATGCTTCTTTCGAGATGCTCCTGCGCCGCTTGCAGCCCGGTTATGAGGCGCCGTGGAAGGTGGCTGACTTCACCACGATGGTGCGCAAGGACGGTGACACGGTGCATGCGGAGGCGACGGTGAAGGTCGAGGTGGGCGGCACGGTCTATCACACGGCGGCGTCTGGCAACGGTCCGGTGAACGCGCTGGATGCGGCGCTCCGCAAAGCGCTAAGCCCCCGTTTTCCAAGCCTCAGAGGCGTTGGCCTTCACGACTACAAAGTGCGCATCCTGGACAGCGCCGCGGGTACTGCCGCAACGACGAGGGTGCTCATCGAGTCCGGGCGGGGACTGCGGCGCTGGACGACGGTGGGTTGCTCGAGCAACATCATCGAAGCGTCGCTGGCGGCTCTCGTCGACTCGTTCGAGTACGCCCAGCTCACGAAGACCAGCCGGAAAACTTGACCCGTAGGGACACCGCCCGTCAGGAAATACCACCTGCGCTTCGGCGCGACATCCGTATGTTGGGGGACATCCTCGGCCAGGTCGTCGCCGAATATGGCGGGTCGGCGCTGCTGCGGGACGTCGAGCTTCTGAGACGCTCGGTGATCCGAGCGCGCGATGAGGCAGCTTACGAACGCCAGGCCGAGAAGCTGGTTGCATCATGGTCGCTGTCCCGAGCGACAGCTGTCGCCCGGGCATTCGCGTGCTACTTCCACCTCGCCAACCTCGCCGAGGAGCATCACCGCGCAAGAGTCCTGCGTGAGCGGGACCAGGGGCCGAAGCCGATGCCTGAGTCACTGGCGGCAACTGTCGCCGAGCTGAGGTCACGCCACGGTGCGCGACGCCTGAAGCGGATCCTTGCCGACTTCGAGGTGCACCCCGTCTTCACCGCGCATCCCACGGAGGCTCGACGGCGAGCCGTGGTGACCGCCATCCGTCGAGCCGGCGAGCAGCTGGACCGGCTCGACGATCCGACCCGTTCCGAAAGCGAGCGTTCCGAGGCCAGACGGCGGCTCGTCGAGGAGGTGGACATTCTCTGGCGGACAGGGCAGCTGCGCGCGACGCAGGTGCAGCCCCTCGACGAGGTCCGTTCGGTCATGGCGGTCTTCGACGAGACCCTGTTCCTCGCTGTGCCCGAGATCTATAGAGCGCTGGACCGAGCTCTGGGCCCGAACGACTCGGGGCAGCGGCCCCCGCTCGCGCCGGCATTTCTCCGATTCGGAAGCTGGGTCGGGGGTGATCGTGACGGCAATGCCAACATCACCGCGGAGGTGACCGCCGCGACGCTGCCGATCCAGTCCGAGCACGTCCTGATTGCGCTGGAGAACGCGACCAATCGGGTGGGCCGTGCCCTCACCGCCGACGCGGCGACGACACCCCCGAGCCCTAAGTTGCGCCGGCGCCTTGCCGCCTTCCGCGCCGCCGACCCGAAACGCTTTGCCGACCTCAAAAAGCGATCGCCATCCGAGCCGCACCGACAGTTTCTGATTCATGTCGCGGACCGGATCCGAGCCACACGAATGAAGGACGCGAGGCGGAAATTTGAGCGGGCGGCCAGCCTGCTCGACGACCTAAGGACTGTGCAATCGTCGCTGGCGGCCGCGGGCGCTGTCCGCCTGGCGTACGGCGAGCTGCAGCACCTGATCTGGCAGGCCGAGACATTCGGGTTTCATCTCGCCGAGCTGGAGGTGCGCCAGCACAGCCTCATCCATGCGCACGCGCTCGCCGAGGTGCGCGCAGGCGCCACGCGGTCGGCGACCACCATTGAGGTGCTCGACACACTGGGGGCGATCGCCGCGCTGCAGGCGGATTTTGGCCCTGAGGCTTGCCGGCGATACGTCGTGAGCTTCACACGCGATGTGCACGACATCGCTGCCGTCTACGAGTTGGCCGGCCATGCCACCGGAGGCGTCGCTCCGACACTCGAGGTGATCCCGCTGTTCGAAACAGTTGCCGACCTTCGGGGGTCGCCTTCGGTGATGGACGCGATGCTGAAGCTCAATCCCGTCCGTCGACTCGTCCGCTCCGGCCGGCGCCTTGAGGTGATGCTCGGGTACTCCGACTCGACCAAAGAAGTCGGCCCTCTCACCGCTACCTTGGCACTTTATCGCGCGCAGGAGGAGCTGACCCGATGGGCAGCACGCCATGGCTTGCGCCTCACGCTCTTCCATGGACGGGGCGGGGCGCTGGGTCGCGGCGGCGGCCCCGCCAACCGAGCGGTCCGCGCGCAGGCCCCCGGGTCGGTGGGCGGCCACTTCAAGGTCACCGAGCAGGGCGAGGTGATCTTTGCGAGGTACGGCAACAAAGCGATTGCCCGCCGGCATCTCGAGCAGGTGGCATCGGCAGTGCTCGAGGCCTCGGCGCCGCCGGCCCGAAAGCGAGCGAGGCCTCCAGCAGAGCGCTTTGCGCGGCTCGCGCAACAGGTGGACGGGGCGGCACGCGCTGCCTACCTTGCCCTCGTCGAAGCCCAGGGATTTGCGAGCTGGTTTGCAGGTGTGAGCCCGATCGAGGAGTTGAGCCGGCTGCGCATCGCGTCCCGACCCGCCCGGCGGCACGCCGGCCGAGACATCGACGATCTTCGCGCCATTCCGTGGGTGTTCGCGTGGTCGCAGATGCGGCTCAACCTGCCTGGCTGGTACGGCCTGGGAAGCGGCCTGGCGGCCGCGCCACTCGAGGAGCTGAAGAAGGCATACGCCTCGTGGCCGCTCTTCAACGTGCTCCTCGACAATGCCGAGATGAGCCTGGCCAAGACGGACCGGAAGATAGCGAAGCATTACCTCGACCTGGGGGCCAACCCCAGCCTATCGGCGCTCCTGCTGCGCGAGTACGAGCTGACCAAGGAGAAGGTTCTTGCGGTCACTGGACACCAGCGACTGCTGGAAGATCGGAGGGTGCTTTCGTGGGCAATCGAGCTCCGCAACCCATATGTGGACGCGCTCTCCCACCTGCAGCTCAGAGCGCTGCGCGCGCTCCGAGCCAAAGGATCCGGCGCGCGCGAGAGAGCGCTGGCGGAAAGGCTGTTTCTTCTGACAGTCAACGGCGTGGCGGCCGGTCTTCAGAACACCGGCTAGGGGTCAGCCCTATTGGCGGGTAGCTGTCACGCCTCTGCAAGATGCAGAATTGGTCGCTGACACGCCGCCTCACGCGCGCGGGTCCGGTCTTATGGGTACTTCGGCGCTGTCGCCAGTCCCTGTCGGCAATACCTATGCGAGCCCGAGGAGGCCAACGGTGCGACATCGATGAGCGAGCCGGCGCCAGAACAGGCGCGGACGGCGGACGGCGATTCGGTCGTCTTTCTCGACCAGGTGGTCAAGCGCTTTGGCTCCGTGGTGGCGGTCGACAGGCTCACGTTGGAGATCCGCCGCGGTGAGTTCTTCAGCATGCTGGGACCATCGGGCTGCGGCAAAACCACGACCCTCCGCCTGATCGGAGGTTTCGAGATGCCAAGCGAGGGAATGGTTCGGCTCGATGGGCAGGACGTGACGGACCTCCCCGCGTACAAGCGAAACGTCAACACCGTTTTCCAGTCCTACGGGCTGTTCCCGCACCTCAGCGTCTACGACAACGTCGCCTTCGGCCTTCGTCGGAAGAGGGTGCCGGCCAAAGAGGTCGAGCGCCGCGTGGTGGAGGCGCTGGAGCTGGTGAGCCTGGCGGGTTACGGGAAGCGCCGGCGTTCGCAGCTTTCCGGAGGTCAGCAGCAGCGAGTCGCACTGGCTCGGGCGCTGGTCAACCGACCGCAGGTGCTTCTCCTCGACGAGCCGCTCGGGGCGCTCGACCTCAAGCTCCGCAAGCAGATGCAGCTGGAGCTGAAGCGGATTCAAAAGGAGGTGGGTATCACCTTCGTGTTCGTGACCCACGACCAGGAAGAGGCGATGACCATTTCCGACCGCATCGCGGTCATGAACAACGGGAAGATCGAGCAGCTCGGGCGACCCGAGGACGTCTACGAGCGTCCGGCGACTGTCTTCGTGGCCGAGTTCCTGGGCGCTTCCAATCTTCTCGAAGGGACCTATCGTGGAACCGATAGCGGGTGGGGCCAGGTCGAGCTGGCGAATGGCGTCAGGATTCGGATCCCGATCGAGCGGGACCGGAAGGATGGCGAATCTCTGCGTGTTGGCGTTCGCCCTGAGAAGATCCAGGTCTTCCCCGTCGGCACCGAGCCGCCCGCAACCCAGAATGTCGTACCGGCTACCCTACGGAGCGCCGTGTTCGCAGGGGTGAGCTTTCAGTACTTCTTCCAGACCGCCGAAGGACGGGAGATGACCGCGTTCGACAGGAACTCCACAGGGGGCGCCGTCGCCAAGCCGGGTGATGCGGTTCGCCTCGCCTGGGCGCCTCAGCACACATTCGTCATCCCCGTCGGCGAGGCGGAATCGTCCGCTCAGCCGAAACCACACGATTAGAGGAGAGGAATGAGCACCGACAAAGAGGTTCCCTACTACATGGACCCGTCCTTTCTGCGCGGGTTGACACAGAAACGCATAACGAGGCGTACGGCCCTGCAGGGAGCCGGCGCTGTGAGCATGGCGGCATTCATGGCCGCCTGCGGCATCGGCAGCAAGCCCGCAACCGTGGCGCACACGAACTGGGTTTGGGACAAGGCAACCAAGGCCGGCGTGCTCGACTTCGCGAACTGGCCGCTTTACATCGATACGGGCACGGACTCCAAAGGGAAGACCACGTATCCCAGCCTCGAGCAGTTCACCAAGGAGACCGGCATCAAGGTGAACTACAGCGAGCCAATCCTGGACAACAACACCTACTTCGCCAAGGCTGCACCCGAGCTCTTGTTAGGAAAATCGATCGGCTACGACATCATCGTCGTCACCAACGGAATCTACCTGTCTAACTACATGGAGCAGAACTGGCTTACTGAGCTCGACCCGTCGAAGCTTGGCAATTTCAACCAGAACGCGGCGCCCAGGCTTCTGGCTCGCGGCTTCGACCCCGGCAACAAGTTCACGATCCCCTGGCAGTCCGGATTCACCGGCATCGGCTACAACCCGAAATTGACAGGACGTGACATCACGAGCTTCAACGATCTCTTCGACCCCAAGTTCGCCGGCAAGGTGGGAATGTTCAGCGAAACCCAGGACCTCGGCAACCTGACCTTGCGTGGAATCGGAATCAAGCCTGAGACGTCGACCCCCAGCGATTGGCAGAAAGCGGCCGACAAGCTGAAAGCGCAACGAGCCGCCGGGATCGTTCGCAAGTACTACGACCAGAGCTACATCGATGCGCTGAGCAAAGGCGACACCTGGCTCAGCATGGCGTGGTCTGGCGACATCTTTCAGACCAACTTATCGGCAGGCAACGAGGACCTCAAGTTCGTCATCCCTTCGGAGGGTGGGATTATCTGGACCGACAACATGACCATTCCAGTGGGCGCCGCCCACCCACTCGATGCCATCACCTACATGAACTGGGTGTACCAGCCCAGGGTCGCTGCCACGATGGCCGAGTCCATCGAATACATCACGCCCGTCCCGAGCGCACAGCAGTTCATCCAGCAGGACGCGGCTGCAGCTAAGAAGGCCGACCAGCCGCTGCTCCAGCAGCTCGCCCAGAGCCCCCTGATATTCCCGTCGGCAGAGACGCTCGCAAACACGTCCTACTATCGGGTGCTCGCCAACAAGGACGAGACCAACAAGTGGCTGGACCTCTTCACCTCGGTCGTTCTCTGATCGAAGCATGAGCAGGACCGGGGGCAAGTAGCCAACAGTTGGCGGTCGGCGAACACGCTGCGAGGCGACCATGGCTCGGCTCCCGCTGGCGCCGGGCGCTGGCGCCTTACCTGCTCATCCTTCCAGGGAGCGGCTGGATGCTGCTCTTCTTCCTTTTGCCCATCGCCACGCTTGCAATCACGTCGCTGGAGTCTGGTGACTTTATCAGCGGCTTCGACTTCACCTGGAACTTCGGCAACTACTCACGCGGCTTCAACCTCTACTCCGAGCAGTATCTCCACGCGGTCGAGTACGGCGGCTCGGCGACCATCGTGGCGCTCCTGGTCGCCTACCCAGCCGCCTACTGGATCGCGTTCCACGCCGGCCCGCGTAAGTCGTCTTACCTTCTGGCCGTGCTGCTGCCCTTTTTTGTCTCATTCGTGATCCGGACACTGGCGTGGGAGACGATCCTGAGCGACAACGGCGTGCTGTTTGGACCCCTCAAATCATTGAACCTGCTGCCCAACGACTTTCGGGTGCTCGCCACGCCCGTGGCGGTGACCGGGGGCCTCGCCTACACGTTCTTTCCGTTCATGCTTCTGCCGGTTTATGCATCTTTGGAGAAGATCGACCGCGGCCTGGTCGAGGCGGCCCAGGACCTCTTCGCCAGCAAGTTCGAGGTGTTTCGGCGGGTGATCTTTCCACTGTCCGTCCCCGGCGTCTTCGCCGGCGTGCTCCTGACCGGCATCCCTGCGGTGGCCGATTACGTCAACCAGGACCTGCTCGGGGGCGTCGGCACGACGATGGTCGGGCGCGTGATCGAGACGCAGTTCGAGGTCAACATCAACTATCCGCTGGCAGCTGCGCTGGCATTCGTGTTCATGCTGGGCCTGCTGGCGACCCTGATCATTTACCAGCGCATCTTCGGCACCGAACAGATCATGGGAGGCTGACCTTGGCGTCTAGAGCGGTGGCAGTTCCACAGCAACCGCGCGCCAGGACCGGCCCAACATTGAGGCGCCGACTCCAAGGCCTCGTGCTCCCGGCTTACGCCCACCTTGTGATCCTGTGGCTGTTCGCTCCCATCATCGTCATGATCGTGTTCGGGTTCAACAACACCCATGGCAGGTTGAACATCGTCTGGTCGGGCTTCACGCTCAAGTGGTTCGAGAACCCGTTCGGCGTGACGGCGCTGACGTCGGCTGTAACTACATCATTGGTGACTGCGACCATTGGGGCTCTCATCTCCACCGTCCTCGGCACGATGATCGCTCTCGCCGCCCATCGGTACAGCTTCCGGGGCAAAGCGCTTCTGGACGCAATCATGGTCATGAACATCGCCGCCTCAGAGGTGGTGATGGGCGCCGCCCTCCTCACCCTCTTTGTCGCCGGCAATGTCCCTCTTGGGCCGGTGACCATCGTTTTGGCCCAGGTCATGTTCTCGATTCCATTCGTTGCCATCACCGTGCGATCCCGCCTGGTCGGCTTCGAAAACTCGCTCGAAGAATCGGCACAGGACCTCGGCGCATCGCCGTGGGCGACATTCATGCTGGTGACGCTGCCGATCATCTTTCCCGGCGTCCTCGCTGCGGCTCTTCTCGCATTCGCGCTATGCCTGGACGACTACGTGATCACGAGCTTCGTGGCCGGTAATACGCAGACATTTCCACTCTGGGTCTACGGGGCGACTCGCCTGGGAGTGCCGCCCCAGGTCAACGTCATCGGCTCCCTTATATTTCTGGCCGGCGTCATCATCGCCATCAGCTTCGCTTCAATTCAAGGCTGGCGCAATCGAAGGCTGGCGCGAGAGTCTGCCCTTTGACGCCGCGCATCGGCGGCATGTACGGGCCGGACGTGACATTCCTGGGCGTGGAGCGATGCGACCTCGACGAGCCCTCGAGCTTCGAAGGTGCTGACGTCGTGATCATCGGTACGCCGTACGACGCGGGGACCTCGTACCGTGCGGGCGCTCGATTCGGTCCGAAGATGATCCGCACCACCGACTACAACCCGCACGACTCTGCGCGTCCGCACCTGGCGCTGAGGGTCGACCCGCTGCGAGACCTGCGGGTGGTCGATGCCGGAGACATCGAGATGCCCGGCGTTGAGGCCCGTGTGCCGCTCGACAACCTGGAGAACGCGGTGCGGATTGCCGCCGAAGCGGGCGCGATACCTGTGATCCTCGGCGGTGATCACACGGTCACATGGCCCGACGTCACCGGTGTCGCGCGCGCCAAGGGATGGGGCCGCGTGTCGGTCATCCACTTCGACGCGCATGCCGACACCGGCAACACCCAGTTCGGCAGCCTGGTCGGCCATGGGTTGCCGATGCGGCGGCTGATCGAGTCGGGTGCCTGCCGCGGCGACCGCTTCATCCAGATCGGACTCCGCGGCTACTGGCCTGAGCCGGAAACCCTTCAATGGATGGCCGAGCGCCAGATGCACTCGTTCGAGATGCACGAGGTCGTACGGCGCGGACTTGATGCGGTGCTCGAGGAGGCCTTCACGATCGCCGTCGACGATTGCGATGGCGTGTTCGTGTCGTTCGACGTCGATGTAGTGGACCCGGGAATGGCCCCCGGCACCGGCACGCCTGAGCCTGGAGGTTTCACGGCTCGCCAGGCCCTCGATGCCGTCCGGCGGATTGCGATCGAGCTTCCGGTGGTTGGCATCGACGTCGTCGAAGTCTCGCCTCCATACGACTCGTCCGAGATCACCGCCTTCCTCGCAAACCGCGTGGTCCTCGAGATGCTGGCCGGCATTGCCTTCCGGCGCAAGGGAGGGACATGGGATTCAATCCCCAAGACCCTGCTGGAGGGCAGGACGTGAGGGACGTGCTTGCCTTGCTACAGAAGCAGCGGGATCTCGAGAAGGCGTTTGTCGCGGAGATGACGGGAAAGCCGGAGCCGTCCTCGGGCTGGACGCCGAGCATGACCATGTTTCACATCGCCAATTGGCGCGAGCGCCTGTGGAATGGGCTGACTGAGGCGGCCGCAGAGCGACCCGTCAATGCCCCTCCCGGCAATATCGACGAGCTCAACGATGGGGAGATGGTGGGCGCGGCCGGAGTGTCCCTCGCGGACTCTGCAGCCCGCTCCGAGGCTGCGCTCACCTCGATCATCGCGATGTGGGAGACCATGGGAGACAGGCCTTTCAACTGGTACATCGCGGAAACCATCGGCGAAGCGATCCTTCGCAACAGCTACCTCCATCCGCGCATCCACCTGGCTGACCAATTTCTCGAGCGGGGAGAGGCGGGGCGCAGCGACCGGCTGGCCGAGGAGACAGTGTCCGACCTGCGGGCCGCCGAGGCTCCGACACGCGTCCTGGGGGCTGCCATATACAACCTGGCAGCGGTTCGAGCCAGGCAGGACCGCGGCGATGAGGCTCTCGCACTGCTGGACGAAAGCCTGGCGATGCGAGAGGACCTCAAGGCTGCGGCCGCCGAGGATGAGGACTTCGCGTCGCTGCGCGGGTCGGCACACTTTCGCGCACTGATCGCCCCCACCCGGCCAGCCTAAGGGCCGGCCTTCCTCCCCGGCGGAGCGGGGAGGTCCAACGGTTCGGCTATTCGCCGAACCTAGCGATCAGCTTCGCGAGCTCTTCGAGCTTCTGCAGCGCCTGGTCGCGGCCGTCGGGTGGCACATACCAGATGCACCGCTCGACTCCCGCCTCAGCCGCTTGCTCGATGGCTACTGAGTCGGCCTTCGGGTATACGGTGACCGGCAGAGGGCCGCGCCCGGCCGCCCGAGCCAGCTCCTGGAGCTCGGGGATCCGTGGGAGGTCCGCACCCCGGTTGGGCATCCAACCATCCGCATAGGCCACCACTCTTTTCAGGACGTTCGGCCCGCTGCCGCCGAGAAGGACTGGCGGGTGTGGTTTCTGGACCGGTTTCGGCCAGCACCATAGCGGCCCGAAGTTGACGAGCTTCCCGTGATACTCGGCCGCGTCCTGGGTCCAGATCGCCTTCATCGCCTCCACTCGTTCACGCATCAGCTGGAAACGCGTGTTGAAGTCGGTCCCGTGGTCCTCCATCTCCTCGCGGTTCCAACCCGCGCCGACGCCGAACAGGAACCTGCCGTTCGAGATGGAGTCGAGGCTGGCGACCTGCTTCGCAGTATGGATCGTGTCGCGCTGCACAACCAGGCAGATGCCGGTGGCCACGAGCAGTGTCTTGGAAGCCAGTGCCGCGACAGTCAGGGCGATAAACGGGTCCATTGTGTGCGCGTACTGCTTGGGCAGCTCCTGCCCGCCAGGCCACGCCGACAGCCGGCTGGTGGGAATGTGCGAATGCTCGGCGACCCACAAGGATTCGAAGCCGAGCTGCTCGGCCGCCGGCGCGAGCTCGGTCATCGAGATGGAGTAATCGGTGGGGAAAATCGCAACGCCGAATTTCATGGTTCAATCGTGACAGGTCCCGGCGCACCCCCCTGCCACGCGCTGACGGCACCGGGAGCGCTAGGCGGTTCGGTGATTCGACACGGGGCTTCTTTCATCAGCCACTCGACGCAATGCCCTCGCACCGACAGTATTGCCCGGAGTGCCGTTCTCCCGGCGGTCGAGCGCGCGCATCAGTGCGACCACCACATGCGGATCGAGATGCGTACCGGCCTCTTCCTCAACCACGCGCCGCGCCTCTCTGCCGCCACAGGCCTGACGGTACGGCCGGTCGGTGGTAAGCACGTCATAGGTATCGGCGACTGCCACGATCCTGGCCTCTATGGGGATAGCGTCCGAGACCAGCCCATGCGGGTAGCCACTTCCATCCATCCGCTCGTGGTGGTAGAGAACGCCGAGCAGCTCGCGCTTGAAATGCCCGCCGCGCTTCAGAATCGCAACGCCGATCTCCGGGTGCGTCTTCATGACTGCGGACTCGGATTCCGTGAGCGGCCCGTGCTTTTCGAGAATGGCGTCCGGGACCCCGAGCTTGCCAACATCGTGGAGGAGTCCGGTACGCGCCAGGACGCGGAGCTCGGAGGCGGACATGCCAAGCTGCCGTCCGATCTGGACGCAGAGCTGGGCGACGCGCCGGTTGTGACCCTGGGTCTCACGATCTTTGACCTCGACTGCTGCCACCAGCGCGGCGATGACCTCGAAGTCGAGCTCCTCGACGTCAACGGAGACCTCTAGCTCCAGCGCCGTCTCGATCACCGACCGCAATGTTTGCGCGCGAGTCCGTTCGACCAGAAGCGCGTTGAGTGCCAGACCAACCGCGGCGAGCATCAGAAGGTGGTAGTACCACCACCCAACCGTCCAGGGGTTGAACAGCACCATAGCGGCAGCCGCGTCAGCGAGCAGCACAAACGCCGCGAGCAGGAAAGCCTGGCTGACGAGCCGTGCGCGCCGGTAGCTGCGTGCCTGGCGCAGCGCGGCGAAGAAGAAAAGTCCGATGCTGAGGATCGCGAGGCCAGTGCTGTACGGCGGCTGCGAGAGTGGCAATGCGGCGATGAGCCAGGTGCGGTAGATCGCAACACCTGCGTAGACAACTAACGCGATGACCACGGCGAGCACAAGCCACCCAGCAGGCCAGAAGGGGAGACGACTTTCGAGGCGCGCCAGGCCCGGCGCGTAGCTGGCGGCGAAAAAGAGCGCTGGAATCGCCAGGCTCAGGTAGGCCGAGATGGCCACCGCGCTCCCTGAGTATTCGCTGAAGAGGTTCGGGACCAGGATTCCTGGAGTCGTCAGACCATGCACCGCGAAGATGGCGCACAGGGACATGAAGCCGAGGCAGAGGAAGAGGACCCGGTAGAGGCCGATCTGAACAGTTGCGAGTGCCAGGGCGCCGGCGATCAGAGCCGCGACGATCGATACCGCCGACACTATGTAGAAATGCTGGTTGGGCACCACCAGCAAGCCTCCCCCACCCATCGCCGCAAGGGGCACGAATGTAGCGGGGACGAGCAGGCTCAGGCCAATCAAAGCGTCTGGCCAGGCCCCGAGCCGTCGGGATCCTTGTCGGACCGACCTCGCCGCCGGCGAGCGCGCAACCACGGTGGCCTCCCCCCTTTCAGAACAGGCTTACCGACAGTGGTTACGGGACCACAAGTCGCGATCCTGCTTGGACCCATGCGGGCGCCAAGAGCGCTACTTGAACTCCCTACCAGCTAGGACAACGAGCGAGCCGGCGCTTGTGGTCGCTCGGAGGACCTTGCCGCCATCCTCTAAATGGCTCGCATCCGGTTGTTCTTCGGGTTGTGCTCGACCTCGGCGAGGCCCAAAGCCTCCATCAGCGGCGGCACGTACATGCCGAACCTTCCCCGCAAGCCTTTCTTGAGGCCGTACCACCCACCCACGGGATTCTTGGGCGATCGACCCCAAGCTTCAACGGTGCCGTCAGCTGCCGGTTTCTGCTCATCGGCGCTGCCCAGAGGCATCCAGTCGCCGTGCTTCTTGAGCATCGCGTTCAGATCGTCCAGGCAGCGAAGGTCGTATCTCAGCTCCGTCTTTCCAACGACGCAGACCAACGCCGGCGGATCCAACGATTCGTCCTTGTACATCTGGTACTCGGACGAGCCGCTCGGCGTGGTCAGCTGCCACGGTGATTGCTTGGTGCCGGATCCCTTCACCTTTGCCATTGTCTAATCTCCTTCATAAGAAGTTGATGCGGGTCAGGCGCCAGGCCCTTCCCGGAGGGTACAGCGGGCTGGCGGTCACTAGCTCAACATCCAGGGCGTAGTCGCCCAGCACCACGTGCTCGCTGCCTTCACGGGTGCCTGGCGCGATCGGCTGGTCGACCACGAGGGCCGGCGCGTCGAGCCTCTGCCGAACGATCATTCCGGGCCACTCGACAAGGTCGACGTCCACGGTCGAAAGCAAGTCTGACTGTCCGCCCCAGGGTGTGGCGTAGGTTGCGACCGCCTGGTTCTTGGCCATGATCCGGCGGATGTGCAGGTTCGACCGCATCGACGCGATGAGACTTTTCGCGGCGGCGAACGCGCGAGCGAGAGTAGGGAGGCCCATGACGCAGCCGAACAGGGTCACGTTCTGACCGTCGATTGACGCATCAGCAGCAAACAGAAAGTTGGCGCCTTCCGCCAGGCCCGACCCGGTCTTGATGCCGATGATCCCGTTCTGGCCCAGCACGCGGTCCACGTTGTAAACCCGCCCGGCAACTGGAAGATCCGCCTGGGCCATCCCCACGATCTGGGCGAACACGTCCGACTTCATCGCCTCCATGCCAAGCTTCATCAGGTCGCTGGGCGTGCTCACGGTCTTTGGTGACGCCCCGCTGGTGTCGGTGAAGGTGGTCTGCGCCATGTGAAGCTCAGCCGCGCGCTTGTTCATAGCGGCGACGAAGGTGTCGATCGAACCGGCGTCCCAGCGTGCGAGCGTCTGCGCGAAGTTGTTTGCGGACGGGATGAGGAGGCCCTCCAGGAGCTGGAACTCGGTGAGCTGCTCACCGGTTTGCACCGCCACCACCGACTCCTTGTTCGCCTCATCGGCCAGGTAGGACTGCACGTCTGTGTCGGTCATCGTGATGGTCGGTCCCGTTTCGTCTTTCTTGAGTGGCTTGTCGGTGAGGACCACCAACGCGGTCATGACCTTGGTGACGCTTGCCGCCGACACCGGCAGCTCATTGCCCGAGCTGGCGATGAGGCCGAGGCCAGCCGCACCCACCGCCCCCGAACCGTCGCTCGGCCACGGGATCCGGGGGACCGTGCCCTGAACCGTGTCCTGGGCGTGAAGCGCGCTTGTCGCCGCCACCGCTGGTATCGGCCTCAAGTAGTTCACGACGCCCACCGCGCCGACCACCGCGACGAGCAACAGGGCTACTTTCCACTTCATATTTCCAACATGATGAAGAGTCTCGTGAGATCAGCGGGGCCCTAGTAGACTCGGAGCTTGAATCTGGAAGCGATCGGACCTCTGGTCGCCGCATCGCTCTTCGGACTCGTGTCGGGCTTCAACGACGGCGGCAACTTGATGGGATCGTTCACGTCGGGCCGCGTCATCAGCCCGCGCGCGGCTTCCCTGCTTCTGCTGGTCACCATCGCCGGCCCTCTGGTCTTGGGCACTGCGGTGGCCCAAACGGTCGGCACCAACGTGATCGACCTACGAGCGCAGGGACCTCTCGGCTATGTGTTGATCACTCTGTCCCCGCTGTGTGTGGTGCTTGTGTCGTTATGGTTCGGGATTCCGACGAGCATGACGCTCGCCCTGGTTGGGGCGATGCTCGGATGGGCGCTCATTGACGGCGGCCGCAGCGCCATCCATTGGGCCGGCGTCGCGCGGGTCCTCATCGGAATGCCGATCTCGGTGCTCGGCGGCGGCCTGCTGGCTCTGTTCGTGTATGGGTCCATCCGGCGTGTGTTCGGAACCCGCCCGCACGCGTCGCTGCTTAGGCTTTCCAGGCTTCAGTTCCTCACCGCCGCGGCCCAGGCCTTTGCATACGGCGGCAACGACATGGAGAAGACCGTCGGGCTCATCGCCGTCGGCATGTCATTTCCGGCCGCGGGCCATGCCGTCGCGTTTGCCAGCGCCGCGCCTATCATTGGCGCATTCGCCTGCTTTTATGTCGGTGCAATCACGGGAGGCTCGCGAGTCGCTGGGCGCGTCGGGCTCGGCGTCCTCAAGGTCCGCCCAACGCAAGCTCTCTCGCAGCAGCTCGCCTCAGCAAGCGTCGTCGGAGCTCTGGCCATCGCCGGAGCGCCGGTTAGCATGACGCAGACCATCGATGGCGGACTGGTCGGTGTCGGCGCGGCCCTCCGCGCCTCATCGATTAGGTGGGGAATCGTCAGGGAGATGCTCGGGAGCTGGGCGCTCACGCTGCCGATGGCCCTCGTCGTGGCTGCCGCGCTTCACTTTGCCGTGCGCGCGTTGGGAATTGCCCAATGAGCTTCGGCCGCACATTCAAAGCGCTGACGAAGTCGAACGATCGGCGGTTTGTCTCGCTGCTGAGCACGCAGGCCGAGCTAACGGTGAGGGCGCTACAAGTCCTGGAGAAGTTCGGTCCGGAGGCGGCCGATAACACCGTGCTAGTGGATCAGCTGAAGGAGATCGAGCGCGAAGGTGACGCGGCCAGGAGGATCCTGATCGATGAGCTGCTGCATACATATGCAACCCCATTCGATCGCGAGGACCTGTTCGGTCTTTCGCGAGCGATCGACGACATCCTGGACGCCGCAAATGAAACTGCCGTCGAGCTCGCGATGTACAGGATCGGCCCGCCCGCAGGACTCAGCGAGATGGCGAAGGTCCTGACCGAAGGTGCCAGGCACATCAGCGCCGCGGTCGGAGAGCTGCTCGACCACCCCGCAGTGGCCGCAGATCATGCCGTTCGAGCCAAGCGCTCGGAGAACCGGATCGACGGCCTATACCACCAGGCTGTCGGCCGGCTATTCGACAGCAAGGCGGAGATGAGCCAGATCCTGAAGTCGAGGGAGATCTACCGCCACCTGAAGAACTCGGCCGACCGCATCGACCGAGCCGCGGACGAGATTTCGGTCATCGTCATCAAGCGCAGCTGAGCCGTTCGGGGTGCGGAACAAACGCGGGGTGCCCAGGTTTTCATCAAGTGAAATGAAGAATCTGGACGGCATCCACCACATCTCGTCAATCACAGCGGACGCACCGGGCAACGTCGCCTTCTACGCCGGCGTGCTGGGCCTCCGCCTGGTCAAGAAGACCGTCAACCAGGACGACCCGACTGTCTACCACCTGTTCTATGCGGACGAGAACGCCAGCGCCGGGGCGGACATGACGTTCTTCGAGTACCCCGGAGTGTCGCGAGGCAGGGCGGGGGCCGGGATGATCCACCGCATCGCCTTTCGGGTCGGTAGCGAAAGAGCGCTCGACTTCTGGTCGGAGCGCCTCGCGGGCCACGGAACCGACACCGAGCGCGCCGAGGGCCGCCTTCGCTTTGCAGACCCCGAAGGGCTGGGCCTCGAGCTCATCGTCGACGACGTCACCGATGCGCCGCTGATCGCGGAGCATCCAGAGATTCCGGCCGAGAACGCCCTGCAGGGATTCGCCGGCGTTCGCGCCTACTCGAGCGCACCGGAGCGCAGCCAATCACTCCTGGAGGACACCCTCAGGTTCCGGAGCACGGACCCAGGCGAGTTCGAGTCTCGCGGCGAGAAGCGCGGCTCCTTCTATGGATATGACCCGGCGCCGGCCGAACGAGGCACGAGTGGCGCTGGAACTGTTCACCATGTCGCATGGTCGTCGACTCTCGAGGACCATGCCGCGTGGCGGGAAAAGGTGGTGGCGTCCGGCGCGCGACCGACACCGATCATCGACAGGTACTACTTCAAGTCGATTTATTTTCGAGAGCCGAGTGGCGTCCTGTTCGAGATAGCGACCCTCGGTCCTGGCTTCACGACCGACGAGCCTCTCGAGCACCTGGGCGAGCGAATCTCACTACCACCGCCATTCGAGCACCTGCGCGCCCAGGTGGAGCGGACGCTGACGCCCTTGCCCAATCCACGCGCGGCCTCGGAAGCGCCGACCAAGGCGTAGCGGCTGCTGTCGGCTCAGGCAGTGATGGCCCTCGCCTGCCGAGTGGCACAGCGAATCCAGCAGTAGTAGTTAAAGTTTCTCGCCATGCTCCGAATGGTTGAGGCCGCGCTTGGCGTCGTCATCCTTGGCGTGGCCTTTTACGACGTTTTCCAGTCGGTGGTCCTGCCGCGGCCTTCGATTGGCAAGCTTCGTATCGCGCCCTGGCTCCTGCGCCCGCTTTGGGCGACCTGGCGATGGTTGGGCACCCGCGACTCGCGCATCGAACGTCGCGAGAACTGGCTGGGCACGTTCGGCCCTGTTGGCCTGCTGGCCCTGCTCGCGTTCTGGGCCCTGTCGAGCATCCTCGGCTTTGCGTTGATCATCGATGCCATCCCAGCTCAAATCCAGCCGCCGCCCCAGGATTTCTGGACATCGTTGTACTTCTCCGCGTCGACCCTGCTGCCGCTGAGCTACGGGGAGATCCTGCCCGTTGGCGCCCTCGCCCGCCTCGTGATCATCGCTGAGAGTGCGACAGGTGTGGCCTTGATCGCCCTCGTCATCAGCCTGCTCTTCTCGTTGTACGGTTCGTTCCAGCGCCGAGAAGAGCTGGTCGTCACGCTCGATGCCTTGGCAGGAGCGCCGCCGGCGGGCTTGCAAATTCTCGAGACGGTCGCCAGCCACCGCATGCCCGATGAGCTACGCGCGACCTTCGACGACTGGCGGCGATGGTCCGCCGCCGTGCTCGAGAGCCACCTCGCCTACCCCATCCTTGTGTACTTCAGGTCGAGCCACGACAACGAGGCGTGGTTGAACTCGTTCGGCGCGGTGATGGATGCAGCGACGCTCGTCCTCAGCACCGTGGTCAGCGAGGATGCGACTGAAGGCCACGCGCGCCTGATGTTCAAGGTCGGCAATCACCTGGTAGAAGACCTCGCGTGGTACTTCCGGTTCAAGAACGCGGGCGTTCCGATCGTCGAGCGCCAGGAATTCGACGACGCTCGCGAGCGGCTCCTCACCGCGGGCTATAAATGCCGCGAGGCCGACATCGCCTGGAAGGAGTTCGCCTCCCTGCGGTCGATGTATGCCTCGACCATCAACCAGCTGGCCGGCCGCCTGGCGATCCTCCCTGCAAAGTGGATCGGCGATCGGTCTTACATTCCTCATGTTGAGCGAGGCGCGGCTCGCCGCCGGGTCTCAAAGCCAACCCGCTGACGGTCAGCTGATCAGCGCGAGCTGTCGAGCGTCACCACGTTCCCGCCTTACGGAATGCCGGCGGGCGTCCGTCGGGGTCGTAGACGATTCGATAGAACGGCTCGGCCCACAACCTCGTCATCCGCGACGGCTTGATCCGTGGATGTGGCCTCACGCGACCGGCAGGGCGCTCACCCCGATCACCACCCGAGTGCCAGCGTTCAAGCGCGTCCGCGCTGGCATGAAACGTCTCCACCGCCCGGGCTGGATCGAGCAGGTCTCGATCGTCACCTTCGGCACGGCCGAGATGCTCTCGCCAGAGCTGCAAGCGCAGGTCGCGGGCGTACGTGCGCGCGCCATCACCCAGGCCCGCCGGATCGACCGGCTCCCTCGAATCGCGCACCTCGTCCAGCACTGCGCATGCGATCTCGGAGTCATGGCTCCACGATCTGCGGTTGAAGTTATCCGACCCGACCGACGTCCAGACGTCGTCGATCACGCAGACCTTGGCGTGCACGTAAACCGGAACTCCAAGCACGTCCTCAACATCGAAGATCGCGACGCGGTCCCCGCCGGCTTCGAGCAGAGCCTGAACCGCCTGTTCCCTCCCAATCTGGTTCGGCGGGAGCGTCATCGCGCCGGCCTGGTCGAAGTATCTGGGGACCACTGCTATCAGGTGCAGCTGAGGGTTGGAGATCAGGGCGTCGACGAACGGCCTCATCACGTCTTTCGACCAGAGGAATTGATCTTCTATATAGATGAGCCGGCGGGCGCGGCGCAGCGCTTTCAGGTACGCGCGCGCGATGCTGCGCTCGCCGTGAGGGGCAAACGGATAACCGCGTGGACGGCTGCCGTACGTGCGCAGCACCTGGACGGAATGGGTCCCGCGCGCCGGCGGGTCTGAAGCCATCGGCGGCAGCGTGCTCGCCTTGCGGTCCGACCGACCAATGACGTCATGGAGTACCCCGACCGGATCTCGACTGAGCGGGCTTGGATCCGCCCACCTCTCGCGAAATGTGAACTCAAGGTCGCCGACAGCCGGGCCCTGGATCGCCACCTGGACGTCATGCCAGGGTGGGGTCGCTCCATACAGGGGCGCCATCGTTTGGCTCTGCGAGTCTCCGAGATGTTGGGCATCGTCGCGGCGGCTGTGACAGAGGTCGATCCCGCCGACAAAGGCGACGTCGGAACCAGTCCCACCACCGTGGCGGATGACGACGAGCTTCTGGTGGTGGGAGCCACCCAGGCGTACGCGTTGGTCGAGAAGAATCTCGCCTCCAGCCGCATTCACCACCTTGCCCAGGTGGCGGTTCTCTTTGGCGCTGAATCCAAGCCGATCCGAGTGTGATCGCCAGAGCAATGCTTTCACGCTCACTCCACGACGAGCCGCGGCGGAGATGACCGCTCCGACCTCCGTGTCTGGACCGTCACCAAGACGCTGGTCGGGATCGCTTCGCCAGTCGGTGAAAAACATCTGGTCGCCGGCGCCCAGCTCACCGATCTCCTTCAACAAACGGCGGAAATACGTCGCTCCGTGAACCAGGGTCTCGACCGAGTTGCCGGTGGTCCAAGCCGCACCGGACGCATGACGCCTGTCAAGCTCGGTGAACTCGTTGCCCCGTTCAGGGGCGGTGAGAAACCAGCTCTCCAGGGCGCCGCCGGCTGGCTCCTCCTGTCGCATCGCGAAACAGATTAAGCGCACCCCCAGGGTGAACGTATGTACGGGAACCTGGGCTGTTATGGCGATTGTTCCGCTTCCAGGGCCAAGGTTTAGGGATGCCAAGGTCGGTGAGATTGTCCCCTTCAACCGTTCTCTTTTGGATGCTCTGGCGGTCGCCAGGGCTTCCTAACGTCATTTAGGAGGTCAGCAGTGGGTGAAGTGGAAAGCCCGAGGCCTGAGATGGCAAAGATTCAAAGCGGTGCCGGGGCTGTCAAACATGCGGCGGCGAACCCCACGCTCGAGCTGCTCGAGCGCCTGGGCTACGTGGTCCGGGGATTGCTCTATGTGGTCATGGGCTTCCTCGCCCTGCGGATCGCGGCCGCGCAACCGGGCGGCAAGGCCACCGACCTGTCGGGAAGCCTCGTCTGGCTGATCGGCAACCCATTCGGAAAGCTGGTGCTGATTGTGACTATCGTCGGTTTGGCCGCCTACTCGCTGTGGGGTTTCATCCGGGCGATCTTCGATCCCCTTCACCGTGGCCGGGACACCAAGGGCATTGCGGCACGAATCGGCTTCCTCACGAGCGCCTTCTCCTATGCGGCGATCGCCTTTTTCGCTCTCCAGATTCTCGCCGGTCAAGGCTCGACCTCCAACGACAGCACGCAGAAGGCGGTGAGCGCTCTCCTGACGAATCCTGCCGGCGGCGTCATCACGATCTTGCTGGGCGTCGCCGCGCTCGCGATCGGCGCGGGGCAGTTCATCGAGGCCTACCGGGCCACGTTCAAGACCGACCTGAAAGCGGGCGAGATGAGCAAGTCCGAAAAAGACATCGCGGTCGGGCTCGGCCGCTTCGGGATGGCCGCCAGAGGCGTCACCTTCCTGGTCATCGGATTTTTCCTCATCCAGGCTGGAATCCATCACGCCCCGGACAAGGCCACCGGCTTCGGCGGAGCCTTCCTGTTCCTCCTGAGCCAGCCATACGGCCATCTGCTGGTCGGAATCATCGCGCTGGGATTTGTGGCGCTCGGCCTCCACTCCTTCGCCTGTGCAAGGTGGGTGAAGCTGCTTGGCAGCAGCGCCGGTTGAGCGCAATCGTCGCCGCGCTCCCGATGCGTAGAGAGAGGACATCGCCTTTTAGGTGGCCCCTTCTAGGGGTCGGCCTACTGCTGCTCGCGATCTTCGCCGGCCTGACTCTCTATGCGGTCGGCCACCAGTACATGCCGTTTGACATTTCCATCGAGCGCTCGATACAGGCAGTGTCCTGGGGGCCGCTCGTCACCGTGTTCAATTGGTTCGACTGGTTGGAAGGCACCCGACAGCTTTACGCCGGTATCGCCGCCATCGCCGTCGTGGCCGTGATCAGCTGGAGGAGGGCGCCACTGATCGCTGTTGGGGCGCTTGCCGGACCCATCTACTCGATCATCCAGGGGATCATTCAGCGGCCCCGGCCATCCGCGGACCTGGTCCAGGTGATCCGCCACACCGGCAGCTTCAGCTTTCCCAGCGGGCACGTCGTCTTCTTCAGCTGGGTTCTCGTACTGCTCGTCGTCTGCCTCGCTTTCGGCCGCCTTCCCCGCGCCTTGCTGTCAATTGCGTGGTTAGCAGCGGCTTTGGTGCTTCTTGTGGATTGCATTGGCAGGATCTACCTCGGCGAGCATTGGCCCAGCGACGTGATTGCGGGGCTGGCCCTCGGGTTGGGCTGGACGTCGCTCGTGCTGTCCGTCAGGCTGCTCTCCAATCCAGCGCTGGAGCGGAAGAGGTGAACGCATGGCTGTAAGGTCGACCCTCAGCCAGTCGCCGCAGAGGGCAGCCCTGCCTCGGGACAGGTTCTCGAACCGCGAGCTCTCGCGGTTGGATTTCGACAGCCGCGTGCTTACGATGGCCGAGGACCTGGCGCGACCGCTGGCAGAGAGGATCCGGTTCCTGGCGATCGTCAGCGACAGCCTCGATGACTTCTTCCAGGTGCGAGTCGCCGGGCTCCACGAGCAGCTCATGGCGTCGTTAAGACTGACCTCCCCGGACGGAATGACCTCGGAAGAGCAGCTCGAGGGGATTGGGGCGCGGGCGCGCGACCTGATCGAGCGCCAGTCGGCCACGTTCAACGAGGAGATCGTGCCCGAGCTCGCAGAGGCCGGCGCCACGATAGTCAAGGCTGACGATCTGTCCAAGGGAGACCGGAACCTCCTCGCAGAAGTGTTCAAGGAGCGGATATTTCCGGTGCTTACGCCCCTTGCCGTCGACCCGGCACACCCTTTCCCCTACATCTCCAACCTGTCGCTCAACCTTGCGGTCATGGTCCGCGACCCCGAGCGACAGCAGCCGCGATTCGCGCGGGTCAAGGTGCCGGCGCTGCTGCCGCGCTTCATGGCCCTGCCCGACGGCAAACGATTCGTGCCCCTCGAGCAGGTGATCGCCCTTCATCTTCCTGTCTTGTTCCCCGGAATGGAGATCGTGAGCAATCACTTCTTTAGAGTCACACGGGACGCCGATCTCGACGTGGATGACGACGAGGCCGAGGACCTGATGGCGGCGGTGCAGGCAGAGCTCATGCGCAAGCGCCGGAAAGGCCGCGCGGTCCGTCTCGAGGTGGGACCCGACATGTCACCCGACGTGCTCGCTCTGCTGCTGCGGGAGCTGGAGCTCGGCCAGCAGGACGTGTACACAGTGAGCGGGATGCTCGACATGACCGGCCTGCTTTCCATCCATGTGCCGGGCAGCAACCAGCTGCCTGCCAGGATGTGGATGCCGGCGACTCAGCCAAGGCTTCGACCTCTCAGCGGCGACTCGGTCGATTTCTTCGAGGTGATCCGAGACCGAGACCTTCTCGTCCATCACCCGTACGACTCGTTCGTGACCTCGGTTGAGTCGTTCGTCGAGCAGGCTGCCCGCGACAAGGACGTGCTCGCGATCAAGGTTTCGATGTACAGGACCTCCGGCCCAGAGAGCCCATTGGCGCGCGCGCTCAAAAACGCGGCCCAGGCCGGCAAGCAGGTGGTTGCGGTCGTGGAACTCAAAGCGCGCGGTGACGAGCAGGCCAACATCGTGTGGGCCAAGGCGCTGGAAGAGGCGGGCGTCCATGTGGTCTACGGCCTCGTCGGCCTGAAGACGCACGCCAAGCTGATGCTCGTGGTGCGGCAGGAGGGCGAAGGCGTCCGCCGCTACGCGCACATCGGAACTGGCAACTACAACGCGGCGACTGCCGGCACATTCGAAGATGTCGCCTTGTTCACGGCAGACCCGGATGTGACTGCCGACATTGCCGAGCTCTTCAACTACCTCACCGGCTACAGCCGCCAGAGCAAGTATCGAAGGCTCCTGGTGGCGCCAACGACGCTGCGATCGGGTTTGGTGAGGATGATCCAGAAGGAGGCTCTGAAGCCGAAGGGGCGAATCGTGATCAAGGTGAACAACCTGGTCGACCCGGAGATGATTGACGCCCTTTATCGGGCTTCTCAGTCTGGCGTTCGCATCGACCTCATCGTGCGCGGCATCTGCTGCCTCAAGCCGGGTGTGCCCGGGCTGTCGGACGGAATCACAGTGCGCTCCCTGGTCGGCCACTACCTCGAACACTCACGAATCTTTCGCTTTGGGAATGAAGCCTCCCCTGACATTCTCTTCGGCTCATCCGATCTGATGCCGCGCAACCTCGACCGGCGAGTGGAGGCGGTCGTCCCGGTGGACGACCCGGATCTCAAGAAGGAGATTGTTCAGTTCCTGGAGCTCGAGCTGAGCGACGACACGCTCGCATGGGAGCTTGCCGGGGACGGGACCTGGAGCAAGGTTGCGACCGCCAAGGGGCTCAACACACAGGCGCTTATGCAGCGCGCCACCCTCGGCCTGGTTGAGGACGATCGAGAGGAGGCGGTATGAGCACGACCAAACGATCCGCAAAGAGCAGCGCCAAGGGCACGACAAGCCTGTTGATCTTGAGCTCCAAAGCAGGCTCGATGACACCCCAGATCGAGGCTAAGCTCCGCAAGGCCTTCGCGGGCAGCCTCATCGTCGAATTCGATCCCAAGATGGACGTCGAGAAGCTGGTCTCCGCAAACGCCACGATCATCGTTGCCGGCGGCGACGGCACCATCGGCTGGGTGGTGCGTAAGCTGGCCGACACCAAGCATCCAATTGGCATTCTTTCGATGGGCACCTTCAACAACTTCGCCAAGTCGCTTCATCTCCCGATGACCGTGGACGCGGCCATCAGGGTGATCAAGACTGGGCGGCCGCATCCGTTAACCCTCGGCCGGGTGAACGGAAAGATCTTCCTGGAGGCCGCCGCGATCGGACTCTTCGGCGAGTTCATCACCGCGGGCGAATCAGCCAAGGATCGAGCCTTCGGAGCTTTCGCCGAGGACTTGAAGCACATTGCCGAGGCAAAGCCCTTCACTTATGAGCTGACCGGCGACATACGAGGCAGCGGCACGGCGATGTCCCTCGTCTTTACCAACACAACGTCGATCGGGGCCCAGATGCCGGTGAGCGACAAGACGCCGCAGGACCCATACCTGGAGTTGTCCGTGCATGCGGGCGCCACTCGCACCGACATCGCGAAGCGTGTGCTCGCCCGCGTCGTGCTTTCCAAACACAAAGAAGGAGGCCTTGGCCAGGTGTTCAAGTTCCGCAAGATCGAGGTGACGACCAAGCCCAAGGTGCGGATCTACGCGGACAACGCGCAGATCGGGCGCACGCCCGCTACTATCACTGCCGAGCTGAGCGCAGTGCAGGTGATCCTCAGCCGATGAGCGCGCAACCCAAGGACGCGTCGGCGCCGCTGGCCGAACCAAAACAGGCTGCGGCGGAGGTTATCGCCGGGCGACCCGGGCCGACGGCCAGGCGCTGGCTCGGCCCCACCACTCTTGTCGTTTTCATCCTGTTCGCGATCGACACCTTCCTCGTCGTCCAGAACGACGTGCTTCCATTCGATGTCCCAATCGCCAGGTTCATCCAGAGCTTCAACTGGGGGCCCATCGTCTATCCGATGGAGCTCATCAACGCGAGCGCGGGCATCTGGCAGGTACTGCTCGGTCTCGTTGCGGTGGTTGCACTCTTCATCTTCGAACGCCGCGCCGGCTGGTTGATGTTGATCGGCAGCATCTCCAGCCTGCTCGACAACCTCATCAAGCTCGTGATCTCACGGCAGCGGCCACCAGCAGACCTCGTCCACGTTCTGTCGCCGACGACAGGCTTCAGCTACCCAAGTGGACACGCGGTCTTTTTCACCTGGATGGCCTTCATGATCGCAGTCGCCATCGCTCCGAAGATCAGGCCCGCATTCCGGCCCGTCCTCTGGATCTTCGCCATGATCGTGATCGTGCTCACGTGCATCGCCAGGGTGTGGGCCGGCGCCCACTGGCCTAGCGATGTGTTGGGTGGGGTGCTGCTCGGTGTCGGCTGGTCTGCGTTCGTGCTGTGGCTTCCGGAACGCTGGCTTCCGTCCCCAAGCTTCCGATGGTTTCGTGGGCGAACCAGGGCAACGACATAATCAGGATCCCGACGCTCGTGATCGCGATCGCGGCCGCGGCCGCGGTGGGGGTCATCACGGCGATCGTCATCATGCATCCGTACCTGTCATTGGACGCGACTGCCGAGCGCGATGTCCAGGCGACAAACCTGGGCCCGCTCACGCTGACGTTTCCCTTCCTGAGCTGGCTCGGCGGGCCAGGTGGAATCCCCATGCAGGTCGTCGTCATTCTCCTCGTTCTCCTGTTGAATCGTCGCGCCTGGGTCCTCGCGCTTGCGGCACTGACGGGCGGCCTGTGGTACCTCATCGTCGTAAACCTGGTCAACCGGCCGCGGCCGGCAGTCGGCCAGGTCCTTCGCGTGACCGAGCATCCTGGTTCAACAAGCTTTCCAAGCGGGCACCTCATCTTCATCACGATCAGTGCCGGAATATTGATGTTGTGCATCGGCTATAGATACCTGCCGCGGTGGGCGAGGCCGATCGGTTGGGCAGTCGTGGCGGGCATTGTTTTGGCGGTAGGCCTCGACAGGATCTACGTCGGAGCCCACTGGCCGAGTGACGTTCTCGCGGGCCTGCTCATCGCGATCGCCTGGCTGGGCCTGGTGGTGTCGGTAAAGCGGGTTTCAGACCGGGCGTTTGGGATTAAGCACGACGACCGGCCGCCCGTCCGCCTCGCTTCTTGAAAAGCCAGGCGCCGAAGGTGCCGATGCCGATGCCGATCACGCCACCGACGGCTGCGTCGCTCGGAAAGTGCACGCCGAGGTGGACTCTCGACGCGCCGACCGCCGCCGCCAGCCCGTAAACGAGAGGCGCCGCCTTTGGGTAGTAAAACGCGATGGCGGTCGCACCCGCGAACGACGATGCGGTGTGACCCGATGGGAACGAGTGGTCTGCCGGCTTGATCCCAACCACTCGCGCTTCGCGATTGACGAACGGGCGGACGCGGCGGAACAGCGGCTTGATCCGTGTCTGGACCACGTAGGTCGCGGCCAGGGACGAGACGGCCGTGGCCATGCCGGCGCGCCGGCCCTTGCTGCCACCGAGAATGGCAAGGGCCACGCCTCCGGCCACCCAGCCGAGGCCCTCGCCCAGGTCGGAGAGCACGCTCACGTAGCGGTCGCTGGTGGTCGTGTGCGGCAGGCCGTTGATCAGCTGGTAGAGGCGCCGGTCCACGCCCGCGAACGCCGGAGGCGCGACCACCACCTTGACGGCGCCTGACTCGACGTGGACTGCCACTGGGCCGGCCCCCGCGACCGGCGCCGACTGTGGCATGTCCTTCGGCTTCTTGTCCCGAGTGTTGGCCGCCGTTGGCTCGCCGGGTGTGGGCCCTGAAGCTGGCTTGGCGGAGCGACGCTTATCAGCCGTCATCGCGGGCTAGTCCGCCTGGGGTAGTGAGCCTGGTCCCTTACGTCGCGCGCGCCCGGCCACCATTCGGAGCTGCAAGATGCGGGCGGCGCCAAAAGCGACAACGATGACCGCCCCCAGGATCAGCGCGAACAGCAGCGCGATCGCGAGCGGCAGATTGCCCTCGAACATCAGGAACTTGATCTGGACGCCCTGCTGGTTCTGGAGGATGAAGACCAGGATCACCACCAGCGCCAAAAGGCCGATGACGATGGCGGTCCAGGCGCCGCTCAAGCGGGTGCGGCGCTCTCCAGGGAGCGGCTCATCCGCCGGCTTGTCAGCTTCCGGAGCCGGTTCTTCCTTAGGTGTCTCTGCGATATCCATACCTGTATATCAAATAACGCCCCCTAGGGCTGAACCATACGTCATCGGTACCATTGCGCTCCATGAAACCCGATCGCACGGCGTGGGCTCGTGTCGGCTACCAGGGTGAGCCTGGCGCTTACTCCGAGGAGGCGGCGCTGGCCATCCTGCCCAAGGCCGTGACCATCGGTTACCCCACCTTCTCGCGCGCCTTCGACGCGGTGGCGGCCCGCGAGGTCGACGCCGCCGTCCTCCCCGTGGAGAACTCGCTCGGAGGCATCGTGCAGGAGGTCAACGACCTTCTCTGGGAGCGCGCGGGCCTGCGGATCAGCGGCGAGGTGATCCACCCAGTGCGCCACTGCCTGCTCGGCCGGGGCGAGCCGGTCGTCAGGGCCCTCTCGCATCCCCAGGCACTTCTCCAGTGCCGCCACTTCCTCGAAGCCCGGAACATCCAGGCCGTGACCTACCACGACACCGCCGGTGCGGCGCGAGCCGTCGCCGAAGGCATGGTCGTCGGCAGCGCTGCGATCGCGAGCGCCGCGGCCGCGCGGCGGTACGGGCTGAAGATCCTGGCCGAAGGCATCCAGGACGACGACTCGAACCAGACCCGGTTCCTGATCATCGATAGGGGCCAGGCGGCGCGACCCGGTGCCGCCGGCTTGACCAAAGCTTCGCTGGCTTTCATCGGATCCCACAAGCCCGGCAGCCTGGTCGCCGCTCTCCAGTGCCTGTCGGAACGCGGCATCAACCTGACGCGCCTCGACTCTCGGCCGATGCCCGATCGGCCCTGGCAGTACCGGTTCTACGTCGATTTCGAGGTCAGCGACCCGGTCGCCGCGACCGCGGCCTTGGAGGCGCTCGCCAAAGAGACGACCGAGGTCAAGTTGTTCGGCACCTATCCCGCAGCGGGCGAATAGCCGAGACTGTGCGGTTGTGCCGACGACTACCCACGTGAAACGCAAACCCAACCTCTTCGATTCGAAGATCTTTCACGTCGAGAGGATCGAGCTCGATGGCGTGGAGGAGAGCTTTCTACGCGGTGGTCGAAACCTGTTTCCCCTGCTGCCCAAGGCACTGGCGGGGATCTCACAGATCGGCGTCATCGGTTGGGGCTCGCAGGGCCCCGCGCAAGCCCAGAACCTGAAGGAATCACTTGCCGGCACTAACGTGCGCGTCGCGGTCGGCCTTCGCCAGGGGTCGGAGTCCATGGCCGAAGCCCGGGCCGCCGGCTTCTCTGAGAAGGACGGGACGTTAGGGGAGATGTTCGACGTCATCCGCAAGTCAGACCTCGCGATCCTGCTCATCTCCGATGCCGCCCAGGCCCAGCTTTATAAGAAGGTGTTCGAGGCCCTCCGACCCGGGACGACGCTCGGCCTGTCGCACGGTTTTCTTCTCGGTTACCTCGAGACGACAGGCGAGAAGTTCCCTTCCAATATCAACGTCATCGCAGTCTGCCCGAAGGGAATGGGGCCATCAGTGCGCCGGCTGTACGAACAAGGACGCGAGGTGAACGGCGCCGGCATCAACACGAGCTTCGCCGTCGAGCAGGACCTCGATGGACGCGCCACCGACATCGCACTTGCGTGGTCGGTTGCGCTGGGTGCGCCCTACACGTTCAAGACAACTTTGAAATCGGAGGTCGTCTCCGACCTGTTCGGCGAGCGGAGCATCCTGCTTGGCGCCGTCCATGGCATCGTCGAGGCGCTCTATCAGCGCTACCTCGAAGAGGGTACGGAACCAGAGGACGCTTTCAATCGGGCATGCGAGTCATTGACAGGGCCCATACGCGAGACCATCTCGCGACATGGCCTGGTCGCGCTCGACGAGCACCTCGACGCTGTGGGTCGGCGCGACTTCCGGCGTTCATACGACGCCACCTACTCGTCGTTCAAGAGCGTGATGGCGGAGATCTACGACGAGGTGATTTCGGGAAACGAGATCAAGAGCGTGGTCATGGCGGCCAATCGCTTTGGCGAGTACCCGATGTCGACCATCGACAAGTCGCCCATGTGGACAGCCGGGGCTCATGTGCGAAGCCGCCGCGCTCAGAACAAAACCGGCATCGACGGGTTCACGGCTGGAACTTTCGCCGGGGCGATGATGGCCCAGGTCGACATCCTGATCGAGCATGGCCACCCGTACTCGGAGATTGCCAACGAGTCGATCATCGAAGCTGTCGACTCGCTGCTCCCCTACATGCACGCGCGTGGCGTGGCCTACATGGTCGACAACTGCTCGACCACCGCGCGCCTTGGATCGCGCAAGTGGGGCCCGCGCTTCCAGGCCATGCTCGAGCAGGTTGCGTTTCCCACGATGACGGAGCGCGACGCCACGCCGGAGGAGCTGCCCGACGGCTTCCTGACCCACCCGGTGCACGAGGTCCTTCACAGGCTGAGCGAGATGCGACCTCCCGTCGATATAGCCGTGAAGTGATAAGAGGGAACCCAGATGGTTCCCTCTGCGCGCAAAGCGGCGTTGAGGAAGGGCCTTACTGAATGCATCGAGCGTGCGGCTTCGCCGCAGGCTCTGCTCTCTTTCCGGTTATTGGATTGGATTATTACGGACTAGAACTCCACGCCACGATTGAGACGCGAAAAAACAAAGTCATGGCCGGGGGGACCCGGCCAACCCTGCAGCGCTAGATCTCTAGAGATATGTCTCCGTCGTCAGGTTGTTCAGTCTTGGGTTGAGCCCGATCACCTGGTCCGCGTCGATCGGCACGTCGACGACGATCGATTGGCCCGACCCCTTGTAGCAGGCCTCCAGGATCTCGTCCAGGTTGCCCAGGTCGGCCCGCAAGCGGAACCCGTCCCAACCATGCGCCTTGGCCGCCGCCACGAAGTCGATCGGAGCCAGCTTGCCGTGATATCGACCCTTGTCGACATCAGGGATCACGACCTCGAGACCCTTGTCGACGATCGCGTACGTGCCGTTGTTGACGATGAACAGGTTCATGCCGATGTTGGCAGCCTCTGCCAGCGCGCCGCCGAACAAACGCCAGCAGCCATCCCCCGAAAACACGAAGGTGTGCAGACTCGGATCCGCGGCCTTGGCGCCCACGCCGAGCCCGAATGCTCCACCCATCGCGGAGCCGTCGTGGACCGTATGGAAAGGCATCGACTGGTGTGGCCTCTGGGTCACGTACTGCCGGTCCTTGTAGGCGGTGCAAACGTCGTCGAACCCGATGCTGTGCGGCCGCCAGGACCTGTACAGCTCCCCGTAAAACTCGACAGCGTCGACGCAGCCCTTCCGGACCTCCCGCGAGATGGTCCGGGTATTCAAGTCTTTTGGGACGTCCACCCGGGGGCGATGACCGACCTTGCCCTTGAGCCGGGGCAGCACCTCCTGGAGCGTCTTTTCGATATCGCCTCGCACGACCCTGTAGTCGCCTTTGACGCGATGCCTGAAGTCGCCGTCCTGGTGGCCGTATGGCTCGTTCCACGCGGTGAAGTGCCACACGTGGCCGGCGGGGATCGGGCTGAGGTTCAGCGAGTATTCGCCGGAGTCGAAACCGAGGCTGATCACGATGTCGTTCTCGTTCACGCTGCGCCACAGCTTCATGGCCTCGTCGTTGCCGCCAAACGAGATGTATCCATAGCCGTAGGGGTTGTCCCGCGATACGGCGTTGGCGCCGTTCACGGACCAGACAGTTGGCGCCTGGAGGAGGTCTGACAGCTCGGTGGTCAGCTCGATGATGCCCGGGCATCGCGAGGCTTCCGCGCCGACGTAGATGATCACGCGCCGTCCGTTGACGAGGCCAGGCAGCTCGTGGACGAAACGATCGGCGTCGACCTGGTCGAAGGTGCGCGCCCGCTCGGCCTTTGGCACGTCGACCTGCACCTTCTGCGAAAGGATGTCCGGGTGGAATGCGATCGCCACCGGCTTCGACTCGGCGAGGATCGCCTGCGCCTGCTCGAGCTGCGCCTGCAGCTTGGAGATGTCGTCGACGACGATGCAGGCGTCTCCCAGCTCCGCCCGAAGCTGGGGAATCACGTTCATTCCATGCTCGGAAACGTCCTGGAGCGGCGAAAGGCCGATCGACAGCGTCGAGTTGAGGGCGATGACATAAACGGCGGGGATGTTGTGCAACTTGGCGTCGGTGATGCCGCTCGAGCCGAGCTTGGTGGCCGCCCCGGTGGTGGTCAGGCAGCCGGCGACCTTGCCCGAAGCGAGGTAGTACCCAAGGGGAACGAAACCCGCCACGTACTCCCCCATCGTCTGCATCCGCGGCTTGCCGTCACCGATCTGGTCGAGGCTGAGCAGCGGCTCGAGATGCTTGGCGACGTGGATGAGGCCGCCGCCGTTCACGCCGGAGAAGAAGGCGATGCCCCATTTCCTGAGCGTGTCGATCAGCGCGAAGTTGCCACTGGTTCGCTCCAGGGCGATGTCGGTGCGGCGGGTGGTGGCGGTGCTCACGGTTTTCTCCTTGTTCTCTTGACTCATCAAACCTGCTGGCGGGCGCGGCGAGTGGCATCTGCGCTGCCCGCCTTCTTTGGAAGCCGGTTGGCTGCGCTCACGACAGCCCTGAGCGAAGCGGTGAGGATGTTGGAGTGGAGCCCCACCCCCCAAACGGCGGCGCCATTCTCGCCGGCGGCTTCGATGTATGCGACGGCCGAGGCGTCCGAGCCGGCGCCCACGGCGTGCTCGACGTAGTCGACCACCCGTAGCTTTATCCCACACTCGCGAGCCAGCGCATCGGTGAGGGCTGCGATCGGTCCGTTCCCGGTGCCGACGATCGTGCGCTCCTCCCCGCCGGCTCGGATCACCGCCTGCAGCTTCGTGCCGTCCGATCCGGTGCCTGCGTGGTCACTGGTGTCGGTCTCGATCAGCTCGAGCGGGGCCTTGGGTACCAGATACGTGATCTCGAAGGCGCGCCAGATCTCCTCGGGGGTGATCTCCTTGCCGGTGGTGTCGGTGATCGCCTGGATCACCTTCATGAACTCGATCTGCAGGCGGCGTGGGAGCTCCAGGTGATAGTCGTTCTTGAGGATATAGGCGACCCCGCCCTTCCCTGACTGGCTGTTGACGCGGATGATCGCCTCGTACGTGCGGCCGACGTCATGGGGGTCGATCGGCAGGTACGGCACCTCCCAGACCTCATTCTTGGATGCGGCCAGCGCCTCCATCCCCTTCTTGATGGCGTCCTGGTGCGAGCCGGAGAAGGCCGTATAGACGAGGTCGCCCGCGTACGGATGTCGCGGATGGATAGGCAGCTGATTGCACGCCTCGACCGTGCGACGCAGCTCATCGATGTTCGAGATGTCGAGCTCAGGCTCCACGCCCTGGCTGAACAGGTTAAGCGCCAGCGTGATCAGATCGACGTTACCCGTGCGCTCGCCGTTGCCGAATAGCGTCCCTTCGACCCGCTCCGCCCCAGCCATCAGCGCAAGCTCGGTGGCCGCGACGGCGGACCCGCGATCGTTGTGCGGATGCACGCTCAAGATGAAACCGTCACGCGACTTGATGTTTCGGTGGCACCACTCGATCTGGTCCGCATAAATGTTGGGAGTGCTCATCTCGACGGTCGCCGGCAGGTTGAGGATCATCTTCCGGTCGGGCGTGGGCGACCAGACGTCGATCACCGCTTCCGAGATCTCCTTGGCAAAGTCCAGCTCGGTGCCGGTGAAGCTCTCAGGCGAGTACTCGAACACGAACTCGGTCGACCGCTGGTCCGAGGCCAAACGCTTGATCAGCTCAGCGCCCCGGACTGCGATCCCGACAATACCCTCTCGATCGAGGCCGAATACCACCCGGCGCTGCAGTGCGGACGTCGAGTTGTAGAGGTGCACGATGGCCCGGCGCGCGCCGGCGACACTTTCGAAAGTGCGCTCGATCAGCTCGTCCCTGGACTGCGTCAGCACCTGGATGGTCACGTCGTCGGGGATCAGGTTCTCCTCGATGAGCAGGCGTACGAAATCGAAGTCGGGCTGCGATGACGACGGGAATCCGACCTCGATCTCCTTGAAGCCCATCTTGATCAGCACGTCGAAGAGCCGGCGCTTCCGGTGGACGTCCATCGGGTCGATGAGCGCCTGGTTGCCGTCCCGCAGATCGACGCTGCACCACGCCGGGGCGACGCTGATCGCGGTCTCCGGCCACCGCCGGTCGGGCAGGTCGACACGCGGGAAAGGCCGGTATTTTCGTATTGGCATTCGCTTCATCGTTATTGGGGTTCCTCTGGCTATCGTTTGATCTGGGAGAAATGAAAGACCTCCTGGGTCGACTAGACGCAGGAGGTCTCGCGAGCACCCGCCGGGGGCGCTCGCCTACGTAAGGAGCAGCTGGCCGGATCGTGGATCCGAGCTCATCGTCCGCTTATGGTGCCTGGAGTGGCTACCTTTTGTCCAGTCGCTCACTCACAAGAGGCGGGCACGCCTTCAGTCGGCGAGCACCATGCAGGTTGTCGTCTTGATGACCCCGGCGACCGCCTGGACGCCCGCCAGGATGTCTCGAAGCTCGGCCAGGTCCCGGGCGTCGATCGTCGCCACGACGTCGTAGTCGCCTGTAATCGCGTCCGCCGCGTTAACGCCAGGAACGCCCCTGATCGTCGTCGTCACGTTCAGCGACTGTCCGTGCAAAGCGTTGATGAACATGTACGCCTTCATTGCACTCTCCCGGTTATTAAAGCAGCGTCCGGGGAGTCAGAAATCCCGACGGCCCAAGAAGTGATTGGCAACCTGGGGGCGGCTCAGCTCGTAAACGGCGATCCGGTGGCCGGCCGGTGTGGTGAAGGAGCAGCAGGGACCCATCGGAATCTCCAGCGTCTGCGCCTTCTTCCACCCACGCGATTTCAGGTCCGCGAGCGCCGAGTCCAGCTTGTCGACTCGGTAGATCAGAATCGGTCGATCGCCGTCGAGGTGGTCGGTCAGCAGGATGTGCGGCGGGCCGTCGGTCAAGCGGACCATCGCCACACGCGCCCCCATGCCCTCGACCGCGAAGCCGAGCTCGCCTCCAAGCACGCCAGTGAAGTACTCGAGGTCTTTGGCGACGTCGGGGCTCGGAATGTACAGGTAGTCGAGCTGGATGAACGGCGGTGGGCTGTCAGCCTTTAACGAAGGTTTCTTGTCAGGGCCTTGTCGCGGCATCGCCAGCTTCGTGGGGAGGGGAATCTTTCGCAACGCCCTTCTCCTCGTCCCATCGCACTCCATAGATCTTCGCCAGGTCGGCCGGGAGCATCAGGTCCGGGTCGGCGCCCTTCAGAAGACCGCCTTGCTGGAGCGCTCGGACCACCAGGCCCGAGCAGATCCGGTGCTTCCGGCGCATCAGCCTCAGGGGTACGCCGGTGAGCAGGAAGATCATCGCCCCGAAGGCGGCGAGATAACCGAATCCCTGCCCAACCTGGGCGTTCGAGTAGTCAACCGCCCGCTTACGTCCTTCAGCCGAGAACTCAGAACCCAGCCTGACGAGGTGGTAGGTGTCCTGGGTATAGCGGGAGATGGGGTTGCGCCTGACGCCTGTGGTCTCCGCCTCGACCAACGCGCCGCCCTCGTCAACGATCAGCGCGCAGTGGCTCCAGTGGGCGTACACCGCATCAAGTCCCCCGAACCGGACCTTCTGTGCAAACGTGATGAGCCACGCCATCGGGTTGTGTCGGTGGGCGAGGATGAAGTCACCCGGATCAAATTGTGAAGCGGTCTCGCCTGGACCGTACCGCTCGGAATGCGCCATGCCCTCAATCTAAGACACAGTGGGCGCCCGGAAAGCCGAGCGCCCACTTATTAATCAGACTTACCGAACTCCGGCGGCGGCGCGAACCTCGTTCAAGCGGCCGCTTTTGACGTCGTAGACGAATCCGCGCACGTTCTTCTTGTGCGGGATGAACGGGCTGGCCTCGATGCGTGCGATCGACTGCTTGACGTCGTCCTCAGCGCTGGCGAAAGCCTCCAGGGCGAAGGCGGGCCGGATCCCGACCTCTTTCTCGATCTTGCTCTTGACGTCGTCGTCTTTGAACGTGACCATGCCGCAGTCCGTGTGGTGGATCAGGATGATCTCGGTCGTGCCGAGAAGGCGCTGCGAGATGGTCAGCGACCGGATCGCGTCGTCCGTCGCCACCCCGCCCGCGTTTCGGATGACGTGCGCCTCGCCTTCGTGCAGACCGAGGATCTTGTGCACGTCCAATCGTGCGTCCATGCAGGCAAGCACCGCGACGCCCTTGGCCGGCGGCAGCGGCAGGTCGCCCTTGCTAAAGGACTTGACGTAACTCTCGTTGTTGCGAAGCAGCTCTTCAGTAACGCTCATCTACGTGAACCTCCAAGAAATCCGATGGCGGATGGGAATGCCGACAAGTGAGGAGAGGAACGAATATCCCGGGCACGGCCGGGAGAACGGGCGGAGTTAGATCAGCCCGTACAGATCGCTGATGAGCAGCGACCGAGATCCAAGGCGAGGCGACGAGTCAGAAGGATCCTCACTCCAGCCAACGATACCCGAACGCGGTACGCCGACGGCGTGGGTCACCGCCTGGCGAAGGGTGGTTGATAGAAATCGTTCACCCGTGTGGCGCGCCCATCGAGCGCCACCTCGCTGAACTGGTAGAGGATCGCAGCAGTCGGGGCGTAGACGGGACCCCAAGGGAGCTCGAGACAAAAGGCGCGCGACGTACCCCGCTTCGCACTTCCCACCGCCCGCCGCAGATCCGACAGCTTCAGCAGGAAGAGCTCGGCCACCTCGCCCGCGGACGGCCGCAGCTCGGTGGCTGCGGATCTGCTCCACATCACCACAGGCGTGATCGTGAAGCCGGACCGGGTGTCGAAGTCGTCGAGCAACCCGATGACCGCGTCGCTTTGGGCGAATAGGCCGAGCTCCTCGCTCAGCTCTCGAATCGCGCCGGCATCGGGGCTTTCGCCGCCGTGCACCTTTCCCCCTGGCAACGCGAACTGACCAGGATGGCTGGCCAAACCCGCGGCCCTGAGGAAGAGCGGGATGCGCGCTTCGCCATCGCCGTCTTCGAGCACCACGACGGCCACCGCCGCCGGCACAAGCGGCTTCTGCGCGGCGACGCGCTCGAACCGGCCCAGCTTGGACGCCATCACATCGCGCAGGTCGCTCAGCTGCGAGAAAGCCCTTTGGGTTGGACCGACTTCTCGGGTGGGGCCCAGAACACGACCAGGACGAGCTCCTCTTCGATGTCGTGAAAGAAATGCACCGCCAACGCAGGCACGAATAGAAGCGTGCCCGCTTGGACCGGGTGGTCTTCGTCGCCGACCCGAAGCTTGGCGCGACCGCTCACCGCGTAGTAGACCTCGTCTTCGTTGTGTGGGCTCTGGTCATCGGCCCCGCCAGCCGGCAAAAGGTAGAGCCCGACACTGAGCAGATCGCTGCGCAATACCTCGCCCGCGTACCCATCGGCTGCGCGAGCTTGCGCGACCGCGTCAGTCAACTCTGCGGCCTGAAAAGAATCGCCCATCGTCTCAGCGCTTCGGCTTGGCCAGGACCGTGGGGTTCTTCGGGGGGCTGATGTGGCCGTCCACGTATCCGGCCGCGATCATGTTGAAGAACTGGAAAACCGATTCCTCCATCTCGGAGATCGGCCCTGGCTTGAATCCTCTCGATGCGGCCGAACGCTGAACGGACTCGCAGGCCGCCCAGTCCTGGCGATTGGTAACGTCCCAAAACTCGCCTGCATACGATCCATCGAAACTTTTGCCTTTAGCAACAGCGCGAGGAAACAGCGTTCGGCACTCGACCAGCGTGCGCGTCGCGGAGATGGGTTCGAGGCGATGGCTCAGCACATAATCCGGATGCGGGCTGATCAGCAGATTGGGGAACAGCGCGAGGTAATAGACGCGATTTTGTTGCTCGGCCGACAATCCCGGCAGCTTTGGCGCGCCGCCCTGTCCCGTGAGCGACATTGTTTCGGCGCCTTCAATCAACTCCATCCATCCCCCGATCCACATGCCTGTCGCATCGATGTTGAGCCCGCTTGTCGGCGGGCTCACCCGGCACAGCTCAGGGTGGATCTCCGAGCAGTGGTAGCACTCCTGGTAGTTCTCGTGGAGGATCTTCCAGTTGGCTTCGACCACGTAATCCATCCGTGCGACCTCGACCATGTCGCGCGGCGCCCAGGCCTCGATGATCCAGGCCAGGTTCCCGAGATGCTCCTTCAACGGGCGAGCGCCGCCCGACACGTTGACGAAAGCCCAACCCTGCCACTCGTCGACGCGGACCGAACTCAATCGGTGCTCCGCAACCTGGAATCCCGGCCGCAATCCCAGCTGCGGCGCGGATTTGAGCGATCCATCCTGCTTGTAAGTCCAACCGTGGTACGGGCACTGGATCAACGGTCCCTCCGCCGACGCGCCGACTGGCAACAGCTCGTGGCCTCGATGCCTGCAGATGTTGAAGAACCCCCGCAACGTGCCGGTGTCATCGCGCGTGAGCAAGACCGACTCGCTGCCGACCTTGACGGCGCGTCGAGTACCGGGACGTATGAGGCCTTCGGTGCGGCCGAGGCACACCCACGAAGGCTCGAAGAACTCCCGCATCTCCCACCCGAAAAGCTCCGGAGACGTGTATGCGTCTCCAGGCAGCGTGTAGCTCTGCCTGAACTCCGCGAGTGACCCCTTGAGCAGGTGCAGATCGATGGGCGCAGATTTCGCGCTCATGACCTCACCGCGTCCGCGGCGCAGGCGTTGACCAAGTGACCTCCGTTGGAAATGGAAGGGCGATGGGATCCGTCGCGAGGCGGCTGCGGCCCTGCTCGTCGAAACGGTCGAGGCCGAGATCGTCGACGTCGGCTACTTCGGTGCGACCCTCGAGCGCGAGATCGGCCGAGATCTTCGCGACCGCAGGACCCCACATCATTCCGTGGCCGCCGGCGGAGGCGATCGTCACCCCCTCGATCCGGTCGCCGTCCCGAGTCAACGCCGGTCCGAGGATTGGTTGGTGGTCAGGCGTGTAGTCGATGGTCGCCGCCCAGGCCTTGCGCAACCCCAAGCCTGCGGTGACGGGCAGGTAGCGCTCGAGCCGCGACCGCATCTTGTCCATGTACTCCCAGTCGATCTCGCGCGAAGGGCCTGGCGGCTCGTCCGGGTTGCTCATACCGAAGAGCAGGCCGCCCTCCTCCAGCCGCCAGTACAGGCCTGCGCCAAGGTCGAAGCCCATCGCTTGCCGCACGACCTCGAAAGCCGGATGCGGCTCGGTCACAGCGACCTGATGGCGCACGGCGCCCGCAGGAATCTCCACGCCCGCAGCGTTTCCCACCTCGCACAGCGTCGGTCCGCCGGTCAGGATCGCGCGCGAGGTCTCGATGAGGCCGGCAGAGGTCAGGACGCCCGTCAGCTTGCTGCCGCCGGCGGCCCTCTCCGTTCGCAGCCCGACAAACGTCGTGTGCTCACGAAGCTCGACGCCGGCCTGCTGCATGGCCAGCGAATACGCCAGGACATTTCTTGGCGGATCGATGCACCCGTCTGTGGCGAGGTAGCTCGCCCCCACGAAGCTGCCGCGCGCCAGCTCGGGATTGAGCTCCATCGCAGCGTCCGGCTCGAGCCAGCGGGCATCGACCCCGGCCGCCTTCTGCATCGCTACTCGTTCGCGGCCCACCCGGGCCTCCTCGGCGGTCTCGGCGAAGATCAGATAGCCAAGCTCACGAAACCCTGAGTCGGTGCCGAGCCGAGCTAGCTGACCTCGATAGAAGTCGATGCTCCAGCGACCGAGCGCCACGGTGGTCGGGGTTCCACCCTGCGCACGGACCATGCCCGCGGCCCGGCTGCTGGCGCCCATCCCCGATCGGCCTCGCTCCACGACCACTACCCGTTGGGCGCCCTGCGTGGCGGCAAAATACGACCCCCAGCCCCCAACTGTGCCTGCTCCGACCACGACGAGGTCGGCGCGGTCGCTTGCCACCGCGCCATTATCGTCGGCCGCGGACGCCCTTTAACCTTGCGGGATGCCAGACAGGAGGCCCCGAGGCGGGCTTTACGGAATCGTGGCCGCGGTCTTCGTCTCCGGCACCGGAATCGGGTCGCTGCTACCGATCCTCCCACTGTTCCTGCGAGAGCGTGGCGCGTCCTACTCCTTTGTCGGGCTCATCGTCGGCGCCGCGCTCGCTGCGCAGGCGATCGGCCAGTGGCCGGCGGGTTGGCTGGCGGAGAGGATCGGTCGCAAGGAGATGATGGTCGTCGGCCTGCTGGTCGCCGCCGCCGCCTCGCTGATGTTCCTCCTCCCGATCCCGATCGAATGGCTGGTAGCGGTGCGCTTCCTGCAAGGGCTCGGGTTCGCGGCAGCGGCGCCGGCCGAGGTCGCCGCGGTCGCAGATGTCGTGCCGCCCGACGAGCTCGGCCGCGCGTACGGATGGGTGTCGGCCGCCCGGCAATCCGGAATCATCGTCGGCCCTGCGATTGGCGGCTTGCTTGCGGTGTTCGGCCGGTGGACCGTGTTCGCGGTCACCGGAGGTGCGCTGGCGGCGGCGGCGCTGGTGGCGGCGCTGACCCTTCCCCGCTCCGTGCGCCGGCCGCGCGCGGACGTGAGCATTGCTCGGGTCTTCAAAGGGTCCACACGCGTAGGCGTGGCGCTCAGGGCCGTCGTCACCCTGACCATCGGGTTCGGCCTGCTGATCGGGATCTACGACGTGATCTGGAGCCTGTACATGCGCCAGATCGGCGCCAGTGACTTCGTCATCGGACTGTCTTTCAGCTTGTTCGCGCTGCCTCTTGTCGCAGCCACGCCCTTCGCCGGCTGGGCATCCGACCGGTGGGACAGGCGCTGGCTCGCGTTCACCTCGGTCGCCCTCGGCTCGCTGATGGCGGTGATCTATCCGTTCGTCAACATCATCCCGGCCGTCATGGGGGTCGGAGTCGTCGAGGCCGCCTTGTGGGCGTTCACCGAGCCCGCCATGAACTCGTTCTTGATGGAGGCTGTTCGCGACCGGCGGGGCGAGGCGCAGGGGATTGTCGGCACAGCGCAGAGCGGCTCGATGGCGATCGGTTCACTGATCGGTGGATCGCTCTTCGCGCTCGGGCTGGGAGTCCCGTTCTTCGTCGCAGCCGCTGTCGGCTTCGGGTTCGCGCTTGCCGCTCTCCCAGGCCTGCGAGCTGCCGGCCGGCGCGGGCCGATCATTCAGGAGCCGGCTTGATCGGGTAGTGTCCCCGGCCGGGCCTTAAGCTTTTCTCGATGGCCATCGCTCGCGCGAGCTTCGGGCGCACAAATCATCAGAGCAGCCGCGTGATCTTTGGCGCCGCCGCGCTGTCGTCGGTGAGCCAGGCGGTGGCCGACCGCACGCTCGATGTGCTGATGGCGCACGGAATCAATCACATCGACGTGGCCGCGTCGTACGGCGATGCGGAGCTCCGCGTCAAACCCTGGTTGCGTAACGCGCGAGACTCGTTCTTTCTCGCCACCAAGACCGGGGAGCGGAAGGCGGCAGACGCGCGGGCGGAGCTGCACCGGTCGCTCGACCGGTTGGGTGTCGACCATGTTGACCTCTGGCAGCTGCACAACCTGGCTGATCCCATCGAGTGGGATACGGCCCTCAGCCCGGGCGGGGCGATCGAGGCCGCCGTCGAGGCGCGCGAGGAGGGACTCGTCAGGTGGATCGGAGTCACCGGCCACGGCGCGCAGATCGCCGCGAACCATCGCCGAAGCATCGCGCGCTTCGACTTCGATTCCGTGCTTCTGCCCTACAACTTCGTGACCATGCAGTCGCCGTATTACGCGGAGAACTTCGAGGCGCTCGTCGCCGCTTGCGCGGAGCGCGGAACGGCGGTGCAGACGATCAAGTCGATAGCGCTGCGGCCCTGGGCCGGACGGACGCATACACGAACTACCTGGTACCAGCCGCTGGAGGACCAGGGCGACATCGACCTGGCGGTCTGGTGGGTGCTGGCAAGGCCCGGCGTCTTCTTGAACACCGTCGGTGATGTCGACCTCTTGCCGCGAGTGCTCGACGCGGCAGAACGATTCGAAAAAAGGCCCGACGACGCGGAAATGAATTCCCTTGTTGTGAGGTCGAAGACCGAGCCTCTCTTCGTCTAGGTCTTCCCCGCTTGCCGGGGAGGTGGCCCGAAGGGGCCGGAGGGGGTGAGCTAGCGCCCGCGGCTTACCACCGCGTTACCACCACTTTCTTTCTCGTGAAGAACTCGATGCCGTCCGTCCCGTGCACGTGGAGGTCGCCGTAGAACGAGCCCTTCCAACCGCTGAATGGAAAAAAGGCAAATGGCTGAGCGATCGGCACGTTGATGCCGGTCATCCCCGCCTCGACGCGCTCCCTGAACTCCCTCGCCGCCTTCCCCGACTGCGTAAAGATCGTGGCCATGTTGCCAAGGGCCATGCGGTTGGCCTGACCGATCGCTTCGTCCAGCGTGGCCGCACGAGCGATCGACAGCACCGGGCCAAAGATCTCCTCCCGCCCTACCGCCATGTCCGAGGTCACGTTGTCGAGGATCGTGGGGCCAAGGAAAAAGCCCTGCCTCGATATCTGGCCGCGGCCATCGACGAGCAGCTCGGCCCCTTCGGCCACGCCCTTGTCGACCCAGCCGGCGACGCGATCGCGATGGTCGGCGCGGATCAGCGGGCCAACCTGCACACCTGGCTGGTCTCCAGGTCCGACCACCATCTTCGCGGCCGCCTCCGCGAGCGGTCCAAGCAGGCCTTCGGCCGCGCGGCCCACTGCCACCGCCACAGAGCCCGCAAGGCAGCGCTCCCCCGCGTTGCCGAAAGCCGAGTTCAGAATCGCAGGAACCGTGATCTCCGGGTCTGCGTCAGGCATGACGACGATGTGGTTCTTGGCCCCGCCAAGCGCCTGCACCCGCTTGCCGTGCTCGGCGGCGGTCTTGTAGACGTGGCGCGCCACCAGCGCTGAGCCAACGAACGAGATCGCGTTGATGTCCGGGTGCACGAGAAGTGCGTTCACCGCCTCGCTGCCCCCGTGCACGACGTTGAGCACGCCCTCGGGGAAACCTGCCTCCACAAAGATCTCTGCCAGGCGAGTCGCACCGAGGGGAGTGCGTTCCGACGGCTTGAGGACGAAGGTGTTACCGGCCACGACGGCGAGCGGGAACATCCACAGCGGGATCATCACGGGGAAGTTGAAGGGCGGGATGCCCGCGCACACTCCGACCGGGTAGCGGTAGAGGTCCTGGTCGACTCCGGCCGAGACGTCTCGCATGGTGCGGCCCTGGAGCAGCGTCGGCGCCCCACAGGCGAAGTCCACCACCTCGATGCCGCGGCGCACCTCTCCGCGCGACTCCTCGAGGGTTTTCCCGTGGTGCCGCGTGATGATGGAAGCCAGGTCCTCGAAGTGCTCCTCGAGCAGCGCCTTGTAACGGAACATCAGGCGCACCCGCTCCATGAGGGCCGTGTGTGACCAGCTCTGGTAAGCGGCGGCGGCCGCCTTTACAGCCTCGTCCACCTCTTTTGCGCCGGACATCGGCACCTGCCCGATCACCTCGCCCGTCGCCGGGTTGTATATCGGAAGGGAACCTTCGACGTCAGGACTGCGCCACTGCGACCCGATGAGATTGGAAATCATCCGAGTCAATCTTGAGCTAAGTGGGTTAGCGGATGAGGCCTCCCTGGCACGGCTGCCCGGCTCTCGCTTTGAGACCGCAGACCCAGTGAAAAACCTGCGCGCCGTTGCCGCGGCTCTAGTGGTCTTAACGCTGCCGGATGTTTCCCGCGCTCAGTCGATGTGCGCCACCGGTTTCCACGTCTGAGCCCCTTGGACCACGATCACCGCCGCGAGCACGAGAATGGCCCCGAGGATCTGGATCGGCGACATTCGATCTCCGAGCAGCACGACCGCCAGCCCGACCGTGACCACCGGCTCCCAGGTGCTCAGAAGGGCGGCGCGGGCGGCACCGACCCTGGGGAGCCCGGCCAGAAACAGCGAGATTGCCAGCATTGTCGGCACGACCGCCAGCCCGATGGCCACCGCCCAACCGGCGGCGGTCGGCGGCAGGGTGAGCTCGTTGTTGAACGCAGCAAGCAGCGCAAACGCAAGGCCGGCGCCGCTGATGATCACTGCACTCGCCGGCAGCGCGGGCACCCCGTCCATCACTCGCTCTCCGACCAGTATGTACGCGGTGTAGATCACAGGCGAGGCCACGGCCAGCGCGAGCGCCCATGAAAGCTCGAAGCGCGCGCCGCCCCCGACAAGCAACACCAGCCCGACGAAGCTCGCGACCAGCGCCAACACGTGCCTGGCGGAAACCTTGCGCCGGAGGAACAACCAGCCGGCCGCCACAACCAGGCTTGGATAGATGTATGCGATGAGCACCACCAGTGAGGCCGGAAGGGTGCGCAAGGCCAGGAAGTACGTGAAGGACTGCGCGCAGTACCCGACGAAGCCCATCGCAAACAGGATCAGCAGGCGGTTCCTTTCCAGGCGGAGCGGGTTGTGGCCGAGAAGGTAGGCGAGCGCCAACATGCCCACCGCCGCCAGCACGAACCTGAAGGCGAGGGCCTGCTCGGCGCCAAGGCCAGCCCTATACGCGAGCTTGGCGAGAATCGCCAGCGTTCCAAAGCAGGTCGCCGAGGCGAACACCATGACCGTGCCAGTCCGCTGACTGCCGGGCACTAAAGCGGCTGTGCCGGATAAGGCCCCTCGATACGGGTGAACTCCACCAGGTTGCCGGCCGGGTCGCGGCAGAAGAATCTCGGCCGGTTGGGGATCGGAGTGTCGTCGTATGGCTTGTGGCCCGCGTCGTGCAGACGCTGCCGAATCTCGTGCAAGTCCTCCACATCGAGACAGAAGTGTCGAGCCGCCGCGGGATCGGTCTCACCGCGAAAGAAATGTAGCTCGAGGCCGTCCCCGGCGGCGAACCAAACCAGCTCCAGGTGACTCAACGCTGAAGGGGTCGATAGCTCGCGCAATCCCAGGCTCTCGCCGTAGAAGGCGCGCAAAGCTGCCTGGCCTCCGATAGGGAACGGCGACGAGACATGCTGCAAGCCACGGACTTTCATGCGCTCGTGAGAGGTTAGTCGAACGCGGTTAACAGGACTGGAGCCTGATGGCCTCCCTCGTTGAATCCGATGCATACCTCCCCGCGGAAGCGGGGAGGTATGCGTGCCTGTCTAGCCGAGGATCTTTGCGCTCCCGTAGCCGGCCGATAACGTGTGGCCCGCGGTGAAGCGGTCCGGAGTGAAGTCGCGGATCCCCGCGTCCACCTCTTTGCCCATCACCAGGGCGGCCACGTCCGCGCCCAGGGCGGGGCCCAGCTTGAAGCCGTGGCCGCTAGTGCCCGCGTCAACGAACACGCCCGGCGCTATCTCCCCGATCACCGGCATCCAGTCCGGGCTCACGTCGTACAGGCTCGCCCAGCCCCCCGTCGACACGGCCTCCTTCAAGCGGGGGATGCGTTTGGTGGCGAGACGCGCAAGAGCGTGCGATTCCTCTGTGTCGAGGCCGCGCACCGGTTCGTCCGGATCGACCTCAGGTTCCGGAGTCAGCGGACCGATGCAGTAGAGGTCCTCGCCTTCAGGCTTGCAGTAATACCCGCCCACGATGTCGGCGTGCGCAAATCTCATCTCGCGTGCGTCGTGCCAGCGGATGGTTGCCACGTAGTGACGCTCGACAGTCAGCGGAAGCTCGACCCCGAGCTGCGCCACGAGCGACCTCGTCCACGGGCCGGCCGCGATGAGCAATCGCTCGCACTCGGTGGTTTCGCCGCTTTCAAGGGACAGCCGTGCGCCGCCACCCGCGCGCGCCTTGAGTCCCGCGACTCGCGTGTACAGGCGTTGCGTCGCTCCAAGCTCGCATGCTCTCGACAGCAGCCCGACTGTGGTGGCCACTGGGTCTGCGTATCCGGCACCAGGTTCCCAGGCCGCAACGCCGATGTCGTCGGCATTGAACAACGGGAACTCTCGCCGCAGGTCTTTGGGGCTGAGCATCTCGATACGAGTCCCGATCGAGTTCATGTAGCTCGCCGCTTCGTGCAGAGCTGTCGCGTCGGCGTCGGGGTGCAGGTAGACGGCGCCGGTCTGGTGATAGCCGCAATTCCTACCACCCGTGAGGTCGGCAAAGGACCGGAACATCTCGAGACTTGCATACGCGACCCGCGCGAGATAGGGATTCGTGTAGTAGGCCCTGCAGATGGCGGACGAGCGACCTGTCGGTCCGCCTGCAGGGGCTACTTGCTCAAAAACGGCAGGCTTCACGCCCCTCGAGGCGAGGTGAAATGCCGCACTCGCGCCATGGATGCCCGCGCCGATGATGGCGACCTCCGAGGCCTTCCCCATAACGCCTGACATTAGTTCGCTGTCAGCTTCCCGAGTAGTCGAAGTCGGTCGCGAATCCACACCGGCCGTGAAATTCAAAGTCAAGGAACGGATCCGTGACCTTCATCACCTCGTGAACCAGCTCCACGCCCGGCCTGTCCAGTCCCGGAACTCCGCAAGCCACTGTCTCGGCAGAAGGAAAGGGCGCGCGCGCCCGGACCTCGATCGCGTCACCGACGCGAATCTTCTGGCTGCCGCGTTTGTGATCGATCTCGATCCGCGCGCGGCGTATGGCGAGCACGTCGCGGATCGCGCCGGCGTAGTTGCTCGACGGAGTGCCGCCGGCCCGGCCGAGGAAGATATCAGCGAGTGCGGCCGACTGCTCGTCGCTGGCCTTGGAGTCGACATACAGAACTACGCGCCAAGGAGCGCCGGCCTCGTCCTCATCCCAGTAGCCAGCCATGACCACGCCCAGGTCTGACAGATCGACGTTCGAAAAATGCCCGTCTCTGACCGTCCATGCGATAGCGAACTGGCACAGCTGGTAGGTGGCCCGCTTTCCATCCCGACCGCCAACGCTGCGGCAGGGGCAGATCGCGTCGCAATTGCACGCCTCGACGTATGGCCCAGCAACCCGCCAGGGTCGTCCCTTGGCGAGAGTGGGGCGCGTCAACGGAGCCGGGGTTGCGCCGCGTCGGTGCGCGCCAGCAATCCCCAGTGATCCAGCTGCCGCCGAAGGACGCTCAGTGGGGCCTCGCCTAAAGGCGCGACCGGTGGGGCGAGCCACGGTTCGCACAAACCCTGGAGGTGCAACGCTGCCTTGATTGCCGACGGAAACACTCCGGGGCGAACCGCCAGCACGAGCTCGAGCAGCGAGTCCTGGTGCGTTCGAGCCGCCTTCAAATCGCCACGCTCGAAATCGTCGAAGATCCTTACCACCCAACCCGGGGCGATATTCGCGCCGCCGCAGATGGTGCCTGCGCCACCCATTGCCAGCGAGGCCAGCAGCATCGTGTCGCTGCCCGTGAAGATTCGGAAGTCCGGCAGCCCTCGCGTCGCCACGCAGACGGACTCGAAATATTCGAAGTCGCGGCTCGAATCCTTGATCCCCACCACCGTGCCCTCGCGCGCGAGCGCAGCCACAGTCGCCGGATCGGCCACAACCTTTGTGTTTTGGGGAATGTTGTAGACCAGGATCGGCAGAGGGCTCTTCGTGGCGAGCGCCCGATAGAAGCTCAGGACCGTCGGCTGGTCGATCGGATAGTAATAAGGAGGAGCGACCAACACGGCGTCCGCGCCGAGCTCGGCGGCGGCGATCACGTCCGCCGTCGCATCGGCAAACCGGCTTTGCGCGATCCCGCAAAGCACGGGCACACGGCCGGCGGCCGCCTTGACGACTGCGGCGAGCACCTGGCGGCGTGCGGCGTGGTCGAGCGACGCGACCTCACCGGTCGAGCCGAGCGCGAGCAGGCCGTGGACGCCGCCGGCCAGCATATGCTCGACCAGGCGCTGGATCGCAGGCTCGTCGACTGCGCCATCCCGGGTCAGCGGTGTCACCAGTGCGGGCAGCACGCCCCGCAGCTCATGCAGCTTCAACACCTAGAAGTATGTGAGGACGGCGTCGATCACCACATAGCCATCGTCGACGACAGGGATGAGCCGCCACTTGTCGAAGGCGGTGCAGGGGTGCGAGATGCCACACCCGACGAGGTCCCCCACCTTCAGATTCGCCTCGGCGCTCACTTTCAGGAAGGCGTGCTGATCCATCACCTTTGTGATGGAAGCCTCGGCCCGAAGGGGGATCGGCGGCTGCGGGCCCGGCGTCTTGACCAGGCGCGGCACTGGAAGCTCCAGATCGTGAGGCACGTCGCGCTTTCCAAAACCCAGAATGGCGAGCCCAGGCTCGGGCACTGAAAGAACAGCTCCCCAAACCTCGAGCGCTTCCACGAGCCGGCCGGTCTCGGGGAGGCGCCCGCCGAATGGCGACAGCTGCTTGTAGTGAACGGCGTCGTGGGTCAGGTAGCACCCGCTTCGCAGCACCAGGCGCACCGGCCGGCTGAGGCTCCATTCGCCACCAAGGCACGCCACGGCGCGGTCCGGAAAGGCGCTGCCACCAGCCGTGACCATCACTGCCGGCGCTTGCCCGAAGAGGTCGGCGTCGTCTAGCTCCTGGACCAGCGTGCGCATGTCCTGGAGGAAGTCGTCGACGGCATGGAGTGTGGCGGTCAGGTTGGGTGCGTCGATCACTCCCTCGAAGGCTTCGACGCCTGCCAACGCAAGATGTTGCGATCCCGCAAGCGCGCGCGCCACTTCGAACGCCTCAGCGTGGGTTCGGCATCCCGTCCTGCCGCCCTGCGGGCCGACCTCGAGGAGGACCTGGAGGCGCCCGCCGAGCTTGGCTTCGTTCAGGGCGGCATCCATGAGGCGTACGGCGGCGATCGAGTCGACGAGGCAGTAGAAGTCGAAGCGGGGATCGGCATCCAGCTCGCGTGCCACCCAGCGGATGGCGGCCGGTTCGACGAGCTCGTTGGCAAGGATCACGCGCTCCACGCCCATCGCCCGCCAGACGCGCACCTGGCTCATCGTGGCCGCCGTCACCGCCCACGCGCCATCGTCAAGCTGGAGCTTGAGGAGCTGCGGCGCCATCGTGGTCTTGCCGTGGGGTGCGAGGAGGAAGTCGTGTCGCTTGCAGTAGGCGGCCACGAGCTTGCTGTTGTGGCGCAGCGCCGAATCCTTCAACACCATCACGGGAGGGAGGAAGTCACGTCCGAGGACGTTCCAGCCGCGGGAGCGCACGTCCCGGATCCTGGTCGGAGGGTCCGCCGGAAAAGACTTGTAGCGCCAATCGATGGGCTCGTCCAGGACTGTGTCGAGCGTTAGACCATGGGCTTGGACAGTCACGAAAGGACCGTAGCGCATACGTGCCGGTTGACGCGCCCCCCTCCGCGCCACGGCGCTGGCCCGGGAAAAGCGGCCAAATTGGCCCTAATCGCGCCCTCGAAGGCCGAACCATGCAGCCACTGTGCCCGAATGGCTGGGTCAGGGGGTTCTCATCGAGGCTGGGAGGGAGAGGTGCAGAATTTGCTTCTTGATTGACTTGCCGGCACCCGTTGTGGAATTCCTCAAGCGGCCCAACCCAGCCGTCATCGCCTTCATACGTCCCGACGGTTTTCCGATGTCCGTCGCCACCTGGTACGACTGGGAGGACGGCCTGATTCTCGTCAATATGCACGAAAGCCGCAGCCGCTTGCGGTGGTTGCGTGACAACCCCAAGGCCAGCCTGACCGCTCTTGGCAAACAGGATTGGTATCGGCACGTCAGCCTGTATGGATCGGTAGTGAAATTCGCTGAGGATGCAGACCTGGCCGACATCGACAGGCTCTGTCTCCGGTACACCGGCAAGGCGTTCTCCAACCGGCGGGCCAAGCGCGTCAGCGCGTGGATCGAGCCGCAGGGCTGGCACGGCTGGGACGACGAAGGGGAGGTCGCCAGCACCAACGTCCGGACCTGATTATGGGGGTGGCTTTCATGCGCCCGGAGGTCTAGGCTGGGCTCATGAGCAAGGGATTTGGGGAGTCCGACTTCGCGCAGATTCTCAGCGACAAGGCGACGACCGAGAGCGTCCAACGGCTGCTGGATGAGAATCGGCTGCAGGCCGAGCGCGCCACGAGCCGAAAAGCCACGGGCGAGTACGGCGTTTGCGAGGACTGCGGCCAGAAGATCTCAGCCGAGCGGCTGAAGTTCCTGCCCGAGGCCACTCGCTGCGTGGCGTGCCAGACCCGCCAGGAGCGCCAGTAAAACCCGACTCGGCCGCAATTAATCTGGCGCTAGCGTGGCTAGGGTTGGCCGGGGTTCCCCCGCCCATGACTTTGTCTTTAAGTCCCGCCATCTGTGGCGGGGAGCCAATCGTCTAAGACAAGTCCGAACCATATACCGGAGGGAGAGCAGGCGCGCGCGAAGCGCCCGCCGATGAGGGGAACCATCCGGGTTCCCTCTCATTACGTCGTTGACTTGATGAAGAAGCCCGCTGCGGCGATGACGATGTATGCGCCGACGAGCTGCATTCCGGAGAGCCAGTTGCTGCGCCCTTCGAGCGCGATCAGGGCGACGATGAGCGTGCCGACCGAAACCACAGCGATCTCGAACGCGGTGAAGACGAAGTCCATAGGATGCCCGAGGGCCAGGCTGATGAAGACCAGGATCGGGGCGACGAACATCGCCACCTGGGTCGATGAACCGACCGCGATCTCGAGCGTGACGTCGAGCCGGTTCTTGATCGCGAAGAAAACTGCCGACGAGTGCTCCGCCGCATTGCCGATGATCGGGATCACGATGAGGCCGACGAATATCGGGGGCAGGCTCAGCGCCTGGATTGCTGGCGTCAGCGATCCGACCAGCCAGTCCGACTCCAGGCCGACGAGCAGCGCCGAGACCACGAGCACGATCACTGATGTGCGCATCGACCACGACGCAGTCCGTTCCTCGGGATTTGCACTGGCGAAGAGGTGCGCATGCGTGATCTCGGTGAAGACCAGCGCAGCGACGTAGAGCACGATCAGCACGATCGCCACGATTCCGCTGACGACCTCTCTCTGGACGAAGCCGACATCCGGAGTGGTCAGCACCAAAAGGGCGGGCATCAGGAGACCCGCGACGGCGAGCAGCAACGAAGCCGAGTGAACCCCGGCGGCGCGTGGGTTGAAACGCTGCTCTTTGTGGCGAAAGCCGCCGACGATGAAGGAGATCCCCAGCACCAGCAGCAGGTTGCCAAGGATCGATCCGATCAGAGAGGCCTTGACGATGAAAAAGTTGTTGGCATTGATCAACAGCACGCTCACGATCAGCTCGGTGATGTTTCCGAAAGTGGCGTTCAAAAGGCCCCCCAGGCGCGGGCCGACCCGATTCGCGATCTGCTCGGTCGAGCGCCCGATAAGGCCGGCGAGCGGGACGATGGCGAGGCCCGCAGTGATGAAGACGAAGACGGGGTGACCCAGCAGCTCGGCGACTATCGACACTGGGACGAACACCAGGACCCAATCCATCGACGGCTTCGAGAGCCGCGCCATCACGGTGGTCACCAGGTGCGAAACCGGCTCACCGGTGGGGCGGGCATGGCGGCTCGAGGCGGCTGCTCATGGCGTCAACGCTACAGTAGGGCCCACGTGCGCACGCTCATCACGACCAAGGGCGCCTCGCTCGACGAGCCGACCGACAAGGCGATCGCTGCCCGACTCAAGGTTTGCCAAGAGGACGGGTTCTGGCTTGACATCCAGGGTCCCGACGCCAACGACCTCGAGCTGCTGGAAAAGGTCTTCGGCTTCCACCACCTGACCATCGAGGACATCAAGCACCAGAACCAGCGACCCAAGCTCGAGGAGTACCACGGGTACACGTTCATCGTGATCTTCACCGCGATGCTCACAGCGGGACAGGAAGTCACTTTCCACGAGCACCACATGTTCGTGTCCAAGAACTACCTGGTCACCGTTCACGATGAGCCCGCCGAGCTTCTGGTCCAGCTGGCAGCCAGGATCAGGCTCAGCCCCGAGCTGACCAAGGGCAACCCCGGCTTTCTCCAGTACCTGGTGATCGACCAGCTTGTCGATTCGCTCTTCCCGCTGCTCGAAACCCTGGACGATCGTATCGACAGCCTCGAGGACCAGATCCTGGACAAGGCAACGCCGGAGCTACTGGCCGAGATCTACAAGCTCAAGCACCAGGTGATCGAGCTGCGCAAGTTCATCGGCGCCCAGCGGGACCTATTCCAGCGCCTGATCACCCATTCGATGGACATCCATGGCGACGAGCTGACGCTCTACTGGCGCGACGTCCACGACCACCTGATCCGTCAGTACGACACAGTCGACTCTCTTCGCGACCTGCTCACCGGCGCTATGGACGTATACCTCTCGACGGTCTCCAACCGCTTGAACAACACGATGAAGGCCCTCACGGTCATCGCGAGCATCTTCTTGCCGATCTCGTTCCTGACCGGTTTCTACGGCATGAACTACCTGTTTCTCACCTCTCAGCTCGAGACTCCGACGATGGCCTTCTTCATTGGAGTCGGCACGATGGTGGCCTCAGTGCTGATACAGCTCTATTACTTCAGGCGGCGCGGCTGGATCTAGGCGGCCCACGCTGGTAGAAGGCAGACCGCAGGTCCTTGCTGGGATGCTGCACACATGCGCATCTGCACCTGGAACATCCAGATGGGGCTTCGGCTCGAGGCGGTCCTCGATGCGGTCGGCAGCCATCCCGACTTTTCGAAGGCTGACCTGATCGCGCTGCAGGAGGCTTCGATCCACGACGGCCGACCAGACGCCGAGGCGATCGCCGAAGCGCTTGGCCCCGAGTTTCGATTCTTTCAGGCCACCGCCCAGATGCTCCGCGGGCGGGACCAGGGCAATGCCCTGATCTGGCGGCCCGGGACGTTTGAGCCGAGCGCCCTCGAGGTGGTGGCCCTGACTGGCGGCGGCGCCATAGGGATGACGCGCGCCGAGCGAACGCTGCTCCGGGCCATCCCGCCGCAGAGGCGCATTGCGCTACGCGCCGAATCGGCGACCATGCTCGTTTACGTAGTGCATCTGGACGTGATTGGGTTCACTCACAAGCTCGAACAGTTCGGCGCCGTCGTCGCCGACATGCACGCACGGCCGGCCGTGCCGCTCACCCTGGTGTCGGGAGACCTGAACACGTTCGGGATGCCCCGACTGCAGATGTGGCGGCGCATTCGGGCAGCGGCCAAGTCGGCGGAGCTGGTGGAGCTGACCAGGCTGGTCCGGCGCACGCACTGGACCGCGCAGAAGCTGGATGCGATTTACATGAAGCCCGAAACGCCTTACCGCCATCGCGCTTGGGCGTTGAAGGTGCGTGGATCCGACCACCTGCCGGTGTTCGCGGATATCGAACTCCCGGCGGCTCCCGTCTAGTGGCCGGCCGCGGGCTCGTTGTCATCCACGTCGACGGCCTGGGCGCCGACTCCCTCGAGCAGGCGTTGCGCGAAGGCGACATGCCCTTCACGAAGAGCCTGATGGAGACTGAGGGTTACGAGGTGCATCGCTATCAGTGCGGCATCCCGTCGACGACGCCGTTCGTCCAGGCGGGCATCCTCTATGGCGACAACTCGGAGATTCCGAGCTTTCGTTGGTGGGACCGGGAGCAGCAGTTGCTCGTGCAGTTCGGCGCGGGCTCGACGTTCAAGAAGGTTGCCGGCAAGTACTTCCAGGGCTGCCACCCCCTGACGCAGGACGGAGCGGCCATCGCCGTCTGCTACCCGGCCGGTGCCGCCGAAACGTTTGGCATCGCCTACCAGGACAGGCGGTACTCGGGGCAGGAAGAGGGATCTCGGTCCGCGTGGCGTGTCGTTCTGCCCTACCTCGCCAACCCGCTTAACCTTCTGGACCTCGTGTGGCACGGGCTCGACTCGATCGCCCAGACCGTGCGTGCCTACAGCCGCGATCGGCTCAGTGGCAGGATCGCCGCGGGGACCTATGCGGTGACCGATGTGCTGGAGGAGATGTTCGTCCACCACGTCACGCGTCACGCCGTCACCAGGGCGATGCGCGAGGGTTACTCCCCGATCTATGCGGGCTTCTATGCATTCGATGAGACCGGCCACGCGTTTGGGCCTAACGACCCTTACGCGATGCGAATCCTCCGGCACGTCGATGACACGATCAGGAAGATCGCCAGGGCTCGCCAGGACCGATATGAGCTCGTCGTGCTCTCGGATCATGGCCAGATCGACACCGTTCCTTTTAGCCGCATCAGCAGAGTGGCGTTCGGCGAGCTCGTTGCGGGCTGGCTGCCTGGGTACCGCGTCCAGGAGATGAAAGGCAAGGCTTTCGGTCCATCCAAGGAGCGGGCAACGGGCCGCGTCAACATCACGAACTCGGGCGGCCTGTCGCATCTTTATTTCGCCGATCGAGCCAAGCGCCTCACGTACTCCGAGCTGACGGCACAATTTCCGGGCCTCGCGGCAAACATCGCGGCGATCGATGGCGTCGCGCTTGTGATGGCGCGCGACGGTGACTCGGATGTGTTTCTGATCGGTGGCCAGGAGTTGCGCGGGGACGCCATCAAACCGGCGCTGGCGCCCTACGACGACCCCGACATCCTGCTCCGACAGCTCTCACGTTTGAACTCCTTTCACATGTCGGGCGACCTCGTGGTATTCGGGGCGTTCAAGGAGGGCCGGCAGGTCAACTTCGAGAACCAGGCAGGGGGCCATGGCTCCATCGGGGGCGAGCAGGCTCACCCGTTCGTCCTCGCCAAGCGCGCCTGGGGGCTCGACACCAGCGCCGTGCAAGGCGCGCACGAGCTGCACCCGATCCTGAGCCGGCTGCGGGACAGCTTGCGAATGGCCGGAAAGTAGGATTGGTGACGATGGCCGGCCAAACCCTGCTCGACGTGCTGCAACATGGAGCGGCGTCCGACCCCGCCATCGCCGTCCCGGCGGGCGTACGCCTGACCTATCGCGAGCTCCGCGAGCAGGTCGCCGTCGCCGCCGACCACCTGACCCAGCTCGGGGTGGGCCGCGAGGACAGGGTGGCGCTGGTGCTGCCAAACAGCGCCGAGGCGATTGTGCTGTTTCTGGCGGCTGCCGCTGTGGGCACAGCCGCTCCGCTGAACGCCGCATATAAAGAGGACGAGTTCCGCTTCTACCTGCAGGACACCGCCGCGCGTGTTCTCGTCGTCCCACCCGGCCAGGGCGAAGCCGCGCGCCGCGCGATGCCCTCGGGTGTCAGCCTCGTGGAAGCCCAGATGGACAGCCATGGCGGGCTCGCCATGGAGAGCGATACGCCGCGCGACCGATCCAGGACCGCCGGCGCACCTGGGGACGACGACGTGGCGCTTGTCCTGCACACCAGCGGCACCACCAGCCGCCCCAAGCTGGTACCCCTCCGGCACCGCAACCTTGTCGCGTCGGCCGGGAACATCGCGTCCACGTACATCCTGCAGCCAAACGACGTTGCCCTGTGCGTCATGCCGCTGTTCCACATCCATGGCCTCATGGCCTCGACGATGGCCACCTTCCGCTCCGGCGGTCTTGTCGTCGTGCCGCCGAAGTTCGACCCTATGACGTTCTGGCCGACTCTCCACGACCACCACGCAACCTGGTACTCGGCGGTCCCGACGATGCATCAGATGTTGCTCATGCGCAACCGCGGTGAGAGGCCGCCCGGCGCCGACGGGCTGCGGTTCATTCGCTCGAGCTCCTCCGCCCTCTCGCCCGAGACCATGGCCCAACTCGAATCGAGGTTCGGGGCGCCGGTGGTGGAGGCCTACGGCATGACCGAGGCCTCACACCAGATGGCGTCCAACCCGCTGCCGCCGGCCCCTCGGCGGCCGGGAACGGTGGGTACAGGCACGGGGGTGCGGATCGGCATCATGACCGACGCCGGGGAGCTGCTCCCCGAAGGCAGTGTTGGAGAAGTCGTGATCCGGGGCCCAAACGTAATCGACGGCTACTCGAACAACCCGGAAGCCAACGCCACGTCATTCGTGGACGGCTGGTTTCGCACCGGCGACCAGGGCACGATGGACGCCGACGGCTACCTCTCGCTGATCGGGCGGCTCAAGGAGATGATCAACCGCGGAGGCGAAAAGATTGCGCCACGAGAGATCGATGACGTCCTCATGCAGCACCCTGCCGTCGGTGAGGCCGTGGCGTTCGGCTCGCCACACCCGGCCTGGGGCGAGGAGGTGGTCGCCGCCGTGGTGCTCAAGGAGCCGGTAACCGAGAAGGAGCTTATCGCTTTCGCGCGCGAGCGCCTGGCCGATTACAAGGTGCCCCGCAAGCTCTACATCGTCGACAAGATCCCCACCACCGCGACGGGAAAGATTCAGCGCCGTGCGGTCGCAGAAGCTCTCAATCCGAAATGACGCCGTGAGCGTGGCCATCGTTGGAGCAGGAGCGATAGGTGGCCTGCTTGGCGCCTACCTCTCTCGCAGCGGCGAAGACGTGATCCTGATCGCACGTGGGCCGCATCTCGCTGCGATGCGGAGCCACGGCGTGAGTGTGCGAAGCGCTGGCAAAGAGTTCACGGCCCGGCCCGAGTGCACCGACGACATGAGAGCGATCAACCGCGCGGAGGTCGTGTTTCTCACGTTGAAGGCTCATTCGATTCCCGTTGTGGCGGAGACGATTGGGGCGAACCTCGCGGACGGCGCGTGCATCGTCGGCGCGCAGAACGGAATTCCGTGGTGGTATTTCCAGGACCGCCACCTGGAAGCGGTCGATCCGGGCGGGGTCATCGCGCGAAGCATCCCGTACGGCAAGGTGGTCGGGTGCATCGCTTACCCGGCTGCCCAGGTGGTCGAGCCGGGTGTGGTCGAGCACCTCGAAGGCAACCGTTTCACCGTCGGCGAGCCCGATGGCTCGAAGAGCGAGCGGGTCCAGGCGATCTCCTCGATGCTGGTCAAGGCCGGCCTGAAAGCCCCGGTGCAATTGCGGATACGAAACGAGATCTGGCTGAAGCTTCTCGGCAACGCGACCCTCAACCCGGTCAGCGCCCTGACCCGAGCATCGCTCGCGGACATGGTGACCTCACCGATCACGCGCGACCTCGTCCGGACGCTGATGGAGGAGGTGGACGCAGTGGCGACGGCGCTGGGTGTCGAGGTGCCGCTGACCATCGAAAAGCGGATGGCGGGCGCGGCCGCGACCGGCCAGCACAAGACCTCGATGCTGCAGGACCTGGAAGCGGGCCGTCCTCTCGAGGTCGACGCCCTGGTGGGCGCCGTGGTCGAGCTCGCCGGCGGCGCTGGAGTCCCGGTGCCCTCGTTGAGCGTCGTCTACCGGCTGGTCAAGCTCCTGGACGAAAGGACGCGTGCCGGCGCGTCTCGAGCTCTGCTTTAGGACACCAGCACTGGCGCGGCAGGGTTGGCCGGGGTTCCCCCTTAGCCGTTAATCCATTCTTCGCGGGTGCCGCGTAGCCACGAACTTGTTTCGCAGCGTGCCGATTCCTTCGACCTCCGCCTCGACCACGTCGCCGACATGGATGAACTCGGGCGGCTTGCGCGCGAAGCCGACTCCGTCAGGGGTACCCGTCGCGATCATCATCCCCGGCAGGAGCGTCATGCCGACCGAGACCCACGAGATGATGGAGTCCACCGGGTGGATCATCTCGGAGGTGGTCCCGTCCTGCTTGACGGTCCCGTTGACGGTGAGGCGCAGGCTCAACGCCTGGGGATCCTCAACTTCGTCTGGCGTGACCACCCAGGGCCCGCTCGGACACGACGCGTCGAGGCTCTTGCCCTTGAAATACTGGCCGCCCCAGTCGCTCTGAATGTCGCGAGCTGTGACGTCGTTGATCACCGTGTAGCCGAAGACGTGCTCGAGCGCGTCCTCCTTGGTGATGTTGACGCCGGCCTTGCCGATGACCACTCCAAGCTCGACCTCCCAATCGATCTCCGCGCTGACTCCGGGGTCGATCGGAATGTCGTCATACGGTCCTGTGATGGAGGTAATCGCTTTGGAAAAAACCGTCGGCGGCTTTGGCTTCTCGCCCTTGGCGGCCGTCTCCGCGGCGTGCTTGGCGTAATTGCGTCCGATGGCGATCACGTTTCCCCTCGGCGGGTCGAGAGGCGCGAGCAGCCTGACGTCGGCGAGCGGATGCGTGATCGGAGCAACAGCTGACGGCTTCAGCTTCGCGACCAGCTGCTTGACCGATGCCAGGCCCGCATCGCCGGCGTCGATCAGCGCCATGATGTCCGCCGGCGGCGGCGTGGAGCCGGTGGCGGCGGCGAGCTCCGTGAGATCGATGACGGTTTCGGATCGACCGCCGGTCAGGACTCCAAGCCTGCGGCCGCCTCCGTGCTGGAACATCAAAAGACGCATGCGGTCAATCCTCCTGAACCGGGGGTCCGGCTCCTAGAAAAAGGGCCTCGAAGTCAGAGCGTTCGAGGAGATCTTTGGGGCGGCCCTCCAAGCGGGTCTGCCCGGAAACGAGAACGACTGTCCAGTCCGCGATCTGCATGGCGGCGCGGGCCCTCTGCTCGACCAGCAACACAGCCTTGCCCGCATCAGCCAGCCGGCGCACCTGCTCGCTAAGGACGGCGTCCGCGAGGATGGGCGCGAGGTTGGCGGTCGGCTCGTCGAGGATGAGGACTCTGGGATCGAGCATCAGCACGCGGCCGATGGCGAGCATCTTTCGTTCGCCGCCGCTCAGCTTGTCGGCACGCCGCCGCATCATTGGCGCCAGCAGCGGAAAGACGTCGCAGACCTCTTTTATCCGCCCTTCGATCGCTGAGTCCTTGAGCAGGTAACCACCCATCTCAAGGTTCTCCCTGACCGAGAGGGGCTCGAAGATGTCCTGCACCTGCGGCACGTAACCGACGCCGCGCTTGGCCAGGTCTTCTGGTGGATGGCCGGTGACGTCATCGGCGCCGAGCAGAATCCTTCCGCTGCTCGACCGAAGGATGCCGACGAGGGTCTTGAGCAGCGTGCTCTTGCCCGCGCCATTCGGTCCGATGACCGCGACGATCTCGCCCTTGCCCATCGAGATGCTGACGCCGCGTACGACGGGCACGCCGCCGTAGCCGGAGGTGATCCCTTCGGCTCGAAGGATCGGCGCCGGCCGGTCGGCCGGCGGCGATTGCTTATCCAACGAGGTAAGCGTCAACAATCTCTTTCTGCTGTCTCAATGTGGCCATGGTCCCGCTGCCGATCACCTTTCCCTGCGCCATGACGACCACCGAATCGCACAGGCGCTCCACCAGGTGCAGCTCGTGCTCGACCATCAGAATCGTCAAGCCTTCCCTACGCAGCTCCTGGAGGTAGTGATGGATCTCCTCGACGATCGATGGGTGAACGCCGGACATCGGCTCGTCGAGCAACAGGACCCTGGGCTTCAACATCAGCGCGCGCATGATCTCGATCAGCCGCTTCTGGCCGCCGCTCATGGTGCCTGCGTAGTCCGACTCCTTCGCGGTCATACCGAACCGCTTGAGGAGACCGCGCGCCTGGTCGATCAAAGGCTGCTCATCGACCATCCAGTAACCCTTGCCCCTCAACGCACCCCACAACGAGTCACCACGATTTTTCGGAGCGGCCACGAGCAGGTTCTCGAGAACCGTGAGCCGAGCGAACTCTGAGGGCAGCTGGAAGGTGCGCACGAGGCCGCGGCGGGCCCGCGCGTACGCGGGCATCCGGGTGATGTCCTGGCCGTCATAGACGATGGTCCCTTCGGAGGCGGGCAGGGTCCCCGCCAGCACCGCGAGAAACGTCGACTTGCCGGCGCCATTCGGTCCGATCAGGCCTGTGATCTTTCCGGTCGGCACCTCGATGGACACCCCGTCGACGGCATGCATGCCTTCGAAGTGCCTGTGCACGTCTTCCGCCACCAGCAGCGAAGGGTTAAGAGCTGCCGGCACTTACCAGATCCTCAGGCACCGGTGCTCCTCCGAAGACGCGCCTCGGCTCCGGCCTCACGCCTTCGGGCCTGAACCACAGGAACCCGATGATGAGCAGGCCGATCGCCACCCATTCCATGGCCGGGATCAGGTTTGGCGGAGGCACCCAGCCGCCGATTGTCGCGGGTATCAGGCGGGTCACTTCGAAGAAACCCACGGGCACGAGGAGCGCACCCAGCATCGCGCCTACATTGTTGCCGCGCCCGCCGACGATGACTGCGGCGAAAAGGATGATCGTCTCGGGGTAAAGCCACTCTGACGGCGCCCACACCGCGATGTAGCCCACCAGGATCGCACCGGAGAGCCCGGCGATGACACCGCCGACGATGAAGATCGTCATCTTGAGCTGGACAGGGTTCTTGCCAATAGCGGTGGCCGCCACCTCGTGCTCGCGCATCGCCCGCAGGCTGCGGCCGAAGGGCGAGTTGACGATCCTCGAGGCCACCAGCCACACAAGCAGCACGCACGGAATGGTCAACCCGACGTACAGGAGCTGGTAGGTCTGACTGAGCGGGTCGACCTGGTCGGAAAACGGCCCTGGCACCTGCGCGATTCCGGCTGCACCGTTCAGGAACGTCCGAGCATTCATGATCACGGAATTCGCGATTACCGAGAGGACGAGGAGGGAGATGGCCTGGTAGTCGCTCCTCAGCTTCCTGAGGACGACCAGGCCGACCGGGATCGCGAGAAGGCCGCCGGCAATCGCTCCGCCGATCCACGGGATCGGGAACGGAAGTTGGAACCCGCCGATATAGACCTGGTAAGCGCCGTTGGCGGTATCGGGCGGCATCGAAAGGACCGCGGCGGTGTACGCGCCGATCGACTGAAACACGATGAAGCTGAAATTGACGATGCCCGAGACCCCGAACTGGAGATTGAGCGCAATGCAGGCGATGATGTCGACGGCGGCGTAGACGGCGAGCGTGGCAGCGTAGTAGCTGTTCATCCGGCCGCCGCCAGGGCGCCCCGCTTCGCCAGCAACCCCTGCGGGCGCAGCACCATCACCAGGACGAGGATCGTGAAGGCCACGACCTCCTTGTACTCGGGGGCGATCGCAGCGGCGCTCAGCTCGGTCACGATGCCGATGATGAGGGCCCCGATCATCGCGCCGTATGGCTGGCCCGCGCCTCCCAGCACCGCGGCCGCGATGATCGTGATCAGGTAGGCGGCGCCGCTGGCGACGGCAAAATTCTCCGAGTTCATACCGGCGACCACGCCCGCCACGCCGCACAGGGCCCCGGTGAGGAGCCAGACCATATCAATCACACGTTGGGTCGGAATGCCGCAGTTGCGGGCCAGGATTGGGTTGGCCGCGGTGGCGCGCATCGCCTTTCCCAGTCGTGTGTACCTGAGCAAGCCGTGGATGGCCAGCATCAGGAGCACGGCGACCACGATGATCGCGATCTGGGCAGTCGTCAGCACCAGCCCGTTCCAGCGCAGGAGCGGGCCCTGGTCAACCTGGTACGAAGAGGTGTCGTAACCGACGATCGGCAGCAGGATGTTGGCGAGAATCAGAGAGGCCGCCAGGGAGATGATCACCATCCCGATGAGGTTCGTTCCCTTGCGCTGGAAGGGCGCGTATAGGAATCGGTTCAACAAGAAGGACAGCACGGCGCCGGCCAGGGCGGCGGCGATCATGGCGGCCCAGACATTGACGCCGGCCCGATTCACATAGAAAGCAACGTAGGCGCAAACGATCATGACCTCGCCGTAAGCGAGGTTGATCATGTTTGTGATCCCGAACTGCATGGTGAAGCCGACTGCGGCGATCGCGATCACGGAGACGCTGATCAAGCCGAAGCCAAGCGCCGCTACATAAAGTTCCACGGCGCTTGGCTCCTGTTGCTAAGTGGTGGGGCTATGCGCTGCCGCCCGCGTCGATGATCTGCTGGGTCTGCGACTCGGACAGCGAACCGAGGACGACCTCGTTGCCACTCTTGTCCATCGTGACCAGGTTGTAGCCCTGCTGTGAGTTGTTCCACTGGTTGAAATTGTTCTCGCCGGCTGCGCCCACGTACCGGATCGACTGGCCGGCGTTGAGCGCCGTGACGCCATCCTTGAAAGTGCTGACCACAGTGGCGCCGGCGACCCCGTTGGCGATGTCGAAAATCTTGGGGTTGTACACGGTCGGGTCGGCGCTCTTGGCCGCCACCATCGCGAGGGCGGTCATGATGATCCCGTCGTACAGGTGGACGGTTGGGCTCTTGCCCTGGTAGGTGAGCGCATTCGAGCCCGAGAACTTCGCGTCAGCGGCAGTCAACTGGGTCTTGAACTCGTCGTAGCCAGATCCGGACAATGTCAGCTTTAGATCCACCGCCTGGTAGTTGGCGAGAAAGTCGGTGAGTCCGATGGCGGTGCTCACCTGCTTGAACCAAACCGGGTCGATGGTGGCGGACGTGCCGATGAACGGGATCACGTGGCCGCCGTTCTGCTGCTTGACTTCGCTCATATATGTGCCGGCGGAGCCGATGGTTTCGGTGAGGATGACGTCAGGTTTCGTAAGCAGCAATTTGGCGACCTCGGTCCGGTACGACGAGGCGCCCAGCTTGATGGCCTGGTTGATGGCGATCTTCACACCCAGCTTCGTCAGCGCGGCGACGGCGGGGCCGACGAACGTCTGCGAGCCAATGTCGTCACCGAACACCAGCGCGACGTTCGTGTACGGGGCGTGGCCCGGGCCGAAGAGGGCACTGCCGATCATCGCGTATGCGTCGAATGAGTCCGGCGGGACGAGCCGGTGGAAATACTTGAAGCTCGTCTTGTTGAACTCGGACTGGCCGGTCATGCAGGTCATGGGGATGTGGGAGCGGTCGAGGATCGGGACGACTGTGGACGCCTCATCGGAGGTGCAGCCGACCACTCCCATGAGGTTCGAGTTGCCGGCGATCATCGAGTTCGCGGCCGGCACTGCGTCGGCCGGCTCGCCTTTCGTGTCGAACGACTGGCAGCTCACCTGGCGACCGCCGATGCCACCGGCGCCATTGATCGACAGCGCGGCCGCATAGCAGCCGGCGAGGTACCGAGGACCGAAGCTGGCGTCGGCACCCGAGAAGGGAGCAAGGACGCCGACGAGCAGCGGGCCAGAGCCCAGTCCGCCGCCGGTTGAGCTGGTCCCGCCGCACGCGGCCAGCAGCACAAGGGCGACACTGCAGATCAGGCCGGGTCGATTCAAGTGGTGACGGACGCTTGGTTGAGTCTTGTTCACCTTCGCTCCTCGCTAAGAGACTGAGCTGGACAATCGATTGTCGACAATTCTATGCACAATCCGGCTGGACTGCCGCATATTCTTACCGGCAAGGAAGGTCGAAGCATGGCAACCACGTCGTCAGCAGTCACCGAAGTGTCCATACCGGCAGCCGAGAAAGGCGCGCGGGGCGGGTCGAGCGCATATCTGAGGCTCCGCGAGGCGATCGTCGACGGCCGCTTCCAGCCCAACGAGAGGCTCGTCGAAGCAGACCTCGCCCGCACCTTCGGCGCCGGCCGCACGGCGATCCGGGCCGCGCTGGTCAGGCTGGACCAGGAAGGCCTGGTGGAGCGCCAACCCAACCGAGGGGCTCGCGTGCGGCTGGTCTCCGATCGAGAGGCGCTCGAGATCGAAGAGGTGCGCGTGGCGCTCGAGCAGATGCTGGCCAGGCACGCGGCGGCGAGGGTTACTCCAAGCCATGTGCGGAAACTTCGCCAGATGCTCGAAGAGATGACCGCGCGCGTCGAGGCCGGCGATCCGCTGGGCTATTCGGAGCTCAACTCCCGTTTCCACGAGATGATCTGGGCTATCGCCGACCAGGCGGTGGCATCGACGCTCGTGGCCAACCTCAAATCGCAGAGCATCAGGTTCCAGTACCGCACGATCCTCCAGCCCGGCCGGCCCGACCGCTCGCTGCGCGAGCACGCCGAGATCGTCGAAGCGCTGGCTGCCCGCGATCCCGACCGCAGCGAGGTCGCCATGAGGGAGCACCTGAGTCGCGTGGTCGAGACGCTCAAGGAGGCGATCGCCCGCCACCACACGCGCTAACTTTCTCCGGAGTGCTCCGGATCCTCACGATCGCCGGCCTGATCCTGCCTTTGACGATTGACACCTTCGTGCTGGGCACTGCACTCGGCGCGGCTGGGATCGCCAAACGGGAGCGGTTGCGAACCAGCCTGATCCTTACCGCGTTCGAGGCCGGCATGCCGGTGGTCGGGTTCATCGCGGGCGCCGGAATCGGCGCCGCCCTGGGCGGTTGGGCCAACTACCTGGCGGCTGCGGTTCTGGCGGGCATAGGCATCCTCATGCTTCGGTCTGGAGACGCTGAGGAAGGCGCTGAAAGAAATCTGCGACTCCTCGAGTCAGCGCGCGGATGGTCGATCGTGTTTCTGGGTGTCGGGATAAGCGTGGACGAGCTGGCAGTCGGGTTTGGCGTCGGACTGCTGCGCTTGCCGTTCCTGTTATTGATCGCGCTGATTGCCGTTCAGGCCTTCATTGCCGCGCAGCTTGGGATGCGGCTCGGGTCTCGGCTTGCGGAGAACGCGCGAGTTGCCGCTGGGCGCCTGGCCGGGCTCCTCCTGGTGGTGGCCGCTGCCCTGCTTCTGATCGAGCACCTCGTCGGAGGTTGACCTTTAGCCCCGTGCCGCGTACCAAGCGGACAAAGACTCAGCAGTTTCTCAGGCTTCTCCCACCAAAGTCACAGTCCGTGACGGGATCGTTGCCTGCATGGCCACGACACGCTTGGCGCCCTACCTCGGCGCGCCGATGAGGACGCGGGTGCTATCCAATCTCATGAAGCGAAGGGTCCTTGCGGCCCTGGTCCTCGTTTTTGCCATCCTAGGGGCCACGGCCGTCTACGTGCAGGCCGGGAAGGTGACCACCACCTACCGGACGGCGCCTGTCGCTTACGGCACGATCACACAGACCATCGGCATGGCCGGGAACCTTGCTCCGGTCACCGAAGCCGACCTGAACTTCGCCGCCGCCGGCACCGTCCTATCGGTGGCCGCGACTGTCGGCGAAACGGTCGTCAAGGGCGAGCGGCTGGCCGCGCAAGACTCCACCGTGCTTGCAGCGCAGCTGTCACAGGCCAAGGCGACTCTCTCCTCCGCGCAGGCAAAGCTGGCGCAGGACGAGGCGGGCCCGACTGCGCAGAACCTGACGTCTGCCCAGAACCCCGTGGCGTCCGCCCAGGTCTCCGTCAACAGCGCGACGACGAGCCTGGCCGACACCAAAGCCATCAACGCCCAGTTGGTCGCTGCCGCCCAGAGCATCGTTGACCAGGACAACCAGAGCGTGACGGTGGATTGTCCCGCGAACCCCCCCGCGTGCTCCATCGACGAGGCCAAGCTGGCAACTGACCTGCAGAACCTGGCGTCGGTGAAGGTCAAGGCCCAGCAGAGCAACGACCAGGCCGCGGCCCAGCTTGCATCGGCCAAGCAACAGCTCGCCGCCGCCAAGAGCTCGCTCGCCGCCACCCTGGTCAGCACCACACCGCAGACGATTCAGATCGACGCGGCGCAGGTCCAGATCGAGCAGGTCAACGTGAACACGCTCAAGCACCAGGTTGCCGGCTCAGTGATCGCCTCCCCCATCGACGGCATCGTCTCCCAGGTCAACATCAAAGCCGGCCAGGCGGTGACCGGCGGCGGCACCACGTACGCGATCGTCGTCTACACCCCAGGCGCCTACGAGGTGACGGGGACTGTGAGTGACGCCCAGGTCAACCTGGTCGCCGCGGGCCAGACGGTCCAGGTGACGCCGGCAGGTTCGACCCAAGCGCTGCTCGGCAAGGTCACCCTGATCTCGCCGGCCGCGACCATCAGCTCAGGCGTCGCGACGTTCGGCGTTACCGCTCAGCTCACCGACACGAGCAACTCGATCAAGCCGGGCATCTCGGCGACTGCGAGCATCGTGGTCAAGCAGGTCGTTCACGTGCTCACGGTGCCGACCAGCGCCGTCCACACGTCGGCGGCCGGCAGCACGGTTCAGATCCTCGTGAACGGCGCGCCACAGTCCGTTTCGGTGCAGGTTGGCGCGTCAGATCCAATCCGGACGGAGATACTGTCGGGCCTGCAGCTCAACCAGGTCGTGGTCATCGCGGTGGTCACCAGCTCGGTGCCGAGCACCGGCGCGGGAACGGTCCTGGGCGGCGGCGGCGGCGGTCGAGGCGGCGCGGGCGGCGCGGGCGGCGGCGTGATTCGAGCCGGCGGATGATCCAGCAAGGGGGTGCGCCGGGATCTGGCTCCGCCAGGCCCGCCGCTCCAAGGGGGGACTTCCCCCTTCAAACCGGCGCGGACCACCTGATCCGCCTCGAATCGATCACCAAAATTTACGGGTCCGGCGACGCCGCCGTCGTTGCCCTTGACGACTTCTCGCTCGACGTCGAAGCGGGCGAGCTTCTCGCGGTGATGGGGCCATCGGGTTCCGGCAAATCGACGCTCATGAACATTCTCGGCTGTCTCGATACACCAACCTCTGGGCGCTACTGGTTTGGCGGCGAGGACGTGAGCCGGCTCAACGAGACGCAGCTCGCGCACGTTCGCAACCGCAGAATCGGTTTTGTCTTCCAGCAGTTCCAGCTCCTGCCCAGGCTCTCAGCCTGGCGAAACGTCGAGCTCCCACTTCTTTATAGAGGTGAGCACGACCGGCGCGCCCTTGCCTTGCACGCGCTCGATCAGGTCGGCCTCAGCAATCGAGTCGACCACCGTCCGACGCAGCTGTCGGGCGGCCAGCAGCAGAGAGTCGCGATCGCGCGAGCCCTCGTCACCGACCCTGACCTCATCCTCGCCGACGAGCCGACAGGCAACCTCGACTCGGTCGCCAGCCGCGACGTGCTCGCGATCCTGCGTGACCTCAACCAGCAGGGCCGCACCATCGTCATCATCACGCACGACCCGGAGGTCGCTCCGGTGGCGCAGCGCACAGTGGTCATGCGCGACGGACGGCTGGTCCATGGGGTTGCGGCGTGAGCTTGCTGCACACGATCGAGACCGGGTTGCGGAGCCTCCTCGGCCATCGCCTTCGATCCGTGCTCACCACGCTGGGCATCCTCTTTGGGGTGGCCGCAGTGATCTCCGTTGTCGGCATCGGGCAGGCATCGTCCGACAGTGTCACCGCGCGAATCTCGTCACTCGGCACCAACCTCCTCACCATCACGCCGGGCAGCACCGTCTCAGGCGGCGTGTTCGGGGGTGGGGGCACCGCTAACACGTTGACCATGTCCGACGTCGCGGGCCTGATCGACCACCAGAACGCGCCCGATGTGGCGGCGGTCGCGCCGGTCTCGCAAGGCCGCGAATCGCTGGTGAGCACGTCCAGCAACTGGAGCACGACGGTCTCAGGCAGCACCGCGGACTGGCTGGTCGCAAATTCGCGCGACATCGGTACCGGCTCATTCATCACCGCATCCGACGTGAGCTCGCAGGCGCACGTGATCGTGCTGGGGGCGACCACAGCGTCCAACCTGGGCGCCTCAGTCGGAGACCTCATCACCGTCAAGCAGATCCCGTTCCAGGTGATCGGAATCCTCGCCAGCGCGGGGAGCCAGGGGTTTGGCAACCAGGACGACCTCGCCGTGGTACCCATCACGACGGCTCAGGGCGAGCTGGTCGGCGGCGTCGGTTCGGTGCAAAGGATCCTGCTCAGCTCGACGAGCCAGGCAACGCTCGGATCCGCCTACATCGAGGCCAACCAGGTGCTGCTCCAGACCCACCACATCACCAATGCGACGCAGGCGGACTATTCGATCACGTCGTCGACCCAGGTCTTGAGCACAGCCCAGGCGGTGACGCAGACGCTCACGATCCTGCTGGCCAGCGTCGCCGCCATCTCGCTGCTGGTCGGTGGTATCGGCGTGATGAACATCATGCTGGTGTCGGTCACCGAGCGGACCGGAGAGATCGGCTTGCGCAAAGCGCTTGGCGCCACGCCGGGCGACCTCTTCAGGCAGTTCGTGATCGAGGCGGGCGTGCTGACCGCGGTGGGAGGCTTGCTCGGTGTTGGAACCGGGCTGGCGGCCGGCTACATAGTTCCGCGCACGGCCAACATCGCTGTCACCATCACGCCGCTGCCGGTGCTGATCGCGGTGGCTGTCGCCGTCGCTGTCGGGCTCATCTTCGGGGTTTATCCGGCGCTGAGGGCCGCAAGGCTTGCGCCAATCGAGGCGCTTCGAGCGCAGTGAAGGAGACACATTTATGAATCGCTTCCTCCCACTTCTCGCTGTGGCCGCGTTCGTGCTTGCCGCATGCGGCAGCCCAGCGTCGGCGGCAAAGACCTCGCCCAGCCCGGCGGGCGCTAACGCCCTCCGCAACAACGGCGCTTCAGGCCAGCTGGTTCAGGTCAACGGCCAGATGCTCATCCTGACCGGCCCCAATGGGGACACCACGGTGACGGTCACCACGACCACCACGTACACCAAGACATCGATCGCCACGCTGGCCGACATCGTCAAGGGAACCTGCATAGTCGCCAACGGCCAGAAGGACCCGACGTCGGGAGCAATCACCACGACCACCGTGCGCATCTCGCCCAAGACTGCAGCCGGCTGCGCGGCCCTCGGTTTCGGGCCAGGTGGCAACCCGGGGGCGACGCCCCGCCCAACCCCACCCGCCGGCGCGACACCGCGGCCGACACCAAGCGGCTTGGCGAACCTGGCGTTCGTGACGGGTGAGGTCACGGCCGTGAGCGGCCCATCGGTCACTGTGAAGCCGGCGGCGGGCGCCAACCAAACCATCACTATCGCTTCCGCAGCGACGATCACCAATACGGCGGATGTGACTCTGGCCGCGCTTCAAAACGGTCAGTGCCTCCGCGCCACCGGCCCCAAGGACGCGTCCGGCAACGTGCAGGCGACGTCGATCACCATCACGCCCGCGGGCCCTTCAGGCACTTGCACGACGGGCGGCGGCGGCGGCCGCGGTGGATTTGGTGGCGGCGGCGGCAACCGTCCCGGCGGCAGCACCGCAACTCCGGGGGCCTAGCGATCGCCGGTCAGCTTCTCGTGTAGCCAATCCGCCATGAGCGGGCGGTATTTGTAGGCGATGTTGTTGCACACATGGTTGCCGTCCGGGTAGATGACCAGTGTCGCGTTGCCGGCCTCGCGCGCGATCCGCTCCGCATGAGACGGCGGGAAGAGGCTGTCCCTGGCGCCGTGGATGACGAGCAACGGTTGCGTGACCTTGTCGAGGATGCCTTCGAGGTTCAGCGTGTAGGCCTTGCGTTTCGCCTCTGCATCATCAGCCGACTTCGTATAGAAGACGTAGCCGCCCCTGGTGAGCGGATTGAGCGCATCCCAGCATTCGCCGAGGTTGTAAGGGCCCGCGAGGCCGACCAAAGCCCTGATGCGCTTTTCGTAAGCCGCGGCGCGGGGCCCGTAGATCGCGCCCATGCTGATCCCCATCAGGCCGACGCGGTCCTGGTCGACGCCAAGATCCAGGCCCGAGAGGTGATCGAGCAGAGGCGTGATCACCGTCTCCCAGTTGGGACGGATCGCGAAGTTGACAGAGTTCTCGGATTGGCCCGGGCCGTCGATGGTGAGCGTCGCCAGCCCGCGCTGGAGAAAGTCATTTTCGATCGCGAACAGCTCTTCCTTGGACGAGTCGAGCCCGGGCACCATCAGCACCAATGGTGGCTGGACGGATTTGGGCCGCCGCAGGTTGCCCGGGATGATGCCGCCTTCGAACGGAATCTCCAGGCGCTCAGCCGGCGGGTCGAGGTGCGGCATCGCGTTGCGATAGACGGCGACCGACCTGTCGCGCAGCTCACCATGCAGACCGGCGTCCTCGAACCACAGGAACTTCCCGAGATGCCAGCACCAGGCGGCCCGCTGGTAGGCCTGGGCCGCCGACAGCTGGCGCCCGCGTTCCTCGGCCTCATGGCCCAGGGCCTCGTGCATCTCACCAACCGCTTTCCAGTTGGGCGCCCAATCCGCCCACTCGGTGGTCCGGGCCACCGTGTCATCGAAGTCGTTGACGTCGATGCCATTGGCGACGAAGCGCGGCCGCCAATGGTGTGCCGCCACCTGCACGCGGTTGGTGGTGTCGTGCGCGCTCACGATGCTGCGATCCTGGTTCCGCTGACGGCCTCGTCGAGGCTCGACCCAAGGTCGCGCAGGAACACCTCGGCGCAGTTGCGTCCAGGCAAACCGGAAACCGAGCCGCCCGGATGGGTGCAGGCGCCTGTCTGGTACAGGCCCTCGATCGGGGTCCGGTACGACGACCAGCCCTCCACCGGCCTGAAGAAGCCGCTCTGCTCTGGTGAGTTGGCCCCGCCGTGACACGAGCCGCGCCAGTTGGCTGAATTTCTGCGCTCGAGGTCAAGAGGCGAGTCCACGTGTTCGGCCATGACGATGCTCCGAGAAAGGTTTGGCGCCAGCGGCGAGAGTCGCTCGAAGAGCTCATTGGAGACGTCCTGCTTGATCGTGTCCCAGTGCTCGGGACCCTGCTTCAGCTCGTAAGGCAGAAAGCTGACGACCTTGAAGGTGTGCTTGCCGGCCGGAGCGCGGGTGGCATCGATGACCGAAGGCGTGAGGGCGAGAAACACCGGTTCTTCCAGGTCGATCCGGCCCGCACGGAAAGCGGAAAGCATCGCTGTGTAGGCATCCAGGGATTCGAGCGCGCCCATGGTGACGCTGGCGCCGAGGCCGTCGGCCATCCGGAAGCGCGGCGCCTCGCTCAATGCGTAATGCGTGACGAACATCGTGAGGTTGGGCTGCCACCGCGCCACGCCCGCGAGGTAATCGGCCGGAAGGTTCTGCTCGCCGACGATCCCGGCCAGGTGCTTGACATGGATCGTCGAAACGATCGCCCGGTCAGCTTCGTAGGTCGACCCGTCTTCCGTCTTCACTGCTGTGGCCCTGCCGCCTTCGACAGCGATGCGAGTGATTCGCTTGGATGTGAGGACGGTGCCACCGTGCTCCTCAATGTCCCGGGCCAGAGCCAATGGCAGCCGAATCGACCCCCCTTCGGGCAGGATCCAGCTGAACCGCTGCCGGCCCGCCGCCAGCGAGAAGGCCATGATGCCCGACTCCGGCTCGTCGAGCGGATGCAAGGTCATGAAAGCGATCCACGCGAAGAAGGCGCGCACGTGGTCGTCGCGGAATCGCTCTTTGACGATGTCGATCGCGCTGGCATCTCGGATCGATTGCATCTTCTCGCCCAGTGGGCTGGCCATTGTGCGCGCGATGACCTCAACGGGCGGAATCGGTGCGCTCGCGCGTTCGTCATTGATGACCTTGGCCATTAGGTCCCAGTCGGCGAGGAGCTGCCGATATGCAAGCGCGTCGGCTGGCGAGAAGCGCGCGAGCTCGGCGCACGTCCTCTCGACGTCGCGCCACATGGTGATCGAGCTGCCATCGAGAAAGGGCATCGTGAACACAGGATCCGGATACAGGTACTTGAGCCCGTGCCGGTCGAGCTCCAGCTCGTTGTTGCGCATCAGCGGGTTGCTCTGAATCAGGTTGTGCGCGGTGGCGCAGGGATCGTGTAGAAAGCCGGGCAGGGTCAGCTCCTCGCTGGTCGTGTCTCCGCCGATCCGCGATGCGCCCTCGAGAACCAGCACCCGGAAACCCGCGCGCGCCGCATAGGCGGCGGCGACGAGGTTGTTGTGGCCCGCGCCCGCAAAGACGATGTCGTAGCGGCTCATGCGGCCCCCAGGTAAAGCCGGCCGATCTCCGGGTTGCTGAGCACCTCGGGACCAGGACCCTGGAGCCGCACCCGTCCGCTCTCCATCACCACGCCGTGCGTGGCGATGCCCAGGCCGGACCGCGCATTCTGCTCGACGAGCAGAAGCGTGTGCCCCGCGTCGTTCATCGAACGAATGGTGTTGAACACCGTGGTTCGAGTCTTGGGGTCGAGACCCATCGATGGCTCGTCCAGGATGAGCAATGTCGGATCGAGCATCAGCGCCCGAGCGAACTCCACGATTTTCTGCTGGCCTCCGGACAACGAGGCGGCCAGCTCGTTGCGGCGCTCTTTGACGATGGGGAATGTCTCGCCCACAGCCGCCAGCCGCCTTTCGACCAGGCCCCTGTCGCGGACCGTGTATGCGCCGAGGCGCACGTTCTCCCAGACGGTCATGGTCGGGAACAGGCTGCGCTCCTGCGGGACCTGCACGATGCCGCGGTTGAGAATCGCGCGCGGGCTGAGCGCCGCGATCGACTCACGTCGAAATCGCACTGACCCGCGAGTCGGCTTCAGCAATCCACTGACCACACGCAACAACGTCGACTTGCCGGCGCCGTTGGGCCCGACTATGCACGTAAGGCTGCCTTCCTCGACGGTCAGGTCGATGCCGAGCAGGATGTCGCCACCCCCATAGCCGGCCACCAGGCCCTCCAGCTCAAGCAGCGCTGCCATGTCAGGCGCCCAGGTAGGCATCGAGGACGGCGGGATCGCTGCGCACCGCGTCCGGCTTGCCGCTCGCGATCTGACGTCCCCGATGCACCACGATGACCTCGGAACAGAGGTTCATCACAAAGCTCATGTTGTGCTCGACGATGAGGAACGAGGTTCCGCGCTCGTTGAGGGTACGGAGGCGGTCGGCGATGCGTTCGAGCAGCGCGGGGTTGACGCCACCGGCCGGCTCGTCCAGCAGCACGAGCTCGGGCTCGGCCATCATCACAGCGCCCAGCTCGAGAAGCTTGCGCTGCCCGTATGAAAGCGATCCGCCCAGAGCATCGGCGACCTGTGCGATCTCGAGAAATTCCAGCATCTCCATCGCTTTCGATCTCTCGTGGCTCCAGCCGGCGCGAGAGAACAGCGCGCGCAGGCCCTTCCGCCGTATGGGCACCAGCAGGTTCTCGAGGGCTGTAAGACGCGGGAAGATGCGCGCGAGCTGGAACGTGCGTCCGATCCCACGCTCATAGACGCTGTCGGGCCCGAGGCCGTCGAGCCGCTGGGACTTGAAGGTGATCTGGCCTTCGTCCTTGGCGATGAACCCTGTGATCAGGTTGAAGATCGTCGTCTTGCCAGATCCGTTGGGCCCGATGAGGCCAGTGATGCCTCCGGCTGGAATGGAGAGGGTGCAATCGTCCACAGCGACCACGCCCCCAAAACGTTTGCTGAGGTGGTCGACCTGGAGCAGGCTCATGGCGTTGCGCCCGCCCGAGTCGCCGGCGCCCTCGCCCGCCGCCTCGCGATGAGCTCGCTCGCCGAAGGGATGATGCCTCGCGGCATGAACAGGATGACAAGCAGGAAGACGGCGGAGTAAAGGACGAGGTAGAGGCGGCTCACGCCGTAGTTGTATGCGAGCCAGAGCTGCGCCGGCTCGAGAATCAGCGCCCCAAGCACCGGTCCCCACAGAGTGCCGAGACCACCGAGGAACACCATCAGCACCATCGAGATGCCAATCAACGGATCAACCACAAATTGCGGATAGATGAAGGTCACGTAGTAGCCGTAAACGCCGCCGATCATGCCCACCAGGGCTGCGCTGATAACAAATGCAGTCAACTTGAAAGCGCCGGCAGGGACGCCGACGGCAAGCGCCTTGTCTTCATCATCGCGAATGGCCAGCAGGCCAAGCCCGAACTTTGATCTGCGGATCCACCAAGAGGCCGCCAGGCCCACGAGTGCGAGCGCCAGCATCGCGTAGTAGAACGGGATGTTGAAGAAGCCACCGCGCCATGGCGGGTTGGGAAAAGCCAGGCCGGCACCCCCGCCGGTCAGGCTCGTCAGATTTTCGGCCAATAACTGCAGCATGAACATGAAGGCGATCGTGACGATCACAAAGGTCGCCGCCCGCGTTCGCAGCGCAAACCAGCCGACCACCGCAGCGAGCACTGCGGTGAGAACGCCGGCCACCGGCACGAAAAGGAACGGCTCATAGCCGCCGGCAACCCCGAGCTTGGCCAGCAAGAGGCCAAGCGCGTAAGACCCGAAGCCGAAGAACCCCGCGTGGCCCAAGGAGATGTAGCCCGTGTAGCCACCCATGATGTTCCAGGCAGTCGCAAGCCCCACGTACATCACCGTAAAGACCGCTATGTTCGTGGTTGCCGAATCGGGCGCTATCGCAGGCAGCAGTAGCGCAACCGCCAAGACCGCGACCAGGCCCAGAAGCATCAGCACGCGCCTGTCGTACATACGCTTCACAACCGCTCGCGGACTCGCAATCCGAATAGCCCCTGTGGCCTGACCAGCAAAACGACGACCAGAACAACGAAGAACACGAAGTCGGCCCAGACCGGTGAGATCAATACGGCCGTAATGTCCTCGATCACCAACATGATGAGGGCGGCGATGATGGCGCCGCGCAGGCTGCCCAGGCCTCCCAGGACGATGATCGTCAGCAGTCTGGAGATCAGGTCGTAGTGGCTTCCAGGGTTGAACGTGTTCGTGATGCCGAATACCACGCCACCTGCGGCTGCGGTGGCCATGCCGATGCCGAAGGCGACTGCCGACACACGGTCGACATCGATGCCGACGAGCTGGGCGGCCGTCCGGTTCAGCATCGTTGCCCGGATGGCGCCCCCGAAGGTGGTGCGATAGAGCATGAGGAAGATCGCGCCCAGGATCGCCAGGCATAGGAGAAATCCGTAGATGTAGACGTAAGTGATTCGAAAATTGCCGATCGGAAAGCTTGCAGTGTCGTACCACGCGGTGATCTGCACGTAGTTGGAGGTGAAGAAGAAGCCGAGCAAACCTTCGATCCCCAGCGCGAGGGCATAGGTGACCAGCACTGACAAAGCCTCGCGATCAGCTTTCAACGGGCGGATGAAGACGACCTGGAGGATCACGCCCAACACGAACATGACAGGCATCGTCACCACCAGGCTCACGAACGGGTCGATGTTCAGATTGCGCCACAGAACGAAGCTGAGGTACGCCCCCAGAACCACGAGCGCCCCGTGACCCACGTTGATGATGCGCATGACGCCAAAGATCAGCGTCAGGCCTGACGCCATCAGCGCATACACGCCTCCCGTGAGGACGCCGAGCACCGCCGCCTCCAGGACCAGGATCATCCTGGCGCGTCCGGGGTGACGCCGGGACGGCGGCCTTCGCTCACCGTCCCCGTTTCATTTACTGCCAGTCGTGCTTCGGGTATTCAGGCTGTGCGGCGGCCACTGCGGCCGGGTAGACGAAAACCGCATTGCCATTCTGCCACTGCTCCACAAAGACTCCCACGCCACCCTGAGGCCTGCCGACGGAGTCGAAACCCATCGGGCCTTGGACCGTCTGATAGGTCCCTGTGTGAAGCGTGTCGATCAGCTTCTGGTTGTCGATGCTGCCGGCCTTGGTCGCAGCCTGCTCGACGACCTGCCCGACGCTATACCCCTCGGCGGAGTCGGCGCTGATGTCGGCCGCGGTACCACCGTACTTGGCGATGTACTCAGCCACAAAAGTGGGGTTGTTAAAAGCCTGTGATCCCGAGGTCCAGCCCGCCGGCACCATGATCCCCTCCGTGTTGGCGCCGAGCTTGTCCGAGTACTGCGCGCCCTGGTCAGGGCCGGCAGTCTCGATCAGCGTCTTCGGGTTGTAGTGCTGAGCGATGAACGTCTTGACGAACGCGATCGCGTCAGGCACCTGGGTGCCGAGGATGACAGCGTCTGCGTTTGAGCTCGCCACCTTGAGTGCGAGGGGAGTGAAGTCGGTGGTCTCCGCGGGATATACCTTGTAAGACACGGTCTGGATTCCTCCCGCCTCCAGGAGCTTCCTGGCCTTGTCGATCTGAGGCTGTGTGAAGGGATCGTCCTCAGTCGCATATGCAGCGGTCTTGGGGCGCTGGTCGGCAGGCAGCGCCAGCAGCCAGTTGGTGTAGCTGACCAGGTTGTCCTCGATCGCCGCGGGCTGTACGAAGAAGAGCGAGTGCAGGTTAAGCGCGAACACCGACGGCGCACCTCCGGCCGGCTCCGGAAACGCGTAACCGAGACGGTCGACAACAGTGGCCGCCGGTTTCGTCAGCAGGCTCGAGTAGGGTCCGAAGACAAGTGCGACGTGGTTCGACGAGATCAAGTTCTGGTAGTTCGTGACGACCTGTGTCGTGCTGCTGAGGTCGTCGACGTATTTCATGGTCACCGGGTGGCCCAGGAGGCCGCCCTTCTTGTTGACGTCCTCAGCCCACAGGTCGTAACCCTTCACCAGGGCCGGACCGTCGCTCGAGAAGTCGCCGGTCAGCGACACGGAGACGCCGATGGTGATCGGGGTTCCCGGTGAAGGGGTCGCAGTGGCCGTTCCACCACCACAAGCAGTGAGGGCCAGGCCGGCGCCCGCCACGATTGCGATCAAGGCCCTTCGCATGGCTTCGCTCCTCTCATCCGCATGCGCTTTTGGAGCGCGGCGGCTTGCGGTGAACAAACGATTGCCCTATGTTAGGCACGGCCGAAACGAAATGTCAATGCAACCCCGCGAGCCATGCCGGTAACGCTGAAAGAGCTCGCAGCCCGGGCCAACGTACACCCCTCGACGGTGTCGCGCGTCGCCAACAACGACCCGGGGCTGCGAATTGCGGCAACCACGCGAACGCGCATCGAAGCCCTGCTGCGAGAGACCGAATATCGACCCAACGGCGTGGCCCGCGGGCTGAAGCTGCGTCAAACGTTGGTGCTCGCCGTCGTCATCCCGGACATCACCAACCCTTTCTTTGCAGCTCTCTTCCGTGGCATCGAGGACGGCGCGACGCCACGGGGTTACCAGGTACTCCTCTGCAACACCGACGGCATCCCCGAGCGCCAGCGGGCCCATCTGCACAGCCTTGCGGCCCGCCGCGTCGACGGAGTGATCCTCGCCAGCACCTTCCTGAAAGACCCGGCGGTGCGGTGGCTGCGCCACCAGCGCACTCCTTATGTGCTCGTCAACCGGTTCAGCGAGGAAGGCGTCGACCCATTCGTCGGCTCCGACGACGTGGTCGGCGCCACTCTTGCCACACAGCACCTGATCGGCCTCGGCCACGTTCGAATCGGCCACCTGGCCGGCCAGCCGACGGTCAGCACAGGCGTGCTGCGCCGCAAGGGCTACCATGTCGCCTTGGCGGAGGCGGGGATCCCTGCCGACCCCGACCTCCTCGTCGAGTCAGGCTTCGTCGAAGAAGGCGGCGCCAAGGCGATGGACCACCTGCTGTCGCTGAAGCACCCTCCGACTGCGATATTCGCGGTAACCGACATGACGGCGATCGGCGCATACGGCGCGGCGCGGAAACGGGGGATGCGTATCCCGGAGGATCTGGCGATCGTCGGTTACAACGACATCCCGCTCGCCGGCCGCCTGATCCCAGGACTGACGACGGTGCACGTGCCGATACACGAGTTTGGAAGCGTGGCGGCCCGCATGCTCTTGGAGCAGATCGAGACCGGAGTGCTCACGCCCAGGCGGGTGGTTTTCGCTCCGCAGCTCGTGATTCGGGGCTCGAGCTGCCTCGGCGCTGACGAACAGCTGGTCAGGCGCCCCGCACCACGAAGTCCGGCGGAGTAATCGGCCTCGTTGACAGGTCCAAATTTCGGCTGCTATGTTAGACAATCGTTTGCGCTTACCCTGCCGTGCCGGCAGGCAGGCAGGCAGGCAGGGAGGCAGTGTCTAGAAACATGAAGCCCTCGAAGCACAGGCTCGGCTGGATCGGCACGGGGCGCATGGGCTCCGCCCTTCTGACCAGGCTTCTCGACGCCGGCTGCGACGTCGCCGTTTACAACCGGACGCGGGTCAAGGCGGAACCGTTCGCGCGGCTCGGCGCCCAGTTGGTCGAGCGCCCAGCCGACCTGGCCGACCGCGACATCGTCTTCACATCGGTGGCCGCCTCACAGGATTTCGCCGACGTGACCACCGGCCGGGATGGCGTGCTGGCCGGCGGTGGGCCGGTGCCTGGAGTCGTCATCGATTCGTCGACGGTCTCGATGGAAGCGTCGCAGAAGGTTCGGGCGAAAGCTGAAGAGCTAGGTACGGCACTGCTCGCGGCCCCGGTCAGCGGCAACCCGAAGGTCGCTCGCGCGGGACGCTTGAGCATTGCCGTGTCGGGTCCACGGGAGGCTTTCGAGACCTCGCTCCCCTACCTCCAGCTGCTCGGGGCCACTGTCGCCTACGTCGGCGAAGGCGAACGCGCACGCCTCGTCAAGATCTGTCACAACCTCGTGCTCGGGGTGGTGACACAGATCATGGCCGAGACCACAGTGCTCGCCGAACGCGGCGGCGTGTCCCGCGCTGACTACCTCGAGTTTCTCAACGGCAGCGTCATGGGTTCGACTTTCACGCGTTACAAGACCCCGGCATTCGTCAATCTCGATTTCACGCCGACGTTCACCGGCCGGCTGCTGCGCAAGGATTTCGAGCTCGGGCTGGAGGCCGCGCGCAAGCTCGACGTCCCGATGCCAGTGTCGGCGCTGGTGCATCAGATCGTGATGAACCTGATCGGCAACGAGCTGGGTGACGTTGACTTCGCGAGCCTTCTCCAGCTCGAAGCCTGGGGCGCGCACCTCAACCTGCTGCCTGAGAATCGCAAGGTGTCTGATGGGCTCGAGGACAGCCCGCCGCCTCACGCCACCGATGAGCAGTCCAAAGACGCATCCAGAGCGAGCAAGCATGCCTAAAGCCGAGTTCCCCGTCGCGTCGCTGCCCGCGCCCGGACGGATGAACGTCGACTGGGAGGAGCGCGTCGATTTCCGCCGCCTTCACGAGTACCGCTTGAAGCGCACGCGCGACGCCATCGCGAATGCGGGCCTTGGGGCTGTGCTCGTGTTCGACATGAACAACATCCGCTACATCACCAGCACTCACATCGGCGAGTGGGCGCGCGACAAAGTGGCGCGCTTCGCATTGCTGACGCCGAAGGGCGAGCCGATCTTGTGGGATTTCGGGTCGGCCGCGAAGGTTCACCGGCTGCATGCCCCATGGCTGCGTCCGGAAAACTCGCGTGCAGGCATGACGGGCCTGAGAGGCTCCGTCGCGCCGGCGGCCGGTTTGTCAGACGACCTGGCGCGGACGGTGAAAGAGATCATGCAGGAGCACGGTGTCGCCGGCGAGCCGTTGGGCGTCGACATCGCCGAGCTCCCCATGATCTTCGCGTTGCAGAAATGCGGCATCAAGGTGGTGGACGGTCAGCAGGCGATGCTCGATGCGCGCCAGATCAAGTCAAAGGACGAAATCATGCTGCTGAGCATGGCCGCGGCGATGGTGGACGGCGTCTACCAGACGATCTTCGAGGCGCTAAAGCCAGGGATCCGTGAGAACGAGCTCGTGGCGATCGCCAACAAGCAGCTCTACGACATGGGCTCGGACGACGTCGAAGCGATCAACGCGGTCTCTGGCGAGCGCGGCTATCCGCACCCTCACGTCTTTTCGGATCGGCTGATCCGCCCTGGGGACCAGGCCTTCTTCGACATCATCCAATCCTTCAATGGGTATCGCACCTGCTACTACCGCACGTTCAACGTGGGCCGCGCGACGCAGAGCCAGCGCGACGCGTACAAGCAGGCACGTGAATGGATCGACGCTTCGATCGAGCTGGTCAAGCCCGGCGTGAGCACCGACGAGATCGCCAAGGTATGGCCGAAGGCGCAGAACTTCGGTTTCGACAGCGAGATGGAAGCGTTCGCTCTCCAGTTCGGACACGGGCTCGGCGTGGCGCTGCACGAGCGGCCGATCATCAGCCGCCTGACCTCTCTCAAGGATCCCGTCGAGATCAGGGAAGGGATGGTCTTCGCGCTGGAGACCTACTGCCCGGCCGATGACGGCCACTCCGCGGCGCGGATCGAAGAGGAGCTGGTGGTGACGGCGACCGGGCATGAGGTGATCACGCTGTTCCCCGCGGAAGAGCTGATGATCGCAAACCCATATTGATGGGGCCCGACGACAAGACCCGTCTGAAGCTCTATCAGCTAATGGTCGAGCTTCGCGATTTCGAGCAGCGCGCATACGACGTGTTCATGGAGAACCTGATCAAGGGCACGAGCCACCTCGCGCTCGGCCAGGAGGCGATCGCCGCCGGTTTCGCGGTGGCGATGCGAAAGGACGACTACACGTTCTGCACTTATCGCGGCCACGGCCACACTCTGGCGCGCGGCGCTTCGATGGCGGCGGCGATGGGCGAGCTGCTCGGCCGCTCCAACGGTATGCTCCACGGCAAAGGCGGTTCGATGCACCTGACCGATGTCACGCGCGGAGCCATGGGTTCTTACGCCATCGTCGGTGCCCACATGCCCATCGCCGCGGGCGCTGCCTGGTCGGCGCAGGTGCGCAAGTCGGGCCAGGTCGCCGTCTGCTTCTTCGGTGACGGCACCACCAACATCGGGGCCTTCCACGAGACCCTCAACCTGGCGGTGGTCTGGAAGCTGCCTGTCGTTTTCGTCTGTGAGAACAATCGGTACATGGAGTACACGCCAATCGAATCCGTGACAGCTGTCGAGCATCCTGCCGCCGACCGCGCGGCGGCCTACGGCCTCGAGGCGATTCTGGTCGACGGCAACGACGCAGATGTGATGTACGAGACGGCCTCACGCACTATCGCCAGGGCTCGCTCCGGCGAAGGGCCCTCGCTGGTCGAAGCCCTCACCTACCGCCACGGCGGTCACTCACGTGGCGATCCCGCCTCCTACCGGCCCAAAGAGGAGGTGCGCGAATGGATGAGCCGCGATCCCATCAAGCAGTATCGCGAGCGCCTCGCCTCCGGTGGAATCGACGAAGCGATGCTGCGGAAGATCGATGACGATGCGCGGCAAAAGGTGGACCTTGCTACGGAAGAGGCGCGCAATGCGCCGCCGGCCAGGATCGAGGACATCGAAAGCCAGGTCTGGAGCGACGGAGGCTCGGCATGGCGGAACTGACCTTCCGCGAGGCGGTGGCCGCCGGCATCGCGCAAGAGATGGAGCGCGACCCGACGGTCTACTTCATAGGTGAGGACGTGGCCGCGGCCGGCGGTGTCTTCAAGGCCACTGTCGGCTTGCTCGACAAATTTGGAGCGGAACGCGTTCGCGATACGCCCATCTCGGAGCAGGCGATAGTCGGCGCGGCGATGGGCGCCGCCATGACCGGCTTGAGGCCGATCGTCGAGATCATGTTCTCGGACTTTCTCGCCACGTGCTGGGACATGATCGCGAACCAGGTGGCCAAGACCCGTTACATGACGGACGGCCAGGTATCGCTGCCGCTGGTGATCCGGACCGCGAATGGCGGCGGCTCGCGCTTTGGCGCCCAACACTCGCAGAGCCTGGAGAACTGGGCGATGGCGGTTCCCGGCCTGAAGGTCGTCGCGCCGTCGACGCCCGCTGACGCGAAGGGCCTCCTGGCGGCTGCCATCCGAGACCCCGATCCCGTTCTCTTCTTCGAGCAGAAATCGCTTTACGGCATCAAGGGCGAGGTGCCGGACGGAGAGCATGTCGAGAAGCTGGGCACCGCCCGGGTACTGCGCGAGGGCAAGCACTGCACGATCGTGGCTCTTGCGGCGATGGTGCCCAGGGCGCTGGCCGCGGCTGGCGAGCTCGACAGCCTCGGCATCGATGCGACGGTGGTCGACGTCCGCAGCCTGGTTCCCCTCGACACGCGCACGATCCTGCGTGAGGTGCGCAAGACTGGGCGTCTCTTCACCGTGGAGGAGAACCCGAGGCTGTGTGGGTGGGGCGCCGAGATCGTGTCGATCGCCGCCGAGGAGTGCTTCGACGACCTGGACGGGCCGATGGTTCGCATCACGACACCACACGTGCCCCTCCCCGCAGCTCAGCCAATGGAAGACGAGGCGATGCCGACGGTGGCGCGAATCGTCGACACCGTGAAAAGGGCGATGCGCTAGCCGAGACGCGGCTATCCTCGGGGCACCGATGATCCTTTCGATTGGCGACCTCGTCCTCGACATCACCATCGTGCCGTCGGGACGCTTGCGGCCCAATGACGACAACCCCGCCGTGATCCGCGTGGGCGGCGGCGGGCAGGCGGCCAACTTCTGCGCCTGGGTGGCAGCTCTCGGTTCGCCGGTCCGGCTGGTCACCCGGGTAGGCGACGACGATCGCGGGCGGCGGCTGGTGAGCGAGGTTGAAATGTTGGGGGTCGAGGTCTTCGCCGTCTCGGGCCCCGATCCCACGGGCATGATCGCGGTTCTGGTCGGCCCGAACGGTGAGCGGACGATGGCCACGCAGCGCGGCGCCAGCGCTGGGCTCAGGCCCAACGACCTGCGGAAACCGTGGTTCCGCGGCGTCAACCTGATCCACGTGCCCTCGTATTCGCTGTTCATCGAGCCTCTGGCGGCGGCTGCGCGCCTGGCGATCGAGCTCGTGCGGCACGATGGCGGGCTGCTGTCGGTCGACCTGTCCTCAGTCGCGGGGTTGAAGGAATATGGCCCAGCTCGTTTCGCCGCCGACCTCGCCCAGCTCAGACCCGACGTGCTGTTCGGGACCGCGGCCGAATCTGAAACCCTTGGCGTGCCAATGAAGGACCTGGCCACCGTTCCAGTGCTGAAGCTCGGAGCCGAGGGCTGCCGGGTCGGCGGCCGGCACATTCCCTCCCCGAAGGTGCGCGAGGTGGATGCGTCCGGCGCGGGCGACGCCCTCGCGGCCGCATTCTGTGTTGCCTACCTCGACGGCGCCACGCCAGTGGAGGCCGCCGAGAAGGCCGTGGTCGTGGCCTCGGGCGCGGTGACCAGAGCCGGGGGACGGCCGAGTTGAGCGACCTGCTTCGCGTCTCGGCCGAGGTGGCAGAGGCGCTTGCGCGCGGCCACCCGGTGGTCGCGCTCGAGACGTCGATCGTCGGCCAGGGCCTCCCGGGGCCCCACAACCTGCGCGCGGCGCGGGGCTGCGAGTCGGCCATAAGAGAAGAAGGCGCGGTGCCCGCGACGATCGCGGTGCTGGATGGCCAGATCGTGGTCGGCTTGAGCGATGACGAGCTCGAGCGCATCGCCGCCGGCGCGATCAAGGTGAGCTCCCGCGACCTCGGTCCCACGCTGGTACGCCGTGCCGTTGGCGCCACCACAGTCGCGGCGACGATGCGCGCTGCAGAAATGGCCGGTATCCGCTGCTTCGCCACAGGCGGCATTGGTGGCGTGCACCGCGGCCACCCCGAGGACCAGTCGGCCGACCTCGCCGAGCTGGGACGGACCGCCGTCGCGGTCTTCTGCGCCGGGGCCAAGATCATCCTGGACCTGCCGCTCACGCTTGAGAGGCTGGAGAGCCTTTCAGTTCCAGTGCTCGGCTACGGCTGCGACGAGCTCCCCGCTTTTTACACCCGGCACAGCGGCTGCCCGGTCCCCACGCGAGTCGACGGGCCTGAGGAAGCAGCAGCAGTGTTGAGTGCGGCCTGGGCCAGCGGCTCGCGCGGCGTGGTGGTCGCGATACCGCCGCCCGGCGAGCTCGCGGGCGCGGAGGAGATCGTGTTGCGAGCGACACGCGAGCTGGCGGATGTCAGCGGCCCCGAGGCGACACCTCGCCTTCTCGCGCGCGTAGCCGAGCTGTCAGGTGGGCGGTCGCTTGCCCTCAACGTCGACCTCGTCATCAACAACGCGCGAGTCGCGGCCCGCGTCGCGGGCGCTCTAGGCGTGGTAGGCCGAAGGCGCTCCAGGCGGTAGGTATGGCGTCGGGTCGATCGGCTGCTGCTTGATGCGCAGCTCGAAGTGAAGGTGCGGCCCGGTTGAATTTCCGGTCGAGCCCTCGAGCCCGATCGTCTGGCCCTGGACGACCAGCTGCCCGACCTTGACCAGAGATGCGGAGAGGTGGCCGTATAGCGTGTCCAGTCCGCCCGAATGCGCGATGACCACATACCTTCCGTAGCCCTGGCTCGAGACGCCGACCAGCGCCACCACTCCGTCGTCGGCTGCGAAGACAGGCGACCCGAACGGCTCGACCAGGTCGATGCCGGTGTGAAAGTGCGGGTAGCTCCCGTACGGTGGCTCGAGCACAAGCTTGCTGGGCCCGAATCCCTGTGAGATCACCGCCTTTGGCTCAGGCCAGATGAAGCGGTATTTGGTCGAGTGGCCGGCGCTCGCCGCGATCTGGCCGACATTGTTCGCCTGGGCCCAGAGCTGGACTTGCGTCCAGACCGACTGCATCGCCGCCGCGATGATGGCGTCCTCCTGCTGCTGCAGCATGTCCGTCACCGCCTGTGCCAGCTTCGCCGATTGGGACCTGAGCAACGCCAGCTCCCACTGCGTCTCGGCGATCTTCGCCTGGAGCTGGGCCATCGATTTCACCTGCTGCTGGTGCAGCTTTCGAAGCTGCGCGAGCTCGGTGGCAAGCTGGTTTCGCAGAGTGACCTGCGTGTCGCGATCCGCCTGTTCCAGCACGCGCTCTGTCTGTTGGTCCGTGAGGTCGGACGCCAGCTGTTGCTTCACCTCGGCCGCATGTGAGCCGGCGACGTTCAAGTCGGAGATTCGCGTCAGCAGATCGCTCAAGCTCTGGGCCTGACCGAGGATCACGAGAATCGAAGTCGGTGCCGTGTACATCGCCCGCGCCAGCTCGCTCAGCTGAGCGCGCTCGTCGTCAATTCGCATACCCAGGATCGCTTCCTGTAGCTGAGCCGCGGCAATCTGCGTGTCGAGATCGTCGATCTGCTGTTGTGCGTCGGCGATCTTGCCCTGCACGTCGTGCTGCTGCGCCGTGTTGTCGATGAGCGATTGCTTGAGCTGCTGCTGGGCAGCCATCGCGTCGGCCAGGTTGCTGCCCAGCTGGGCTCTGATCTGGTCGATCACCGCCTTCTCCTGCGCCGGATCCGTGCTGGGCGACGATGCGGACGCCCCTGTGGGGCCGGCCGCCAGCAAAACCACCGCCAGGCAAAGGCCGGCGAGAAGCCCTTTCACGACTCCAGGTGCCTTCGCACGCTGACCAGCGAGGACCCCGAGCCGAGGCCGACACCTGTCGCAAGCACGATCACCCCGGCGATCGCCGCGACGCTGAACGTGATGCCCGGCGCAAAGCGCGCGAACGTGTCGGTGCCGGCCGAGATCCCGGCCATGGTCAGACCGAACGTCGCGAGGCCGGCGGCGGCGCCTGCCAGCGCTCCTGTGATGGCACCCTCGACGACAAACGGCCCGCGCACCATCCAGCGCGGCGCCCCCACCAGCTGCATGATCGTGACCTCGTCCCGGCGCGAGTGGATCGCCGCCCTCACGCTGTTGATGGTCACCGTCACGGCTACGAAGGCGAGCACCGCGAGGAAGGCGAGCCCGGCCACGGCGATGCCGAAGATGACGGTCTGGATGCGCTGGTAGGCGCCCTTGTCATATGAGGACGGGTTGACGGGATCAACCGCCGTGTCGGTGCGGACCAGCGCAGCGATCGACGCCATATCGTCGATGCTCTTGACCTGCACGTCGAGGCTGGCTGGAAACGGGTTGCTATCGCTGGCAGAGGCAATCTGCGGGAGGCCGGGGATGGACTGGGCCCGCTGAAGAGCCTCGGCCTTCGTCACCAAGACGACGTTCGCGACACGCGGGTCGGCGGCAAGCCGATCCCACAGCGAGCTGATATCGGCGCTGGGGGCGCCGTCGCGAATGTAGACATGAAGCAAGGAGGCCTGGGCGGACTCGACCTGCTCGAGATTGTTGATGGCGAAGCCGGTCAGGCCGGCAACCCCCGCCATAAGAAGGAGGAGCGTCATCGAGCCAAGGGCCGGCGCGATGCTTCCAATGTTCCGGAACCAGTTGCGGGCGGCACCGAAGAACAGGTAGCGGAACGTGTTTCCGACCACGGTCCGCGCCATAGCGGCCCGTGGCAGGGCGTCCTTCACGACGATGCCGAGGCGAGCCATTCCATCCTGCCAATCCCGCCCGCCGGCTGGTCGCGCACGAGGCGGCCCTCAACCAGCGTCAGGATGCGGCGCTGAAGACGCCTGACGATCTCAACGTTGTGGGTGGCGACCAGCACCGTGGTGCCGAACGTCGCGACATTCTCGAGCAAGGCCATGATCTGCCAGGCCGTTTCCATATCGAGGTTGCCGGTCGGCTCGTCGGCGATGAGAACCCGCGGCTGGGTGATCATCGCGCGGGCCACGGCTACTCTCTGCTGCTGCCCGCCGGAGAGCTGGTTGGGAAAGCTGGAGCCGCGATCTCCAAGACCGACCGCCTCCAGGGCGTCGAGGGCGCGATCCATCGCCTCGGCGTCCGAAATCCGCAGGTCACCGACCTGGAGGCCGAAGGCGACGTTCTCTTTGGCGGTCAGCCTTGGCAGGAGTTTGTAGTCCTGGAAGACGACCCCGACCCGACGGCGGAGATCGGCGACCCGTGAGGCCTTCAGGGAATGGGCGGCGACGCCGTCCACCCAGACTTCACCTTTGGTTGGGCGAAGCTCCCGGTTGATCAGCTTCAGGAAGGTGGTCTTACCGGCACCGCTGGGGCCGACCAGAAACGTGAGATCTCCCGGCTCCAGCGACAGGCTGATGTCATCGAGCGCCAGGCGGGAGCCATAAGCTCGTGTGACCCCCTTGAACTCCACGATTGGGCGCAATACGGCAGGGAACATGCCTGGCTTAACGGCAAATGTGCCAGTTTCCTGTTACGAAGCCTGTTACGGCGTGAATTGAGCTTGCTGAGCCCTAGCCAGCCACCTCCGCAAGCGGCTGTGCCGGCTGCCGGGTTCGAGCTGACTTCACCAGGGCGACCGCCGTCCCGACGGTCCACACGACCTCGAGAACCACTCGTGCCCAGACGGGGCCGATGGGCGAGGGCACCATGACGATGCCGCTGTCCAGCGCTTCGAGGAGCGCAACGATGCCAAGCAGCAGCGTCAGTACCGCGAGCCGTTGGGTTGGCACCAGCCGCACCGCTGCGAGCCATCCGATTCCAAGGAGCGCGATGCCGGGGGCGGACAGGTAGTAGAACTGCGCGTCGGACGCGACCAGGAGGAGACCGGAGCCGAGGCCGGCCGTCGCCGCCGCGACCATCGCCAGAGGTCCCGGCTTGCCGCTCCTGCGCACCAACCAGATGAAAAGAATCAGCAGCGCCACCAGCTGAACGGCCGGTGCGACGCTCTGGATGTTGAGTGTGGTGCCGAGGGTGCCCGGGCGCGGAGGCGTCGTGAACCAATCGCACCCGGCCGGCAGCGCCTTCGTCCGAAGGTTGTAATTGGAGCAATCGACAAAGAGGACGAGCAGGTTGGGGTCGCTGATCCAGCGCTGAGGCCCGCCGGCTGAGCAATGTGGAATCGTTATCGGCTGGACCGCATCCGCGGTCGTGTCCCAGCAGTTGCCAGTGCCCTCTCCGTCCCAGAAGTAGTCAAGACCGTTGGGGAGACGCTGGCCCGTCGCATTGGTGCCCATGTGGTTCGCGAGGTATCGGTTGTTGTGTGAGGTCTCGCTCTGCGCGGACCACTGGAGGTCGTTCCGAGCGACGCCGGGGACCCACGTTTGCACGATGCCGATCTTCCAGTTGTCGTAGATCCAGTTGTCGCGGAAGACGTTGTAGTTGCCCCCGATGACCAGGATTCCCGTGCCCACCGGCACCTGGACCGCGGGACAGACAACACCTTTCTCGACCCCTTGCTCCAGGAATGGGCGCGCGCAGGTCCCATCGGTGACATTGCCGTAGTAGTTGGAGTTGTTGCTGTGAATCAGGTTGTGCTCGAACAGCGCGTGGTTCTGAGGCAGGCCCGGGTGGTTTGGAAATAGGCTGTCCATCGAGGCGCCTGCGGTGTTGTGGTCGAACTCGTTGTCGTGAACCCAGACCGAGTCGCCGCCCGTCCCCGAATACCCCAGCAGGTTGTCATGGCTGTGGCAGCCGGTCACCTCGATCGCGTACCTGATGACGTTGAAGCCTCGATCGCGGTTGATGTCGGAGGTCCCTCCGGGGTAGATGCCCGAGTCGCCATTGCCATACGCCTCGCAGTTCGTGAAGAGACCGTGGTCGGAGGCGAAGGATAGGAATCCGTACTCCGCGTTCCAGCGTCCGATGACGTTGTTGATGACAAAGCCGTCTGTCTCGATGACGTAGACGGAGTTAAAGGTGGACCGCTGGGCGAGAAAGTTGCGCAGATAGATGCCGTTGGTCCGATCGCCGCGGATCACGTTGAGCTTCTGGAACTGGGCGTCGAAGACCACATCCGACGGCGCTGCGCCGGTGCCTTCGATCTGGAGGTCCTTCACCCCGAAGATCCCAACGAGGTTCTGCTGATGCGGGCAGGCCTTCTGCTGCTCGTAGCTCAGGATCTGATAGCCCGCCGGCGCGCGTGGGGCTACCAGGTGATTGCAGGCGTCGGAGTCGGGGGCGAGGCTCGGCTCTTCCAGGTAGACGCCCGGCAGCACATAGATCGTCATCCCCGGCCCGGTCACATGATCTACAGCCGCCTGCAGGTCGCGATAGCCGTGATCGAGGCATTCTGCGTACAGCTCGAGGTTCTTGATCCGAAGGTCGGTAGGAAAGGCGCCGATGCGCGTCGTGAAGTCTGTGGTGTCTGATTTGCAAACCACGAGGTGGGGCCCGCTGATGCGGTAGACCGGCACACTGCCCGTGCCGTCGGGAAACTTGGTCGGGCGCTCCGAATGTGCTGAGACCGATGCGGGCCATAGCGCAACTGCCATCGCGGCCAGGAGGACAACCAGCAGCGAGAATCCGCCGCGACGGCGCAGCACGGGTGCAACTATCGCACGCGATCGGCGCCTCCGGGTCTAGGAGTTCAGCTGGGCCGGCGGCCCGACGAAATCAGCGCGACGCGACAGAGGTCACGGCGCCGGGAGTCGGGCGACTGGTGACCTCCGCGATGGCGTCTCTCAGCCCATCGATAGTTATAGGTTTGGCGACAACCGCATCCACCCCATCCGGATACTCACCACGCGCGATCATGAAATCTCCGAAACCGGTGAGCATGAGGATGGGGACATGGGGAGCAATGCGCTTGGCCTTGAGGGCCAGCTGGTCACCGCTCATGTCAGGCATCGCCCGATCGGTGATTATCAGGTCGTACTGCCCGTCATTGATTTTGTGAAGCCCGATGGTCGGCCCATCGGCCACGTCCACGCGGTGCCCGTCGGCGCGCAGGTACTCGGCGATCACGTTGCGCACCATCTCCTCATCGTCGATCACCAGGATGTCCATGGGCGGGATCAGGCTTCGATCTTTTGGCACTGAAGGAGTGCGAGGGATTGCCACGGTTGGCAGCGCCACGATGATGCGCGTGCCGCGCCCGGGCTCGCTCTCGATCTGAATCTCGCCATGGTGGCGCTTGACGATGCCGTAGGAGGTCGCCAAACCGAGGCCAGTGCCGGCCGCTCCTTTGGTGGTGAAGAATGGCTCGAGGCACCGCTTCCTAACTTCGGCGGACATACCCTGTCCCGTGTCGGCCACAACCAGGTTGACGAATCCATGACGCTTGGCGTCGCGCTCGATCGTCAAGCTGAGGTCTCCACCGTTCGGCATCGCGTCAAGCGCATTGAATATCAGATTGACGAGCATCTGCCGCAGCTCCGACGCACGACCAGCAACACCTGCCTCGACCAACTTGGTCGCCATGCGGTAATTGGTACCGGTCGATAAGGACTGGTCCCCCCACCTCGATTGGGTCAGCTCTATCGTTTGCTCCACCACGAGCTTGAGGTCGATCACCTCAACCTCCTCGTTGGCATCAGCTCCGCGGTAATAGTCGCGCAGGCGCCTGACCACGAGCGCCGCGTCAAGCCCTGCCTGGTGAATCGCGCGCAGGTACTGGAAGACTTTCTCCGGCTCCTCGATGATATGAGGCCGCGTGAGTATGAGCTCGCTCAGGCCGATGATCGGGCTGAGGTAGTTGTTGAAGTCGTGGGCGATGCCTGCTGACATCTGCCCCAAGGCATGCAGGCGTTCCTCGGCGATCACGGAGTCCTGCGTGAGCTTGATCTGCTGGATCGCCTCCTCCAGCTGCGACTTCGCCTGACGAAGGTTGTCGAGGTCATCCTCACGGTCCCGCCGCGACTTCGCCTCCGCCATCGCCCTGGAGATGGCCATGCTGAGGCGGCTGGTCTTGTCCTTGGACACGTAATCTACGGCGCCGTTGCGCATCAGCTCGGTGGCCGCCTCTTCGCCGATGGTGCCCGACACGATGATGAGGGGCACGTCGATTCGTGACTCGCGAAGGATCTCGAGGGCGCGAGACCCGCTGAAGCTCGGCAGGTTGTAGTCGCTGAGTATCACATCTAGACCGGGGTTCAAAGCAGCTCGGAAAGCCGCCTCGTTGTCGACTCGCGACCAATCGAGAGTCCGCCCATCGCGGTGCAGCTGTCCGATGATCAGCTCGGCGTCGTTCGGGACGTCCTCGACGATCAGCGCTCGAAGCGGAGCAGTCATTTTCAGACCTTGTGCGGTGCCTGGTTATAGACCAGCCAGTACAAACCGAGCTGGTGCACTGACTCGGTGAACTGGTGGAAGTCGACAGGTTTTTGCATGTAGCTGTTCACGCCCAGCGCATAGCTCTCGACGATGTCCTTGTCTTGCGTGGACGAGGTCAGGATCACGATCGGGATCATCTTGGTGCGCGGGTCGGCCTTGGTCTGGCGAAGGACCTCGATTCCATCCACCTTGGGCAGCTTCAGGTCGAGGAGGATCAGCCTCGGACCGCTATTGATGTCGCGGTCCGAGTACGGGCCGCGGCACATGATGAAATCCAACGCTTCCTCGCCATCTCGCACCACCTTGATGTCGTTCGCCAGGTGGCTTGTTCTGAGCGCGTGGAGCGTCAGCTCCACGTCGTTGGGGTTGTCTTCGACCAGCAGGATCTCGACCGCTTCAGGTTCTCGCATTTCCGTCCTCCAGGGTGAGATAGAAAGTTGCGCCTAAGTCAACGGCGCCTTCGGCCCAGACCTTGCCTCCGTGGCGCTCGACAATTCGTCTGACCAGAGCGAGTCCAACGCCGGTGCCGGGGAAGTCCTCCATCCGGTGCAAACGCTGGAAGACACCGAAAAGCTTGTCGATATACCGCATGTCGAAGCCGGCTCCGTTGTCCTTGATGAAGAACGTGACCATGTGACTGTTGGCCGGGATGGCAGGGATCGAGCCAACCTCGATTCGCGCTACCGGCAGCAGGCGGCTGAATTTCACGGCATTGCCAACGAGATTTCGAAATACCTGTCTGACGAGGATCGGATCGGCGTAACAGGCGGGCAGCTCGTGGACCACGAACTCGATATTCCGCTCGGGGTTCTCCTGTTTGAGCTCGGCGATCACCTCGGCGACGACGCCATCCGTGAAGACGCGTCTCTTCTTGAGCTCCACACGCCCGAGGCGTGAGAAGCTCAGCAGGTCGTCGATCAACATCCCCATTTGCAGGGCGCCGGCCTGAATGATCCCGAGCTTGCGAACACTGTCTGGTGCGAGCCGGCCCTCATTCTCTTCGAGGACCATGCGCGAGAAGCCGTCAATGCTTCGCAGAGGTGAACGCAGGTCGTGCGAAACGCTGTAGCTGAACGCCTCGAGCTCGCGGTTGCTGGCCTCGAGCTCCGACGTGCGCGCCTTCACCCTTTGCTCCAACCTGACGTTAGATCCAGCCAGCGCAGCTTGTGCCGTCTGCCGGTCGCGAGAGACGACATAAAGGATTGCCTTGGCGAAGGTCAGGATCACCAGCAACACGATGGTGATGAAAACCACCTGAGCACGCAGCCGGTTGGCGTCGGCAAGCGCATCGGCCGCGATCAAGCTCGTGACCACAGTCCACCCTACACCCGCAACTGGCGCGTAGGCTGCAAACGAATCGCTGCCCTTGGCGCTTACCCGGTCGAAGGAACTCTTGCCGGCAAGGGCCGCGGTCACACCGGCGCTCTTGTCCTGCACAAGCGAGCTCGGTACAACGCCGCTCTGCGCGACGATATTTCCGTTCTGGTCGGTCACCTCTATCTGGACGCCTTGATTTCGTGCGAAGTCCGAGAAGAGGCGTTGAGTGGCGGTCAGGTCGTAACCGACGATGAGGATTCCCACCCTTGTGCCAGCCGGGGCAAAGCGTCCGTCTGCCCACACCGGGGTGGTGATTGCGATGACCAGAGGAGTGCCTGGCAACGCTGAGACATACGCAGACGAGACGTAGGCTTTACCGACCCTGGTGACTCCGATGTACCAGTCGCGTGTCGTGTTGGGCCGCCCGTAGGACGTTTGCGGTTGTGGCGGATCTTCGTTGAGCCAGAAGAAGCCGGCGGGATCGATGATCCCGGCAAACCGAGTTTCCGGCTGCACGCTGCGGAGGTCTTTCACGGTTTCCAAAATGGCCGGGCCGTCGTAGTTGAGGTGGTTGCCATCCCGGAGCGCCGTGACCAGCGCGAGCCGGTGCGCATAGGAGTCTTCCAGAATCGTCAGCGCTTTCATCTGAGTAGCGACATAAACCGAGGCAAGCGCGCTCGCATCGGAGAGCCGCCGCTCGGAGGCTACGCTAAGGGTCGAGTAGACCGAGTTGACACTGAGGGTCGACAGCAGGGCCAGAGGTCCCATCGTCGCGATTGCGAGCATTGCCACGAAAGTAGACGGGCGACGCGATCCCAGCCAGGCAGAGACCTTGAAAATGGGCCGGCGTCGGGACTTCGGATCATTGTCGGCGCGGGGCGGATCTCCCCGACGCGGGGAAACCACTGGGGGCGCCGCTGTGCGCGGGCGAGTTTCGACAGGGGCTGCCACGGCCGGCCTGAGCTGGATCCCCACAGGTACAGGTGTACGCGAGACCCCTCGAAAAGTCGCCCTGCTGAAGCATGGGCTTCCGGACCATCCATTTTCAGGGTGGAAACGGCATCTCCGCTTCAGATTCAGGTCCTTGACGCTTCGGCGCGACAGGCATACGCTCTGAAATCGATCCGATTTCTTCGATAGGGGGGATGTCCATGGCCTGGAAGCTCGAGGGGACCTATTTCGAGAACTGCAACTGCGATTGGGTTTGTCCATGCACGGTGACCAGCTTCGTCTCACCGGCGACAGGTGACCGGTGCCACGTGGTGCTCAACTACCACGTTCGGCGCGGCGAGGTTGATGGCGTCGACGTCAGCGGTCGCAGCGTCTCACTTGTGGTTGACGCGCCTAAGCAGATGCTCGACGGGGGCTGGCGCGTCGGGGTGATCATTGACGACAAGGCATCCAAAGAGCAGGCAGACAAGCTGACCGCGGTGTTTGCCGGACAGGCCGGCGGCCCGATGGCGAACCTTGCTCCGCTGATCGGAGAAGTACTTGGCATCGAGCAGAAGCCGATCGAGTACTCGGACCACGGCAACCGGCACCGAATCCGGATTGGCGACGACATCGCCATCGAGGTCGAGGACTTCGCGTCGCAAGACGGCGGCGAGACGACGAAGCTGACAGGGGTAGCCCACCCGTCAAGCTCGACGATCACCGTCGCCAAGCCAATCGAGTCGAAGATCAAGGCGTTCGGCATGGAGTTCAAGAACGCGGGCAAGAGCGCTTTCTCGGCGCCTTTTAACTGGACAGGCTGACCGCTCAGCGCCACCCATGAATCTGCCAGGAGCCGCTGGCGCTGCGCCGGCCGTCAAGACTCTCCCACGCCCAGTCTCGACGGCGATCATCGCCGCGCTGCTCGTTTGCGCGGCGGCTGCCTGGCTGCTGACCCTTCAGCAGTCCTCGCCCATGACCGGGATGGGCGGCATTGCAATGCTTGGAGCCGGCCTTTTTCTCGTCACTTGGGTCTTGATGATGGTCGCGATGATGTTTCCGACGATCGCACCGATGGTGCTGACCCACGCAACTATCGTTCGGTCGCGGGGCGAGGGAGCGTTGCCGACCATGGCCTTCGTCCTTGGTTACCTGGTGATCTGGGCAGCTGTGGGCCTGGTGCCGCTCGCGGTGATCCAGTTTCTGGGATCGTCTATGGCCTCTCCGGTCAGCGCCTGGCTGCCTCGACTTGGCGGAGCCGTCTTGGTCATCGCAGGCCTGTACCAGTTCACGCCCCTGAAGAACGTGTGCTTGAGCGCGTGCCGATCACCCCTCGGCTTCATGCTCACCCATGACTTCGGCGGCGGCGCACCTGCGGCTACTCGAGCCGGTATCTCACACGGCCTGTATTGCGTTGGCTGCTGCTGGGCGCTCATGGCGGTGCTGGCGGTTGTCGGTTTGATGAACCTTGCATGGATGGCAGTCATCGCCGCCGTGTTCTTCCTCGAGAAGAACTGGCGCTACGGGGTCTTGCTCTCTCGCGTCTCCGGCGCCATGTGCGTCATCATTGGGGTCGCCGTGATGGCCAAGCCCGACTTCCTCCAACTTCTGGCCGGACCGATGGCCTAGAGCTCGACAGGTTGGCGAACAAAACATTCTCGGCGGAGGAAGCGAGCCGGCTGTACGAGCTCGATCGCACCCACTGGCTGCACCCTCAGGGCGACCTCGACGCGCCACCGGGCACGATTCCGCAGCTGATGTTTGCGAGCGGGAGAGGCGCCATCCTCACCGACATCGAGGGCCGCGAGTACGTCGATGGCATGGCCTCGCTCTGGAACGTTAACGTCGGTTATGGGCGCGCCGAGCTGGCCGAGGCAGCCGCGGCGCAGATGAAATCGCTTGCGTTCAGCTCCGCATACGGCGGGTTCAGCACGAAGCCCGCCATCGAGCTCGCGGCGAAGCTGGCCGAGCTGGCGCCTGGCGAGCTCGAGGTCACCTACTTCGCCTCAGGCGGAGCAGAGGCCAACGACACCGCATATAAGGTCGCGCGACTCTACTGGAAGCTGCGAGGCGAGCCCGGGCGGGTGAACATCGTCTCGAGGATTCGCGACTACCACGGCCTGACCTACGGGGCCACCAGCGCAACGGGCCTGGCCAACTTCTGGAAGGGGTTCGAACCGCTCGCCCCAGGCTTCCTGCACGGGCCGTCGCCCGATCCCTACCGTTATGCAGGCCAAGGGTCGGCCGGCGAGGCGTATGTCAGGGCGCTGGAGGAAGTGGTCCTGAAGGCCGGGGCCGACACAGTGGCCGCCGTCGTCGTTGAGCCCGTCCAGGGCGCGGGCGGGGTGATCGTGCCGCCACCGGATTACTTCCCACTCCTGCGCAAGGTTTGCGACAAGTACGGGCTGCTGCTGATCGCCGACGAGGTCATCACCGGCTTCGGCCGGACCGGTCGCTGGTTTGCGATGGAGCACTGGAACGTTCAGGCCGACCTGATGGTCTTTGCCAAGGGCGTGACCAGTGGCTACCTGCCGCTGTCAGGCGTGATGCTGACCCGCGCGGTCCACGAGACACTGAAAACTGTCAAGGGGCCATTCCAACACGGGTTCACCTATAGCGGGCACCCGACCGCCTGTGCAGTCGGCCTGCGCAACCTGCAAATCCTCGAGGACGAGCACCTGGTTGAAAGGGCAGCCGAGCAGGGGGCCTACCTTTTGAAGCGACTCCAGGACCTGCGCTCGCACGAGATCGTGGGTGATGTGCGCGGCCTCGGCCTGGTCGCGGCCGTCGAACTCGTGCGCGATCGGACCACGAAACAGCTCTTCGACGCTTCCGCCGGCGCGGCGCGGCGCGTGTGGCTGGCGGCGCTCGAGGAAGGCGTGATCGTCAGGCCCCTGACTGGCGATGTGCTCGCGATGTCACCGCCGTTCGTCATCAGCAACGAGCAGATCGACAAGATCGTCTCGGTCCTGGATGCGGCCATCACACGGGTGGAGAAAGAGCTCAAGACCACCGTCTAAACCCGGCCAGGCGCTACAGCCTGGTCGGTTCTCCGGCGGGGATGAAGACTGAGAAGTGCTCGAAGCACGCCTCCTTCACGGGTTGGTTGAAGCAGTCGACGTTGTCGCGGATGAACGCCTCGCCGCTAAGTAGGGTCTGGAAGCCGGCGGCGATCTCCTTCACCAGGGCCGACGGTTCGTCGAACCGTAAGAAGTGGCAGACGAACACGCGACGGTAGCCATCCGCCATCTGTGCCAAGCGGGCCGTCGAGCGTGCAAATTTCTCGAGATCCGAGTCCTCCATCTGTGCGTAGATCGGGCCCGTGTTGATGGTGTCGCCTCCGAACAGGAGTCCATTGGCCTCGTCGAGGAGGCAGATGCAGTCCGGCGAATGGCCCGGCGTATGCAGGACCTGGAGCTGGCGGCCTCCGAGGTCGAGCACATCGCCTTCGTCTAGCAGGCGAGTGGGGATGCTTGGCACCACCTCGTATCCGTCGGGATCGAAACCTTCGGGAAGCTCCCTGATCATCCGCTCCGCCGTGAGCATGTGGAAATACAGCTCGTCGGCCTCTCGGTACGGGCCCCAGGCTTCGAGGAGCCGTCTCGTGTATGCCATGTAGCGCGCCGCCAGCTCCGGCGGGGATGGTTTCGATACCAGCTCGGCGCCGCTCCTGTGGATCGCGAACTCGTCGAAGAACCGGTTTCCTCCCGAGTGGTCGAAGTGGTAGTGGGAGTTGACGACAAGTAGCTTGTGGAGCGTGATCTCCTCGGCGACCTTGCGGATGTTGGCGACTCCGAGGCCGGTGTCGAAGAGCACCGCGCTCTTCGAGCCTTCGATGAGCCAGGAATTGACGTGGCCGGGCTCCGAGACCATGTAGACGCCGGCCTCCATCTTGCTGACCTCGAACCAGGCTGTCCTAAAAGGGCTGGTGCTCATCCCGTGCTCCGCCTGCCAGTCCCCCATCCCTCAGCCGGCCGCGACCTCTTCGATCAGGTCGGCCGCACGCCGCGTGCCCGGTCGGGCCTGAAGCCGTTTCGAGGCAGCCTGCATCCGGTGGCGCAATGATTCGTCGCCGAGCAGGCCATCGATCGCCGCGCCGAGGTCCTTCTCCTCGAACGAGTACGTCGGCAGGTGCACCCCGTGCGATGTCTCGTGAACACGCTGGGCGTTGTCGTGCTGGTCCCAGAAGATCGGCAACACGATCATCGGTTTGCCGAAATACATGCACTCGGTGGTCGTGTTGTTGCCGCCGTGAGTGATGACCAGATCGACATGGGGAAGGATCGACGTCTGCGGTAAAAACTCGGCACCGACCATGTTGCCGGCGAGCTCGTAGGCATCGTGTTGCGGGCCCTTGCTCACCACGTACCTGTGCGCCGTTCGCGATAGGACGTCGACGAGACGTTCCATCAGCGCGACATCTGCAGAGCCGAGTGAGCCCAGGCTGACGTAAATGAGCCGGCCCGCGTCACGGCTGGGGGGATCCCACGGTGAATCGGTGGAGCGGACGCTCGTCTCGAGGTTGTGCCAGGTGGCGGGCAGGGCGCGGCTTCGCTGATAGTCGAGCTCCGCCGGATACAGGTAGAGGTTCAGCCACGGCGACTCGTCGATGAACTCGAGCTCGGGTAGCCGCGGAGCGCCATTCTCGGCGCAGAACTCCGAGAACTCCTCCTGCATTTGTCCAACGCGGCGCCGGTACTCCTCCTGGAACTCGCGCCAGCCAGACCTGTCATCGACGGCATAGCCCGAGAACACAGGCGGCAGGTCCGCATCCTTGAGCTCGAGCGGGTTGCAGGACGCGATGCGCACCCACGGCCGCCCACTCGCGGCGATGGCCGGGAAGCCGACCACGTTGTCTTCGATGATGACGTCGGGAGTGAGCTCGTCGAAGATCTCGGTCAGCCGCGTATCTACGTAACGTGCGCCATCGACTAGCGCCTGCCACGTGGGCGTGATGAAGCCCTCGAGCTGCGCCAGGGTCGACCGGCGAAAGACGGGCGCCGTATCGCGTATGAAGTCCTTCCAGAACTGGCCTGGCACTTCAACTTCCGTTTGAGGGGGGACGTCCCCCCTTGAGGCGTCCGGCCCGGCGGAGCCGGCTCCGGACGCACCCCCGTGCGGCGCAGGGCCCAGGCGCATCAGGCGCTCCTCGAAACCTTTCGCCTCGAGCGTGCCTTTGAACGATTCCTCGATCACGAAAACGACTCGATGACCGCGGCGCCGCAGCACGTCGCCGATGCCGACACAGTTGTTCGTCGGCCCAAAAGCGCCTTCAGGAAAGAAGACGAAAGTCTTCCCCGGTTGATCACCCATCATCTCGCCGCGCTGAGACCCAGGGCTGCCTCGAACGAGTCATAGCCGGGCGCCACCAGTGGCCAGGGACGCTCCCTCTCCCAGACTTCGGCGAGATCGAGAAGCCAACCGTCGTGGTATCGGGGAGCCATCACCTGCAGTCCAAAGGGCACGCCATTGGCGCAGGTCCCTGCGGGCAGCGAGATCGCCGGCAGGCCTGTCATGTTCGCCACTTCCGTGTTGTAAACGCCGCTGGCGAGCATTCCAGGCTCCTCTTCCGGGGTCAGGCGGCCGTCGGCAAGGAATCCCGCTGCAGCGACCGTGGGCGAGAGGATGACTGCGTCAGCGCCGAGCAACCGGTCGAACTGCCTCACGTAGTCAAAGCGACGCCACCGGGCCGCCAGGTATTGGTCAATCGAGGTCTGCAAGCCCTGCTCCATGAAGGCGCGCGCCGCCGGGTGCATGCGGTCGAGCCCGGCCTGGACGAATTCGCGGCCAAAATGGTGGACGTGCTCCACCGATGCGAGCACCACCCACTCGTCCTGAGGGCCGCCTTCGGGCCAGAGCGCCTCGGTCTCCAGGCGTTCGACGCGGGAGCCAAACACCTGGGCCGCGGCCGCGAGGGCGGCTTCGAAAGCGGCGGCGACGGACGCCGGCAGCGGCCCGAAGCCGGACAGCCTTGGTGCCGCGAGGATCCTCGCCGGCTTGTCGCCGGCCGCTGGGTAAGGCACCGGCAGCGCGGTGGGGTCCCCCGGCTCCGGGCCACGCTCGATGGACAGCAGCAGTCGAAGGTCGGCGACGGTGGTCGCGAAAGGCCCGTCGGTGGAGAAATCGATCCAGTCGGGGATCGGGCGGCGGCCGATCACGCCGTTGGTGGGTTTGATCCCCACCAGGCCACAGAACGCTGCCGGGATTCGTATCGAGCCTCCGCCATCGGTGGCCGTCGCGATGGGAGTCATGCCCGCGGCAACGGCGGCGGCCGAACCGCCGCTCGAGCCGCCCGGCGACCAATCCGGCGCCCACGGATTTCGAGTGGTGCCAAAGAGCAGGTTCGACGTGAACCCCTCGGAGGCGAACTCCGGCAGGTTCGTCTTTCCGACCACGATGCCGCCTACCGCTCGCAGCCGTGATGGCACGAGGCCATCAACCTTGGCGGCCGGTGCGTCGGCGAACAAAGCGGAACCCATCGTGGTCCTCATGCCCGCGACGTCTTCCAGGTCCTTTACCAGGACAGGCACGCCCGCCAGCACTCCGCCGGCGCCCCCGGCTCGGTCAAGCGCTTGGGCTTCGGCGAGGGCTTCGTCGGCACGCAAGGCGACAACGGCGTTGATGGGCCCGTCCAGGCGCTCGATAAGTTCGAACGCGTGCCGCACTACTTCCTCGGCAGAGATGCGGCGAGACGCGATCGCGTCACGGACCGCAGCGATGACTCCGAGCCTTGCCACGTCAGTACTCTAAGGAACCGGATGAAAATCGCGATTGGCGTCGAGCCATTTGACTCGCCGGATGCGCGCCGCCTGGTGGAGGCTCTGGATGCGCACCTGGCCGGTCGCTACAAGCCTGAGCACAGGTTCGGGCCGCATCTCAAAGCAGAGCACGTCGCGCCAGGGATCGGCACCTTTGTCGTGGCACGCGCGGAAGGCAGAGCCGTTGGTTGCGGGGCGCTGCGCAGGCGCGACCCGACCACGGTCGAGGTGAAGCGCATGTACGTCGAGCCTGCAATGCGCGGGCGAGGCATCGCCATGCAGATCCTCGAGCATCTCGAAAGCACAGCGCGGACGATGGGAGGCGAGCGGCTGGTGCTGGAGACTGGGATCCACCAGGCACAGGCCATCGGGCTGTACCGGGCCGCCGACTTCAACGCGGTCGACTGTTTCGACGAGTACGCCGGCATACCTACGAGCGTGTGCTTCGAAAAAACCCTCTAGGCCGCGGGCGTGTAGAGGCTCCCCGGCGGTTGGTCGGAGCGCCATTGGACCAGCGCTTCGTCGACGCGCGTCAGGAGGTCAAGGGGCGAAAACGGCTTGGTCAGATACAGATCGGCTCCTGCAGCCAAGCCCACCTCGACGTCGGCCTTGAGGGCCCTGGCGGTCAGCAGGATCACTCGCGTCGTGGAAAGGCTGGGATCGCCCCGCATCATCGCCAAAACCTCGAGCCCTGTGCGTCCAGGCATCTGGACGTCGAGCAGCACAACCGATGGCTTGTGCCGGCTGATCATGGCCCAGGCTTCATCGCCATCGGCGTTACGGCGTGGGGTGAAGCTCTGGGTGAAAGTGCCTTCGTCGCCGCTGCGAGCCTGGCCGTCGATCCAGCCAAAGCAAAGGGCCTCTTCGAGCGCCTGGAGGTACGTGAGGCTCGTCGGGTTCAAAGTGTCTTTTTTCGCCAGCACCAGCCACACTCCGTCCCCGCTCGAATGATTCTCCTCGAGCCACGTCCGCCAGGCTCGGATGTCGGCCACGAGCAGCTGCTGTTTGTCGACCAAATTTCGTTCAGCCTAGGTGAGCCACGCGTCGTACGCTCGAGATAGCCGATGGTTGCATGTCCTCACCTCATTCAAATCAAGGGGGTCACGCCCAGCGCGGACGGCTGCGAGGACTGCCTGCGGATCGGCGATTCGTGGATCCATCTGCGGCTCTGCATGACATGTGGTCACGTCGGTTGTTGCGACAGCTCGAAGAACAGGCACGCAACCGCCCATTTCAGGCGGACCGGCCACCCGATCATGAGATCGTTCGAGCCTGGGGAGGACTGGGGTTGGTGCTACGTCGACGAGATCGCGCTCGACCCGAGTCGGTGGCCCCTCAACGGACCTGTCGCCCACGATTAGAGGCTGCCATCAGGCCTGGTGGTCTGACCAGACTGCAGCGACCGCTGCGGCCACGCCGGCCGCCTGGACGTGGCCGGCACGCGCCGAGGCCAGACGGTACGCGGGGTCCAGGACGTTTCGCCCGATGGCTTTGCGGGCGTTCGCGTCTGGGCTGATCACGATCGATCGCACGTGCGGCCCGAGCGACGCGAGCTGGCTGTCGATCCTGCCGCTGCGGCGTAGAGCCATCGCCAGCGGAGCGAGCACGACCACCCTGTCGCAGCCGGCGGCAAGGTCGGCGTTGGCGGGTGATCGGACGCCCCCGTCGATGTACCGATGCCCGCCGATAGTGACCGGAGGCCAGACGAGCGGCACCGCACAGCTCGCAGCCACCGCCTGCGCGAGGGAGACACCGGCGTCGCGGTCGAAGTTCCGGGCTTCTCCAGTCTCAGCGTCGACCGCGGTGATGATGAGCCTGCGGTCAGGCCATGACTGGCCCGGCAGCCGCCGCTCGAAGACTGCCATTCGCTCGGCCTCGGACACTGTTGGGGCCTTCATTGCGGCGCGGCCGAGGCGCGCCCGGCCGGCGCGCGCGTCGCCGGGCCACCAAGCGTTGACGACAAAGCCGAGAATGGCGCCCACACCCATCTTTGCCGCGATCTCCCCGGTCGGTTCCTTCAGCTGCTCCGCGTAGAGATCCTCGACCGTGAGCCCGCTGAGGATCTGAGCACCGACCACGGAGCCGGCGGAAGTGCCGACGACGAGGTCGGCAGAGGTCAGATCGGTTCCGGCGTCAGCCAGGCCGGCCAGGAGGCCGGTCATCCAGGCGATGCCTGTCACTCCACCGCCGCCAAGTACGAGCGCTCGGTTGGTCACGGCGCAATTCTGTCAGCCCAACCGTGCGCACGTTCGAGCTGGCCACCAGCCGGAGCAGCGACGACTCGTCTCCATACCGCCCCGTGAAGAGGAGGCCGTCTAGCCGCCAGGCGCCGTGTTTAGAAGCAGGACGTGCGGCCGGGGCGCTGCGCCCCGGCCCGCTTGAAGTCAGGCCGAGGCTGTGACCTCGACCTTCGTGTTCCTCTTGTTCGCCACCGCAGTCCCCTCGAGTACGACCTTGAGCGCGTGGCTCTTGGCGGCGTTGCCGAACACCTCGTAAGCCTCCATCGCCTGGTCCATCGAGAAGTGGTGCGTGGCCAGCACCGTCGGGTCGAGCCTGCCGCCCTCGATCAGCGAGAGCAGCTGCGGGATGGTGCGCGTGTCGACGAGCCCTGTTGTGATCGTGACGTCCTTGATCCAGAGCTTCTCCAGGTGCAGCGTCGCGGCCTTGCCGTGGACGCCCACGTTGGCCAGCTTGCCGCCGGCGCGGATCAGCTCCGCTGCCAGCTCAAAGGTGGACGGGAGTCCGACGGCCTCGACTGCCACGTCGGCACCGAATCCGCCGGTCAGCTCGAGGACCCGCTTGACGGCGTCCTCGTGGCCGTTGTTGATGGTGATGTCGGCGCCAAACTCCTTCGCCTTCGCCAGCCGGCCATCGTCGAGATCGATGACGATGATATGCGCCGGCGTGTACAGCTTGGCGGTCATGACCGCGGCCAGGCCGATGGGGCCCGCACCTACGATCGCAACGGTGTCGCCTGGCTTCACTCCGCCGTTGAGCACGCCTACCTCGAATGAGGTTGGGAGGATGTCAGAGAGGAAGAGAACCTGCTCATCGGTTAGCCCAGACGGAATCTTGTACAGCGAGTTGTCGGCGAACGGAACCCTGGCGTACTCGGCCTGGAGTCCGTCGATCATGTGGCCGAAAATCCAGCCACCGCCGCCGATGCACTGGCCGTAGCGGGCCTCCTTGCAGAACCGGCAGCTCCCGCATGAAGTGATGCACGACACCAGGACGTGGTCGCCGATCTGAAAGTTGGTCACTGCGGAACCGGTCTCGACAACGGTGCCGACGGCCTCGTGGCCGAGGATGGTTCCTGGCTTCACCGCGGGCACATCGCCCTTGAGGATGTGCAGGTCGGTGCCGCAAATCGTCGCGGTGTCGATCTTGACGATGGCGTCGGTCGGCGCCTGGATGGTCGGGCTGGGAACCGTATCCCAGGACTTCTGGCCAGGACCGTGATATACGAGTGCTTTCATTTTCGTTTCCCTTTCGTTAATTGAGATCAGGTGGGCTGGCGTCCTGCCGCCGATCTCCAGACTGTTCCTGCCGCCAAGTTTGATCGAGGGCCGAAGGACCCCCGGACTTCAGGACAGAAGGCCGAGCAGGTCGCTCCGGCTGACGATTCCGGCGATCCGGCCGCGATCGTCGACCACGACGAGGCGCCTCACATTTCGCTCTCGCATCAGGCTCGCTGCCTGGTTGCGGCTCGCGTCCGCGGCGACAGTGATCACGGGAGTGGTCATGAATCTCGAGGCGATGGGGTCGATCGGCCTCCCGACATGCCTTTCCTCGAGTAAGAGGTCCGATTCCGAGACAATCCCGATCGGTACACCCTGCTGATCGACGATCGGGATCGCGCTGACCCGGTTCTCTGCGATGAGGCGCACCAGCTGCTTGAACGGCGCAAGCGGACCGGCGACATGCACGCGCTTGGTCATCACGTCGGACACGGTTCGACGTCGGGGTGATCCGTTGATGGTGTGCCTCGACGCGGTCATTGCCCAAGGCTGCCACCGAGCTCGATGTCGCCACAGGGCCGAAGGACCCGGCGCTGCAGGGCCGGTCGCCATGGCGTAAATTCGCGAACCATGAGCGAGGTTCGCGACCGTAAGGACGCGCTGCTGGAAGCGGGTCTGGCCCTTGCCTCTGAACTTTCGCTGCCGATGGTGCTGCAAAGGATCGTGGACCTGGCCGCTGAGGTTACCGACGCCCGATATGGGGCGCTTGGCGTGATCGGAGCCGGCGGCGGCCTGGTGGATTTCATCACCACAGGCATCTCCGCCAAGCAGAGGAGCGCGATTGGCGCCCTTCCCCACGGACGTGGGCTGCTCGGCTTGCTGATACGCGAGCCGAGAATCGTCCGCGTTCGGGAGATCGCGAAGCACGCCCGCACGGTCGGGTTTCCACCAAATCACCCACCGATGACCTCGTTTCTCGGCGCGCCCGTGCAAGCGATAGGAAGGATCTACGGCAACATCTACCTGACTGACAAGCGTAGCGCGCCGGAGTTCAGCGAGGAGGATGAACGCTCGTTGCTGATCCTTGCCACCCAGGCCGGCGTCGCCATCGCCAACGCGTCGCTCTACCAAGAGTCATTGCAACGACAGCGCTGGCTGGACGCGCTACGCCAGATTAGCGGCCAAATCCTCGAAGGCGTGGACCCCGACTCCTTGCTGACCTCCATCGCCGAGCATGCCCGAGAGCTGGCGGGAGCGGATGCGGCCTCGATCCTGACCACGACGGCGAGTCCAGGAAGGCTCGAGGTAGTGGCCGCGGTCGGCGCGTACGCCCCGCAGGTGCGAAATCAGTCGGTGCCCGCGAAGAAGTCGATCTCGGGGGTGGTGATCGAGACGGGCAAGGCGCTCCATACCGACGATGCGAGCACGCACGCTAGGGGCTATCAGCCAGTCATCCGGCTGGGCCACGTGGGGCCGGCAATCTTCATGCCGCTCCGGGTCCGAGGCCGGGCGACCGGCACCCTCATGGTGGCGAATTTGAAAGGCGGCCGCGTCTTTGATGAGGTGACGATTCGCCTCGTGGAAACGTTTGCAGACCAGGCATCCGTGGCGATCGAGTACTCACGCGCGCAGGAGGACGTTAAGCGTGTCGGGCTGATGGAGGAGCGAGAGCGCATTGCCAGGGAGCTCCATGACGGCATCATCCAGTCGTTGTTCGCCGTCGGCATGGGCTTGCAGGGCGCTGCCCTGCTGGCGGGCTCGCCCGAGACCGCCGGCCGAATCGAAGGCGCCGTGGACGAGCTCGACCGGGTCATACGCGACCTGCGCAATTACATATTCGGCCTGCGGCCGGGCATCCTTGCAGACCGGCAGCTGGACCAGGCCCTGCGTGAGCTTGGGGACGACCTGCAAAAACGATCAGGTTCTCGGGTCGAGGTGGAAGTGGACGCCGCGCTGGCGGCCGGCCTATCGTCTCGATCACATCAGATCGTGCAATTGACCCGCGAAGCCCTGTCAAACGTCGCCCGCCACGCGGCCGCGAACCAGTCGGTGGTTCGGCTCGCGCGTGAGGGCAGGTACGCTGTCCTTACGATCGAGGATGACGGAGTCGGTTTCGACGTTGGTGGCGGTTCGGCCGGCAATGGGCTGCGCAACATGCGTGAGCGGGCCGAGGCTATGGGTGGCGCAATGATCGTGACCAGCGCTGCCAAGAAAGGGACCACATTGAGAATGAGCTTCCCGATATGACCTCCGTGAATGCACCCAAGGGCCGGCTTCGCATCATGCTCGTCGACGATCACGAAGTCGTGCGAGATGGCGTCAAATCCCTGATCAACGCGCACGACGATCTCACCGTCGTCGCCGAGGCCGGCTCGGTTCAAGAGGCGATCGATCAAGCGCTTAAGAACAAGCCAGACGTCGTCGTCATGGACGTCCGGCTTGCGGACGGCAGCGGCATCGAAGCCACACGCGAGATCCGTGCGCGTCTCGACGGCACTCAGGTCCTGATGCTGACATCATTCGCCGACGACGAGGCCTTGTTTGCGTCGATCATGGCCGGCGCTGCGGGCTACGTGCTCAAACAGATCCGCGGCGGCGAGCTGATCCGCGCGATTCGCGAGGTGGGCGCGGGCAGGAGCCTGCTCGACCCCGAAGTGACTCGATCGGTGCTCGAGCGGCTGCGCAAGGGCAAGACGATGCGCGATGAGAAGCTCGCCAGGCTGTCCGCGCAGGAGGAGCGAATCCTAACCTTGATTGCGAGAGGCCTGACCAACGGCCAGATCGGCAAGGAGCTGAAGCTGGCCGAGAAGACTGTCAAGAACTACGTATCAACGATCCTCTCCAAGCTGGAGGTGGCTCGTCGCGCGGAAGCGGCGGCGTACCTCGCGCGCCATACGACCACTCCCGGGTCTCAGTAAGCGGCCGCCCCTTTGGCGAGCCGCTTGGCGACCGACTGGGCAAGATCCTTGACCGTGGCCGCTGCCACCCTGTGCATCAGCGCATCGTCGAGCTGCTTGCCCAAGCGGCCGAGCGGCGGCTCGTACATGCCGCAGACGGTGAGCCTCGTGGTGTCAGGATCGACCGGCGCAACCTCGACGCTTCCGGTCATCAAGGGAAACAGGTTCTTGACGAATGTGGCTTGCCATGTGATTGGGACCTGGGTGGTGCTGCCGACCGACACCGGGGCGCCCACCTGGACGGAGACCTCCTTGCGAAGGCCGATGCCCGCAATCTCAGGGCCGACCGCGGCGCGGCCGGGAAGTGCGAGGCGTGGAAACCACTTCCGAGGACCCATCGCGATGGCAGCGGTGACGGCCTCAATCGGCCGCTCGATATGAACCGAATGTTGGACGTACATGTCTCGAGTATCCAGCCCAATCTCGGAGCGCACAGGGGCCGAAGGTCACCGGTTGCGGGAGTCCATCGGCCCCCTGCACCTCAGACCGCTTTGGGTTTCCTACCGCCGCCAATTCGGCGGATCAGTGCGCGCACAGGATCGAAGTAGGCGTCGTCCATGCGCTCCTTGAGAGGGATGATCGCGTTGTCCGTGATCTTGATGTGCTCCGGGCACACCTCAGTGCAACACTTGGTGACGTTGCAGTAGCCGAGACCCGCGTTGCCCTTCAGCAGGGGGCGGCGATCGAGCGAATCCTTCGGATGCATCTCCAGGGCGGCGATTCGGACCATGAACCGCGGACCGTAAAAATTGCTCTTGCCATCATGGTTTCGCAGCACGTGGCAGACGTCCTGGCAAAGGAAGCACTCGATGCACTTGCGAAACTCCATTACACGATCGACGTCCTTCTGCTGCATTCGCCAGGGCTCGCTCGTGTTCATGTCCTTTTCCGACGGAGTGAAGGGCGGGATCTGCTTGTTGACCTCGTAGTTCCAGCTCACGTCGGTGACGAGGTCCTTGATCAGCGGAAACGCTCTCATCGGCCGGACCGTCACATGGTCGCCGTAATCCGCGATCGGTGTCTTGCACATGAGGCGTGGAAAGCCCTGGATCTCGGCGGAGCATGAGCCGCACTTGGCAGCCTTGCAGTTCCAGCGCACGGCCATGTCCGAGGCCATGTTCGCCTGAGCCCAAAGCACCGCATCGAGGACGACCATGCCCTCGGTGACCGGCACGCGATAGGAGACCAGCTCCCCGCCTTTGGCGTCCCCGCGCCAGATCCTCAGGTCGAGGTCAGAGTCCGCCATTCATTCCATCTCCTCGGGCGTGTAGAGGGCGTAGGAGCGCTGCACGGCATCGGCCAGGTACTCGGGCATGGGAGGCCGCGGTTCCGGCCTCACCTGCATGCCGCCGGCCGTCTTCTCCACCACAAAGTTGACGGAGGCAAGCTGGTCGTCGGTCTTGGGAAAGTCCGAGCGAGCGTGGGCTCCTCGGCTCTCCTTCCTGACCAATGCGGAGCGCAGAAGGGCTTCGGCGTTGACCAGCAGCGAACGAAGGTCGTGTGCGGTGTGCCAGCCTGGATTGAACGCGAGGCTTTGGCCGCCGCCGGTCCCGCACACCTCCGCTCGAGCTCGCAGACCATCGAGCTTCTCGAGACCGGCAGCCAGCCCGGCTTCGTCGCGGACGATCGGGGCGTGCTCCGTCATCACGTCCTGGATCTCTGCCATCAGCCGGTAAGGGTTCTCGCCCTCGGGACGATCGAGGGGAGCCATCAGCGTTGCGATCGCGTGCTCGATCTCGGCAGGATCGATCCCCGCCGCTGCCGCCTTGGGATTTTTCTTGGCGGACGCGGCTGCGGCGTCGCCGGCGCGCTTGCCGAACACCAGCAGGTCGCTGAGCGAGTTGCCGCCCAATCGGTTGCCTCCGTGCAGGCCCGAGGCCACCTCGCCGGCCGCGTACAGTCCGGCCACGCTGCTGGCGGCGGTCTCCGCATCGACGCGCACGCCACCCATCTGGTAATGGATGGTCGGCGCCACCTCCATCGGCTGCTTGGTGATGTCGACCTTGGCCAGCTTCAAGAACTGCTCATACATCGACGGCAGCTTGCGCTTTATGAATTCGGGGCTCCGGTGTGTGATGTCGAGATAAGCGCCGCCATGAGGCGTACCCCTCCCCGCCTCGACCTCCGAATTAATCGCCCGAGCGACGACGTCGCGCGACGAGAGCTCCATTCGGTCGGGGTCGTAACGCTCCATGAAGCGCTGACCATCCTTGTTGCGCAGCAGGCCTCCCTCGCCGCGAACGCCCTCCGTGACCAGGAGGCCTCGGACGCCCACCGGCCAGACCATGCCGGTGGGGTGGAACTGGACCATCTCCATGTCGCGGAGCTGCGCGCCTGCCTCGTATGCAAGCGCGGTGCCGTCGCCAGTGCTCTCCCACGAGTTCGATGTGACGCGGTACATCTTCCCCGCCCCGCCTGTCGCGAGCAGCAGTGCACCGAAACGGTAGAGAACCAACGAGCCGTCAGCGCGGCGGTAGGCGAGCGCTCCGCCAACCCTTCCTTCGGATTTCAGGAGCGCGAACACCGTCACTTCCATGTGCACCTCGACACCTGTTGTATGCACGACGCGGTCCTGGAGAGTCCTTATCAGCTCGAGCCCTGTGCGGTCTCCGATGTGAGCGAGACGCGGATAGGTGTGGGCGCCAAATGGCCGCTGGTGGATGCGACCCTGCCACGTGCGGTCGAAAACGGCGCCCCAGCGCTCGAGCTCCAGCACCCGTTCTGGCGATTCCTTTGCATGAAGCTCGGCCATGTGCCAGTTATTGATTAACTTGCCGCCCTTCATGGTGTCGGCGAAATGCACCTCCCACGAGTCCTGGTAGGCGACGTTGTGCATAGCGGCAGCAACCCCTCCCTCGGCCATCACCGTGTGGGCCTTGCCAAGAAGCGACTTGCAGACGATCAGCACGCGGGCGCCGGCTTCCGCCGCGGCGATCGCCCCGCGCAGGCCGGCGCCTCCCGCGCCCATGACGAGCACATCGGTCTCGACTGTCTCGTATGCGGCAGCGCTCACGAGACCCACCGCGGGTCGTGCAGAACGCCCGCCAGGAGGAGTCGGATGTAGATGTCTGTCGCCGCTACCGTGAACAGGCTTGCCCAGGCCCAGCGGTCGTGCTTGATGTTGAGGATCGTGACGCCCCTCCACAGCCGGTGACGGGCGCGAGCCGCGAGCGAGCACGAGAAGCAGTCGAGGTCTCCGCCGGCGAGATGGCGGAAAGCGTGACAGCCGAAGGTGTACCCAGAGAGGAGGAGGACGTTGGCGAGCATGAGCACGCTGCCGAAGCCGACGCCAAACCGCCCACCAAAGTCGAACGCGATAACAGCGTCGAACCAAAGAAACCCGACCTGGACCACTGTCGCGTAAAAGGCGAACCTGTGGAAGTTGTTGAAGACCCACGGGAAGGCCGTCTCGCCTCGATATCGGCGCTTGGGTTCGGGCACCGCACACGACCTTGGGTGCCCGAAGAACGAGCGGAAATATGCCTTCCGGTAGTAGTAGCAGGAGAGGCGGAAGACGAGCGGCGCCCACGCCACCCAGATAGCTGGCGGAATCCGCCCGAGGGTGATCGGAGGCGAGTCGAAGGGGCTGAGGTAAGGCATGACGTAGCCCAGTGGCTGGAAGAAGACGACCCACAGGGCATAGGCGCCGAAGAGGCTGAGGGCGACGACGACAAAGGCTGGGTACAGCCAGTTGGGCAGGACGCTGTAGGGGTTCTTGACGCCTGTGCGGTCTGCCGCAACAGGCCGGGCGACAGGTTCGGATATCGCCATACCCGCTTATCTAACTAGAAACGGAGGCTGGGATGTTGACAGGCAACTCGAATTCCCGTGCCAAAAGAAACTCCGGCAGGCCGAGCCCGCCGGAGTGCGCCGTCCTAAAAACAGTCAGGCTGCGATCGTCTGCACGACCATCATCGGTTCCTGCTTGCGGGCTGCGGTCTGCAGCTCGAAGACCAGCGCGCCGAGGACGACCAGCGCCGCGATCATGAGTCCGATGGCGGCGTAGGTGGTGTAGACGCCGACCGTCCACCAGCCCCACGAGTTGAGCAGGGTGCCTCGAAGCATCTCGCCTTGGAACAGCGTCGCCTTCTGGCCGGCGAGTGTCGCCGCCTGCGCCTGAAGGGTGGCGTAGTTGGGGTCCGTGGTCGCAGTCGTGGCGAGCTGAGCGTTCAGCGCACTTGCGGCAGTGCTGACCTGAGAGTAAGTCTTGCCACCGGCCACGCCCGCCAGGTGCACGCCGATGAAGACGTTCGCGTAGACCCTGGCCTTGTCGCCGTTGTCGACCGCCTGGCCGGCGTAGTTTCGAATTTCGGCCGAGAACTTGGCCGGGTCAAGAGAACCGCCGGCCTTGATCTGGTCGGCGCCCGGGAAGGAGATCTGCTGCGCGACCAGTTGGTCGTGCACCATCCCGGTCACGAAGCTGCCCTGGTAGAAGAGGAAGCCTGACGACGCCGCCAGGATCACTACCAGCATCGCCTGCAAGCTGACGATCCGCCACCGAATTGCCTTGTTCATCTTGTCTCTCCTTGAATTTGGGGATTTGGCCTCTCACGAGGCTTTTTTGAGCTTTGGACGGCTCTGAGACAAGTGAACAGCGAGGCTGACTCGGGGTCGCCTGCCGATCGGCCCTGGGGCCTTAGGGTCCAGGGTCCCGGCTCATCAAGGTCTTTCGGCGGCGCATGCGCAGCGCCTGCCGACGATTCAGCCGATCAGACCGCGTCTGTCAGGCGGTGCGGTCCAGCGGAGCGTGGTACTTCTCGCGCCCTTCGTACCACTTCGCCTCTGCCTCGCCAATCGGGGTCGAAGCCGGACCGTTGACGAACGGCCAGATCTCCTCGGCGAGGCGCCGCCAGTTGGCCGTGGCGTTGAGGCTGCCGAGCACCGCGTAGAGGCCGAGGTTGATGCGCTGCAGGATCGCGTACGTGCGTGGAACGTCGCTGTAAGGCGCAAGCGGGTTGCGTGCGTCGAAGAAACGCTTCACGATCGCCGACGCGTACGCCGGCGTGATCGTCATCGGTGCGTCGCGCATCACGGTGCCGTAGAAGTGTCCGAAGCGATCGACGACCGCCTGCGTGGGCACCGGCGCGCCCGGCTGGAGGAAGCCTGCGCGCTCCATCGCCTTGCGAAAGCTGTCGCCGTCGCCATCAATGACCATGAAACGCACGCCGTCGATCAACGGGGCGAGGTCCTCATCGGTAAAACGCTTGGTCAAACCGAAATCGAGAAAGCTCACACGGCCCCGGCCGTGAAACAGATAGTTCCCAGGGTGAGGGTCTCCGTTGAAAGCGTGGAGCCTGTACAGGCTGCGGAATACGAACCTGTAGATGGTCTCCGCGGCCATGTCACGCTCGCGCTGATCCCAGCCCTGCAGCTCCTCAAAGCGTGAGCCGGCTACCAGCTGGCTGGTGAGCACCCTGGCTGTGCTCAGCTCTCTGACCACCTCGGGGATGTGGATGAAAGGATGCCCCGCGAAATACTTTGCGAAGAGCTCCTGATTGCCGGCTTCGAGCGTGTAGTCGACCTCTGCCTGCAGCCTCTCCCCCAGCTCCTCCACCAGAGACCGCGTATCAAGGCCGGGGAAAGCCGCCGCGGCGATCCTGCGCAGCAGGCCTACGTTGCGCAGGTCGGAGGTGATGCTGCGCGCGATGCCCGGGTACTGAACTTTGACGGCGACGGCGCGGCCCTGTCGCGTGATGGCGCGATGGACCTGGCCGATCGACGCCGCCGCAAACGGGACCGGGTCCCAGCGCGCAAAGATCGTCTCAGGATCGCCGCCCAGCTCCTCACGGATCACCGACGACGCAAGGCCTTCGCTCATCGGCGGCGCCCGATGCTGGAGCCGGGCCATGGCGGCGCGGAACGTCAGCGGCATGTCGTCGTCGATGTAGCTGGCCATCTGGCCCAGCTTCATCAACACGCCTTTCATGGAGCCGAGCTCCTCGGCCACATCGTCGGCAGTCCGCAGGGCAAGGTCGTGACGCAGCTCAGTGCGCCTCTCGACCGACGCGAAGATCAAGCGAGGCGACCCAGCGAGATAGCGCCCGCCAATCCGCAGAGCAAGACGGCCCAGGGCACCCGCGCGGCCGAGCCTGGACTGAAGCATGGCTGCGCCTGGTGGCGTTTTGCTCAACCGCGCGTGCGGAGCTCGATGCGCTCTCTGGCCTCGATGACGCCGGGCAGTGATTCGAACATCAGGTCCACAGCGCCGATGAGCTGCCTCACCGGTTCGCGCTCCATCGATTCCGCCGGGGGTTCCGCGAAGCCGTACATCTCACGAGCCCAATCGGGCAGGGTCCCGATCGCCACCTGGCCGAGCTCGTGCCACAGCTCGCGAAGGTCGGGGCTGAGGCCAGGCGGATCGAGGACGATGCCGATGGCTTCACGCGCCGCCGGCGTGGCCTGGCGGAGATCTACCGACTCGATGTACGCGCGCAGAGCCTGCACGCTCGACGGAACCAGCTCCGGCGGCACGCCGACGATCACGGCGAAAGGCACCATCTCGGCCACGTAGCGATCAGCCTCGATCGCATCGAGGCCGCGGCCGTAGCGCTGCACGACCTGCACTATCGAATCCACCATCCCGGCGTGGACCCACAGCAGCAGATCAGGATCATCGGCGCGATAAGGGAGACCTGTCACCGCGTCGGTGCCTCGGACGTGCGCGTGCACGGTGCGTACCCGGGCCGCTGCGGCGTTAGCGGCGGCGGCGTCGCCATAGGTGACAGTTAGAACGTAGCCGCTGGTGGCGGCAAGGCGGCCAAAAGGGTCACGCCGCCAATCGCTGTGCTCGGCCACGCCGGCCATGGCGAGCGGATGCAGAGCCTGGACCATGAGGGAGCGCATGCCCGCGAGCGGGAAGGCTCGATCGCGGTTGACCCTCCAGACCAGGCTTTGCGGGCCAAATAAGCCGGCATCCACAGGGTGTTCCGGGACGGAGTGCGCATAGGCCCGCGCGAGCGGAGCCATCATCTCCAATCGAGCCTCGCCTTCTACCGGGGAGCTCATGGGGCCCACGATACCGAAGCCTTGAAGCGAGTGAGGGGCCGGCGCTATGCCGGCCCCCTACGTTGGAAACCTGGCCTCGGCAGGACGTCCACAAAAAACAAAAGCGGCGCCCCGCATAGGGCGCGCCGCTAGAACCCAGGCTCTAAAGGTGGCTTCTTAGGCGGTTACTCGCTCAGCCCCATCGCCGGTGGACAGGTCGATGACGTTGGCAACGCGCGTGACCTTCTGGGCGCGAAAGCCGCCGCAGCGTGCGTGCTCGCCAAAGGTCCCTTGCCGAACGGGACTATCGGCCCTCCCAGCCGCGCGATACTGAGTTCAAACTCGCCTTTAGAGATGACGAGGCGGACACTTTAGCCATGGAATCCCCGGCGACTTACCTGCATTGGGGCTTCATCCTCATATCGTGGCCAAATCTGCTGGTGATCCTGGGCATGCTAGTCGTGTTCGCGATCGCTCTGGTGGCCCCGTTCCCGAACCACGGTGAGGCCGACGATGTCAGCGCGAAATAGCGACAGCTGGACTCTGCGCGTCCGCCAGGCGATGGATCGCCATCTTCCGATGGACCATCTTCTCCCCGACCGTCAGCCTTACTACGTCGGCTCGTGGGTATACGTCTTCGGCGTCATCACGATTGCCGCCCTGGCCTGGGTCATCGTCAGCGGAGTGGTCCTCTCGTTCTTCGGGCCACAGTGGTGGCATGACTCCAGCGTGGGGAGATTCTTCAACAGCCTCCACTTCTGGTCGGTGCAGCTGTTCTTCATTTTCATGGTCTTGCACCTGTGGGGCCAGTACTTCATGGCGGGCTGGCGAAATGGCCGGGCAGCCACGTGGATGATCGGCGTCGTCATCTTCGGCATCAGCATCCTGACTGCGTTCACCGGCTACCTGTCGCAGCAAAACTTCGACGCTCAGTTCATCGCCCTGAACGCCAAGGACGCGATGAATGGAGCGGGGATCGGTGCCTTCTTCAATGTCTTGAACTTCGGCCAGATGTACGGCCTGCACGTGATGCTGCTGCCGATCGGGGTCACCTTCCTCGTCGTCGCGCACATCGTCATGGTGCGGGCGCGCGGAGTTGTGAAGCCGATCGACCCTGAGGGTGCCCGCCCATGAAATCCATGGGCCAAACCCAAGAGGAGTACTACCGCGGAGTGCGGATGGTGCCGTACGACCTCCTGAAGGAGCTCGTTCTCGCCATGGCCGGCGTCGGCGTGCTGGCGATCCTGGTCGCGGCCTTCCTCTCGTCGCCAGACGTGGCGCCGGTGACCATCGCCAACTGGTCGCAAGCCGATCCCGTCGACTTCGTCACCACCGCGACGGGCGAGCTGGCCGGCACAACTACCAGCGCTGGGTACGGCGCACCTTATAACACCACGCCCGACGCGTTTCAGAGCTGGGGACCGATTGCTCCGCAGGCATGGTTCGGTGTTCGGATTCCGATCGACTCGGCTAACGCCTACGTCATCGACCCGTTGAAGCACGCGAGCTTCACCAACTCCACACTCGCGGCCTCGCTAACCCAGTGGCAGGCGGCGACGCCTGACCAACAGGCCGCGTGGCTCGACGCTTACACGACGGCCCTTGCCGACGCCACCGTCAAAGACGGCAACGTGACCGTCGCGAGCGGTGACTATGGACCCCTGACCCTGATGATGTCGAACCTGCTCGGGGTAGCTCAAACCGGTGGCCTCGATGGCCTGCTGGCGATCAACGGCCGGTTCTATCAGACCGACTACACGCAGCCGCTGCTGTTCATGGGCGACGGCGGCTACTTCGACGGCCTGGCGGCGAACGAGCACCTGAGTGGCGATCTCTGGGGCATGATGAACGAGACGGGAACATACCCCGGCCAGACGTGGCTCTGGCTGTACACGATGTGGTACCAGGTACCTCCATTTACCAGCGACACCGGTTTCCTTGGGTTGAACGCGGGAAACGCGGACCTCGGGATCATCATCCTGATGACGGTCCTCACGTTCCTGCTCGCGCTGGTGCCGTTCATCCCGATCCTGCGCGACATCCCGAGGTGGCTGCCAATCCACCGTCTCATCTGGCGCGCTTACTACGCGCCTAACGGCCAGGCGCCCGGCAGACCCACATCGGTCAAGCCGCTGGGCTCCTCGGTCCCGCCTGCACCTTAAGGCGACCCACCGCACCTTTCTGACACGGTTGATCGCCAGGAGATCAGGCAAGATCGCCGCGTGATCGTTGTTTGCGGCGAGGCGCTCATCGACATGATCTCCAACGCGGACGGCACGCAGCAGACTGCCCCCGGCGGCGGCCCGTTCAACACGGCGCGGGCGATCGCACGCCTAGGGGTACCGACAGCATTCCTGGGCCGGCTTTCGGATGACCTCTTCGGACAGCAGCTCGCCGGCCTGCTCGTGTCCGACGGTGCCAGCCTCGAGCTCGCAAGCATCGGCTCCGAGCCCACCACCGCCGCGATGGCGATCGTCAACAGTGAGGGCGTTGCCGAGTACCAGTTCCTCGTCCAGGGAACCTCCGCGCCAGGCCTCACTCCCGAGATGGTCCCGGAACGGTTCGGCCCGCACGTCACTGCCCTGTACGTGGGGACTCTTGGCCTGGTGCTCGAGCCGATGGCATCCACGCTGGTGGACCTGATCGTCCGTGAGCAGGGTCGGCGTCTCCTTATGGTCGATCCGAACATCCGGGTGGGGCTCGTTCCGGATGCCGAATATCGAGACCATCTGTTCACAGCTATTTCGAAGAGCACAATCGTCAAGGCGAGCGAGACCGACCTCGAGTGGCTCTATCCGGGGGTCGGCTACGTGGAAGCAGCCGAGCGCATTCTCGGCGCCGGGGTGAGGCTGGTGGTGGTGACGCTGGGCGCCGCGGGTGCCTTTGCAGCCCATCGCGATTTGCGCATATGCGTTAATGCGCCACAAGTAGAAGTCGTTGACACGATCGGCGCCGGCGATGCCTTCGGTGCAGGCCTGCTGGCTTGGCTGCACGATCACGACGCCCTCCGCCCCGATCTATCGCTCGAGCCTGGGGAGCTCAAGGAGTCCCTGGGCTTTGCCTGCCTTGCCGGTGCGCTGACGTGCACGCGCGCAGGCGCGGAACCGCCGTGGAAATCGGAGATGGCGCTGTCCGCCGGCGCGATGATCCCCGAAGGCAAAACTTAGACTTGGTTCGTGGACCTGACCCGGGCCAAGCTGCGTCAGGCCGCCGCCCTGATGGAAAAACACGGCATGGACTGCTGGATCGTGCAGTTCGCGCGTGAGACGGGCCTCAGGTCAGACCCGCTCGGGTATCTCGTCGGCACCGCGGTGACGTGGCCGAGCGCTTTCCTGTTGAACCATGACGGCCGCACAGCGGCCGTCGTCGGCACCGGCGATAGCGTGCAGGTCGGCGCCACGGGCCTGTGGGATGTCGTACGCGGCTACGTCGCCACGCCACGCGATGAGCTGGTTGGAGTGCTCGAGTCGTGGAGTCCGAAGAGGATTGGCGTCACCTGGAGCACAAGTGATGACACCGCCGACAGCATCACGTTCGGCATGTACCGGATGCTGGAGTCGCTGCTCGCCGGCACGCCGTACGCGGATCGCCTGGTCGCGGCCGGCGAGCTGGCGGGCGAGGTTCGCCGCCGCAAGCTTCCCGATGAGATCGAGGGCATCCACTCGGCCATCGCCTTCACCGAGCAGATCTTCGAAAGGATCGGAGCGCACCTCCGACCGGGGATCAGCGAGAAGGAGCTTCAGCGCCAGATCCAGGATTGGGTGCACGAGGCGGGTTTCGGTTTCTCCTGGGAGGAGCTGATCGACCCGATCGTGGACTTCGGCCCGCGCACCGGGGCGCTCGGCCACACGCTGCCCGGCGATCAGAAACTCGAGCCGGGACACATCATCCACGTGGACCTTGGCATCGAGCGCGATGGCTTCGCCTCCGACCTCCAGCGCACGTGGTATTGGCTCAAGGATGGCGAGGTTGGCGCGCCCGAGCCGGTGCGAAAGGCATTCGACGCGACGCGAGCGGCGATCGACGCAGGTATGGCTGTCCTCAAGCCGGGCCGGGCCGGTCATGAGGTCGATGCCGAGTCAAGGCGCACGATCATCGATGCCGGATACCCGGAGCCCGGTTTCGCCTTCGGTCACCATGTCGGCCGGGTCGCCCACGACGGCGCCGGCACGCTTGGACCGCGTTGGGAGCGATATGGCGACGGGCCCGATGTGGTGATCGAGCCCAGCAATGTATTCGCCGTCGAGATGGGACTCGAGGTGCCGGGGTACGGGGTCGTCGGCCTGGAAGAGGAGGCGGTCGTCGAGGAACACGGCGCTCATTTCTTGTCGACCCCTCAACGAGAGCTGTGGCTGCTGCCGCGCAAACTCCGCTGAGCTCCGAGTTTCGGTGGTCGAGCGGTGCCCTGTATGACGGCTTCGTCGGCCGTTGGAGCCGCCTCGTCGCGGCCGAGTTCGTCCCCTGGCTGGGAGTGCACACCGGTGCGACCTGGGTCGACGTTGGATGCGGTACTGGGGAGTTGACCGGCGCGATCCTGCGCACTGCAGCACCAGCTCGAGTCATCTCATTGGATCCGTCGGAAGGCTATCTCGACCACGCGCGCGCCTCGATCACCGACCCTCGGGCCGAGTTCAGGCATGGAACCGACCAGGACGTCCGCTCATTGGGCCTCGCCGCCGACGCCGTTGTCTCCGGGCTGGTCCTGAATTTCGTCCCCGACGCCGTCGGTGCATTGCGGGCGGCCGCTGAGGTGACCGCGACACGAGGGCTGATCGGGGCCTACGTTTGGGATTACGCGGATCAAATGACCCTGTTGCGCCACTTTTGGGATGCGGCTGTCGAGGAGGATCCAGCCGCCCGCAACAAGGACGAAGGCGTGCGTTTCCCGCTCTGCGCCGCCGGTGCTTTGACATCCGCCTTCGAGGGTGCGGGCCTCTCAGCAGTGGTCGAGCGACCTATCGACGTCACCGACAGGTTCGCGAACTTCGAGGAGTACTGGACGCCATTTCTTAGCGGGGAGGCACCCGCACCCGGGTACCTCGCAACTCTGCCACCCGATCGGCAGACGAAAGTAAAGAAGCTGGTTATGGCCCGAATTCCGGTCGCCGCCGACGGCTCGATCACTCTCACCTGCAGAGCCTGGGCAGCCCGCGGGCGCCTGGCGCCAGAGGCGGCCGCGCAGCCCGCATAGGCCAATCTGAGGTCTGGTCGTTTGACGTTTTGTATAATATTTGCCGTGGCGGCAACTAACCGCGATGACTCGCAGGCTGCCCTGCTCCGCGCCTACCTGGACGCGGTCACCTTGAGCGAGGCGCTCCAAACGCAAATCTGGCACGCGGCGGAGCTCACCCTGGTGCAGGTCAGGGTCATGCGGCGGCTGGCCAAGCAGCCGCAGTCGCTGGGCCAGATCGGCACCGAGCTCGCGCTTGCCCCTCCGTCGATGACCAGGCTTGTCGATCGGCTGGAAGAGCGCGGCCTGATCCACCGCCAGCGGGATGCCGACGACCGGCGAAAAGTCGTCGCCACGCTGACTGACGAAGGGAGGCAGCTCCTCAGCGCGATCCCGTTCCTGGATGGAACCGCCATCCGCGTTGCCGTAGAGCGCATGAAACCTGCCGACAGGGAAAGGATCGCAGCGGCGCTACGCGAGTTCAATGCCGCTGTCCGGCAGGTCGAAGACGAGTTGCTGCTGGTGGCGGTCGAAGCATGAAGCTCGAATACAAGTGGATCGTCCTGATCAACACGACGATCGGGATGCTGATGGCCTCGATCAACCAGACCATCGTTCTGATCTCGCTGCCCGCCATTTTCTCCGGCTTGCACGTCGATCCCTTGGGGCCAGGCCAGTCGAACCTGCTGCTGTGGATGCTGATGGGCTACTCAGCGGTCACGACCGTGCTCCTGGTCACGTTCGGCCGGATCGCCGACATTTTCGGTCGCGTACGCATCTACAACCTGGGCTTCGTCATCTTCACAGTGGGCTCTCTGCTATGCGCGGTGACCCCGTCGACCGGCACCCTCGGCGCGATCGAGCTCATAGCGTTCCGGATGCTGCAAGGCCTGGGTGGCGCGTGCCTTTTCGCCAACAGCATCGCGCTTCTGACCGATGCCTTTCCCCCCGGCCAGCGTGGCTTTTCTCTGGGGATCAACCAGATCGCTTTTATCGCCGGCAACGTAATCGGCGTCGTGCTCGGCGGCATTCTCGCCGCCATCAACTGGAGGCTGGATTTCCTGATCAGCGTGCCCGTAGGAGTCATTGGGTCGGTTTGGGCTTACGTGGCGCTCCACGAGATCGGCAAGCGGCAGGCGGCGCGGATCGACTGGCTGGGCAACCTCACGTTCGCCGGAGGGTTGCTGGCGCTGATGTTCGGCTTGACTGAGGCGTTGACGCCTTACGGAAATCAGACCATGGGCTGGTCCAACCCGACAGTCCTGATCGCTCTTGCGGTCGGCGTCGCGCTCCTGGTCGTGTTCGGCGTGGTCGAGACCCGGGTCCGCCACCCCTTGTTTGATCTTGGTCTCTTCCGCATTCGAGACTTCCTCTTCGGAAATGTCGCAGCCTTTCTATTCTCTCTGGCACGCGGTGGCCTGATGTTCATGTTCATCATCTGGCTGCAGGGCATCTGGCTGCCCCTTCACGGGGTCGCGTACGCCGACACACCGCTTCACGCTGGCATCGACACCATGCCACTTATGCTCGGATTCGTCGTCTGCGGGCCGCTCGGCGGCTGGTTGAGCGACCGCTACGGATCCCGCGTACTGGCGACCGGCGGCATCCTGGTCGCCGGCCTGGCGGCTGCTCTCCTGATGACGCTCCCGCCGGATTTCAACCTCGCGGTGTTCGCCGCGTACCTGGCATTGATGGGCGCGGGGATGGGCTTCTTCAGCGCTCCCAACACATCGCAGGTCATGAGCTCCGTGCCCGCCGAGCAGAGGGGCGCGGCGGCCGGTATGCGCGCGATGGTGCTCAACGCTGGCATGACAGCGAGCACGGCGATCTTCTTCACCATCGTCATAGCGAGCCTGTCGCAGAACCTTGGGCCGGCGTTGCAGGCCGGCGCGACACAGGCCGGCCTGTCCGCCCCCCTTGCGCAGGGGATCGCCTCGCTACCTCCGGGCGCCGCGATTTTCGCGGCAATGCTTGGGTACGACCCGATCTCCCACCTCATCCCGGCGTCCGCGCTCGGCGCCCTGCCCCCTGCACTCGCAGCCCGGATCAGCGATCCGCACTTTTTCGCGGGCCTTTTGGCGCAACCGTTCGTGACGGGAATTCGGGTCGCGCTGCTGGCGTGTGTCGCAATGTGTATCGTCGCGGGCGTGACGTCTGCCCTTCGCGGCTCAAACCGGCAGCGGCGCCCGGCCGTGCAACCTGCGGTTGGTGACATCGCAGTCGTGGGCGAACCGATGACGCAGGCGAGGTGATGGCGTGCAGGTAAGGTGGTTCGGGCAATCGGCCTTCGCCCTCGGCGCGGGGGACGATTCCGTTGTCATTGATCCCTTCGGCGACATGGAGGCAGCGCGCGGGCGAGGAATGACGTGGAACTATCCCGAGATCAAGGACGCCGTCGCCGATCTGCTGCTGGTCACTCACGAGCACGGCGATCACAACGCGGTGCACGTGGTTGGCGGTGTCAAACAGACAGTGCGCTCCTCCGCGGGAACGGTCGGAACCCAGCTTGGCCGGCTCGTCGGGATCGCCTCCGAACATGATGCTGTCGCCGGCACGCAGAGGGGCGCCAACGTGATCTATGTGTTCGAGATGGGCAGCGTCCGCGTATGCCATATGGGCGATTTTGGGCAGGCGGAGCTGCGACCGGAGCAGCGGAAGGCAATCGGCAAGATCGACCTGCTCTTTATTCCCGTTGGCGGTATGGCCACCATCGACGGCCGCGCCGCCGCTGAGCTGGTCGAGCTGCTCGCTCCATCGTGGGTCGTCCCGATGCACTATCGGACGCCGGCGATCTCATTCCTCGAACCATTGGACGGATTTCTCGCCGCGGTGAAAGGCGAGGTCGTCGCCCTGGATCGCTCCGCGTTCGACACGACCGAAGTCGCACCCGACGGTGGGCGGATGATCGTCGTTCCGGCGCCTCCAACCTAGCCTCGCGAATCGCCGATGGAAAGGACTGCCGACGCACCGGCGAGTAAGCGAGCAGTCGCCTTGCTGCTGGGCTGGGCGCCATTCGTGTTGGTGCTCATGGCGTACGAGCTCATGCGGGACCTCGCTGCGACGCTGCACGTGCCACCGCACAACCTGGCCGGAGTGGAACGAGCGCTTTTCGGCGGCTACGAGCCGACTCTCGTGCTGCAGACAACGATCGCGAAGCTGGGCGATGCGGACCTCATCGACGACGTCGGGAGCCTTGTGTATTCGGCTCACTTCCTATTGCCGGTGATCGTCGGCGCTTGGCTCTGGAGCAGGAATCGCGCTGAATTTCACCGCTTCGGGCTGTCGCTTGTTGTGCTGTGCGCCCTCGCCTTTGTCACCTATGTGGTGGTTCCGACAGCCCCGCCCTGGCTGGCTCAGCCGCAATCGGTGCAGCATCTGATGCAGGATGCAGTGCTGCGATCTGGCCTGCCGCCCGTCCTGACATGGCTGTATTCACACCACGATTACAACCTGTACGCAGCATTCCCATCGCTGCATGCCGGGTTCCCTGTGCTGGCCGCCGCCGCGGCATGGAGACGGAACAAGGCGGTGGGCGTTCTCCTGTCGATCTGGGCGATCGTCGTGTGGGTGACTGTCGTGTACCTGGGCGAGCACTACGTCGCCGACGTCGTGGGCGGAATTCTGTACGCGGCATTCGCCCTCTCCATCGTTTCGCTGCTGTCGCCGAATCGCAGCCGAGGGCTGATCACTGCCCCACAAAGGCGCACTGAGTAGCCTTAAAAGCTGTGGGCACTGACCAACCGGGTTCGCAGGATGAGGATTTTCACCTGGGGGCTGCCGTCCATGCGAGCGACGGCACGGAGATCGGCACGCTTTCTCGGCTGATCGTCGGCAAGGATGACTTGACGCTCAAGGCCTTTGTTGTGAGAGAGAATCGGCGATTCTCCGGACACTTGCTCTCCCCCGGATCCTGGTTGCTCGCCGACGAGGTGATAGTGCCTCGCAGCGAAGTCAGCTCCGTCTCTCACGGCCGCATCGTTTTGAAGCTCCCTGCCAACGATGTGCGCGACCTTCCCGCGTACCTCAGCTATCGATACGGCGATGAAACCGCCGCTGAAGGCTTTAGGGATGAGGCGCTCAGCGCCCTGACGTCCTCGCCCGCCATACCTTCCTCTCTGGAACAGGTCGCCAACAAGGGAGCCGACGAGCTGGAGATCGAGGGTGGTGAGAACGTCATGCTGGGAAACTCCGGCAAGCGACTCGGCACCGTGAAGGATGTCCTCTTCGACAACTCAGAGCTGGTCGGAGTGGTGATCCTCCCCGATGGGGTTTTGAAAGAGGAAGTCATCCTGCCGCGTCGGTTCCTGAAGCGAAGCGACGACCTCGCGCTGTTCGCCGAGCTGAGCGAGAACGACCTGGAGCATCTGAAACCGTTCGAGCCGGCCGGCTGAGGCTGCGACTCTCAGGACCTCCCGGCGACGACCTCTGTTCGCAGCGGCGTCTCGACCACGGATAGGAAGGTGTTGCAGCTTGCGCATTCCAGTTGCCGGCGACGCACGAGATGCGTGCCATCCGCCGATCGCCTAAGCGCCAACGTGTCAACGCTCCGCAGTGTTCTCGTCGCCTGACAGCGCGGACAGAAGCCGACCTCGGTTCCGGTGCTCATGACACGGTGACCACGACCGGGCTGCGCTCCACGATCAGGTCGATCAAGCCCCACTCCTTTGCCTGCTCCGGCGTCATGAAGAAGTCGCGTTCCATATTGCGCTCAACATCCTCGATGGGACGCGAGCAGTGCTTGGCATATAGAGCGGCCAGCTGCTGCCGCTGCCGCAGGATTTCCTGGGCGTGGATCTGAATATCCGTGGCCTGTCCCTGGATGCCCTGCGTGAACGGCTGGTGGATGAGGATCTGGGCGTGGGGCAAGGACATTCGCATACCGTGATTGCCACCGGCGAGCAGGATCGATGCGCCGCTGGCGGCGAGACCTGTGCACAACGTCCCCACCTTGTTCGCAACGTATTGCATCGCGTCGTAAATCGACAGCGATGCCGTGAGTGAGCCTCCGGGACTGTTGATGTAGAGCTGGATGTCGCGTTCCGGAGCCTCGTTTTCGAGGAACAAGAGCTGCGCCGTGACTGTGGTCGCGAGGTCGTCATCGATTGGTCCACGAACAAAGACGACGCCGTCCTTCAGCAGACGGGAATAGATGTCGTACGCTCGCTCGCCTCTTCCATCGCTCGTGATGACGGTCGGAATCAGTGTCATCGGGTTATCTCCTTGGCTCAAAGCCGATTCGCGGACGGGCTCTCGGCGGCGGGTTGGCCATCGCCATATACGCGCTGAAGTCAGCGACGCTGCGAAGGGCATCCATCGGCAGGCCGGCGGTGGCGAGACGGAGCTTCACGGGTGGATCCTCGGGCCAGGCGCGCTGCTCGCTGTCCGCGCCCAGCAGCCGCGCCAGGTCCGCGTACATGTCGGCGGGCCGAATTCCGAGCGCGTGGGCAACGGCGAGGAGACGGTCGGTCGAGACCTCTTTGCGGCCACGCTCGACCTCGGATAGATGCGCAGGCGAAAGGCCGGCCTCGGCTGCGACCTCCGTCAAAGTGCGGCGCAAAGCTTCGCGGTGTCCGCGCAGGACGGCTCCGAGCGCGGCGTGTACAGACTGGGCGGATTCGCTGTAGGCGAATTTCATTCTTTACAGGTGAAGAATACCAGCTCAATGGATCGGGTGGGACGGGGCGGCGAAAATATTCTCAAGCGGTTGGAGAGGCGTGCGGCGGGGTGTGAGGTCCAAAGTAAACGCTGATGGCACGAGTCCACTTCCGGTTGGAGACAATGCTGGCGCCCAGCGCCGTGCTGGCCGCATTGACTGACTTTGGACCGCGCCGTTCCCAGGTGTGGCCGAACGTTGACGAACAACATTTCAAATTGCACGGCCAGGGTCCCGGCTGGGCTGAGGTGACCGAAGGCAGCTCCGTCGCGGGCGGGGTCTGGGAGCGAGAAAAGTACAGCTGGGATGCGACCACCGGCGCCGTGAGCGTCGAGACCATGGACTCGAACACGTGGGGTCCGGGCAGCCGCTGGGATTACAAGATCACCCCGGCCACGGGCGGGGGCAGCCAGATTGACGTGACGGTCACGCGGTTGGGCAAGGGTTGGAGAGGACGGCTGATCGAGGTGGGCATCGCCGCGGCCGGCACGAGAATGCTTCGCTCGCAGATGGAGCAGGCGATGGAGCGATCCGCCACTTAGCGCCCGAGGGCAAAACGGCGCACCGGCTCGCAGTAGGTGAGTCGAAATCGTATTCGGCGAGCCCAGTGCTCGATGCACAGTGTTAGCCTCGGCACGGCTGTCGTGGACGACGAGATCTATTTAGACGAGCCCAACATTTCCATCCGGTGGCGTGCCGTACCCAAGATTCTCTATGCGGAATGGAAGGGCTTCGCAACCAGCGCAGAGTTTCGAGCCGCGTTGCTCACCGGAGTGCGAGCGATTCGATCGAGGCACGTAGTGGGCTACGTCAGTGACGCTCGCAAGGCGAAGATCGTTCATCCGGACGATCAACAGTGGGCCCGGGACGTCTGGCTGCCACAAGCTGTCGCTGCGGGGCTCAAACGAATGGCCATCGTGACCGCGTCAGCCGGGCTTGCCAAATCGGCGTATGACGATGCCGCCACCGAGATGGACCATCACGGCCTGTTGATGCGAACGTTCCACTCGGTGGAAGCCGCCACCATCTGGGCTCAAAGCGGCCTGGCTGAACCTCAGCACGTAGGCCGATAGCAGACGCGGAGAGGTGACCCTGGCAGACCCTCAGGACAAGGACTGACCGGCCGCAGCTTCACGATTACCTGGAGTCAGGTTCGCTACGAACCGAGCGGACGAACGAGAATGACGCCAGCATGCTGAAACCTGTGATCGGCTTTCGCGCCGCCACCCATGCCGACGCGGGGTTCGCGGCGGCCACATCCACCGCCGCCGAGCCCAAACATCCTCAGGTCGCTGAGGAGCTGCTCGAGAAGTGGACGAAGAGCGAGGCAGGCTCTGCGGTGAGGCGCTTCATCGTCCAGGAAAGCGGGGTCGATCGCTGCTGGATCTCACTTATCCAGCCACGAGACGTTGGTGGTTTGACGACCTACCTGAACCTTCTGATCCCGCCGGCGAGCCAACACCTGATCCCGGCTGCCATCGTTTTCGGCGAGGGCCAGGCGCGGGAGATGGGAGCATCGGTACTGATCTGCCAGGTTGGCGAGGACTCGCACCAAGCCGTCGAGTGGCTGCGCGGCCACGACTGGACCCAAGAGCGAAAACAGCGGTTCTGGCGACTCGATCTGGGGGTCAACGCGGATCGGATCCGCGAGCTCCGGAGCGCTGCGCATAAGCGCATCGATACGACGGATGTCGTGCTCAGGACCGTGGCGGATCTCGGAGGCGAGGCGTTCCTTCGACGCCTCCACCCCGTATCGCATGCGACCGTTGCCGACATCCCAATGAGCGTCGAATACATCCCCGAGCCGTACGAGGAGTGGGTCGTCTGGATGCAGCCTCCGGCGGTGCTGCCGGAGCGGATCTGGGTGGCGGTGCTCGCCGCCCAGCCGATCGGCTATTCGTACCTCGCCTACCACCCAAGCTCAGTGTGGACCGGCTTCACCGGGGTGTTGCGCGAACACCGCGGCAAGGGATTCGCTCGGGCGCTCAAGCTGGAGACGCTGGTCCAGGCTATCGATCTCGGTGTCAATGCGGTGGAAACCGACAACGACTCAGAGAACGCACCGATTCTTCACCTCAATGAGGAGCTCGGTTACGAGGAGATGCCTGGCAAGCTCGAGTTCCACCGCAAGCTGACCTGAAATTAATGCGGCTCGCCGCTATTCTGGCGCGGCAGGGGTGATGGATCCGGAGGCACGCGCCTACCTGGATTGGATGCAGTCGCTCGGCCTCCCTCCCCTTGCTGAACAGGGCCCGCAGGAGGCGCGCCGGCTCAATCGGATGCGCGTTCCTATGCTGGCCGGCGAGCCGGAGCCGGTCGCTCGGATCGAGGACCTTCGCGTGCCGGGTCCACAGGGGCCGATTGGGGGCCGCATCTATGCTCCCGTCGGGGGCGAATCTCTGCCCGCTCTCCTTTATATGCATGGCGGCGGCTGGGTGGTGGGTGATATCGACAGCCACGATTCGGTCTGCCGCGCGCTCGCCGGCCGGGCCGGCTGTATGGTGTTGTCGCTCGACTATCGCATGGCCCCGGAACACCGCTTCCCGGCGGCTGTGGACGACTCGTGGGCAGGGCTGGTGTGGCTGCACGAGAACGCGGCCACGATCGGCGCCGATCCAGATCGCCTCGCTGTAGGCGGAGACAGCTCAGGAGGCAACCTGGCCGCCGTGGTCGCACGTTGGGCGCGTGAGCGCGGGGGACCGCGAATCGCGGCGCAAGTACTGATCTATCCGGTGACGAACTACGACCTCGACACGCCTTCCTACGGAACCATGGGCACCGGCTACGGTCTCACCCGCGAGTCGATGCGCTGGTATTGGGAGCAGTACCTCGCCGATCCCGGCGACGGCGCCTCGCCTGACGCTTCGCCTCTTCGTGCGACCGACCTCACCGGGCTGGCGCCCGCGCTGGTGATCACTTGTGAGCTGGATCCGTTGGCCTCTGAAGGGAGCGCCTACGCGGCCGCACTCGGGGCCGCCGGTGGGCTCGTCGAGCACATCCACGAGCCAAACATGATTCACGGCTACCTTCGCATGGCCGGAGTGATCAGTCGCGCGCGCAAATCGTGGGACGACTGCGCACGCTTCCTGCGTCAACACCTCTGATCTCTATCGAGGAACCTGGGAGAAGGACTGGGCCGGGCGAACCCGGCCCAGAAGGTGGTTACGCGCAGGCCGGCGGGCCGGTCTCGATCCTGAACGGGCTTCCGGCCGGCACAACGAGAGTCGCATACACGACGGCGTTAACCGTGATCGCGCCAAGGGCAACCACGAGCTTGCGATAGATCTTCATGTCAATTCTCCAAATGGTGTGGATGGCAACAAGCACGTCTGACGTCTAGAGGTTGGTGGTGAGCTGCGCGCCGTCAGGCAGGAGGTAGGTGGCGGCCACGATGAGCTCGGTGCTCCCACGGTTGAACGCCTGCAGCGTCTGGCCAGGCATCTCGGAGAAGCTGTCCCCTACGACGTAGGTCTTCTCGACCCCATCGCGGTTCAGCGTGACCTGGCCCTGGATCACAGTGATCACACCTGGCCCACCATGGCGATGCTTCAGCGTTTGCGCACCCGGTGCGAAGTCGAGGACCTGCTGAATCACGCTGTAGCTGCCAGTGATTGCCGGCGAGTCGAGGGTGAAGGTGTAGAGCGTCTTGTTGAGCGTCGAAGGCGCCGGCTGCCCGGCGACCGGAGCTGTCGGCTTCGTGCCATGCAGGACCGGGAAGGCGGCCACGACCATCGCCGCTGCCGAACCGAGGTTGAGTGCCTGAACGGACTGGTTCAAGGGTTCGACGAGGGCATTCCCCTCTGATGCCAGCTTGTCGCCAGAAGGCATCTTGACGGTGATCTGACCCTGCATCACCGTGGCCAGGTTGGGCGAGCTGTGGGTGTGAACCACGCTGGCAGCGCCGGGAGCGAAATAGATGATCGATTGGATCAGGTCGATCGGCGCGCCGGCAGTCTGTCCCTGGAGCACGTTCCGGTACTTGGTCACCGGCCCGGGTGGTGGCGACTGGTTGGGCGGCGCACTGGCAGTGCCTCCGCCGCACGCCGCGACCAGCGCGACTGCGACTACTAGAACGGACAGGACTCGCTTTGTGGTGACTTGGCTCATTCGCGATTGCTCCTAACTCGAGACACCAGGCCGATGGCCCGGCAGTGATCTCGACGCTAGGCACGGCGCGGGCCCCCGTCATGCGTACAACTACCGGGATCGGTACCGGAACTTGGTACCGGTTTCTCGGCCATGCGATCAGCCGCCGTTGTTATGCTCCTCGCGAATTCTTGTGGTGGCGCCAGGTCTCACCCGCCGAGAGCGCGAGGTGGCAGCCCTTGTCGCTCAGGGGCTGACAAACCGGGAGATCGCTACCCGGTTGTTCATCTCTGAGCGCACTGCGGAGAGCCACGTCGAGCAGATCCGAGGCAAGCTCGGCTTTCGCTCCCGCGTCCAGATCGCCAACTGGGTCGCGGCGGATCTGCCCGGCGACGGCGGTTCCGTAACCACCATTCCGTCCGCCTTGCCTGCGGCCGTGCCCGCTCTCGGCCGAACCCGCCCTCGTCTTGTGGCGGGCCTGGCAAGCCCGCGCAGGATGGGCTTCTTTGGTGCGGCGCTCCTGGTGGCGGTCGCGCTTGGATACGTATGGCTGTCGGCGCCCTCAGCAACCGAAGCGCCGCGCGTCGTTAACGTCGCCGGCACCGGTGAGCGCGCCTTCTCCGGCGACGGAGGGCAGGCGTCCGCATCGGCGCTCGTGCGACCGCTCGCGCTGGCAATCGGGCCCGCCGGCGAGATTTACATCGCCGAGGGGAACCGGGTGCGCCAAGTTACGAAGGACGGACGGATCAGCACGTTCGCCGGTACCGGGACGGCCGGCAACGCTGGAAGCGGGGGTCCGGCCGCGCAGGCGCAGCTCAACGTTCCGCAAGGCCTGGCCGTGGACAGCGCGGGCAACGTCTACATCGCTGACACGCTGAACAATCGGGTCCTCCGGGTCGATTCGGATGGCACGATCACAACCGTCGCCGGCGACGGTGAGGCCGGTTATGCGGGCGACGGAAAGCCTGGGCCATCGGCCAAGTTGAACTTACCCACCGGTCTCGCGATCGGCTTCGGCGACACTCTCTTCATCGCCGACACAGGCAACAACGTGGTCCGCCAGGTCGCAGCAGACGGCACGATCTCTACTGTGGCCGGCACTGGTGAGGCCGGATACCGTGGTGATGCCGGTCGTGCCGGCGATGCGGTCCTTCACGCTCCCGGGGGCCTTGCATTCGACAACGAGGGCAACCTTTTCATCGCCGACACGCTCAACCAGCGTGTGCGCCGCGTCGACGTCAACGGTCAGATCGAGAGCATTGCGGGCACTGGCGTTCCGGGTTACCTCGGCGATGGGCACCCGGCCACCTTCGCCGAGCTGCACCTGGCCACCAATCCACTCGAGGGAATCGGCCAAGGCATCGCGGTGGATTCGCAGGGGGATGTTTTCATCGCGGACGCGCTCAACGGCCGGGTCAGGCGGGTTGACGTGCGGGGCAACATCGACACGATCGCCCAGATGACGACTCCGCTTGGCGTCGCCGTCGACGCGCAGGGCTTGGTCTACGTCGCCGATGCCGATGGCAACCGGGTCAGCGTTATCGGGTAAATCGGCTCGTCGTCAGGCGGCCGGTGGTTGCTGCAGCGGCACCTCGAAGTCTTTGCCGACCGCGGTGGTGATGAACTCGAGATAGACCGCCTGGCCCGCACCCGCATTGGTCTCCTGCAGCGCGACGTCTGGCAAGAAGTCGACACCCTGACCCGTGCTCAACGTGAGCGGGGCGCTATGAGCGCTTTTAATGGTCACGGAGCCGCTGAGCACATAGAAGGCGGAGAGTCCGCCGAACCGATGGGCACCAGAGGTTCCCAGGTTCGCGAGCGTGACCTGACGGAGGACCTGCGAGTAGGCTCCCTGCGGCCATGTGTCGCGGGCGATGTCGCCGCTTTCGAACGCCGCGCGGGCGACTTTGTCGACCAGCGCCGTACCGCGGGCTGAGCTCGGCCACAGTGCGATTGAGTACCAAACGCTCGGGCCCGGTCCGGGGTTTTCATGGGTGTGCGCCACGCTTTGATGGAAGAGGGCCTGGCCGGTCGCCAGGTCGACGGGCGCCTGACCGTCGAGAGTCAACCGGTGCACGCCGACCTCGACGTAAATCACGCTGGAGACGTGTTGCTTCGAGTGGATGACATAGCCGACGGGTTGAGCGAAACGAATCATGCGGACATAGATGGAGCCGGTGGGCAGGCTGTTGAGCTTGCCGGCATCAAGTGTCTTGACCGCAGCCCCGCGTGCCAGCGCGTCGGGGTTGGTGGCAACGGTAGGCGAGGCTGAGCAGGCCGTGAGGGCAATTGCGGCCGCCATCAGCGCTGTCAGGTTCGTCTTCACGGCCACTGCGCCGCTAACCCTAGCGCGGCTTGAAACAGCGCTCGGATTTGAGATCAGCCTCCTGGGTTATAGGCCCAGGCTACGATCGGCGGCCGACGAGCCACGCCATCAACCAGATCACCGTCACTTGGTGGAATTGCGGGAAGGTCCCGCCATTCCATTTGGAGAGCCCTAAGTCCAATCCGGTTTACCGTAGAGCCTCTGGTTGATCAACGTCATTGGCCGGCCCGACTTATATGGGCACCGGTTGGAACGACTTCAGCTAGACCCCAGTCGTGCTCGGCGCCGCAAAAACGTCAGCCGACGAAACGATGCACCGTCAGGCTGTACTCCGAGCCATCGACAAACGCATCCTGGTCCCACGTCGACCAGTGCTCGACCAGCTCGAGGCCCGCGGTTTCGGCCCAACCCGCAAACACTGCGGGCGGACAGCCATCTGACCGAATCGAGTGGCCGTTGATGAGAAGACCCCCCGGCCGCAAATAGCGCACCAGGTTTTCAACGGCCTGCCGTCGCGACTCGGGACTCACGAAGTTGATCACGTTGCCTGCCATCAGCACGATGTCGAATGTGCGGCCAAGCCGCATAGCGCTGATGTCGCCCTCGATCCACGACGCCGAGGGGCATCGATCCCGGGCTGTCTCGAGCATCTCAGCGTCGACGTCGACGCCCACGACTTCAACACCCCGACGGTGCAGCTCCCTGCCCACTCTGCCCGTGCCGCAGCCCGCGTCGAGGACGCTGCCTGGCGAGAAACGGGTGACGAAATTTGCCTCCCCATGGACGTCCTCGCCGGCGGCAGAGCGCAATTCGTAGGTTCGCTCGTACCTATCGCCTCGGCTCAAGCTGGACTCCATCAGTTGATTCTGGCCGAGTTGATCGAGGGCTTCGCCACATCTCGATGGCTGATCGCAAGGTACGCCACGAACGCGACGATCAATATCCATGAGGCGATGCTGATCGTCCCCTTCCCGAGATTCAGGCCACCCAGACTCGCCGGCACCGCAAGCCAGTCGGCAAATGACGCTCCGAGCGGCCTCGTGATGATGTACGCGAACCAGAATGCAACGATTTCGTTCAGACCAAACCATCGGTGGGCGACGCCCGCGATGGCAAACACGATAGCGAAGAGGATCCCCGAAGCAAAGAAACCAAAGTGGAACGTGACCGCCGTCATATCCCCCGCCGCCGTGCCTAGCGCGAACGTCGCGAGGACGGCCGCCCAATAGAACAGTTCGCGGCGGCGCGTGTAGATGCTGTGAATCGAGAGAGTTCTCTCACTGAGGTACCAAAGCGCAAATATGACGGTCAGGGTTACTCCCCAGGTGATCGCCGACAAGATGTACGGGACGCCGAGGTAGACGTGGAGAATGCCGGCGGCCATCGTGCCAAAGACAGCGACCATTGCGACAGTCAGCCAGTAGGCCCAGGTCATGTATCGCCGCAAATAGAGTTGCCATACGAGCGCGATTGCCAAAGCGGCCGCTCCCAGGACCACCACAACGTATGGGTTGTAAGTGTGGACAAAGTAGTCCGAGGTCGCCTCACCCATCCCTGTGGTCAGGATTTTGATCACCCAGAAGTAGATCGTCAGTTCAGGCACCTTCTTGGCCAGCGGCTGATCGAGGAACACGGTTGCAAGAATATGGCGCCGACGAGCTCGGCGCTCTACAAGCCGAACTCCCGCAGCACCTCTTGGGTATGTTCGCCGAGGTCCGGCGCGCGGCGCGCCGGCACCGGTGCCGCCGCGCCAAAACGCAATGGCGATCCGGCCGTCAGGAACCGGCCCAGCCACGGATGTGTGATCTCCGAGAACAGAGGGTTGGCGGTGGAGGCGCGCAGATCATCTGCCACCAGCTGCTTCACCGTCTGGTAGGGACTCCACAACACGCCGCGGCCCTCAAAGGTCTTGCGAACCTCGGCGAGATCGTGCCGCGCGAACCATGCCTCCAGCAGTGCGAATAGTGACTCGCGATGGATCCAGCGGTCGCTCTCATTTCGAAAATCCGCGCTCGCGCGCGACTCAACCGCCACGAACTCACTCGCAAGTCCGGTGGCTTCACCAAGGCTCGCCCACTGTCTCGCGGTCAACGCAAGCACCATCACGCGTCGTCCATCGCTGGTGGTGAAATCCCGACCGAAGGTGCCGTACACGTCATTGCCGAACCGGCCGCGCGGCTGCGGCTCGAGGATCGCCTCACCGATCAGGCCCAGGTGCCCGGCGACCGCAAGCCCCACATCTGACAGGCTCAGCTCGACCAGCTGCCCTTCACCGTGGATGCGGCGGTGTCGCTCGGCGGCGAGGATTGCGAGCCCGGCGAGAAATCCCGTCATGCCGTCCCACGCGGGCAGGACGTGATTGACCGGACCCTCATGGCCCTCGGGTCCGGTGAGCCACGGAAAGCCGAGTGCCGCGTTGACCGTGTAGTCGACCGCGGTGCCGCCGTCGCGGTCGCCGGTGATGACGACCATGATCACGTCGGGCCGGAGCTTGGAGAGAGCTTCGTACGAGTTCCAGCCCTTGACCGGAAGGTTGGTGAGCACGATTCCTCCACCTTCTCCCGGCGCCGCGATGAGGCCGGCCACCTGCCGCTGCCCCGCCTCAGTGCGCGTATCGATGACCACCGAGCGCTTGCCCTGGTTCAGGCCTGCCCAATAAAGGCTGTGGTTGTTGTGCAAGGGCCAGCGCTTGAAATCGATTCCGCCGCCGGGCGGGTCCACCCGGATCACGTCCGCACCGAGCGCCGCCAGGGTCGCGCCACCAAGCGGCGCCGCAATGAACGCCGACAGCTCGACCACGCGCAGCCCGGCGAGAATTGGCGTATCAGCTGGGCCTGGCATCGTCCAGGGCCTCAGCCCTCTGCTGCTGCAGGCGGGGCGGCAAAGTTTCGTATACGTGTTCGAAGATCGCCGCCGCTCCAGGCCTTGGTAGCTCCTCGACCTGTCGCTGCGCGGTATCAATTGCGGATCGGATCTCGTTGAGCGCGGCTGCCTCCTGATCGGCCGACCAGACACCTTCGCGGATCGCGAATCGCCGCACTCGTTCGATCGGGTCTCGCTGCTCAGCCTCGTCGACCTCTGCTGTATCGCGGTATTCCTTCGGGTTATCGGACGTGTTGTGGAATCCCATGCGATAGGTTCGGCATTCGATGAGCGTCGGTCCGTCTCCGGCAATCGCCCGATTCACCGCATCGACGGTGGTCGCATAAACAGCCAGGAGGTCGTTGCCATCGACCACGAACCCTGGAAAGCCGTAGCCCTCCGCGCGCGCGGCCAGCTCTGCTGCCGCGGTCTGCCTGTGCACCGGCGTCGAGATGGCGTAGTGGTTGTTGATCAGCAGCATGACCAGCGGGACGCGCATGACGCCGGCGAGGTTCGAGGCCTCATGGAAATCGCCTTCCGATGACGCGCCCTCCCCGAAGTACACGGCCACCACGCCGCCGGCGCGCCGCAACTTCAGCGCCCAGGCAAGGCCAACCGCATGTGGCAGCTGCGCGCCGATCGACTGCTGGCGCGGCAGCAGCCGCACACCGTCCGGGACGGCGGCTGCATCGAAGTTGCCCATGTAGGTGGCGAACATGTTCTTCAGCGGCAGGCCGTGCCGCAGCATCGCGGGGTGTTCGCGAGACGCGGGGACGATCCAATCACGCTGGGGATCCAGCGCCATAGCGGATCCGATCACCGCTGCCTCCTGTCCGTGCACCGGGCCGTACACGCCGACTCGGCCCATCCTCTGCAGCTTGATTAGCCGATCGTCGACGGCCCGCGAAAGCAGCATGAGGCGAAGGGCATCGACGACCTTGTCGAGGCTCATGGGCGAGGATCCGCGAACCTTGCCGTCGATACCGAGCAGCTCGATCACTCAGTACTCCACCGTGGCACGCGTCGCGGCTACGATGCGGCGCACCGAGGGGAGGAAATAGTCCTCGAGGGAGCCCGGCGGATACGGGGTGTCCCGAGACGCCACCCGGCGGATCGGAGCGTCGAGCGAACCGAACGCCTCCTGCTGGATCGTGGCCACGATCTCCGCCCCGAAACCCCCGGTCACAGGCGCCTCGTGAACGACCACGGCCTTGCCGCTTTCTACCACCGCCGCGATCAATCCGGCGACATCCAGCGGGACCAGGGTCCTGAGGTCGAGGACCGAGGCGGCTACGCCCTCCTCGGCCAGCTGGTCGGCAGCCGCCAGGCACAGGTGAACGGCCGCGCTCCAGGCGATGAGCACAACATCCTTACCTTCCCGTACGAGCCTCGACGAGCCAAAGGGCACTGTATGATCGCCGGCCGGAACCGGCCCGCGGATCGACCGGTAGAGCCTTTGCGGCTCGAGGTACAGGACCGGGTCGGGATCGCGGATCGCCTCGAGGAGCAGACCCTTCGCGTCGTCCGGAAAAGCAGGGCAGACGATCTTCAGGCCGGGCGCCTGGACGAACTGGGCCTCAATCGCATCGGGGTGAAACTCCGGCGTCCTCGTCCCCCCGCCAAAAGGCGCCCGGATCGTCACCTGCGCGCTGAAGCGCCCGCGCGAGCGGAATCGGTAGCGCGCGAGCTGCGGGCCGATCTGGTGAAACGCCTGGTGCGTGAAGCCCAGGAACTGGACCTCCGCCACAGGGACCATGCCGCCGATCGCCAGCCCCAGCGAGGCTCCGACGATCGCGCCCTCGGCGAGCGGCGTGTCGACCACCCGCTCAGGCCCGAACCTCTCCATGAGCCCGCGCGTCACCCTGAAGACGCCGCCAAGCTGCCCGACGTCCATGCCCAGGACCATCACTCGCTCGTCGCGACTCATCTCGTCCATGAGGGCGCTCCGAATCGCTTCGAGGATCGAGAGCTCTGGCTGGTTGATCACCGAAGCTTCAGGCTATCACCAACAATTGACTTTAGATCTTTGATCACATAATGTCGTACGCGGAAAAAGGGGGCCGGCCAGAACGGCTGTGCACGACCACATTAATAAGGAGAGAGCCGCGATGGCGACAGGCCTCAACGAACAGTGGTTCAAGACGACCGACAACCCGGGAGTGGCGGGTCCGCCGAGGGAGCTGGTCGGCTACGGTGAGTTCCCACCCAAGATCACCTGGCCCGGCGGCGCCAAGGTCGCGATCCAGATCATCCTCAACTACGAGGAGGGCTCGGAGAAGACGTACGCGATGGGCGATGACTTCAACGAGGACCTGTACGAGCTGCCGTACAAGCAGGAGGGCATGCGCGACCTGGCGATCGAGTCCGCATACGAGTACGGCTCGCGCGCGGGGGTGTGGCGCCTATTCCGCGTCTTCGGCAACGCCGGCATCAACGTCACCTGCGTCGCCGCGGCCGTGGCTCTCGAGAGGAACATCGAGGTGGCCAAAAAGCTGGCCGCGCGTGGCGACGAGGTCGCCGGCCACGGGTACCGCTGGGTGAACCATTTCGAGATGACCCGCGACGAGGAGCGCGAGGCGATCAAACGCGCGGTCGCGTCGATCAAACGCACGGTCGGCGAGCGGCCGCTCGGCTGGTACTGCCGCGAGATGAGCGTCAACACACGCGAGCTGGTCGTTGAGGAGGGCGGGTTCGTCTATGACTTCGATTGCTACAACGACGACCTCCCCTACTGGACGAAGGTGCACGGAAAGCCTCATCTGGTGACGCCTTACTCGTTGGTGGTGAACGACGCCCGATTCGTGGTCGCGCAGGGGTACGGCAGCCCGGAGCACTTCTTCGAGTACGCCAAGGCGGAGCTGGACGGCTTTCGCAACGACGGCGACGGAGTCAGCCGGATGATGTCGATCGGCCTGCACGCGCGGTTCAGCGGCCATCCGAGCCGTGCGGACGCGCTGGCCCGGTTCATCGACTACGCGCAGAAAACGGGCGACGCGGTGTTCGTCCGCCGTATCGACCTCGCCCGCACGTTCATTGACCAGTACCCCGCGTCCAAGGCGCTCGGCTCACACGGCGGCTGAAGGCCCGATGAAGCGGATCGTCGTCACGGGCGGCAGCGGCAAGATCGGCGCCTGGATTCTCAAGGAGCTGCTCGATGCAGGCCACGAGGTTCTCAACGTCGACCTGAAGCCGGCCGCCGATCCCCGCTGCCGGACCTTGATCGCCGACCTTACCGAGGCCGGCCAGGCTTTCGGGGCGATCGGGGTGTACACCGGCATCGACGAACTGCAGTCCTCGCTGCGCGCGGAGCCCGTTGACGTGCTCGTCCATTTCGCCGCCATACCGCGAGTCCAGCTGGTGCCCGATGCAGAGGTCTTCCGGATCAACACAACCAGCACCTACAACGTCATGGAGGCTGCGGTCCGCGCCGGAATTCACAAGGTGGTTTTCGCGTCGAGCGAGGCGACCTACGGCGTCGTGTTCGCGGACGAGCAGCTAGATCCCGAGTACTTTCCCGTGGACGAGGAGCATCCGACGGTGCCGATGGACGCATACGGGCTGTCCAAGGTCGTCAACGAGCGCACCGCGGCGGCTTTTCACGCACGCGTGGGCGGCGATTTCTACGGCCTCCGCATTGGCGACGTCATGGCGCCGCCGGACTACGCCAAGTTTCCGTTGTGGAGCACCGATCCGGCCATCCGAAAGCGCGAGATGTGGGCGTACGTCGACGTCCGCGACGTGGCGCAGATGGTTCGCCTTTGCGTCGACACCGACGGCCTGGGGTTCCAGGTCTTCAACACCTTCGCCGGCGAGAGCGCGCACGTGCTGCCCACGCGGGAGCTGGCGGGCAAGTTCTATTCCAAGGTGCCGGTGCGCGAGGAGATTGCCGAGCATGGATCGCTGGTGAGCAATCGGAAAGCCCAGCGCCTGCTCGGGTTTGAGCAGCGGTATCGATGGGCGGAGCAGCCTCAGGGTTGATGGACACCGACGGCTTCGGCGAAACCGACCAGCGCCCGCTCGCGCACCTGGGAAGGAAGAAGCTGGGTGAGGAAACCACTCGCTACCTGCGCGACGCCCTGCTCAGCGGTCAGTACGCCACCGGTGAGCGGATGGCTGTGCACCAGCTCGCCGAGTCGCTCGGTGTCAGCACGATGCCGGTCCGAGAGGCGCTGGTGACCCTGGCGAACGAGGGCTTGCTGGAGGTCATCCCGCGACGCGGCTTTCGCGTAGCGACTATGGGGTCGCGCGATGTCGAAGACGCGTTCCGGGTCCACGCCCATGTGGCCGGGCTCCTGATCGAGGAGGCGGCGCCCATCATTCCGGCGACCACGATCGCCGAGCTGCGCAGGATCCAGGACGCGATCGTGGAGAGCTTCGGCCAGCCGCCGGACGAGCGCCCGCTCCCACAGCGCGTCGAGGAGCTGAACTTCAAGTTCCACCGCACTATCAACCACGTGCCCGACGCCAAACGGTTGAGATGGTTCCTGCGGGCCGCCACCCGTTACGTGCCGCGCCGTTTCTACGAGACCATCCCGGGGTGGAACGAGGCGACGCGCGACCGGCACGGCGCCATCATCGAAGCCCTCGAAGCTCGCGATGCGAGCGAGGCGCGCCGGCTGATGGAGCTGCACGTGATCGAGGCCGGGCGGCTCGTTCGCGAGCACCTGGACGCCAACCGGCCCTGACCAAGGGTTGGCGCCGGCTCATCCGAGGCCGAGGCTCATCGGGTTCCAGACCGCCGCCGGGAGCCACTCCGATCGCCTGCCCAGCACCATCCGAGGCACAGTGCGAAGCTCTTCGAACCCGCTGTTCCGCAGGAGGTCGAGCGCGAGCCGGTTCTCGTCGGGCGGGTACATGATGACCTCCGGCCCAACCGAGCCGACGGTGCGGATCAGCCTCACCATCGCGGCTGAATCGGCGTCGCTCGCGCCTGGAAGCATGGCGGCCCACGCGCCGCCCCACGGAAGCGCGACCGCCGCGCCGGCGAGGCTTCCGCCCCTGGAAACGCCCCAGGCGAAGTCCTCGAATCTAGAGAGGAGCGGTCCGCGGTCGTCGCCGGAGACCTGCTTGTCGAGCTCGCGCAGGGCCGCTCGGTCCGACGGCATGAGCGGGCGGTAGGGCGCCAGCTCGACGGTTTTCGGCAGTGCTGTTCCTCGCAGCTCGTGGTAGGAGGTTTCGACCTTGAACCCCAGCCTCTCGTAGATTGGTCGCCCGAGCTCTGTCGACGCGAGCAGAACTGAGTCGCAGCCGGCGCGCTGCAGGTGACTGACCGAAAGCGAGGTCATTCGGGTGCCAAGGCCGTGCCCGCGCAGCTCAGGCCGCACGAACAGGTGGCCGATCCAACCGGTGCGTCCGTAACGGGTGGCGACCGATGTGGCCGCCACCCGGCCCTCGCTGTCACGGGCGACAAAAGTCCGGCTGCGGCGATTCGCGGCGTAAAAGGTAAATATCGCGTGAAACTGGCGGTAATTTCCCCACCCCCCGTCAACGACGCAGGCGGTCGCCTCCAGGACCCCTTCGGGAGTACGGGTCATGGCGCGCACCTGGAAGCGCGCGTGACTCAAGAGCGCAGGGGCAGGGCGATCGGCCGCATCGGGCTGCCGGTGCCGCCACGGATCTTCAAGCACGCCCCGATGAAAGCGAACTCGTAGATCGACTCGTGGGACAGGTCCTCGAGGTAAGCCATCTCCAGGAGCGGGATCCCGGCCTCGGCCAGCAGATACGTGTGCACCGGCAGCCAGTTCTCCGGGTCGGCCGAGGGCGTGTGCTCGACTCCGCCGTTATCCGCCCCGATGTAGATGGCGCCGGCTTTGGCCAGGAACTCGGCTCCCTGCCGGTTGATGCCAGGAGAGTTGGGAACGAACCTCTGCTGGTCAGGCCAGATCGTCATCCTCCCGGTGCGGATGAGGACGACGTCGCCAGGGCGCAGCTCGGTCTTCTGGCGCTTGAGCGCGTCCAGGAGCTCTTTCTCTCCGATGGCGTGACTGTCGGGAAGCATGTCGACTCCGGCGGCGGCGGCGACGTCGATCATCACGCCGCGCGCCAGGACCGGAGGCTGCTTGTCGGCGCCGCCGCGGTTCCAGTGCCGGCTGCCGAGGTGCTCCTTCGTGGTGAAGCGGTTGAAGATCTGGCCGTGGTACCCGAAGTGGGCGAAGGTGTCGACGTGTGTGCCGCAGTGCGTGTACAGCGAGATGCAGTCGCCCGAGTAGCTGACCAGCTCGTTCTCCGCGGCGGCAAGCTCCATCGGGTTGTCGATCATGTTTCCGGCCGGCGTATGCGACATCCAGATCTGAAACCCGGGATCACCGAGATCGGTCCACACCGGCATGCCTACGAAGTAGTCGACCGCGAGATCGAAGGGCTTCCCGGCATCGGCCTCGCTCAGCGCCGCCCGCCTCGTTTCAGCGGTCATGTGATTGAGCATCCCGATCTCGTCTGCCGGGCCGAACGGGCTGGCCGACACCTCGTTGAACTTCGAGTGATACGCCACGATGTTCTTGCGCTGGTCATCGCTCAACAGCACTGGGCCGCACAATTTCTTACTGACCTCCTCGAGTACCGATGTGACGTGAGGGATCCGCTGCGAGCATTTCTATAATCGGTCGGTGCGAATTCTCGATGCGCGCGCTCGCGCGGACGAGCTCAAGGACCTCAACCTCTTCATCACGATGACCGACGAAGACGGAGACGGCGAGGTGGTCGCGGTCAAAGACCTGGTCGACGTGCGCGGCACGCCCACCACGGGAGGCGGCCGGCTTCTGCCGACGGAACCAAAATCGGAGGACGCGCCCCTGATTCGCAACCTGCGCAGCCGCGGCTGCGTGATGATCGGGAAGACGAACCTTCACGAGTGGGCTTTCGGCTCGACCAACATGAATCGCCATTACGGCACAGTCCACAATCCCCGCGATCGCACCCGCATCGCCGGGGGCTCGTCGGGCGGATCGGCGGCGGCGGTGGCAGCCGGAGTCTGCGACTGGGCGATCGGCAGCGACACCGGAGGATCGATCCGCATCCCGGCTGCGCTCTGCGGGATCGTCGGGTTCAAGCCGACCTTCGGGACGGTAGATACAACGGGTGTCGTGCCGCTGAGCTTTTCCCTCGACACGATCGGCTCGCTCGCGCCCGACGTGGCCACCGCCGCGCGCGCCGTCGCGATGATGGCGCGCCCCCGCCGGGATGGGCCGGGCATCGACGGTTGGGGCTCGATCGAGCCGATTCCGGCCGAACGCCTGCGCCTGGCGGTACCTGCCGGCTGGGTGAACGGGCTCGACGCGCAGGTTCGCAAAGCCTGGGACGCCGCCTCCGACGGCCTGCCTGAGATCGAGCTCCCCAGTCTCGACGCGATGCAAAAAGCGTGCCTCGACATCATGCTCAGCGAAGCGGTCGCGTTTCACAAGCCCTGGATGGACACGCAGCCCGACAAGTACGCTCCCGACGTGCTGGCGCGGCTCCGCACCGGTCTGTCGGTCACCGGCAGCGACTACGTACGCGCGCTCGCCGACCAAAAGCGTTTGCGCGAGGAGGTCGCGAGAGCGATGCGCGGCCTGGACGCGATCTTGCTTCCCTCGACCGCCTCTGTCGCGCCCCTCATCGCGGCCGAGGTCGACACTTCGCCGCTCGTTCGCTTCACGCGCCCGTTCAACCTCACCGGCCAGCCTGTCTTCAGCCTGCCCGCGCCCGTGGACGGCCTCCCCGCCGGCATCCAGGTGATCGGCCACGCGGGCCGCGACATCGAGCTGGCCGCGGTGGCGGCAGGGCTCGAGCGAGCCTGGTCCACGGGCTGAGCTCACCTACCGTCCGCGAGCGATCGCGCGAACGCTTCGAACCGGTCCATACCTTCAGTGAGCGTCTCGAGCGAGCATGCGTAAGAAATTCGGATGTGGCGGTCTGATCCAAAAGGCAAGCCCGGGACTACCGCCACGCGAGATCGCTCGAGCAGGGCCTCTGCGAACCTGACGGAACCGTTGATCTCGATGCCGGCCACCTGCTTGCCGTAGAGCTCATCGACGCGCGGGAAGATGTAGAACGCGCCCTCCGGCATGCCGTCAAGGTGAATGCCCGGCATCGGCTCCAACCGGCCCGCGACGTAACGGCGGCGGCGGTCGAACTGCACGCGCATCGCTTCCACCGGCGCCTGGTCCCCTTTCAAAGCCGCAAGGGCGGCGTGCTGGGTGATCGATGACGCGCCGGATGTGCACTGGCTTTGAAAGCTCGACATCGCTTGCGCGATCTCAGGGTTGGCCGCGGCATAGCCCATTCGCCACCCGGTCATGGCGTAGGCCTTGGAGAAGCCGTTGACGGTGACAGTGCGATCCAGAATCTCCGGACCGAGTGAGGCAATGCTGATGAACTCGGCTCCGTAGGTGAGCTTCTCGTAGATCTCGTCGCTGATCACGTACAGGTCGTTGCTCACGGCCAGCCCGGCGACCATCCTGAGCTCGGCATCCGAGTAAACGACCCCGGTCGGGTTGCTCGGGTTGTTCAGAACGATGACCTTGGTGCGCGGCGTGATCGCGGCCGCCAGCGCTTTGGCGTCGAGGCGGTACTGGTTTGGCTGGGTGTCGACCATCACGGGTACGCCGCCTGCGAGCTTGACCATCTCCGGATAGCTGACCCACGCAGGAGTGGGAATCACGACCTCGTCCCCCGGGTCGAGCAGCACCATCAGCGCGTTGTAGATCGACTGCTTGGCCCCGTTGGAGACCACGACCTGGGCCGCCTTGTACTCGAGGCCGTTATCGTCGTTGAGCTTCTTGGCGATCGCCTCTCGAAGCTCTGCGATGCCGGGCACCGGCGTGTAGCGGGTGAAACCCTGCTCGATTGCCGCGATGCCGCCGGCGCGGGCCGCCGGCATGGTGTCGAAATCCGGTTCCCCCGCGGTCAGGTTGACGATGTCCACGCCCTGGGCCACCAGAGCCTTGGCGCGAGCGTCCACTGCGATGGTCGCCGACGGCTGCAAAGAGCGCGCCCTGAGTCCGAGCGGGGATCGCACCTAGTCTTTGATCAGAAGCGACCGGCCGCCATCGATGGTGATCAGCTGGCCGTTGACGAACCCCGCGTCCTCAGAGGCGAGAAAGCGATACAGAGCCGCCACGTCCTCGGGCTTTCCCACCCGGCCGACGGGGTTGACGCGGCCGGCCAGCGCCACCCCCTCGACGCCGAGAGAGTTCACGGGGTCGAGCGACTGAGGACTCTCGATGACGCCCGGCGCCACGGCGTTCACCGTCACGCCTCGGTGGCCGACCTCGATCGCCAGGCTCTTGACCAGTCCCACGATGCCCGCTTTTGAGGCGGTGTAGTGCACATGCTCGGTCCACGACTGGGCGGTGCCTGCCACCGACGAGGTGGCGAGGAGCCGGCCGTATCCGGCATCGAGCATGTGCGGCAGCGCGGCCCGGAAGCAGCGCCAGACCCCGAGCAGGTTCAGGTCGACGACCTTGTTCCACGCCTCGTCGGTCACCTCCAGGGCCGGGACCGTCCGGGCGATGCCCGCGTTGGCGACGCAGATGTCGATCCGGCCGAAGGCCTTGAAAGCCTCCGACACGAAGGAGTTCACCGACGCGGTGGAGGTGACGTCGAGCTCGCTCACGAGCGCTCGGCGACCGGCCGCTTCGACGGCGGCTCGGACGGGGCCCACGTTGTGCGGGTCGCTGGGCAGCCAGCCCAGCGCGACGTCGGCCCCGGCGCGCGCCAATGCGATTGCGGTCGCCGCGCCGATGCCCGATGCGGCCCCGGTGACAAGTGCGGTGCGTCCCTTCAGGTCACACACCGAATCAGAGCATCACGTCGCCGCCGTTGGGCCCGAGCGTCTGCCCAACGTAGTACGAGGAGTCGTCCGACGCGAGGAAGACGGCGGTAGGCGCCACCTCGTGGGCCTGGCCGAACCTGCCGATCGGCATCTCGGTGAGCTTCTTGTCCCTCCACTCGTCTGTCTCGTCTTTCATCATGTCCGTCAGGATCGGGCCAGGCGCAATCGCGTTGACGCGGACGCCTTTGGTCGAGACCTCGCGCGCCAGCGCCTTCGTGAATGCGAGCACACCGCCCTTGCTGGCGCTGTAGTGGACCATCTCGTGGCCGCCGATCTGCCCGAGCTGCGAGCCGATGCTGATGATCTTCCCGCTGCCACGCTCGAGCATCTGGGGGAGCACGTACCGGGTGCACAGGAACACGCTGCGCAGGTTCACATTGAGCATCCTGTCCCACTGCGCAGACGACATCTCGTGCAGGAGCACCTGCTCGCCTATGCCCGCGTCGTTGACCAGGATCTCGACCGGGCCGAGCTCTTTCTCGACGCGCTCGACCATGGCCTTGACCTCGGCTTCCTTGGTGACGTCGGTCTGCACGTAGATCGCGCGGCGGCCGCCCTTGCGCAGTACGGACAGCAGCTCGGCGGTCCCGCTCTCCGGCGCCTGGTCGGCGATGGCCACGTCGGCGCCTTCCGCCACGAACGCCTCGGCGATCGCCCGGCCGATGCCACGGGCGCCACCGGTAATGATCGCCACCTGGTTTTCGAGCTTTCCCATGTTCTCCTCAGGCGCTCGCCGCGCCAGACCACATTTCCAGAATTTCAGATGAGGGCACCACGTCGAAGCGATGGCGCATGAGCAGCAGTGACGCGTCGTGCTGGGCCGGGTCGTCGCTGGCGACGCAGTCCTCCGGCACGATCACGTAGTAGTCGTTGAACAGGCCGTCGCGCGCGGTGGACTCGACGCACCCTTCGGTGGTCGCCCCGGTCACCACGATGCTCTTGATCGCGTTGCTGCGCAGAAGCATGTCGAGGTTGGTCCCCCAGAATCCGCTCGAGCGGTACTTACGCACGATCACGTCGCCAGGTTTGGGAGCGAGCTCCGGGATGATCTGCTGGCCCTCGGTGCCTTCCACCGTGTACTTGAGCGGCTTGAGCGGGCCGCGGGTCGCGAAGTGGAGGCGCATGGTGAAGCGGAGTTGCGCCGGCGACTCGATCTTCGAGTCGGGAAGCCTCGTCATCATGATGTAGATCACCGGCACCGATGCCGCCCGCGCGCTCTCGACCAGGCGCGCGAGCTTCGGCACCATCGGCGGGTACATTGAGATGTCGATCCCCTGCTGCGCGAAGTTGTAGCCGGCGCTGCAGAAATCGTTCTGCATGTCCACGATCACGAGCGCGGTATAGCTCGGATCCACCAGCTCCTCGAGCGTCGAGAAGACCTGCTTACCGTCGACCTCAACCATGCCTACTTGATTGGGGTGTGGGCTGACCTGTCGTCGAAGCGCCCGCCCTCCTCGGCATGCGTGATGGGTTCGTCCGCCACCACCGAGCCGAATGCGGCCAGCTTTTCCGGAGAGCGCGCCCGGAGGTACAAGAACACCACCAACCCGGCGATTATGTACGCGACGACGACGTACGGCACGAGGCTGTAGGGGTAGGTCTGGCCCGGCACGGCGACGACGTACAGCGGGTAGAGCAGGCCAAGGCATCCGAGGATCGGTGCGACCACGTGCAGCCAGATGTTTCGATCGTCTCGCTTCGAAAAGTACCGGATCAAGGCGAGGTTGCACAGGATGTAGACGAGCACGACTCCAACCGTGCCGATCGTGCCGGTGAAGCCATAGAGGCCGGTCGCGCCCGGTCCGAGCCAGGCGGCACCGATCAAGCCGGCGACGACGGTGAACACCGTCAGGGTGTAGATCGCGATGTGCGGCGAGTGGAAGCGCGCGTGCACGCGGCCCAGGGCCTTCGGCAGCGCGCCCTCGCGGCCCATTGAAAAGATGACGCGGACCGTGGTGTTCTGCAGGGCGAGAAAGGCCGAGAACAGACCCGCGATGGCGCACAGGTCGACGATCTGCTCGAGCCAGGGCGCGTACTGGTGGGCAAGTGTGACAAACGGCGTGCTGTCCTTGAGGAAGGCGGACATGTGGGCCGGGTCGTTGAGGTGGTAGCCCGCGGTCAGGCCGTACATCACGTAGACGTAGAAGACGCCGACCGCGATCACTGAGCCTCCCACCGCGAAGGGGATGACCCGGTGGGGGTTCCTCGATTCCTCTCCCAGCACCGCCGCCGCGTCGAAGCCGATGAAGGAAAGGATGCCGAAGACCACGCCCAGGCCGACGCCTGAGAAACCGGTGGGCGCTGAGCTTGGCAAGAAGGCATTGAACGTGTTTCCGTTGCCGGCCTTCGCGATCGCGATGGTCGCCAGGATGAAGAACACGATCACCTCGACCGTGAGCAGCGTGAGGTCGACCTGGACCGACGCCTTGATGCTGCGGACCGACAGCACCAGCACGATTGCCATGAAGACGAAGGCGTAGATCCACCACGGGATCTCGGCGTTGAATGTGGTCTTGACGTAGTCGTGGGCGAAGGCTGCCACGGCTGTAAAGAGCCCTGGCATCAACAGGGCGTACGCGCCGAAGAACATCCAGCCCGTGAAGAAGCCGGCTTCGCCACCGAGGCCTCGCGCCGTGTACGTGTAGAAGGAGCCTGCCGACGGCAACACCCGTGAGAACTGGACGACGGTGTTGCCGACGAAGATGATGACGATCAGCGCAATGAGGAAGGCGAGGGGCATGGCTCCGCCAGTCGAAGGACCCGCGGCGGGGGCGTTGAGCACGACCGCGAGCACAGGACCCATGACGGCCACCGAGAGCGCGATGCAGTTCCAAACGCTGAGTACGTTCTTCTCTAGGCGTGCGCCTTGGGCGCCCGCGGGTGCGCTAGACATGTGCTCCCCCTCGAATCTCCCTTCCGAAAACCCGGCCAGTATATTTGATCAGGAATCGTTGTCAACGCCCATTTTCTAACGGGCGCGGGCCCGACTCGAACCCACCACGCCAAAACGGAGGCACGAGATGAGCGCAGCCAGCGGCAACACCACCGGCCGGGCGCGCGCAGGGCGCACCATTGATGACCGGCTCGACCGGTTGGAGTCAGAACGCGAGATCCACGCCCTCGTCCACCGCTACGCCGAGCTGTGCGACGCGGCCTACGACCCGGATGGCCTGGCCGACCTCTTCACCGAGGATGCGACGTGGTCGTCACGCACGCGTGACGGGTCGGTCGATTTCGGGCGTTACGAGGGCCGCGAGGCGATCAGGACCTTCTTCGCCGGGGCGTCAAAAGATCTTGGGCCGATGACTCTGCACTACCTCCTCGCGCCGCGAGTCGAGCTCGCGGACGATGGGGTTTCGGCGACGGGGGTCTGCTACCTGCTGGCCATCCTCGACCAACGGCCGGCTTCGTCAGCGCCTGGGTCGAAAGATCGCGAGCGCGTCCTCCTGGGCGGCGTCTACTCGCACCGGTTCCGCCGTATCGATGGGCGCTGGCTCATCAGCGGTTCGGAGTGCGACCTCAGCCTCGAGGAGCCGTTCAGGCGTGCGCCTTCACCGACGCCTTGAAAGCATTGAGCAGAAAAACGGAATCGCTCCCGGCGGTGAGAAACCAGGCACCCTGATCGCGCAGCTCGGCGGCGGTCAGTCGATAGCCGCCGTGTTCAACGGGCATCCCGAACTTCACCCCTGCCTTGCGGCAAGCCTTGAACACTTTGCTGACGGCGGCGGCCAGCCGTGGAGCCTTCGGATCGCCGATCACGCCCAACGACGCCGACAGATCGCTCGGCCCGACGACGACCAGGTCGACGCCGGGGGTGGCGGCGATCGCCTCGATCTGGCCGACGGCTGAGGCCTCCTCGATCATGATCGCCAGTACGGTGTTTCGGTTGAGAGTTTGCGTGAGCTCACTCACGCCAGGAAGTCCGTGCGCACCAAAGTCCGCCGCGGCCGAGCTCGGATACATCCCGCGGTGACCGTCCGGCGGGAAGCGCACGCTGCTCACGGCGCCGGCGGCGGCTTCCCTGTCCGAGATGTGCGGGACCAGTACGCCATCAGCACCGATGTCGATGACGCGCTGGACGAAACCGTGGTCGCCGGCGGGCACCCGGACCAGCGTGCCCAGCCCGCGAGCGCGCGCCGCGCGGAGATGGTTCTGGACCGTTTCGAGACTCAGTCCTGCGTGCTCGCACTCGATGATGACGAACTCGAACCCCGCCAGGCCGGCCAGCTCGACCGCGACCGGGTCGCCGAGGGTGATGAAGGTGCCGAGCGCACTCGACTTTTCGTCGATGAGCTCCCGCAGGCGGTTTCGCAGCACGCTAGCCACGGCCCGCGCGCTCCTGGCCCGATCGCAGCAACTGCTTTGCGCGCTCGGCCACCGGCTTGTCGACAAACTCGCCGGCCGCGGTCTTCGTCGCCGCGCCGCCTGACTGCTCGAATGCCTGCAGCACCTGCTTCGCCCAGGCCAGCTCTTCCGTCGTGGGCGTGAAAACCTCGTGGATGATCGGCACCTGGCGCGGATGGATGGCCGACTTGCCGAAGAACCCGAGCCGCTTCGCCGCTTCGGCCTCCTTGCGCAGGCCTTCGTCATCGTCGAGCTGCGGGTGCACGCCATCGCTCGGCCTCGGCTTGCCCGCAGAGCGCGCCGCGACGACCAGGTGCGAGCGCGCATAGAGCGTCTCCTGCTCGCCGGCTGAGCTTCCGAGATCAGCCGCCAGGTCGAGGGCTCCGAACGAGAGCAGCGTGCATGCCCGCGCGGAGGCGATCTCGAAAGCCATGAGCACGCCGCGCGCAGATTCGACGGTGCAATCGAGGTGGATGCCGGGTGCGCGCTCCGCAACCCACGCGACCTCGGCGGCCGACTCCACCTTGGGGATGCGAATCCCCGAAACGTTGCCAGCGATCGCGGCAAGGTCGCGCTCGCATTCTTCCGTCTGGGCTCGGTTGACACGGACCCAGCAGCGCTGGCTCGCCGCAACCTCGGCCACCATGACGCGCGCGCGATCCTTCAGGGCTGTGGGCACGGCATCCTCGAGGTCCAGCAGGACGGCGTCAGCGCCCACGTCGAAGACCTTGACAAGAAGCTTCTCGTCATGGCCGGGTGCGAAGAGCCAGCTCCGCGGCAGCTCCAGGTCAGGCACGCGCTTCGACCGGCCGCGCGAACGGTTCATCCGGCGATGGCAGGGGCGTATTGAACGCGAGGTGGACAGTCGGTTCGCTGCCGCCGTTCCAGTTGCGATGCGGAACCCCGGCCGGAAACACCACCAGCGTGCCCGGGTCTGCGGTGTGGGGCTGGCCGTCGATCTCCAGGCTCATCGTTCCGCTCAGGATGTAGAAGAGCTGGTCGACGACGTGGGTATGCATCCCGGCCGGCGAGCCCTCTCCTGGAGGCGTCTTGATGCAGTTGACGCTGCAGCTTGTCGCTCCGGAGTCCCAATCCAACAGCGGCTGGGTCACCCGGTCGGCGACCGCCGTGAGCTGCGCGAAATCGACAGTACGCAAATATTCCACCTGTTCCCTCCCGTCAGGAATAGCGCCCTGCGCGCGCTTGGCTAAAGTGCGCCCTGCGCGCGCCCGGCTTAATGGTCGTCACGAACGAGCTGGCGGGCGATCATCGTGCGGAGGATGTCGTTCGTGCCCTCTCCGATCGCCATCAGCGGCGCGTCGCGGTAAAACCTCTCGATCTCGTATTCGGTGGAGTAGCCGTATCCACCGTGGATCCGCATGGCCTCGAGAGAGGCGGTGATGCAGACCTCGGACGCGTAGAGCTTGGCCATCCCGGTCTCGAGATCGGCGCGCCGGCCGGAGTCGAGAGCCGAGGCCGCCCACCAGGTGAGCAGCCGCGCCGCCTGCACCTCGGTCGCCATGTCCGCCAGCTTCAGCTGGATCGCCTGGAAGTCCGCGATCGGGCGGCCGAAAGCATGGCGCTCGCGTGCGTAGGCGAGCGAGCGGTCGAGGCTTGCTTGCGCCACACCCACGGCCCTGCCGGCGATGTTGACGCGACCGAACTCGAGCGCCGACAGCGCCTGCTGCAGCCCCTGACCCTCCTCCCCGCCCAGCACGTTCTCGACCGGCACGCGACAGTCGCTCAAGAACACTTCCGACGACTCCGGTCCCTTGTAGCCCAGCTTGTCGAGATCCTTGCCGACCGTGAAGCCCGGCGTCCCCTGTTCGATCATCAACATGGTCATGCCCCGATGGCGTGGCTGCGCGTTGGGATCGGTCTTGACCAGCACCGGAAGCGGGTCGGCGTGGCGCGCGTTGGTGATCCAGGTCTTGGAGCCGTTGACAACGTAGTGGTCACCCTCGCGCTTCGCCACTGTGGCGATGCCCTGTAGATCGCTGCCCGCTTGCGGCTCGGTCAGCGCGATGCCCGAACGCCGCTTGCCGGTGGCGAGGTCCGGCAGCCAGCGGGCGCGCTGTTCAGGGGTGCCGAACTTTGACAGCATCAGCGTGGCCAGCGAGTGCGAGCCCAGGATCCCGGCCACGCCCATCCAGGCCTTCGAGATCTCCTCGAAGACCACGGAATACGAGACGGCATCGATGGCAATGCCCCCGTACTCTTCCGGCACCAGCATCCCAAACAGGCCCATCGCCTTCATCTCTTCGACGATCTCTTCCGGGTAGCGGCCGGCCAGCTCCCACTCGCGGGCGACCGGGCTGATGCTCTTGCGGGCGAAGTCCCGCATGAGGTCGCGGAAGGCGGCCTGCTGCTCGGAAAGCTCGAAATCCATCGGCTAAAGCTTCGGCGCTTCCGCGCTCGATTTCCGTTCGCGACGCGCCGCGGGCATCGCCGCCGATTTTTGCACCGGCTGCAATGCAGCCGATTTTCTATAGATGAGGGCCGTCCGCTTGAACGAGATCACCTCAGTGCCATCCTGGTTGAAGCCAGTCGTGCGCACGGTCACGATGCCGACGTTCGGTCGCGAGCGCGACTCGCGAATCTCGAGCACCTCCGAGCGCGAGTGAATGGTGTCCCCCTCGAACACCGGGTGGGGCAGGCGCACGTCGTCCCATCCGAGATTCGCCATCACGTTCTGCGATACGTCGCTGACGCTCTGCCCCGTGACCAGCGCGAGCGTGAGGCAGCTGTTGACCAGGGGTTTTCCGAACTCGGTCTGCGCGGCGTACTGGTGGTCGAAGTGAATGGGCGCGGTGTTCTGGGTCAGCAGTGTGAACCAGATGTTGTCAGTGGTCGTTATCGTCCTGCCGAGCGCGTGCTCGTACACGTCCCCGACCTCGAAGTCCTCGAAGAACCGGCCCCGCCATCCCTCTTTGACCGTCATCAGTTTCCGCGGAGATCATGGCACGCATATTGGCTAATGCGGTACAAGCCTTGCGGCCCAAGCTGCCCGCGATCGTGATCGGGCTCCGAGACCGGGTGTCCTCAAGATCTTCGATGTCGAGACAGAAGTGGCGCGTTGAGGCGGTAGCCGGGGACGACATTGTCGCGCACCGCGGCCATCGTGCCGCAGAGCCGGAGACCAAGCTCACGCGTACCCGAGCAGCCACCTTCTCATCGGATTCACGGGAGGTCCAGAGTCGGCAGAAAGCGCGGCGTCCGGCGAGCTCTGGTCAGCTGCTCGAAGGCGAACGCCATTCCGAGCAGCAACGCCTCCGAGCCGGGCCTGGCGAAAAAGGAGAGGCCGAGGGGTAGGGCGTCGAAGGCCATCCCCGAGGGCACGGTTACGATCGGGTAGCCGGCCATCGCCGACGGCTGGGTCGAGCCGCCGAGGACGCGGTCCCCGTTGATCTGATCGATTACCCAGGCGGGTGGCCGGGAGGGCGCCACCAGCGCGTCGAGCCGGTGCCTGCCGAGCGTGGCGTCTATACCTCTCCCCCGCGACAGCCGGCGCGACGTCGCGAGCGCTGAAAGGTACTCCGCGGAATCGAGGCCCGACCGGGCCTGACACTCTTCAAAGATCTCCTGGCGGAAGTACGGCATCTCCTCCGCCGCGTGCTCAGCATTGAAGCGGATCAGGTCGGCGAGCGAGCGCGGCCGGATCCCAGGCCTGGCCGCCAGGTACGCGTCGATCCCCGCCTTGAACTCGTGCTGGAGCACCGCCGTCTCGACCTTTCGATTGTCGGCGCGCATCGCCTCGATCGTGGAGATCTCTACCTCGATGAGCTCTGCGCCCAGGTCGCGGAGGCCCAGCAGGGCCGTCTCGTGGACCTTGTCGGTGTGCTCGCTGTAGCCGGTGAACGGCTCCCGGAGGACACCGAGACGGCGGCCCCGTAAGGCGCCTGTATCGAGGTGCACCGTGAAGTCGACTGGATCGTCGACGAGCGCGCCGAGCAGCAGCGCGGCATCGCGCACGTGGCGGGCATGAGCACCAGCGCTGTCCTGGCTTCGCGAGATTGGAATGATCCCGTCCTGGCTGACCAGGCCGACCGCTGGCTTGATGCCGACGACTCCGTTGGCCGATGAGGGACAGATGATGGATCCGTCCGTCTCGGTCCCAACGGCGACCGGGGTGAGGCCGGCCGCCACCGCCACCGCCGACCCGCTCGAGGAGCCGCAGGGTGACCGGTCGAGGACATGCGGATTGCGACATTGGCGGCCACGCGCGCTCCAGCCCCCAGACGATCGCGGCGACCGGAAGTTGGCCCACTCGCTGAGGTTGGTCTTGCCAAGCAGGAGCATGCCGGCCGCGCGAAGGCGAGCAACTATCGGGGCATCGACGGACGCCGGCGCTCCCGCCAGCGCGAGCGACCCAGCGGTCGTCAGCATGCGGTCGCCGGTATCGATGTTGTCCTTGACGAGTACCGGGACGCCATGCAGAGGCCCGCGCACCCGGCCTTCGCGGCGCTCATCGTCAAGCCGCTCGGCGATCTCCTCCCAGTCGGGGTTGAGCTCGATGACGGAGCGCAGGCTCGGGCCGACCTGGTCGATGGCCGCCATCCGTTCGAGGTGCATTTCAGCGAGCCGGCGCACGCTCAACTCGCCGCTGTCAAGCCGCCGGCCGAGGTCTGCTATCGAGGCGTCGGCCAGGTCAGGATGCGGTATCAGTTCCGGCCAGCCTAACGCCAGGTCAGCGGGCCACGACCGGGAGCAACTCTTCCGCGAGGCGATCGAGCTCTACCTTCTCGGTGGCATTCAGAGCCCGCAAGGGCATGCGGCAGTGCTCCTCGATTGGCACCCCTCGCCGTACCAGCAAGTGCTTCAGCGCCGCTTGAAACGGAAACCTTTGTACCCGGTCGCGAATCTCGCCCAGACGGTGCGCTCCGGCTGCGGTAGGTCGGCGCACGACCTCAGTCACCGCTTCCGGGAAGGCCGCAGCAAGCCCGGACACGGCGCCAACGGCGCCCGCCGCCATACCGCGATGGATCAAGGCCTCTGGGCCAACGAAGACTTTGAGCCCGTCGAGCAGGTAGGGCTCAAATCGCTCCCAGGGGCTGTCCGACACCTTCAGCCCGACCAGGTTGGGCAGCCGCGAACGCAACTCCTCGATGACGGCGGGCTTCACGGCATAGCCGCTACGCGCGGCGAACTCGTAGATGAAGAAGGGCAGCGGCGCGCACGCGCGTCCAGCCGCTGCGAAGTGTTCGACCAGGGCAGCGTCGTCTGGCGCGTAGTAGGGAGGCGCTATCACCGCCACCGCAGCCGCGCCGACCTCGGCTGCGTGCGCGGCGAGCTCCATCGTGGCGGCAGTCGTCTGCGCGCCGCAGTGGACGATCACTGCCAGCCGCCGGCGCCCGGCACGGACAAAAGCATCCGCGGCGCGGCGGCGCTCGGCGGTGTTCAGGAGGATGCCCTCACCGGTTGTGCCGAGTGCCAGGATACCGTCGACGCCCGCGGCGGCCAAATGCTCGACCAACGGTCCGATCGCCTCCAGGTCGACTGCGTCGCCGGCCTCCCGCATCGGCGTCACCGACGCGGAAATGGCACCCCCGAACGCAAACTGGAACGTCTCAGACAATTTCAGTACCCCCTTCCATAGTCGAACACATTGATGAGAGGGCGCCCGTCGAGGTACCGATGCAGGTTGTCGATGAAGAGGTCGACAAGGCGGTCGTTCTCGTGTGTCACGGTGCTCGCCGAGTGCGGCGAGATGATGACGTTCGGCATTGCCCACAGAACGTTGTCGGCGGGGAGCGGCTCTTTCGCAAAGACATCGAGCGCGGCGCCGCGCAGACGGCCGGCCTGGAGCATCTCGATCATGGCCTGCTCATCGATGATCGAGCCTCGGCCGACGTTCACCACCACGGCGTGGGCGGGTAGGAGGGACAAGCGCCGGCGATCGACCAGGTTGGCGGTTTCCGGAGTGTCCGGGGCCGCGATGACAAGAATGTCCGTTTCGGGAAGCGCGGCGTCCAATCCTGCCGCGTCGACAACCCTGCTCACCCCCGGCGGAGCCTGGCCCCCGATGGTCCTTCGGTGACCAGTCACCTGCATGCCGAGGGCCGAGCTCAACTCGGCGATCCTCGATCCCACGCGGCCCAGACCGATCAGCGTCATCCGCGAGCCCAACACTTCCTGACCGCAGAAACGCTCCCAGTGGCGGTCCGCTTTCCAGGAGTCCGTGCGCGGCATCTCCTTGGCGAAGTAGAGGGCCGCGAGGAGGACGAACTCAGCCAGCGGCTGAGCGTGGATCCCAACGGCGGTGGTGATCACGAGCGGTGAGCCGGCCAGACCGAGGTGCTCGACGAGCGGACCGATCCCGGAGCTGGTCGCCTGCACCCAGCGCAGCCGGGGCGCCCGGCTGAGCAAATCCTCCGGCTGCTCCCAGTCGAACTCAAATGCGACCTCGGCCCGACTGAGGTGCTCTCGCCAGCGCCGGCGCTGCTCAGCGGACAGCGGTCGCGGCGGCCCATGGTGGTCGGCTTCGTAGCGGATGGTCGGCAGGAGCTCGGGCTCATATATCAACTCGATCCGTTCGGGCTCGGAAGCGGCTATTCGCTCCGCGTGCTTGGGATCCAACCAACTGGCGATCAAAACCGGAACGGGGCCATCAGTTGCCGGCATCGGCGTCACCTTTTTGTAGATTGGGCGGCCATCAACTCGGCGAGTCTGTAGCAGAGCCGTGTTCCCGCACCCAGCGGGCCGCGGGGGATGTCTCGGTGGGCTTGGTTCTCGTTCCAGTGGCTGCCGGCGATGTCGAGGTGGACCCAGGGCCGCCCCTCGACAAACTCGCCGATGAACATCGCGGCCGTGATCACGCCTGCCTCGCCGTAATCAGAGTTCTTGAGGTCGGCGCTCTGACTCTGGAGCAGCGCCCGAAAGTCGGGGTAGATCGGCAGCCGCCAGACCCGGTCTCCGGCCGCCTCGCCCGCCGCGGCCACCTGCTCCCACAGCGTGTCGTCATTGCTGACTGCCGCCGAGGCAGCATGACCGAGGGCCGCCCGCGCGTCGCCGGTCAAGGTTGCCAGGTCGACGATGTGAGTGGCGCCTGACCGCAGAGCGTAGGTAATGGCGTCGGCCAGGACAAGCCGCCCCTCAGCGTCGGTGTTCAGCACCTCGACGGTCTTGCCCGAAGCGCTGGTCCACACATCTCCTGGCCGCTGTGCGCCGCGACCAGGCAAGTTCTCGGCCGCCGCGATCACAGCCATCACGTTGATGGCAAGGCGGCTCTCGGCCACGACCTCTATCGCCGCCAGCACGGCGGCCGCCCCGCCCATATCGCCGCGCATCTTGACCATGCCATCCGCGGACTTCAGCGAGAGTCCGCCACTGTCGAAGGTGATGCCCTTGCCGACCAGCGCCAGGCTGGGACCGTCGGTGGCGCCTCCCTTATATGTCAGCCTGATCAGCCGCGGCTCATCATCGGAGGCAGCGCCAACCGCGGCCAGGAGGTTGTAACCACCTGCCGCCAGCGCCTCGGCTCCGAGGGTTTCGCAGTCCAGCTCCAACCGGCCAGCAAGCTCGCGAGCGATGGCTTCGAGGCGATTCGGGCCCAACTCGTTGGCCGGCATATTCTGCCACTCGCGAGCTCTGGCGGTGGCCTCGCCGAGACGGCGGAAGACATCAACCGCTCCGGCCGGCCCGTCGCCGAAGCCAACCAGGATCAGCTCGGTGAGCGGCGCCGGGTGGCCGCCCGTGCTCCGGGCCCGGCGGTCCCAGCTGCCAGCCACGCAACCCTCGATGACGGGACCAAGATCCGCTGGTCGGAGCGTGCCGGCCCTGAGCACCGCGATCCTTCCGTGGCCGAACTTCCGCGCTACCCCCACCATCTCCTGGTGCGCGAAGCGGAGCCGGGAGCCGTCAAGGTCAGCGGCTGCCCCAAGCCCATATAGAAGGATGCGGGGAGTCGCGAGGCCCGCGGCGGTGGGCAAGAGCAGGACCTCGTGGAGACGGCCGCCGTGCTCTCCCGAAGCGACAAACGCCGCCGCAGCCGGGTCGAGCTCCAAGAGCACAGGGTCCGCGGGCACACCCGCCATGACCGGGACCGCGAGAACGTCGGCAGCGACTGTAGCCGCTCCGACACGGGAGGCCACCAACACATTGACTGCCCGGCTCTCGTTCACCGAAAGGAATTCCTGTGTGGCATATAGATATCTTAGGCTCGTAAAGGAGTTCGGAATTCTGAAAACGGTCATCGCCGCCACGAAGATGTATATTGGCGCGGTTTAGATATTTCTCGCCGAGATCTATATGTATCGAGGCGGGTTTTGGGGGAGGTACAGCCGTCAGATGCAGCGACGCACCACGTTCTTGATAGCCACCCTGAGCGTTCTCGCGGTTCTCCTCGCGGCCTGCGGGACCAACGGGGGCTCGACCGGCACTACGGGCAAGACACTCGTCGTCGATGACGCCTACACATGGGACTTCAGCAAAGACACCGACCCGAGTCGGGGCGGCGTCGACTTCGATGCCGATCCATTCTTCCACGCGATCTACGACAGCCTGCTTACCTTCAAGCTGGGTGACTCGTCAACACCCATACCGCTGGTCGCTCAGTCCTATACCGTCTCGCCAGACGCCAAGACGTTCACCTTCATCATCCGCAAGGACGTGAAGTTCGCCGACGGGACCCCCCTGACCGCGCATGACGTCGAGTTCACTTTCAACCGACTCCTGAACCTTCACGACAACCCCGTCTACCTTTTGGACGGGATCACTTCGATGAAGGCAACCGACGACTACACCTTCGTGCTCACCTCCTCGGTCCCGAACCCGGCAATCCCGTTCATCGTGACCAATCCGGCCCTCGGCATCATCAACTCCAAACTGCTGATGGCGCATGGCGGGAGTGACGCCGCCAATGCCGCCACGGCCGACTCCGCCCACGACTTCCTGGGGACGACTTCGGTCGGCAGCGGGCCGTACACGATGGCCTCGGTCAGCACATCGGAGGTCGTTCTGAAAGCGAATACCAACTATTGGGGCCCTGACAAGCCCAACTTCGGGACCGTGATCTTCCGTAATGTCGCCGCCGCGACTCAGCTGATCGAGATTCAGAAGGCGTCCAACCAGATCGAGCTCAGCCTGTCCGGCGACCAGGCTGCCAGCCTGAAGAGCAATAGCGCGCTGACCGTGACGAGCTTCACCTCGCCCAACATCACGTTCGCGTTCTGCAATATCAAGACCACACCAGCCTGTGCCAACCAACACTTCGTCAACGCCATCCGTTACGGCATCGACTACCAGGCCCTGGTAAGCGTGGCCGGGGCGGGATCGGCCCAGGCGCCCGGCGTCGTGCCCACCCAGTTCCTCGGTGCCCTCACACAGGCGCAGGCGATCCAGCGGGACGTGACCAAGGCCAAGAGCGAGCTCCAGGCATCGGGTATCACCAATCCCACCATCCAGCTCGATTACACGATCAGTAGCACCGGGCTCAACGACTCGCTGGCGGCCAAGATCAAGGCCAACCTGGCGGACGTTGGCATCACCGTCAACCTCAACGGCCAACCCAGCTCCATCGCGACGCCCAACTACCGCGGTGGCAAATACCACCTGGGCCTCGCCGGCTGGGCACCCGACTACCCGGACCCCAACGACTACCTGGCGTTCCTGCCCGGCCAGCTGGTCGGCTTGCGCGCCGGCTGGCCCACCGGCGCCGCGCCGGATATCGAGGCTCTCGGCGCCAGGGCGGGCTCAACACCCGACAATGCCACGCGTGGCCCGCTCTTTCAGCAGCTGCAGACTCTGCTCAACCAGGAGAGCCCGATGCTGCCACTCATTCAGCCCGGGCAGTCCGTGGTAGGGACGAAAAACCTCACAAATGTCATTTACAGCCCAGTCTGGTACCTCGACCTCGCCTCGATCGGCACCTAATTCGCTGGGAGCGGCGCTCGCGAGGCGCCGCTCCCAACATCCCCTTCTCTTCTTCATCGGCCGACGCCTCGTCTCATTGGTATTTCTCTGCCTCGCGGTCAGCGTGATGGCGTTCGTCCTCACCCACCTCGTGCCAGGTGACCCAGCCGTTGCGAACCTCGGTGATCGGGCCTCTGCCGACCCTGTGGCGGTGCGCATCTATCGAGAGCACTTCGGGCTCGACAAGCCCCTTCCGGTCCAGTACTTCGTGTATCTGGGGAACCTACTTCACGGCGACTTGGGTGAGTCCGAGCAGAGCCAGCGGCCGGTCAGCACCGACCTCGCCGAGTACATCCCGGCAACCGCAGAGCTCGCCATCACCTCGATTGTGCTCGCCTGCCTTCTCGGCATCACGCTGGGAGTCATCGCCGCGCTGAATCGCAACCGGCTCTCCGACCAGATCATCCGGGTGGTGTCCCTTGGAGGGATGTCCACGCCGCAGTTCTGGCTCGCCCTGGTGGCGCTCTACATCTTCTTTTACAAGCTGAGCTGGGTTCCCGGCAGCGGTCGCCTTGATGCTATCGTGCTGCCGCCGCCCCATCTGACCGGGCTGTTCACCATCGACTCGCTGGCGGCCGGCCAGTTCGATGTTTTCGCAAACAGCATTCAGCACCTGATCTTGCCGGCCTGCGTCCTGGCCGCCTTCAATATGGGGCTCTTTACCCGCTTCACCCGCTCGGCGGTGCTCGAGGTGCTGGAGAACGACTACGTGCGAACCGCGCGCGCCAAAGGGCTTCCCGAGTTGACGGTCGTGTTCCGGCACATACTGCGAGCCGCCTCGCCGCCAATACTGACCGTGGTCGGACTTGCCTTCGGCAACGTTATGACTGGCACCGTCCTTGTCGAGAATATCTTCTCCTGGCCGGGAATCGGCCAGTACTCGTACAGGAGTGCGACCGCTCTCGACCTGCCGGCGATCGTCGGCGTGATGCTTTTCGTGGCGATCGTTTACATCCTGGTCAACATGGTCGTCGACATCCTCTACGGCATCATCGATCCGAGGGTGCAGCTCGCGTGAGCGTCGGCGCCGCCGTCAGCAATCCCCTCGCCTCGGCCTGGCGCCTGATTCCGGGCGCATGGAGGCAGCCCCTGACCGTCGTCGGGGGCATCCTCGCAGTTTCCTGGCTCTTGATCGCCCTTTTGGCGCCTTTGATATCTCCATATGACCCCCTCGCGCAGAGCGCCGCCCTGTACCAGGCGCCGTCGGCCGCGCACCTCATGGGCACAGACGAGCTGGGCCGTGATGTCTTCTCTCGAGTGCTCTGGGGCGCCCGGATCTCGATCCCGCTGGCCATGTTGCTGGTCGCGCTGGCGTTCACGATCGGGGGTACCCTCGGCGGCCTCGCCGGCTACCTCGGCGGTTGGGTGGACGAACTGGTGATGCGGGGAGCGGACTTCGTTTTCGCAGTGCCGACCATCCTGCTGGCGATGGCCGTCGTGGCGGCCCTGGGGCCCGGCTTGTTCCATGCCGTGCTTGCGGTGGTGCTCGTATCCTGGCCCGGCCACGCGCGGGTGGTCAGGGGACTGGTTCGGACGACCATGGAGTCGGAGTACGTCGCCGTCGGGCGCCTGCTCGGGTCGCCCACCCACCGCGCACTCACAGTCGACGTTCTCCCGAACATTGCCGGCCCGGTCATCGTCCTGGCCGCCCTCGAGATTGGCAACGCAATCCTCCTTCTCAGCGCGCTGTCCTTCCTGGGTCTAGGCGCACGCCCACCCGCAGCCGAATGGGGATCGATGGTCTCCACCGGAGCCGAACACTTCGAGGCATGGTGGATGGGTGACTTCCCTGGGCTTGCCATAGTCAGCGTTGTGCTGGCCTTCAACTTGCTTGGCGACAGCCTTCGCGACGCGTTCGACCCGAAGGCGATCATCAAAGCGCGCGGCGCATGACGACGCTGCTCAGCGTCCGTGACCTGCGCGTCTGGCTTGATACAGCTCGCGGCCCGCTTCCCATCGTCGACGGCGTCAGCTTCGACATCTCCGCCGGCCAGGTTTTCGGGCTGGCCGGCGAGAGCGGAAGCGGCAAGACCATCACGGCGCTGGCGCTGCTCGGGTTGCTGCCGGCGGGAGCGCGCACCGGCGGCTCGGCAATCCTGGACGGCCGCGACCTGATGACCATGCGGACCGCCCAGCGGCGCCGTACTCGCGGTCGCGAGGTCGCGATGGTATTTCAAGATCCGATGTCCTCGCTTCACCCGATGCTGACGATTGAACGCCAGCTGACCGAGCACCTCCGCTACCAGCTGGGCATGAGCCGCAAGGAGGCTGATGAGCGTGCCGTCGAGTTGCTGACCGAGGTGCGTATCCCAAATCCCGAAGCGGCTCTGCGCGGTCACCCTCACCAGTTCAGCGGCGGTATGCGGCAGCGGATCCAGATCGCGATCGCCCTTGCCTGCGAACCGCGCCTGCTGGTTGCCGACGAGCCGACGACCGCTCTCGACGTGACCGTCCAGGCGGGCATCCTGCGCCTGCTTCACCGACTCTGCCAGGAGAAGGACCTCGCCGTGATGTTGATAACCCACGACCTCGGGGTCCTCTCAGCACTGGCCGACACGGTCACGGTCATGTATGCGGGCCGGGTCGTCGAGTCCGGTCCCACCGCCCAGGTGATGGGACGTTCGCGGCACCCTTACACCAGGGGACTGGTTGATTCGTTGCCCCACCCAGAGGCGGCCGACCGGGCCCTCGTGCCGATCGCCGGCGAACCTGCCGGGCCCGAGTCACGGCCCGCCGGGTGCGCCTTCCACCCCCGCTGCCGCTACATGGAACCGCCCTGCGCAACCGCCGTCCCGCCACTCATCCGAATCGACGATGGGCGCGAAATGGCGTGCCCCGTGGACCCGCTGGTCGCGAGCCTGGCGCGATGAGCCTGCTCGAGCTGCGTGACGTAGAGGTGGTGTATCAGCGCCGGGACGGCACCCTCGTGCCCGCCGTTGCCGGCGCCAGCCTGGACGTCAACGCCGGCGAGATCGTCGGCCTGGTCGGTGAGACGGGCTGTGGCAAATCCTCGCTCGCCAAGGCGGCCGTGGGCCTGGTCCCGGTGGCGAGCGGGAGCATCACGTTCGAGGGCCGACCGGTCCACGTCCTCGGTCGCCGCGCCCGACCGGTGAGCGAACGCCGGCTGCAGCTCGTCTTTCAGAACCCTTATGAGTCGATCAATCCGCGCCGGACTGTCGGTGCCCAGGTCGCGGACGCGTTCGCGATCGGCCGCACGCAGGCGCGGTCGAGCTGGCGTCCGCGGGTGGAGGATCTGCTCCGCCAGGTGGGTCTCCCGGCGACCATGGCTCGACGTTTTCCCCACCAGCTGAGCGGCGGACAGCGGCAAAGGATCGCGATCGCACGAGCGCTCGCCGCCGATCCGGCGATGATCGTTCTCGATGAACCGCTATCTGCACTCGACGCGTCGGTCCAGGCACAGGTGGCGAACCTTCTGGTCGAGCTGGCGCGGAACCTCCACGTCGGTATGCTGCTGATCTCGCACGACCTCGCCATCGTCCGCCACGTGGCCCACCGCACGGCAGTCATGTACCTCGGCGTAATTGTCGAGACCGCACCGACCGCGGATCTCTGGACGGCGCCCATGCATCCCTACACGCAGGCCCTGATCGACTCCATCCCGCACGCGGACGGCGCCGGCCATCTGCCGGTGGCGCTCCCTGGCGAAATCCCCGACCCCGCGCGGCCGCCATCGGGCTGTCGCTTCCATCCTCGATGCCCACGCGTGATGGATCGGTGCCTTTCCGAGGTCCCCGAGCTGGTCGCAAAGGATGGCGGCCGCCGGGTCGCCTGCTGGCTGCACGAGGCGCCGGGCGGCGCCCGCCGAGCTGCTGACGGCCCGAGTGTGGCGCCGTGAATCCCCGGTTCGAGCCAGCGGGATCCGGCCGACTGGCGAAATCCGCGTACCGGCAAGTGCGCAGGGAGATACTCCGGCAGCGGCTGGAGGCGGGCACGGTTCTCAACGAAGGGGCGATCGCCAAATCGCTGGGGATGTCGAAGACTCCAGTCCGGCATGCGCTCTACGCCCTCCGCCAGGAGGGGCTGCTCGAGGCCGGCCCTCGCCGCCAGCTGGTCGTGCGCAACCTTTCGCCTGTACAGCGGGCTGAATTGGTCGCGGTCCGCGAGGCCCTCGAGCGGGTCGCGGTGAGCCATGCCTGCCAGCACATGAACGATGACGATTTCGACCACCTGCGGACGCTCCTCCGACGCCAGCGCCGGTTTGCTGAGGCCGGCGAACATGACGACTTCGTTGACTGTGACGAGGAAATGCACATCGCGATCTCGGAGCGATCGGGGCTCCAGCTCGTACCCCAGTTCCTGAACGAGCTGCGTGGGTTCGTCCGCCTGATGCAGATGAGGGCGCGGCGCGATCCGGGTCACCTATTCCAGGTCCTCGAAGAGCATGTGCAGCTCGTCGACGCGATCGAGCAGCGAGACGTGGATGGAGCTCTAGCGGCGCTCGCACATCACCTCCATACGACTGAGTACATCATCGCCGACTAGGATTCGGTGACGTCGACCGCACGCACTGGGGGTGGCCAATGGCTCGTCGATTCCGCTTCGGCATCTGCACCGACCAGAACATGACCTGGGAGAAGACCGGCGAGCGCTGGCAGCTGTTCGAGCGGCTTGGCTTCGAGAGCGCCTGGCTCTGCGATCACCTTATTGAGCCCAGCCGCCCGCTGGGACCCTACTTCGAAGCGTGGTCGTTGCTCGGCGGCCTTGCGGCGCGGGAGGAACCATCCAATCCCGAGCAGGATCAACCGCCATGGCGGAGCCGACGATGGAGGCCTCCTGACCAGTTCCGGGGGAGTAGACCCCGAACTGGCCCTGCCGTTGGAGGGCGATCACGCGCTTGTCGTACAGGCGGAATTTCATCATCCACCTCAGCGCCTCGATCAGGAACTCGTCGTCCATAAGGGGCTGCACACCAGCCACGCGGGTCCCTTCCGGAGTCAGTACTGAGTGGGGCTTCTGCACGGCGCTATTCTTGCTCACCCTAGCGACGCCTACGATGCAGTCACAAAAACGAGGAGCTGATTTGGCGAGCAACACCGCAGCGGTAGCGCTTAGCGCTGATCGCATCAAAGCCCTGATCACGCGCGAGGAGGATGCCTTCCGCGCCGGCAGGCGGCGCTCCGACGAAGAGTGGCGCGACGCGCGCCAGGTTGAACCGCGCGGCGTGCCGTCATCCCACCAGGACGCGGCGCCGCAGCCGATATTCGTCGAGCGCGGCCAGGGCAGCCGGATCTGGGACGTCGATGGCAACGAATACGTCGACTTCCACAACGGGTTCGGGGTCATGGTCGTCGGCCACGCCCACCCGCTGATCGTGAAAGCGGTCAGCGAGCAGATCGCCAGAGGCTCCCATTTCGCGCAGCCAGGGCACGATGTGGCCGTGGTGGCGCGCAACCTGGCGCGACGCTTTGGGCAGCCTCAGTGGCGGTTCAGCAACAGCGGGACTGAGTCGACCAACGACGCCGTCCGCCTCGCGCGCGCCTTTACCGGGCGGGAGCGCCTGCTCAAGATCGAAGCTTCCTATCACGGCCACCACGACTCTCTGATGGTCTCGGTCAAGCCGAGCCCCGAACTGATGGGGCCTGCCGAGGCCCCAGCTTCAGTGCCGCAGAGCGAAGGCATCCCGCGCGCCCTCGTCGAGCTGGTAACGATCGTCCCCTTCAACGACCTGAGAGCGCTCGAGGGGGCGTTCAGCCGCCACCCGGACGATGTCGCGGCACTGATCGTTGAGCCGGCAATGATGAACGTCGGCATCGCTCTGCCCGACACCGAGTACCTCGAGGCGGCGAAGGAAATCGTCCATCGCCACGGTGCGCTACTCATCTTCGATGAGGTCAAAACCGGCGTCACCATCGCTCCGGGCGGCGCCAGCGAGCGATTTGGCGTTACGCCGGACATCGTCGCCCTGGCCAAGGCGATCGGCGGTGGCTTGCCGTGCGGCGCCATCGGCGGCCGCGAGGATGTGATGGCGCTGATCGATCAGAAGCGGGTCAGCCAGATGGGAACCTTCAACGGCAACCCGCTGAGTATCGCGGCCGCCAGGGTCACACTGGAGGAGATACTGACGCCGAGTGCGTATGCCCATTTCGACGCCCTGGCCGAGGTTCTCCAGGGCGGCCTTGAGACGGTGATCGCAGAGCACCGCCTGCCCTTCCACGTGACGACCATGGCGGCTCGAGGGGGCATCGGGTACCGGACGGAACGGGTTCGCAACTACCGCGACTACCTTGAGATGGACAAACCCGCCGCCTACCTTGCCTGGCTTTACCAGTGCAACCGCGGCGTGCTGATGGCACCTGGCGCCGAAGAGAACTGGACTCTATCGGTCCAGCACAGCGAGGCGGACGTCCAGCGCTACGTCGACAACTTTGCCGAGATGGCGCGCGACCTACGGGCCTGAACTTGACAGTGGCCGGCGGAGCGGCTGCAGTCGCGAGCACGGGTCTTCCCGTCGGTTCAGGAGGGCCGAAACTGCTGAAGTACCCATCCCTTGTCGAGATCGGACACTTGATGGAACTCAACCTCTACCTTCTTGAACCTCCATTCGCCGTTCTCCCTGACGAAGGTGTCGTTGTAGATGGCGCTCATCACAACCGCATCTCGGGGGGTCGGCGTTTCGACCTGATCGGGGCCCACCATCGTCGCCAACTCGATCAGGTACCAGCTGCCGGTGGCCGACTGGCCGTCGGCACTCACGTTGACCACCGGACAGATCATGAAATGGAGAGCCCAGACGATTTCTTTGCTGATGTTGGATTGGAAAGCATGGATGGCGTCGCGGCCAACATAGGTGCCGAATGCGTTGCTTTCCCAGGTCGAGTCCTTCACGAAGAGGCTGGCCATTCCGTCGGCGTCGTATCCGTGGTCGCAGTAGTACGCATAGCGTGCCTTGAGATTCTTGATCGCCTCGATATCCTCGAGCCTTGCGATCCTTGACTCAAGGTCTTCTCCAGTTCGCCTGCCTGCAAATTCACCCATCACGACTCCTTAGCTTCGTAGCGGACGGTTCCCGGAGCAGGTTAACCAGGTACGCGGTTGCACTGTCGCTGTAGTCGCAGCGTTATGTCCCGACCCGGGCGCCCTGCTTCGGCGTGCTTGACCCTCACCCGTCGGTTGCCTACGATCCATCCGAGTGGCATCAATCCCGAGCCCCATCGACGCTAGAGCGGCCCTTGTTGCTCGGGCCAAGGAGGATGGCATCTCCGAGGTGTGGGTCATCTACCACGACCTGAGCGGCCGCGCCCATGTGAGGAGCGTTCCCTACCAGCGCCTGGATCGGGTCCTCACGGGCGGGGTGTCGTTCGCGCGGGCGAACATCGATTTCAACGTTCTCGATCACCAGGTGCCCGAATTTGCTTTCGGTGCCGAGACGGGCGACTTCCTGGCGGTCCCCGACCCCGCTACGTACGCGCGGGTGCCCCACCATCCGGGTGCGGCGCGCACCTACTCGTTCCTGTACGACGCCGACGGCCAGCCCTGGGCCGGCTGTGCCCGGGCCGCCCTCTCTGCGGTTGACGCGCGTTACGCGAGTCGCGGCCTGGCGTTACGGGTGGCCTTCGAACCCGAGTGTTACCTGCTGGCCACGACCGATGAAAGCTACAAGCCTGCCGCGCGAGCGAAGATGTTCTCACTCAACGCGCTCGAGAGCCAGCGCCAGCTGATGTCGCTGGTGATGACCTCCCTGGCGGAGATGGGAGTCGAATTGGAGCAGGTGGCTCCGGAATTTGGACCAGGACAGTTCGAGATCAACATCGCGCATCAGCCGCCGCTCCGAGCCGCCGATGACTTGATGACAGTGAAGGAAGAGTTACGGGCACTCGCGCGCGCCGCCGGTTTCATCGCGACCTTCATGCCTAAGCCCTTCGCCGACATGCCCGGCTCAGGCCTCCATGTTCACCTGGGAGTGTTGTCATCGGGCGGGCTCAACGCCATTCAGGGCGATGGGCCGGTGGGTCTCAGCCCTCTTGGCACCTCCTTCGTCGCCGGCCTTCTCAAGCACGCTCGTGGTTTGAGCGGTCTCGCGGCGCCAACTGTGAACTCCTACAAGCGGCTCCTTCCCGGGTCGTGGGCACCAAGCCACATCTGTTATGGCGGGAGCAACCGTGCAGTACTCGTTCGTGTACCTGATTCGGGCAGCAAGCATGTCGAATTCCGAGCCGGCGACGGCACCGGAAACCCCTATCTCACGCTCATCGGTCTTCTCGCCGCCGGCCTGGACGGCATCGAGCAAAGCCTTCCCCTCGGCGAACCGACCACGGACGACATCGGCCACCTCAGCGAGGCCGACGCGTCGGCTCGCGGACTTGAGCTGCTGCCGCGCTCGGCCCCAGAGGCGCTCGATGCCCTCGAGGCAGATGCGGTCCTCATGGATGCGCTGGGGCCGGTCATCGGCCCCGGCTTCCTGCGAATCCGGCGATCAGAGGCCGCCGCGTACGCACTCGAGGTTGGCGACTGGGAGCGCGCCACCTACCTGGAGTGGTCCTGAGGCGGCGATGCTTGAACTGAACGACCTGCCGTTGATCGATCAGCACGTTCACATATTCAAGCCGGAGTCGAATCAGCCCACCTTCGATCCCCTGGCCACCTTCTCGCTAGGTGGGGACTGGATCGACTTCCTAGATTCGGGCGGCCATCCGCCAACGGACCACGAGAGGCGGCAGCTAACCATCAACCAGCAGCAGACGATGATCTACCACGAGGCGATGCACGCCCTCGCCCGGTACCTAGGCTGTGAAGCGAACCGGGAAGCGATCATCGCGACCCGCGCCGCGCAGGTTGCCGACTACCAAGCATATGTCCGCAGCATGTACCGCGACATTAATCTCGAGTCCAACATTGTCGACCTCGGCAACCCCAAGATCGTCAACCTCGAGGAATTCGAGGCACTCACCGGAGTGCCCGCTTATGGGCTCTTCCGGATCGAACCCCTGATCGGAGAGCTGTGGGACCAGCTCGACAGCCTGGCGGACCTCGAGAAAGGCTTCGACGAGCGGATCAGGATTGTCGCGTCCGACCCGAAGATCATCTCGCTCAAAACTGTAATCGCCTACCGGACCGGTTTGGACCTTCAGCCGCTCACGGCCCAGGAGGTCTCGAAGTCAGTAGACAGACTCAAGCGCAGCCCTGATTCGGTCGGGTTGTTCGCGAGGATCCATGTGCCTCGCTCGACTCGGGACGACGTCAAGCGGGTGCGGGACTACATCCTGTGGAGGGCGCTCGAGCTGAGCATCGAGCTGAATCTGCCTTTTCAGATCCACTCGGGGATGGGCGACCAGGACCTCGACATCAAGACCGCGCGGCCGGGGCTGCTGGCGGCGGTCTTTCGTGACGAGAGGCTTCGACACGCGAAGATCATCCTTCTCCATGGCGCCTACCCCTTCTACGAGGAAGGGGCATATCTGGCCACCATCTTTCCAAACGTGTACCTCGACTTATCCGAATTCAACCCAATGATCGGGCCCGGCGTGAGCCGGGTGATCAGTACCATCCTCGAGCAGGCGCCCTTCACCAAGGTCGTCTATTCGTCGGACGCCTTCGGTTCGCCCGAGCTCCAGTGGATCGCGGGAAAGAAGGGCCGCATGGCCCTCAGTTCGTGCCTTGGCGCCGCCGTCGACGCGGGCAATCTGTCGAAAGATGCAGCGCGAACCGCCGCCCGCCTGATCCTCGCCGACAACGCACGGTTGATCTACGGCATCTGAATTGGACGACCGACTCCATTAGGAACGAACGCTGCACGAGCGCCTCCTCTTGATTATGTAGACTAATTAGTATGACTAACCAGTTGACGTCTGGTATCAGCAGTGCGGCCGAGGTCGCAGGCAACCTCCGGGTCGCTCTGATGCGGACGGTGCGGCGCCTGAAGCGCGAAACCGATGGGGAGCATTCGGTGTCGGTCATTTCCGCTCTGGCATCGGTCAACTCTCGCGGGCCCCTTACGCTGGGTGAGCTGGCGGAGGCGGAAGGGGTATCGAGACCAAGCATGACGGTCCTCGCCGCCAGCCTTCTCGAGCGGAACCTCGTGGCCAGGGAGCTGGACTCAAGCGACGGCAGATTGGTGCGGGTTCGTATCACGCAGCTGGGCAAGCGAGTGCTTGAGCGAAGCCGGACCCGGCGTAATGCTTACCTCACGAAGCGTCTCGGGTCGCTCAGCATGGGGGAGCTGCAAACGCTGGATCAAGCGGCGACGATACTGCTTCGCCTTGTAGAGGAAGGTTCGTGACCTCAGTCACAGCCGGCTTCAGCCGGACGTTCGCATCGCTGCGCAACAGGAATTTCCGGATCTTCTTCACGGCTCAGATCGTCTCCGTGACCGGCACCTGGATGCAGTCAATTGCACAGATGTGGCTGGTACTGCACCTTACCGGAAGCGGTATCGCCCTCGGCATCACCGCTGCCCTTCAGTTCACGCCGATTCTCCTGTTCGGCACTTGGGGCGGCCTCCTCGCGGACCGGCTCGACAAGCGGAAGCTCCTGATGGTGACCCAGAGCGCGGCCGGCATTGTCGCGCTGGTGCTGGCGGGGCTCACTCTTGGCGGGGTCGTCCAGCTGTGGATGGTCTATGTGCTCGCGTTCTCATTGGGAATCGTCAACGTCTTTGACAACCCTGCGCGCCAGAGCTTCGTGACTGAGATGGTCGGCAAGGAGCAGATCACCAACGCCGTCGGCCTCAACAGCGCCGTGTTCACCTTGGCCCGCGTGATCGGCCCTGCAGTCGCCGGCGTCCTCATCGCGGTCGTGGGTACGGGATGGTGCTTCCTCTACAACGGCCTGTCGTACTTCCCGGTGGTGTTTGCCCTCCTTCTGATGCGCCCCTCGGAGCTCCATCGAGGCCTGCCGGCTCTCCGCGCCCGAGGCCAGATCAGAGCTGGGATTCGCTATGCCTGGAACCGCCCGGAACTCCGATTTCCGCTGCTTCTGATGCTGGTCGTGGGAACGCTTGCGTTCAATTTCTCGGTGCTGATGCCGCTCATGGCCAGGTTTGTTTTCAACTCTGGTGCCAGCACCTTCGGGCTTCTGATGTCCTTCATGGGTGCAGGCGCATTCGTCGGTGCGCTTGTATCAGCCAATCGCGCGCGCCCTACCCACCGACTGCTCGCGCTCGCCGGCGTCGCCTTCGGCGGATTGCTGATCGGCGCAGCGCTGGCACCGACTTTGCCGATCGAGCTTCTCGTTCTTTTACCGATGGGGGCGGCGATGATCACATTCCAGGCCACCGCCAACTCTCTGCTGCAGCTCAACTCTGACCCGGCCTTCAGGGGGCGAGTCATGGCTCTGTATGTGATGGTATTTCTGGGAACCACGCCCATCGGGGGTCCAATCGTCGGTTGGGTCGCCCAGCAATTTGGGGCGCGAGTTGGCTTGGGACTCGGGGGCTTGGCCACAATCATCGGGTCGGCTGCCCTCCTATGGGGCCTTGGCCACTGGCACGTTGGCCAACTCAACCGCGTCACCGGCCCCTCGCCGATGGAAGCATGACCGTCAGCTGACTGCGCCGCTCCGGGAGCGCTACTTTCTGGGCGCGGCTGCCGCCTTCTTCAAAATCACCACGGATCGAGTTGAGGTCGTTATCCGCTCGGACACCTCTGCGGGGTCCGTCTCCGGCTGAAGGCGGGCGGTGTCGAGGACCAGCAGCCATGTCGACCCAAATGCGGCGGGAATCGTCCAGTCGACAGGTTCGGCCTGCGCATTGAACAGCAGAACGAATGAATCATCGATGATCGCCCGACCGCGATCATCGTGCGTTTGAATCGCTCTACCGTTCAGAAAAACGCCAAGCGAGCGGGCGTGACCTGCCGTCCAGTCCTCGTCGGTCATCGATTGGCCGTCGGGCTGGAACCAACCGATATCCACAGTGCCGCGGATCGGCCGGCCCTGGAACCACCGGCGGCGACGAAAGACAGGATGTTCGCGGCGGAAGGCAATGAACCAGCGGGTGAATTCGAGGAGGGGCCTGTCGACCGCGGACCAGTTCACCCATGAGACCTTGTTGTCCTGGCACCAAGCGTTGTTATTGCCCCCCTGAGTCCTGCCCAGCTCGTCGCCCGCGAGCAACATCGGCACTCCCTGGGCAAGGAAGAGGGTCGCCAGGAAATTTCGCTGCTGGTGAGATCGGTAGGCCAGCACGGTCTGGTCATTCGTCTTGCCTTCTGCGCCGCAATTCCACGATCGGTTGTGCGACTCGCCGTCGGCGTTTTGCTCCGCATTTGCCTTGTTGTGCTTCTCGTTATACGAGACGAGGTCGAGCAGGGTAAAGCCATCGTGCGCGGTCGCGAAATTCACGCTCGCGCCCGGCCGGCGGGTATCACTCTGGTACAGGTCGGAGCTGCCCGTGAGCCGCGAGGCGAACTCCGCGACAGTCGAGGGCTCGCCTCGCCAGAAGTCACGCACTGTATCTCGGAAGCGGCCATTCCATTCCGACCACAGAGCCGGGAAGTTGCCCACCTGGTAACCGCCCTCTCCGATATCCCAGGGCTCGGCAATCAGCTTGACGCGGCTGACAATGGGGTCCTGCTGGATGAGATCGAAGAAGGTCGATAACCTGTCGACCTCGTGGAACTCGCGCGCCAGGGTCGCGGCGAGGTCGAAACGAAATCCGTCCACATGCATCTCGGTGACCCAGTAGCGGAGCGAATCCATGATCAGCTGCAGCGTGTGTGGGTGGCTGACGTTCAGGCTGTTGCCGGTTCCGGTCGTGTCGTAGTAGAAGCTCAGATCCCCGGCGACCAATCGGTAGTAAGCCCGGTTGTCGATGCCCCTGAAACACAAGGTCGGACCGTGGTGATTGCCTTCTGCGGTGTGGTTGTAGACCACATCCAGGATGACCTCGATACCGGCCTCGTGGAGCGTGCGAACCATGGCCTTGAATTCGTTGACCTGCTCGCCGCGCTGGCCGGTGCTCGAGTATCCGTTGTGAGGCGCGAAGAAGCCGATCGTGTTGTAGCCCCAGTAATTGCGCAGGCCACGTTCCAGCAAGAAATGGTCGTGGACGAACTGATGGATTGGCATGAGCTCAACTGCTGTCACCCCGAGGGACACCAGGTGATCGATCACTGCCGGGTGAGCGAAGCCGGCATAGGTGCCGCGAAGCTCTTTAGGCACGCCTGGGTGGTTCTTCGTGAAGCCCTTCAGGTGTGCTTCGTAGATGACGGACTCGTGGAGGGGCGTCTCGGGCGGACGATCGCGTCCCCAGTCGAACAGGGGATTGTGCACCACCGATTTGAAGACGTGCGGTGCACTGTCCTCAAGATTGGGAGCGAGTTCGTCTGAGAGGTCGTATGAGTAGCAGGCGGGGTTCCAGTCGATCTCGCCATCGATCGCACGCGTATAGGGGTCGAGCAGCAGCTTGTGTGGGTTGCAGCGGATTCCCTCCTCAGGGGCATAGGGTCCGTGGACGCGATAGCCATAGCGTTGGCCGGGCCCGATTTGCGGCAGATAGGCGTGCCAGGAAAAGGCATCCAGCTCTTGCATCCTGATTCGGCGCTCCGCCCCGGCCTCGTCGAACAGACATAGGTCAACCGCCTCAGCCACCTCGGAGAACAGGGCGAAGTTCGTGCCGGAGCCGTCGTAAGTGGCTCCGAGCGGATAGGCGCGGCCCGGCCAAACCTCGGTTGGATCCGGTCGCACATCACGCATCAGGGGCGGGCGTCTCCAGGATCACAACGCTCGATGGTGGCAGGCAGATGCTTCCCGCGCTCGCCTTGATCTGGGAAGCGGACGACATCAGGACCCGGTCGCCCTCGGAGATCGGAGACAACCAATCGGCATTCCCCAGATTCACCCGGACGCTGATGCCATCTCGTTCGAACACGATGGTGCGTAAATCGTCGTCGACCTCGGTGTGGATTCCGGCGCTGTCTCGACGCACAGGAAGCCGGCGCCGCAGCTCGATCAGGGCTCTGTACCAGGTCAGAACACGCCGGTGGTAGGGCTCATCCAGCTCGTCCCAGACCAGCTTCGATCGATCGAATGTGGCGCGATCCTGCGGGTCGGGGATCGCCTCCGGGAGCCAGCCGAACGCTGCGAACTCACGGTGCCGTCCCTCGCGGACCGCGGCCCCGAGCTCGGGATCCGCGTGGTCGGTGAAGTACTGGAAAGGGCTGCTCGAGGCCCATTCCTCGCCCTGAAAGAGCATCGGCGTGAAGGGCGCTGTGAGCAGCAGCGCGGCTGCAGCCTGGAGGCTGCCCTCGTCCATAAGGGCGCTCATACGGTCGCCGGCCGCACGATTGCCGACCTGGTCGTGATTCTGAACAGCGATCACGAAGCTGTGGCTGGATAGGTCGGGGGCCCTCCGACCACGGATCTTCCGGTGGTGAGGCGACCACTCGCCGTCGTACACCCATGCTTGGCGCAGGGCCTTGCCGAGTTTTTCGAGCGAGCCAAAATCCTCGTAGTACCCAGTGCGTTCCGCGGTGAGCACCGCGTGAAGTGAATGGTGCCAATCGTCGGCCCAGGCGGCGTCAAGTCCATATCCACCCGCGTCCCGGTTACGGACAAACCGCGGATCATTGAGCTCGGACTCGGCGATGACGAAGGTCGAGCGACCCAGGTCGGCGGACAGCCCCCCCACCTCCACCGCCAACTGTTCGAGGATGTGCAGCGGCGCCTGGTCGACGATCGCGTGGACGGCGTCCAGCCGCAACCCATCCACGTGATAGTCGCGAATCCACATCAGCGCGTTGTCGACTACGAAGCGCCGCACCTCGTCGCTGTCGGTGCCGTCGAAGTTGAGGGCCGCACCCCAGTCGGTTCGATGACGGTCGCTGAAGTAAGGTCCGAACTCAGAAAGGAAGTTGCCGACCGGCCCCAGGTGGTTGTAGACCACGTCGATCACGACCCCGATCCGAGCCGAGTGGCACGCGTCAATCAGGCGCTTGAGGCCCACGGGGCCGCCATAAACGTGGTGAGGAGCAAAGAGATCGGCACCGTCGTAACCCCACCCGCGGTCGCCTGAAAACTCTGCCACCGGCATGAGCTCGATCGCATCGACACCAAGGCGCACGAGATGTGGGAGGTGGTCAATGATCCCGTCGAAGGTGCCATCGCGTGAAAAGGTGCCAGGATGCAGCTCGTAGAGCACATCACCTTCGAGCTCCATGCCTCGCCAATCGCGGTCATTCCAGGCGTGGGCGGTGTGGTCGACCACCTCGGACAGTCCAAGCACGCCGTCAGGTTGAGAAGGCGACCTGGGGTCGGGACGAGCCTCGCCACCATCGAGCGCGAAGCCGTAGCGCATTCCGGCTTCGGCCGCGACGCCTGAAAGCTCCCACCAACCACGTTCAGTCTGCTTCATCGCGTGCCTGCGGCCACCCACGACCAGCTCGACGCGGCCGGGCTTTGGCGCCCAAACCCGGAAGGTGCGCATCAGACCCGTTCTCTGGCTAGGACCGCAATCGGAAATGTTTGAAGGATCTGACCCAGAGCAGCGGGAGCCCCGCCCGGTTGATGCGCCCCCGTCAGGAGATCGATCCACGGCCCGACGGGCAGCACGATGTCGGTATCGCCCCAATCCGTACCCAGGCCGATGAGCAGCCGTGGCACGATGACCAGCAGGTCGTCACGGACGAATGACACCACGTGCCGAGCCTTGCTGCCGACCGCTGCAAGCGGCACGTATCCAGAGCTCTCGAACAACTCGGGTCGGCGCCGCCGCTGCTCCAGCAGGCGCGCGATCAACCAGATCTTTGGTGCGCCATCGTCCATCCGAGCCAGAACCTCCGCGGGCGCGGCATCGCGCACCTCTGCGAGCAAGCGCTGCCGGTGTGCGAAGTCGACGGGTCGGCGGTTGTCTGGATCTACCAGGCTCAGGTCCCACACCTCAGAGCCCTGGTAAAGGTCAGGCACACCTGGACACGTCAGCAGCAACGTCGTCTGCGCGAGCGACGCAGTCCGCCCCAGCGCGACCAGCTGGGAGCGCTCGATGAAGGTCTGCAGGTCGCCTCGGAAGTCGGCGTCGACCATGACGCTGGCGACGAACTGCGTCAGGGCGTCCTCGTATGCCGCGACAGGGTTGATCCACGATGTGTGGACCTTGCTTTCGCGAGCGGCTTTCAGAAGGAATTGAGTCAGGCGCTGGACATCGACAGGCCATGCTCCGACCAGCGTCTGGTACATCAGGTATTCGATATTTCGGTCGGGGTATCCGTGCGAGCGATGTTGCTCGTTGTGCTTTGCCCATCCCCGCACCGCATTGCCCCACTCGAGAGGGATCTCCGAGAGCAGATCGAGCCGCGAGCGGACGTCGGCGCTCCGCTTGGTGTCGTGCGTCGACAGCGTCAGCATTGTGGCCGGCCAGTGTGAAGCGATCCGCACGCAGTAGTCGTGGAATGCCTCCACCGGTCGACCGAATTGGCCTGGGTCTCCGCCGACCTCGTTCAGCGAGACGAGGCGATGGTAGCGATAGAAGGCCGTGTCCTCCACACCCTTGGCCATAACGGCGGGCGTGAACTGCTGGAAACGCCCTGCGAATTCGCGTTCCGCTGTGCCGTCGTGCTCCATCAAGAGCAACTCGCCAACAAAGGCCATGAGGTCGGGTTCGATGTCCGGGCGGTGGCTAAGCGCCTCCTCCACGGCGAGCGACACCCGGCGCCGATCGTCCTCGGCGTTAGAGCCCTGTCGCACATAAGTCCTGTAGACGGTCAGCGCCGCGGCGATCTCGCGAATGGCATCCTGCAGTTCGCGACGTGTCCGGTCGCGCTGGAGGCGGTACTGATCGCAGATTTCGACCAACAGGGTGGTCAGGCGCTCGAGGTCGGGCGCAAGGTCGATGGCCATCATTTCTTGCTTGGAGCTGCGCGCCACCTCGGAGAATGGCTGTGACTCACCCGTGAACTCGTGATACAGAGCCGTCATCGCCTCTTCGTTCCGGGACTCGATAAAAAGGCCGTCAACGTGTGTGATGAAGTCATAACCTGTCGTGCCCTGGACAGGAAACGTGCTGACCAGATGCTCGTCGTAGCCCAACACCTTCTCGACGACCATGTATCCGTTGGGAAAGGCCGCCCGCATGCTGCTGAGGTAGCCTTCCGGATCTCGCAATCCATCGATGTGATCGAAGCGAAGCCCGGCTACGCTCCTGTCGGCGAGGAGCTTGAAAACGATGCGGTGGCTGTCATACAACACCTGCTCCAGCTCGACGTGCAGGCCGATCAGGGTGTCGACAGTGAAGAAGCGCCTGTAGTTGAGCTCTTCCTGAGCCGTGCGCCAGTAGGCGAGCCGGTAGTGCTGTTTCTGAAGAAGTGCATCAAGAGCATCCCGGTCCTCGCCGACGGAGTCGATGTCGAGTCCGTCGAGGCTCTCGCGCGAGATGGGAAATTCCAGCTCGTGATAGCGCACGACGACCTCGTCGCCTTGGCCATCCAGGGTCAGGCGTCCCGCCTCGAGCTCACGGCCGTAGCGGTCTCCTAGGACGCCGAGCAACACTTTGCCTTTCAGGCTCGACATCGCCGGATCCCAATCAATGTCGAAATAGCCCGCATAAGGGCTGGCCTTGCCGTTCCGCAAGATGTCCCACCACCACGGGTTGGCTCGGCCCGCGGTCGACATGTGGTTTGGCACAACGTCCATGAGCAGTTTCAGCTCGTGCTCGCCGAGGACGGTACTCCAGCGACGAAAGCCGGTCTCGCCACCCAGGTCGTCGCTAATCCGGCCAGGATCGACGACGTCGTATCCATGGCTGCTCCCGGGGCCGGCCTGCAGAATCGGCGAACAGTAAACGTGACTGACTCCGAGGAGCGACATGTACTCGACGCACCTGGCCGCAGCCTCGAAAGGGAAAGCTTTGGATAGCTGGAGGCGGTAAGTGCAGCGGGGCGTCAGGTCAGCCATGGCGTTTGTCACCAAAGTTCGCCCTCATATGGTGACGACCCGAGCGAACAGACCCGATTCTGAACGCACAACTTGGCTCCGGAGCAGGGATTCGCGCGTTTTGCCGCGGGGGAACGCGCCATCATTCATCTGTGGCTAGGCTGCTGCGCGCGGGCGAAAGACCGCGCGTCCAGATGCGCGAGCTGATCAATGACGCTTCGCCGGTGCTTGCCCCGGGGTGCTACGACGCTCTGAGCGCTCGACTCGTCGAGGAGGCGGGCTTTCCGGTCGCTTACATGACTGGTTTTGGTTCCTCGGCCGGATACCTCGGGAGACCCGACGTTGGGCTCATGACGATGGCGGAGATGGTCGATAACGCCCGGCGTATCGTCGATGCAGTCGACATTCCGGTGATCGCCGACGCCGACACTGGGTACGGCAACCCGATCAACGTCATCCGCACCGTTCAGGCGTACGAAAGGGCGGGGGTGGCTGCGATCCACATAGAGGACCAGGTGGCACCCAAAAAGTGCGGACACATGGAAGGCAAGCAGGTCATCTCGCCCGACGAGATGGCAGCCAAGATCCACGCTGCGAGTGACGCGCGCAGCTCGCCGGACTTCCTGCTGATCGCTCGAACCGACGCCCGCGCGGTCGAGGGCCTGGACGCTGCCATCGAACGGGCTCGGCTCTACCGGGAGGCCGGGGCCGACATTCTTTTCATCGAGGCGCCTCAATCGGAGGCCGAGATACGCGCTGTTGCAGCCGCCTTCCCGAAAGTTCCACTTCTTTTCAACTATGCGGAAGGGGGCAAGACACCAGCGGTTTCACACAGCCTGTTGACCGAACTGGGCTTCGCCATCATCATCTTTCCGATCAGCACCCTGCTCGCAGCGACCAAGGCAATGCGCGGCGTGCTAAAAAGGATCAAGGAGGACGGCTCTCCGATCGGCGTCCTCTCCGACCTTCCTCGATTCGGCGATTTCGTCGACTTCATCGGCTTACCAGAGATTCTCGAGCTCGAGCAGCGGTACAAAGTTGTTGACATGGAGGAGGACCAATGAGCGAGACGTTCAACAAGGCCAGCATCAGCACCGAGTCGGCGCATCGGATCGTCGCCGCGGCGGAGGCGAAGGCAAAGGCGATGGGTCATCCATTCGTGATAGCCGTATGCGATGAGAGCGGTGTGCTGAAGGCCTTCAGCCGGATGGATGGTGCCGCCCTCCTCAGTGTTCAAATCGCCCAGGACAAGGCCTATACGGCGGTCGGTTTCGGGCTTTCAACTGACGCCTGGCATGAGTTCATCAAGAATGACCCGCCGCTGGCGGCCGGCGCCGTCGGAGGGATTGATCGGCTCGTCGTTTTTGGAGGGGGCTACCCGATCAAGGCCGGCGAGGTGATCGTAGGCGCGATCGGAGTAAGTGGAGGCCATTACAAGCAAGATATGGAGGTGGCCGAGGCAGGGCTCGCGGCCGCGCGCTAGCCCGCGGTCGGAGGGTCGCTTGGCCAAGCCGAAGGGGCGGTCTTACGACGGCACCCCTCCGCCCTGACACGACCATGTTCACCCAGCTGATGTAACAAAAGCAGCAATCTTCCGCGCCGCATAACTGCCCCCAGTTGCTATGGAGTTTGCCCTGCGGGCCTCCGTCGGAGGCCTCAGCCTGAGCGGTTTGTGTCAGAGGCGGCCGCCTTTAGACCTGTGACGGCGAGAATCTGCTCCTCGCCCAAAGAGTCCTCCTTCAAGAGGGCCTGGACAAGGGCTTCCAACTGCTCTCGATGTTCAGTCAGGAGTCGCACAGCGTCGGCAAAACATTCATCGGCGATGCGCTTGACCTCGGTGTCAACTTCCCTTGCTGTGGCTTCGCTGTAGGGTCGCGTCAGTCCGAGACCATCGCCCGAACCGTTCTCCCTGAACGCGAGTGGTCCGATTTTGGGGCTCATCCCCCATCTCACCACCATCTCGTGAGCAATCATCGTGACCTGTTGCAGGTCGCTCGCCGCGCCCGTGGTCAGTGTGTTGTAGACCAACTGCTCCGCCGCCCTGCCGCCGAGGGCGCCCACGATCCGAGCGCGCACGTAATCCTCGCCATAGTTGAAGCGATCGTCGACAGGGCTCTGGACTGTGACTCCCAGTGCTCCGCCATGCGGAATTATCGTCACTTTGCGGACGGGGTCCGCACCGGGTATCAGCAAGCCCAGGAGGGCATGCCCCGACTCGTGATAGGCGACACGTTCGCGGTCGCTTGGGGTCAGCATCAGGTGACGCTCGGTTCCAAGCAGAATCCTGTCGATGGCCTCGAAAAAGTCAGCAGAGGTGACGGCAGACTCGCCCTTGCGAGCGGCGCCGAGGGCCGCCTCGTTGGCGAGGTTGCGGAGATCGGCACCCACCAGCCCGGGGGTGGCACCGGCGATCGCATCGAGGTCGACGTCGGGGCCCAGTGGCACCTTTGCCGTGTGAATTTTCAGAATCGCGGCGCGGCCGCGCCGGTCCGGCGGCTGGAGCGTCACACGGCGATCGAAGCGACCGGGCCGAAGGAGGGCCTGGTCGAGAACATCCGCCCGGTTGGTTGCAGCCAGGACGATGACTCCTTTCCCTGGCTCGAACCCATCCATTTCCGTAAGGATCTGGTTGAGCGTCTGTTCTTGTTCATCGTTGCCACCGATGCGAAAGCCGGAGCTACGGCTACGGCCGACGGCGTCAAGCTCGTCGAGGAAAATGATCGCGGGCGCGGCTTGGCGCGCCTTTGTGAACAGATCCCGCACGCGCGAGGCGCCGACGCCAACAATTGCTTCCACGAACTCCGATGCGGATTGGCTGAAGAAGGGCACCTTTGCCTCGCCCGCGACGGCGCGAGCCAGCAAAGTCTTGCCGGTGCCTGGCGGCCCGATAAGGAGAACGCCCTTCGGGACCATTCCGCCGAGGCGCTCATATTTCTGCGGCTCCCGTAAGAAGTCGACTAGCTCTTCGAGCTCTTGCCGGACCTCATCGATCCCTGCTACGTCAGCGAACGTCGTCCCGGGCCGTTCGGGGTCATACAGCCGCGCCCGGCTCTGACCAAACGCGCCGAGCAAGCCACCCGCGCCACCAGCACTTGCAGCGCGGCGAATGAAGTAGAGCACTGCGACCACGATCAATAGGGTCGGCCCGAAGCTCAGGAGCAACGTCAGCCAGAGCGGAGGCGGAGGGTTCTCGGGCTTAGCGTTGATGGTGACCCCGTGCTGCTCCAGAAGAGGCTCCAGGCTGTCATCGGCGAATGAGGGCCGCTGCGTGGAGAAGTGCGTCGCGCTGACCGTGCTGGTTGGCGACTCCTTGACCGGAGTTTTGGTGACTCCGGTGATTGCATCGCCGGTTGTAGTCACGCTGATCACGTTGCCGGCGGCAACCTGCTGCTTGAATACGTCATACGGCAGGGTCACGGTGGTTGGTTGCGCCGGCGCAAACAGCACGTTTGTCACGAAGATATTGATCAGCAGGAGTAAGCCGAGGGTGATCCAAAGGCGTCTCGAGCGGAATGGGTTCTGTAGCACAGGGGCGGGCGTTTTCTGCTGCGCAGGCTTCGAGAGTCTTGGCGGACGGGCGGCGCTGGGCGGCGAGCTAGACATCAGGTGGCGCCAATCAGCGTAGGACAACAAGGTCTCTTATCGAGAGCACGCCGCCAAACGCTCACCACAGCACGATGCTCGCACGTCCGCTAATTCGTCTGCACACGGTTGTGCCTGCCAGCATGGAATGTGAAGCTCGCAACACACTGGATTGAAAGTGCATGCTGTTTTATGGTGTCGATTCATTTCCACGACCGGACCAACCTCGGCGGTGGATTGGGAGCTTTCCTTCTGCTGGGAACACTCTTCCTGTTGGGCGTGTCCTCGTGCGACCCTCTGGCTGGAACCGGACCCGGCACCGCGCCCGATCCAAAGACCTTCATCCACGTCGATGCAGCGACGCGGACTGCCGTCGTCACCTTGATCGCAGGCCATCCTGCCACCGACATCCAGTTCAACTACGACGGCTACGGAAACGGCGCGTTGGTGCTCACGGTCCCAACGGAGTGGCAGGTGACTATTCAATGCGTCAACCACGGGACGGTGCCCAACTCGTGCGCTGTCGTCGCCGACGGCGAAGCAACTGCACCGGTTCAGCCCGGTTGGTCCACCTCGAACCCTCGCCGCGGCTTGGATCCCGGCCAGTCAGCCAGCTTCACGTTCACTCCGACGGCGACCGGCGGCTATCGCATCGCATCGCTGGTCGACGGCAACGAGGCCAGCGGCATGTGGGCAGACCTCGAGGTCGGAGCCGGTGGTATCCCGAATCTCATTGCTCAGTAGCCACGCTCGTGTTTCACCGAACCGCTTGCGTGCGGAACCACACCGCCTAAGCCCGCGCAGGTGCCTCGACGCTGTGCCCGCCTACTGCGAGGTCGATCACCTCAACTGTCGATAGCATGACCTTGGTTCGCTCGGTGGCTTAATCGGTCGTCGCCGGCCTGGCTGAACGAAATAGGCCCTCTTCCGACAGCCGCCCGCAAGCGGTTTTAGAAACCGAAGAGCTTACCGTCCCAGACCATCTGTGAACGGCTGCTGCAGTTCAGTCGCTAGCGCGAATTCTCCTGGAGGGAGTGCGCAATATTTGTAATGCAGCGAAACACCGAATTTTGCTGACAGCGGCCCAGTCCGGGTGCCACATTTCGTCGCGCCAGTGATGGATGAAGGTTCCCCGCCGCTCGAGGGTGAAGACATTGGAACCACCCGTAGTGAAGACGCCCGCCATTGGATGAGCATCTATGTCGATCTCCTCGAATTCAAACGGGGAATCCTCGATCGGGTCAGGCGCAATGTAGCCAAGCTGGAGCCAGTCGCGCAGAGGGCAGCACAGGCGGACCTCAAGATCATCGAGAGCCCGATGGACGGCTATCAGAAACGGCTCGAGATTTGGACACGACGCGTTTGGGATCTCGACGGCCTCTGGCTGGATCCAGAGGGGCGAATGATTCGCTATAAGGGTGGGGAGGCTACGCTCACCGCGCGGGAGTTTCAGCTCCTCCAATTCCTGCTTGATCATCCAAACCGCTATTTCACCGTCAACCAGATCCTGAGCCAGGCCTGGGCCGGGCCCGCCCTCTTCCCGGAGGAGGTCCGCAACTACGTCCGGCGCGTGCAAATGATCCTTGCGGAATTGGAAATCCCGTGCGATCTGGTCGACCAGGCGGGTCGCGGCTATTCCCTGGAGCTCCGCCTCGACAATTAGCGACCGGTTGACGCCACCGCATAATTTGAGCGACGGCCATGAACCGCAATAGGGAGTGCAATGGGAAAGAGAAAGACTCGGCCGCGGCAGCGAGCCAAACTGCCCCGCATCCTGGTCGTCGACGCTAACGCCGGTTACCGTTCCGTCATCTCACATGTGGTCGAGCTGTCGGGAGGGGAATTTGAGAGTGTGGCTGAGTTTGACGCAGCGAAGCTGCAACTTGAGAGGCCCCGGAAGTTCGACCTGGTCATTCTCGGCATGAGCGCCGACTCCCGCGTAACCCCCAAGCAACTCGGTGAGTTGAAGGCTTCGGCTCGGTCCCCTTTCATCTTGCTCGATGAGTCGTCCGACGATGCCGGAGCAACCCTCGAAACCTACGAAGCGGGTGCAAGCCAAGTTCTGCCAAAGCCTTTCGTCCCGGACGCTCTGATCGGGGCGATCAAGTCGGTGCTGCGCGGTCCGGACGTCGCCTCGGTGGTTTCGATCGCCACCAAAATCGAATTGGGCGGCCTCGTCTTTGACGCCAAGCAGCGAACGGTTAAGAGCGATGCGGCCACAGCCTCCTTGACGAAGCGCGAGTGGCAGCTGCTCTCATTTTTGCTGGCCAATCCGAGTCAGTTCTTCGCCGCCGAGGACGTGGCTCTGCCGGCCTGGGGCCCCGAAGCGTCGATCGAGCAGTTCCGCACCTACGTGGCGCGGCTTCGGCAAAAGCTTTTGCCGTTCAAAGGCGTGTGCGAGGTGGTCAACGAGAAGGGTAAGGGTTACCGCTTGGTGCTCCAGCAGCCAAAGATTTCAGTCGCTTAGTCGGAAGCCACGGGCTGACTCGTCTAAGGTTCCAGGCGAGAATCGCCGCCGACCTGCTGTACCCGCGCCTCCCAGTATCCAAGGCGCTGCCGAAACCTCTCGACTTGGCCGATGACGACCGGCACGCTGGTCAGCTCGACCTCGCGGCGGGCCACGCCCGACTGGGTGAGCATCAATTGGCGGATGCGGACGAGCACCTTTTCCTCCATGGCTAGGATCTCGGTATAAATCTGCCTCCAGTAGAGCGCTTGCTTGAGCGTCGCCTGTTCTGGAGCACCCTCACCATCCATTGGTTGGGTCCAATCGCCGCCGCGTATGGCCGCATCGACGTCCGGCCGGCCGCTCTTGGGCTGGACCTTCCTCATTCCGCACAAGTACGGCGCCCGCCATAAAAAGATCAGCAATATTCCCGGGCGGTAGCAGCGAGTTCTCGCGGGTCAGGCGGTTGCGGTCAGCCTTTGGCCTTGGCGGGCTCGCTCGTAACCAGCTCCTCTAGCCTCTTTGCAATCTCATCGAGCATTTGGCGGACATATTCATTGGCGACTCCTCGGACAGCCTCGGTCGGCGCCTGCGTGCCGACCAGAGCGCGATCTGCCGTACCCTGAAGAATGACCTTGGTACGGCCGCGCGCCGGGGCCTCGATGAACTCAAGAGTGCCCGTGACCTTAGGTTTGAAGCGCTCTATTGGGGACTCCAGCTGGAAGCTGCAGGAAGCGGACCTCTTTGACGACCGAATCTGTCCGATCCGCACGACCAACCGGTCTGGGCAGGTGCCAGTGAAGGCGAGCTCGGCAGTGGAGGCACGGCCTTGGGGCCCCCGCCAGAGTCCCCCCTGCAGCAAGCCGGCAACCGACTCCGGGCCGATGAAAACAACGCTCTGTGCGTGGACTCCCTGGATCACTGACGCGGTTCCCCATACATCTGAATCTTGCGATATTGTAGCAAACGCACCAGCGAACATCTGCAGTAGTTTAGAATCTTCAAAGATATGACTGGTTCATTGCAAAGCTTTAAGGCCGAGCTGTTCAAGGCCCTCGCACACCCGGCCAGAATCCGCATCCTCGAGCTTCTCCGCGACGGCGAGAAGAGCGTCACCGAGATGCAGCTGGCACTGTCGGCCGAGGGCTCGTCGGTTTCTCAACAGCTCGCCATCCTGCGGATGAAGAACCTGGTCGACACCCGTAGGAAGGGCAATGTCATTTTTTACCGACTTCGCGATCGTCAGGTCAACAAGCTGCTGGATGTGGCCCGGCAAATCTTCGAGGCGCACGTCGTCCAGCTCCAGTCCATCACCGGTGGGCAGGAGGAAACCCGTAGGTCGGCTACCCAGTCGAGGTGATCAGCAAGTGACCGGGCCGATTGGCTCGAAGACGGCGGTGAAATGGCGCAGCGCGGCCGGTTCGGACATGATCCGGTAGCCTCCGATCGCCGCCCGGTTCCGGGCCAGGAATTGCGCCACCTCGATCACGTAGTCGACGTGGCTCTGGGTGTAGACGCGCCTCGGCAGGGCCAGGCGCACAAGGTCCTTGTCCGCAGGCACCTGTTGCCCCGTTTGAGGATCGGTATGGCCGAACATGACGCTCCCGACCTCGATCGAGCGCACGCCGCCTTCGACATAGAGTGCACAGCTCAACGCTTGGCCTGGCAGGAGCTCGGGTGGCACATGGGGCAGCATCGCTCGCGCGTCGATATATACGGCATGGCCGCCTGGCGGTTCGACAATCGGTATGCCAGCATCACGGATCCCCGCGCCGAGATACTCCGCGCTGCGCAGCCGGTAGCGAAGGTAGTCCTCATGTAGGACTTCCTCGAGACCCTGGGCGATCGCTTCCAGATCCCGCCCCGCAAGACCGCCGTATGTCGTGAAGCCTTCAGTCAGGATCAGGAGCTGCCGGGCGTTGTCGGCCCAGTTGTCGTTGTTCAACGCCAGAAAGCCGCCAATGTTGGCGATCCCGTCCTTCTTCGCACTCATCAAGCAGCCGTCGGCGTAAGAGAACTGTTCGCGGGCAATCTCTCGAGGCGTCCTGCCGGCATTCCCCGGCTCGCGCATCTTTATGAACATCGCGTTCTCAGCGAAGCGGGCGGCGTCGAGTATCAGCGGAACCCCGTGCTGGTTGAGCAGCGCCCGCGCATCGCGGAGATTGCGCAGCGACACCGGCTGCCCTCCACCGGTGTTGTCGGTCAGCGTGATGATGCACATGGGTACTTGTCGAGCTCGGGCTTGAAGCAGGGGTTCCAACCGTTTCAGGTCGATGTTGCCCTTGAATGGCGCCGGCTGCGATGGGTCGGCAGCCTCCTCGCAGGGGAGATCGAGAGCCTCAGCCCCGGTGACTTCGATGTTCGCCCGGGTGGTATCGAAGTGATGGTTGCCTGGGATGACCTTGCCGGGTCCAGATGTGACGGAGAACAGTATCCTTTCAGCCGCCCTGCCCTGATGGGTTGGTATGACGTGCTTGAATCCCGTCAGCTCCTTGATCGCATTCTCGAAACGGAAGAAGCTGCTGGAGCCCGCATAGGCCTCGTCGCCGCGCATCATCCCCGCCCACTGCTCGGAGCTCATGGCGCCAGTGCCGGAGTCGGTCAGGAGGTCGATGAGCACGTTGTCAGAGGCGAGTCGGAAGAGGTTGTAGCCCGCCTCCTTCAAGAATGTGGCCCGCTGGTCGCGGGAGGTCATCCGTATGGGTTCGACCGTCTTGATCTTGAACGGCTCGATGATCGTGTGAAACGAGTCGGGCCCGATCATTTCGTCGCCACGGAATTGCACGTTATTTGGTCTGCGCGAGCCGCGCGCCGATCCGCTCGAGAAAGTCTTTGACGGTCACCTCGGCGACCCGGTGAAACAGAGCCCGGTCGGCGATCTTCCCGATGAGCCCGAGAGGTGGCTGGTAGTCGGCGCTGAGGCCCAGGAGTGTTCTGGCGGCGCCCAACGCGGCGACCTCCAACACGCCGTCCAGAGTCGGGAACAGTCCGGACTCGGTCGCGGATCGCCAGCGGATGGGCAAGAACATCAGCCCCGTCGTGGCCTTGGGTGCGCCGATTTCTACGGTGATTTGCCTGCCGATTCGGCGTTTGCCCAGGTTGAAGCCCAGCTCCGAGAGAAGTTTCTCCCCGGCCCCGTTCGCACCCCTGGCCATGTCAGGCAGCCAGTTTTCGACACCGGCCGCCATCTCAACCTCGACCTCCTCGATCGGGCGTGCCACATCCACATAAGATCGCAAAAACACTTTGGATCAGATGCTGAGGTTGATGATCGCCGCCAGGGAGGGCCGAGAGTCCCCACGCTTGTGAGGCTTTCGACCCTCGGCGCCGAAGGGATGGGATGTTAAGCATGGACGTGAGATGGGTCACACGCCCGCGGAAGATGTCCGGTCGTTAGGGCGCGCCGGGGCCAGATCATCCTCGGCGGGAGTGCTCGAGCTCACCGAGGAGGACTGTTGGCAACATCTACAGGTTCACCAACTTGGCAGGTTGGCGATCGTGATCAGCGGCCGTCCCCAAATATTTCCCGTGAATTACGCGGTGGGTGAGAAAGCGATCGTCTTCCGTACCGAACCGGGCAGCAAGCTGGCGCACGGCCCGGGCACCGTGGCTTGCTTCGAGATCGACGGCTACGATCCGCACGCACGTGAAGGATGGAGCGTGACTGCTGCGGGTCCGCTCGAGGAGATCACCGACGCTGAAGATGCTCGCAGCCGGGCATTACGCCAGCTCCGGTTGGATCCACTCGCGCCCGGCACCAGGCTGCACTGGATTGCCCTGAATGCTGAAAAGGTGACAGGCCGTCACTTCGCCGCCGGCTGGCTCATCCCGGGCGTTTTCCTCGGTTAGACCAACCATCCAGGAAGGCGGCAACAGTTAGGTATGGGTCCAGCGGCAAGGCCGACGCAGACATGGTGAAGGGGGTCCTCCTACGAGCATCCCAAAGCGGCCGGGTACGCGACTGGCTCGGCCGCTCGGCAATGGCCCGCCGTGCAGTTTCTCGCTTCATGCCGGGCGAAGGCCTGGACGATGCGCTCGCAGCCGCGACGGGGATGGCTGACCGCGGCATTTCCACTCTGTTGACGCTGCTCGGCGAGGACGTCACCGATCAGGAGCAGGCGGATGAGGTCACCCGCCATTACCTGGACGCATTGACGGCCATCTCCCATCGGCACCTGCCGACTCATCCATCGGTCAAGCTCACGCAGCTGGGTCTGGGCGTCAACAACGCACTCCTGGACGTAAACCTCGACAGGTTGGCCGGCGCTGCCGCAGAGGTCGAGCGACTTATCTGGATCGATATGGAGGGGAGCGCCTCAACTGCCGAGACGCTGGAGGCTTACCGCCGGCTGCGTGAGCGGCACGATAATGTCGGCCTCTGCCTGCAGGCCTACCTGCGCCGGACTCCCTCCGATCTGCAGAGCCTTGTGCTGCTGCAGCCTCGGATCAGGCTGGTCAAAGGCGCGTACAAGGAACCCGCAGCGATCGCGTTCCAATCACGAGGCGAGGTGTCGAGTGCCTACAGGCTGATCGCGCTGCAACTGCTTGAAGAAGCCGGGCACGGCCACCCGCCGCCCACGCTCGCGACGCACGACGTCGAGCTTCTGAGGTCGATCCTGGCCACCGCCGAGGTCGCCCGCGACCGCTACGAGATCGCCATGTTGTTCGGCATCCGCAACGCCGACTTGTCGGCGTTGGTCGCCGAGGGGCACCGGGGAGCCGTTCTGATCAGCTATGGCTCGGAGTGGGCCGCGTGGTACCTGCGCCGGCTCGCCGAGAGACCAGCCAACCTCATGTTTGGGATCACCGCCGCTCTCAGGAGGTGACCGCGGCGAGCGCCTCCTTCCAGAGCCGCCGCACCTGATCCCACTCGTCCGCACTCAGCACGTCCGTGGCCATCGGGAAGAGAACGCTTTCCTCCTTTTCTATATGTGGCGGCAGCAGTCGCGCGATCGAGTCGCCGGCGTCGCACACTTTCTCCTCCCAACCGTCACCATAGCCGGCTTCGAGGGCCGCAACCGCCTCCTCGAACTGGAGCTCGAGCTGGCGGAAGATCGCGTGTTCCTCCATCAGCATCGCGATCGGACCCGACGCGCTGTCGATATGCCTGCCCAACACCGGGAAGAGCGCTTGCTCTTCTTCGCGAAAGTGGCTCAAGACCTCCCCTTGTATCTCACGTCGTAGCTCACGGAGGTCGTCTAGGACACCCGCTCCATTCACGCCCTCGCGCTGCACTCGACCCACGCCGGCCGCCAGCTTGACCAGCATCGCCTCAGCGCCACGATGCTGCCGCAATAGGTCTTCCATGATCGATTCCACGCCATCAACCCCCACATGTCAGGTTCAAGGCATTGTCAAGCCGCCGTTGACGCTCAGGGTCTGGCCAGTGATGTAGGCCGCATCGGGCGACGCGAAGAAACAGATGGCCGCCGCGACCTCTTCAGGAACCCCGGTGCGCCGAAGAGGAATGGAGCGGACGATCGCCGCGATCAACTTCTCGTTACCCTCGACTATCCCGGCGAGAAGCGGTGTGTCAACCAGGCCCGGCGCCACGCAGTTGACGTTGATCCCGTAGCGGGCAACCTCGCGAGCCAGGCCCTTGGTGAACGCTATGACTGCGCCCTTGGCGCCCGAGTAGACGACCTCGCCGCTCGAGCCCACCCGGCCGGCGTCTGAGGCGACCGTGACGATCCTTCCCCCGCCCCGCTCCCTCATATAAGGAAGAGCGGCGTGACAGGTGGCCAGGTGACCGCGGTAGTTGACGGCGATGACACGGTCCCAGAGCTCCTCGTCGGTGTCGGCGAACGGTCCGGCCCGATCCCAACCCGCGTTGGAGATGAGGATGTCGACCTTGCCAAATGCGGCGACGGCTCGAGCGGTCATCGCCCTGACTCCCGGGGCATCCGTGACGTCGACGTGCAGGGCAAGTGCCCGGCCACCACCATCCGATATCGAATTGGCGACGACGCCGGCGCCCTCCATGTTGACATCCGCGATCACGACCGCCGCGCCCTCTGCGGCCAGGCGGAGTGCCGTCGCCCGGCCGATGCCGCTGGCGGCTCCGGTGACGATCGCGACTTGATCCTCATAGCGCTTCACTGTCACGCGCCCCCACGCAGCAGGCCGGTCGGATCCAGGCCGCGGAGAATTGCCAGTTGGTCCGGCGTCGGCACCGGGGTGGTCTCGAGCTTCGGCGGGACGATGGGAGCAAAGCCTGTCGACTCAAGTACCTGGGCCAGGGTGACCCCTGGGTGTAGGGTGGCCAGCCGGGCGAGGTGAGTGTCGGAATCGAAGTCCATCGTGCACAGCGGGGTGACGATCAGCGCCGGACCGCCGCCGTGAAGCGCTACGGAGCCGGCGGCGAAGCCAGGTCCGCTCACGAAGTCAACGTGCTCGACAAAGGTTCGGCGGTCGTGCGACATCGAGTAGATGACGACTCGCCCGGCCCGTGAGACGAAAGGAAGGCCGACACCTCCCGGTCCGCGCAGAGTGGGGTGGCGCCAGGGCCCGATCGGGCCCAGGTTGCAGTTGCCGTGCGCGTCGATCTGCAGACCGCCTGCAAAGAAAATGTCGATCAGGTCCCCCCGTCCCTCGACCAGGATCACATCCGGGAGCGTCATGACCGCATCTGCGTCCAGCAGCCGCTCGTCGCAGCTGGACGCGACCAACGGGTCGAGGTGCGGATTCACCGCACCGCTTCCGCCAGCGATGAACCACAGGCCTGGCGCCGACGTAAGCTGCGCCAGCCGGCAGGCTGCCTGCGGCAGCGCGCTCACAGCGCCCATGATCGCGACCTCACCCGGACGCAGGTGGCGCGCCATAACGGCGGCCATGAGCTCTCCGGTGGAGTACTCGACTTCGACTGCGGTGCTCATGCCGTCACCTCCGACGGGGCCATCCCGTTGACCTGAACATATTCGGTGAAGCCCTCTGCGGTGCGGGCAAGCTTTAGGTACGCGCGAAGTCCCGGCTCGTCGTACCCGTATGCGCCGTGCGATGCGGTCGGCAGGCAGCCGCGCGGAGCGACGACGACCGCGGTGACCAGGAAGCCTGGCAGGACACTTTCGGCTGGTTGAGCGGCGATTTCGCCGGCTTCGGCCATTCGCTCCACCTGGACGATCACCGTCTTCGCCGCCATCGCCATCAACCGATCGGTGAAGTGCGCGCCGGCAAAGAAGACGTTCCCGCGCTCATCCGCGGCGATGGCGTGGATCAGCGATACGTTGGGCCGGAGCGGTGCCGCGACCAGCACCCGATCGCCCGTGAATGGATCGGTAAGCGTGCGGAAATGCTCAGGGTTGGCGCTGCTGACGTCCGACAGCTCGAGGCCCGCCGGTAGAGCAATGAACGGCAGACCGCCGGCCCCCGCGTAGAGGCCGTGGACGATCGCCGCCTCACACAGCTCGACCACATTGATCGCTGCCGACTCGGCCGCACGACGGTAGGCGGGGGCGAGGCCAAGATGCTCGAAACCGATGTAGGCCGTGGCGACTTCGTCGACAAGGCCTGCGCCGATCAAAAGATCGGCGGCCAGCGACGCGGAAGGGCTGGTGAGAAGGCGGCGGACGCCACGCCGGCGCCGGACCAGCTCCCGCACCAGCTCCATCGGGTTGTTGTGCATATGCATGCCGCCGACGGCGAGGAGACCGGTACCCTGCGGCACCAGTCTCTCGATCGCCTCGGCCGAGCTGAGGAACACGATCCCTACCGCCCGTTGGATGCGCCGGCGGGAGCGCCCACCGGGACCTTCTCCAACGCCGCGCCGCAGTTGCCGCAGAAGGCGAAATCGGCCGGAATCCCTTTGGCTCCGCACGAGCCGCAGGCCCCGACATAGGGTCCCCACACGAACTCACTCGAACCACCCTCGGCTGCCTTCCGTCGAATGCCCCGGTAGTCAGGCTTCCGCTTTTCGACGAAGGCGGTCATGCCCTCCCACGGTTCGAGGGTCGCGAAGTGAAGGCTGAGCCAATCGCGTGCGTGTCCGATCGTGGCCGACCATGACAGGTCCTTCCAGTAGTTGACGGCCTCCTTGGTGTAGCGCGTGCACTCGGGAAACTTGTCGATCAGCTTCTGCGCGAGCACGTCGACGGCGGCGTCCAGCTCCGCGTAAGGCACGACGCGGTTGACCAGGCCCCAGTCGAGCGCGGTCTTCGCGTCGATCGGGTCGCAAGTGAACAGCATCTCTCGGGCGCGGCGATCGCCGACCATGATCGGAAGCCACTGAGTCGCGCCGCCCGCGGCGACGCTGCCGACCTTGGTGCCGACCTGACGGATGGTCGCGTGGTCGGCCATCACGGCCAGGTCACAAGCCATGTTGAATTCATTGCCTCCGCCCGCAACGATCCCGTTGATACGTGCTATGACAGGTTTGCCAATCTTGCGGAGCTGGTCGTGGCAGTCGTGGAACAGCCCCATGTACTTCCAGTAGTCGCGGGGGCGCTTCAGGTACTGCGACTGGTATTCAGCCACGTCGCCGCCGGTGCAGAAGGCCTTCTCGCCCGCGCCCGTCAAGACCACCACCGCGACCGTGTCGTCCCACGCGGCGTCGCGGAAAGCGATCGTCATCTCCTGTAGGGTCTGCGCGGAGTAGCAGTTGTAGACCTCGGGCCGGTTGATCGTGACCCGGGCGACCCAATCGCCCTTCTCGTAGAGGATTTGCTCGAAACCAAAGTCGGCGGCCGGTCGAGGTTTGAACGTGCTCATGCGGAAACTCCTTGTACAGCTCTATGGCTGCGATTTGTCCATTCCCCGGCCGCCTGCAGCTTGCGCACCCGGTCGAGGGCGAGCAAGCCGGCACCCAGGGCACCGTTGAAATGCCCCATATCCCCGTCGGGGACGTTGACGGGAGCTTTCAGCTCGTGCTTGATTGCCTTGACGAAGGCTTCGTTGCGGCTCATCCCGCCGCAGAAGGTGAACTCGGGCTCCATTCCGACGCGCTTCATCAATTGGTGCGCGCGGCCGGCCAGCGAAAGCACGGCGCCGTACATGATGTCCTCCGGCCTGGTGCCGCTGGTGAGGTGGTTGATGACCTCGGACTCGGCGAAGACGGCGCAGACGCTCGAGATCGTTACCGGCTCTTTGGAGACCATCGCCAGTGAGCCGATCTCGGCGGGGTCGAGCCCCATGTAGCGGGCGGTCTTCTCGAGGAACGCGCCGGTACCGGCAGCGCACTTGTCGTTGAGGCGGAATGAGCGAACCTTGCCGCGCTCGTCGAGCTTGATCGCCTTGACCGTCTGACCGCCGACGTCGAGCACCGTCCTCGTTTGCGGAAACTGGTGCCACGCGCCTTTGGCGTGACACGTCAGCTCTGTGATCTGAAGATCCCGCATGGGTACGACATAGCGCCCGTAGCCGGTCGAGGCGACGTAGTCGACCTCCTCTTCAGCGAGACCCGCCGAGGTGAGAACCTCCGCGTAACCTCGCTCTGCGGCTCCTGCCAGGTTGAAGCCGGTCTTGACCATTGAGCGGCCGATGACGTTCTTATCCTCATCGAGCGCGAACGCCTTGGTGTAAGTCGCGCCGACGTCGATGCCGACAACCATGATCACGACTTCACCCCCTCTCGCATCCGGCCGATCTGGATCAGCTCAGAAGGCTTGGCCAGCCGTTCCTGTGCGTCACCGAACTTGCGATCGGGTAGCTCGGGGCAGACCTCGCAGTCGCCCGCTGCTGCTCGGGTGGAGTCGAGCCGGGCGCCGACCGTCATCGCCTCGACGGCGCCGGCGGCTCCCGTCATCGCTTTCTCGAGCGCAAAGAGCGATGCGCCGATGGCGCCCATGTAGTGCGCCTCCTCACTGACGTTCAGGTGGGTCTCGAGCATCTCTCCGAGGATTTGGACCATCGCAATGTTTCGCGTGACGCCGCCGGTGAAGGTGAGCTCATCTTCGACTCCGACCCTTCGCAGGAGCGAGATGCTGCGCGTCGCGATTGCCTGGTGGACTCCCATAAGGACGTCCTCGACCTTCTTGCCGCGCGCGAGCCAGTTGATGATCTCTGTCTCGGCGAAGACGGTGCAGGTGGTCGTGATCTTGACCGGGTTCTTCGCCGCCAGCGCCAGCGCACCCAACTCGCCGAGCGGGATGTCGAGCGCCATGGCGGCGGCACCGAGGAACCGACCTGTGCCGGCGGCGCACTTGTCGTTCATCGAGAAGTCGAGGACCTGGCCCTCCGGCCCGATCTTGATCGCCTTCGTGTCCTGGCCGCCGATGTCGAGGACGGTGCGAGTTTTCGGAAATAGGTACTGGCCACCGCGAGCGTGACAGCTGATCTCGGTGACCTGCGTGTCGCCGAAGGTAACCCTGTAGCGGCCGTAGCCGGTGCCGACCACATACACCACATCGGAGCGCTCGACGCCGGCGTCCGCGACCGCCAGCTGGAACGCGTTCTCGGCGGCGGCGGTGACGATGCCGCCGGTGTCGATCAGCGACCGGCCCAGCACTCGGCGCCGGTCGTCCATGACCACCGCCTTGGTCTGAGTGGAGCCGACGTCAACTCCTCCTACGAGCATTGGTTCACCCCTTCGCCGCCACCAGGGCGGCCGCTTTACGTGCACCGAGCGCCTCGAAAAAGGCGTCGATCCGGTTCTTGAACTGGGCCTCCGACCAGAGCCGCGGGTCGACCAGGTCGGATTCGACGAAGAGAGCAGGGACATCCTTGATGCGGGTCAGGTACTCGCGGCTGTCGGCCATTCCCGTGCTGACGGTCCGGCAGCTTTTCACTGAGTGATAGACGATGCCGTCCGATTTCCAGTCGCGGACGGTATCGGCGAGCTGGTCCTGGCTGAAGAACATGTTCGACATCGAGCGCCGACCCGTGATCAGCAGCTGCTCGGCAAGGCTCTCCAAAGGCCGCTCGACGTCGAACTGGATCCCCAGGTCGAGCCCACCCCCCGCGTAGGCGAGGTATTCCGAGTTGACGTAGACCGCACCCCAGTCCTGGAACAACTCGAGGAAGCGCCTGAAGTAGGAGTAGCAGGCGGGGCCGACGCCGTGAAGGCGGAAGCGCTCCTCGGCGATGGTGCCCAGCCCGAGCCGAACCTTGTGCTCCATCTCCTCACGCAGCTCGGCCATGTAGCGAGCCCCGGTCTCGGTGCCTCGATAAGCGCTGAGCACGCCCATGTAGGTAAGACCGTCGGCCATTGCGTTGAAGGGCGCGGGGATGTTCTGGTTGAGCTTGAGCACGGCGCTCCAATCGGCGGCCATCCGGTTGACGTGTGCGAGGTTCTCCTGCAGGCGCTCGATCTTGAACGGCTTGCCCGTGACCGCCACGCAGGCTTCGATCAACTCCTCCAACTGGCTCTGGACGTATCGGCGGTCATTCTCGAACTGCTCGCTGCCAGGCTCGGTGCTCCAGCCGATGCCCCGCTGGCCGGGGATGTCCAGGACGAAGACCTTGCAGCCATACATCCGCTGCCAGATCTCAACCCACTTGACGTAGGTGTTGCACATGTTGGTGGCGACCACGATCGAAGGCTTCGGGATACGCCCATTTGGATGCTTGCGACCGTCGAGATGCATCCCGACGTCGGCCTTGACGTAGCCGCAGACATCGGTCGAGTAGCCGTAGTCCTCGGCCTTGTTCAGGTACTCGAGAGAGACCTTCCGGACGGCCATCTGGAGCGAGTTGATCTCCGGGAAGACAAGGTTCAGGTCGAAAGCCTTGAGGACCTCGGCCGCCGAGCCCATGACGAACACGTAGGCGGAGGGGTCGCCGGACTCGGCCGCCGCGTCGAGCTCCGCATACCACTCCTTGAAGAGGCGATTGCCGTCGCGCCGGCCTCGGCCGACCAGCTCGCCTTCCTTTTGCGGCGCCGGAGCTTGTGTGACGGACATTTCGGGCATTTGGCTCACCATTCCTTCAGTCGAACAGGATCGATTCCACGAAGGTCTCGACCTCCATCCGCATGCGTTCGAAAGCGGTCATCTTCTCCTCGAAGTCAAGAAGAAGGAACGGGATCTGCTTCGCCTCGAGGGTCTTCTGGTACGCGACCTGCTCGTCCAGCCCGGGTTCGCACATCTTTGCCGCGGCCAGGATCACCGCTTGAGCGCCGGACTCCTCGACTCTGCGCAGCAGCATCTCCTCCTTGGGCTTGCGGTCATCGTGCTGCACGCAGCTGTAGGTCGAGCGCTCGAAGTAGCTCTCCGCCAACGCATACAGCGGGTCGCCGGTCTCGGGGACGTCGTCGGTGATCCAGCGCATCCCGATCAGGAGGTCGTCATCGACGATGTAACAGGCCTCCTCGATCAGCTGCAGCATGTCAAGCGGAGGTTGCTCGCAGAAGCCTCCCTCGAATACCACTCGGACCCGGTCCTGGCGACGCGCTTCCCGGTTCGGAATTTCGGCCAGCGCCGAACGAAGGATCTCGTTGTGAACCTCCCGAGGCATCACGGTTCCCACCTTGGCCAGGACGTAGGCCTCTGTGGTGGAAAGGAGCCACGGCGTCTCCCTCTTGTAGCGGTACAACTCACGTAACAGCCGCCGGTTCTCGTTGTAGACGCCAATGCTGCGCCGCAGGTCGGCCTCCTCGATGGGCCGGCCGGAAATCCGCTCCAACTCGGCCAGAACACGTGCGTATTCGTCCCGCAGGTACGGCACCGCCTGCTTGGCATTCGCGTTCTGCGGCAAGTAGAGGATCTCCGCCGTCATACCCTTGAAGTTGCGTCCCCAGATGCCGGCGAGGTTGCGCGCCACATCGCAGATCGGGGTCGTGTAAAAGGCATCCAGGAAGCCGACCCGACCGCTGAAACCGAGCTCGAGGGAGGTGCGGCAGATGGAGCAGATGAATGAGCCGATGTGAGAGTCGGCCTGCTTGGCTTCGAGCCGTGAGCCCGCGCCCATCAGCGTGACCGGCAGCATCCCGGCGGCGTGGATGAGCTCCTCCGGGAAGTAAACCTGAAAATGGCCGACCGCATGGCCGCCCGGGTGGTCCTCGCGCCAACGTTTGACGCTCGGGTAGGTGACGTCCTCCGCCAGCTCTGAGCACTGCTCGAGGATCGCTTCGAACGCGGGCCGCACCTGGACCGCCATGGGCAGATCTTAGACTGACCGGTCAGTCAAGTCAATAGGTAACGGCCGGAAGGGCGCGCCTAGGAAGTGCTGCTCAGGCGGCCGGGGAGCCTGGGGTCCGGGCTAGGTAGGCCACCGCCGTGCGCTTGCAGGTGTCGCGGTACCAGGGATGAAGCCGCTCCCAGTCGGCCTCCTGCAGCCACTGCAGAAAGAGCCCGTCGATGATCGCCCGCAACGCCACCGCTCCCTCCTCAGGATCCGCGACCGCGAATGCCCCCTCCGCGACGCCCTGAGCGATGACCTCGACGTATAGAGCGTTGACGACTGCATGGAACGTGGCGCTGAGCTCGGTGAAGTGCCGGACCCGGGCCGCGTGGCCGGCGAGATCGAGATAGAGGAGATAGAAGCGGCGGTTGGTCTTCGCGCCGGACCAGATCCCGTCGATCATGGCGAGCACTTTGCCGTTTGGCGTGGAGGCTTTCGCCATCGCCTGCCGGACCCTTTCCGCGGTGATGTCCAGCGCCCAACGCATGGTGGCCAGGACCAGGTTCTCCTTGGTCTTGAAGTAGTAGAGCACCAGGCCCTTGCTGAGGCCGGCCCCGGCCGCGATCTCGTCCAGCGGCACCCGATGCACGCCCTTCTCGCTAAACAGCCGGTAAGCGGTTCGGATCAAGTCGACCCTGCGATCCGGGGCGCCGGCAGGTGCGGCTAAAGGGGCGTTCTTAGGCATCGGCGGTAGTCTAACCGTCCGGTCAAACAGTCGGATACGTCCCGATCGCGGCCTCCCGTGCGTTGCCCATCGCTCCAAGCACGACCTTGACTCCCATTCGCTCCAGCATGTGCACCATGGGCGGACCCATGTGGTCCGCCAGCACCGCCTCGACGTGGTGCTCCTTGAGGAAACGGGCCACCCGCGCGTGGTGGGAGCCTTCGGTTCCCGCATCGTGGAGGGCGTCCCACCCGACCTGGTACTCCTGCCAGGATCCGATCCCTTCGGCGCTCACCTCCGTGATCGCCACCCGATCCGCGCGACCCCAGCGTGGGTCGATCAGCCCTTCCGTCGTGACGGGAACGCACACCACCATTCGAATCACCAACGTCAATGGTGATCCCTTCGAGGCTCGATGCTTGTGCGCGGTCCGACAAAATAGGTCTGAATGCAGACCGCTTCCGAGCTCAAGCTCACCGGGCACGCGCTGACTCCAGGCGCGCAGCGCAGCTGGTGGCTGCGTGAAGCATTGGCGTCTGAAGATGCGGCGCCATGCCCGCCCCTTACTGGGAACGCGACTGCAGACGTTGTCATCGTCGGGGGCGGGTTCACGGGGCTGTGGACGGCCTACTTCCTTAAGGAACTCCGGCCAGAGCTCGGTGTAGTGGTGCTCGAGCAGGACATCTGCGGTGGCGGGCCGAGCGGGCGCAACGGCGGCTTCGCAAGCGGTTGGTGGGACGAGCTCCACGGCCTGGTGCACCTGTATGGCGCCGACGCCGCGGTGCGCGCATGCCGCGAGATATCGAATTCGATCACCGGCATCGGCCAGTTCTGCGATCGACACGGAGTCGACGCCTGGTTCAGGCGTTCGGGCTACGTGTTCGCCGCCACGGGACCTCGACATGAGCTCGTGTGCGAACACATGGTGCGGGCTGCGGCCGATGCCGGCGCGCCAGAAGAAATGCGTGCCCTCACGCGCGAAGAAGTACGGGCACGCTGCGCATCCCCGGCGTTCCGAAGTGGGGTCTTCATGCAGGACGGCGCGTCTGTCCAGCCTGCGACCCTGGCGCGCGGCCTGCGGCGCGTCGTGCTCGAGATGGGCGTGACGATTCACGAAGGCACCAAGGTTATCCGCTTGAACGCGGGCCCTGAGGCTGTGACGGATCGCGGCACCGTTCGCGCGGGACATGCCGTCCTTGCCGTGAACGCGTGGGCCACGGCTTGGCCCCAACTGGCGCGCCGCGTGGCGGCGTGGAGCACGTACATCGTTCTCTCCGCGCCGGCACCAGAGAAGCTGGCCGCGATCGGCTGGACCGGAGGTGAGCTGATCAGCGACCTTCGCCAATCGCTGCGCTACTTCCGCACGACGCGCGACGGACGGATCGCCTTCGGCGGTGGCGGCGGTCGCGCGGCGCCACGCATCGGCGATTCGTTCACGCACGACACTCGCGCGGTTCGGGAGGCGGCCGAGGGCTTCCGACTGTTCTTTCCGAGTTGGTCCGAGGTCCCGATTGAAGATGCGTGGGGCGGACCGATAGACGTCTCGCCGACCCACCTGCCTACCTTCGGCACGCTCGAGCCGGGGAATGTGCACTATGCCCTCGGCTACACAGGCAACGGCGTCGCGCCTTCGCATCTCGCCGGCAGAGTGCTCGCCGATCTGGCGGTCGGTGCCAACTCGGACCTGGTTCGGCTACCGATGGTCAATGCCCGGTCGCGGCTGTTCCCGCCCGAGCCACTGCGCTCGCTCGGTGCGGCCATGGTGCGCCGCGCGATCATCGCGTACGACACCGCCGAGGAGCGAGGACGCCGGCCAAATCCATTGGCGTCGGCCGTCGCACATCTGCCGCGTCGCCTTGGCTACCTCCTCGGGCCGTAGCCTGCCACGAGGGCAGAAGGCAGAGCCACGCGATGAGTGCGCGCCTCTCTCTTGCGCCAATTCGAGTCCAGTTTTGGCTCCCCTTAGTGGACGCTCTTCGAACTTGGTTGCTCATACCGGGACCGGAAATGCTTCAGACCGTTGACCGTTTCCGGTTTCCTGCAAGCTTGCTGGCTGGGCCGGCGGCGATCCCGTGACTAAAGCGGCCATGGGAGGGGTTCGACTCCCGATCGGTGGGCCGCGGAGGATTCGGAACCACCCACCTCCGCGTTAGATCGGGCTGAGCGCTATCAAGAGGAAGCCCAGCACCGACGCGGGAGCATATCAGGGCAGGGCGCGCCAAGGTGTGCACGATCCTGATCGGCTTTTGCCGCCCTTCACGCGCGCACGCGAGAGCGATCATCCCCGCTGGGTCCACCGTTTCACGCCAGCCTTCACCCGGTTGGGGCCATCGGATCTCGTTAGTTGACACCAGCTCGGCTTATCCTCCTAATACAGCTACCGGGCGGCTTGGGAAGTCGCGACGCCAGCTAGGGGGACTAGGGAATGAGATGGGTTGCTGTTGCGGTCGCGGGACTGGTCTTGGTGGCGGCGTGCGGACCTAGCGGGGGTACGAGCCAGTCTGGCGGCACCCCGAAGGCCGGCGGGACCGCCACGATCGCCCTGGAGAGCGAGCTGCGCACGCTCGACCCGCTCGACTCGTCGCTGCTGGTCGAGCGCGAGGTCTTCTACAACATGTACGACTCGCTGTTCACGATCGATCCGTCGCTCAAGATCACACCCGGTCTCGTGAAGTCATGGGACGTCTCCGACCCCTTGAACCTCAAGTTCACGCTGCAGTCCGGCGTCAAGTACCAGGATGGGACGGCCTTCAACGCACAGTCCGTGAAGGACAACATCCAGCGCTACCTGACGGCTTCGACCTCTCGCCGAAAATCAGACCTGGCCAGCGTCAGCAGCGTCGAGGTGGTCGACGACACGCACGTCATCTTCCATCTGAAGAAGCCAGACGCCACACTGCTCGCGACGCTGGTCGACCGCGCCGGAATGATGCTGTCGATGGCGGCGGTCCAGAAGGGCGGCCAGAACTTCTCGCTGGCGCCGGTCGGTGCCGGCAGTGGGCCATTTGAGTTCGTCGAGTGGCAGCGCAACGACCACCTGACGCTGAAGAAGAATCCCAACTACTGGAAGCCTGGCCTTCCCTACCTGGACGGTGTCACGTACCGGGCCATCCCCGACGTCAACGCCATCCTGGCGGCCCTGAAGACCGGCGACATCGACATCGCCCGCACCATCGCCCCGAAGGATGTCGCGGGCATCAAATCAGACTCCAGCTTCATCTACCGCGACACCCCCGCCATCGGGTTCAACGGGTTCGAGCTCAACACCGGAGCGCCACCCTTCAACGATCCGGCCAAGCGGCAGGCGGTGGCGCTGGCGACCGACCGATACGAGATCCTGAAGAACATCAACTTCAACATCGGAGTTGTCGGCTACGGACCGATACCGCCCTCCAGCTGGGCCTTCGATTCGACCGAGAAGATCTACGACCACGCTGACGCTGCGAAAGCAAAAGCTACCGCCACCGGGTTCACCTTCACCTACAAGACGACGTCAGACCCGATCAACCAGCAGCTGGCAGCGCTGCTCCAGTCGGAGCTTGCCGCGGCTGGGATCACGATGAACATCCAGACCGAGGAGTTCGCCACGTACGTGCAGGAATGCGCCAATCACCAGTTCCAGGCCTGCAACGTGAACTGGTCGGGGAGGCTCGACCCGGACGGGAACACGTACGCGTGGTGGCACACCAAAGGCGACTTCAACGACAGCCTGTACAGCAACGCGCAGGTCGACGCCTGGCTCGAGGACGCCCGCGTGAGCACCGACCAGAACAAGCGCAAGCAGGACTACCTCAACGCCCAGAAACAGATCGTGGCCGACGCGCCGTACGTCTTCACAGTCTTCGGCGTCAGCGCGCAGATCTCGAGCAACAAGATTCATGGATTCACGCTCTACCCCGACCTGATGATCCGGATGGCAGCGGTCTGGAAGGGCTAGCCCACACTAGACAATCGCACTTCCGTCCCTTGAATTGATGCTGCGGAGCAGCCCGGCATGACCACATACGTCCTGCGCCGGTTGGTGCTGATGGTGCCGGTCGCCTTCCTGGTGACCATCGGCGTGTTCATGCTCATCCACCTCACGCCTGGCGACCCGGCCCTGATCCTCCTCGGAGAGGACCGCAGCCCACAGGCGATCGCGGCAATTCACCAACAGCTCGGACTCGACAAGCCGCTTTATGTGCAGTACCTGATCTGGCTCGGGCACATCGTGCACGGGGACCTCGGGCGGTCTATCACCACCCACCAGCCGGTTACCACCGCCATCGGCGAGCGCCTTCCGGCCACGTTGGAGCTCGGAGCGGTCGCCCTCATCTGGTCATTGCTCGTCGCGATACCGCTGGGCACCATCGCCGCCGTTCGGCGAGGCTCGCTCGCCGACCACCTGGCAACCGGCCTCGCCGTCGGCGGCGTGTCGATCCCGAACTTCTTCATCGGGATCGTGCTGATCTTCTTCCTCTCGGTCACGCTGCGGCTGTTCCCCTTCGGCGGCTACGTGCCCTTCAATCAGGACCCATTCGAGAATCTGCGGCATGTGATCCTGCCGGCGATCGCGCTGGGCACCGCCGGCGCCGCGATCAACATGCGCTTCACGCGGTCCTCGATGATCGAGGTCCTCAACCAGGACTACATCCGCACCGCACGGGCCAAGGGAGCGCCCTGGCGGCGCGTAGTCTTCATCCACGCGCTCAAGAACGCACTGATCCCGGTTGTAACCATCGTCGGACTGCAGATCGGAGGCATCATCGAGGGCGCGGTCGTGACCGAGACCGTGTTCACCTGGCCAGGGGTGGGCCGTCTGGCCGTGGAATCGATCTTCAATCGCGATTACACAGTCGTGCAGGGGATCGTGCTCCTGGCCGCCTTCTCGTACCTGATCGCCAACCTGCTCGTTGACCTTGTGTACGGCTGGCTTGATCCCCGGATCTCTTTCACATGAGCACCGCACCGGCGCTGGTCGCGACCCAGGCATCCATCCGCCAGACCCGGATCCACCTGCTCGAGCTAGCTCGCGGGCACCCCCGCGTCATCCTCGCCGGCTCTCTCGTATTGCTCCTGTTCCTGATTGCGCTGCTCGCCCCATTCATCTCGCCCCACGACCCAATCGCCGTCAATGCGGATAACGCATACCTGCCGCCCCTCAGCCCCAGCCACCTGCTGGGCACGGACGAACTGGGGCGCGACCTCTTCAGCCGCGTCCTCTGGGGCGCACGTGTTTCCTTGCCGGTAGCTTTTGTGGCGGTGGCGGTGGGATTGGTCGCCGGCGGGGTGATCGGCCTGATCAGTGGCTACTTCGGCGGGGTCTTCGATCTGTTGCTGATGCGGTTGATCGATGCGCTGCTCGCGTTTCCCGCGCTGATCCTCGCGATCGCCATCGTGGCCGCCCTAGGCCCCGACCTTCGCAATGCGATGATCGCGATCGGCATCGTAGCCATCCCGGTTTACGCCCGCCTCGTCCGTGCGCTTGTCCTCCAGCTCAAGCAGATGGAGTTCATTGCGGCCACCCGCTCGCTGGGGGCGACGCCGACGAGCATCATCCTTCGACACCTGATCCCGAACCTGCTCAACCCGGTCATCGTCCAGGTCTCTTTATCCGCCGGCTTTGCCATCCTGGCCGAAGCGACTTTGTCGTTTCTCGGGCTGGGAGCACAGGTGCCGACCCCGGACTGGGGGCAGATGATCAACACGGGGGCAACCTTCCTCGCGAACGACCCGTGGCTGGCGATCGTGCCAGGGGCCGCCATCTCGGTGACGGTCTTCAGCTTCAATCTCCTGGGCGATTCGCTCCGTGACGCCCTGGACCCGAGGCTTCGCTCCTAATGTCCCTCCACCTGCTGGAGCTCGAGGACGTGCACACCAAACTGACCCTCAAAACGGGCGTCGTTAGGGCGGTCGACGGAGTCTCGTTCCACGTCGACGCGGGCGAGACGCTCGGCATCGTCGGAGAGTCCGGCTCCGGAAAGTCGATGACAGCGCTGTCGATCATGCGACTCCTGCCCCGCTCGGGCCGGATCGACAGCGGAGCGATCCGGTTCAAGGGCCGCGAGCTGACCGGACTCTCCGAGGATGAGATGGAAGAAATCCGGGGCACCGAGATGGCGATGATCTTCCAGGACCCCATGACCTCCCTCAACCCCGTCTACCGCACGGGCTGGCAGGTGGGAGAACCGCTTCAGATCCATCGCGGCATTGATGTGCGAGCCGCGCTCGCCGCGGCGATCGCGATGTTCAAGAAGGTCGGAATCCCGGAAGCGGAAAAGCGCGTAGCCCAGTATCCGCACGTTTTCTCCGGCGGCATGAGCCAGCGGGCCATGATCGCGATGGGGCTGACCACCAGCCCAAGCCTTCTCATCGCCGACGAACCGACCACGGCACTTGACGTCACCATCCAGGCCCAGATCCTCGATCTCCTGCGAACCCTGAACCGCGACTCGGGCATGGCGACCATCCTGATCACCCATAATCTCGGTGTCGTCGCGGGCATCTGCGACCGGGTCATCGTCATGTACGCCGGTCGGGTGGTCGAGCAGGGACGGACAGAAGATGTCTTCGCGCATCCGGAGCACCCCTACACGTGGTCGCTGCTGCACTCCATCCCGAGGCTCGACGCCGACGATCGTGAACCGTTGAAGGTTATCGAGGGGTCGCCACCGGACATGATGGGGCTGCCCTCCGGCTGCAAGTTCCAACCCCGGTGTCCATTCGCAGTCGAGCGATGCGCCAAGGATGAACCTGAGCTCCGCGACGTGCGCGGCCACCTGGCGCGCTGCTGGGTGACGCAGGCGGGCACCTCTCTCAATGGCTCGGTCGATGCCGGCTGAGGCGGTCGCGAGCGGGCTCTCCGCCTCGACCTGGAGCGCGGCCGACCCACTGGTGGAGGTTCGGCGCCTGACCACCTGGTTCCCGGTTCGCTCCGGCGTGCTCGCGCGCACGGTCGGCCAGGTGCGGGCGGTCGACGGAGTCGACCTCACGATCCGGCAGGGCGAGACTCTCGGCCTGGTAGGAGAGTCAGGATGCGGAAAGTCGACACTGGGCCGCTCAATCCTGCGGCTGATCGAGCCGACCTCGGGCGAGGTGCGGTTCAAAGGGCAAGACATGCTCCGCATGGGGCCGGCGGCGATGCGCCGGATGCGGCGCGACATGGCGATGATCTTCCAGGACCCGTTTGGATCCCTAGACCCTCGGCAGACCGTTGGAGACATCGTGGGCGAGCCGCTCGAGATCCATCATCTGGCCCGGACGCGGCGACAGCGGCAAGAGAGAGTTCGCGAGCTGTTCGACCTCGTCGGGCTGGCCCCGAGCTTTGTCGACCGCTACCCGCACGAGTTCTCAGGCGGCCAGCGACAGCGAGTCGGCATCGCTCGCGCCTTGGCGGTCGATCCGACATTTATCGTTTGCGACGAGCCCGTCTCGGCGCTCGACGTCTCGATCCAGGCTCAGATCATCAACCTCCTCGAGCGCCTGCAGGAGAAATTCAATCTCACCTACCTCTTCATCGCGCACGACCTGTCAGTCGTGAAGCACATCTCCGATCGCATCGCTGTGATGTACGTCGGCAAGGTCGTTGAGGTGTCGGGCGCAAGGGAGCTCTACCAGAGCCCACAGCACCCTTACACCGCGTCGCTGCTGTCGGCGATCCCGATTCCCGACCCGACGGTCGAGCGGGGCCGCGAAAGGATCATCCTCAAGGGCGACGTCGCGTCTCCGGTCAACCCGCCGAGCGGCTGCCGTTTCCGAACACGCTGTTTCAAGGCCCAGCCGCAATGCGCAGAGTCGGAGCCCCCGCTCGATACGGTGCGGCTTGGCGACCACCTGGCCGCTTGTTACTTCCCTCTTGGCTAGCGACCGGCCGCGTAGCCCTGCGCGCCACGCGGGCTGGCGGCGGAGGACAACATGCCCGTCTTGTGATCGCGCCCGACCGCGCACAGACGACCCAAGGACCATGGGCCCGCTTCCACGACCTCGTGCCCTCTCCTTCGCAGCTCGCTGAAAACCGCACCTTCGACGCGCGACTCGACGTAGAGGCTTCCAGTCTCCGCGGCATGCGGCGCGAACGAGCTGGCGAAATGCGCCGTGTGAAACATCGGGGCGTCGATGGACGCCTGCAGGTCATGGCCGTAGACGGCGTGCGCGAGGAAGAACTCAAGCGACCATTGGTCCTGCTGGTCGCCGCCGGGCGTTCCGAAGGCGAGCCTGGGTTCGCCGTCGCGCAATGCAAGGGACGGGCTGAGCGTCGTGCGCGGTCGCTTGCCTCCCTCGAGCCGGTTCGGATGATCCGGATCCAGGTTGAGCATCTGCGCGCGGGTGCCCAGGCAGAAGCCCAAGCCGGCGATGACGGGTGAGCTCTGCAGCCAGCCACCGCTGGGGGTGCAGGCGACCATGTTGCCGTGGCGGTCGGCGGCCGCGACATGCACCGTGTCCCCGCGCACCTCGCCGACCGCCTGCGCGCCGGTGCCCGTCCAGTGGCCTTCGGCGACCGCCTGGCCGGAGGACCGTGGCAGCCGAGGATCGAGGCCGGCAGGCGCACCTGGTCGGAGCTCAAGCGACGCGCGGGTGGCCACGAGACCGCGTCGCGCTGCGGCGTAGTCCCGCGCAAGGAGGTCATCTAGGGGTACCGCCGCAAAGTTGGGATCGGCGTACCACGCATCCCTGTCGGCAAAGGCGAGCTTCGCGCATTCGGCCACAAGATGGATGTGATCCGCCGAGAGAAAGCCGGCGGCGAGCAACCCGAGTCCTTCGAGGAGGCGCAACTGCTGGAGGAAGACAGGTCCCTGGCTCCATGGCCCGCATTTGGCCACGGTCCAGCCCTCGAAATCAGCAGTCACCGGTTCCTCGTGCGTTGCTTTGAACTCGGCAAGGTCGACACCCGTAAGCAGGCCGCGATGGGCAGTCCCTGAGCTGTCCATCAACTCGGTGCGGCAGTGACGTTCGACGGCCTCGGCGATAAAACCTGAATAGAACGCACTCAGGGCAGAATCGATCTGACTCTCGCGCCCGCCATTCGCCGATTCCCCCTCCCGCACCAGGCGCCGGTACGTCGCGGCGAGGTCCGGATTGCGGAACAGCGAACCGGTGGTTGGCCGGCCGTCGCCCAGGTAGACGGCCGCTGAGGTCGGCCAATGTTCGCGGAAGAGCCCCTCCACCACGGCGACAGCGTCAGCGATGCGCGGCACCGCGGGGTAACCGGCCTCGGCGTAATCGATGGCGAAACGCATAACGTCAGCCAGCCGCAACGTTCCGTGATCCCGCAAGAGCGTCATCCATCCGCCGAAGGCGCCCGGCACACATGCAGCGAGCAGGCCGGTACCGGGGATGTCGTCCAAGCCGAGAGAGCGGATCAACTCGATGGTGGCCGCCTTTGGCGCAGGGCCCTGACCGCAGATGACCTCAACGCCGCCTCGAGATACATCCCAGAGCAGAATGGGAACCTCCCCGCCGAGTCCGTTCAAGTGCGGCTCGACCACCTGCAGGACGAAGCCGGCGGCGACGGCGGCGTCGAATGCATTACCGCCCTGCTCGAGCACCGCCATCCCGCATTGAGTGGCGAGCCAGTGCGTTGAGCTCACCATCCCGAAGGTGCCTTTCAGCTCCGGGCGGGTGATGAAGGCCACGTCTCGATCATAGGGTCGAATCAACGATGGCCGTGTCATCGCTGCACGAAGTCCGTGCCGGACAGAGCTGGCAATTGGAACCTTCCCTGCCGTGGGAACCGGGACGCTATCGGGTTGCTGTCGCGCTGGACTAGCAGGGTTCCAGGCGAACCGATCTGTATTCAGATTTGGCTCCGGAGCGCGGCGAAATCCATTGCTCATGCCGTTGAGGTGGCGATCAGGCCTCCGATCGAGGCGATCGGCCGGCGGTCGATGTTTGGGCTCCGACTGCGTCCACAAGTCTCACGAGAGCCTCGACCGCCGGCCGGTACAGATGGTGACCCGCCTCGGCCACCAGGGTCTGCTGGGTGACAGCGGCCGAACGCGCGGTTCTGTAGGGCCGGTCAGACATCAACACGTCATACGTGTCGGCCACCGCGATGATCCTCGCGCCCATCGGGATCTCGTCCCCGACCAGGCCCTTTGGGTATCCACTGCCGTCGATCCTTTCGTGATGGGCTGTGATGATCTCGGACTCCTGCTGCAGATGACCCACGGTGGCCAGGATGTCGAGGCCCATGGTCGGGTGCCTCTTGACCAGCGTCCATTCACTTTCCGATAGGGGTCCTTGCTTGAGCAGGATCGCGTCCGAGATTCCCAGCTTTCCGATGTCGTGAAGCAGCGCAGCGCGGGCCATGATACGGATCGCCTGGTTGGTCATGCCGAGCTCTCGTCCGATCGCGACGGCGTACCCGGCCACGCGCCGGTTGTGCCCGCGAACTGATCCGTCTTTGAGCTCGATGGCGGTGGACAGAGCCGCGATGCTATCAACGAACTCGTCGTCGACCACGACATCCAAGCCGAGCTGCAGAGCTTGATTCACGATGGTGCGTAGAGGGCGCCCGGATACGATCTCGATCGTCAGAGCGCGAAAAGCGAGCACGACCGCGGCAAACATGAGCAGGTGATATAGCCACCATGCGAGGGTCCACACGCTGGTCACGACCATCGCTACCTGGGCCTCCGCCAGAAAAATGAAGGCGAGCGCCAGGGCTGCCTGCAGTGGGAGCCGTGAGATTAAGTACATGCGCGCCTGACGCCAGGCCGCGAACGCCAACAGGAGCACGCTCCCCTCGGCGAATATATTCGCCCACGGTGGCGAGGCCAGTGGTAGCCCAGAAATGAGCGCCTGGTCGCCGAAGGCTAGTCCGGCGAAGATGAGCAGCAGGCTTGCCACCACGAGCGACAACCACCCGACCGGCAGGAAGGGAAGGCGGCGCTCAAGCAACACCGGGAGGGGGGTGTAGCTCGCGGCGAAGAAGCCTGAGGGGATCGCCACGCTCAGGAAGGCCGACAGACGTACCACGGTCCTAGTGCCGTATACGTCCCCCGCGTTCGAGACGAGAACCCCAGGCGTCGACATGGCATGGATGAGGAAAAGACCGGCCATCGCCATGAAGCCGATGGACAGAAAGAGGACGCGATACGCGGCGGTGCGCATCGCCCCCACCACCAGCAGCACCGCCACCGTGAACGCCACCAGGGAAACGCCGCCCACGATCACGAAGTGTTGGATGGGCGTCTCGAGCTCTGGATTGAACCCGGGGTTCTGCAGAAACCAGGTCAGGAGAAGCAGCGGGGCGACGACGGCACCGGTGATGACGGCGGCCCGCAACGCGAGCCTGTGCCTTCCGCTCCAGTCTGAGGAGGCGATCCAGAAACGCGGTGAGATCATGGTCCTCCGGCAGCGGTCGGAGGATGATTGAGCAGCAGCGAGAGCACCGCGACAAGCGCGGCAATGGACGCAACTATCACCCACTCCATCAGCCTTAGATTCCGGCCCGTTGGCATTGCACCACTGACTGCGGCGACACGAGACTCGCCTGCGGGCGAAGCAGCGCCATTTCCGGCGACGGCTTCAATCTTCTGGGTGGCGGGCGTCGCTGCTGCGCGACTGCTCGGGAGCGGCCGTGGGAGCACCAGCGTCAGGGCAATATCTCCAATGCTCGAAGAACCCAGGCTCCCGGCGATCCGGTCCACCAGCGCCGTACAGCTGCCCCAGCGCTCGCTGGACTCTTTGGCGAGCCCTCGGAGCAGGACAGTGTCCAGCGCTTGCGGCAGGCCAAGTCTCACAGCAGACGGCAGAAACGGTTGACTGTTCACATGCATGTAAAGCACCTCGAGCGGCTGATCTGCGTTGAACGGCAGCTCGCCCGTGAGCATCTGGTAGGCCATGACGGCAAACGAGTAGCGGTCGGCCGCCGGACCGACCTCGAGGCCCTTTGCCTGCTCCGGGGCCATGTATGCCGGCGATCCGACTATCAGTCCAGTCCCGGTCAGCGACGTGTCGATGCGTAGCCGGGCCAGGCCGAAATCCCCGAGCACCGGCACTCGTTCGGAGGAGAGTAGAACGTTTGCGGGTTTGACGTCGCGATGAACGACACCCGCAGCATGCGCATGGTCCAGACCCGCGGCCACGCCCCTTAGCAGGGTGATCACTGCTAGCGCCGAGAGAGCAGGGCCTGCCGCCAGCGCTGCTGCCAGCGAACCGCCCGGCATGTACTCCACGACCATGTAAGGGACGCCGGAGACTTCGCCAAAGTCGAACACCGCCAAGATGTTCGGATGCCTGAGGTGCGCTATCGCTCTTGCCTCGCGCTGGAACCGCTCCGCCCCATGCAGATCCGATGCGAGCGCGTCTAGCACCTTGATGGCCACCACCCGATCAAGGGCCTTGTGGTAACCGCGGTACACGGTGCCCATGGCCCCGCGTCCGATTAGCTCCAGCACCTCATAGTCACCAAGATATGAGCCTGCCGAAATCGTCATAGCGGTAGCATTATCGCTTCCATGCCTTCCAGTCGGTCCCGCGCTCGCCGCGTTCTAGCGCCGGACTGGTCGAGCGACCCACGAGGTTATGGCGATATCTGAGTTTCCGATTCTCGATCTATGCATGAGTCTTCGCACACGATCGAGAGCGGACGTCGCGCACGGCTAGATGTCTCGATCTTCTCGCATCGCTTCGATCTGGCCAGGGTCATATCCCAATTCGCCAAGCACCTCGTCGGTGTGCTCGCCGAGGTCAGGTGGCGGCCTGCGAAGAGTCGCCTCGCCTGAGCTGTACCGCACCGGATGCTTCAAAACCCGCACGCGGCCCGCGCGGGGATGGTCGAACTCGAGCACCGGCGCGATGTGCTTGACCGCGACGTCCTCGAAGGTCTCGGTCATGTTCTTGACCGGGGCGCACCAGATGTCGTGGGCACGAAGGAGATCGACCCATTCCGCCGTCGGCCGCCGGCGAAAATAGGGGTTCAAGGCCGCGCGAATCTCGTCTCGCCTGCTGTAAGCGATGTCTGGATTCTCATAGGGCGCAAGGTCGGCTGGATTGCCGAGAGCTTCGCTGAGCGCTTTTACCGGTGTCAGCGAGATGGCCACATATCCATCCGCAGTGGCGTAGAAGCCGTACGGCACCGCGTGGAACGTGTCGGCCGCCGGAGTCTTTGGACGCCGGAGCTGTGCACCGTTCAGGTGATAGACGATCGGCTCTGCCTGCAGGTCCAGGGCCGCCTGCACCATGACCACCTCGACCCGCTGTCCCTGACCTGTGCGGCCGCGACTGACGAGAGCGGCGAGAATCCCCATCGCCAGCAAGCTCGCGCTGTGCTGGTCGACAACGGCAGCCGCCGAGACGGTTGGGCCCTGCTCCTCAGTTCCCGTGTTGGCTCCGAGGCCCGAAATGGCCTGGATCAGCAGATCCTGGCCGGGAAGGTGGCTGTATGGCCCGTCGCCGCCATAGCCTGATCCTGCCGCATAGATAAGACGCGGATTGATCTTGCGTAGGTCCTCGTATCCGAGGCCCAGGCGATCCATGACCCCTGGCCTGAAGTTTTCGACCACCACATCGGCGGTCTCGACCAGTCGCTGGGCGACTTCGACCCCACGCTTGCTCTTCAGGTTGAGGGTCACGCTGCGGAGGTTGCGATTTGCCAACATGAAGAAAGCGCTGACCCCCCCGATGAAGGTGTCGGCTCCGGACCAGCTGCGCTCCCACGCTCCGCGACCGGGCGGCTCGATCTTGATCACGTCAGCGCCCATGTCGGCCAGGTACTGGCACGCGGCAGGTCCAAGCAGGAACTGCGTGAAGGCGAGGATGCGCACGCCCTCCAGAAGGCTCAGACCCTTGCGGTCGCTCACGTCACGAGCTGCATGATGTGCGTCGCAACCATCACCAGCTCGTCCCGCTGATTTTTGACCTCGATCTTCGCCACCGTGCGCTCGCGCTCACGATCGATGCTCGCAATCTCGTAGTCGATGGTCAGCGTGTCGCCAAAGTAAACCGGCTTCAGGAACCGGATGCGGTCGTAGCCGGCGGAAACCATCGGCCGGTCAAAGTCCTGAAGGATCCGAGTGGATGCCGCAGACGTGTAGCCGACGATCAAGGCCCCGTGGGCGACTCGATGGCCGAGGCTGGTCCTGCGGCAGTACTCCTCATCGACATGATTCGGATCGAGGTCACCGGTGATTCCAGCAAAGAGGTAGACGTCCGATTCGCTCACCGTCTTGGTAAGCCGGGTTCGCAATCCAACTGCGATGTCGTCGATGCTGTGGCCGCTCATTGTTCGCTAACCCCTCCCCTTACCACCACGAGCTCCCGGCGCTGATGCCGCCATCCACGTAGATCGTCTGGCCCGTGATGAATCGCGCACCGTCAGACGCGAGGAATGCGACCACATCGGCGACGTCCTCTGGGGTGCCGATCCGCCGCAGCGGTGTGTTTTCGATTGTCGCCCTGACCCGCTCAGGGTGCTTGTCCATGTATGCCCTGGTAAGGGACGTCTCGATGATGCCCGGCCCTACGGCGTTCACCGTCACACCCTTTGGGCCCCATTCGATCGCAAGGCTACGCACCAGGCCGGACAGTCCCGCCTTCGTGGCCGTGTAAGCGACGCGCAAGTCCAAGCCGTGGATGGCAGCCAAAGAGCTGGTCACGACGACCCGCCCGCCGGGCCGTAAGAAGAGCAGAGGGCCGAAAACCTGGCAGGTGACGAAAACGCCGTACAGGTTCGTCTGCAACATATCCCGCAGCGCCTCATCTTCCAGATCGAGGGCTTTGACGCGGGTGTTGATCCCTGCGTTGGGAATCAGAATGTCGAGGCCATCAAGGCGGTCGCGCACCCCTTTGAGCTCATCACGATCACGAACGTCCACCAGCTCGGCGCTTGCGAGGGAGTCCTGCCTGAACTCCTCGCGAAACGTTTCGATGTGCTCTTTGGACCGACCCAGCGCGATCACGCGCGCGCCGTCGCGACGTAGGGCGCGGATTATGGCCAGGCCGATCCCGCTGGTGCCGCCGGTGACGAGGGCGGTTTTGCCGTCGAGCCTCACAGCCCTTCCGACGCGGGCGCGGCCCCCTGCACGAACTGAATGAGAACTCCATCCTCGCGCTGAGGATCGACCACGCCAATTGTGGTGCCGCGAGCGCCAGGCCTCGGCACCTTGTCGACAAGCAGGAAGCCGTGCGCTGGAGCCTCTGCCAGCGCAGCCGCAACACTGTCCACGCGCAGCGCGAGGTGATGAAGTCCCTCGCCCCTCCGCGCGATGAAACGACCTACGTCGGATTCCGGGGTGAGCGGCTCCAGCAGCTCGACGTTCGCTGGGCCGGTGCCAAAGAATGCGACCCGTACATCGGGGAATCGCTCGTCGCTCTGCATGTCCAGCCCCAGCCTGGATTCGAAATGCATGCGAGATGAATCGATGGAGCGAACTGCCCAACCCAGATGGTCGATTGCTGGCGCCCTGACGGTTGTGTTCAAGAGCGGCCCCGGTACAGGCTTCGGCGAATCTGTGGGGGTGTTGAGTTGAACTGAGCCCGCAGCTCGTCATCAGATCGGAAGTTGGGGCGATCAACGCGCACACACGCAACTTCGACTTCAAACCGATCACCCGCAAACGGGAATGGATCGAGCTCGACGTCCCACGGGCCAAGGCGCCGGACCGACAGCTGCTCCCACCGCCCTTCCACAGTCGGCACAGGCCCACAGCTCGAGCTCTCGAAGCCGAAGCACGTCAGCAGCGACAGATAGTCGAAAGTCTCAAGCAGCATGTAGTTGCGCCAAGACGCCTCGAACTCGAGCTCCCGCGGCGCGATCGATGCGGACAGCTCCGCACGGAAGGCACGCTCGCCTTCCAACAGCGCCTTGCCATGGGGACCAATCGTTGTCCAGTCCACAGGCCTCAACCCGGCCCACCCATACCGCCGGCTGTATAACCCGGACGCGTGCAGACTCACCAGGTAAGCAGCGTATGGGTCTGTCAGAGCGATCGTCCTCACTGCACGCGCGTAGAACTCCGTGTGCCGCGCCTCGTCGATCTGCGTGAAGTTACACGGCCGGCCCTCCCCGTCGATCTCAGGCCGGTCATCGATCTCCGTCCAACCCAGGTCGTGGTAGCCGGCCGCGTATTCAAGAGACGAGGACACGGAATCCCGGCCGAACGGTCCAGCCCGCCACGCCCGAGCCAGCTCCGCGCAGTGCGCCGCGTGATCCATCTGGCGGATCAGGGTCCAGCCTTCGCCTTCTCGGCGAGCGATCATCGAGCGTCCGCCTCGAGCTCCACGCGCAGCGACCCCAAGATCACCGCGCAGAGGTGGTACCAGGCCGTCGTCACCACGAGATCCACGATCTTTTCGGTCGAGAACAGCGACTGCAGCCGGCTGAACGTCGCCTCATCGCATGAGCGGGTGTGAGCAACCTGCCGTGCGAAATCGATGGCGCAGCGCTCGTCTGGAGTGAAGTCTTCGAGCGATCCGCCCAGCATGAGCGCCGCCACTTTCACAGATTCAACTCCCACGCGTGCCGCCGCCTGCGTGTGATGGGCCACCTCGTAGTCCTGCCCGAGCTCATGCGCCGTGGCCAGGATCACCAGCTCTCGAAGGCGCGGATCCAGGCTCGAGCCCGACCGTACGTAGGCCGACATCCCCAGGAACGCCGCCAGCGCCGGTGGCTGATTCGCCAGCACGCTATAGAGGTTCAACACTGGCCGCCCCAAGCGCTCGACCTCCGCATAGAGGTAATCGACTGCAGGCGAGGTCCCCGCTGGTACGAGTGGCAGCCTTGCCACTCTCAGTCGCCCTTTCGCGCGGGCAGCTGAATGTGAAACAACCGCGCAGCATTTCCGTGCTCGATCTTGGCCCGGTCCTCGGGGCTCAGATCGACCTGGTCCAACAGCCGCCGCCCAAGGGCCATCGGCCAGAACGGGTGATCTGTCCCGTGCATGACGCGGTCGACTCCGAAGAAGTCGCAACAGAGGCTCATCGCCGGCGCCCACTCACACACGGTGTCGACATATAGCCTGCGTATGTGGTCGCTCGCAGGGCCCGAGATGGCGCCGGTCGAGCCCGGCCTCTGCATGCGGCCAAAGTGGTCGATGCGTCCGACGAAATATGGAATGAGGCTGCCTGCGTGCGGCACGATGAACTTGAAATCGGGGTGCCGCTCGAACAGGCCGTCGAACACCAGTCGCAGAGCAGCAGTGGTGGTGTCAAAAAGAAAGCCTGTCATCTCGATCATCCCGCCGGCCATCATCGAAGGCGCGCACAGCGGATAGGTAGGGTGAAGCAAGATGGCCACGTCGAGTGACGAAGCGGTGTCGAAGAAAATTCGGCGCGATGGCTCGTCCAGGGGGGCTCCCGCCACGTTCGAGTAGATCATCGCCCCTCTCATGCCCAGGGCCACCGCGTGGCGAAGCACTTGCACCGCCCGCTCCGGCGCCTGCAGCGGAACTGTCGCCAACCCACTGAAGCGATCCGGGTACCGGGCCACGATCGCCGCCGTCTCCTCATTGGCGGCCTCGGCTACCTCCTCCGCATGCTCTGGTTCTAGCCAGTCGACACCTGGGATGGACACGCTCAGGACAGCGTGGTCGATGGCCGCGCGATCCATCTGCTCGAGGATGAGCCCGGGCTCGAAGAACACCGGCGTCAAGGGTGCAATCGAGCGTTCGCCGTACTCAATCAGCATCTTTCCCTCACGCTCCAAGATCCGCGGTGTGCCGGCTCGCTGCTCGAGCGCGCGCGCCAGAGCCTTCGGCATGTAATGCGAATGGACGTCGATCAGCACCTCAAGACGCCTCGACTGCCGCTTCCCCTTTGTTCTGCAGCCGATCGGCGGCGAGGCGAACGGCGGTGATGATGTTCTGATAGCCGGTGCACCGGCACAGGTTCCCCGCGAGCGCGCTGCGAATGCGCTCAGAAGTTGGGTCCGGCTCCTCCCGCAGGAACGCCTCCATCGTCATCAAGATGCCTGGCGTGCAGAACCCGCACTGCAACGCGTGGCACTCATGGAACGCCTGCTGAAGCGGGTGCAGCGAGGAGTCGCCCGGGGCCATGCCCTCCACTGTCGCGATGCGGTGGCCATGAGCCTGCACCGCAAACATCAGGCACGAACGTACGGGGTGCCCGTCAAGCTGCACTGTGCACGCGCCGCAAACACCGTGCTCGCAGCCCAGGTGAGTGCCGGTCAGGCCGGCGTTGTCGCGGATGAAGTCCGCGAGCAGCAGGCGCGGCTCGACCTCGCCCTCGACGGCGCGCCCGTTGATCTCGACCGCGATTCTGCGACTCATGAGGTGCTGCTCGCCGCACGTTGCGCTGCTTTGGTGAGGGCCCGTTCGGTCATCGTTCGCAGCAACCCGATCCGGTACTCGGTGCTCCCGTGAAGGTCCGAGGTCGGACGCAGTCCCCTGACCGCCTCCGCCGACGCGGCTCGGATGGACGAATCGTCGAGCTTCGCGCCCCGCAGCTGCTGCTCCGCGGCCTTTGCCCTCACCGGCGCCGGGCCGGCCGACAGCAGAGCAATCGTCGCCCTCTCACAGCGTCCATCGCGGCCGAGCTTCACGATTGCCGCCGCGCCGCCCAGCGCAAAGTCCCCGTGCCGTCGCGCGTATTCGACGAATGCCGTACCGGTGCCCGGGTCGAGCGCGGGCACTTCAACCGCTGCCACGAGCTCGTCCGGGGCCAGCGCGGTGGTGAACTCGGAGACGAAGAACTCGTCCCAACTGACGGTCCGGGAGCCGCGCTTCGAACGCAGCTGGAACTTTGCGTCGAGGGCCGCGAATGCGGCCGGCAGCTCTGCGGCGGGGTCCGCATGCGCCACCGATCCACCGATCGTGCCGCGGTTTCGAATCTGCGCGTGCCCCACCCACCCGACCGCCTCCGTCAGCAGCGGCCAGCCTTGCGCCACCTCCTCCGCGTGCTCAAGGTGCGTGTGACGCGCCATCGCGCCGATCACCAAGCGCCCCTCCTCGCGTCTGATGTAGCTCAGCGAATCGATCCGGTTGATGTCTATCAAGCGCGCCGGCCGCGCGAGCCGGAAGTTCATCAGCGGAACCAGGCTCTGCCCGCCGGCGATGACCTTGCAGTCGTCACCATGGCGAGCCAGGAGATCCAGCGCCTCATCCTCGGTCTGAGGGTCGTCGTACTCGAACTGTGCCGGCTTCATGCGCCCACCAGCTCTACAACACGCTGCGGGCTCAGCGGAAGACGCGTGACCTCAGTGCCCAGTGCGTCGGAAACGGCGTTGGCGATTGCCGCACCCACCGCAGCAGTCCCGCCTTCGCCCGCACCCTTGACGCCCAGGGGATTCAGCGGCGATGGCGCGTCCTCGGTGATGAGCAGCTCAACATCGGGCACCTCCTCCGACGTTGGCATCAGGTAATCCATGAAGCTCGCCGACAGCGGCTGGCCGCTCGCATCGAAGCTGAACTCTTCGAGCAAGGCGCCGCCAATGCCCTGGGCGAAACCGCCCGAGATCTGTCCCCCGACGAGCACTGGATTGACGCAACGCCCGATGTCGTAAGCCACCGCGTACCGATGGATGTGGATCGCGCCCGATGCCGGATCGACCTCGACCGCCGCGAAGTGGATGCCGTACGGAAAGCCCAGCAGGTCGCATACGAAGCGGTGCTCCTCCGTGATCACGCCGGCGCTCGCGCTGAGCAGGTTTGTCAGCGAGACGCTGCGCGTTGGTGCACCGATCACGGATACGCCTGCCGCCGTGAGCATGAGGTCGGCAGGCGCCGCCTCGAGCTCCTCGGCAGCCGCGTCCAGGAGACGTTTCCTCAACTGTTCCGAGGCCCGCATCACCGCTGCCCCGCCCAGCATCGTGGCGCGGCTCCCGAAAGCCCCCATGCCTTCGGGGATGACGGCCGTGTCACCGTGAACCACCCGAACCCGGTCATACGGCAACCCGAGGTGGCTCACACACACCTGGGCGAGAATCGTCTCGACACCCTGGCCGACCGATGCCGAACCCGTGTAAACAACCACGTCGCCCCTGTCGTTCAGCTCGACGCGTGCGTACTCGCGCTCGGCGGGCCCAGCCTTCTCGACGAAGAATCCAATTCCCAGCCCGCGTCGCATCCCAGCGGTCGCCGGCTCCCGGCGCCAGCGCTTGAGGCCCTCATAGTCAAAGGCCGCGAGCGCCTTGTCGAGCAGAAGCTCGTAGTCGCCGCTGTCGTAGATGACCGGATGTCCGTCATACAGAGTGCCGACGTCGTGCGGAAAGCTCGCTCGGTCGATCAGGTTGCGGCGGCGGATGTCGACAGTGTCGATCCCAAGCCTATGCGCGGCGATGTCGATCAGCCGTTCCCGTACGAAGTTGATCTCGAACCTGCCGGGCGAGCGGTATGTACCGCCGGGAGTCTTGTTGGTGACCACGCTTCGAAACTCGCCGCGGTAAGCAGGCCACTTGTAAGGCCCGGGCAGCATCGACACGCTGAGTCCTGGCACGGTCATGCCGTGCGTGCGTACGTATGCGCCTGTGTTGTTGATGAAGCTGTCCTTCAGAGCGAGGAAAGTGCCGTCCTTCTTCAGCGCCATCTCGACTCGATGAACCTGCTCGCGAGAGTGGTTGGTGGCGCGCAGGTTCTCCTCGCGGTCCTCCACCCACGCCACCGGTCTACCAGTGCGGATGGCTGCGAACGGGATGAGGAAGTCCTCTGGGTAGAATTCGCCGCGCGCGCCGAAGCCGCCGCCCACGTGCAGCTCCACCATCCTCACCCTGCTTTCGTCGCTCCAGCCGAGCATTCGGGCAAGGATCGCTCGGTTGACGTGGGGGATCTTGGCCGCTCCCCATACCGTGAGCGATTCCGTTTCGGTGTCATATTCAGCGAGCAGGCCGCGCGTCTCGAGTGGAACAGCGGCATGGCGCTGGATGCGGAACGTCTCCTTGATCACGAGGTCGGCCTGGGCGAACGCCTCATCGAGCGCGCCGATCTCGACCAGCAGCCGGCCGGCAATGTTGGTACCGGCGTCCGGTTGAAGCAATGGCGCGCTCTCTGCCACCGCGTCGTCAGGCTCCAGCACGACCTCGAGCCGCTCGTAATCGATGTCCAGCAGCTCCGCCGCGTCTTCGGCGCGATAGCGCGAGTCGGCGATCACCACCGCCACTGGCTCTCCCGAGTAGCGCACGACACCATCCGCCAGGGGCCGCTGCAGAAAGCGATTCGATCCCTCATCGGCGAACTGGCGGGTCGGGATTTTGTGGCCGCGATCGGGCAGCTCGGCCGCGGTGATCACGTCCAGGACGCCCTGCGACGCGAGCACGGCTGTGCGGTCGATGGAGGTGAACCGCGCATGCGCCAGCGGGCTGCGGACGACAAATGCATGGACCATGCCAGGGCGCTTGAAGTCGGCGACGAAAGTACCCTCGCCGCGCACAAGTGGCCAGTCCTCCTTACGCAGTGGCGAAGTACCGATCCCATTGATGGCCACCGGATCGATTATGTCTGCCGTGATCTTCATCGCCCACCGCGGTGTAGGCGGAATCGAACGAAGTGGTCGTTGACGTGGATCAAGCTGAAGCCCAGGATTTCCCCGGACTCCGAGAAATGAAATTCCTTCAGCAGAAGGTAGGCCTCGGCCGGCTTAAGACCGAGCTGCTTTGCCACCTCCTTCGTCGCTTTGCGTGGCACCAGCTCCACGAGGGCCTGGTCGACAGGGCCGCTGATCAGCAGGTCGCCCATGTCGAACGGCGACTGCGCGAGCTGGTCGTCAGTGGGTGGCTCCGCGAACAGGTCGACCTTGATGTAGTTGATGGCCCAGATCGCCGGCTTGCCGCTGGCCAAGAACAGCCGGTCGATCTCATAAACCGGGGTTCCCTTCGGGGCGTCGAGTGCTTTGAGCACCTCGTCCGGCGGCGTGGTGGTGATCCTTGGGTTGGTCAGGGTTTCCACCGTGTACCCCTGCTCCTCGAGCAGTCGCGTGAAGCCGATCAGGCGCTGCAGAGCGACCATCGATGGGCTCAGGCGGCCGTGCACCTGGGTCCCGCGACGCGGGCTGCGCGTGAGCACGCCGTGCTGCTCCAACGACTGCAGCGCCGACCGAACTGTCGTCCGGCTGACGCCCAGCATGTCGGCCAGCTCGTTCTCCGGCGGGAGGCGGCTGTCCTCGAAGCGGCGCTCGAGAATCGAATCCAGAATGGATTCGCGGGCTCTGTTGGCTAGAGACGTGCCCCCCACCGGCTGTACCACCTTGTCGCGCCGAATCACCCGCTTGCCGATATCGGTGATTTGTATTACTAATTGACCGGACTGTCAAGACTTTGAAGACATGACTGAAGGGCTGAGCGTTCAAGTCGGGCCGATCGGGACGAGGCTGCCACGCCTCGAGGATGGGCCGCTGCTGCGCGGCCAGGCCCGGTTCATTGACGACCTGAAGCCCGAAGGTCATCTCCATGTCGCGATGCTCCGCAGCCCGATGGCGAGCGCGCGCATCAGTGGAATCGACACCGCCGCGGCTCGCCTGGCGCCCGGCCTGGTCGCGATCTTCACCGCCGCGGACCTGCAGGGCACCTGCGCTCCGATGCGAGTCCATCTCACGACGCCGGGAGCAATAGCGCCGGACCGCCCCATCATCGCGGTCGACCGCGCTCGGTTCGTCGGCGAGATCGTGGCTGTCGTTGTGGCCGGCAACCGCTACCAGGCCGAGGACGCGCTGGAGCTGATCCGGGCTGAGCTGGTTCCTCTCACGCCGGTGGTCACGTTCGAGGACGCCATGTCGGACGGCGCACCGTTGGTGCATGACTCGGTGCCCGACAACAGGTATTTCCTGGGCCACCGCACCATGGGGGAAGTCGACAAGGCCTTCGCGCAGGCCGACGTCGTGGTCGAGGGCGAGGTCGTGCATCCACGGGTATCGGCGGCGCCGATGGAAGGGCGTGGCGTGATCGCGATGCCTGACGGTTTGGGTGGCGTCGTCGCCTGGAGCTCGACACAAGCACCACACCTTGTCGGCGAGGCGATCGCTGAAAGCCTTGGGCTCGACGAGAAACAGGTTCGCGTCATCGCCTCCGATGTCGGGGGTGGATTCGGCCTCAAGGCGCACGTGTACACCGAGGAGATCCTGCTGTGCTGGATCAGCCTGCAGCTCCAGAGGACTGTCAAGTGGATCGAGGATCGATCCGAGCACCTGCAGGCGTCCAACCATGCGCGCGACCAAAAGGTCCGGTTCAGCGCCGCGGTTCGGAAAGATGGCCGCGTGCTTGGCCTTCGCGCCACAGTGCTCTCGAGCATCGGCGCGTATGGCATCAGGCCGCACGGCCCGCTGCTTGACCCGATGACCTGCGCCGGCCTCATCCCCGGCCCGTACGACATCCGGGACTACGAGTACGACTCGTACGCAATCGCGACCAACAAATGCCCTGAGGGCCCCTACCGCGGGGTGGGGATGGTGACGGCCGTTCTGACGCACGAACGCCTCATGGACCTCATCGCGGTCCGGCTCGACATAGACCCGGCCGACGTGAGGCGCCGAAACCTCATCACCCCGGCGCAAATGCCATACATGGCGGTCACCGGCCATCCCTACGAGTCGGGCGATTTTCCGGAGGCGCTCGAGGTCGCGCTGTCCGCGTTCGACTACGAACTGGCCCGTGGTGAGCAAGCGAGCGCACGCGCTCAAGGGCGGCTGGTCGGGATCGGCCTCAGCTCGTACGTCGAGTTCACAGGGGCGGGCTCCTCGACCTTCAAGGCGCGCGGCATGGTCGGGATTCCGGGCACCGACACGGCGCGGGTTTGGGTGGGCGAGGACGGAAGGGTGCGCGTCCAGACGAGCTGTCCCGCCATCGGCCAGGGGGTCCAGACAACGTTCGCCCAGGTGGCGGCAGCCGAGCTGGGGGTCCCCGCTGAAAGCGTGATCGTCGAGCAGACCGACACCGCCAAGGTCGGTCGCGGCACGGGCTCGTTTATGAGTCGCAGCTCGGTGACCGCGGCGACCTGCACCCATCGTGCGTCGAAACAGCTTCATGCCGAGATCCTCAACGCTGCGTCATGGCGCATGGACCAGCCCGTTCAGCGATTGTCGATCCGAGGCACGGAGATCCTTGTCGACGGCGAGGCGGCCGGCGTCACTCTGGCTCAGCTCGCAGCGGTGGATCCGGCCGAGAACGGCGGCTACTCGCTCGACGTCTCAGTCACCTATGACCCAGTCCAGGCCGCACACCCTTACGCCACCCACGCCTGCATGGTGGAGATCGATCCAGGAACCGGCTCCGTGGAGATCCGCCGCTACGTCGTCGCCGACGACTGCGGCACCGTGATCAACCCGATGATCGTCGACGGCCAGGTCGTCGGCGGCATCGCCCAAGGCGTCGGCGCAGTGCTGTTGGAGGAGATCAGCTACGGCTCCGACGGCCAGCTGCTCAGCGGCAGCTTCATGGACTATCTGATCCCGACCGCCGGCGAGGTGCCGGCAGTTGAGATAAGGCACCTGGTCACGCCCTCGACCGTCCACGAGCTCGGGACCAAGGGCATCGGCGAAGGCGGAACGATCGGGTCCACGGCTGCCGTTGCGAATGCGATCGCGGACGCGCTCTCGGTGCCGGACGCCGAGCTTCCCTTCACGCCCGAACGGGTTCTGTCGCTCATCCGGACGAAGTCGCGCTGAGAAAGCTCACGGCGGCGGGCATCATCTTGCTCGCGCTCAACCTGCGAATCGCGGTGGCGGAGGTACCGCCGGTCCTTCGCGACCTCTCGCTGAGTGACTTCGAGCGCTCGTTGCTGGTGGCGGTCCCGGTGGTTTGCTTCAGCCTGGCGGCATTCGCCGGACCTCCTCTTTCGGCGCGTCTCGGTGAGGAGCGGGTCCTGCTGGCCATGTGCGCCGCGCTCTGCGCCGGCCTCGCCCTGCGCCCGTGGTGGCCGAACCTCTCCCTGTTTGCCGGCACTGTCCTGTGCGGGCTGGCGGTCGCCGTGATGAACGTGATGATGCCCAGCGTCCTGCGCCGGCGGTTCCCGAAGCACCTGGGTCAGATGACGGCGGCGTACACGATGGCGCTCTCCATCGGCGCGGCCCTGGCCGCGGGATTGACAGTGCCGCTCGTGGGTGCGCTGGGCGGATCCGTGCCATTGGCCCTGGCGATCTGGGCCGTGGCCGCCGGCGTCGCTTTCGCCGTGTGGCTGCCACAGCTTCGCCATCCTTTGCCGGGCGCCCACACGGCTGGAGGGGACATCGGCCTCTTGAGGGACTTCCGCGCCTGGCAGATCACTCTCTTCTTCGGCCTGCAATCGGCGCTTTACTACTCGCTCCTTTCGTGGCTCCCCACCATCTATCGCGACCACGGCTCGAGCCCGGTCGCTGCCGGTGCTGTGCTTGCTGTCATGTCCGCAGTGGGTATCGCCGGCAACTTTGCGGCGCCGCTTCTCGCGCAGCGCACCAGCAACGCCCAGGCGGTGGTGGTCGGGTGCTCGGTGCTGATCCTCATCGGCCTCGCCGGCGTGCTGTTCGCACCGACAGCGCTGCCACTTGTGTGGGCGACGCTGCTGGGCATCGGCACCGGCGGCACGTTCAGCCTCACCCTCCTGCTCATGGCTTCTCGTGCGCACGACGAGGTCATTGCGCGCCGGCTGTCGAGCATGGCGCAGGGGATCGGCTACATGATCTCGGCCCTCGGCCCGCTGGTCGCCGGCCTCCTGCACTCGATCAGCGGCGGATGGACGCTGGCGATCCTGGCGATGATCGCTATCTGCCTCGCCCAGCTGGGCGCCGGCCTGGCGGCCGCGCGGCCGGGTGCCATCGCCCGCTAGGGGTGAACGACTCCCATGATCGAGGTGGTCCGCGCGCGCGGGTCGCGCTCTCGCCACTCGCCGCTGCTCACGGCGGTAAGGAAGGCGCCGACCGCGTCGTTGAACGCTAACGGGTCTTCGAGATTTGAGGTGTGGCCGGTTCGCGGAAGGATCACCAGGCCGGACGTGGGGATCGTCCGTTTGAGCATCATGGAAGGCTCGAGACTCCCTTCGTCCTCGTCGCCTGACAGGATCAGGACCGGCGTGCGCACCGCACGCAATTCATCCTGAAGGTCGTAAAGAGAAGGACGGGCCGCCTGAACCCCGCGCATCGTGAGGGCCGCGCCGGTCGGATCGTGCTGCGCGAGCGCCTTCGCGAACTCCCGCCAGGCGTCGGGGTTCTTGTTCTGCAGCTGCACGCGCGCAGGCCCGACAGCGTACGTCTCGGCCACCTTGGCCGAGCCCTGAGACTCGAAGGCGGCAGCGAGTGCGTGGCTCTCCTTGCGAAACTGCTCGCCCTTCTCCGGCTGCGAGCCATATCCGACCCCGGCGATGACGGCAGAACGAATGCGGCTCGGATGGGCCACGACCAGGTGCAGCGCAGCGAAGCCGCCCATCGAGAGTCCGACGACGTGGGCCTGCTTCGCGCCCGCCGCATCGAGGACAGCAATGGCGTCATCGACTGCACGCCTCTGGGAGTAGGCTGCCGCGTCAGTCGGGACGTCCGAGGGCGGGTAGCCCCGCGCGGCGTATGTGATGCAGCGGTAGGCGCCCGCGAAGCGACCGACCTGCGGCGCCCAGCTCCGATGGTCGCCGGCAAACTCATGGATGAACAGGAGCGGGATGCCTTGGCCCTCCTCCTCGTAGTAGATCTCGATGCCGTCGGAGGTTCCCGCCTTCAATTCGAGCGCTAGGTGAGAATCCGGGCCTTTATCGGGCTCGGGTGGAAGCCGTTGCAAGGGTTGAGGTCCTGAGGGCACGCGGAGATCGCCGCCACGATGCCGTCCAGGAGGGCGCGCAGAACAATCTTGTCGCCCGGCTTGCTGAGCGGAAACTCGTTTCCGAAAGTTCGATCCGGGTGGATCGGCGCGTTCTGGAAGATGTTGACCACGTCAGGTATCTGCCACTCCTCGTACCGCCAGGGCGACAGGGCCTCCAGGAAGTTGCTTCGGCAGCTGCGGTGGTTCTCCACCCCGTAGTCGAGCCGGTACCGGCGGGCGTCGCACATCGATGTGATCAGGTCGTGCATGCCGACGTCGTCGCTGACGACCTCGTACATGTCGCGCCGCCAGTTGGTCTGGAGACGATCGCCAACTTTGAGGTTCAGTCGCAGCACCGTCGAGCGGGTGTGGGTGGCCGAAAGCCACTCCTTCGGATCGTTCTCGATGATCGATATGAAGTCCGCCACCTGCTGGCCCTCGACGTCGATGATCTCCAAGAGGGCGCCCTTTGGCACCTGGAAGGCGCGGCCTTCGCCGGCGGGGATCAAAACCTCGGTCACGTTTCCCATCAGACGTCCATCAACGCCTTGCGCTGGGCGCCGTCGATGGGAATGTGGGCGCCGTTGATGAAGTAGGCGCGCGGCGACACGAGGAACGTGACCAGGGACGCCACCTCCTCCGGCTCGCATATTCGGCGCAGCGGGATCGAGGAGACAGCCAGCTCGTGCGCACGGTGCTGGTCCACCTTCTTGTCGCGGGCGAAGGCCTTTTCGAGCCCGTCCCAGCGGTCGGTGTTGACTGGCCCGGGGTTGACCGTGTTGATGCGGACGCCATAGCGCCCGTACTGCTCCGCAACCGATGAGGCGAAGTTGATGTCGGCGGCGTTGGCGGCCCCGGCCGTCATCTCCCAGTAGCTCGGCTTCAAGCCGTCGTTGCCGACCACCAGCACGATCGCGCCCTCTCCCCTCTCGCGCATGTGCGAGATGACCGCGCGCACCGTACGGACGTAGCCCATGAACTTCAGGTTGAGGCTCGACATCCAGTGCTCCTCGGTGAGCTCTTCCAGCAGGCCGCCCGGTGAGCTGCCTGCGCAGGTGACAAGGATGTCGATATGGCCGAACCGCTTGATGGTCTCCGTCACGCACCGGTCGATGTCCTGGGGCTTGCTCATGTCGCCCGGCATCGCGACGACCGATCGCCCGCTGCCGGCGGCGATCTTGCTGGCGGTCTCTTCCAGCGGCTCTGCCGTCCGCGCCGTGATCACGACGTCAGCCCCTTCGGACGCCAGCTGCTCTGCGACAGCCCTGCCAATGCCCTTGCTGGCCCCTGTGATGAACGCCACCTTGCCGGTCAGCTGAAGATCCATCGCTACGCCTCCAAAACCTGGACGCGAAGTGGTGTGCAGTTGAAGGCGTTGCAGGGCACCATGACGTCCAGCGGGCAGTTCGAGAGCCCAACCAGGACGTCCATCTCGGCCCGCATCTCGACGTAGTCGCCGGGCTCGTTGACAGGCTCCTTGATCCACCACCTGTGGTTTTCGCAGTCATGGGTGAAATTCATGTTCAGGTCGAACGTGTCAGGCAGGTCCTCTGAGGCGATGCCGTAGGGCGCCACTGCCGCGGCGATCTGCTCCTGGCATCCGTCGCGCGGCCCGTACCCGTTGGATTCGTACAGGTAGCGGTTGCACATGCGGTGGTGCGTGTCGTGCACGCCCTTGATCTTCGCCGTCTCCTTGACGATGGTCATCATCGGCCGGCACAGCGTGGACATGAGCGTGTCGCCCTCCGTGAGATGGTCGCGCGGAATGTAATCCCCCGTCACCTTCATCGGATAGCGCGTGCGCGAGTAGGAGGTGGAAAGCTTCTCGCGCACGTTCTCCATGTTGAACACCGCCACATCGCATACCTGCTTGCCCTCGATGTCGGTGATGCGGATGCGCTGGCCCTTCTTCAGCTCCACCGCCTTGCCCGACTTGGGCGGCATGACGACGTCCAGCACTGCCTTGCCGTTTTCTGTCTCCATCTCAGCTCCCCCTAATCCATGCCGCCTGATGCCTTCGGCAAGCTCGCCGGTTCCGTGGACCGGCCGAGAAACACCTCGCCGATGTCCTTTCGTGCTAGCAATTCCTTCGCCGCGGATGAGACCTTCATCGTTCCCGCCGCCATCACGTAAGCCCAGTCCGAGATCGTCAGGGCGGCGAGCGCTTTCTGCTCCACGATAAGAACAGCCGTGCCGCCCTTGCCGAGGCGGCGGACGTGCTCCTCGAGCAGCATCCTCGAGAGGTCTGCGCTCAAGTTGGAGGTTGGCTCGTCGAGGACGAGCAGGCGCGGCTCCAGCATCAGGACCCTGGCGATCGCCAGCATCTTCCGCTCGCCGCCGCTGAGCTTGCTGGCTGTTCGCTTCAGCATCGCCTTGAGGGCGGGGAAAGTCTCGAGCACCGCCTCCGTGCGCTTGGCTGCGTCGGGCCTGCTCAACAGGTAGCCGCCGATCGCAAGGTTGTCGAAGACCGAGAGCGTGTCGAACACGTCGTTCACCTGGGGTACATAGCCGAGGCCGCGCTTGGCGAGGTTGTTGGCCCGCATGTTGGTGACGTCCTCGCCGCCCAGGCGCACGCGGCCGCTGATCGCCGGGATCATGCCCACGATGGCCTTGAGGAACGTGCTCTTGCCGGCGCCGTTGGGGCCGACGATGGTCACTATCTCTCCCGGCCCGACGGATGCCGAGGCGCCGTTGACGATGACCGTCCCGCCGTAGCCGGCGCTGAGGTCGTCGACCTGCAGGTACTGTGCCGGCCTGCCCGTTCCGTCAGCCGACGAGGTAGGCATCCAGCACCTCCTGCCGCGCGCTGACGTCACGCATCGAACCCTCGGAGATGACCTTGCCCTGGGCCATCACCACCACAGGCTCGCACAGCCGTTCCACCACGGCGAGCTCGTGCTCGACCATGATCATCGACAGCCCCTCGTCGCGAAGGTCGAGCAGGTACTGCTCGATCTCGCGGGCGAGCGTCGGGTTGACGCCGGCGAACGGCTCGTCGAGCAGGAGCATCTTGGGTTTCGTCATCAGCGCACGCATGATCTCCAGCAGGCGCTTCTGGCCGCCGCTGAGGTTGCCGGCCAGCTCGTTCTCCTTGGGGGTCATGGCAAACCGGTCCAGGACGTCGCGCGCCGCATCGACGTTGGCGGCCTCGCTGCGACCCCAGTAGAAGCGACTCAGCTCGGCGCCGAGCAGCGACTCTCCTTTCTGATCCGGGGCGGCGACGAGGAGGTTCTCCAGCACCGTCAGCTTCGTGAACTCCGCCGACAGCTGGAAGGTGCGGACCAGCCCGCTGCGCGCGATCCTGTGTGGCGCGAGGCCCGTGATGTCGCGGCCGTCGAACGTAATCGAACCCGCGGTGGGCTTGATCTGGCCGCCGATGATGCCGATCAGGGTCGACTTGCCGGCGCCGTTGGGTCCGATCAAACCGGTGATGCGCCCTGGCAACGCATTGAACGAGGCGCCGTCGACAGCTTTCAGACCCCCAAAATCACGCCGCACGTCGCTCACTGCGAGGATCGGCTTGGGCTGGGCGTCCATCTATTCGGCCGGCCTTGACGGCGCTGCTACCCGCGGCTTGAAGCGGCCCGGCTTCTCGGGGAAGATGCCGTTGGGCCGGAACCACAGGAAAAGCAGGATCAGCAGCCCGACACAGACCCACTGCATCGCCTCGATGAATCCCTGGTAGAAGATCGGCGGCAGATAGCGCGTCGCTTCGAGGAAGCCCACTGGAACCAGCAGGGTGCCGAGCATTACTCCCCAGTTGTTGGCCGCGCCTCCAACCAGGATCGCGGCCAGGAAGACGAACGTCTCGGGATAGAGCCACGAACCCGGCGACCACGCCTGGATGAACTCGACAAAAACGGCGCCGCTGATACCGGCGATCACCCCGCCGACGACGAAGATCATCAGCCGGAGCGCAGTGATGTTCTTGCCGACTGCCGCGGCCGCGCGGTCGTTGTCGCGCATCGCTCTGAGGGTCCGGCCGAGCGGGGACCTGGTGATGGCCCGAACGAACAGGAATATGACCACAGTGAGGAACAGGCACCAGCCCGCGTAGACCCATTGGTAATCGAGATAAGGGAGGGCCAGCTGGTCGAACAGCGGCTGTGGAACCGTGGCGAGCCCCGCGGGCCCGTTGACGAGGCCTGTCGCGTTCGACGCGATCAGAGTCGCGATGAGCGAAAGGACGAGCATGACCATGGCCTGGTAGTCGCTACGCAGCCGCCGCAAGCTGATCACGCCGACGACCAGGGACAGCAGACCCGCGGCCGCGCCGCCGGCGAGGATGGGCAGTGGAAAAGGCCAGCTCGCGCCGAAGACGTAGTGCTGGAAGTTGCCCGGGTAGTCGGGTCCGAGGGACACCACCGCGGCCGTGTAGGCACCGACTGCGACGAAGACGATGTAAGCGAAATTGATGATGCCTGCGACCCCGAACTGCAGGTTGAGGCCGAGCACGCCCATGATGTCGATGAAGAGATAGATCAGCAGCGTCGAGATGTAGAACTGCATCGCGTCGCTCATGCCGCCACCTCCTTGGCCGCCGCGATCTCCGACAGGATCCCCTGCGGGCGGACGAGGAGGACAACGATCAAGATCACGAATGCGACGACGTCTTTGTAAGACGGGCTGATCAGCGCGGCCGCCACCTCGCCTGCTATGCCGATGGTGAGCGCGCCGAGCATCGCCCCATAGGGTTGGCCGATACCGCCCAAGACTGCCGCCGCGATGATCGGGACCAGAAAGGCGGCACCTGTCGTTTCGCTGAATGTCGCCGTGTTAAGCACGAGGGCCACTCCTGCGATGCCGCACAGGGCTCCGGAGACCAGCCACGCCGCGTCGATCACCTGGTCGGTGGCGATCCCACTGCTGCGCGCAAGGCCAGGATTGGTTGCAGTCGCGCGCATCGCCTTTCCGAGTTGGGTTTGGGTCAGCAGGAGGTGGACGCAAACCATGGCCACGACCGCAATCCCCATGATCGCCAGCTGGCTGGCGGTGAACACCATTGAGCCCACGTGGTACGACGGACCTTGCGATGCTGTGTAGCTGAAGAAAGTCGGCCGGAAGATCGCCAGCAGCAAGTTCTGGATGATGAGGCTGACCGCGATCGTGACGATGATCATCCCGAAGAGCCTGGTCCCGCGCCGAACGAAACCGAAATACACGAAGCGGTTGAGAAGCATCGAGAAGACGGCGCCGAACAGCGCACCGACAATGAGGCTGATCCAGATGTTCACCCCCGCATGGTTGGCGAGATAGGCCGCAAAGGCGCAAGCGGTCATGATGTCGCCGTAGGCCAGGTTCAGGATGTTGGTGACGCTGAACTGCAGCGTGAACCCAACCGCGGCGATCGCGAGGATCGAGGCGGTGATCAGTCCAAAGCCAAACGCCGGAATCAGCTGGTCCACTTCAGCCCCCGAAAACGCGCTGTGCTGGTGCGGCTGGTCGCTCGATGGTCAGCTTGTGATTCGTCCGCGCGGGGTCATTGGCGCAGCTTCGCTATGTCTGAGGCGCTGACGACGGCGAGCTGAGGGTTGGAGCCATTGGCTGCGTATCCGATCAGCTCGAACGCGCCCGTGGAGTTCTGGTACTGGTCGAATGCGACGGGGCCGCCGGCGCCCACGTAGTTGATCGTCTTGCCGGCGGCGATCGCGTCCATCCCTTCCTTATATGAGTGGACCTCAGTGGCACCAGCGGCATTACCGACCACCTTCGGGATGAAAGCGTTGTAGAAGCTGGGGTCAGGCGTTTTCGCCTCGAGCATCGCCAGCGCCATCATGATGATCGCGTCGTAGTCGGTTTCGGTGTACGGGTCCTGGCTCCACTGGTCGGGCTGAGGCACGGCGGATCCCGATGCGAGAAGCGCGGTGTTGTAAACCTCCCATGCGGGTCCCTGCGACGTCGAGTACGGCTGGGCGGCCGCGAAGTTCTGCGAAAGGGTGCTCCTGCCGATGGCGCCGCTGACGGCTTTGATCCAGGGTGGTTGAACTGTCGGCTGGGTGCCGACGACAGGAATCATGCCGTGCAGCTGCTGCAGCTGGCTCAGGTAGGCGGCATCGGTCTGGGGGTCGGCTTCGGTGAAGATGACGTCGGGGGTGGCCGCCACCAGGGCCGTGACCTCGGTGCGGTATGAGCTCTGGTCCAGCGTGAGGGTCTGGTTGACCACGATCTGGCCGCCCAGCTTCACGAATGCGCTCAAGAGGTTGGGAACGTTCCCCTGCGAGCTGAGGTCGTTGCCGAACACGGCGGCGCCTCTTCGGTAGCCCTTGTTGTAGGCATAGATCGCCATCGCGACGCCGGCGGCGTCATCGGGCGGGGTCAGGCGGTAAAAGTACTTGTACGTGCTCTTGTCGAAGGCGGCCTGTCCAGAGTCCGCAAACATCGGCAGGTGCGCGCGGTCGATGATTGGAACGGTCGCCAGCGCCTCGTCGGAGCTGGGCCCGTTCATGCCAACCAGGTTCTGCGTGGTGGCGATCATCTTCTGGGCGGCGGGGACGGCGTCAGCGGGGTCCCCGCGAGTGTCAACAGCAACGCACTGCACCTGGTGCCCGAGCACGCCTCCCGCATCATTGATCGTCTTCGCGGCGGGTATGCAGCCGGCGGCCATCTCAGGGCCGAAGCTGGCGTCCGGACCCGTGAACGGGTTGAAGCTGGCAAAGGTCAGAGTGCCGGTATACGTCTTGGGCGTGGCGCTCGGGGTGTTCGACCCGCATGCCGCCAGGATCAGCAGGGCCCCAGCGGCCAACGAGGCATGCAACTTGGACGTGGCCAGTCGATCAATCATCTGCTTTCCCTCGCCCAGAACTCGGTAATTTGTCCGACAATTACTCGGTCGGACTATATAGTCGCCCGGAGGGTGTGTCAAGGATCCGGGGGCATACAGAGAGGAGGCCAATCCGTGTCCCCACTGCAACGAATACGACTTCCCGAGCAGCTCCCTGAGCCGATCAGCCAATACACGGACGGCGTGGTCGCTGACGGCTGGATCTGGATTTCGGGAATGCTTGCCCTGGACGCGTCCGGGGCGCTGATCGGCGGCGACGACGTGGTCGCGCAGGCCGAGCGTGTGCACGAGAACATCAAAGCGGTGCTCGCCAAAGCGGGTGCAGGTTTCGAAGATGTGGTCAAAGTCACCGTTTACCTGCGCCGCATCGGGGACCGCGCCGCGGTCAACACCGTTCGCCGCCGGTTCTTTGGCGAGAGCCGGCCGGCGAGCACGCTCGTCGAAGTCACAGCTTTTGTGATCCCAGACGCACTGGTCGAGATCGACGCCGTCGCGCGTCAACCGGAGAGGCGCTGATGAACCACACGAAGTTGGTCGACCTCACGCACCGGTTCTCGATCCACACGCCAGGTTGGGTCGGCTATCCCTCGCCCAAGCTGAGCTATCTCCAGCGACATGCGACCAACGGAATCGTCTCGCAGTACCTGGAGACCCCGCTGCATGCCGGGACGCATTTCGACGGCCAGATGCACATCGTGTCAGGCGGGAAGGACATTGCCTCGGTGCCGCTGACGACGCTGTGCCGGGAAGGAGTGATCGTCGACCTCTCCGACGAGATGGAGGACTGGTCGGTGATCACGCCCAAGCAGGTCACCGACCGCATGGAGGTCAGGAAAGGGGACATCGTCATCTTCCACACGGGTTGGCATCGGTTCTTCAACGGCCGGCCGGAAGAGGATGAGGAGCGGTACTTCCTGCGCCACCCCGGTGGGGATCGCTCGCTCGCGGAATGGATCGTCAACATGGAGCTGGCGTGGACTGCTGTTGATTGCGGCTCCGGCGACCACCCGATGAACACTTCGATTCGTACCAAACGGCCAGACGCGACACGCGAGTACGAGAAGCGGATGGGCAAGCCGGTGAACGACATCTGGCCCGAGGAGGACCTGTTCGTGATGCATCGAGTCCCCTTCCGTCACGGCATCATGCACGTGGAGAACCTCGGCGGGGACGTCGAGCAGGTGCTGAACAAGCGGTGCATGATCGGCGCCTTCCCGATTCCGATCGAGGGAGGAGAGGCCTCGCCGTGCCGCGTCGTCGCATTCGTCGAAGAGTGAGCCCAGCCTGATGCTGTTTGGGCTGGCATTCCTCGGCGATGACGATTCGAGAGGGGTGGTCCAATGGGCACGGGATCTCGAACGTCACGAGCACCTGCGCCGCCTGTGGGTCGCGGACGAGCAGTTTCTGCGTGACCCGTGGGTGCAGCTCGGAGCCATCGCCGCGGTCACTTCCCGCGTTTCCATCGGCATCTGCGTGACCGACCCATACATCAGGCACCCGGCGCTGACGGCGGCGGCGGCCGCGACGCTCCACGAGCTGAGTGGCGGGCGCGCTTTGCTCGGCCTTGGCGCCGGGTCGACCGGGTTTCATGCTCTGGGGCTGACGCCGCGATTACCCGCTCGGGCGGTCACCGAGTGCATCGAGCTGTGCCGGCGGCTGTGGAGCGAGTCCAAGGCGTTCTCCTACCAGGGGCAGCAGATCCAGTTTCTCAACGATTGCCTCGACTTCAAACCGCCCGGACCGATACCGATCTACGTCGCGGCTCGGGGCCCAAAGATGCTGGCAGTCGCTGCGCGGCTGGGCGATGTCGCCCTCATCGGCAGCTTTGCCCAGGGACTGGGTCTCGACTACGCCCTCGAGCACATTCATGAAGCTGAGAAGGAGCGCAATCAGGCGCTGCCGGCGTTACGCAAGGCCTGCTGGATATATCTGTCGGTGAGCTCTGACTCGGCCGCGGCCCAACGCGGCGCAGCGCGCGGTCTCGCCCTGGCCCTGCGGAGCAGCCACAAGATGCTGACCGAGATCGGTTATACGATCCCGGCGGAGGTCCTCGACTTCGTCGAGAAAAGCAGGCACACGTGGAATGCGGGCGAGGTCGACTGGGTGGTCGCCAGGTTGCCACGAGCGCTGGTTGAAGACCTGACCGTGGCCGGCGACCCCAGCCAATGCGTTGCGAAGCTCCGCCGGTTGAAGGAAAGAGGCATCGAGGAGGTGGCCGTGCTGCCGTTCGCGCCGGCGGGCGGAAACGTGCGGGACATGGTCGAACTGCTTTTCACCACCGTCGCGCCGGCAGTGGCCGCCTGAGGCGAATTCTCAGCCGGCGGCCAGGCTTGGCGTGAGCTCGCCGGCAGCGATCATCGCCTTGCGCATCGCGTCGCGGTCCTGTTGCGACACGGGCAGCAACGGCTCGCGTACGGTTGCCTGCGGAAGGATGCCCTGCATGACGAGCGCCTCTTTAGCCCGAGCGCGGTAGTCGCGGACGGGCGGCGCGAATATCGCTCGCTCGAGCGGCGTGAGGCGATCCATGATCGCCTTGGACTCTTCGAGGCGACCCGATAGTGCGAGGTCGACCATGTCGGCGAGCTGGCGGGTGGGCACGGCGCCGAAACCGAGCAGCGCTCCGTCCGCGCCGAGCACGAACGATTCGTGGATGAAGGGATCGTCGCCGGTCAGGATTGCAATCGATCTCTGCTGCTGCCTGACCGCCGCTACTAGCTCAACGAAGATTTTTTTCTCGAACGAGGCGTCTTTGATCGCGACCACGGGCGCGAGGCTGCAGAGCCGGCCGATGATCTCCGCCGGCAGGAGGACGCCGCCCAGCGCGGGCAAGAGGTTGAAGAGGACGAGGGGCAGGCCGACCCTGTCCCCCACCGCCGTGTGATAGCGAACCACCATCTCCGCGTCGAGCGGAATCCCCTGATAGGCGGAGAGGGGAAACACGAGCAACGCAGAGGCGCCGGCGGCCTTGTAGTCACGACCGAAGGCGACAGCCTGGTCGGTGTACTGGGCCGGGAGGCCGGCGATGACGGGCAGGCGATCGCCGATCTCGTCGACGACTATCTCGAGCACCCGCACACGCTCAGCGTGTGAAAGGTGCGCTGCCTCTCCGGTGTCCACGTTGATGGCCACGCCGTGGATCTTGGTATCGGCGACGTGCCTCATATAACGGCGTAGGGTCGGCTCGTCGATCTGCGCGTCCTCGGTCATCGGCAGCACCGTGGCCGGAAACAGCCCTTTGAAATCGATCTTCAAATTATTACTCCTGCAAGGAATTCAATCAGACGGAGCACCGACTGCGGATGAATCGAAGCTTTTCGACCACCGCGAGTCGCTTGAGGGGTCGAGGCAATCCTAATTGACACACAATTGCTCGCCGGGGGATCCTATGGGCGCGGCTAGGTAGTGTGTGGCCGGTGCGCTTCCCGAAATCCTCCGCGGAGACGATAGACAGCGTGCTCCAAAAGCCTTCGCCTTGGGATTCGCCAGCACCGCAACGAATGGTGGGACTCGTGCATCAGGCAGAGATTGCACGACGTGCACGCAACCGATCCACGGCGCCCATCGGCAAGCTTCATAACCAGATCCGGCTCGCGGATGAACGGCCTGGCGAGGGCGATGAAATCCGCGTCACCGCTCGAGACGATCCCTTCCATCGTTGCGGGAGTCCGCATTCCGCCGACCAGGATGATCGGCTTGGAGACGGCATGTCTGAGCGTGCGGGCCGGCTCGAGAAAGTACGCCTCGGGGTACGGCGGCGACGTCAGGCGGTGCAGCAACAGGCCGCAGCTAGCCAAGCCACGAATTCCCAATCGATCTCCAATGAAAGCGGACTAGCGTAGGTGCTCAAACATGCAGCATCAGACCTCGCCTACGGCGACCGAACTCTCCCTCGAGGCACTAGGCGTGGCTCCTGATCAGATTCGCAATGTGGTTTTTCAGTTGCAATGAAAAGGGCAGTAATCGCTACGGGTGCGACCGTCCTGGGAGTCGCCTGGCTTCTGACCTATAAGGCCGCCCCGCCCCAGATTGGTGCGCTTGCGAGCGTGCCGCCAACCCCGAGCGCTGGCAACACCTCGGCGAGTCCGTCGGCTTCGCCCTTCGCGACGCCTTCACCCTCGGTAACGCTGGCGACGCCCCCACCGTCACCAACGCCATCGACGTCAACTACTGTGAACGGCACATTCACCGGATCCGACGCGCCGAACTTCTTCGGTGACGTGGTCGTGCGCGTGGTGATCTCGAACGGGCACATAACGGACGTCCAGGCCGTCAAGCTTCCAACCGACCGTGCCTACTCCGCGTACGTCAGCCAGGTCGCCGGGCCATTGCTGCGCACGGAGGCATTGCAGGCGCAGAGCGCGAATATCGACATCATCAGCGGAGCCACCTACACGAGTCAGTCTTACGCGCAATCGCTCGAATCGGCCCTACAGCAGGCGCACATGGGCTAACACGTTGCTCATGAAACGGGACGACGCTCGCTTACTGCTGCAGCCGGCTACCTCTACGCCGAAAAGACGCGCCTTCACAGGCGCCGCCGCGTCTGCGGTGTCGTCAATATTCCTGGCGGGATGTGGCGGTTTTGGGGCCCCCACACTCCAGATTCCGGCACCACTGAGAAACGGGCAGTACACCGGGCAGGACATCACAACCCGTTTTGGAGACGTGCAGGTTCAAATCACGATTTCGAACGGACTTATCACTGATATCCAAGCACCCCTGCTTCCCAGTGACCGAGCACGCTCTGTCGAAATCAGTCAAGCGGCAGGTCCGATCCTGCAAGACGAGGCACTCAAGGCTGTCTCATCCAGGACCGCACAGATCGATATCGTGTCGGGAGCCACGTATACCAGCGATGCCTACGTTCAATCGCTGCAGTCGGCGATTGATCAGGCGCATGCGTGACCTAGGGATGCGGGCAGAGGACCCAACTGCCCATTTGATCTCGCCAAGCATCTCTCATCGATAGCAAGTAGATCCTCTGAACTCCTGTCCGCATATTCTCAACTTGCGATTACGAATTCGATGTTCACATCTCTGACGCTGCTGGTTCTCGCGGGCCTGCTCGGGCCATTGCTGGCGGCGGGCAGAAGGCCGCTGGCTCCGGTATTGGTTGGCGAGCTGATCGCAGGCGCGATTCTCGGCAAGACCGGGCTCCATCTAATCGTCTCCACGTCGCAACCCTTCCCGGCGTTTTCCGCCATTGGCTTTGCGATGCTCATGCTCGAGGCGGGCAATGAGGTCGACCTCGGGTCCAAGGAGCTGCGTGCCGGAGCTGTCCGAGGAACCCTGGCGCTGCTGATCGCGCTGACGCTCAGTCTTCCGATCGGGCTCACCGTCGGCGCCCTATTCCCCACTGGCCATTCATCGCTCTTGGTGGTCCTCGTGGCGGGAAGCTCGGCCGCGGTCGCCTTTCCGACCATTCGAGAGCGCGGGCTCACGGGGCCCGCCATTGCCATTCTCATCACCTGGATCACGCTGGTGGACGCCCTGACCGCGGTTCTGATGCCGCTGACTCTGTCCGCCGCAAGCCAGATTCCGCTGGCGCTGGTTGGCGACGGTCTAATAGTCGCGGTCGCCATAGCCTCGATGATGGTTGCGCGCCGGCTGTTCAAGACCGGCTTGGCCGACGAGGTGAAGCGCGAATCCAAGCACCGCCACTGGGCTCTGCAGCTTCGGCTCTCGGTGCTCCTGCTGCTGGCGCTAGCAGCCATCGCCGACCGCACCGGCGCAAGCTTGCTGGTCGCGGGATTCGCGGCCGGCATCGTGCTGCGCCGGTTCAACGAGCCGAACCGACTTGCCCAACAATTGACTGGCCTGGCAAGTGGCTTCTTCGTGCCGGCGTTCTTCGTTCTGCTGGGCGCGAGCCTCGATCTGAGCGCCCTCGTGCGCTCGCCGTCGGCAATTGGCTTGGCGCTGGCCATGGCGATCGGGGCGACAGCGGTGCACGTGATGGCGTCGTTGGTGGCCGGTACGGAAACAAGGCTGCCGGCCGGATTGCTGGCTTCCGCTCAATTGGGACTTCCCGCGGCCGCAGCCTCGCTGGGCCTTGCCAGCGGAGCTTTGGCGCCCGCCGTGGCTGCCGCGCTTGTGGCAGGAGGCGTCTTGACGCTTATCCCGGCAAGCGTCGGCGCTCTGCTGCTGGCCGGGAAACCAGTCGCTGCGCCCACCGCCGACGTGGCCGTGTGATCAAGGGCGGCGGTACGCTGCTGGGCGAGGATCACCATGACCGCAAAGCCGAACTGGAACGATGCGCCCAATGATCATGACTATCCCGCAGCGGCCGACTATTTAAGCCTGCTCATGCCGCAGAAGGAGGCGGACCAGCTGGTCCGCCGGCTGCGCGCCGAACCGCTCGTACGCAGAAAGGCGAAGGACTTGCTGCGCGCGAGTGCGCTGCCCATACTTCCGCTGGACAACATCCACGTCGCCAAAGATCTCGCCAAGGTCAAGAAGGGTGAACTGCTGTCTCCTGTCCTCTTGGTTCGAGGGCGCCTAGACGCTCATGTCCCACTCACGGTCGCCGACGGTTACCACCGCATCTGCGCCAGCTATCACCTTGACGAGAACGCGGATATCCCGTGCCGGATCGTTGACGCCCCGCATGGGTAGGACGTGGCCGCGTTATTAGCCCGGCTGCCGAGTGGCGAACCGAGGTTTGTCAACCGCGAGAAAGGCGAGAAGCGAATCGCCGGATCGTTCACGTGATCGATCCGCGGTCCGCCCTAACGAACCAGCCTCCTGAGCTCGCGGGCGACACCGACCATGAACGGTCCGCCCCAGATACCGATGGACAGAAGCCCACCGAAGAGCGCCACCGCATCGACGCTCTGGCGCCCTTGCTTCGCCCAGTAGACGTCCTCGAGGTTTAACCAGAGCGCGAACTCGTCGAGCGTCATCGCCGAGGCCACGCCATAACCTACGGCCGTGGCCTGCGACATTCTCTTGCCCTTCGGCGAGACTCCAAGCAAGACCAGCCACAGGTACCCCACTCCGAGCAAGCCGCCGATCCCGAAGACCATGTGGTGTAGATGCCGGCCGGCGATCGACAGGTTTCTGAAGGGACCGACCTGGTGGAGAATCGCATGGGTGATCGTGCGAGCCGCTCCGAAGCCTGCGAAGAAGCCCAGAGAAGCCAAAAACAGACGCTCGCGTCGGGGATCCTCGGCGAAGTATTCGGTATAGACGTGCGCCAGCCTTAACCGGCGGGCAGACTGAAGTCGCTGGTCAACGGACATCGCCATTCAACTTACTCCTCGATGTCTGCCCTGGGCCCCGTGGTCGAGTGAAAGCGCTTTCGGTATCGGAGCCCTATCGACAGCACTCTTTCCCCCGCCCCCATTAAGAAGACGCGCGTGGGGGAAACCGGCACATTAAGGTGACGTCTCGAGGCCGATATCGCGAGAGCCTGGCAGGGCTGGGATTTCCGAAGCCCGCAAACGGTTTTGAAGACCCCGGTCCCAGCGTCTGAGATCGTCCACTAACGGCCGCTCACGTTCAGCCATAAACATCGGCAATCCTGGATCGTCCGCGTGGTCCTCAGTTGTCCGCCGGCTTGGCTGTCACCTTGGCTGTCAGCGAATTGGAACGGGTAGTGGCCGGATACGACCCTTTCCAAGCGAAGGCCCTATTGGCTCATCAATTTCCGCTGGGGAGCTCTCTTACCTCGGGTTGAACACAGAAGGGGAGTCGCGTAGCACAATGGCGTCCAGCCATGAGTACAGGCAGGGAGAGTTTGGCCGAACCGCACCAATCTCGCCGGGAAGGTGTTCCGGATGCTGGCGACGGCGACGGGGCCGGACGTCGGCGCTTCTCGGATGCGCCAGTGGCTTACGTCATCAGCGCGGGGCTGCTCGGCTCGGCGTTCGTCGCCTTGCTCTGGGTGCCGAGCTACGCGCACCTGACGCCGACGCTCGGAGGGATACCGTTCTTTTACTGGTACTCGCTTCTTTGGCTGGTGATCAACTCAGGTTGCCAGTTAGTCGCCTACCAGCTGCTCGTCGCCGGTCCCCGTCGCCGGCGCATCCGAGACGCGCGCGGCACATCCCCCACCAGCCAACAGGGAATCCGGGAATGAACCTCGACGGCGTCGCGCTCGCCGTGTTCATCGTCCTCTTCGCCGCCGTCACCATGATTGGCTTCGCTGCGGGCCGGTGGCGGAGAACGGCACCCCTCAACACCCTCGATCAGTGGGCTCTCGGAGGCCGGTCGTTCGGAGGGTTCGTCACCTGGTTCCTGCTCGGCGGGGATCTCTACACCGCGTACACGTTCATCGCCGTGCCCGGGGCCATGTACGCCCTCGGTGCCGTCTCCGGTTGGTTCGCGGTCGCCTACACGATCCTCGTGTGGCCGATCGTGTTCGTGCTCATGCCGCGATTGTGGTCGGTGAGTCACAAGCACGGGTTCGTGACCCCCGCGGACTTCGTGCGTGGCCGCTACGGCTCACGGGGGCTCGGCCTGGCCATCGCCTTCACCGGCATCCTCGCCCTCATGCCCTACATCGCGCTGCAGCTGGTCGGCATCCAGTCGGTCCTGCAGGTGATGGGCCTCGGCAATGGCGCCTCTAGCTTCGAGCAGGACATTCCGCTCATCATCGCGTTCGTCATCCTGGCCGCGTTCACCTATACGTCGGGACTGCGCGCCCCGGCGCTGATCGCTTTTGTCAAGGACTTTTTGGTCTATCTGGTGGTCATCGTTGCGGTGATCTATATCCCCATCCGCCTGGGTGGCTACGGCCAGATCTTCTCGGCTGTCGAAGCCCACGCCAACGCAGCGGCAGCGACAGCGCTGGCCAAACACACCACGTCGACGTTCGCTCTCCTGCCGTCCGCGAAGTCGTACTGGGCCTACGCCACCCTGGCGTTGGGGTCAGCGATGGCGCTGTTCATGTACCCACACTCGGTGACCGGCGTGCTGGCCTCCAGGCAGCGAGAAACGATCCGGCGCAACACCGTGGCGCTTCCCCTCTACTCCCTCATGCTGGCCTTCATCGCTCTGCTGGGGTTCATGGCCATCGCCGCCGGCATCCACACCACCAACAGCCGGCTGGCCGCGCCCCTCCTGTTTCGGGCGATGTTTCCCAGCTGGTTCGCCGGCGTCGCCTACGCCGCAGTGGCCATCGGGGCCCTGGTCCCGGCGGCGATCATGTCGATCGCGGCCGCGAACCTTTTCACCCGCAATATCTACCGCGAGTTCATCCGACCCAAGGCGACGCCGTCCGAGGAGGCGCAGGTCTCCAAGATCGCCTCGCTGGTGGTGAAATTCGGCGCCCTGGCGTTCGTCCTCGGGATTAACACCCAGAACGCAATCAACCTTCAACTCCTCGGCGGCATCTGGATCCTCCAGACGTTCCCCTCCATCGCAATCGGACTCTTCACTCGATGGTTCCACCGCTGGGGCCTGATCCTCGGCTGGCTGGCCGGCATGGTCTACGGCACATACGAGGCCTATGGCGTCTCGACACCAACCGTGCCCCATTTCGCCGGATCGACCGCCATGATCCCGATCATCGGCCAGAACGGATATATCGCTCTCACCGCGCTGATGCTCAACCTGATCGTCACCATCGTGGTCACCATCGTCTTGCGCCTAAGCCCGGGCACGGTTGGCGCCGACGTCACCACTCCCGGCGACTACGTGGTCGACCTCCCCGATACCACCCTTGCGCCCCTCCTGCAGTTGGCGGGTACGGAGGGGGAGGGGACTCGCGGGTGATCATGGGGACGATGGCCACCGGCCGCTGACGACCCAAGGGTCGGTTCTCCGGTGAAACCGACGCCCCGACTGATCGCTGTGGAAAGGGCCGCGTTCAGTACCGTTCGCAGCGCGGCCAGGCGCGGCGGCCGATTCCAGTCCGCAGTCGCTGCGGACGGAACAACTCCTTGTTCTTGAGTACCTGGACCCGTACCTGGTCAGTCGGCGTCGGTCTGGTTGGAAGCAGTCATTGATGGGTCAGCTCAGCGGGCCGTGCGGAACCAGGGTTACGATCAAAAGCAGAGCCGCGATCGTCATGCCAATTGTCGCGATCCAGACCAGCGAGAGGCTTAATCGACCGCTAACTCGCTTCTGCATCACCTTCTTGTCCGAGCCGAGGAGCGCGATCAGGATCATCAGGGGTGGCGCGACGACCCCATTGATGACCGCGGTGTAAAACAGGGCGCTGATCACATCGATGCGGAGCAGATTCAATGCCACGCCCGCGAGGGTCGCTACAACAATCACGGCGTAAAAGGTCGGCCGGTACTTAGGTTTCTCGGCGAGCGTCCCTTTGAGGCCGGTGAACTCGGCCAGGGCATAAGCTGCGGAACCCGATAGGACCGGGATCGCCAAGAGGCCGGTGCCAATGAACCCGGCCGCGAAAAGCACGAACGCAAGCGAGCCGGCCAGCGGCTCGAGGGCCTTGGCCGCCTGGTCCGCGGTCGCAATACCAGTCGCGCCGTGGGCGTTGAAGGTCGCGGCGCTGACCAGGATGATCGCGTACATCACCACCTGCGAGAAGGCCATCCCGACAAAGACATCGATCCGCGCGCCACGCATCTCGGATCGGGTGACTCTCTTGCGTAAGCGCTCGGTCCGCAGACCAGCCGCCTTCATCTCGTCCACCTCAGACGACGCCTGCCAGAAGAAGAGGTACGGCGAGATGGTCGTGCCGAGGATCGCGACCAGCATCGTGATGAAGGCCTTGTTGAACTCCAGGTGGGGAACAAAGGTGGCGATCAGCACCTTCATCACCGGCGGATGGACCAGGAATGCGGTGATCACGTACGCGAAAAGGGCGAGGGTGAGCCACTTAAAGGCGTTGAATATGACCCGGTAGCTGGCAAAGAGCTGCAGCCCTACTATCAGGGCGGCCGCCGGCACCACCAGCCAGATCGGAGCAATCCTTCCCCGGGTCAACAGCGATCCGCCTGACGCGACCGCGCCGAGGTCGGCGCCGATGTTGATGGTGTTCGCGACCAGCATCAACAGGATGCACAAACCGACCAGCCAGGTCGGGAACTTGCGGCGAAGGCTGACTCCGAGCCCGACACCGGTGTGCAGCGCAATCCGCGCGCAGAGCTCCTGCATTGC
>PLJM01000008.1 GCA_003139695.1 Candidatus Dormiibacterota bacterium | reverse complement strand
CGGGGAGGCGGGACACTATTTGAACCGACCGGGCGAACTCCGCGGCGGTGTCCTCGAACTCATCAGGGCCCACCGTGACCGGCTCGAGCAACGCGTCCGGAGCAGGGATTCGAACCCTGAACCTTGCGGTTAACAGATCGCTGTGGCCCGTTCAGAAGTAGCGGCTCCAATTCGCAGACTGCTGCTGAGTGCCACCCTTTAGCGCCATTTATCGTCCGCGTTGCTGTACGGGCACCGCGCCGATTGCATTTGGTGGTTCGAGCTCGGCTAGTTGATTAGCTGCGCCAAGGGCTTCGGCGCAGCTCCGATTGCGGTCCAATTTCGTTTGCGCGACCCAAACCGACGTGGTTCAAGGCGCGCTCTCTTAAAGGCACTGCCCCGAGCTACCGAATCCCTAGGCTGGCCTATGCCTCTTGCATCGAGTCGCGGTCTTTTCCGAATCGTTGTGGGAACTTGTCTGCCACACGCTGCAGCAGCTGCTTCCCTGTGACCGTCGTCAACGTTCCAAGATCATATGTATAGGAGAACCCCCAAGACGGGTCGGGATAGTTCGGGTTATCCCATACTTCGATGATTACGCGGCCGAGGTAAGTTGCTTGCGAGCTCGCGTTTCCACCAAGATAGGGTTTTCCCGGTGTCGGGGTCCTAGGCTGGCCGGTGCCCTTAACGATCTTGCCTTGTGGAGCCGGGTTTGAAGCCATTTGGATGTCAGACCTCCTTTTCTTTTAGGTGCACCCAACGCACGTGCAGTTCGGTATATAGCCGAATATCCAAAGCAAGTGAGCTTTGAAGTAGATTGGGATGCAGTTGAAACAGCCCCGGTCGCAGACGCAAACACAATCGACATCGCACGAGCCGCCAGCATTCGGATGACAGTCAGTAATGCACGGGTCACAGTGGCTCGTGCATTCTGGACAGCCAAGTGCTTCGGCAGTTTGTACGCTCGGGGCGGCGAGTCCCGTATTGATGAGAATCCCCGCTCCAACTGCGCTCAAGCCAAGTTTCCCCGCCCACCTAAATAGGCCCCGGCGTGAAACCGTATTCATGAGTATTCGAAGCAACCGCTCGGGCTCTGGGTTGGGTTGCTGACTCTCGTCCATGCTTAATCCTTCACCTCCTGATGTAGATACAGAGCGAGCCGTTAGCCCATCCCGAGGACGGCACGTGGAGTCCGACCCAGATCCAGAGGCTGCTCGGGTGCTACAACTCCAAGCGTTAGGTAGAGCCAGTTCGGTCCCGGTTGGGCCGACTGTGACACCACTTTGCCTCCGGCATCGAGGGCAATGCCGACAGGAAAAGTTCCGATTAGCAATTGGCGGGCCAACTTTCCAGTGGAGTCCATCAACTGCACTATCTGCCCGGTTTGTGGTAGGCCCGCTGCCTTGTCCGCTACTGTTGCTTCGTCGCCAATCCATGCCAGAATGAACTTCCAGCGGATTTCTTCCAGCCCGCCTGGTCGTGTTGAGAGCTCGGCAACTTGACGTACCAGCACATCACACGACTGACAAGTGTCGTTCAGCAGTAACACCATCGTCCTTTGTCCGCCGGCAACCACGGAAGAAATCGACAGCATTCGGCCGTTTCCCGCTTGGGGAAGTTGGATGTCGGGAAACATCTCGCCCCGCTCAAGCTTTGACACTCGGCGCACTGACGATTCGAGACGTGCTTGGACGGCTGACAAATACCGTAGGACGCCAGCCATCGCGACGACCAGCAAAACCAGTAGGAGCGAGTTCGCCGCGACTACAAGCCACAATAAATTCAACTTCCTACCTCCCTCTGAATCGACGGCGGGGCGGGACCTGCCGGCCCGCGCGATGTCCAGATGACTCGCAGTACCCGAGGATCAACTAGTTCGATTAGATAGAGTGAGACAAGGCCGATGGACGAGAGAATTACTACTGCTGCCAAGTCCTCCGCTGTCGTAGGACCATTCGTGGCCAAAACACCGACTGCGTCTGGAAATAAGGTGGTGATAGCGAGCACCGAGGCCAATGCAAGCAGGAGTGAATTGCGAATTATCGTCTGCACTCCCGTGATCGACTTCGACAATTGCCCAAAACAATTGCATGGTGATAGATCACCTTTCGTCAGGCGCCATAGCGAGTACAGAACAAATGCCAAGAACAGCAGCAGCCCCGATGGGGCCACGACGCTTAGCCATTGGCCGACCAGGATGAGCGTCCCAAGAAGGATTTCGACGACAGGCAAGACGACCCGTACTAAACCAGCTTGACTATCTACTGCAATAAATGACGAGGAGGGTGACGATTTGAGTTTGGCAAACCCTGCGACCAGCAATACTGTCCCGAGAATTACCCGAAGAGTAATCACGACTACCCAGCCCACCCTTCCTCCTGTGGTCAGCCCAATTCAGAGCCTGATGGCCCAGATAACTCGTTCGACCAGGATGCTGGCAAGAAGTATGGCACCGCCTACGGAACTATCAAGTCGTCAGTGTTGATGTCGTTAAGTACGTGGTCTACACTTTCGCCAAGTTGGCTGGTCCTCGGTCGGACATGCGGTCAAGTGGGGGAAAAGAGGTCGCCGCGACCAAGCCGCCTTTCCGCGCGGGACCTCGCCAGCGCCAAGTCCTCACGCTCTTGGCGCAAGGACTCACCGACGCCGAAATCGCTGTCCATCTTGGGATTTCCGTAGCCACTGTGAGGACGTATTTAGTTCGGCTCTACAGAGACAATGGTTTTGCGAACCGAACTGACGCAGTAGCAAGCTGGCTTCGTTTAACAGAGCCTCACCCCGGTGTATCCGAACAGCCAATCGCCAAGCCGAAGCCTCGGACTGTCCCTTAAAGTCGCTGGCCCGACGCTCTTAGTTCCAGTCACTTATCGGCAGCATCGATGGCTATCGGTGGCCACCTTCATCGCGTCCACCGCGGCGGACCTTATACGGGCCGGGCCAGGCCGGGCGAACCACGACGACATCCTTAACCGAGGCGTGTTGGGGCTCTAGAACACGTTGTCGGGCACACAAATTCGTCATGGCGGATCAACTGGTCCTTCTGGACATCGGTACAGCTGAAGCATTGGACCTAAGGCCTGGTGCGGCGCGCCTCGTAAGGGCCACTCTCGAAAACGACTCCATCGCCAAAGGCCGCTGGTGGGACCGGCGTCCAGGCGGAGGCGGCATCGGCTCGCGCGAATAATCGCGCAGTAGTCCGCCGAGTCTCTCATCGCACCTCACCGGTCCCGAAGCCACGACCGGATCGGAGCGCGCAATCGGAGTCTGTAGATCGAGCCCACGATGGGGCCGAGCCTTGTTGTAGTGCTCGAGCCACTCAGTCAGGATGCGCTCAAGGTGCCGACGATTGAGGATCAGGAGCCAGTCCAGACACTCGCGCCTGGTCGAGCCAATTTGGCGCTCGATGTGCGAATTTGCCCTCGGGGCCGCGATCGGAGTCCTGATCACGGCCACGCCGTCGCTCTCGAACGCCAGATCGGACCCGCCGCCGTACTTGGCGTCGTGATCGTGGATCAGGAATCTCGCACGCACCCCAAGCTGGCTCAGTTCCCAGCTGACATTTCTGGCTTGTTGGGTTACCCAGGCAGCGTCTGGGCGGTCGGTTACCGCGAACCAGATCACTCGCCTGGTCGCCAGTTCCATATATAAGAGGACGTAGAACCGCTTCAGAAACACGGTGTCGACGCTGAGGAAATCGGTGAGCACGATCGCCGACGCCTGCGCTCGCAAGAACGCCTTCCAGATCTGCCGCGATCTCAAGGGCGCCGGCCCGATCCGGTTCCGGCGCAGCAACTTGCGAATCGCGGTCGCCGAGACCAGATGACCGAGCTTGAGCAATTCGCCGCGGACTCGGACGCAACCCCACCTCGGATTGTCCTTCGCTATTTGCAGAATCAGCTTCTGGAGCTCGGCATCGAGACCTGGCCGACCCGGGCCGCGGCGACGACCGAAGGCCGCCCACCTTCTCCTCACCAACTCGCGATGCCAACCCAGAACCGTCTCCGGCTGGACAAGCATCCCGACCAGAGCCGCACGGCTCATCCTCTGGCTCAGCGCCGCCATGATCGTCCGATCCGCCGTATTCAACTGCGGCCGCTTGACCTGACGGCGTACGACGCGAAGCTGGTGCCGGAGCAGAAGCAGCTCCGCTTCGGGGTCGTGAACTCGCAGCCTCACATCAATCAGATCGAGGAGCAGCCGAAGCCAGGAGTACATGAGGGCGAAGAGCATCGGCGCTCGAAATCCTAATAGCAGCAGAGCCGCCAAGATAGGGCGGTTTGTCCGAGCCCTCGGTGGATGAGCACTCTCGAAATCCAGAGCGTGGAAGCTCTACCGATAGATAGTGCCCCACCGGGAGGTGAGGAGAGAAGACGACCGGTGGGATGTTGTGCCTTGAGCACTGCTCTATTAGGATGTCGCGGCTCTCCTCGGCTCGGTGTCCACGCGTGCCTGAAAGGAGATGCCAATGATCTTTGTCGGAATCGACTGGGCGGAAGCCCACCACGATGTCTGCCTGGTCGACGATGCCGGACAGGTGCTGGCCAAGAGAAGAGTGGCAGAAGGACTCGAAGGCGTGGGCAAGCTGCACGCGCTCATCGCCGAGCATGCTGAGGAGCCGGCTTCGGTCGTGGTCGCCATCGAGACTGACCGCGGACTGCTGGTCGGCTCCTTGCTGGCCGCCGGCTACCAGGTTTTCGCGATCAATCCGCTGGCCGCGAGTCGGTATCGAGACCGCCATGCGACCTCGGGCGCGAAGTCAGACGCCGGCGACGCCCGGGTGCTGGCCGACCTGGTCCGCACCGACCGTCACCAGCACCGGCCGGTGGCTGGAGACTCTGAGCTCGCCGAGGCGGTCAAGATCCTGGCCAGAGCCCATCAGGGCCTGATCTGGAGTCGGCAGCGCCAGGTCAATCAGCTGCGCAACTCCTTGCGCGAGTTCTACCCGGGGGCTCTGGCTGCCTTCGATGATCTCGGCTCTGCGGACGCCATCGCCATCCTGGAGCTAGCATCGACGCCCAGCCGCGGCCGCGCCCTTTCCCGAGCCAAGATTGCCTCAGCCCTGCGGCGCGCCGGACGCGAGCGCAATCTGGAGACCAAGGCGGCCCAGATCCAGACTCAGCTGCGCCGGCCCCAGCTGGAGGCGCCGGCGCTGGTCGCCCAAGCCTATGGCCACAGCGTCGCCGCCTGCGCGGCCATCATCAGTCAGCTCAGCCAGCAGATCAATGCCCTCGAGCGGGAGCTGGCCGCGAGTTTTGAAACGCACCCGGACGCCGAGATCTACCTCAGTCTGCCTGGACTCGGTCGTGTCCTCGGCGCCCGGGCATTAGCCGAGTTCGGTGATGACCGGACTCGATTCACACATCCTAAGGCGCGCAAGAACTACGCCGGCACCGCGCCCATCACCAAGGCCTCCGGGACCCGCAAAGTCGTCCTCGCCCGGGTGGCGCGCAACCGGCGGCTTGCTGATGCCTGTTACCAGTGGGCCTTCGCGGCTATCACCAGGTCCGAAGGCGCCCGCCGCAAATATGACTCGCTGCGCGCCCGCGGGCAGACTCATCACCAAGCCCTCCGCGCTCTCGGCAACCGACTGGTCGGCGTCCTTCACGGCTGCCTGACTAACCAGCAGACCTATCTCGAGGAGGTCGCGTGGCGCAGCGCAATCGATGTTGCCGCTTGACATTTCCAGCCGTGGGATGTCTATCGGTCAGGCCACCCTACTCCGAGTAGCCTGCCCGCCGATGAATATGTGACCCCCACACCCCGCGTACGAGTACGGTTGCCTTGTCCTAGCGACGACTGGGTCACGAGAAATGAATTGGCCCGTGCTCGGATCGTAGTACCGAGCCCGCAGGTAATAGAAGCCGGACTCAGTCGCGGACGAATCCTGGTACTGACCTGCGAACCGGAACGGGTTCGTGATGGAGCCCGTGCTCGTCAGCTGGGACAGCTTGGCGTCACTCCGCCCTGGCTCCGCCGAATGTCTTCATTTAAGGTTCCGCTGTTGGTCCAAAGAATGAGGGAGCCTGAGATCGTCCAGTAGAGGCGATATGCCGCGTCAATTTCGTGCCCGCCAACTTGATACAGGTATCGACCACCGGACTGAGTCTCGCAAATACTATCCGCCGCCGCGGCATCCGCAGTGGCAAAGAACGCGACCTCGAACGATTCCCGCCCGACATCGAACAAGCAGACGCTGGTAGCGCCAGTGAATAGCCCTACGTCCGTGGATCCCGACACGGCGGTCACCCTGACGCCGGTCCTGCTGAGCTGGCGCACGAGGTCGGACTCGGCGCTTGCCTGCGCGCAGGAGGCCGCTCCATCACGTGGCGGAGGGAGTTGCGACGTAGGACTTGGATTCGGCATGGTTCCTGCACAGGCGAACGTAACCAGCAGCACTGCGACGCCACCAAAGTCACGGAAAACCCGGCAAGCACCTGGATTAGAGGCTACTAACATCGCCCGAGGGCCGAAGCGTCCTCTTGCCGGCGCGTCAATGGGATGGTCACGGTAACGACGGCTAAGCGCTTGGAAGAAGCTGCGAGACTCCATCAGGCAATTGTGGCTGCAATAGGAGCTCGACTACATCCGATCCAGACGTGCGTCGAACGGTTCCGGCGGAAGCCACATATATCTCGGGTCCCATCAGCGCGAAGCACCTTAGGCCAGGCGCGGATACTTCTGCCGTACGCTGCGTCGCGACAGCAAACGTAACGACGTTCAACGAATCGTCACGAGCAAACCACACTTCACCAACATCGCTTGCCAACAACTGGTTTATCAGGCTATTTCGCCCGGACCGAATCGGGGGACGGACGATAGTTCCCTTGAGCGCTGGGACATCCAGCCGAAAGAGCTGAAGGTTCCGCGAGATGGCGAAGAGCGTGTTCCCTTGATTCGCGGTCGCCACAGCGGTGATCTCGGTCCAATCAGGCTTGAGTACATTTAGTTGCATGGGAACGGTTGCAGTCCCTTCAGCCGCAAGATCGGTACCGCGCAGGAGCTGTATCTGGCCGTTCTGACAGGTAACGGCCAACGACTGGCCCGCCCGGACCATTGCTAAGAATGCCGGTCCGCAATCTGGAAGATCGTGCGCCGCCTTGATAACGTGCGTAACTACCGATTGGGCCGTGACCCAGTAGCGTGCTTGGAGGTTGGTAGCGACAGCGTAGTGATAGATAAACACTGTCGTTCCGTCAGGCGAGACCGCAATGGCGCGGGGCCCCTGCCCTGGGTAGATGACACGATCTTGCACGGGAATCTTAGTAACCATGGTCAAACTTGGCGAGGCCAACACATTGACGAAAGAAGGCCCGTACGCAGGTCCGCCGTCCCATTCGGTAGAAAGCACAAAGACCAGAGATCCCATCGAGTCCACCACAGCCTCCGGTTGAAACCCAGTTGCAAAGGTGCTCTTTACTGTCAAGGACGGGACGTCCAACGCCGCGACGTGCCCGGATGCACCGTGGACGACGACCGCGATCAAGTGTGAATAGGTAGCCGCACCGCCGGTCGCAGCCAGATCGTCACGTGGACCGACCACTGTGGTAGCCGGCCTGCCGCACGCAATTAGGGTCGACGACAGCAAAATTCCGACGAGCATTGACCTTGCGATTGCATATCGGCGGGCTAGATTGGTCGCCATGCCACTTGTGCCTCCCACGCCAAACATCCGGTGATCACTGCCAGAAAAGTTCCGTTCAAGAGGGCAACAGCCCATCTGTTCGCCATTAGCTTTCGCCACGGGACTCGCTCGGGGTCCGAGGGCCGGGCCGACAGAACCACCGTCATGACTGCCTTGCCGGCGCCATAGCCAAGCATCAGGTAAACGCCCAGCGGGAAGCCGAAAAGGATGCCCGCCACGAGAACGACGTAAAACGCTGCAAACGGTATGAATGTCAGGATGCCAATCCCTAGCACAACTCCGTAGCCGAAACTGGCAACAGCGAGAGGCCAACGGTTACGCCATGCCGACGGAACCTGAGCTGACCGTTGTGGTCTAGGAAGTGAAATCAACTCCAGGTCTAGTAAGCTCGCTACGAACGCGACAGCCGCGAGGAGCGCCATGGCGGCCGCGCTTGGGACGACGTGTTGCACTATCGCGCCCGCAAAACTGAGAACCGCGCCGAGCGAAGCCGAACCAAACAACGAGCCAATTGCAAAGGTCCCGATCGCGATGAGCCTACGGCGTTCTTGTCCACGCACGGCGGACAGGGTTTGCACCATTGAAAAACCTCAACCGGACCAGATGCTCGACGCGCCAGACAGCGCACCAAGCGAGACGGCGACAATCGGTAGGACGTGGACGGAAGCGGCGATGAGCGTACCGGCCGCGATGGCAATCGCAAGTCCGGAAACCCTTAAGGCCATAACAGCAGTGGACATCAGCAACTTAAGCAACCCGTACCGCCGCACAATCCAGTACAAACCGCCTTAGTACATCCGTAGCTGTACCCGGAAGTACACCAGCTCGGTTGGTTTGAGTTGGTACAGAACGTACTGCAGCTTGGCGAGCAACCGCAGCAGTCTGTGTAAGCGATGTAATAGGAACAGCCGGTGGAGGAATCGGTACAGCAATAGGTCCACGAGGACTGCGATCTGCAACCCGACGGACATTGCGTGTCGCTTCCGCCCGTGCACGAAGCACATGGATGGCCGTGAATGCCGCAGTATTGCCAGCTTGAGCAGCTGACGGCCAGAACGATCTCCGGGTCCAATACAACGACGGCTCCCGCGCCTGCCAAGACCATGGCGGCCCTGCCGAGGCGCGCAAGTACGTGCCTGCGCGTCGTTCGCTCGCTGAGCCGAATCAGCAGCCGAGAGACAATCTCATCCATTCGAGGCCGCCAATTCCTCGATCGGTCGATCCAGCAACGCGATCAGGCTTTCCAAGTGCTCTAGCGAGCTGGTCGCGCCCTTGCCGACGACCGTTCCATGCCTGTCTAGGACAATCGCGTACGGAGTGAGGGTGATATTGAACTCCTTGGCCAGTCCTTGCGCAGCTGCAACTCGAACCCGTGCGTCGGCCAGCTTGGTCTGAAACTGCTGGTTTTCGACCGGATCGGCCGACAGGGAAAGAACGTGGACTTGAAGCCCTGGTTCGCCAGCGAGCGTTCGGAGAGCAGGAATTAGCTCCACGCACGCACGGCATCCGGGTGCGGTAAACACAGCAAGCGTTGCCTCATCGTGCGGACCGCCGACAATCAATCGAACGGCGCGAAGGTCGTCGATCGCGACAGGACCGATCGCTTCGCCAAGTTCGGGACCTGCTTGAAGTGCACGGGCGCCGACCGGCGGCAAGCGCATGTAGAGGCGACCGACCTGGCGGGCGAGAGCCAGCAAGAAGAGCAATTCACAGGCCACGACGAGGGACAAGAAGACCATGCCGGCAACGAGTTCACTCTGTGTCATTCATTCCTCCTCTCGAGCTGGCTTACGGCTCCGAACGTCGCCAACGTCCACACCAAAAGCGCGAAGAGCCCCGCGCCAAGACCAGCCTCGACGTCCGCGCCAATTGAAGTCACAGCATTTTCTGACAGCACACTCACCCCGAGAGAAACGACGGCGAGCGTTACGTCGAGTCCGACAAGCGACCAAGCCGGTTTTGACGTCGACGCCGAACCAAAGCAGCCGCACCGCTCGGGGGCGCGGTGCAGCATCAGTGACATACCTACGACTCCAGCCGTGCCCGTGAAGAAGGCAGCGGCGAGAATCCCTGCGATGGCCCGCGTCGCGCCCGAGACCAAACCGACAGCTAGGAATGCTTCGTAGACTGGAACGGCATATCCGATTGCTCGCGACATCCGCCGCGGAAGCGCGCCGTAACCGGAAAGGATTCCCATGAACGCATTCAGATCACGCAGCTTCGCAATGCTGCTGGCCGCCAAAAGCACCGCCAGCAGGCCGGCGGCAAAAGCACTAGCGATCGGCGGCGCCACGCGCTCGTCCCCCCGCGGGGTTTAGCGGAACCCCAGGCCGAGCTTCCCAACGCCTCGTGTACCACTTTATGGCGCCCCTGTCAACGATGCGTTCTGATGTGTGTAGTAGTTCTGAGATAATGTCACCCCCGAACAGTTCTGTGATTCCGTCACCCCATGAATGGAGGCCGGATCACATTGACCACAGTCTGAGCAGCGTCGCCTGATCGTCCTCGACCACCTGGAGTCGGGGGCGCTGGTCAACGTGGAGGAGCAGTACCGGCGCCTCAACCTCGGCCCGAACGATGAAGCCCGTCTGCGTCGCGCGCTGGAGCAGGAGCTCGCGGACGAGGTGAGTTTCAGCGCGGAGAGCCTCGCCTTGGCGCGGCGCCGGCTCGCGCGAGCCGAGCACGAGCGGGAGAAGCTACTCGAGGCCTACTTCGCAGAAGCGCTGCCACTCGATCTGTTCAAGCGCGAGCAGAACCGTATCGCCAAAGAGATCGACCTCGCCCAGACCGAGATCAACAGGGCAGAAGCAACGACAGTCCTTATGGCCAGCTGCTGGAGACGGCTTTGGGCATCATCCGGGACGCCAGGGAGGGCTACTCCGCGGCGGACCCGTACGTCAAACGCCTGTGGAACCGCGCGGCTCCGTGGACCGTCAGGCTCTACCCTCGTTAGGTTTCGAGGCTAGGAATTCCGTGGATATATGTAGCCGTTCGGCGTTGTCCACACTATCGAATCGTGATTATCGTTCCAGCAAACGCTCCGCCGGAAACGTCAAGCTGCCAGCTCAGCTTGGTTTGGCCTTTGGAAAAACTCGCCGGCACTGCCAGCCTCATTTCGTACGTCGTGGCGGCTCCTGCTGGGATCGAGCCGACGGCGTCGCAATTCAACAAGAACGTCTGCTGGACCGGCGCACCGACTCCAATCGACTCTGTATACGAGGGGCACGGACTGAGCACGACGGTTGTTCCCGTCGAATTCGACAAGGTGACGAAATATGTCAGTGTCCCGCCTGCCGAGGCCGGGCCCGGAACACTGAGCTTCGCGGTGAGTGAGCTCGCCGGAACTGGTGGCGCCGCCTTCCCCTCTAGATCGAAGGCAAGAAGCACAGGGCTTCCGCATTCCATATTGAGCCATGTGCCCGGCACAGTCACGACTTCAGTGCCTGACAGGCTGATTCTGACGATGGTTGCGACTTTCGGGCTGGTTCCAGCGCCTGCGCATGTACCCGGTGTTCCAATGAGAATGTGGATCTTGCCGCCGGCGGATAATCCATCAACACCGTTGGCGGCCCCAGTTGCCGACATGGCAGCGCCTCGTGCAACTGGCACTGGTTGACCGCTACCGAAGACCGCTGCAATCGCCGGGGGCACAGACACGAAGCAAGCATCCGGCGCCAAATTTCGCATGAACAACTCCTGAGTCTGGTGGCCTTGATATGCGCCCACACGGCCCAGGTCAACATGAACATCGCGCGCTACACAAGGTCTGCTCGCAACCGCACCCGATGCGAGTCGCATTTCCGGGGTGCCGGGACGATCGGTCCAAGGCACTGCCCCTTGCGCTGGCGTCGAGCTATAGGAACCGCAAGCGGCAACCAATATGATCGTAAGTCCCGCGGCTAAGCTCAAAATAGCTCGTGTAGCGGCCGTTAACTTGGTCCCATGCATCTTGACTCTTGTCTCCTTAACGTGTTAGTCACACGATGTGTTACGCGATACAGTTCTGATCAGTGCCCGAGCCGCTTGGGTTGACCCATGTGTTTGCGCAGTCGCGATCGACAGTGAGGGGCACGCCTCCATATGAATCGGGGTTGTCAATCAGCCATTGCTTGATTCGCTGGCTATTAATCCATACACCTGACGTAACACCGCAGTGACCTGGGTCGAACCAGAGATCCTTCGTGGTCATGTTGCCGTCTGGATCGCCACCAAAGATGTAGCCCGGCACATAACGAATGCTGGCCAGGGCCTGCAAGTTTGAAGCGCAGACCGAACCGTAAACTCCCGACTTCTGAGCAGGAGAAAGTGAGAGTTGGTAGTCGAAGCCACTAATGAATGAACTTGTCGCGGATTGGCACTGCGAAGGCGCTTCATCGAGATCAAAGGTGACCGCCGTGCCCTGTGCTGGGTTCACTACTCCTAGGCTGAATAGTTTGTTTACAGCGTTGATGGCCTCGCTTTTGCCTTGGTTAAAGGCGGTGGTCGTGTTCGAACTGAATGTGTACTTATAGGTCGTGCAAGGCGCTTGGAGGCCGACCCAGAAAAACTGGAACTTCCATCCCTGGTTGTAGACGTTGGTTAGCCACGATGCGCTCAGGTTCGGTTGGGTGCACAGCATTTCCAAGCCACCGATGTATGCCCCGACCCAATAATAAGGTGAATACGTCCACCATGTGCCCATCTGGGATTGGGTTGGGTCTGTGCATGTGTCGAAGCCTTGGTTCTGAGCAATGCCAGACCCTTGAGGGAAAGAAGCTTTCGCGGGAACTGCTCGCGTTAGGCCCACACCCAATTGACTCAGCAGCAGGATTGCGGCAACGAAAGCGCGCATCCGCGTCATAGCCCAGCCTCCTAAGCTAGCATTCGATCTCTGCCGATCCCCGTTAAGTATGCTTTTCCTTTCCGTTATGTCAAGTCAAATGAATTGTCCACTTAACACGCGCCAATCAGAGACTTGCCGCCGCGCGTTGGATCGCTGTGACACTACCCTCGCGAGCTGCACGGACGCCGAAACCGTCGCCGGCAAAATCCCAGGTAAATTGCGCTATCCCGGATGGCTAAAACGTCCTCCGTTTCTTAACTAACCCCGTGGTGCTGGCGATTAACGGCGGGTAGTAATTTGACAGCGCGATAGCGTGGACTTCCATCGGCTGGGACATGGTGACCACAAGCTCACTAGTCGAGAGGACGGTGAAGACGACGCAGGCCATGATCCTCCAGCGTTGATTCACACTTGAAGATCGCTTCCCATTTGCGAGAAGGCAGTGCTGGCGCACCTCTCGGACCCTTCCCTCCTGAACCTTGCGACTCGAGTCGAAGCTTGCGATAGCAGAGGGTTGTCGAGATCACCGCCTGACGGCGCGAAGCTCGCACTAAGCTGCCATTATCGCCAGCTCGACTCATTCGGTTGGTAATCAGAACGAGCACTTATCGGCAGCGATCTCACTTAGCAGGTCTCTCGCACGGTAATGATCCCGTCGGCGGTTAACGAGCTGAAGCATCCGTGTATCGCTGGGACCTTATCGAGAGCCACGGAGCAGGAGCTCATTAAGTTCGTCAGAGCCGACCCCCACGATGTTGATGGCCCAAACCTGCTCGGGCGACAGTCCGGCGCGCCGAAGTCCGACCCTTTCGTCAGGCAGGAGCCGCTTGACCTTGAAAGCCGGTCGTGGCCGATCGGGATGGGTCGGTGGGCCGACCCGACGCCTGCCTCGCATCACCCACTGGTGAAATCGAATGCCCTCGGCCTGAAGCTGAGCGCGGAGGGCACGCACAATGCGACGCGCTTCGACCGGCGCCCACCGGTGGGCTGCCTTGGCGACTGCGACACCGGGGTCCTTACCGATCAACCGCCGGGCGTGACGAGCTGAGACGGCAAGGTGCGCCGCGATGTCGTTAGCGCTGAAACCGAGTTCGTGGAGGCCGCGGGCGCAGACAAGCCGATGGGCACCCAGGTTGATGGCGCGACTGATCTTCAGCGCTTCCAGAAACGGCACCACCTCTTCGTGAGCAGCCGGCGCCCGCCGCAGCCGTCTCTCCACCGTCCGCCAAGCCACGTCCAGATCCTCAGCTGTTGGCGGGCGTCGTTGACCAGGCGGCCGCTTGCGCACACGCAGACCGCGGAGCGATCTACCGGAAATGAAGTAGGCCCCGTGCGGCCCACGAACAGCTTTCAATCTGCCGGCTCGTATCCGCAGGCGCAACGTCTCGACGTGACAGCCGAGCAGCTCAGCCACCTGGTCGAGTTTGAGCAGGCGTCCCTTCACGAGCTGTCGCGCTCTCTACTCACTCCTACAGTTTCAAGGTCAAGGACACGAATCGTCCACATTGTGAATAAGTAGAAGTACCAAAGCTTGTTGGCACGCCCTCGGCATTCGAAGACCCGGGGCCCTCGGCGCGGAGCCGAGTGGCAATACAGGGGTCGGCCGAAGGCGATCTCGTCCTCCACACTCGAAGTCGACTCCGGCCGATGGCCGGCCCCCATGCACGATCAGGTGTGGGCGCGTATGCGCCGGGGGTCAGACTCCGGCCCCCGCCGTAGTCGATGCATACCGAGCAGCGTGCGCACGGCGTGCGCACAGCGTGCGCACGCAGCCGCGTTTGAAAGTGCCATCGGACGATCGCCCAGGAAGAGCGTTGGACAACGCACGGCCGGCTCGATGGCCTGCATGGAATCGGCCAGCGGCTTCGGGAGCCGAAGTCAGTGATACCGTCGCACGCAGCCCCGCTCGAGGACGAGGCAGGAGAAGCCGCGTATGAGCTCGAGTTCGCTCCGGCCTTCGGTTCTGGGGATTCGCTGCGACCTGCGCCTCAGGAAGCGAAGGACGAAGCGAAGGCCTCCCGAACTCAATTCGGCCCGTCACATGGACCAGGACGGTCTCTCATCCCAACTCATCCGATCATCCTCCGAGACCTTCCTCCTCAAGCGGAGTCTCATCCCACTCAAGCCCAGCTCAGCCGTCTGCATCGAACTCTCAACCAACGCGACCTGCTCATCCTCCAATCTCTCCACGACTACCGCTACCTAAACACCCTCCAGGTCAAAGAACTCTTCTTCCCCAGCCTCCGCTCATGCCAGATGCGGCTTCATCACCTCAAAGATCTCGGTCTCATCTACCGCTGGAAAGTCATCGAAACCCCAGGCGTTCGTCGTCGTCATTCGCTGCTCCTGATCTCAGCCCGCGGCGCCCGGGTGCTCGCCGACTGGCACGGCGACGATCCTCGGGACTACGTCGAGCGCAGCCACGACGCCCGCGACCACTGCTGGCATGCCACCCACGACCTGGAAGCCAACCAGTTCTTTGTCTCCATGACCACGCAAAGCCGAGAGCGCAAGGACGAGGGCCTGCTGATCTGGTACGGCGAGGAGCACGTCCGGGCCGAGCGCCGGGCGACAGCCCGCGAGTACAAGTCGCCAGTCCCGACGCCAGACGGCTGTGGGGTCTATCTGGCGGCCGGCGGCCGCATCCTCTTCGACCTGGAGTGGGACCGGGCGACTGAGTCGCTGGCTCGCCTGCGTCAGAAGGTCGGCTCCTACGTCGGCCACTTCGAGCATTACCGCGACGCCGAGCTCCACCACGTCCTCTTCGTCGTTCCCACCGACGACCGTGAGGACAAGCTTCAGCACACCATCTGGCGCGAGCGGCCGCGGTTCGGCCACGACAGCTGCTGCAGCTTTTGGACCACCACCGCCTATCGGCTACGGGACTGGGGTCCTATGGGAGCGATCTGGCTGCCGGTCGAGATTCGCGCCACGGAAGCGCCACCCGACCAGGTAATCAAGCTCCGGAGGCGGACTCCGCTCAACCAGCTGGCGCCCATCCTGCCCCACGAGCGAGCGATCGCTGACTGCATTGGCAAGCCGTCGTGGTGGGAACGCCGGCCGGGTGGAGGACAGGTGGCGTGAAGGTCAGGGCTGAGGCCGGATTCCACGCGGATCGAGAGTGCCGAGGGGTCGAGCGCTTGACCCCAATCGAGGAGGGAATGATGACGAACGATGACAGCTTGCCGTCATCATTCCGGGCGACCCCGACCGCCTTCATCGCCGCCGCCCGATTCAGCACTGACAAGAAGTTGGCCGTGCCGACAAGGCGGCCGCCCCTGCCAGCGTCAAAAGAGCATGCCGAGGCGGCTACAGCGGAGGAGCGACTCGTGCAGGAACTCCGTCCGCTGGCCAGAGTGCTGTTGATTCAGGCACGTCGTGAGCTCGCGCGGCGCGCCCGCGAGGCCCAGGCAAAGGTCGCGTGATGAAGGCGATCTCTCGGTGTGTTCATGTTGACTGATATGGTTGGCTTTGATAGGCTGAATCAACATGCCCAAGCCTTCGCCGGCGGTTCGCAAGGTCAAGCTCAGCCAGCGTCTGGGCGAGGTCGTCAAGAAGGGAAGGCAGGAGCTCGACCTGAGTCAGCCGGGTCTGGCGAAGAAGACCGGGCTCTCGCGGTCGTACATCAGCTACCTGGAGTCCGGAAAGTTCGAGGAAATCGGGATCGCGAAACTCGCCTTGATCGCGGAGGCGCTCGAGATGTCCGCCGACCAGCTGCTGGCCGACGCGGGCTACATCAAGAGGCCGACACCGACGCTGCCGGGAGCGACACGCTACCTCGCAACCAAATTCGGGTTGGACCAAAGCCAGGTCACGTCGGCCCTCCAGTACCTGGCCTTCCTTCAGAGCCAAAAGAAGGCGAAGAGGGCTCTCAAAAGATGAACCGCGCGGTGATCTACGTGCGCGTCTCTTCGAGAGAGCAAGCCGAGGGCGGCTACTCGATCGAAGCACAGCTGGAGGCGTGTCGGCGGTTCGTGTACGACAAGGGCTGGACCGTCGAGGATGAGTTCACCGAGCTTGGCGAGTCGGCCCGCACGACCAACCGCCCGGCGTTCAAGGCGATGGCCGCGATGCTTGATGATCACGGCGGGATCACGCACCTTGTCGTCCACAAGATCGACCGCCTAGCCAGAAATCTCGCCGACTACGCCGCTGTGAAGGCCCGCCTGCAGAAGCTCGGCATCCGCCTCGTCTCCGTCACCGAGGGTATGGAGGAAGGTCCCTCCGGCCGGCTTGTCGAGGGGATCATGGCCGCGATTGCGGAGTTCTACTCGGACAACCTCGGCCAGGAAGTCCGCAAAGGGATGCAGCAGAAGCTACGCAACGGCGGCTGGCCGCACCTGGCGCCGGCCGGCTACACCAATGTTCGGGTCGACGGAGAGCGCAAGGCCGAGGCCGTGCTCGCGATCGATCCCGAACAGGCCCCGCTCGTGACCAAGGCATTCGAGCTTTACGCCTCAGGCGAATACACCGTCAGCAGCCTGCACTTGGAGATGGCCGCACTCGGGTTGCGCAACAAGAGAGGCGCTCCCCTAAGCCGCTCGAAGCTCGCGGAGTTGCTGCACAAGAAGCTGTACGCCGGGATAGTCGGACACAACGGCGTCGAATACCAGGGCACGCATGACCCGCTGGTTTCGAAGGAAATGTTCGAACGGGTGCAGCAGGTCTTTGCACTCCACGACCGCGACAAGGTCAGGGAAACGAAACACCCTCACTTCCTGCGCGGAGTCCTCGTCTGCGCATCATGCGGATCTGCGCTCTCATCGCTGACCGCGAAGGGACGCTACACATACTTCTATTGCCTGGGTCGTTTCACCGGCCGCACCGACTGCCGCGAGCCATACGTGCCCAAGGAGAAGCTGGAGCAACTGGTGGAGGAGCAGTACCGGCGCCTCAACCTCGGCCCGAACGATGAGGCCCGTCTGCGTCGCGCGCTGGAGCAGGAGCTCGCGGACGAGGTGAGTTTCAGCGCGGAGAGTCTCGCCTTGGCGCGGCGCCGGCTTGCGCGAGCCGTGCACGAGCGAGAGAAGCTCCTCCAGGCCTACTTCGCAGAAGCGATGCCGCTCGATCTGTTCAAGCGCGAGCAGAACCGTATCGCCAAAGAGATCGATCTCGCCCAGGCCGAAATCAATAGGGCAGAAGCAACAGATAGTCCCTATGGCCAGCTGCTCGAGACGGCCTTGGGCATCATCCGGGACGCTAGGGCGGGCTACTCCGCGGCGGACCCTTACGTCAAACGCCTGTGGAACCGCGCCCTCATGGAGCGGATCGAGATCAGGGCCGGCCAGATCGCCCGAGTCGAGCTGAAGGAGCCGTTCGCCGGCCTTTTCTTGTGCGCCGGTTCAAATAAGGCAAGTTTGGTCGGCGAGGCCGGATTTGAACTTCTCTCGGCAGGTGTCTTTACACCTTAAGGAAATACAGGGCACGCCGCAGCTATGTGGTTCGTGTCCATCGCGGCCCACCACATCGCCTGTCTGGGCCTCGTAACCCACGATCCTCCAGGACGTTCCACCGATATGCAGGACGGGCCTCGCCGACTGCCGCTGATCGCTCTTGGCGCACAGCGTTGATCGCGCTGATTCTTGCGGGCACCTACGTCTACTACACGAGTGGGTCCCTTCCTGCACAGTGCCCTGTATCGGGACGTCCTCAGGACAAGGGCGGAGCTACATATCCATACGGCGCGAACCGACTCCGTGCTGATCGGCCTTAAGGCCTTCGCCGAGGCAACTCGCCGCCGCTCCCTCGATACTGGGAGGAACCGCGGGAGCGCGACCCACATATCCAACATGGACATCAATGGAACCCTGGTCTTCGAGGCGCAAGGCCAGAGCACAAAGATGAAGTGGCTGTGGAACATCGAGCCTCGTGGCTTCCTCAAGCTGCTCGGGCCGATTGTGCGTCGGATGGGCAAGCGCCAGGAATTGGCCATCTGGACAGGCTTGAAGACGGTTATGGAGGCGGATGCAGCGCCTAGCTTGCTGAAATGAAGTTTCGCGCAACCCGACGAGGTTCAATGGAGGCTGAGAAGCTCGGATCGGCCTAGTCTCGGTCGAGATACGCAGGCATCCTCGCCGAAGGTTAGCGCAAGCGATTTTCTGGGCGTCCGAGTCGAATTGTGCTTCGTCCTGGACGTTTCTCTGGAGCGATTAAGGACCTGGCAAACCCTCACGTGGAAGCCTCGGTTCCATTGTTCGTGATAAGGCCCGGTGGGCCATCCCTCCAGGAACACGGAATTGGAATCCTAGATTTCGATAAGGCCTTGGCGTGCGGCCGAGATCACTGCTTGCAGCTTGGAATGGACCTGCAGCTTCTCAATCACGTGCCGGACGTGCCATTCGACCGTGTGGGGGGCGATGCCGAGGCGCTGGGACATCGAGGCTGTGTCCAAGCCTTCGGCGAGCAGTTGCAGGATGTCGCGCTCGCGTGCCGTGAACTCCGCAAGGAGTTGCTCACGCACGCTCTTATGCGTCGCAGCCGCCCGCTGCCGGCGGATCGCGCGGGCGAACAACTCTACCGGAATCAGCACCTCGCCTTTTGATGCGCGGCGAACTGCCTCGACGATCTGGTCGGCGGTCGCATCCTTGGTTAGGTACGCCGTCGCGCCGGCGTCGACAGCGTCGAGCAACGCCGTCTCGGACTCATCGGCGCTGTGGAACACGATCGCCACTTGCGCGTGCTCGCTCTGAATCATGCGCGCCGCCTCCGGCCCGGTTACGTCCGGGAGCCTGAAGTCCATTAGCACGACGTCGGGCCGGTCCTGAGCGGCGGCCGCAAGGGCGCCGGCTCCCGAGCCGGAAACGCCGGATACGGCGAGGTCGGGCTGCCCCTCCAGGACCCGCGCGATGGCTGTCGCGAGCAGCGGATGGTCCTGCACGATCAAGACGCGCACCTGGCGGGCGACGGGCTCGGCATCGCTGGCGGCCGGCTCCAGATACTTCCCCGAGTCGCCGGGCGTCTCGGGCATGCCCGGCCGGGCGAGTCGGCCCGAGGTGGACAAGCTGCGTGAGTTCGCCGCTACCGAGAAGGTCGCCGAGGACCCGATTGGGTCGGCTCCGACTGCCGTGATGGTGATGGCGAGAGAGGCCGCGACGAGCATCAGCGGGACCTGGAAATGGCGCATGCGTGGCCAAAAGTGTAGGGCCATGCGCGTAATTCGGGCTGAATCTGATTCCTGTCGTTGTCTGCAGCTACAAATCAGGCCATCGAGCCCGGGTTCTCGGCCGGCTTGGATCGATCCATCCGGTTCGCACGAATTGTCCAAAGCCGTCGATCACTGCTCTCTGGACACTGAGGTGGCCGGCGAGGTCAAGGACTTCAGCCGCCGCGGATAGATCTATTCAGACCTTGACTGAACCGAACGCTGCCCTCGACGTCACCACCCAGAGGCAAGTTCTGCAAGTACTTCATGCGCAACAGACCGCAAGTGGGAATGTGGATGATCGTGGTACGAGTTTCGAAATCCACTTGCGCCATCTTGTCGACTTGCGGAGCGTGGTCCACTCCAAGTTGCAGGGCGAGCTTAAGGACCCGAGCCATGAATTTATAGGGGTGGCCCGCCGTGTCTCCCGATGGCGACAAAGTAGGCGGTTTCCCGTAGTACAAAGCCATGCAGCTGCGGAGGGGGCCGCCGGAGGGCCGTGCGCTTGACGTCCAGACGCCGTCGCTTCGTTTGGTGAAGGCCCCAGCGGGGGCCACACCCGCGCCCCAGGGTTCTAAGCGCTGGAGGTCGTTCGACAGCTATTCCCTGCGCATTGTGGCGGGCCTGCTGCTGGTGTCGATTCCAACCTCCATCCTGCTCGGGCTCGTGATCGCCAATTGGAGCGCCCAGACGAGCATCGATCAGGCCAAGTTGCACACAGAGTCGACAGCGGAGAGCATCTCCGTCCGCATCGACGACTGGGTGGCAGAGCGCAAGACAGACCTTCGCGCCGTTGCGCAGAGCAACATCGGCGAACTCTCGAGGCCAGGCCTGAACGACCGGCTGGTGGCCTCGGCCACCTCCTATCCGTCCTTCGAAACCATGCAAATCTTCGATCTGGGTGGAATTGTCGTCGCGTCGACGAGGCCGGGTGGCGCGCTCTCTACCAGGTCGACAGGATCAACGTTCGCCAACAGCCTCAGCGTTGAGACCATGGGGCCGATTCAGATAGGGAAAGAAGGTCTCGATTGGATCATGACCGCTCCGATCGTCGGTTCAGACAGCAAGCCGCAAGGCTTGGTCGTGGGAAACCTGAGCGTGACGGCGCTCGGGAGGTTGCTCAATCCTTACGGTCTGGACTCCGACACAGAAGTCCATTTGGTCAACGCGCAGCACCTCCTCCTCTACAGCTCGGAGTGGGGCGTCCTCCAGAACGACGGCGCAATACTGGCCAAGGGCGCGCTTAAACTCAATGCCGAGGGCGCGATCTTCGATCAGGCAACGGCAGTCGGCCCGGGCGAGGCCCTGATCGTCGACTACAGGAACTTGCAAGTCCTTGCCGGGTACGAACCGATTTTGGGCCTTGATTGGGTGGTCATTGCGTCCATCGAAACTGCAAGCGCGCTGGCTCCGGTCCGAGCACAGGAGTTTCGAACCTCGTTGCTCCAGGTGTTGAGCACGCTGCTCCTGATCGGTTTCGCACTTGTGTTAGCGATCTTGACAACACGACCGATCGTTGCTCTCTCTCGTGCCGCTGCAAGGGTTGAAGCGGGAGATCTGTCCGCCCGTGTAAATCTAAAGGGGGGCGGAGAGATCCGAAGGCTCAGCGACGCGTTCAACGCGATGGTTGAGCGCCTCGGCGGTGTCCTGTTCCGCCTGCGAGGCGAGGTCTCCGAGTCCGCCACCCAGCTCTCCGCCGTCGCCGAACAGCTCGCCGCCGCGACCTTCGAACAGACCACAGCCGCCTCCGCCACCTCGGCCAGCATGGAGGAGGTCGCGCGCAGCTCGGCTTCGATTGCCGAAACCATCGACCGGGTTGCCAAACAGGCCGCCGATACGCAGACCAACCTGGAGCTTGCGCAGACCGACCTCAGGGCTTCGGGCGATCGCACCGTGGCCCTGGCTGGTCGCGTCAACGAGATCGAGGGCATGCTCGAGCTCATCAACGACATCGCCGATAAGACCAACCTGCTCGCGCTGAACGCCGCCATCGAAGCTGCGCGAGCGGGCGACGCCGGGCGTGGCTTTGGCGTCGTCGCCGACGAGGTCCGCCGTCTGGCGGAGCGCTCCAAAGCCGCCGCCGCCCAGATCGTCAAGCTCGTCGAGGGCGCCCAGGCCCAGAGTAGCGAGACCGTCATGGCCCTGGAGAAGGGCGTCGAACAGATGGAGCGCGGGCTGGCGATGATGCAGGCGATGACCGAGGTCAGCGGACAGGTGCAGCTCGCAACCCAGCAGCAGCGCGCCTCCACGCAACAGGTCGTACTCGCAATCGAGCACATCGCCGCGGGCAGCCGCTCGGTGGCAACCACCGCCCAGGAGATCGCCGCTGCGGCTGCCCGACAGAGCCAGCTCGCCTCCGAGCTACTGGGTTGATCCCTCACCACGAGGGCGCCAAGGGTAGCCGAGCCACCTTTAACAAAGGCGACCAGAATCCGGGCGTGCTCCACGGCATCGTCGATCGGGTTCCCGTTCGGCACTGGGAGCTCGAATAGCGTGTCCACGACGCGCTGAAGAGCGCCCTCCCGGTCCGGGCAAGACCTGCTCGGTCACAGCACGGTCCTCACGACTCTCAACGCCTACAGCCATCTCACGAAATCACTTAGCCGTCTGGCGGCTGAGACCATGGATGCCGCATTGACCTCAGCCACGTGCCCTAAGGATGGGGATCCTCGGCAGGCGGTCGCATGCAGCGGCTGACTTATGCCGATCTGAAGGTGTAAGAGGGCAAAACTCGCTCCGGCCTGCTGCGGGCTTTTGCCGCCTCAGCCTGGGGACGATCAGAATCGGCGGCTAGCCCGAGTTGTCGGGCAGCTGGGACAGGCGGTAAGTCCGTACATCTTAAGGAAATACGGGGCACGCGGCTGGGAACTGTTCGATGGGGCACGCAGGGACGCGCGCATCAACCGAATTTGGGATGCTGGCGTAGGATCGGGGCATGCCGGCCGGCGGCCCAGGAGACGAACCGCTCATCGACATACTCAGGTGGCGGAGACCCGTTTACTCGCTGGCTGCTGACACGCTCATCGCAGAACTTGTCGAATTGGGTGGAGAGCAATCAGCGCAAGGCGTTCTGGATAGCTTTGGAGCTCTTCCGACGCAGCCCACGCGCGACGACCTGACCGCGATAGAGGCGTCGCTCGCGGCAAAGCGAGACGAACTCCTTCGACACGCAGAGGAAAGCGGCTGGGATATGGAATCAATGGCATCACGCATCGAGACCCAGAGGCGTGCGGTGGCCCTCGCGTGGACCGACGATCGACCCTAGACGACCAGCCGAATGCGTCCGGGGTCGATCACGTCCTTAAGATCTGTGCCGTCGGTGCCGGTAGTGGGATCCTTGTCCAGCCGCCGCTGGAGGTCGTCGAGTGCCTGAGCCTCTGCCGGGTACCAAGCCTCGGAATTGCGATTGCCACGTTCTGTGTACGGCGTCAGATGCTCCACAGGGCTTGAGTGGGTGACATGCGCGCGGCGCGCAGTGCGGGCATGAGCCCGGCGACGGCACCGATCACAAGCGAGGCGGCGAAGCCGCCGGCCCAGGCTTCGGTGGGGATGACGGTGGCCCAGCCTTTGGTGTAGGCGTAGACGGCCGTCGACACGACGCCAAGGGCAACCCCGACCGCGCCGCCAAGCAGTCCGAGGAGGACGGCTTCGGAGAGGAACTGGGTACGGATGTGGCTTTTGGTAGCGCCCAGGGCGCGGCGCAGGCCGATCTCTGAGCGGCGTTCGAGGACCGAGATGATCATGATGTTCGCGACGCCGACCGCGCCGACCAAGAGGGCGACGGCGCCGAGGCCGAGGAACAGGCTGTTGAGGGCACCCTTGGCCTCGGCTTCAGCAACGAGCGCGGAGGAGGGTTGGCTGACGTTGACCCCGCTGGGGTTCTGAGGGTTGGCGGTGGCAGCCAGGAGGTCATCGACGGCGTTGACCCGGTCGTTCTGGGCCCGCAGGTAGACGGTGGAGGGATGGCCGTCGAAGCCCAGGTACTTCTCTGCCGCGGGGTAGCCGACCAGGACGGAGGAGTCGATGGCGGGGACCAGCACAGCCGGTCTGAGGATGCCTGCGACGTAGAACCATTGGCCGCCGACCCAGATCCGCTCGCCGGGGTAGATACGGTCGATCCCAAGCCGCTGCGCGGCAGCCGCGCCGAGCACGGCAACGGGTTCTTGGGCGGTGGCCGCGTTGAGGTAGCGGCCCTCGGCGACGCTGGTGGCGACCACCGGGAGGAGGTCGAGAGATGCGGCTTGGACGGTCAGGGCGTTGGTGTTACCGGAAGGGATGTAGGGGTTGCGATAGGCGTTGGCGCCGCTGACCGCCCCGGTGGTCTCGACCTGCTGCACACCGCTGATGCGGCCGATCATGGCGGGCGCCGTGGTAGGCAGCTCCGCGGTGCCGCCGGTGAAGCTCTGCCCGTTGCTGACGGTGAGCAGGTTGGTGCCGAGCTGGTTGATCTCGTTGAGTAGGCCGGCCTGGGCCGAGGCGGACAGGCCGAGCACGGCGACTATGGCGGCCACCCCGATGGCGATACCGAGGGCGGACAGCCCGGCCCGCAACTTCCGGGTGCGCAGGCCCACGCTCGAGAGCCGGGCCAGGTCGGACAGCTGCAACCGTCTCCGACTCAAGGTCGCGGCGGTCATGACGAGTCCTCGCGGACGGGCAGCCCAGGCCGGCGTCCTGAGACAGGATGTTGGGCAAAGGGGGCGAATGGGCGGAGCCGCCCGTCGGCTCCCGCGGCGGGGCCGGTGTCGGACAGGATGAGGCCGTCGAGGATCTCGACTTTGCGGGACATCCGCTCGGCGATGACGTGGTCGTGGGTGATGACCACGATGGTCGAGCCGGCCCGGTGGAGCTGGTCGATCAGGGCCAGGATGGACTGCCCGGTCGCCTGGTCGAGGTTCCCGGTCGGCTCGTCAGCGAGCACGATGGCGGGCCGGCCGACGAGGGCCCGGGCGATGGCGACCCGTTGGCGTTGCCCACCCGAGAGCTGGGTCGGACAGGCATGGGGGCGCTGGGCGAGGCCGACCAGGTCCAGGGCGTCGAGAGCGCGCTGGCGGCGCTGCTTGAGGGGGATGCCGGCGTAGAGGAGCCCGTCGGCGACGTTGTCTAAGACGGTGGCGTGCTCGGCCAGGAAGAACTGTTGGAAGATGAACCCGATCCGGGTGGCCCGGAGGTAGGCCACGTCGTCGTCGGCCATCGTTGCGACGTCTAGCCCGGTGATCCGCACCCGGCCGCTGGTGGGCCGGTCAAGGGTTCCCATCAGTTGCAGCAAGGTGGTCTTGCCCGACCCCGACGGGCCGACGATCCCGACCAGCTCCCCCTGGCCGATGGTGAGATTCACCCCGCGCAGGGCCTGGACGGGCGGCTCGCCGGGATAGCTTTTGGTCACCTCGTCCACCTCGAGCACCGGCGCCCCTACACCGCCCTCGTTGTTGTCGGGTGCGGGTAGCAGCGTGTAGGTCATGTCGTCGGGACCACAACTTGCTGCCCGGCGGCCAGCCCTGAGCCGCTGACCTGCACCAGCCCGTCAGCGTCGTCGAACAGTCCGAGCGAGACCGGCACGAGATGGTTGATCCCCCCAGCGTTGACGACCTCGACGGCGTAGCCACCCCCGGACTGGGCCAGCAGCGCGGTCACTGGCACCGCCAGGGCGCTGGGCACGGTGGCGGTGGTGATACCGACCCGCACCGGGGCCTGATCCCACGTGCCCGTGGCGGCCGGGTCGGAGGGGGTGATGTCAACGGTGATGGTCGGTGTTGTGCTCCCCGAAGAGCAGGTGTCCGTTCCCGGCGCCGCGGAGCTGGAGTTCGACCTGCCGGACCCGGAACTCGATGGGCAGGTGGCGACCGCCCCGACCGAGGAGACGACACCTGGGGTGGTCTTGTTGTTGGGCAGGGTGATGGTCACCGTGTCCCCGACCGCCACCTCGGTCTGTTGCGAGGCGACCAACGCCACCTGCACGATCCGAGTGGTCGAGGTGGCCTGCATCACCGTCTGCCCGGTCTGGGTGCCGCCCCCTAACTGGGCTGACATGGTCGTCACCCGCACTGCGGTGGGTTCGAACACTGCTTGGCCGAGAGTCAGCGCGCCGGTCTGGGTCATCCCTAGAGCGGCCTGAAGCTTCTCCACGGCTGTGGTTGTGGCAGACCAGAAGGAGGCGGAGGTTGGGCCGAGCTGAGCCGAGGTGGCATAGCCGAGCGCGACCAGGTCCGCTTTGAGTTGAGCCACGTCGGCGCCGGTAGCGCCAGCCGACAGGGTCCGATAGGCAGGCGTCGAGCCATACAACAACACCACCGGACTGTCGTTCACCCGGTAGAGCACTTGACCCTGAGAGATCACCTGGCCGAGGGCTGGCAGCTTGGTGTATGTCCCCTGGGCATGGTTGATCACGGAGAAAGGCGAGCCGTCCGATTGCGCCGAGTAGGTCAGGGTCCCATCCACGGAGACCACGGCCGAGAGCGTCACCATTTCTACCTTCGCCGTGTTCGCCGGCAGCTCCTGTGCGGCCGGGGTCGCCTGCTTCGCGGTGGACATGACAACCACGCCCGCGGTGGCGATGACGGCAACCAGGACGGCCGCTCCCGCAAGCACCCACGTCTTCCGCATCACTTGCCCCCCGTCACCCCCGCCGCCGCCGCGAAGTCGCGACACTTCTGCGTCGCGGCCTGGAACCCCGGATAGCTCCGAGGGTCCTTCCCTGCCATGGATGGGATTCGAGTCGTGTCGATGAGGGGGCCATCTGCGGTGGGGTCCGGGAAGTCCGGCACGCCGTTGTCGCGCATGCACTGGGCAAACTTGAGGGCCGCCTCCTGCTGCTGGGCGCTCCTGGTGTAGCCCATGAACCCCGGTGGCTCCAGGTCCTTACACGCGCTGATGGCCTGCTGGAACGTCGCGGAGTTCGGGTCCAGCGACGAGCCGTTTACTACCCCATCGATGGTGAGCGCACCGGACGCATCCGGGTCCGGGAAGTTCGGCACGCCGTTGGCGCGCATGCACTGAGAGAACTTCACCGCCTGCTCAACATTGGCGGCGCTGCTGGTCGCGGCAGGTGCGTTCGAACCGCACGCGCTGATCAGAGCAACCATCGCGATCGCGGCAGTGGTAGCCAGCGGCCGAAGTGTTCTACTCATGTGTTTGTGCTGGTTCGCTGTGGGTCATGCCTCCAGTAAAGGCAGCGTCGTGTTGCCAGCACGTATGGGGTTTTCGATAGGCCAGCGATATGCGACAGCCCGTAGCATCGGAGCATCCGTGTCTTGATCGTTGAGGACGAGCCCTTTATGGCCGAAGCCATCCGCGATGGCCTACGCCTGGAAGCGATCGCCGCCGACATCGCCGGTGACGGTGACAGCGCTTTGGAACTGCTGAGCATTAACGCCTACGACATCGCCGTCCTCGACCGCGACATCCCCGGGCCCTCTGGCGACGAGATCGCCAAACGCATCGTTGCCTCCGGAAACGGAATGCCCATCCTCATGCTCACCGCTGCCGACCGGCTCGACGACAAGGCTTCCGGGTTCGAACTCGGCGCCGACGACTACCTCACCAAACCCTTCGAACTCCGAGAACTCGTGCTCCGCCTCAGAGCACTCGACCGCAGGCGGGCCCGCAACCGGCCACCCGTGCGAGAGATCGCGGGCCTGCGTCTGGATCCGTTCCGCCGAGAGGTCTACCGCGACGGCCGCTACGTCGCGCTGACCAGGAAGCAGTTCGCAGTGCTCGAAGTTCTCGTCACTGCCGAAGGCGGTGTCGTCAGCGCCGAGGAGCTGCTGGGACGGGCGTGGGACGAGAACGCAGACCCGTTCACCAACGCCGTGCGCATCACTGTCTCAGCACTGCGCAAACGCCTCGGCGAACCCGGGATCATCGCCACCGTCGCCGGCGTCGGCTACCGCATCGACACAGCACCCGGCACCGGGCGTGAGGAAGAAGAGCGTGGATAGGGCCCCTGGTTTGAGTGTTCGCCTCAAGCTCACGCTCAGCTACGCCGGCTTCCTCATGCTGGCAGGTGCCGTGATGCTCGCGGCCGTGTGGGTGTTCCTGCTGCGTTATTTGCCCGCCGGTCTGACCATCGATTTCACGAGCCGGTGGTTCTCTCCCAACCGCTCCGACCCCCTGCACGGCTTTGCCGTAGCCGCGGCCGTCGTGTTGGCGTTCCTGCTGGTGTTCGGTCTCCTGGGAGGGTGGATTCTCGCCGGCCGCATGCTTGCCCCCCTGGCCCGAATCACAGACGCGACACGAATGGCCGCGACCGGATCGCTCTCCCACCGAATCCGGCTACCGGGGCGCAGAGATGAGTTTCGCGAACTCGCCGACGCCTTCGACACCATGCTCGCGCGGCTCGAAGCACACATCGCCGAACAGCAGAGATTCGCAGCCAACGCCTCGCACGAACTGCGCACCCCACTGGCGACCACAAAGATGCTTCTCGACGTGGCGCGCAACTACCTGAACAGCGACAACGGCGCGCTTGTCGACCGCCTCCACACCGTCAACACCCGAGCGATCGACCTCACTGAAGCATTGCTCCTGCTCAGCCGCGCCAACCAGCGGTCCTTCACCCGAGGCGACGTCGACCTGTCACTCATAGCAGAAGAAGCCACTGAAACGCTTCTCCCCCTCGCAGAAGAACATAGCGTCACCATCGAAACCTCCGGCGACATGACCCCCACCATCGGCTCACACGCGCTACTGCTGCAGTTGACTACGAACCTCGTGCACAACGCGATCGTCCACAATCTGCCTGAACAGGGCATTGTCTGGGTCACGACCAGCGTTCACCCCAAAAATGTGGTGCTCAGTGTCGAGAACACCGGCGAGAAGCTCACCCCAGAGTTGGTTTCCACGCTTGTCGAGCCGTTTCTTCGCGGCACCGAGCGCATACGCACCCACCATGCAGGTGTCGGCCTTGGTCTCGCAATCGTGGAAAGCATCACCCAAGCACACGACGGAACCCTCACCCTCACTCCCCGGGCCGCTGGCGGGCTCTGTGTCACGGTGCAACTACCCGCCGCGGCACCGCACGCTGGCAGATGACGATCAGGGGAAAACTGGGTCTCCGTTACCTACCTGGCCGCTCTTGGATTCGCCAGCTTTGTCTTCGTGCGCCTGGGCGGAGTCGGCGGCCTGATCTTCGTCCTGCCGCCCTCGCGCTGCTTCTCACCGGCGGGCGAAGCAGGCTGCAACCGATCGCCACCCGAGTACCGACGAGGCCGAATCGTAGTCCCACTTCCTAACACGTCAAGGCGTGACGGTGCACCTCGGGCCTGCTGAGTTCGTACACCTTAAGAAAATACGGAGCAAGCTGCGGTGACCTGGCTCATCGGGCAGCCCGCTTCGGATCGATCGCGGTGGCGATCGACGATCGAACCCAACACGTCGTGCCGCCAAAGCCAAGCAGTCCATCGAGTGGGTGCACCGAATCTTCAAAGAGGAGCGCGACATCGTTATCGCTTCGCCTCCCAGCTGGCCGGGACGATCCGCGGCTCGTACTTCGTGTAAAGGGCGAGTACTGAGCCCATCGAGCCTCGGACCGGCGCGTACGCGTTCGCGGTGAGGACGACGAGAGGTTGCCGTCGCCGGCGATCGTCACCTCCACCGGCGGCCTACACTGCGACCTGCACCCACCAACCCCAGCTCTGATAACAGCTGGACCAGTCAATGGGGGGCAGGTCACAGATGTCAGCGCCGCGACGGCCGCGCGCCACAGAAGGGAGAACGGCAATGGAGCAGCACGTCATCACCGCCGAACTGTCCGCGACCGGCGCGCAGGAATTGCTGGCGGCGACGTCGTTGGCCCACCTCGCCTACAACGCCGAGGATGGAACGCCGCGTGTGATTCCGGTCGGCTTCTTCTGGACTGGCAGGGAGTTCGTGATCTCGACTGCCACGACCTCGCCGAAGGTCGCCGCGCTGAAGGCCCGTCCCGACGTTGCGCTGTCGATCGATACGGGTGATACGCCCGAGCAGGCACGGGCGCTGTCAGTGCGCGGGCGGGCGAGCGTCGAGATCGTCGACGGCCTCGTGCCCGAGTACCTCGCTGCAGCACGCAAGTCGATGGGCGCGGAGGCGGCCGCCGAGTTCGAGAAGAACTGCCGTGAGATGTACGACCAGATGGCCCGCATCGCGATCGTGTTGAGCTGGGTGCGGTTCTACGACTTCGGCGCGGGCCGCATGCCGAAGTTTCTGAAGGAGCTCGCCGAACGCAACCGATCGTGACTCGGTGGGGTCCACATCCTCGTGTACGGCGCCACCGACCCGCAGGGCAACGCCAGCGCGAACACCGCCGTGACCCTGAAGTCGGACAACACGCCCCCGTTTGAACTCCTCGACGGTCTGATTTCGAACTCCGCTGAGGCCCAAAAGGGCCGGCTGGCGTTCGTACACCTTAAGGAAATACAGGGCATGCGGCGATGACCTGGCTCAGCCCACGGTCTGGGTCGGATCGTCAGGGCGAGATTTGGTCGGGGATGGCGCCCCAGAGGGGATGGTGGAGGGTGGTGGGGCACTGCTAACCGATTATCCGAACCCCCCACCAGCACTCCAACAGCTCGGCCCGCCCGGCGCGTTACTCGGTGTGCTGGCACACCCGCCGAGGGGTGTGGGTACGGTCGTTCAAACGGCCGCGCTGGTGGCATTCTTACGCCACCATGACGGCGAGGCTCCGAGTGGTACTGGCCGAGGACAGTTACTTAGTGCGAGAGGGCGTGCGCCGCCTTCTCGAGACGGACCCTGACATCGAGTTGACCAGCTGCTGCGTCGACCTCGAAGGCTTGCTCGCCGCAGTCGAACGCGACCGCCCTGATGTGGTCGTGACGGACATCCGCATGCCGCCCCGCAACACCGACGAAGGCATTCAGGCGGCGGCTCGTCTGCGCGACGAACACCCGGAGATGGGTGTGGTCGTGCTCAGCCAGCACGATGAGCCCGAATACGCCCTCCGCCTCCTGGAAAGGGGCTCTGCGCGCCGTGCCTACCTGCTCAAAGACAGCCTGAATGACCCGGTCCATCTGACCTCGGCTGTCCGGGAGGTGGCGAGAGGCGGGTCGGTCATAGATCCCAAAGTCGTCGAAACTCTAGTGGCCGCCAGGGGGCGACAGGCCGGCTCCAAGGTGCAAGAACTCACGGAGCGCGAGCGCGACGTGCTGTCGGAGATGGCCCAGGGCCGCAACAACGACACCATTGCCGAGCGCCTTCATCTCTCAGTGCGGATGGTCGAGAAGCACATCAACGCGATCTTCTCGAAGCTTGGATTGAGCGAGGAGAACGACGTCCACCGTCGCGTGAAGGCGGTCCTGATCTACCTGAGCCAGACGGGTGATTAACAAGCGAGCTCGACCGACTGCGCTGCCCTGGGTAGTACTCGGGTTGATCGGGATCCTCGTTGTGGTCGACATATTGGTTGGCTTGAACCGTCCCGCCACTGCCGTTCCTTACGGCCCCGGATTCGTTCTCTACATGGCCACCTACCTATGCCCGGCCCCGGTCGGAGCCCTGATCATCAGCCGGCGTCCTCGGCATCCGATCGGCTGGATCATGCTGGCGATCGGCCTCGTGTCCGCCCTTCAAGGATTGTTCGGGGAGAGTGCGAGGCAGCTCTATGCCCCAAAGCCGGAGCTCGGCGCCGCGTTCTTCTTAATGAGCAACTGGCTCTCCAGGGTCGTCCTGGTGCTGTACGGGATCCTGCTCCTGCTCTTTCCGGATGGTCGATTGCCCTCGAGGCGCTGGCTGCCGGTGGTGATGGTGGGAGTCGTTGCCATGACAGCCTCGTCGGCTCTCGATGTAGTCGCGCCAGGGCCGCTCGCGGACTACGCGATGGTGACTCCGCCGCAGAATCCGTTCGGCATTCCTCTGCCCGACCTTGCCCAACATGTCGTCGGACTCTCACTCTTCATCGGCCTCTTCGGATTCCTTCTGCTCTCCATTGTCTCCGTCGTCATTCGGTTCCGTCGGGCGGGCCCCGAGTTGCGCCTTCAGCTCAAGTGGTTCGCCCTTGCCGGCAGCCTCCTGGTGGCCACGTTCGTTGGTTCGAACGTCATCACCCCGGTTGGCAGTTGGCCCCCGCCGCCCGTGGGTGTAGCCGAGTTGATTGCAGCAGGTGCCATGTCGGTGGCAATCGCTATCGCCATCCTGCGCCACCGGCTGTTCGACATCGATTTGGTGATCAGCCGAACGGTCGCGTACGGCGCGCTGGCGGGCGTGATAGCCGCCTTCTACATCGCGGTCGTCGCCGGCGTCGGGAGTCTGCTGGCGTCGGGGTCGGAGTCACGTCTCTTCTTAGCCATAGTCGCGACGGCGTTCGTGGCGGTCGCATTTCAACCGTTGCGCGCCCGGCTCGAGCGGCTGGCGAACCGGCTGGTTTACGGCGTCCGAGCGGTTCCCTATGAGGTCCTGGCGGACTTCACGACTCGCCTCGACGGCCGGGAGAACTCCCTTCAGCTGCTGCCTGTCATGGCGAGGATGCTTGCGCAAGGCACCGGGTCCGACGCCGCCACCGTATGGCTACATGAAAACGGCCGCGAAGTTCCGGCAAGCAGTTTTCCCGAGCATCAGCATGTAACGCCGGACACGGCGACGCGAAGCGTCCTGCTGCAGCACGCCGGTGCGAATCTCGGTACGTTGACAGTCGTTCGAAGATCCGGCGAGGCGCTGAGCCCGACTGAAGAGCGCTTGATGGACGGTCTTGCCTCACAGGCGGGACTCGTGCTTCACAGCGCAGGCCTGCAGGATGAGCTGAGCCGGCGAATGCTCGAGCTTCGACAGTCGCGTCACCGGTTGGTGACCGCCCAGGACGAGGCTCGGCGCCGGCTCGAGCGTGACCTGCATGACGGTGCTCAGCAGAACCTGGTGTCGCTTCGCATGAAGCTCGGGCTCGCGGCCAGCGTGGCACGCGAGAAGCCGGACTCGCTCGAACCGCTCTTGCAGGAGATGCAGTCCGAGCTCGGCGATGCCCTCGATTCGCTGCGGAACCTTGCCCGGGGAGTCTATCCGCCGCTCCTTGAGGCGGAAGGGCTGAAGGCGGCGCTTCGCGCACGTGCGCGTCAAGTTCCGATCAGCATCGATGTCCAATGTGGACCCGAGCGTTATCCCCGGGAGCTCGAGGGCGCGGTCTACTTCTGCTGCTCCGAAGCCCTTCAAAACCTGTCCAAGCACTCACGGGCTACCAAGGGATCCCTGCGAGTGTGGTGCGATGACGGGCGGCTCTGTTTCGAAGTGGGCGACAACGGTCGCGGTCTCGATCCCACTCGCGCCAAGTCGGGCGGCGGGCTGCAGAACATACGCGACCGCTTGGATGTGCTCGGCGGCGTCGCGGATGTGAGCTCGGCACCCGGAACCGGCGCCCGGGTGGCTGGCTGGGTGCCACTCAGCACCTAGCCACGCCACTCAGCACCTAGCCACAATCCTCGCAGGTAGGCCAGCACACCAGTGTCTGTGTGCTCGTACGGCTGGAAATGCCGTGCCGGCACCGTTGGAGCCATGGCGACTGAGATTCAGGCTTGGGGCCACCGGACGCCGTCCAGAAACAGTTGCAGGAGGTTCAGCAAATGGATTCCCTCACTCGTCATCCCGTACAGGTGGCGGAATGCCGACCATGATGCCTCCGGGCGGCGGCTATGCGATGGCGGCGCCGGGCAACCTCGCGAGCCCGGGCATGCGAATCGTCGGCGGCTTGATCGACGTGGTAATCCTCGTGGTCATCAACGGAATCATCGGCGTTATCTTCATCAGCGCCGGCGACGCCCGACTTGATCCATTCGGGGGAGTCGTCGGCCAGGCCGGCGTTCTCAGCGTGGTGATCGACCTCGCGTACTTCGCGTACTTCTGGAGCTCGCGCGGCGCCTCGATCGGGATGATGCCCTTCGGCTTCAAGGTGCGTGACGTGGCGACCGGCCAGTACCCGACGATGGGCAAGGCCGCCCTGCGCGGCTTCATCTGGACCCTCGAGGTCGGCTTCACCGGCTGCATCATCGGAGCTATCGGCTGGCTGTGGCAGCTGTGGGACCCGCAGAAGCAAGCAATCCACGACAAGATCGCCGGCACCATCGTCACGACGAGCTGACGGAGAGCTGCTGCTAGCGCTTCTCCTCGGGGCATTCAGAGAGGGCCGGCCATATCGTGCCGCCGGCCGCTCGTTGGAACCGAGACTCAGTGAGAATTGGGTGGGGATGGATGTACAGCCTCGTGGCTGATTTCAAGGCGTGAAGGCGCTCATCGCTGGGGCGGGGATCGGTGGCCTGGCGGCCGGCATCGCCTTGCGCCAGGCCGGGCTGGAGGTGCAGATCTTCGAACGCTCGCCTCAGCTGCAGGAAATTGGCGCTGGTTTGATGATCTGGCCCAACGGCTCGCGCGCTCTGGAATCCCTTGGCGTCGAAGCGAAGACCCTTGAGGTCAAGAATGTAACGCTCAGCAATTGGCATGGGCACCGGCTCGTTGAGATGCCGGTGGGCTCGGCTTACGTCCGTTACGGCCACAGCGTCAGCTTTGTTCACCGCGCCGATCTGCAAGCCGCGCTCGCGAAGACCTTCGGCCCCCAAGGGCTGCGTCTTGGATGTGAAGTGCGCGGCTTCAGCGATAACGAAGCCGAAGTCGAGGTCGCCCTGAATGACGGGACGGTTGCGGCCGGTGATTTGCTCGTGGGCGCCGACGGTTTGCGATCCCCGGTGCGCCGCCAGCTCCTCGGAGACGGAGATCCTACCTACCTCGGATCGACCATCTGGCGAGGCCTGGTGGCGAGCGAGGGAATCGCGGTGCCACCCGGATCGGGTATCAACTGGTGGGGCCGGGGTTCGGAATTCCTCGCTTTCCATCTCGCCGACAGCAAGATCTACTGGGCAGGCGTGACCAAAGAACCGCGGGGCGAAAGGCCCGGCCCAGGGGGCCATAAACACGATCTGAGTGAGCGCTTCGGTGACTGGGCCGAGCCGGTGCCGGCATTGATCGCCGCGACATCGGATGCCGCGATCCTGCGCAATGACATGTACGATCGGCCGCCGGCCTCGCACTGGAGCCGGGGAAGAGTCACCCTGGCCGGGGATGCGGCACATCCGATGTCGCCAAATCAGGGCCAGGGCGCATGCCAAGCTCTGGAAGATGGCGTCGCACTCGGCGAGAGCGTCAAGCGGACATCAAGTCTGGCCGAAGCCTTCCAGCTGTATGAGCGCCGGCGCCTACGACGCGCGAATCGAGAGGTGGCGATGTCGCGACAGGCAACTCGTGGTGTGCAGATCGCCAACCCACTTCTATGCACCCTCCGTGACGGTTTCATGAGCCTGTTACCGGGGCGACTGATCTTGAGAATCCAAGACGCGACTCTGGCTCCCGATGCCTCGGCACTACCTTGACCGTCGACTCGCGTAAGGACCCGTGATCCCGGTGTTGGCGAGCCACCCTTTGCAGTTCATGTGATTGGTCCCAGTCGTACCGATCCAACGATCGGATCCAGGACCGGCTGCGGAGGGCTCTTGGCGGGATCTCGAACCAGGTACTGCCGGTAGAGTCCGTCAAGCCCTGCTGGTTGCCGAAATCGAATAGCCAGCGCCTGGGGGCTCAGCCGCCTGGCGATGTTCCTGGGTTGACCACGAACATGATGAACTCGGTGAACACGTCTCCGTCCACCTGAAGCCCAAAGCAACCAGGGCTGTCGGTGCTGAGCAGTCCGTACCAGGCTCTCCAGAAGGAAGTCGGCGCCACCGGGCCCAAATACAAGCCGCCTCCTGTCGTGTGGAGTGCGGGAACCACGGCCTCCCGCCATCCTGGCTTGGTATAGGGAACCGAGGGTAAATCCGCGAAGGTGACCTTCGATTTCCCGTCACCCCCCAACTCGAACGCTCGCACCAGCAGCGGTCCGGAATATTGGGAGTCCACCATGAGGATGGGCAACTGCTCGCCGGAGTACCAGCTGTCCTGGCCCGACAGGTAGGCGGGCCCGACCCCCGCTCCGTAGTTCGGTATCACCGAGCCTAAATCAGCCATCGAGGAAGCCGTACAGGTCTCATTTGGTGCCAGGGACGGCGAACCGTGCGGAACCACAGTGGGCGGCCTCATCGGCCTCTGCTGCAGTCCAGTCATGGCATCGACCCCGGCAGGCAGCGGTGAGGCGGGTTCAGTCGGGAAGGACTGCGTATGAGCTGGCCGGAGGGCGGCCGGGTATTCGCCGACCACTTCTCCGCAACCAGCCAGGCCGGCGGCCAGGCTGACCAGAGCCACGAAGTGCGTCACGCTGCGCGTCACAGGCATCGCCCGTAGAGACAACGGTTACAGGCCGGTCGAGTTACGCAGGAGAATTCCTCATTGATTGGTACTCGAGTCGGCAGCCGGCCCCTGATAACGCCCCGGCGCCGGCGCTGGGCACGCTTCATTCACACGCGAAGCGTCCCGCCTGTCAGCGCCCGGCGTCTTCACCGCGGCCGAGCAACGCCTACGCGTACGACTGGCACGTCCCACGGATCCGATTCCAATCGCCGCAGAATCGCTCCGATTTCGTAGGTCGCCAGGCGAACCTGAGCGACGATTCATCCGCTTCCGGAGGTTTAAGACCCCGCTGCTCACAGGTCTGAACCTAGACGAATTTGTTTCTCGATCGCGAGGATCGCTGCAGGGGCTGTAAGAGGGCAAAACTCGCTCCGGCCCGCTGCGGGCTTTTGCCGCCTCAGCCTGGGGATGATCAGAATCGGCGGCTAGCCCGAGTTGTCGGGCGGCTGGAACAGACGGTAAGTCCGTACACCTTAAGGAAATACGGGGCATGCGGCAGTGACCTGGCTCAGCACGGTCGGGATCGGATCGATCAGGGTGCGGCGATCTGCTCGCGGATGGCGTCCCTGCAACGGGGGTTGGGATGAGGTCGGGCGCCGCTGATGGACTTTGTGAACTCCACAGGTGGGGCGCGCGCGGACGTGTCTGAGATCCCCCGCGTCGATCCGTAAAGGCTGTCTTTGAGTGCTGGGATGCGGCGCACCCAGCTGCCGTCGATTGCGCCGAAGGCGTGGGACGCGGTCGGGACCGCGCGCTGCTAGCGGCTCACGAAGCGGATGGGATCAGCTCGAAAGTCGCCTCTTCGCTAGGTCTGGACGATTTGCTCCACCGAAGCCCGACGACTGTGCCGTACTTGGTTCCGTAAAGCTCGAAAATCGTGCGGGCTTCCGCCGGGTCGGTTACATGCCGCGACTTGACCTTGACGTCGATGCCTCCGAGATGCAGGATCCCCTCGCCCCGCGCAACCAGGTTTTGCGGCCAGTGGCGAGCCATGCCCCGGCCCGACAAGATGAACAAGCGCTCGCCATCAGTCACGACGAGGATTGTGACGTCGGAGGGTTTGCCGGTCTTGCGGCCATACGTCGTGAATGTGATCTCTCGCTCACGAGCGGCCGCATCGATCACGTCATGAGAAAAGGCGCCCACCTTCGCTCCAATCGGCCGCGGCCCCCGGCGATTCCATCGAGGCATTGCCCACAGCGGGTCGTCAGACTGGTTGACGAACCCTCTCATCCCGGCACCCGCGTTATCTGCTGATTCCGTGAGGCGAGTCGTCGCGATACGTCAACCGGCCGCTTTCTTGACAAGCTTGCCGATTTTTTCTTCGATGGCGGGGGTGAGTCTGCGTCCTCATTACACAAGGCTGACCTGACCCGAACGACCGTCTGACAACAGCTCCTCATCGTGACGATCGGCTTCATCCGGAGCCGATCAATTTGGAGGAGATAGTCAGATGAATCAATTCGGAGCATTAGCGGTCAAGGTTTTCAGTGGCGGCACCACTGCGGTGCTGATGACGTTGGGTGTAACGGCCGGCCTCGCCGACGCGTCGTCGATGCCGGCGACCCCGGCTCCTGCATCAACCAACGCGGCGGTGGCGAGCCCGCTGGCGGGTGTGCGCGATGCGGTGCGATTCGCCGTGTTCGAGTCTGAGGCGGCTGTGCTGCGCATCCCGCAGGCTGCGTTTCGCGCCGACCTCAAGCGTGGCATCACCGTGGCGCGGCTGGCGAAAGAGCGTGGCCTCAACAAGGATCAGTTCGGAGACAGGCTCGTGGTCAACGTGAAGCCACGGCTTGCCCAGCTCGTGCACCTGCGCGTCATCACCCAGGCGCAGGTAGACATCGTCATCGACCGCATTCAGCACGGCAACATCCCGTGGTGGGACGGTCTTCACGCCTAGCTAGCAGATCAACCCAAGACTTAGGGCCCGTCTACCCCGACGGGCCCTAACCCGTTTCTTAGGGTCGTGCTTTTGCTTTGCCTGCCATCGCTATCTGCTTCCACTTCTTGCGCTCTTCGATTCGGATCCGCGCGTCGCTTTTCGCCGCGATGGCCCGCAGCTCGCGCTGCAGCTTGCGGTAGCTGTTGAAGCGAACCACGTCGAGAGTTCCGTCGGCGATCGCTGCCTTGATGGCGCACCCGGGCTCCGTGTTGTGCGCGCAATCCGTGAACCGGCAGGTCAGCGCCAGCTCTTCGATGTCTTCGAACAGGTTGGCCAGCCCATCTTCGCCTTCCCACAGCTGGGCCTCGCGCAGGCCCGGCGTGTCGATGATCATTCCGCCGCCCGGCAGCAATACGAGCTGGCGGTGGCTGGTCATGTGGCGGCCCTCTCCCGAGCTGTGGATCATGCGGGTGCGCATCACGTCCTCGCCGACGATGCGGTTGATAAGTGTCGACTTGCCCGCGCCAGACGGGCCCAGGAGAACTCCTGTTAGCGCCGGCTGGAGGCGCCGCGCGATCTCGTCGAGGCCCTGACCGGTGACGCTGCTCGTGACCAGCACGGGGGTGCCAAGCGCCACGGCTTCGAGCTCTGTGAGAAGCGCGTCGGTTGACTCGATGACATCGGCCTTGGTCAGCAGGACGATGGGCATAGCGCCGCTCTGCCACGCGATCGTGAGGTAGCGCTCGATGCGCCGAGCGTTGACGTCGGTGGCCGCCGCGACCACGAACGCCACGTCGACGTTGGCAGCCAGCACCTGTTCTTTGGTTTCCCTGGACGAGACCTTTCTCGAGAAGACCGTGCGGCGCTCGAGGACGCCATGCACCGCGGACACGGGGTCCCGCCGCAGCAGCGCCACCCAGTCGCCAACCGCGGGCAGGAGCAGGGCGTCGTTGCGCAGGTGGCGTCCCGCCGTGGCCCGGGTCGAGCCCTGCGCGTCCTGGACGAGGTACTCCATGCCGAAGTCGGCAGTAACGCGCGCAGGAGTGTAGCCGTCCAAGGCAAACGGTTTGAACTTTTCCTGGAAATAGGAATCCCAGCCCAGCAACGTGAGCTGAGATGCGATCTCTGTAGACAACGCAATCCTCCGGTTGGAAAACGGGTGGGCGGTATCGGTCCGCCCTGCCGGAGGTGCTTTAGACGAAAGCGCCGGAGGCGGCCGATGGCCTGAAAACGGTTACTGCAAGGTCTGCCATTCGAACGTCACCTCCCTCTTTAATCAGGCGGTCAGGGTATCACGGTGCATGCAGACCAGAACGTCCCCTCTGGCGCGCTGCGCGCGCCACCTCCCCGGCGAGCGGCGAGGACCGCCCTATCAAATTCCTTTGAAGTCTGCCTTGCGTTTTTCCGTGAAGGCTTTGATGCCTTCCTCAGCGTCTTGTGACACGAACACTCTGCTTATCGCTTCACGTTCGATCGCCAGGCCCATGTCGAGCGGCGCGCCGAAGCCTTGCGTGATCGCCACCTTCGCGTGGCCGATCGCAACCGTCGGTCCAGCCGCCAGCTTCTCCGCGTATTCCATCGCGCCCGCCCGGCACGCGGCCGCGTCCGGAAACAGCTTGTCGACGAGCCCCAGCTCCTTCGCTTCGGCCGGCTTCAACGTCGTCGCATTGGCTATCAGGTCGATCCCCTTGGAGAGCCCGACGAGTCGTGGAAGTCGCTGCGTGCCTCCGGAGCCCGGAAACAGGCCGAGGTTCACCTCCGGTAGACCAATCTGATACGAGCCCTCGGCCGCGAAACGCAGATCGCACGCGAGCGCCATCTCGAAGCCGCCGCCAAGGCAGTGGCCCGCGATGACGGCGATGAAAATGAGCGGAGTGTTCTCCATCTTCCGAAACGCCTCGTGGGCCATGATCGCGGTCATCATTCGAGAGCGAGCGCTGCCCGCCGCGAAGGCGCTCACGTCGGCGCCGGCCGAGAAGAACTTCTCCGATGCGCTTGTCAACAAGACGGCCCGTATATCCCCGTCGTTGCGTGCATCGTCAATGGCTCCGGCCAGCGATCTGAGGAACTTGTAGTCGTAGCTGTTCGCCGGCGGGCGGTCGAGGACGAGGATGCCGACGTTGCCTTCCTTCTCGAGATTCACTCCCACCAAGTCAGCTTCCTCCAAACGGCCCACTCCCGGCGACGGGATAATTATCCAAGTACTGAAAGAAACCTACAGATGTATAGGGGTAGACACCTAATGGCAACCATGATCATCGAAGGCGAGCGGGCGAAGGCTATATCGGGCAAGACATACGAGGTCCGCAATCCGGCGACCGGCGAAGTGGTCGATGTGGTTCCCTCCGGCGGTCCTGCCGACGTCGACAAAGCGGCGCAAGCCGCCGCCAAGGCGTTCGCCACCTGGTCCAAGCTCGCCCCAGCCAAGCGCGCCGAGATCCTTCACAAGGCAGCGCATCACATGCTGAGCAAGGTGGAGGAGATCGCCCCGATCCTCACGAAGGAGCAGGGCAAGACGCTGCTCGAGTCGAGACTCGAGGCGCAGCGCTTCGGCGAGAACATCGCGTGGTTCGCCGATCTCGCGGACAAAGTCCACGGCCAGCACGTCTCGCTACCCGACACCACCACCTACGGGCTCGTGATCCGCATGCCGATTGGTGTGTGTGGCGCGATCGTGCCCTGGAACTTTCCCCTGACCCTGGCTGCGAACAAGGTTGCGCCCGCGATCGCCGCAGGCAACACCGTGGTCCTGAAGCCTGCGAGCACCACGCCACTCTCGACCCTTGCTTGCATCGAGGCGCTCATCGAAGGCGGCCTGCCGGATGGAGTCGTCAACGTGGTGCTGGGGACCGCGATAGGCGAGGCCATGGTCGACCATCCGCTCATCCGGAAGATCGCGCTCACCGGCTCGACGCCCACTGGCAAGAAGGTGATGGCACGGGCGGCGGAGGGCTTGAAGAAGATCACCCTCGAGCTCGGTGGCAGCGACCCGTGCATCGTGCTCGACGATGCCGACCTCGATGCTGCTGTAAAAGGAATCTCTATCGGACGCTACTTCAACTGCGGGCAGGCCTGCCTTGCGGTCAAGCGCCTATACGTGCAGGACGGCGTGTACGACGCGCTGCTCGAGAAGCTCGTCGCCCGTGTTGCCAAGCTCAAGCCCGGCAACGGCCTGGACAAGGACAGCCGCATGGGACCGATGCACAGCGAGACCCAGCGGGCCGAGGTCGAGGCCCAGATCAAGGATGCGGTCGCGCGTGGGGCCAAGGTGCTTTTTGGCGGGGGCCGGCCCAAGGGCGAGCAGTATGACAAAGGCTGGTTCATCGAACCGACCATCCTCCTGGACGTGCCGGACGACGCGCGCGTTTGGAAGGAGGAGGTCTTTGGGCCCGCGCTGCCTGTGCGGCGGATCAAGGACCTTGACGAGGCCCTGCGCCTGGCCAACGACTCGGCTTTTGGGCTCGGGTCGTCGATCTGGACCGCCAACATGGCGCATGCGCGCCGGGCTGTGCAGGAGCTCGAAGCGGGCTACACGTGGGTCAACGCGCTTCAGATCGCGCACGACGAGCTGCCCTTCGGGGGCGTGAAGCAGTCGGGGTTCGGCAAGGAGCACGGCCTCGAGGCTTACTACTCGTACACCGAGCAGAAGTCCGTCGTTTACGGAGGGGTCTAGGGATGAGGACTGGGCTTGGCGTTTTTGGCGCGCTGGTCCTGCTCATAGGCGCGGTGTTCGCCGGGCAGGGCCTGGGCTTGATCCCGGGCAGTGTGATGACAGGGGATATCAAGTGGTTCTGGATCGGCAGCGTGATGGTCGTGGTCGGGTTGGTGTTCGGCTACTTCGGGTTCATGAGGCGGCCTAAGCGGGTCTAGCTGCGCCGCCGCCTTGAAGTCGCCTGTTTGGCGGACCACACCCCGTGCATGGCTGGCCGCCCCCACCCCCGAGCGCTTGCTTCGCAAGCGGTCGGTCCCTCCCCTCGAGCGGGGAGGGCCTTGAAGTCGCCTGTTTGGCGACTTCAAGCCGTTCTCTCATTCATGCGGTCCCACTGCGATTGGCACTCGACGCACCGCGTCGCTGCCGGTTGGTACTTCAAGCGCTCCGCCGGGATCCTCCCGGCGCAGCTCTCACACGTGCCGTACGCGCCCTCGCGGACCCGCTCCAGCGCGTGCTCCACCTGCTGGCGGTTCGCGTCGAGAAGGTGGACGAGGAGGTCAGAGGTCGCGCGGTCGGATAGCGCCTGCGCAAGATCGGCCTCTTCAGGAATCCCAGTGATGACCCGGCCATCCACCCGGGTCGCGCACAATTAGTCGCCTGTGTCCCCGGCCATGAAGAGACTGACCTTCGTTTTCGCGCTGCTTGTTCTGCTTAACGGTTGCCAGCTCGGTCCGGTAACTCACCCGGCTCCCACAGTCGCCCAGATCGGCAGCGACCTCAATTGCACCTCTGGAGACCACGGTTTTGAGGACGGCCAGGCAGGCTGGGGCTTTTGCTACCCCGCGACCTGGCAGTACCTGGAGCGAGTGGCGAACCCGGTCGATGCGGGCCCGACCCACCTCGACATCCTTCTCAGCATCACCGACGTGCCCTGCGTCCCGGGCACGCCGATAGCCGGCGAATCGCCGCGTCCGGTCTGCCAAACGAACGCCGGCCTCTTCGGTTTGATGGTCATCTCGACGTACGACCGGGCCGGGGCCACCGACCTCACCGGCTGGATGCAGGCTAATTTGAAGCCCGCGCCTGCACCCGGCCAGCCGATCCAATGGGGCGATGCCACCGAGGCACAGCAGCTCGCGGACGGCCGCCGCATCGCCTTGACTCCGCACCATGTCGTCGTGATGGAGCTGCGGTTTAACAAGGACGGCCTCGACCTCGAGTCGGCGATGTCGACCAGGCTGGGCACCTGGAAATTTCTCTACTGATCTAAGAGGTGGCCTACGCCGCGCCGGGACGCCTGCTTTCTCACTACAAGGTGAGTCGTGATCCGGACGGCCATCTGGTGCTCTTGATGCCGTGGCCGGGTGGCTCGCTTCTTGGATGCGCCGCGCCCGCAGTCGCGATTTCGATCATCGGAGGGCTGCTGGCGCTCATCGGGAACTCTCCCGTGGCGGCGGCCATCCCTGTCTTCGCCCTGTCGTTTGCAGTCATCTTCGTGGTTGTGCTCGCCTACCAGGGCAGTCATGCGTGGGTCGTGAAGGCTGGGGAGATAAAGCGTGGCACGACGTTTGGCGACCGCTACTGGGCGGGATCGAGATGGTCGCCGGCGCGCTCGGTAGTTCTAAAGCGTGTGATGTGGCCCTCAGGGCGCGGTAGCTCGGACAGGGTATTTGTGGTCTCGAGTCGCGGAGCGCGTTCGAGCCTGTTGACCGTCCTCAACTGGGACGGAAGCGAATCGAGGCTCGCAACCGGCGGTAGGAGATCGCTCGCCCGCACGGGTCCGGTCGTGCCCGATGCTGCGCGGCCGTCGTCCACCGCTGCGGATGAAACGCTCAAGTCGGCGGTGAGCGAGTCCGTCCGCGAGATGGCCGACCTCCTGGTCAACGAGCTGCGCGTGCCACTGTTATTTGAGTGCGAAGTCGCGCCGCCACCACCGCCGCGGCGACCCGACCGTCAGAGGTGGATCTAGCTAGGTCTCTTGAAGAGGGTCTGGAGCTTGACTGCCAGGCCCATGTCGCCCTTGACCTGGAGCTTGCGGGACATGAAGGCGGACATGCCGTCCATCTGGCCGGTCATGATCTTCACGAAGTCGCCTGACTCGGCGATCAACGTCAGGTTCGCGTTCTCAGGCGCATCGCCCTTGCCCGATTCGGCAACGCCGTCGTGGATCTTGACCCACCATTTGCCGGCGTTGTCTCCGGAAAGGTCGAACTGGATGGTCGCCTTGGTCGTGCCTGCCTTTTCCGGTACCAGGAAGCGCGGCAGCGCCTCGACGATCTGGTCGGGTGTCAACTGGACTTCAGACATTTGCTCCTCCTGAGCTAAGGACGATGGAAAAGCGAGGTGACTCTCTAAAGGAATGCTAACCGCGCGCCGTGCCAGATTGCGCGCCCCCTCCGGCCCTTCGTGCCACCTTCCCGGCAAGCGGGGAGGACAACCTTGCGACAATGCCGGAGTCGTGGCGACCGAGCTTGCTCTGACCGAGGTGGCGGCTGACGTCTTCGAGCTGCGCCTGCCGATCCCATTCGAGGACGGCCTGGTCAACGTCTTCCTCTTTCCCGATGGCGACGAGGCTGATCTCGTGGACTGCGGCATGAACACCGACGAATCGGTCGACGCGATTCACGCCGCGGTTCGGCACGTGGGTGCCAAGCGCATCCGCCGCCTGGTGGTCACCCACATCCATCCGGACCACTACGGCGCCGCCGGCGTCTTCGCGGGCCCGGGCCTCGCCGACCTGTACCTGCATCGCCTCGAGGTGCCGCTCGTATACCCCAGATACGTCGAGCTGGAGCACCTCGTGAGCGAGGTTCACACCTATCTGCTCGTCAATGGAGTCCCGGAAGACGAAGCGCAGGTGATGAGCAACTCTCAGCGAGCGCTGAGCGAGATCGTGAAACCGGCTGTTCCCGCGGTCCAGCTCGAAGGAGCCGAAACGTTAGAGGTTGGCCGTCGCCGATTGAGGGTGGAATGGACACCTGGACATTCGCCAGGACACATCTGCCTATACGACGAGAGCGACAAGCTGCTGCTCGCGGGCGACCACATGCTGCCCGAGCTCTCACCCAATATCGGCCTGCACCCTCAGAGCACGCCTGATCCACTGCACGAGTACCTCGACGGTCTCAAGCGGCTGGCCGGCTACGAGCCTCGGCTCATCCTGCCCGCGCACGGGCGCCCCTTCACCGAAGCGTCAAAACGTGTGAGCGCACTGCTCGCCCATCACAAGAGGCGCCTCGAGCAGATTGCCGCGATCGCGTCCCACGGTGAGCGCAGTGCGTGGGCGGTGGCGCTGGAGCTGTGGGGCCTACGGGACAACCCCTACGAAAAGCGCGCTGCCCTCCAGGAAGGTCTCGCGCACCTGCAGGCGCTGGCCGTCGAGGGAAGGGTCAAGAAGTTCGTCACGCCGACCTCTGTCCGCTGGCGCGGCTAACCCAGCTGAAACTCCACGATCGATGACTTCGGCGTTCTGGCCCGAGCAGCTCGCGCTGATGTCGACATCGTTATCGGCTGCTCAGAGCCTCGCTCGCCGTCTTGATGCCGAGCGGGAAGAGGTCGGCTGAGTAGCAGCCGACGCCGACCACGCCTGGTCCAGCGTGCGCACCGACCACTGGGCCCAGCGGTTGGATCATCAGCGTGTCGGCAATCGGCTTCAGCTCGCGAGCCACACGCTCCGCATCAGCCTCGGCGTCGGCGTGGCCGACGATTATGCAGACGCCCTTGCCTCGGTCCAGCTCGCGCGTCAGCTCGACGACCCGGGTGAGCGCGCGCTCGAATGTGCGCACCCGCTCGAGCGGAGTCACCAAACCATCGCGGATGCATAGCACCGGCTTGACCTGCAGCACCGAACCAAGGAGTGCGTTGGCGCGACCAATGCGTCCGCCGCGCCTCAGGAACTCGAGCGTCGCGACCGAGAAGTACGTCTGCAGGTGCGGCTTCATCGCGAACACCTTGGCTTCGATCGCCTCGGCATCAGCGCTTCGTGCGGAGAGCGCTGACGCGACCAGGGTGATGAGACCAAGTGACATCGATGCGACTCCCGAGTCGATGACACGAACACGATTCGGGTCAGTCATCGCGGCCGCTTGACGAGCCGAGTCGAAGGTGCCGCTGAGCTTCTCCGAGATGTGGATCGAGACGATCGCCTCGTGATTCTTGAGCAGCGCGTTGTAGGTCTCCGCAAAGCGCCCGGGTGACGGCTGCGACGTGGTGGGATGCGTGGTCGCCAGCGGAAGCCGGCGATAGAACTCAGCCGCCGTGATGTCCACTCCGTCGAGAAGGCTTTGCCCATCCAGGTGCAGCGTCAGCGGCACCACCGTGATACCTCTGGCGGTAGCGAGCGCAGGTGGAAGGTCGGCGGTTGAGTCCGTGACGATGGCGACGCCGCGGGCGGTCACTAGATCCCGAGTCTCGTCACGGAGGGGCGATCTTTACTTCGACCGCCTCTTGAATCTTCTTGTACCTGTGGAATAGGAGCATCTCGACCGGCCGCAGCAGGACGAGCATGGCCAGGATGAGGAGGGTGGTGAACACCGCCGGTACGTAGAAGCCAAAACCGACGGCCATCCCGATCGCGGCCACCACCCAGATCGAAGCCGCCGTCGTCAAGCCGTGAACCTCGTTGCCCTGGCGGAGGATGGCGCCGGCGCCGAGAAATCCCACGCCCGTCACGACCTGAGCGGCGATTCGCGTCGGGTCTGTCGAGGCATGAAAGACCTCGAGGCCGAGCCCAGAGAACAGGCAGGACCCGACTCCGACCAGTCCAAGGGTCTTGATTCCGGCGGGATGGCCGCGCCACTCACGCTCCAGGCCGATGGCGATCGCGAGTACTGCTGTGACGAGCAGACGAAGGGCGAAATCTACGTCGCTGAGGAGTGGCAGCTGCTCAGCCTTTACCCGGCCGGCCGCCGGGTTGGTTCTTGCTGCGCGGTTCCTCAGGGAACTCAGGAAGGTCAGGCAGGTCGAGGCTGTTGACAAAGTCTCTGAACACTGCGAGCCGTTCCTCGTCGACAGGACCTTCGCTCTTGTCCTTGTCGCCCGACGCCTCGTCCGGGTCGGGGATAATGCCTGCGGTCTCCATCACCTCGGTGGCGACGAAGATCGGGCACTCGACGCGGACGGCGAGGGCAATGGCGTCGGAGGGCCTCGCGTCGAAGTCGAGGTCGCGTCCGTCCTGCTTCACGTAAAGGCGGGCGTAGAAGACCTGGTCCGCGAGGCGGGTGACGACGATGCGTTTGACGCTGATGCCGAGGTCGCCGAACGCCGTCGCCATCAGGTCGTGAGTGAGGGGGCGGCCGAGGGGGTTGCCTGAGATCTTGGTGGCGATCGCCTGGGCCTCGAATGAGCCGATCCAGATCGGAAGGTAGCGGTCCGCCTCCTTCTCCTTGAGGATCACCAGGTGCTGGGCGGTGGGCATGTGGATTCGGATGCTGTCCACCGATACCTCGATGAGGTTTTTCATCCGCGATCACATTACTCCTAGAGCCCGGGAAAGCCGGTCGCTAATGCACGGCCGATCAGGGGCAACGTTGGCCTCCCCGCTCGCCGGGGAGGGTGGCCGGGCACGCGACGCGTGCCCGGCCGGGAGGGGACGCACAGCCAGGCACTCACGGCGAAAAAGGAACCGGTTCAGAGCAAGTGTCGGGCTCCGCGGGTATTGCCAGATGCGACGTCCCCACCCCGCGGGCCCTCGCTGCGCGAGTGCGCCCGCCCTCCCCTGCGAGCGGGGAGGGGCGTTCGGCCGGCTTGTCGCCGGCCGAACGTAAAATCCAGTGGTGGCTCCCAAGGGTAGGCGCGGGCGGGTTGTACTGATCGACGCCCACAGCCTCATCTATCGCGCTTTTTTTGCCCTCCCGCCGATGAGCACATCCGACGGGCAGGTGACCAATGCCGCCTATGGCTTCACATCGATGCTTGCCATCGTGCTGGCGTCGCGTCCTGAGTACGCCGTCGCCGCATTCGATATGGCTGCGCCCACGTGGCGGTCCAAGGAATACGTCGAGTACAAGGCCGGACGTCGCGCGATGCCCGACGACCTGCGGCCACAGATCGAGATGGTGCGCGACATCCTCACGAGCTTCTCGATTCCGATCCATGGCATCGCCGGGTTCGAGGCCGACGACCTGATCGGAACGTTCTCGCGGCTTGCCGAGGAGCGAGGCCATTCGGTGACCATCGTTTCCGGCGACCTGGATTGCCTGCAGTTGGTATCCGAGTCGGTCGAGGCCCTGGTGCCAAGGCGCGGAATCACTGACACGTTCGTGTACGGACCCGACCAGGTTCGGCAGCGTTACGGCTTCGAACCCGCGCAGCTCATCGACTTCAAAGCGCTGCGCGGCGACACGTCAGACAACATTCCGGGTGTGCCGGGCGTCGGCGACAAGACGGCCGCGAAGCTGGTCCAGGACTTTGGCTCGGTGGAGGCGCTGCTCGATCGAGTCGATGAGCTCCCCGAAGGCCGATTGAAGACTTCGATCAAGGCGAATACGGACCAGATCCGGCTGGGCAAGCGGATGGTCACCATCGTGCGCGACGTGCCCGTCGAACTTGACCTCGAGACGGCGCGATGGACCAGGTACGACTACGACAAAACGCGGGCGGTGTTCGACCGGTTTGAGTTCAGGCAGCTGCTCAGCCGCTTCCCTCCACCTGACCAGGTGCCGGTGCAGCCGAGCCTCACCTTCGAGGCCGCGCCTGAGCCTGCGGGCCTGAAGGTGGTGGTCGATCCGACCGAGGCGGCCAGCCTTCTTGATGGTTCCGGTGACGTCGCGGTCTACGCCTTGAACGAAAGCAGCGCGCGTGGGGCGCGAACCATCGGCCTTGGTGTGTCGACAGGCAAGCAGACGTTCTACGTTGCCAAACCGGAGGCGATGGACGCCGTCGCCAGCACGCTCTCGGGCAGGCCCATCTCCGGACACGATGCCAAGGAAACGGAGCTCGCGCTTCGCTCGCTTGGCGGTGGCAAGCGCGAGTGGGCGTTCAGCACGTTTCTCGCCGCCTACCTTTTGGGCGCCGGTTCGCGCGACCCGCGCCTGGAGGATCTCGCGAAAGAGTTTCTCGACGTGACGTTGGTCAGCACCGAGCAGCTTCTGGGCACTGGGCGCTCGGCCCGCAAGGTGGCAGACGTGTCGGTGAATGAAGCGGCGGAGTTTGCCGCGCGGCGTGCGGAAGCCATTCTCAACCTCAGGCCTCGGCTGGAAGCCGAGATGCAGAACCTCGGCGTTGATTACCTCTTCCACGAGATCGAGCTGCCTCTGGCCGGTGTGCTCGCCGATATGGAGTCGGAGGGCGTGGCGATCGACGTTGCTTACCTCAAGGACATGCAGGAGGAGCTGGGTTCGCAGCTGGCCGCCATCGAGTCGGAGGTGGAGCAGGTCGCCGGCCAGAAGTTCAACCTCAGCGCGCCGCAGCAGCTGGCGAAGGTGTTATTCGAGGACCTTCGGCTACCGGTCGGCAAGCGCACGAAGACCGGTTATTCGACTGATGCCGACACGTTGGAGGGTTTGCGCGAGAAGCATCCGATCATCGGGTTGATCCTCGAACACCGCCAGCTGTCAAAGCTCAAGTCGACATACGTCGATGCTCTGCCGCAGATCGTTGATCCGATCAGCGGGCGTGTCCACACATCGTTCGGGCAGGCCAGCACAGCGACGGGGCGGCTGTCGTCCTCCAACCCAAACCTCATGAACATTCCGATCAGAACCGAGCTCGGTCAGCGCATACGTCGCGCGTTCAAGGCTGGGCGACCCGACCACGTCATGGTGTCAGCCGACTACTCGCAAATCGAGCTTCGCATCGCTGCGCATCTCAGCGGGGATCCCAAGCTGCTTGGCGCATTTGCGGCGGGGCAGGACATCCACACGGCCACCGCGGCTGCGGTGTTCAAGATTCCGATCGAGTCGGTCGATCCGAATCAGCGGAGGCTGGCCAAGGTCGCGAACTTTGGATCGATCTATGGGCAGGGCGAGTACGGGCTGTCACAGCAGCTCGGGATCACCGGCGATGTGGCGAGGGATTTCCTCAAGGAGTACTGGTCCACGTATTCGCGCCTCAAGGAGTATCTCGACGAGGTGCGGCATAAGGCGAGGGAAGAGGGATTCGTCGTCAGTGCGACCGGGCGCAGGCGCGCCATTCCTGACCTGAGGTCGCCCAACTTTCAGCTGCGCAGCGCTGCTGAGAGGATGGCCATCAACTTTCCGATGCAGTCGCTGGCCGCGGACATCATCAAGATCGCGATGGTGCGCCTGCAGCGCGAGATAGAGGCTGATCACATCGAGGGGCGCATGCTGCTGCAAGTCCACGATGAGCTGTTGTTCGAGGTGCCGGAGTCCGAGGTCGACCAGTTCGCGGAGAAGGTGCCGCGCATCATGACCGGCGCTTATGAGCTGGAGACGGGGATCGAGGTCGAGACCAAGGTCGGGCCGAACTGGGCGGATATGAAGAAGCTGGCAGTGGTGCGGGCTTGAGGTTCACGGGTTGTGCCGAATTGAACATCCCCTCCGGCCCTCCGGGCCACCTCCCCGTCGAGCGGGGAGGATCGCCTTACTTAAATGCCTGAACTTCCTGAGGTCGAGACTATTGCCGCTGATTTGCGGCCGCATCTCGTTGGTCGCACTTTTCTTCGGTGCGAGCTTCGGTTTCCCACCATCGTTCGGCACCCTGAACCCGAAGCTTTCATCGACGCGATTGTCGGCATGCAGGTCACGGCTGTTGGACGCCGCGGGAAGTACATCCTCATCCGCCTCGTCGACGACCTCGTCCTCGTCGTGCACCTCGGCATGAGCGGCCAGCTGCGCCTCGTCGATCCAGCGACTCCGTTGGCGCTCCATACACACGCGGTGTTTGACCTTTCTGCCATCGAGCCAAATAGCACGCCCCCATCCCCGGCCAAAGGCCGGGACTTCCCCGGCGAGCGGGGAAGACCAATCCAACTGAGATATCGCGACCCGCGGCGCTTTGGGCGCCTTCTCTTGGGCACCGAGTCAGACTTGCTCGAAGCCCGGGCGATGCCGCCACTCGGTCCCGAGCCCATCGATCCAGCCTTTGGCGCAGACGACCTCTACCAGCGCTTCCGCAACCGCAAGGCGCTGATCAAAGCTGTCCTGCTCGACCAGTCCACAATCGCGGGCGTCGGCAACATCTACGCCGACGAGTCGCTTTACCGCGCACGCGTTCGGCCCGACAGGGTTGCCCGCAGCTTGAGCAAGGGCTCGGTCAAGCGGCTCCATGAAGCGCTGAGGCTTTCGCTGCTCATCGCGATCAAGAACCGCGGCAGCTCGGTCGACACGTATCGCGACGCGTGGGGGGAGATCGGCGGCCAGCAGGAAAAGCTGCAGGTCTATGGCCGCGCCGGCGAGCCCTGCTTCACGTGCGGCCGCCCGCTTTCGCTGGTGCGCATCGCGGGCCGCAGCTCAGTCTTCTGCCGCCGCTGCCAGCGTTAGTGGCGCCCCTCGTCCCTCGCCTCTTTGCGCTGGTCGCGCTCGTCGTGGCCTTCGTCGCGCTCACGCTGGCCGTCAGCGCAGGATGGCTTGCTTCTCTCGATCACCAGGTCCAGATCGCGATGTCCAGCCTGTGGATCGAGTCACTGCACACGTTGTTTCAGCTCATCGCGGAGCTGGGTGGCTTCGAAGTGACGAGCATTCTCATGGTCGGCCTGCTCATCTATTTGTGGCGCGGCGGATTTGGCGCGGACGCGCTGGTGGTCCTTGCTTTCGCCTGCGGCACCGCCCTCGAGGTTCTGTATAAAACTGCGTTCTATCACCCCGGGCCGTCGCGGGCGCTTACGCACAGGGACGGGCCGAGCGTCACGGACCTTTTGACCAGCGGCGGTGGACTCAACAGCTTTCCAAGCGGCCACGTCGTTCGCTCGGTTATCGCGTATGGGCTGATCGCGTTCGTGGTGAGGCGTCTGGCTCCGTGGCCGATTGCGCGAGCTCTTGCCATACCGATTGCTGTGGTCTTGATCATCGTCATTGCATTCGATCGCCTCTACCTCGATGTCCACTGGGAATCGGATGTCATCGGCGGCCTTCTTCTCGGTGCGATCGCCCTGCTCGCGGCAACCGTCTGGTTGGACCGGCCGCGAAGGGCCGACAATTGAGTTGGTGAAGGACAGCAAAGACAAACGCGCGCTTGCGTCTTCCGATCGCCCGGTGCTGATCATGGTCACCGCCGGAGGCCGCAACGACGCCGAAAAGCTGGGCGAGGGCCTGGTGGAGGGGCGGATGGCGGCGTGCTGCACGATCATCCCTACGGTGCGTTCCTTCTATTACGAGGAGGGCCAGCTGAAGCGTGAGCACGAATCGCTGCTGCTCATCAAGACCGTCGAATCAAGGGCCCAGGCGGTCCAGGACTACGTACTCGCCAACCATTCTTACGATGTCCCTGAGATCCTCCAGATCGCGATCGAAAGTGGCAGCCCAGCCTACATTCAGTGGCTTGCCGACCAGGTGTCGGTACCGTCAACCGACCGTCCTTTGAACACTTAGACTCTGCGGTGGGGTGGCCACGGCAGTTGATCGTTCTGATGCTGATTCGGGTAGCCCCGGAGGTCGGCGGCGACGTGCCCGCAGCCGGGCGGCTGCCAGGGAAGGACTGAGCCTCCAGTCGGTCCTGTCCGAAATTGCGGTCGGCGCGGAACCACCCGCCGCGGCGCCCGTTGTAGAGGTTGTGGTCAAGCGCCAGGGGGAGCGCAGACAGGCGACGCGTCGCAAAGCGAAAGATGTCAATGACGTCGCCGGCAAGGACCCCGTTTTCGCCCACGTTATAGCCGAGACCGTGGCTGTGGCCCAGCCGGCCCCGGTGCCGGCTGCCGTCCCAGCCCCAGCCCCGGCCCAGTTGGCGCCGCCCGCCCCTCCCGCGTCGCCCGTGCCTGTGGCGCCGGCGACCCTGCTGCCCACACCCGCCCCACAGGACGACACGTACGCCGATCTCATCGGGCAGGCTGTGGGCCTGCGCCTCGACGCTGTCTCTCGCGAGTTCGGCGGCAATGAGGACATGCGGGTCAGCGCGCTCCGAGACGTGTCCATCGAGATCGGTCCTGGCGAGTTCGTCTCGGTGGTCGGTCCTTCGGGTTGCGGCAAGACGACGTTGCTGTCGATGATGGGCGGCCTCGACCGTCCCACCTCCGGCCATGTCTACGCCGCCGGGTTGCCGCTGGGCGAGCTCTCTGACAGCGACCTCGCCGACTACCGCCTCCAGCGGGTCAGCACGATCTTCCAGTCCTTCAACCTCGTGCCCTCGATGAGCGTCGAGGACAACGTCGCGCTGCCAATGACGCTCGCCGGAGTGGAGCTCGAAGAGAGGCGCCGCCGTGCGCGGCACCTCATCGAGCTGGTCGGCCTGGAAGGCCGGGCCAGGACGCGGGCCAGCCGTCTATCGGGTGGAGAGCAGCAAAAGGCTGCGGTGGCTCGCGCCCTCGCGAACCGGCCCGGCCTGATCCTCGCCGACGAACCCACCGGCAGCCTCGATTCCGCCGCCGGTGAGGTGATACTCAAGCTCCTGGCCGACCTGAATCGCCGTGGGGCGACGGTCGTGCTCGTCACCCACGATCCCGAGGTCGCCCGGCGTGCACGCCGCGTCGTCAGGATGATCGACGGGCGCGCGATCGAGCTCGATCACGGCAAGCAAACGGTGCGCAAGCAGGACCCAGTGGCTGCGCCTGCTCGCCTTCACTGGCGGGACACGCTGAGGGTCGGCCTCGGCAGCGCCGGACGGAGGCCGCTGCGTACGAGCCTCACAACGACCGGAGTGGCAATCGGCATTGCCGCGATGAGCTTGATCGTGGCCCTGGCGGGCGGCCTCCAGAACGCCCTCAGCGCGCCGGCTTTGGCGCAGAGCCAGCTGCACCAGGTCGTCGTGTACCCGCCGCCTCAGGCCGATGCCACGTCGTTCGGCTCTGGGACGTTGGTAACCCTTGCCGGGCAGCAGCACGTGGCCGCGTCATGGGGCCAGATCGCGATGACCGGGACGTTTACGGGCGGACCTCGCACGACGACTGCTCCAGTCGCAGGCTCGCTGGCCTCGTTGCCTCCGCGCAGTCAAGCAAGCAGTAACTTGACCTTGAGCGCGGGCCGTCTGCCGTCATCCGACTCGGCGCCCGAGGCCCTGCTGACTGACACCGAGGCTGTCGCACTGGGGTTCAGCGACCCCACAACCGCGTTGAACACGCCTGTCAAGTTCAGCGCGCTTTACGGTGTCCTGGCACTGCCGGGCCAGCAGACGAACCCCGCCGCGAATCACCTGGCTCAGCAGCTGACGGTGGTCGGGATCATCCCTAGCCGGTTCATGCCCGCGGGCTCCGCGGGCGCGATGGTGCCCTACACGCTGGCCGGCAACTATTGGAGTCAGCTCGCTCAAGTCAACGGGTGGAGAGGGGGCGAGTTCTCGAGCGTCACCCTGCTGGCCGACTCAGGCAGCGCTGTCAACGCGCTGCGCGACCACATCACCTCGATGGGTTTCCAGGCGCAGACGTTCGGCGATCAGTTCAGAGGGTTTGAGGACCTCCTGTCGAGGTTGCGCCTCGCGCTCCTCGGTCTGGCCATCGTCGCGCTGCTTCTTGCGTGTCTCGGTATCGCCAACACGATGTACACCGCGGTGCTCGAGAGGACGAAGGAGATCGGCGTGATCAAGGCATTGGGCGCGCGATCGCGCGACGTGCTCCTCTTGTTTGTGGCCGAGGCAGCAGTGATTGGGTTGGCCGGCGGGCTGATTGGAACGGTGATCGCAGTGGCTCTTGCCAGAGTCGGCAACGCCGCGGTCGATCGGCTCACGCAGGGCGTGGCCGCTGGCGGGCTCGACGTTTTCAGGACCGATGCCTGGGTGGTCGTGGCGGCGCTGGCGCTGGCGGTTTTGCTCAGCACGGTGAGCGGCCTGCTGCCCGCCGTGCGTGCGGCGCTGCAGGACCCTGTCAAAGCGCTCCGCTACGAATAGCCGGCACCCCGCTGCGTGAGGGCGTCAACTTACCCGCTGGTTGAGGTCGATGAGGCCGCCGCGCTCGTGCTCGAGCGAACTCCGGTCCTTGGCATCGAGCGTGTGGCGCTGGCCCATTGCATCGGCCGGGTGCTGGCGGAAGACCTCGTGGCGACGGCCTCGCTCCCTGTGTTTCCCTCGAGTGCTGTCGACGGCTACGCGGTCCGGTCGGCTGATGCGGGCAAGCCGCTGCGCATCCTTGGCGAATCCGCTGCCGGGCGGCCGTTCGACGGCGCCATCTCAGCGGGCACCGCCGCGCGCATCCTGACCGGAGGCGTGGTGCCCGACGGCGCCGATTGCGTGGTCATGGTCGAGGAGGTGCAGGTCGCCGGCGACGTGGTGACGACGCCTCCGGGACTTCGGCCAGGCACTAACTTTCATGTTCCCGGGGCAGATGTCCGGGCCGGCGAGAAAGTGGTGACCGCCGGCACGCAGCTTGGAGCCGCCGAGCTCGGGCTGGCGGCGGCTCTTGGCTTTCCCAGGTTGCCGGTACGGCGGCGGCCGCGGGTGGCCTTGCTGTCCACCGGCGACGAGCTGGTCGAGGTGGGGGAGAAGCCGGGTCGCGGACAGATCGTTGACTCCAACCGGTGGGCGCTGCTGGCGGCGCTGCGCGAAGCGGGAGCCGAGGTGCACAGCCTCGGCATCGGCCCTGACGAGCCGGACGCACTGCGCAAGCTGGTCGTCGACGCGCTGCGCGAGGTCGACGTGCTGGTTACCTCGGGCGGGGTTTCGGTTGGGACCCACGACCTCATCAAGCCTCTGCTCGAGTCGCTGGGCTCTGTACATGTTGGACGGGTGAAGCTCAAACCGGGCAAGCCCTTCACGTTCGCGACGATTCCTCTCGAAGGGGGCAAGGAGCGCCTCGCGTTTGGCTTGCCTGGCTTTCCAGTCTCCTCGCTGGTCACCTTCGAGGTCTTCGTGCGGCCTGCGCTGCGCAAGATGCAGGGTTTTGATTCCTTGCAACGTCCGACCCTGCCTGTGCGGCTGGGATACGACGCTCGCGCGAGCGCCGACAGGACCGAATACCAGCGTGTGACTCTGCACCGCGAGGGTCGTGACCTCGTTGCCGCCACCACCGGCTCGCAGTCGTCATCGCGGTTGATGTCGCTGGCCGGAGCGCACGCTCTCGTGCGCATCCCGCCAGGCGATCAGGGGATCATGGCCGGCTCGATCGTCGACGCGTTGATCCTCTCCCTGCCGTGACTCGTGGCAGCGGCCGACGTTGCGGTGCTTGACCCTCCTGTCGAACGTTAGTTCGCCCTAGAATTAGAGATCCATATGGCCTCCCGCTTTCGTGTCGACGCACCCTTCAAGCCTGCCGGGGACCAGCCTGAAGCCATTGCCAAGCTGGTCGAAGGCGTCCAGTCGGGCCTGACCCAACAGGTCCTCGCCGGCGTGACTGGGAGCGGCAAGACGAACGTCATGGCCTGGGCCGTGGAGCAGCTACAGCGACCGGTGCTGGTGCTCAGCCCGAACAAGACGCTCGCCGCCCAACTCTGCGCCGAGTTTCGACGCCTGCTGCCAGGCAACGCTGTCGAATACTTCGTCAGCTACTACGACTACTACCAGCCCGAGGCCTATATCGCCCGCAGCGATACCTACATTGAAAAGGACTCGAGCCGGAACGATGAGATCGACCGCATGCGTCATTCCACCACGCAGTCGCTGATGACCCGGCGGGACGTGCTCGTGGTGGCCAGCATCAGCTGCATCTACGGCATCGGCTCGGTCGAAGACTACATGGGCGAATCGCTCACCGTCGCCAAGGGCATGACGATCCGGCGCGAGGTCTTCCTTCGCAAGCTCACTGAGATGCTGTACGAGCGCAACGACTACGAACTGGCCCGCCTTCGCTTCAGGGTTCGCGGCGACGTCGTCGACCTCGTGCCGTCAAACGAAGAGAAGGTGTATCGAGTCGAGTTCTTCGGCGATGAGATCGAAAGGATCCAGGAGCTCGACGCGGTCACTGGGGAGATCCTCGGGCCGCGCAACGAGTTCACGGTTTTCCCCGCGTCGCATTACGTCACGCCGGCAGACAAGCTCCGGCTCGCCATGGTGGATATCGAGGCCGAGCTCGACGAGCGCTCCAGGTGGTTCGAGGATCACGGCAAGCTTCTCGAAGCACAGCGGGTGCGGCAGCGCACGAACTTCGACCTCGAAATGTTGCGCGAGACGGGAACATGCGCCGGCATCGAGAACTATTCCCGACATCTCACCCGCCGGCAGCCCGGCGACGCGCCATACACCCTGCTCGACTTCCTGCCCGACGACACGCTGATCTTTGTCGACGAGTCTCACGTCGCGGTGCCGCAGATCGGCGGCATGCTGGGCGGCGACCGCTCGCGTAAAGCGGCACTTGTCGAGTACGGGTTCCGCCTGCCGAGCGCGTTCGACAACCGCCCATTGAGCTTTGACGAGTGGGAGGAGCGCGCGAGCAGGGTCATCTACGTGTCGGCCACACCTGGTCCTTACGAGATGAGGCGAGCGCAGCAAACCGTCGAGATGGTCGTGCGGCCGACCGGTCTGGTCGACCCGACGGTCGAGGTGAGGCCGACGGCCGGCCAGATCGACGATCTGCTTGCCGAGGTCAAGAGGCGGACCGAGCTGGGCCAGCGTTCGCTGGTGACCACGCTGACCAAGCGATTCGCGGAAGACCTGGCCGACTACCTGCGGGAGTTCGGTGTGAAAGTCAAGTACCTCCACTCAGAGCTCGACGCGATGGAGAGGATCTCGGTCCTCACCGACCTTCGGACGGGGGCTGTCGACGTCGTCGTCGGCATCAACCTGTTGCGAGAGGGGCTCGACCTTCCCGAGGTGGCGTTCATCGGCATCCTGGATGCGGACAAAGAGGGATACCTGCGAGCGTTCAGGTCGTTCATTCAGATCATCGGCCGCGCCGCGCGCAACGTCGAAGGGCACGTGGTGATGTATGCGGACAAGATCACTGACTCGATGCGCCAGGCGCTCGACGAGACCGAGCGAAGGCGTAACCGGCAGATCGCCTACAACGCGGAGCATGGCATCACGCCGGCGAGCGTGAAGAAAGCCATCTACGCCCTGGAGATCAAGGAGAAGGACCTGCAGGCCGACGCGGTCGAGCTCATGGCAGGAGCGGGCGTGCCACGCGAAGACTTGCTGGCGATCGTGCGCGATCTCGAGAAGGAGATGCGGCGTCTCTCGAAGGAGCTGCAGTTCGAGGACGCGGCGCGCGTGCGCGACAGGATCATCGCACTGCGCAAGCGCCTCTCGGGTGAGGAGCCAGGCAAGAAAGAGGACGACGCGGATGTGGCGCTTGCGATCGCGGCGGCGCCGCGGCAGAAGACCATGGTGCGTAACTGGGACTCGCGGCGCGGGCGCCGCAAGTAGGCGTGCAGAACGTCCGTCGCGCGGCGGAGATGCTCAAGGCGAAGCCGGACGGGTGGATGGCGACCCTTGGCGCGCGGATCAGCGAGGCTGAGCCGGGTCGCGTCGTGATCGAGCTCGAGGCCGGCAAGCAGCATCGCCATGGAGGAGGCGTGGTTCAGGGCGGGGTCATCACCCAGATCGCCGACGCCGCGATGGGGATGTCGTTGGGGACCCTCCAGGAGGACGGCCTCTGGAACACGACCATCGAGCTGAAGATCAACTTCATCCGCCCGGTCATCTCAGGCCGGATCCGGGCCGTGGGTCGGGTGGTCGAGATGAAGAAGACCCTGTTCTTCAGCGAGGCCGACGTGCTGGACGAGCAGGGCAGGCTCGTGGCCACGGCGTCATCGACGTGCATGCCGGTGCCGGAGGGACAAGGACGTGAGTGACGTCGCGGCTCCTTCACGGGCCTGGGCGTGGATGGGCCTTCAGCTGGTCGAAACTGGGAATGGGACGGCGACCGTGGATATGACCCCCACGGAGGACATGGCCAACTCATCCGGTTTCGTGCACGGCGGTATCATCAGCACCCTTGCCGACTCGGCGATGGGGCGATCGGTGCACACCCTCAAGCCCGGCGTCGTCCGGGCGACGAGCTTCGACCTCAAGCTCAACTTCATTAACGCGGCGAAGATTGGTGAGAGTCTGCGCGCTACCGGAAAGGTCGTTCATGCCGGTCGCCGGACAGTCGTCACTGAGTGTCGGGTCGAAGACAGAAACGGAAAGCTTGTCGCGACTGCGAGCGGAACGTTTGCGGTAAAGCGAGAAAAGGAATAGACACGGGTGCCCATTGACCACATAACGATCCGCGGCGCGCGCGAGCACAACCTCAAGAACGTCTCGCTGACGATTCCGCGCGACAAGCTCGTCGTCTTCACCGGCCTGTCTGGCTCGGGGAAATCCTCGCTTGCCTTTGACACCATCTACGCGGAGGGGCAGCGGCGTTACGTCGAATCGCTGTCGTCGTACGCCCGGCAGTTCCTTGGGCAGATGGAGAAGCCCGACGTCGATACTATCGACGGCCTGTCGCCGGCGATCTCGATCGACCAGAAGGGCACGTCGAAGAACCCGCGCTCGACGGTGGGCACCGTCACCGAGGTGTACGACTACCTGCGGCTCCTGTACGCACGAATCGGGATTCCTCACTGCCCCGTCTGCGGCCGCGAGGTGCGCCGGCAAACGGTGGACCAGATGGCCGACCACGTCGAAAAGCTGCCCGCGGGAACGCGTGTGATGGTTCTCGGCCCCGTCGTGAAGGGACGTAAGGGCGAGTACCGCTCGCTCATCGAGGACGTGCGCAAGTCGGGATTCGTGCGGGTTCGGGTGGACGGAAGCCTTTACGAGCTGGGCGAGAAGATTCCGCTCGACAAGAACAAGAAGCACAACATCGAGGTGGTCGTCGACCGAATCGTGGTCGGTCCTGAACAGCGAACACGATTGGTCGAATCGATCGAGACCGCCGCACGGCTGGGCGGGGGGTCGGTGATCATCGTCCCGCAGGGGGGAGCGCCGGGATCTGGCTCCGCCAGGCCCGCCGCCTCAAGGGGGGGCGTCCCCCCTCAGACAGACGACGAGATCCAGATGTCGCAGGACTATATGTGCCCTTACGACGGAACTAGCGTGGCCGAGCCTGAGCCGCGTAACTTCTCGTTCAACAGCCCCCACGGCGCGTGCCCGGTGTGCACGGGCATCGGGTTCCAGCTGGTGGTCGACGGCGACCTGGTCGTGCCCGATCCCTCCCTTTCGCTGCGCGAGGGCGCCATCTCGGCATGGAGCCGGTCGCAGTTCTTCTACCCGGAGCTGCTCGAAACAGTGAGCAAGTACTTCGGCATCGACATGGACAAGCCATGGTCGAAGCTGAGCAAACAGCATCGCGACGCGCTGCTCAACGGCACGGGCGAAAAAAAGATCCGATTCGGCTACAAAAACCAGTACGGACACGAGCGCTGGTACGAAGCTCCTTTCGAGGGTGTCGTGGCCAACCTGCAGCGCCGCTATCAGGAGACTGAGTCGGATTTCCTGAAAGCCGAGCTGGAGCGATACATGGCCGACAAGCCCTGTCCGGCGTGCCAGGGCCAGCGCCTCAAGCCCGAGTCACTCGCGGTGACGGTGGCCGCGCACAACATCGCGGAGGTCTGCCGGCTCTCGATCAGCGCCGCGATCGCCTTCGTCGACACCCTCGAGCTCAGCGAGCGCGAGCAGCTGATCGCGCGTGGAATCCTGAAGGAGATCCGCGAGCGCCTGCAGTTTATGATCGACGTGGGGCTCGAATACCTGACTGTCGAGAGAGCCGCGAACACGCTGTCCGGCGGAGAGTCTCAGCGCATCCGGCTCGCGACCCAGATCGGTTCGAAGCTGATGGGTGTCCTCTATATCCTCGACGAGCCCTCGATCGGGCTGCACCAGCGCGACAACCGCCGTCTCATCAACACGCTGCTGCGCCTGCGCGACCTCGGCAACACGTTGATCGTCGTCGAGCACGACGAGGAGACGATCAGGTCGGCGGACTACATGGTCGACATCGGACCCGCGGCCGGCGAGCACGGAGGCATGATCATCGCCGCGGGCACTGTGGAAGAGGTGCTGAAGGATCCCGACTCGATAACCGCGGCGTTCCTGCGCGGCGATCGCGCGATCCCGATACCGAAGCGCAGGCGCGAAGGCAACGGCAAGAAGCTCGTGATCCGCGGCGCGCGCGCGAACAACCTGAAGGATGTCGACATCGAGGTTCCGCTCGGGCGCTTCGTCGCAGTTTCCGGCGTCAGTGGTTCGGGCAAGTCGTCGTTTGTCACCGACATCCTCAGCCGCAAGGTTGCTCAGTACTTCTACAAGGCCAAGGACAGGCCGGGAGCCCACCGCGCGGTCGAGGGTCTCGAGAATCTCGACAAAGCCATCGACATCGACCAGTCGCCGATCGGCCGCACCCCACGCTCGAACCCGGCCACGTACACGGGCATGTTCACGTACATGCGCGAGCTATTCGCGCAGCTGCCCGAGGCGAAGATGCGCGGGTACAAGCCAGGCCGATTCAGCTTCAATGTGCGCGGCGGCCGGTGTGAGGCTTGTCAGGGCGACGGCATCATCCAGATCGAGATGCACTTCCTGCCCGACGTCTACGTGCCGTGCGAGGTCTGCCACGGGACGCGCTACTCGCGCGAGGTGCAAGAGGTGAAGTTCCGCGGCCACTCGATCTCCGACGTTCTCGAGCTCACCGTCGACGAGGCGCTCGAAGTTTTCGAGAACGTGCCGCGGATCAAGATCAAGCTGCGAACCCTGCAGGACGTCGGCCTCGGTTACATCCGCCTGGGCCAGCCCGCGACGCAGCTCTCGGGCGGTGAGGCCCAACGGGTCAAGCTGTCGGCCGAACTTTCGCGAAGGGATACCGGGCGGACCCTTTACCTGCTCGACGAGCCGACGACAGGACTTCACTACGCGGACGTCGAAAGGCTGCTGGTGGTGCTACACCGGCTCGTCGACCATGGCAACACGGTCGTGGTGATCGAGCACAACCTCGACGTGCTCAAGACCGCCGACTGGATCATCGACATGGGTCCCGAGGGCGGCGAGAAGGGCGGCTACGTGCTCGCGGCCGGGACGCCGGAGAAGCTCGCGCGAATGCCCGAATCGGCGACCGGCGAGTACCTCGGCAAGATCCTCGACCGAGGAAAGAGTGCAGGCCGGACCGCCCGTGTCGCCCCGCGGTCTCGCGCCAAGGTAGCGGTCGGCTGAAGCAGCAGGCTCGTCCGGGATACCGCGCGCTGATGCGCGTGCCTGGCTTCGCGCGTCTTTACGCGGGCCTGTTGCTTGGACGTGTCAGCGGGACCGTGGTCACCGTCGCCCTGGTCCTGTTCGTGCTCACGCGATACCACTCGCCGCAGCTGGCGGGAGCGACTGCTTTCTTCGCCATCTTCCCCGGACTGCTCGTATCTCCGCTGGCGGGTGCGCTGCTCGACCGCAAGGGTCGCGCCAGGCTCGTGGTTCTCGACTACCTGATCGCCGCGGTGGCCGTAGGCCTGATAGCGGGACTCTCGGTGCTGCACGCGCTGCCGCCGCCGTTGCTGCTGGTGATCGTCGGCCTCTCGTCGCTGACGAACCCGCTGAGCTCGGCGGGCGCCCGCTCGTTGTTTCCGATCCTGGTGCCGCGAGAGCTTTGGGAGCGGGCCAACGGGCTCGACAGCAGCGGACACGTTTTCGCAACGCTCGTCGGCGCGCCATTGGCCGGCGCGCTGGTTGGCTGGATCGGCGGTGAGTGGGCGCTGGCTGCCGCGGGCGTGCTGTTCATCGGCGCGGCCGTGGTCATGCTCGGGTTGCCCGACCCGGCGACGGCGAGCGAGGCCCATGGCAACGTCTTGCGCAATGCCTGGCTCGGTCTCAAATACGTCGCGACCAACCCGACCCTGCGAGGCCTGGCGTTCACCCTCAGCTTTCTCAACTTCGGCTGGGGAGTCATGGACATCGCGATCCCAGTGATCCTCCTCGGGCGTCTGCACCAGGGCCCCGCGACCGTCGGTTATCTCTGGGGAGCCCTCGGCGCCGCTGGACTGGTATCCGCTCTGCTGGCGGGGAGGGTGCCGACGCAGGGGCGAGAGCGCCAGATCATGTTGGGCGGCATTCTGATCAGTGCCGTGGCGATGGCCACGTTGCCCTTCGCCACGAGCGTGGTGGCCATCGGGATCGCGCTTGTCGTGATGGGACTGGCGAACGGACCGTTCGACATAAGCCTGTTCACGCTGCGGCAGCGCCGCACTGCTCCTGCGTGGTTTGGGCGCGCCTTTGCGGTATCGATGTCGGTCAACTTCGTGGGCACCCCGATCGGCTCGGCTCTTGCCGGAACGCTCATCGAGCGCTCCGTCGACGTGGCTTTGTGGACCGCCGTAGTGGTGGTGCTGGTGGCAGGAATCTTTCCGATGCTCACGATCCCTGCAAGTGACAAGGCCGCGGTTCCGGCGAAGGCGGCGACCTAGCCTCCCGAGCCTCCGATCAGCCCGCTTTGAATCAGGGCGATGATGCCCCCGATGCCATTGAGGACCAGGCCGACGATGCCACCGATCACGCGACCGCGCTGGATAGCTCGAACGCCGTTGAGCGCTCCGATGATCGGCATGATCGGGAAGTAGAAGGTGGATACGAGCGGCACGACGATGGAGACGAGGCCAAGCCCGATCGACCAGGCCGCGGCGCCACCGAACTGGGACATGAGGGCGCCGCCGGCGCCGACCGCGGCCACAGGCATGTAGGGCGGCGGCGCCTGCACCGAATACCCTGGCGGCGGAATGTCAGCCGGGGGCGGCAGGTATCCAGGGGGTGGCTGGAAGGGCGCAGGCGGTGGCGTGTAGCCGGGGGGCGGTTGGAAAGGCGGCGGGGCCTGGCCGGAGCCAGGCGGGGGTGGGGGCGGCAGGTCGGACATCGAGCGAATCCTAAGGCGTGGGACTGGGGATGCCAAGGCCTTGCGACGCCGCAACCAACACGAGGATCAGCACTCCCAGCAAAAACGCCCCGTAGATCAGTCCAAGCGATCCGGCGACCAGACCCGTGATCCAGCCGGCCTGGGCAAGGCCCCCTCCGCCAAGGGCGCCACCACTGGCACGGATCTTACCCAGCGACATCCGTCCAAGGATCAGCGCGGTGAGTCCGAGGGCGACTGCCGGCACTCCGTAAAAACAGATGGCCGGGAAGGCCGCGATGCCGAACACCAATGACGTGATCGCCATCCCGTCATTGGGTGGGTGGTAGTACCCGTAGGCGGGGACGGATCCCGCGACTCCGTCGCGGGGTCCCCAGAGGTGGGGGGGCGGCTGGCCCGGGGGCGGGAATGTCGGAGGGGGAGGAGGGGGCGGTGGGGGCGACGGTGTGAGGTCGGAGATCGGTCAGCCGCCGGACGTGACGATGCCATGGAGGATTGCCGCCAGGATCGCCAAGACCAAGCCGAAGAAAAAGATGATCACCAGGGCGGTGATCGCGATGTGGACGTAGGAGATGATCAGGCCGATCAGGGCAAGAGTCGCCCCTTCTTCCCCAGTCCTTCTGATCTCGGCGCGGGCCATGTGGCCGGTGACGATCGAGGTGAGGATCAGGGCCAGGCCGCCGATGCCGGTGACCCAGCCGAAGGGAGAGATGAGGGCGGTCACCAGGCTCACCACGGCAAGCGTGTTCATGCGGCGCCCGCCAACCAGGGTCGAACCCGGGCCTAGGCCGCCACCCATCGGGACCACGGTGGACGGGCTGGAAGGCAGGCCGACCACCTGCGTGGTAGGCGGCCGAGAGGGCAGGTCGGCCGGCGGGGTTCCCATGTCGACCAGTCTAGGCATCGAAGCCTCCCATGACACCTTTGGGCCGTACCTACAATCGATCTAGTGGCGGTTTCACAAGAAGAGTCGATAAAGCGCCGGCTGCGCGCGGTGCCCGACGCGCCTGGCGTGTATCTGTTTCGAGACTCCCGGACGCAGGTGATCTACGTCGGCAAGGCGCTGCGGCTGCGCGACCGGCTGCGCTCGTACTTCACCGCGGGATACGGCGAAACGGCGCGCGTCTCGGAGCTCGTCAGGAAGATCTACGACTTCGAGTTCGTGACGACGGCGAACGAGGTCGAGGCGCTGGTCCTCGAGTGCAACCTGATCAAGAGCTACAGGCCGCGCTTCAATATCCGCCTCAAAGACGACAAGAACTACCTGTACCTGAAGCTCCCGGTCAAGGAGGAGTTCCCGCGGGTGCACTACTCGCGGCGAGTGCAGAACGACGGCTCGCTCTACTTCGGGCCGTACACGTCGGCGCAATCTCTGCGCGGAACGGTCAAGTCGATCAGGCAGCTGCTGCCCTTCAGGACGTGCTCCGATGAGATCTTCAAGCAGGGCAAGGTCTGCCTTGACTATCACATCAAGCGGTGTCCCGGACCTTGCGAGAGGCGCATCGGTGCCGACGATTACAAGGCGCGCATCCACGAGGTCGCGTTGTTCATGGAAGGGCGTTCGGACGTGCTCGTCCGCGAGCTACACGAGCGCATGGAAGGCGCCGCGGACAAGCTCGACTTCGAGAATGCGGCGCGCTATCGCGACCAGCTGCAGTCGATTGAAAAGATCGCGGACCGCCAGAAGGTGCTCACGCACAGCCGCGACGACCACGACATCATCGCGTACGCGTGGCGAGGTGGCGAGGTCTACGTCGAGGTCGCTTACGTGAGGAATGGAAAGATGGTCGGCCACGACGGTCACCCGCTCGACGGTGCCGGCGAGGCAACGGAGGCGGAGCTGCTGCGCGGCTTCGTCCTCCAGTACTACGCGAGCGCCACTCACGTGCCCCGAACCGTGATCCTTCCCGGGCCGCTGGACGAGATGGAGCTCATGACGGGGTGGCTGAGCCAGCGGCGCGGCGGACCGGTGACGATCGAGGTGCCACAGCGTGGTCGGAAGCGAGCGCTTGTCACACAGCTGGCCGAGACCGCCGCTCAGGAGCTGGAGCAGCTGCGCATCCAGGCTGACTACGACAAAAGCCGGACCGAGCCGATGCTCGCGGCGCTGGCCGAGGCGCTCGACCTGGAGACGCCGCCGAAACGGATCGAGTGCTATGACATCTCGAACATCCAGGGGGACAGTGCGGTCGGGGCGATGGTCGTGTTCGAGGATGGCCGCCCGCGCAACGATCACTACCGCCATTTCAAGATCAAGTTCGTGCCGGGGCCCAACGATTTCGCGATGCTCCAGGAGGTGCTTCGACGCCGGCTGGAGAGGTTGGAGTCGGCGCAGCGCCGCGAGGATGCGGACATCGTTGGCGACCGCTCGTTCACGAGCCGCCCTGACCTCATCCTCATCGACGGGGGCAAGGGACAGCTCAGCGCTGCGCTCGAGGTACTCGAGTCAGTGGGTTATGCCGACATCCCGACCTTCGCGCTGGCCAAGGAGCGCGAGGAGATCTTCGCGCCGGGACGCACTGAGCCGATCGTGCAGGAGAAAAATTCGCCGGGGATGTTTCTGGTGCAGAGGATTCGCGACGAGGCGCATCGCTTCGCGATCACGCACCACCGCAAGGTGCGGTCCAAGAAGGCGCTCACCTCGCCGCTGGACTCGGTCGAGGGCATCGGACCCACGCGCAAGCGCGCCCTCCTGCGACACTTCGGTTCCGTGCAGGCGATCCGCGAGGCACCGGTCGAAGACATCGTCGCGCTTGGCGTTCCAGAACGCTTGGCTCGGCGCCTAAAGGAAACTCTATGACTTCAGAGTCGCGGCCGGAAGCCGTCGACGGATCTTCGGCGCCCATGCGGCCCATCTGCGTTGTTGCGGACTCCGCTCCTCGCTTACGCATCTGCCGATGCGCGCGCTCCGGTGCTCGCCCGCGCCTAGCACCTGGACCACCTGGACACCGAATCTCTCGCCGAAGGTTCCGGCCGTGACTCTGGTCATCGTGGGCGGGACCACTGAGCCCGACCTCGAGGAAGCGGTTGGCGTGTTCGTCGACGCCGGTTTTCAGCCCGCGCGCTGGCTGTCGCCATTTGACGATTCGGACGGCGTGCTGCCGCTGCGAGGCGATGGCGCCGTGGTGCTGAAGGACGCCGACGCACGTGGCATTCGCTACGTGCTGGTGCACGTCGGGGCCAACGATGGCAAGCCGGGCGGCAGCCACGAGCGCGCGCATCACCGCGTCGACGTCGCGCAGCTGCGCGAGCTGGCGCAGTCGCTGAAGTCGCGAGAGCGGATGCTCATAACCTGCTTCGCCTTCGGTTTCAAGAAGGGTATTCCTGACGGCGCCGCATGGGTGGTCGACGTGAGGCTCCTCGACAACCCCTACTGGGTGGAGGAGCTGCGTCCACTCGACGGCCGCGACGAGCGGGTGCGCGACTACGTCATCGGCCAGCCGGCGGCTCAAGAGCTGCTCGACAACCTCGAACGCACGCTTCGCGCGGCGATCCCGCACTATCGCGAGCGCGGTCGCTCGCAGCTGGTGGTCGCGTTCGGGTGCACGGGCGGCCGGCATCGATCGGTCGCGATGGCGCGCGAGATGGCGACGCGCCTCGAGGACGTCGAGAACGCGGATGTCGAGTTTCTAGCGCGCGAATTGGACGGTTGATAGGCACTTGAGACTCCCCTCCCGACCGGCCCGCTGGCGCGGTCGGGCCGACCTCCCCGGCGAGCGGGGAAGATGACCCGAGCGTTGGTCCTTGGCGGCGCCGGTTTCGTCGGGAGCGCCGCTTGTAAGGAGCTCATGCGGCGCGGCGTCGAGACGATCGCGGCGGGCCGTAAAGAACGGCCCTATGGCATTTTCACCAGCTATGTCGCGTTCGACCGCACCGATGAGGAGCAGCTGAAGCGCGCGCTGGCCGAGGTCAAGCCCGACGTGCTTCTGGACCTCGCATGTTTCCAACCGGTCGAGGTGGATTCGGTGATCCGCAACTTCAAGGGCGACCGCTACGTCTTTGTCTCGACTGGCGTCTACCCATCGCTCAACGGCGCGCCGGCTCGCGAAGAGGATTTCGTGCCGCTCGAGGGCGAGCCGCCGGCCAGCCTCGATTACATGGAGGGCAAGCGCTGGTGCGAAACGCTGATCGCACGGTCGAGCGACTTTCCCTGGACGGTGGTGCGACCTCCCGCCATCTTCGGGCCGGCCGACCACACGCTGCGAATCGCCGCGTACATCGAGCGCGTCATGGACGGCGGGCCGCTGCTGGTTCCTAAGGAGTCCTATGAACGCCAGGCGGGCCTTGCGTGGGTGAAGGACATCGGGTTCGCATGCGCCCTGGCATGCGATATGCGGAAGCAGACGGATCACAAGGCTTACAACGCAGCGTTCGAGGGGGTCAGCTTGCGCGGCCTGATCGAAGCGATCGCCAAGGTCATGGGCGTGCCGGCCCGGATGCATCCGATCCCGTTTGCCGACCTTCCACCTGATGCGAGCCCTTACGGTCCGGACCCGCGACGCTCGGCCGGTTATGTGCTCGACCGGGCACGCACCGAGCTGGGCTTCGAGCCGTCGGCCCTCGAGGATGCACTGGCGGAGACGCTGGCCTGGTACCGGGTCGCGCATCCGTCGCATCCCGGCTACGCGAACCGAGCCAAGGAACTTGCCATCGCCGGCGCCTGACGCCGACCTATCCTGACCGTCATGGGACGGCTTGTGCCTTATTCGATAGCGGTCGGTGGGGTTATAGCAATCACTCTTGCCATCGCGATTGTGACCTCGCTCGCGAATGTGGCCGGGCTGTCCGCCTTTTACCTCTTGCTAGTTCTGTGGATTGCAGCCCGCTGGGGCCGCGGCCCCGCGTTGGCCGGAAGCATCGCCGCGTTTCTGCTTTACGACTTCTTCTTCGTGCCGCCAGTCGGAACCTTTGCCGTCAGGGGCCCGAGCGAGCTCTTCGAGCTGATGGTGCTGCTGGCTGTCGCGCTCGTGACGAGCCAGCTTGCTGCTTCGATTCGTCGGGCTCGAGCAGCATCCGAGACATTGGCCTCGGATTCGCGCGTCCTTTATGAGCTGGCGACCGCCGCCTTGCGCACGCCGCAGGTGACCGCTGCGCTGTCCATGGTCAGCGAGCGCGCTCTGACCCTTGCTTCAGTCAGCCGGTTCGCCCTCGTCGCTGTGGACTCCGGTAAGGAAGCGACGGTACTGGTCGGCAGTGACCTGACGGCAGAGGAGGTCCGTCAAGCCGCTTGGGCGCATGAGAATGGGCGCTCGGTCGGAATCGCGATCAGCGGTGGTGAGGTCAAATTGATGAAGACCCACCCCGGCGCCGCCACGGCTGCCTATCTTCCCCTCGCCGGCGGAGTAGCAGTGATGCGAATTGAATCGAATCGCCCAGAACTGGGCGAGCTGCGTATGCTCGGCGCTCTCATCGGCCTGGCCGACCTGCTGCTGGACCGCCGCCGCGCGGCTCTCGAATCGGAGAGGGCGCGCGGGTTTGAGGCCTCTGACAAGCTCAAGGCGGCCATCCTCTCCTCCCTGTCGCACGAGCTGAAGAGCCCGATCGCCTCGCTGCGAGCGGGACTCACCGCGTTGCTCGCGCCGCAGGCGGGGCTCCAGCCTGAGCAGCAGGAACTGCTGGTCGACCTCGACCGCCAGGCCACGCGCCTCGACCGCCTCGTCGGCGACATGCTTGCGCTCTCGCGCCTGGAGGCCGGCCTCGAGCTGGACAGGGAGCCTCACGGTTTTGCTGAGCTGGTCGGTACCGCGTTGTATCAGTTGCGCTCGGACTTGAAGGGGCACGAGGTTGCCGTCAAGCTGGCCGACGACCTGCCGCCGGTGGAGGTCGACGAGCTCCAGGTGGGAAGGGTGCTGACGAACCTCGTCGAGAACGCGCTGGAATGGGCGCCGGCGAGCGGGGCGCTCGCTATCGGGGCGGTGGCGCGTGACTCTGTGCTGGAAGCTTGGGTCGAGAACGATGGCCCGGCGATCGCGCCTGTGGACCTTGACCGGATCTTTGAAACTTTCTGGACGCGGCGCGCGCGCGGAAGCGGCCTCGGCCTTGCCATCTGCAAGCGCGTCGTCGAAGCGCACGGCGGAACGATTCGCGCGGAGAACATGCGACGCGGTCCTCGCTTCACATTCACGCTGCCCCTGGTGCGAGTGACAGCGCGGCCTTGAGCGGGCGCGTTCTGGTGGTCGACGACGAGGTCGAGATGCAGCGCGCCTTGCGCGCGGGTTTGGGCTACCACGACTTCGACGTTCGGGCGGTGGGGAATGGGGTGGATGCGATCCGCGAGGCGGCAACGTGGCGTCCTGACGTCATCCTCCTTGACCTCGGTCTGCCGGGAGCTCTTGACGGGTTCGGTGTTCTGGAGGCACTGCGGCCCGCGACTCGGGCGGCGGTGATCGTGGTCAGCGTCATGCCTGGCGAGAAGGACAAGGTGCGGGCGCTCGACCTCGGCGCCGACGACTATTTGGTCAAGCCGTTCGGCACCGAGGAGCTGGTCGCGAGGATTCGGGCAGTGCTGCGGCGCCAGGTCGACGTTTCGGCCGGCGAGCCCGTGGTGCGTGCAGGAGATCTCGAGATCGATCTGGCCAGGCGCTCTGTGACCGTTGGGGGCCGGACCGTGAAGCTGACTCCCACCGAGTACGAGCTGTTGCGCTATCTCGCGCTGCACGCGGGTAAACCCGTGACCCACAGCACGCTATTGCGACAAGTGTGGGGCGAGTACGCGGTCGGGGACAAATACAACACGCGCTACGTGGTTGCACAGATCCGGAAAAAGCTGGGCGACGACCCGGCCAACCCGCGCTACATCGTCAATGAACCGGGAGTGGGCTACCGCCTCGAGAGCTGACCCCTGTCAGAGCTCGCTGTGGCTCCGGTTCAGCAAGTACGCGGCCAGCAGCGTCGTGACCACGATGCCTGGGGACCAGCCGAGGCCGGGTCCGAACGGGTCGTAGGACGACAGGTCCACACCGACCGCCAGGCCGCTGACCGCGGCGAACACCATCACGATAAGCGCGCCGCGCACGTTGCCATGCCGGGCAAAAAACAGCTCCATCTCCAGGCGCCAGCCGCGGCGATGAGAGCGGTGCCGGACTTCTCGCGTGACAGCGACATGTGCCGGCACGCGCCTGCCGTGCTTGAAGCGCGCGGCAGTGGGCAGCGGCTCGGGGGGGAGGTGCTCGACCTCGCGGTCGGGAGGTGGAGGCTCCTCGAGCGGTTCCCATAGCGGCTGCTTGCGATGGTTCCGATAGAGCACGAATACGACGACTCCAAGCACCAGCCAGCCCAGGTAGATGAAGGTCGAGTTGGAGATGTTCTGGAACATGAGCTGGGTGAAAACTGTGCCGATCGCAATCGCCCCGACCACCGACAGAATCGGGATGCTGTCGCGGCCGAACTTGATATTGCCCGGCATCCTGTAAGGCCTGTAGAGGTCGGGCTCCACGAACCGAAGGCGCATCACCGAAAGGTGCGCCGAGCAGAACGCGAAAGTCGCGGCCAGCGAGTAGACAGCGCTCATCAGGTCGATCTCTTTAGAGCCGATGAGGATTCCCGGTAGCACCAACAGCCCGGCGGCGAGCCCGAAGATGATGATCGAGAGGTACGGCGTCTTGAAACGAGGGTGAAGCTGTCCGAACACCCGCGGCAGGTTGTCGGCGCCGGCCAGCGAATAACCGAGCCGCGAGATGCCGATTAGGCCGGCATTGGTCGCAATCACCAGGATCGTGAAGGCGAGAAAACCAACCCACAGGCCGGACCAGAACGCGAGCGTATGCAAGCCCTGTTGCGCGAAACCCGCAGTGACAATGCCCGAAACCGGGTCCGCCTTCCACTCGGTTCCCAGCAATGTGGTGAACATGCCGGTCTGATGGTCGAATGTCACTGGGAAAACGCTCAGACCGATGGTGGGCAGAAACGCTGAGACGAACAACACGGCCGCAATGACCCAGAAGGTGGCGCGTGGCACGGACCGCCCAGGGTTCTTGGCTTCCTCGGAGAGGTTCGAGATAGTCTCGATTCCGGTATAGCTGACCATCGCGATCGACACCGACGCCAGGAAGTTTCCCCACGTTGGCGCCACGCCAAAGTGGATGTTGTCGATGACGGTTTTGAAGTTCAGCAGCAGTACCAAACCGAGGATGACCAGCACGAACTGCGTGATCAGGTCGGTGAACGCGAGCGCCAGGTTGAGGACGCTCGATTCCTGGATGCCGACAACGTTCAGGACGATGAGGCCGCAGATCAAGAAGACAGTGGCGAGGACGTGCCACTCGTTCTCGCTTTGAATCGTGTGGATGAAGGGTACGTACTTGCCGAAGACGCCGAGGTAGCTGATCGCGAAGTAAGCAGAGATGGACACCGTCGCCGTGTAGTTCAGGAGCTGCACCCAGCCGACCAGGAACCCGATCGGGCCGTTGAACGCACGCCGCGCAAAGCTCGAGCTACCACCTGCGTGCGGAAGCGCTGCTGTTCCCTCGGCGTAGTTGAGAGCTGTGGTCACGAAGATGGCGCCCGCGAGGATGAGAGCGAGCGGGGTCAGCCCCAGTGCGAACGCCGCCGTGACGCCGAGCGCGTAGTAAATGCTCGATCCGACGTTGCCGTAGCAGGCCGCGAAAAGAGATGGCGCGCCAAGGGTGCGCGGCAGCTTGGCGGCGCGGCGGACGACGACCCTTAGATCACCTGGGCGGCGGCCTCGCCGGGCGACTGAGTCGTGACTCATCGGTGAGAACTTAATTCATCGGGTCATATCCATACGACGTCCATACGGGGCGGAGGGCAGTCCAAACGGAGTCCTCACAGTCGGGCGCCTAGCGTGCGATTCATGCGCAACGCCATCGTCAAGCTGCCGACACAGCGCTCGATCGGCGAGCACCGCCAGGTGCTCAGGGCGGCCGTTCGCCAGCTCGACCGGGCCGAGATCTACCTGGCTGCGGTGTCCTATATGGACCTCGGAGACCAGCCGGTTGATCGAACCCTCAGCCGGCTGCGTGCCGACCTCGACGGCCTGCGCCGCTACCTTGTCGAGCGACGCGACGGAATACACGCTTGACGCAAGCTGCTGGGCCGGCCCGCCGCCAGATCAAGATCCGCGGCGGTCACCTTGGTGCCTTCCTTTGCTGGGCGGTGGTGTTTGCAGACATCGGGACGTCCATTTACTACGTGCCGGGGATCCTGTATTCCCACTTCACCACCCGGTCGGCGATCTTCGTTCTCATGACACTCTTCGTCTTCATCCTCCTCTGCGTCAAGTACGCCGAGGTGACGTGGCGGTATCCGGAGGGTGGCGGGGTCGTTAACGTCGCCTCGCAGGCGCTGCATCCGTTTGCGGGATTGCTGGGTGGGCTGTTCATCCTGGTCGATTACTACTTGACCGCAGCTTTGAGCGCCTTGTCGGGAGCTTTGTACCTGGCCGTCGTGTGGCCCGCCCTGACGCCGTGGGCTGTGCACGCCACCGTCGCTGCACTCATCGGCTTGGGCGTCCTGAACTTTCTCGGCATCAAGGAGAGTGCTCGGACAACGGCGATCTTTGTGTGCTTCGCGGGCGGGGGGCAGATTGCGGTGGTGGTAGCGACTGCGCTCTTTCTCGGACCTGCCGGAATCGTGCACAGCTTTAGCGCGGTCACGCAGGGACCCCGGCTGACGCCGCTTCTCTTGCTCACCGGCTACGGCGCCGCGTTCCTCGCCTTCTCGGGGCTCGAGAGCATCGCGCAGCTGGCCCCGGCCATGCGCGAGCCGCGCAAGAAAGTTTCCTACCGTGCCATGGGCGCCGTCGTGGTGACGATGGCGATCACGAGCCCCTTGCTGACCTTATGGTCGACCACCCTCCTGAATGCGAACTCAGATCCCAATCAATTCATCTCATTGCTGGGAGCTCATGTCGCAGGGCAGTTTGTTGGTGACTACGTCGCCATCAGCGGCGCGCTGCTGCTGGTTTTCGCGAGCAACACGGCGATCATCGGGGCATATCACGTGTTCATCGCGTTGACGCGGATGGGCTTCCTGCCGCGCGTGCTGGAGCACCGCAACTCGTGGCGCCTGACTCCGCACTGGGCGATTCTTGCCGCGGTCGTTCTACCCATCATCGTCATCATCGCCTCGAGCGGGAGCGTCAACCTGCTTGGCGACCTTTACGCCTTCGGCCTGCTCGGCACGTTCGTGCTCACGTGCGCGAGCCTGGACGTCGTCCGGTGGAGGGAATACCGAAGCTGGAGCCCTGGCGTGATCGCCTTCTTCGGGGTCGGCGTCGTGACCACAGCATTGGTGCTGGTCGCGTGGATCGTCAACGTGGTCGAAAAGAAGGACGCTACGTTGTTCGGCGGCGGTTTGACGTTGGTTGGTTTGATCGTGGGTCTCGCAACCTACAGGTACAACCGCGCGCGCCGACCGCGTGTGTTCCCTGTGCCGTTCCGGCCACAGCGGGCGGCGGCGTCGATCGCCAGCATGCTCGGCAACCGGCCGTCAGCCGGCGAGGTGTTAGTCATCCTGCCGCACGAGCAAGTTGCAGCTGAAGCCGTCATTGGGGAGGCTGTGCGTGCCGCGGCCGGCCGCGGAGCCGTGTTCCTGTACAGAGGCAATCGCTACCCGAACCAGCATCACGAGCTGCTTGAGTTCGGCGATCCTTATCTGAAGGATTACGCGGCACGAGATGGTTTCTCGCGGGCTGAGCTTCTCGCGCGCAAGCACATTCCGAACCGCCGCTACGTGTACGTGCCGGGCAACCTGCCGCGGGAGATGGTCGCCCAGGTTTGGAGGGTGGTCGCGCCTAGAGAGACAGTCGTGACTGCAGACGACAAGGACATGCTCCCGCCCATGGCTGTCGATCGGGTCCACCGGCACGTGAACAACGGCACGACCGTGTTGCACATGTTCACGGCGAAAGTCCGGCCCATGCCGGAGTCGGTCACGGCTTAACGATGAGGTCCGCGAGCTCCCGGGGGTAGTTCGTCATCACACGGTTTCCGGCTTCGGTGATCACCACGGTGTCGGAGTGCCGAAAGCCGCCCACATCCTTCAGATAGACGCCAGGCTCGACCGTGAACACCATGCCCGGCTCCAGCACCGCCTCATCGCCCCGGTCGAGAAAAGGCGCCTCGTGGCCTTCGAGCCCGATCGAGTGGCCGGCGTGGTGGCGCAGGCTGTTCTCGAAGCCGAGCTCCTCGGCCACCTTGACCGTGGCCAGCTCGACCTCGCCCGCCGTCACGCCCGGTGCCATGACCTCGATGGCGCGTGACTGGAGGGCGAGCATCGCGGCAAAAGCGCGCTCCTGCTCGCGGGTGGGCTGGCCCACGATCATCGTCCGCTCCAGCTCGCTGCCGTAGCCGTCGATGTCGGCGCCGGCGCCGCTGACCAGGACATCTCCTTTCTGAATCCCGTGTCCTTTGACGAAGCCGTGGGGCATCGCCGTCGAGCGGCCGCCCACGAACATTGCGGTGAGGCCGCTGCCGTTGTGGCCGCGCGGGCGCCACCCTGGCATCTCGTGGACCATCTCGCAGAGGGTTTCGGCGGCAGAGGGCATGTAGCACTCCATCTCCGTCTTGCCGACCTCGATCGCAGCCTGCATCCGTCTGTGCGCACGTGCCGCCCAGTCGCAGCTGAGCTGAATGCACGCGATCTCGGCCGCCGACTTCACCCTGCGTAGAGACTCGATGAGCATCTCGGCGTCGACTGGACGCTCGCCGGTCAGGTCGCTCAGGCGTGGCCCGCGGTAGCCCCAGTAGGGAACGAAGCCATCGTGGTCGGCGCCTGTACGCCGTGGTTTGGCGCTGACGTCTAGGAGGTCGGCGGCCACGCGCTCCATCGGGTGCTCGGCGCCCGGGTACTCGAAGTAGACATCGATCTTGCTCGTTGGCGCAGTCGTTTCCGCGTGCTCCTTCTCGACCGCGGGCACGATGAGCGTTGCATCGCCTTTTGCTCCGAGGATCAGGACGATGGGGCGCTCGGTTGGGATGTGGTGGAAGCCGGTGAGGTAGGCGATCCGCGCGGGGTAGAAGACGCAGAGGGCATCGAGGCCGGCGGCCTCCATGCCGGCGGCGACGGCGTCGCGGCGGTCGAGGTACTCCTGCGGAGCTATTGAGAGCAGAGTTGGTGCGGGCCTGGGCGTCCCCTCCCCGGGGGCACCCGCTCCGCGGGCGCGCCCGGACCTCCCCGGCGAGCGGGGAGACCGACGTTTGTTATCGAGGTTAGTAGGCGGCAAGTTTTCTCATTGCCTTGGCGATTTTTTCCGGGTTCGGCATGAAGAAGTCTTCCTGGGGTGAGTTGAACGGCATCGCCGGGATGTCCGGGGCGGCGACTCTTATCACCGGCCCATCGAGGTCGTCGAAGGCGTGCTCGGAGATGACCGCCGAGACCTCCGCGCCGAAACCTCCAGTGAGGTTGTCCTCGTACACGACTATCGCCTTGCCCGTCTTCCGCACCGACTCCAGGATCGAGTCGCGGTCCAGGGGCGCCAGCGTCCGCAGGTCGACCACCTCGACGCTGATCCCCTCGCCGGCCACCTGCTCAGCCGCCTCCATGCAGTAGTGGGTCATCAGGCCCCAGGCAAAGCAGCTGATGTTCGTTCCGGCGCGTCGCACGACGGCGGGGCCGATCGGCACCAGATGATCGCCGTCGGGGATCTCCTCCGCGACCAGCCTGTAGACCTTCTTGTGCTCGAGGAAGAGCACAGGGTCTGGGTCGCGGATCGCCGACTTGAGCAGGCCTTTCGCATCCGCCGGCATGCTCGGGACCACGACCTTCAGGCCTGGCACGTGCGCGTAGAAGGCCTCGATCGATTGGGAGTGATAGAGTCCGCCGTGGACCCCGCCGCCGAAAGGCGTGCGGATGACAATCGGTACCGACCAGTCGCCATTGGACCGGTAGCGCGTGCGCGCCGCCTCGCTGACGATCTGGTCGAAGGCGGGATGGATGAAATCGGCGAACTGGATCTCGGCGATGGGGATGAGGCCGTTGAGCGCCGCGCCGATCGCGACGCCGACGATGCCCGACTCCGCCAGGGGCGTGTCCAGCACTCGCGCCTCGCCAAACCGCGCGTAGAGGCCGTCGGTGGCGCCGAATACGCCGCCCTTCTTGCCGACATCCTCGCCCAGCACGATGACGTGGTCGTCGCGCTCCATCTCCTCGGTGATGGCCGACCGGACAGCCTCGATCATCCTCATTTCTGGCATTACTGGAAGGGTAGACTGAACCCAAGAAATAGGGGCACATTCCAGGTCCTGGGGAGGTAGGCGGCATTTCGTTCTCGGCGGACGTCAAGGACGAGATGGCAGGCCATCTGCCGGCCCGACCGTGCTGTCAGCTAAGCGAGTTGCTAGGCATTTATTTCGGCTCGCGTGGGCGGCTGATCAAGCGACAGAGCGAGGGCCCGGCCGCTTACTTCTCACTGCTGCGCAATCCGATTGCGCGCAAGGTGGTGAGGCTCGGGCACGTCGTCGGCCATATGGATGCGAAGTACGAGGTGGTGAAAACGCGCAAGCGCGTGTCACTTTTCGTCGAGCTCACGCTGCCACCAGGTCTTGCGCCTGCGTTCACTCAGGCCGCCACGCGCGCCATGCCTGAGGCGGCGTGCGATCGCAAAGCAATGCTCCGCGGCCTGTTTCTCGGGTGCGGTTCGGTCAACGCGCCGAGCTCTCGCTACCACCTCGAGTTCGTGGCTCCGAACGATTCGTGGGCCAGGGCGATTGGGGATATGGCATCGGCAGCCGGCGCACGCGTGGGAATCATGGAGCGCAGCGGCCAGCATGTCGTGTACATCAAGGAGGGAGACGGCATCGTCCGCATCCTGTCTCTGATGGGCGCCAGCCGCGCGGTGATGGAATTCGAGAACGTGCGCGTCGTCCGCGAGGTGAGCGGCAAGGTCAACCGGCGGCTGAACTTCGAGACCGCCAACATCGGCAAGACGATCGGGTCCGGGCTAAGGCAGGCCGCGGCGATCGAGCGGCTCGAGTCCACGGGCACGCTGGCCAGGGTGCCGCCCGCCCTGCGCGAGATGGCCCAGTGGCGGGTCGCCAACCCGGAGCTGAACCTGGGGGAGCTCGCCGACAGGATGAAGCTGTCCAAATCGGCGGTCAACCACCGCTTGCGGCGCTTGCAGGAGATGGCCGACTCACTGGACGAGGCGGGAGGACCGAAGCCGGCGCGCCGCTCCGCCTAACATTACATTCGCCGCCCCTTCCTTCACTCAGCCGTGCTGGGCCGCCACGGCATTTTGGAGCGTTACCAGTGTCCCTCCTCGAGAGTTCAATGGAAATGCCATGGGCAGCGCTTCGCGGTGCCCGAGGCACCCTTCGGGTTCATCCGGCTAGGCGCCCGATCTCTGTGTTGCCGGCTCCGCTACTCGCTTACAGGTCTATCGACATGCGCGCTCCGTTGCTCGCCGTCGTCTTGATATCGGGCGCCGATCCGGCGACTTTCCACCGAACTTCGAGGAGGGACCCTGGCTAGATGACCATCAAGGTCGGTATCAACGGTTTTGGGCGTATTGGCCGCAACATCTATCGAGCCGCCGACAAGCTGAAGGCTGACTTCGAGATCGTCGCCGTCAACGACCTCGGAGACGCCGCCACCTTTGCGCACCTGCTCAAGTACGACACCGCGCTTGGCACATTTGGGCCCGAGGTCTCCGCGAGCGGCGACTCGATCAAGGTCGACGGCCGGGACGTCAAGTTCTTGAGCGTCAGGGATCCCGGCGAGCTGCCCTGGAAGGAGCTTGGAGTTGATCTTGTCATCGAGTCGACTGGCCTCTTCACAGACGCTACGAAAGCCCGCGTGCACATCGACAAGGGCGGGGCGCAGAAGGTGATCATCTCGGCGCCCGCGACGAACCAGGACTACACGGTCGTGTTTGGCGTCAACCACAAGGGCTACGACCCCAAGAAGCACAACGTCATCTCCAACGCCAGCTGCACCACCAACTGCTTCGTGCCGCTCGCCAAGGTCCTCAACGACACCTTCGGGATCGAGCGCGGCATGATGACGACGGTTCACGCGTACACGGCCGACCAGAAGCTGCAGGACCTTCCGCACAAGGATCTGCGGCGCGCGCGGGCTGCCGCCGACAACGTCATCCCAACTTCGACCGGGGCCAATCGCGCGGTCGCCGAGGTGCTGCCGGAGCTCGCGGGGAAGTTCGCCGGCATGGCGTTCCGCGTGCCGATCCTCGACGTCTCCCTCGTCGACCTGACGGTCGAGCTGAAGAACGCGGCCAACGCCAAGGCCATCAACGCAGCGTTCGAAGAGGCCTCCAAGGGGGCGCTCAAAGGCATCCTCGCGGTCAGCCACGAAGAGCTCGTGTCATCTGACTTCAAGAGCAACCCCCACTCGTCAATCGTCGACGCGCCGCTCACACTCGAGCTTGGCGCCCACTGGGCGAAGGTCGTGAGCTGGTACGACAACGAGTGGGGGTTCAGCTGCCGCATGGTCGACCTGATCAACTACATGGCGGCGAAACTCTGAAAGCATCCATCACGGATGTCGACGTCGCCGGCAAACGCGTTCTTGTGCGCGAGGACCTCAACGTGCCGCTGGCGAAAGGGGCGATCGCCGACGATTCGCGAATCAAGGCGGCGATCCCAACCCTGGAGCATCTCGCGGAGCGTGACGCCAGGGTAATCGTGATGTCACACCTTGGACGCCCGAAAGGCGTCGATCCGGCACTTTCGCTGCGGCCCGTGGCGGCCGCGCTCTCCAAAGAGCTCGGTCGCGAGGTGCGATTTGCCGAGGATTGCGTTGGCGAGGTGGCTCGAAGGGCTGTGGGCGGACTGAGAGATGGAGAAGTCCTGCTCCTGGAGAATGTGCGCTTTCATCCCGAGGACGAAGCCAACGACCCGGAGTTTGCCAGCCGCCTGGCGGCGTTGGGCGAGATCTTTGTCAACGACGCGTTTGCCGCCTCCCATCGAGCGCATGCGTCGGTCGTCGGCGTCGCCAAGCACCTGCCCGCTTACGCCGGAGAGTTGATGGTCGCGGAGCTCGCAGCGCTACATCAAGCACTCGACGATCCCAAGCGTCCGCTCGTCGCGGTGGTCGGGGGGGCCAAGGTTTCCACGAAGGTCGGGGTCCTGACTCACCTGCTCGAGAAGGTTGACGCGTTACTCGTCGGTGGAGCGATGGCCAACACCTTCTTCAGAGCGCAGGGTTATCCGACAGGGGCCGGCCTGGTCGAGGAGTCGGCGCTCAAAGACGCCATGGAGGTCGAGACGGAGGGAGGCAAAAAGCTCGTTCTGCCAATCGATCTCGTCTGCGCACGCCGGATGGAGGCTGGGCAGGAGGTCGAGACGGTGCCCGCGAACTCGGTTGAGCCGGGGTGGATGGCGCTCGACATCGGCCCGGAGTCGGTGGCCCTGTTCGCCAAGCACATCGCTTCTGCCGCGACGATTGTTTGGAACGGACCGATGGGCGTCGCGGAGATCCCTGATTTTGCCAAGGGAACTCGCGCGGTCGGGCAGGCGGTGGCGGGCTCAGGTGCTTACTCGTTGGTGGGCGGCGGTGACACGGTGGCTGCCATCGATTCGCTCGGGCTCTCCGGCTTTTCGCATGTATCGACAGGTGGGGGCGCGACCCTCGAGTACCTCGAGGGCAAAGAGCTCCCGGGCGTCGCGATCCTGAAGGACGCTTGATGGCTGCGGCTGAGAAGGCACTACTCGCCGCCAACTGGAAGATGAACCCCACTGACGGGGGCGCTGCCCTCGAGCTCGTGAACGCGATCCTGCCGGCGGCCTCCAGCAACGTCGACCAGGTGGAGGTTGCGCTGTTCCCGCCGTTCCCGTGGCTGCTCGGGGTCGCTGAGGTGCTTGGTGAGTCGGGCGTCAAGCTCGGCGCGCAGGACTGCTTCTGGGAGATGTCCGGCGCCTACACGGGTGAGGTGTCGCCGAAGATGCTGGAGGGGTGGTGCCAGTGGGTGCTGGTCGGGCATTCTGAGCGGCGTGCGTACCTCGGCGAGACCGACGCCATGGTGGCCAAGAAGGTCGCGGCAGCCCTCTCATGCGAAACCCTGAGCGTGATCATGTGTGTCGGCGAGCTCGATGAGCATTACGTCTCCGGCACGGGCAGCGAGGTGGTCACCACGCAGGTCAAGGCCGGCCTCTCCAGCTGCTCGGCCGACGATTCGGCACGGTTGGTCATCGCGTACGAGCCGGTCTGGGCCATCGGCACAGGAAAGAGCGCTGACCCCGAGCACGCGTACAAGACGATGCGGCTGATTCGACGTGTGGTCGGGGAGACCATCGGCGCGGGCGCCGCCCGACAGGTCCGCGTGCTTTACGGGGGGAGCGTGAACGCCGGCAACGTGCAGTCGTACGTCGAGCTTCCTCTGTGCGACGGCTGCCTGATAGGAGGCGCGAGCCTGAAGGCTGACGAGTTCTCCGAGATCGTCCGGGTGACCGGGGCCGTCTATGGCCACCGCTAGAAAGCCCGGCGTGCTCGTGCTTTTGCGGCACGGGCAGAGCACCTGGAACCTCGAGAACCTGTTCACCGGCTGGCAAGATGTGCCGCTCAGCGAGCGGGGCGTGACGGAGGCCAAGGAGGGTGGGCGGCTGATGAAAGAGGCTGGGCTCATGCCCGAGGTGGTCCATACCTCGCTCCTCGTGCGGGCGATCAAGACGACTGATCTGGCCCTCGACGAAATGGAGAGGACCTGGATCCCGGTGAGGCGATCGTGGCGCTTGAATGAGCGCCATTACGGCGCGCTGCAGGGGCTCAACAAGCAGCAGACTGCGGACAAGTACGGCGCCGACCAGGTCAAGTTGTGGCGCCGGAGCTACGACGTACGCCCTCCGGAGATGAAGGTGTCGGACGACCATCATCCCTCCCACGATCCGCGCTACGCGGAGCTGCCGCCGGAGCTCCTGCCGAGCGCCGAGTGCCTGAAGGATGTGGTCGAGCGGATGCTGCCGTATTGGTTCGACAGCATCGTGCCGGACCTGCTCCATCACCAATGCGTGCTGGTGTCAGCCCACGGCAACAGCCTTCGCGCGCTGGTCAAGCACCTCGAGGGGCTCACCGACCAGGAGGTGGTCGACCTGGACATTCCGACGGGGGTGCCCCGCGTGTACGAGCTTGACTCGAAGTTCAAACCGGCGTCGGCGCGGTACCTCGGCGACCCTGATGAGATCGCCCGCCGGGCGGCGGCAGTCAAATCTCAGGCTTCCCGCTCCGTGTAGTCTGCTCTACGACATAAGACAAGACCAGATCAATTAAGGGGGGTCCCAAATGGCATTCCAGGTTCCACCGCTTGCGTACCCGTTCGACGCTCTAGAGCCGCACATCGACGCGAAAACGATGGAGATCCATCACGACAAGCACCACGCGACCTACGTGACCAACGCCAACGCCGCGTTGGACAAGCACCCGGAGCTCGCTGCCAAGACCGTCGAGGACCTGCTTTGGGGAATCAATGAGGTCCCGGAGGACATCCGCACCGCGATCCGAAACAACGCCGGCGGCCACTCCAACCACTCGATCTTCTGGAGCATCATGGGCCCGGGCGGCGGTGGCAACCCTCCAGGCCGGCTCGGCGACACGATCAAGAGCACGTTCGGGAGCTACGACGCATTCAAAGAGCAGCTGACGAAGGCCGGTCTCGGCCAGTTCGGCAGCGGCTGGGCATGGCTCTTGGCTGACAAGAACGGAAAGATGTCGATCAAGAGCTACCCGAACCAGGACAGCCCTTACATGGAAGGCCTCACACCGATCCTTGGTGTCGACGTGTGGGAGCACGCCTACTACTTGAAGTACCAGAACAAGCGCGCCGACTACCTCGCGGCATGGTTCAACACGTTGAACTGGGCGGCGATCGAGGTTCGGTTCAGCTCGATCTGGGTGGCATAGGGGAGACCCGATGCAGAACGTCGCTCATACGCTGGTCGTCCTCGAGGCGGTGATCGCCCTCCTGGTGATCGTCAGCGTGCTGGTGCAGACGCCCAAGGCGTCAGGGCTGGGTGGCACCATCGGAGGCGGCGATGGCGGGTTGGGCGGAGGTTATCGGACGCGCCGTGGGCTGGAGCGCCAGATCTACTGGACGTCGTGGGTCCTTACCGCCGCGTTCTTGGTCTGCTCGGTTGCCAACATCTGGGTCGCCAACTGGTTGGCCACTCATCCGTAGTAGTCGACTAGCCGCCGCCGTCGCGCTCGCGGCGGTGGTGCTCTTGGGCTGCCAGCCCGTCGCCACCGCGCCGAAGCCCGCGCGCGGGGGCACGGCCGTGGAAGCGCTGGTCGGGGCGCCAGGCGCGCTAAACCCGCTGTTCGAGGTGGACGCCACGACGCGCGACGTCGACAGCGTCATCTATCAAGGCCTCACGACCATCGACGCCCAGCAGAACGTGGTTGGCCAGCTGGCCAGCACGTGGACCATCTCACCAAATCACCTCTCGTACACGTTCACCATCCGCAGCGGCGTCAAGTGGGCCGACGGCCAGCCGTTTACGTCCGACGATGTGCTGTTCACCTTCCACGTTCTGCAGGACCTCGAGTACACGCAGCCGGGCGCCGACTCATGGCGGCAGGTCGGCATCGGTGCGGCGGGTCCCGGCCGCGTGATCTTCACCCTGCGGGCGCCCAGCGCCTCCTTCCCGCTCGCTCTTCGTATCGGGATCATCGCCAAGCACCTGTTCAATGGCATGTCGCCGCCGCAGATTGCGGCGAGCCCGTACAGCGGCGCGCTGGCGATCGGCACCGGGCCGTTCAAGGTTTCGGCGATCAGTCCTCTCGCCGTGACTCTCAACCGCAACGTATACGCGGATCCCCAGCCATACCTGGACCACCTGATCTTTCGAACCTATTCGGCCAACCCGGCGACCGATCCGCAGGCGGCGATTGATGGGGTCGTGCACGGGGCGGCGGACCTGGTCGGTGGTCTCGAGCCACAGGAGGTCGGCACCCTGGAGCGCCGCAGCGACATCACCGTGCAGGATGTGAGGACCTTCACCGACGCTTTCGTATCGATGAATGTGGAGGGTGCTGGAAAGCCGTACTTCAGCGACGTGAAGGTGCGGCTCGCGCTGACGCAGGCGATCGACCGACAGAAGATCATCGACGACGTGATCGCCGGTCATGGCGATCCTGATCCGGGCCCGATCCCTGTTGCCGACTGGGCTTACTCCGCAGCGGCCGCCGCTAAGTATCCCTACGACAGGATCACAGCAGTGAAGGCGCTTGAGGCTGCGGGCTGGGTGCTGGCGCCCGGGGCCAAGATCCGGACCAAGGGCGGCATTCCTTTCAAGGTGTCGCTGGTCACCGCGGGCTCGTTCCCGAACCGGCAGGTGGCCGACGCGGTGTCCAAGCAGCTGCTTGCGGTGGGGGTCGAGGCTGATGTCACGCCGGTCACCTCGACGGCGCTCGTGCAGTCGTACCTGATTGGCAGGAAGTACCAGATGGCGCTCGTGGCGTTCGATGTCGGGCCCGATCCCGACCAGTACTCGCTGTGGCATTCGGGCGCGGACCCTAACTCTCTGAACTTCGCGTATCAGCGGGGTTGGGGGGTGATCGACCAGGATCTTGAGGTCGGGCGGGCGGCGGTCGATCAGTCGGCCCGCCTGGGCGCGTACATCGACTTTCAGATGCTCATCGCTGACGCGGCGCCAGCGATCTTCCTATATGCGCCGCACTACGACTATGCGATTTCGCAGCGCGTCCACGGCGTGCGCCTCAATAACGTGATCGAGCCGGGCGATCGCCTCCAGTACGTGACGCAGTGGTATGTGAACACGGGCGGTTAACGCACTTCCAGCCGTTGCCGTTTGGGTTGATGCGACGTTGATCGTCCTCACCGCACAATTGTGGGCGTGGATCTTGGCCTTGATGGGCGTCGTGCTCTCGTAACCGCGGCCAGCAAGGGGCTCGGGCGTGCTTGCGCCGAGGCCCTGGCTGGTGAGGGAGCGAAAGTGTTTGTTGCCTCGCGTGATGCTGCTGCGATCGAGGCGGCGGGGAGGGCGATTGGGGCGGCTGGGTGGCAGGTGGCCGACATGTCCAAGCCTGGCGATCCGGCAACGCTGGTCGAGGCGGTGGTCGCGAAGTTGGGTGGCATCGACATACTCGTCGTTAACGCTGGTGGGCCGCCGCCCGGCACATTTCAGAGCACGCCGCTCGAGGCCTGGGACACCGCCTATCAACTGACGCTGATGAGCGCCGTGCGGCTGGTCAACGCGAGCCTGCCGCACCTCAAGAAGTCCGGGCAGGGCCGCATCGTGTTCATCACCTCCGTGTCGGTGCGGCAGCCGATCCCGAACATCACGCTGTCCAACTCGCTGCGGGCGGCGGTCACGGGGTTGGCGAAGACGCTGTCGCGCGAGGTGGCGCGGGATGGGATCACCGTTAACTGCCTGGCGCCGGACAAGATCCTCACGGATCGCATCCGGCAGATGGCTGGGACTTCGGGGGGCGATCCGGAGGAGCAGCTCAAGCGCATGGCTGCCGAGGCGCCGATGGGGCGGTTTGGGGAGCCATCCGAGTTCGCGGCGGCTTGCGCGTTCCTTTGCTCGAAGCAAGCCGGCTACATCACGGGGCAGACGCTTGGGGTCGATGGCGGCGCGCTGCTCGGCGTGCATTAGGCTGTCTCGGTGACGATCAAGTTCGCGGAGCGCATGTCGAGGTTGGGGACCGAGGGCGCGTTTGTCGTTCTCGCCAAGGCGCGGAAGCTCGAGGCCGAGGGCAAGAAGATCGTGCACCTCGAGATTGGGGAGCCGGACTTTGCGACGCCCGACAACATCGTGGAGGCGGGCATCTCCGCGATGCAGAACGGTTTCACGCACTACACGCCCGCGAGCGGGATCATGGAGGCGAGGGAGGCGGTCGCGGGCTTCGTGCAGCGCACGCTCAAGACGCCCGTCGATCCCACCGATGTCGTGCTCGTTCCCGGATCAAAGAACGTGCTGTTGTTCACCCTGCTCGCTTGCATCGAGCCGGGTGACGAGGTGATCATTCCGGATCCTGGCTACCCCGCCTATGCGTCGCAGGTCAACTTCATCGGTGCGGTCCCCAAGTTCGTCACGTTGCGGGAGGAGACGGGGTTCCGCATGGACCTCGATCAACTCGAGAGCCTGGTCACGCCCAAGACGCGGATGGTGATCATCAACACGCCGCAGAACCCGACTGGGGGGATTCTCACCGAGGAGGACGTGGCGTTCGTGTGCGAGCTCGCCCACAAGCACGACCTGCTCGTGGTATCGGATGAGATTTACAGCCAGCTCGTTTACGAGTTTGAGCACGTGTCGCCCTTGTCGCAGCCTGGGATGAGGGAGCGGACGGTGCTCATGGATGGGTTGTCGAAGTCGTATGCGATGACGGGGTGGCGGTTGGGCTACGCCGTGGCGCCCACGGCGCTGGCCGCCAAGCTGGACCAGCTGATGATCAACTCGTCGTCGTGTGCTGCCGGTTTCACCCAGATGGCGGCGATTGAGGCGCTAAGCGCGCCGGAGTCGGAGCACGCGGTACACCGGATGGTGAAGGTGTTCGAACACCGGCGCAACCTGGTGGTGGATGGGTTGAACGCGATACCGGGGGTGCGGTGTGCTCGGCCCCAGGGTTCGTTTTATGCGTTTCCCAACATCAAAGAGACTGGGTTTGAGGAGAGGGAGCTCGCTGATCGGTTGCTTACGGAGGCGGGGGTGGCGGTGCTGCCGGGGACCGCGTTCGGGGCCGCGGGCAAGGGGTACATCCGTCTGGCTTATACGCAGTCAGAGGACGAGCTCAAGCGCGGGTTGAAGCAGATCAGCGATTTCATCGCAGCTAATCGAGGCTGAGCGGCCCACAAAACCGAGAGGCGTCACTCACAGGTAAGCGATTCGGGTTCTCACTGGACATCGCGGCGGACGAGAATAACCGCACCAAGGGCCCCAAAGAGCAGCGTGTAAAGCACTACGCTCCATAAAGCTTGAGAGCCGCTGACGACCGCCGCGATGCCAGTCTGGCTGGCGCTTGCCGCACCCAACGCTGCGACCAATGAGCCGGCGTCAGCTCCAGGCATGAACTTCTCGGCCTGTGCCACAGCATCGATCAGCGACGCGGTGTATCGAATGAGGTTCTCAACCGCCAGGATCCATACCAGACCAAGCCCGATCGACAGGGCGGTACCGCGAAACACGATCGATAGGCTTGCCCCCAACAACGTCCACATGACGAGGATCAGCCAGCCCGCTGCCATCGCTTGGGCCAACGCAGTTGCGGTGGGGAAGTCGAGTTCGACGTTTGCCGATCTCGCGATGAGGACGCTGGCCAGCGAGGACAGCGCGAACGCGACGATCACCAGGGCCGCGATGGCGCTAGCCAGCGTCGCGAGCTGGGCAAAGTAAAAGGTCAGCCGCCCAGGCCGGTTGCTGAGCATCGTTTTGAGCGTGCCCCAGCCGTACTCGGACCCCGAGCACAGCGCACCCAGCACCAGAATCAACGAGCCGCCCCAAACGGGATAGCCGGTGATGGCATGTCCGGAAAGCTGAGCTGGCAGGAGTGGCTGGAGGAGGCCGGCGGCCAGCTGCGTATTGGAGGCGGACCGGTACGCGATGTACGGAAACAGCTCGGTGAAAGCCAGTAGGAGCGCGAGCCAAACTCCAGCGACGACCCACACCGCAGGGCGTTTGACGAACTTAAGCAGCTCACCGGAGTAGCTACCGAGCATCCGATCCTCCTCGGGTGCCGGCGTATGTGGCGCTCATGGCCATGAAGGCCTCCTCGAGGCTCCGCTCCTCGCGGCGCAACTCGTGCACCTCGACGCCAGCAAGCACCAGTTGCCGGTTAATCGAGGCAGACTCGTGCCCGTCGACATTGACCCGGATCATGTCCCGCTCGACGGAAACCTTCTCTCGCCCCACCAGCCCGACCAGATACTTCTCGGCCTGCTCGATGGGCGTGGCCGAGATGACGAGCACAGCCGACCCGCGAAGCTCATCAACTGTGCTCTGAGCGACCAGCTTGCCTTTGAAGATGACACCGACGTGATCACAGATCTGCTGCACCTCGGCGAGGTTGTGGCTCGAGAGCAACACCGTCTTGCCCTCGTGGCCAAGCCGGCTTATAAGGTCGTTCATATCAGCCATACCAAAGGGGTCGAGGCCGTTAGTGGGCTCGTCGAGAATCAGTAGTTCGGGATCCTTAAGCAAGGCGGCTGCCACTCCGAGCCGCTGCTTCATTCCTAGGGAGTAGCTAGCGAAGCGGTCACCCGCTCGAGCCGCTAGGCCGACTGTTGTAAGAACGTCGGCGACACGCGGTCGCGGCACATTGGCGTGTCGGGCCAGCACCTCGAGGTTGTCTCGAGCGGACAAATACGGGTAGAACGCTGCACTTTCCACCATTGCCCCGATTCGCGCCAGGCCGGCCGGGTCACCAGGCGCCCTTCCCAGCACCTCGGCCGTCCCGGCCGATGGCCTGACCAGACCGAGCACCATCCGCAAAGTGGTTGTCTTACCCGCTCCATTAGGGCCCAGGAAACCGTAGATTTCCCCGTGACGGACGGTGATGTTGACACCGTCGACCGCGGTCGCTTTCCCATAGCGCTTGGTCAGTCCGTGTGTGCTCAGGGCGACATCAGCCATCAGCAGCACCTCTATTCACATTCCACAACCGATCAAAGAGACGCTGCGATGCCTCGCGTAAGGCAGTCATTGGGTCGTGATCGCCGACGTTTTCAGCCACGCTAGGTGACCATAACTATATAGGTCCCAAATACATAGGGTGACTAAAGCAATGGTGGTATCCTTCAGTGGTGGTTACAGCTGAGCTAGGGCTCCGTGAGCGCAAGAAGCAGCAGACGCGGCGACTGATCCTCGAGTCGGCGGCGCGCCTCTTCGCCAAGCGCGGCTTCGAGTTGGTGACCGTCGCAGAGATCGCCCGCGCAGCCGATGTCTCCGAAGTGACTGTCTTCAACTACTTCCCGAGCAAGGAGGACCTCGTCTTCGGCCGAATGGAGTTCTTCGAGGAAAAGCTCATCTCTGCCGTCCGAGGGCGTGAGGCGGGGGAGTCGGTGCTTGCGGCGTTCCGGCGTCCGGTGCTGGACGGTTGCAAGGACCTCGCCATGGAAGAAACCGCAGAGCGCATCGTGCGTGCTGGAGCCCTTATCAACTCCAGTCCCGCGCTACAAATACGCGAGCGCGAGTTGGCGGCAAGCTACACCCAGGTGCTCGCTCAAGTCCTTGCCGAGGGCACACGCATGACCCCTGACGACGTCGAACTCCAGGGTGTTGCGGGCGCGCTGATGAGCGTCCATCGAGCGTTGGTCATTCATATCCGAGCCCGGGTGCTGGCCGGAAGGCGTGGACCCAAGCTGGTGGCGGAGGCGCGGGCGCACGCAACGCGCGCCTTCGCCCGCCTCGACGGCGGACTCGCCACCTACGCAATCAGGAGGGCTTGAGCCATGGCATCAATGGATGAAACACCCCCGGTGATTCAGACGCCCATGAAGGGATCGGCGACAACGGGACGTTCGAAGCGGCCGCTCAGCCGTCGCCTCCAGGCCGGGTTCATGAGCGTGATCAACGTTCCGATGCGCGCATTTTTGGGTCTACCCTTTGCGACGCCGCTCGGTGGTCGGCTGATGCTGGTCTCACTCACCGGTCGCAAGACTGGCAAGCACTACCGGCAGCCGCTCAGCTACGTGAAGCAGGGCAACCTACTGCTGACTCCGGGCGGGGCAAGTGGAAGCTGAACCTCCGCGAGGGCGAACCGGTGCGCATCCGGATGCGTGGACGCGATGTGTTCGCGCGACCAGATCTGGTGAGCGACATCGATGAGATCGAGCGCCTTCTCGCGGTAATGACCGCAGCCAACCCCACTGTCGCTTCTTTTGTGGGCATCCCCAAGGGACCCGACGGGCGCCTCGACCGCATTCGGCTCGAGGCGGCGATCCGGTACGGCTTTAGGATCGTGCGTTGGCATCTTGCCGAGACCGATCTCCATCCCGCCTCAGCTCGTCGGGTCGGCGCGGATCCGGGAGGTGACCAGGTCCGATAAAAGAGCCCCGGGCGGGATTTCGAGTCCGCCGTGGCTGTAGATCCAGTCGGGGCACTTCAAGACCGGCGAGCGGCGCTACGCCGGCAAATTACTCGCTGGGTTTTGGCTTGTACGTGAGAATGACCACCCCTTCTGGGCCAACGTGCTTGGTGTCCACCAGATTGAAGGCGGTGCGCGGTAGGCCTTCCTGGAAGAGGCGCTTGCCTTGGCCGAGGACGATGGGGTAGACCATCAGGCGGTACTCGTCCACGAGGTTGTGCTTGACCAAGGTCTGGATGAGGTTGGCGCTGCCCGCCACGAGGATGTCGCCGCCCACCTCATTCTTTAGGCGCTTGACGTGGCCCTCGACGTCGTTCCGGATGACAGTGGAGTTGTTCCAGGTCGCGTCCTCATCCTTGAGGGTGGTCGACACCACGTACTTCGGCATGCCGTTCATCTTGTCGCCGAACCAGCCGGCGTCCTTCATCGTGGGCCAGGCCTTGGCGAAGCCTTCGTAGGTGATACGGCCGAGGAGCTGGGCGTCCGCGGCCTTGAGCTCGTCGCCCTTGAAGTCCTCGCCCTCTTCGCCTCGGTTGAAGTCGAAGGACCAGGAGGGGTCCTCGACCACGCCATCCAATGTGATGAACTCAGTAACAACTAGCTTGCCCACCACTCCAGCCTAACGGAGGTGATAGCGGGGGCTGTGGAATGACTGAGACGGGTGGGGTGGCAAGCGAAGCGAAGCCGGCGTACTAAAAAGTCACTGCCGGGCGAAGTGACCGAGATGCGTGCTGGTGGCACGACGGGGTGGTGCTGGGCTGGGAAAAAGGCGGTGGAGTAAGCCAGGCGAGCGAAGCGATGCCGGCAGTACCACAGAAAGTCACTGTCGGGCGAAGTGACCGAGATGCGTGCCAGTGGCAGGACGGGGTGGTGCTGGACTGGGAAAAGGCGGTGCAGTGGGCCCGGCGAGC
>PLJM01000014.1 GCA_003139695.1 Candidatus Dormiibacterota bacterium | reverse complement strand
CCACCAAACCCAGGGCGATTCAACCGAGATCGATTTCGCACGTTTTGAGGTCATTTTCGTGAACTCCTAGACGATTTCTGGGCCAGACTCATCCACCTGTGTCACTCGAATTACTACATGAACTACTACACGACAGGGCCAACGCGCAACGAGCTGGTAAGGAGCTCATAAATCCCGGTGGCTTCGCAACGACGCCTACCTCGCCAGCATCTACGCCGCTTGAAATCGGGGACGCGCGCCGAGGATAGCGGCCTCAATCTCGCGGGCCTTCGCCCTCGGTCCGACTGTGACGATGATGGACCGGCCGGCACTGTTCTTCAGGAGGACCATCCACGGTGTCGGTACCAGAAGCAGGAAGGGGACCAATAGGGCCGGGACCATGAGCATTAAGGGGGCTAACAGAAGCCCGAGGCCGGTCCACATGAAGAACCCCGACCAGCCGAGCCACTGCATCAGGGTCAGGCGTCCGGCCTCGACCGATTTGATGTCGGCCAGTGCCATGTTCTCGACCTTCCGACCGAGGGTCATTGACACTAACTGGCCATCCAAAGCGAGAGTGCCTTTTTTGGTCACCCAGGTCTGGTCGCTCATCCCGATGCGCGGTCGGCTACGTTCACGTCGCGCGACGCCGTCTCGCCCCGCCTCCCGAGAAAACGCGTACGACCAACAGCAGAATTACCGCGCCGGCAAAGGCCACGATCATCTTGCTGATGATCGGGTAGCGGAATACCTCCACCTTGATGTGGAAGAGGGCGGCCAAGAGGCCGCCGAGAAGCGCGCCAAGTATCCCCGCGATCACGTCGCCGAAGAGGCCGAGACCGTGACCGAGTGCAACACGACTGGCTAGAAAGCCCGCTACGAGCCCGACCAGGCACCAAATCAGGATTGTGCCCCAGTCCAAGTTGATCGCGGTTCCGTTGATGGTTATGACCATTCGTTGAAGCGCCGAGCGCTGACCACAGAATCACCTTTCGCCCGTAATAAACGCAGCAACTATTGCCCGGCACCGTTATGCGCGTAACGCTCGATTTCTTAGTAGTCGCGCGGCATCCCGCTCAAGATTGGAGTTGCTGCCTTTGTTATGTGATAGAGCGCACGGTATTAGCGTCGCATCGGCGACCTCGCCAGTCGTAGTCAATACTCGGCGGTCGTAAATGGCCGCTGCCGGCCGAGACTATGCCGGCGGCTGAGATCAAGTGGAGGCATATGTCATGGCAGAAACCAAGAAGGGCAACAAGATCGTGGCCGTACCCAGCTACACGCGCAAGCAGGACGGAAAGAAGATCCTCGTACCTGAGCATCGCCGATCGACTCCAGAGACGAGCACTGGCAAGAAGTAGCTGGTCCAGTCCGGAGGCTGGCTCGCTGAGCCACCTCCGGGCGATACTCGGCTCGTGGGCAGGACCCGAAAAAGTGCAACTTGGTCTGCACAAGTAGGCCTGGTTCAGAAATTGGTCGGGGGCCCGGGATTTGAACCCGGGGCCTCACGGTCCCGAACCGTGTCGACTGCGTGTCCTCCCATGTCCCGCCGGCTCCGCAGGGGACCTCCTGAACTCAAGTTCCGCTTGCATGGTGTCCTGACGTGACCTTCTAGAACCGTCCGGCTCCGGGAATGCGTGATCCGGCTGTGATCCGGCTGAGCGCGAGCCGGACTCTTCCCCGCCTCTCATTGCGTACACAAGACGTCTTGTCCTCGCCGCTGGTCGTCGACCCGCTGCGTCTGCTCGAGATCGTCATGGCGACCGGTGGCGCCGCGGGCGTGCTGGTGACGACGACGGAACGGGCGGCCGCCCTGCGCCACGCGCCGTCCCCGGGGCTAAACGCGCGTGAGTTCGAGCACGGGGATGGTGCGGATTCCAGTGACTTGCCGCTCGTACTCGGCGAAGCCGGGGTAGCGCCGGGCTTGCTCGGCGTAGACGCGGTCGCGTTCGATGCCGGTGAGCTCGCTGACGGTGACCTTGTAGGTCTCGGTTCCGCGTTCGACGCTGCCCTCGCCGGCGGCGGTGAGGTTGTAGTACCAGTCGGGGTTCGTGGGGACGCCCGCTTTGGTGGCGAACACGTAGATGATGTTGTCGTCGGTGTCATGCGCGAGGTACATCACCGGGTTGACGTATTCGCGCGCGCTCGTGCGGCCGCGGTGGTGCACGAGAACTATCGGCGCGCCTTCGAAGGGGCCGCCGACGCGGCCCTCGTTGGCGCGAAACTCCGCGATGGTCTTCGCGTTCCAGTCGGTGGTGTCGGTCATGTTGGGCTGCCCTTGCTTGTCTGCTCTGTCGTCCGCGCGCGGGCGGGTTCGTGGACGGTGCGGCGAGGGACGACGAGCTCGGCGGTGCCGTACGGTGCCGCAGGCATGGCGGCTTGCCGCCGCAGGAGCACTGTCACCACGGCAGCCAGCAGCACCACCGCCACGGGCAGGTAGAGCGTCGACTTCATCGCCCCCAAGAAGGCGTTGACGAACACGTCGTGTGAAATCTGTAAGAGCAACTGCGCGACCTGCGCCGGCAGGCCCGGTGGCAGGTGCGTCGCGGCTCCGGTCTGGCCCTGGCCGACCTGAAGGCCAGTTGACGCCGCGTGCGAAAAGCCGTCGATGAACTGCTGGCGGAACTGTGCAGGCAGTGCGACCGAGCGATTCACGGCCTCCGTCTTGAGGTCGCTCGCGAGGCTCGACTGCAGCAGGGCGCCCACGGCCGCCGAGCCGATGACCGCACCCATCTGCTGATTGGTGTTGAGTACGCCAGAGGCCGCGCCGGCCAGCTGCGGCCGGATCTCACGCATCGCCACCTGCGTCATGGGCGCGAAGACCATGCCCATACCAAACCCCGCGGTGATGACGGCTGGCAGGAAGTTGTACCAGCTGGAGTTGGTTCCGGCGGTCCAGATGATGAGTCCTAGGCCGAGGGCGAAGAGGATAAGCCCGCCCATCAGGATGAACTTGCCGCCGATCCTGTCCGACAGCCGGCCCGCGATCGGCGCGACGATCATCGAGACAACCGACCACGGCGCGATGGTGAGCCCGGCCTGCAAGGCGGTCATGCCTTGGACCGACTGCAGGTAGATGATGAAGGGCAGGAGGAGTCCGAGCAATCCGAACGACATCGCGGCGGCGACAACGTTCATGAGGCTGAAGTTGCGGTTCTGAGTGAACAGAGACAGCGGGAGCAACGGCTCCTTCTGGCGGCTCTCCCAGAACAGGAAGACGCCGAGCACGACCACGCCGGCCGCGATGGTCTCCCAGATCGTGATTGGACCGAGCACCGCGCCCCAGTTCTTGGGCTGGCCCTCGATCAGGCCATAAACGATCCCGAGGAGGCCGACGCTGGACAGCAGTACGCCGACCAGGTCGAGGCGGTGTCGCTGGCCCTGCCGGAGGTCGGGGACGATCAAAAAGGTGGCGATCAGGACGGCGATGCCGATTGGCACGTTGAGATAGAAGATCGCGCGCCAGGTGAAATCGGTCGTGAGCCAGCCGCCCACGGTCGGGCCCGCGGTGGCAGCCAGGCCGGCCACCGCCCCCCAGACGCCAAATGCGGCGCCCCGCTTCTCGCGCGGGAAGATGGTGGTGATGATGGCCAGGGTCTGCGGCCAAATCAGCGCGCCACCCACGCCCTGGACGACGCGGAATGCAATCAGCTGATTCGGGTCCTGGGCGAGGCCGCAGGCAGCGCTGGCGGCGGTGAAGATCACCAGGCCAGCGGCGAATAGGTTGCGCTGGCCGAAGAAGTCGCCCAGGCGTCCCGCCGTAATCAGCAGTACGGCGTAGACGAGGATGTAGGCGTTCACGACCCAGAGGATTTGATCGAGCGACGCCTTGAGCCCGTCGATGATGCTCGGGATCGCGATGTTCACGATCGTGGTGTCGAGCAGGATCATGAAGAACCCGAAGCAGAGCACCAGCAGGATCAACCAGGGATTTCTTTGCCGTTCAGTGACCATTTGAGACCGCCAAGCCCCTATGGGTGGACGTACGAGGCAAAGCCCAGATCCAGGCGGATCGACTCCATGACCCAGAACGTGGTGCTCGGAGTGAAGACGTCCGCTGCCGCCAGCACGCCCCGATACTTCTCGATTACCGGCGCCGCCGCTGCGTCGGTGCAGGCGTCGAGGTAGCCCTTCACGGCGGCCCAGGAGTTGTCGCCGTACTTCTGAAAGAACGGGGTGTAATCGATCTTGGGCAGCGTTGCCCTCACGCTGGCGTCGATGTCGGCCATGTACTGCTGGTGCAGGACCACGTCATCGCGAGTGCCGAGCCTCCCGAGGTGGCCTCCGATGTAGTGCTTCCACGGGTAGTTCAGTGCGGTGGCGGGCGCCGCGACGTAGCCGGGCACGTCCTCGGTCAGATTGGAGATGTATACCGGCGCCCATCCCGGGTTGACGATGTCGATGAGCATCAGGGTGTCGTGATCTGGGAAGTGAATGAAGATGTTGTCTGGCGAGTGGTTTGAGCCATGCCAGGCGAGCTCGATGCGCTCGCCGCCGATCTTCAGAGTGCGCCGGTCGCTGAAGGTCTCCTCTGGCACCGGCCTGGCGGGGTCGTTGTCCCGCGCCAGGAGCCGGCGCGTTTCCTCGTGACCGATGCGGACGACGTCCTTGGCGAACAGCGAGGATGCGCCTGCGTGATCCGCGTGATGGTGCGAGTAGACAAGGTGCGTCACCTTGTTGCTCACTCCGTTGGCCTTGGCGATCTCGTCGACCGCCCGCTGAATGTTGTTACCGATGGTCGGCGGCGCGTCGAACAGGACGACGCCATCTTTGGTCGTCAGGAACGCTGACTGATATGTGGCGTCGGTGACCCAATAGAGGTTTCGCTCGACGCGTCCGACGTAGTACCCCTGCTCGTTGAGGGCCGGGCCAAGTGCGGACCTGGGGACCGGCGCGTAATCGGGAAGTGCCTCTGCCGTCGTGTTTGTTGTGCTCATGTCCGGCAAGTTAGGTCGGCCGGCCATCGCCCCGCTTCTGGGGGGCGACTGTTTTTACCGGCCCGAAGCCGGCCCGATGACTTAGCGGCAGAGCCGAAATGACTTAGGTGCCCGGGGTGTTTTCTAAACGTGCGTCAGGGGCAAAATCAGCAAGGGATGGGTGCTTCCAGGTTGGTCGGCCGGGATGCTGAGCTGGCTCAGCTCGACAAGGCTCTCGCTGAGGCGGCGGAACACGGCGGCGCGCTGCTAGTCACAGGAGCAGCCGGCATCGGCAAGACGTCCCTTCTGGACGTCGCCACCAGCGACGCCCGCAGCCGCGGCTACAAGGTGCTCACGGTCACAGGGCTTGAAAGCGAGGCTGACCTTCCATTCGCGGGGCTGCACCAGCTTTTGCAGCCCGTTCTTCCGTCGGCCGGCGCGCTTCCCGGCCCTCAGAAAAACGCGTTGCTCACCGCATTGGGAATGCGCGCCGGTGCGCCGCCCGAAGTGTTTCTTGTCGGCCTGGCCACGCTCAGCCTCATCGACGAGGTCGCCGACGAAAGGCCTCTGGTCGTGGTTGCGGACGACTTTCAATGGCTCGACGGTGCGACCTCCTCCGTCCTGAGCTTTGTCGCTCGCAGGCTCGAATCGACCCACATCCTCCTCATCGTCGGCCTGCGAGAGACCTTCCAGACCGCGCTTCGGTCCGGGCAGCTCGCGGAGATCCATGTCGAACCTCTGAGCGACCCGGCGTCGGCGGATCTGCTGGTATCCGTCGCACCAGACCTGGACCTTCAGACCCGCCGCCTGATTCTGGACGAGGCGCTAGGCAACCCATTGGCTCTGCTCGAGCTTCCACGTGCCTTGAGGCTGGAGGGCACCGACGGGCGCGAGGGCGCACTGAGAACCATTCCGTTGACCGATCGGCTGGAGCGGACCTTCTCCGCGCAAGCCGGGCAGCTTCCGAAGCTCACTCAAGCCGCGCTGTTGCTCATCGCGCTCGACAAGGACCCTACCGTGAGCGACGTGCTTGAGGCAACACGTAAGCAGGAGGGCGAAGAGGCCACGGTCGACGTTCTGCAACCGGCCCTCGACGCGGGCTTGATATCCCTCGCGGGCCCGAGGGTTCGCTATCGCCACCCGCTGATGCGCTCGGCGCTGGATCAGGCGGCGACCGCGGGACAGCGACGGAACGCCCACCTCGCCTTTGCCGAGGTCATCGCGGACCCCGACCGCCGGGCCTGGCATCGCGCCAAGGCGGTGCTCGGTGAAGACGAGGGCGCCGCGGCCGACCTCGAGATCACTGCCGGCCGGGCACAGGATCGTGGTGCGCCTGCGACAGCGCTCGGCGCTTTGGAGCTTGCCGCCTCGCTGACTCCTCACGGTCCGGACAGGGCCCGGCGGCTGCTGGCAGCAGCGGAGCTGGCATTTCAACTCGGGGATCCACCAGCCGTGGCTCGGCTTCTCGACTCGGCCGCCAGGTTGGAGCTTTCACCTCGTGACGTCGCGCGAATGACCTGGCTGCGCGAAAAAATCTTCAACGATGGCGCGCCAGGCGACCTCAACGCCATCGCAAGGTTGGTCGGCGTCGCGCGCGAAGCCGCCGCTGGAGGAGACCGAAATCTTTCGCTGAACCTTCTGCAAGGCGCCGCACTTCGCTGCTGGTGGGCCGACCCCGGTGCCGCAGCGAAGAATCTGGTCATCGAAGCGGTTGAGGAAGTCGCCGGCGACGTGCTGGATCCACGGGCTCTCGAAATCCTTGCGCTCGCCGCGCCGGTCGACGCGGCAGCACGAATCGCAACGAGGGTTCGTGAGGCTGCCAAGGTCGACGACGCCGACCCGTCTCGGACGCAACTCCTGGCGTTCGCCGCGTATGCGGCAGGGGACCTTGGCGAATCGATCGAGCTCATGGATCGTGCCGCCCCCATGTTGCGTGCCCAGGGACGCCTCGGGCTACTCGCTCAACTGCTTGTTGTGCGCGCGTGGGCCGGAATCAACACCGGCCAACTCAGCGACGCGATTCGCTCTATGGAGGAAGGTAAGCAGCTCGCGATCGAGACCAGCCAGCCGATCTGGACCGCGATGAGCAATATGGGGCGTGCAGTCTTGTCAGGCCTCCAGGGTGAGGAGCGCACCGCCGAACAGCTCGTTACCGAGGCGACCGAACCGCTGGCGTCCCTGCGCCTTTCGATCGTTCTCGCTCAAGCGGAGTTTGCGCGTGGCATCACACACCTGACTGCCGGACGTCACTCCGATGCCTTCGACCACTTCGTGCGCATGTTCGATCCTCATGGACCGGCCCACCACGAGGCGGTGGCACTTTCGGCCGCGCCCTACATCATCGAATGCGCGGTGCGAGCGGGACGGAACGACGAAGCGCGCCGCCTGATGACGCTGCTCGAGGCGCTTGGCAAGCGCACGCCGGCAGCCCTCGTTCATATCGGTTTGCGGTACGCACGTCCGTTACTCGCGGACGAGTCGGAGGTGCAAGACCTATATGAGTCCGCCCTCAACGCTCAGCCGAAATGGCCGTTCGACTTCGCGCGCCTGGAGATGTCGTACGGCAGCTGGTTACGAAGGCAGCGCCGCATCACCGAGTCGAGGCCGCACCTGAGGGCGGCCCGGGACATGTTCAATGCGCTCGGAGTGCAGCCCTGGGCGGACAAGGCGCGCGCGGAGCTGCGGGCTTCGGGCGAAAGGATTTCTGAGCCCCCGAGGGCGCCTCGCCAGCCCCTATCGCCCCAGGAGCTCCAGATCGCGCACATGGCCGCGTCCGGACTTTCTAACCGTGAGATCGCAGATCGGTTGTTCCTGTCGCACCGCACGGTCGGCACGCACCTGTACCGCGTGTATCCAAAGCTCGGCGTCGCTTCGCGATCGGAGCTGCCCGATGCCCTGGCCAGGTTGGAGCCTGCGCTGACCAAGTAACCGGGGTCCGCTTTTTGTAACCGACGACGGAATCTGGCCTGCGTGTGTCGGGCAATCGCCGGCTTGGGGACGCAAGGCGTCCGAATGGCAAGCGAGCGTGCGGATCGGCGGCACGCGTGCCTGCGATTTTCGAACCGGGTGCCTCACGCCCTGCCCGTGGCGTCCTCAGCCTGAAGCGTCCGCGGAGCCATCGAATGCTGCCGAGCGAATTCAGATCCGCCGATGACAGTCGCCACCGCACCCCTAGGCTGCGATAGCTCCCCAGGAAACTGTGACCCGGCTGTGATCCGCCGATTCCAGTCATTGAATCGCCCTGGGTTTGGTGG
>PLJM01000030.1 GCA_003139695.1 Candidatus Dormiibacterota bacterium | reverse complement strand
CGGCCATCGGCTATTGAATAATAACGAAATTAACGGTGAATAATATGGGTACCGTAAAAATCGGAGCGGGAGATTGGAGCCGATGATCACCTACCTGGCCCGCCGGACCTCCTCGTACAGCAACGCCGGCGGTAAGCCCTGGCACTCGGTGGCGCGCAGCGTCAGTCAGCGAATTCGGAGTGCTATTTCTGAACGGGTTTCAGCGATCTGTTAACCGCAAGGTTCAGGGTTCGAATCCCTGCTCCGGAGCCAAATCCGAATACGAACTAATTGCCGCGCGCTGCTTGGTACGTCCGTACCACAGCAACCGTATAGCGACGGTAAGCAACCGCTGGCGGAGATGAGACCAACATTCCTGCTAGCGCGCTAGTGTTTGATCAACCGCGTGAACGCCCGAGGATGAGTGCGCGGCGGTCTAATCGAGCAGCACCTGCTGGCGGGGTGAGTATTCGCCGCGCCACGTGGCCGGTCTTGTTGACCGGCGGATACGTTGTGGTTTGGTTCGTGGCGGGGTTCCTGCCCATCGTGCCAACCGACCTGGACATCTCTTTCTGGCCCTCGGCGCAGATTGCGTTGTCCGGGCACCCGCTTCTGGTCTTTGCCCCGGGCGGCTCACTGGCTTATCCAAATGCGAACGGCCCACTGTCCCTGGTGCCGTTGACAGCCGTCGGCGCACTGCTCCGCGCGTTTGGTTGGTTGGAATCATTTCATCTGCGCCGAGCAGTCACGTTCGCCGTCTTCAGCCTGTTCATCATCGGCATGGCGAGAGAAGGGGTGGCGGCGATCGAGCGGCTCCGGGGCAGCCGCCTCCAGGCGCTGCCACGACTCATTGCTTACGGCGCCCTAGCCCTGGGCGGCCCTATCTGGCAGTCGCTGGCGGGTTATGGACACATCGAGCAGGCGATGGAGGTGTGGCTTGGCCTGCTCGCGGCTCGCTTGCTCAGCCGCGGCTGGGCGTTGAGGGCCGGGTTCGCCGTGGGGCTGATGGTGCTGGCCCGCAGCTCAGCGGCTCTGCTCTGCCTCCCACTCCTGCTGACCGCGCGGCGGCAGGGTCCCGCCAAGGCTTCGGGTTTCCTTTCGTCGGCCGCCGCCACTGGTGTTGCCGGCCTCCTACCTTTCTTGATCGCGGACCCGGCTGACGTATTGCATTCGCTGTTCATGTATCGCGGCAGCCTGCAGGTGGGTACAGGGTCGATCTGGAGTCTCACGCACGGCGGCCCCCTCGAGACGGTGGGTCAGCACTTCGACATCGTGTTCGTGTTCGTGTTCGCGGTGGCGCTGAACCTCTGGCTCGCAAGCCGGCCGGGCGGGTTCACTGAGCAGCGCCTGTTCGCCGGGCTGGCCTTGACCGCCTCCTGCCTCGCCCTGCTGGCCAAGACGGTTTGGCCGTACTACTTTATGGAGGCGTACGTGTTCGGGACGGTTTGGGCGATCGGGCGCTGGAGAGCGGATGATGGTTTGTTCGCTCTATTGCTCGCGCCGGTCGCGATTTCGGCGCTCGGACTGCTCGCCGAGATCGGGTCGACGCCCGGGTTAAGACCGGGCCCGGTCGCCGTCGAAGGCGTCGCGATGTTCATCCTGCTCGGCGCCTGGATGCTGTGGACGGCGCATCTATTGCGGCCGACCGAGTTCAGGTCGGCTGAAGTCAGTCATCCCTATAACACCTAGTTGCGTGACCTCAGTGCTCCAAGGGATGGATACGGCCAGGGGTGGCGACATGAAGCCCGCCACATGGGTTCAGGGTCACGGAGGTGGCGGTTTGGGGCCTCGTGCCGCCCGCGCGCCGGACACGCGCTCCCGCAATCGCGTCACCGTCGCCTCGGCAGGCAGCGCGGCCGGCTTCTCGCGCTCCAGGGCCGCACGCCACGCCGGTAGGTCTTCGCCACTGAGCACCAACCGCCTCAACGCGATGTCGATCGGAAACAGCAGGATGGCCAGGATCAGCAGCAGCTCGCCGATCGGTTGAGCCGCACGGACCGGTGGCACCGACAGATTGAACACCGACGACAGATCGGTGAGGAGCACGCCCCCCCCAGCTCGGGCGATCGCACTCAAGCTGGCGTTGTCCGTGCCGAGGTTGCGGTATTCCGGCGAGTAGGGGACGACCAGGCCAATGGTGTTCGTGTGCTTGACGACCCCACCAGTGGAATCCGTGACGTGCAGCAGATAGCTCCCGACCTGGTCGGTTGGAAGGTCGCCTTCGAACCGGCCCGGACCTGTCGAGGACAGGGCCAGGTCGACATTTGAAAGGTCGGGTGCCACAGCGCTCACGCTGACGGCCGACCCCGATGAGGAGGGGGAGGTGACCAGCAGGTGCGTGTGATCGCCCTGGACCTGAGTCTCAACCTGGAGGGCTGGATCCCCCGCTTGGGGCAGGCTGTATCGGACCAGGTCGCCGAAGAAACGGTTGGCCGAAGGCCAGCTCAGCAGACCGGAGGTCCAGCGACCCTGCGCGTCGCTCGTCCAGGCGACCACCCGGCCCAGCCCGTACTGCCACGTCGCCAGCAAAGGATCGCCCGAAGGGCTCGTCAGCACCATGTCCGCGGCGGCGCGGGGCGTCGTCGCCACGTACCCGGTAATCGTCGGAAACGAGTCGAGCGGCACGCCGGGCAGGACTTCGGCCAGGGACGACAACCGCGGAGTGATGAGTCCCTCGACGATCCACGGCTTAAGCGCCTCCTGGGTCTCCTTGAGGAAGATCTGCGGCACGTCCTGGATGCTGGTGCTCCGGTAGAAGCGTCCGTGACCCCATCCAGCCATCGCTTGCATGAGCCCTGCGCCGCCGGTATCGGACCCGATGGCCACTGTTGAGACCGTGATGCCGTGTCCGTGGATGCCTTCGATGACAGTCTGGTAGTCACCGAGAGTAGCGTCGCCGTCGCCAAGCAGGATGATGTGCTTGAGCGCCGCGCTCGTGTTGGCCAGCTGATCATTGGCGGCGTTAAGGTCGGGTATGTAGGTAGGTGGATCGCCCAGGTTCATAGCCTCGATCTGCGCCTTGACCTTGGCCTTGTCTGTCAGCGTGGTGAGCGGAATCACGACTGTTCCCATCGTTCCGTTCGTGACTCCGACCTTGTCCTGAGGCGTCAGCTGATCGATCACGGCCTCGGCGGCGCCACGCACGACCTGATCGCCCTGCTGGCTCTCGCTGCTTTCCAGGACCAACATCACCGCGACCGGCGGCTTCTTTGTGTTCTTGGGCAACAGGATCTGCACCGGCAGCGCCGTTTCCAGGGGTGTCCCCGCATAGCCACCGGGGCCGTAGCTGTCGGAGCCTCCGATGACGACCAGGCCGATACCCAGGTCCCGCGTGGCGGCTTGTAACAGCGTCATCCCGTCCGGGCCGAGGCTCAAGGCCGGCACGTTGACAAGCACCACTCCCGAGTACGCCGCCAGGTCGGCCGCGGTGTGCGGCAACAGCGCCGGCGCCACGGTCGTCGTGAGGATGCCGGTGGAGCGAAGCGCGGCTTCCAGGCTCGGGGCGCTGCCGGGCGGGTTCTCGACCAGAAGGACGCGGGGCGGTCCCACGACCTGGATCAACGCCTCGCCGAGATTGTTCTCCGAGTACGTGTCGATGGTCGGGTCGATCACCGCCCGCACCGAATGAAATCCCGTCAGCGCCGGCTGGACGGTTTGCGTCAGCGTGGTATCTCCGGCGTGCAGCTGGAGCCGAACCGTGTTGATCAGTGTGTGATCGAGATACCAGCGCACCGTCGCCGGCGTGTCCACGTTGCTGACGACTACGGCTGATACGTCAGCTCGCTGGCCCACAGCCAGCAAGCGCGGGGCGTTGAGACCGTCAATCAACACCTCAGCGCCTTGCGGCACGTTGACCGCCACGGTGTCGACCCGCACGCCCTCGGCTTGAAGCAGGCGCGCTTCGCCGATCGCGTCGCCGAGGTTGGCCCTGCCGTCGCTCACGAGCACGACATGCCGGCGCGTGTCGCCTGGGAGGATAGAAGCGGCCAGCTGAAGAGCGGAGGCGATGTCGGTGTAATGAGGATTCGGCTGGCTCTGAAGCCCGCTGAGCTGGGGACTGGTGCTGACGTTCAGCTCGACCTGCGGATCGCGCGCAAAGCTCACCACCCCGGCGCGGTTGTCGCCCTCGCGCAACGCGAGGATGCGCTGCACCGTGGCGAGCTCAGTGTCCTGGGCGCTTTGAACGCTTGCCGACAGGTCAGCCACAACAATCAGTGATTGCGCCGAGGGTGTGGTCTGGAGCTGGAACCCCGCCAGCGCGCCGGTCAGCAGCAGGACGATCAGCACCCGTAGGCCGAGCGATGTTCCCGCGCGTCGCGGGTTCAACGGTGGCTTGAGGCGAAGCCAGATCACAACGATCGCCACGAGCGCCAAGAGACCGGCCCCCAAAAAGAGGGGCCGGGTCAGCTCAAAGCCCACGATGGAACGCCAGCCATTCGACCACGACGATGCCAAGTGCAACTAGCGCGATCCAGGGCCAGATCTCGAGCTGCCCGCGATGAAGCGCGTGAGTCGTCGCTGTTGTGTTGACCGGCGGCAGGGTGAGACGGTCGGCGGGCTTGAGCTGGGAAATCTGCTCGGAAAACAGATTGACGGTGAACCATGACCTGTCGACATTCCCCGAGACGAGCTGCTCGACTGTGTAGAGACCAGTGCGGTCGGTGTCGCCAAAGGTGGCGATCGAGCTCGTCGCCAGCGTGCGGCGGCTGCCGTCAGGTCGGATGACCGTCACTGACGTCGCGCCCGTCTCCGGGACGATGGTGACGGCCTCGTCAGGATGAAAGCTGTGGCTCGGGACGCTGGGCGGCAGCATCCATTCGCTCAGGTTCTCGACGAGGATCGGAAACGCGATCCGCAGCGGCAGATCCGATTCGTGCAGATCAAAACCGAACAGTGCCTGTCGAAAGGGTTCATCGCGCACCAGCACCAGTGGGGTTTGCAAGCTTGTGATGAGCGGGCGGCCGAATGAGCTGGTTCGGAGATCCTGGCTGCGAGCGATGTGCACGTCTCGCAAATCGACGTTGGTCAGCAGCGGATCACCGGCATCAGTGGCACTGGTCCGGCCGATGCCGACGGCCGGTCCGCCGGCCAGCGGGCTACCGGCGGGCGGGTCGATCATGACGAATGGACCGTTTGGCAACGACTTTGGTGAAAAGCGATCGAAGATGGTCATCGCGTAAGCCGCTGAGGATTTGTAGGCGGCGGGCGCCACGACATCGAGCTGAAGGTCCGTGCGCACGCGTAGCGCCTGCTCCATGAACACGTTGCCCGGAGTGACCAGAAGCACACGAAACGCACGCGGAGCCCTGGCCACCGCCGTGACCGTGTCGTCCAGCGCGAAGACGTCGCCGGCCGTGATGTGAGCAGACACGAGCGTCGCGCCGGTCGGAACCGGAAGCACGAGATCCTCGGCCTGACCACCCGCAAGCGTCAGCGGGCGCACGTCGACCAACCGGCCGTCCGCGCGCCACTCGAGACTGAACGAGCGCGCCTGCTGGCCGAAATTCTGCAAGTGCAAATACCCTGCACGTGACTGGGCTTCGGTGCGGACGACGAGCGAGGTCAGACCTACGTTTTCGCCCGACACGCCCACACGGTGGTACTCCGCCGGAAAGGGCAAGGCGTTCGTGGAATCGGTGCGAAGCGGACCGACGATGCCGTCGCTGAAGACATAGGCACGCGCGTCGTCACCCGGTCTCACCAGGCCGGCCGCCAGCGTCAGAGCGGCTGAGAGATCGGCCTGGCCGTTGGTGGCATTGGTTGCATCCAGGGCGCGGTGCAGCGCCTGGCGATCGCCCACCACCGAAGCGATGATCCGCGGCGTCGAGTCCACCGCGAGCAGCGTCATCCGATCCTGCGGACCCAGCTGGTCGATGAGCCCGCCGATCTCACTCTTGGCCTCATCCAGGCGAGATGGCTTTACATCGTGGGCTTGCATGGATGCCGACACGTCCAGGAGAACTACCGAGTGGCGCGCGAGGCTGGTCCCGGCCGAAAGGGTCGGCTGGACGGCTGCCGCCACGAGAATCGCGGCACCGAGGAGCTGAAGCAGCAAAAGCCAGCTGAACCGAAGGCGCTGCCATGGCACGTTGGCCTGGCGGTCACGGATCTGGTCGGGCCACAGGTTCAGGGCGGGCACGATCCGGGTCGGTCTCCTGATCCGCAGGAAGTACAGCGCGATGATGGCCGGCAGGGTGAGGGCGAGGAACCCCGCGGCCGGCACCAAAAAGCTCATGACAGCAGGCCGAGCTTGCGCAGCGTGCGAAGCACCATGTCATCGATCGGCTGATCGGTTGAAAGCCGCGCATACCGAAGGCCGCGGCGGTGAGCTGAGCTCTCGATCTCGTGCGTGCGGTGCGATAGCGCTTCGAGATATGCACCCTGCGTCACCGGGGTGGAGGTGAACTCTCGCTCCACTCCCGTCTCCGAATCTCTCAGACGTGCGTCACCTGTCCAGTCCGGCGCGATCTCCTGCGGGGCCAGGAGCTGCAGGACGGCTCCCTCCTGGCGGGCGCGGCCCAGAGCGGCGATTGCGGAGTCGATGGACGTCTCGCCCAACCCGTCGCTGATTAGGACGGTCATACCGGGCCGCTGCTTTCCGATCGGCCAGACGAGCCGCGCGTAGTCGGTCTGGCCTCCGACAGGAAAGGACTGCAAGCGAGAGAAGAGCTCGGCCACCGCGCGGCGGCCGCGGTATGGCGCGCCACCCGAGGTGGGGCCCTCCGCGAACACCGTGAGGCGTACGCGGTCGAGCGCCGCCAGCGCCACGTAGGCGATCGCCCCGGCCAGTCGCTTGGCGGTCAGCGCCTTGTTCGGATTGCCCCAATCCATCGAGCCGCTCAGGTCCACGAAGATGCTGAGCGGCAGCTCTTGCTCCGCGACGAAGAGACGCAGCATGTAGCGGTCGAGGCGCGCGTAGGCGTTCCAATCGATGAGGCGGAAATCGTCGCCTGGCGTGTAGTTGCGAAAGTCCGCGAATTCCACAGAGCGGCCGCGAGCGTTCGATCGGCGTTCGCCGCCCATCTGTCCGCTGACCGTACGGCGCACCTGCAGCGCGAGAGCTTCGAGCCGGCGCAGAAGCGGGGGATCCAGCAGGGCCGCCATGGCTAAGAGCCGGCGGTTTCTTTGGTCGTGCGCTCCAGGACTTCGTCAATGATCTGGTCGGTCGTGATTCCGTCGGCTTCCGCTTCGAACAGCAAGAAGACGCGGTGCCGCAGTGCCGGACGCGCCACTGCTACTAGGTCCTCGAACGCCACGTTGTAACGGCCTTCGAGCAGAGCACGGACCTTGCCTGCGAGGACCAACGTCTGAAGGCCGCGCGGGCTTGCGCCGTACCTGACGTAACGGCGCACAGAGTCGAGCTCGGTTCGGTTGGGGTGCGTGGCGATGATCAGACGCGCCGCATAACGCAGCACGTGCTCGGCAATCGGAACCTCTCGGGCGACTCGCTGCGCGGCGACGATCGACTCCGCGTCTCCGATCGCGTGCAGCTCTGGCGTCGTTGCACCTGTCGTGCGCCGGGCGATCTCCAGCAGCTCGGTCTCGCTCGGGAATGGCACGAGGGCCTTGAAGAAGAAGCGGTCGAGCTGGGCTTCGGGCAGCGGATAGGTGCCTTCGAGCTCGATAGGGTTCTGAGTGGCGAGCACAAAGAAAGGGACGGGGAGGCTGCGCGTCTCGTTCCCAACGGTGACCGTGCGTTCCTGCATGGCTTCGAGCAGCGCGCTCTGGGTCTTCGGTGTCGCCCGGTTCACCTCGTCGGCGAGGACGAGGCTGGCAAAGATGGGGCCAGGCTGATATTCGAACTCTCGGCGCCCGGAATCCTCGCGGATGATGTTGGTACCGACGATGTCGGCCGGCATCAGGTCAGGTGTGAACTGGATCCGGGAGAAGCTCAGGTCGAGCGCCTGGCCGAGCGAGCGGACGAGCATCGTCTTGCCGAGGCCCGGTACTCCTTCGAGGAGGATATGGCCGCCGCCGATCAGTGCGATGACTGTGTCGCGCAGCAGTTCCTTTTGGCCGACGATCAGCCGACCCAGCTCGGCTTCGAGACTGGTGGCCAGGTCCGTGACCTTCTTCGGGTCGACCCGCGGCTCCTCTGCGATCACGAGGCGCCCAGCGACGAGAAGTACTGGCGAACCAGGTCTTGTTCGCTGCCGGGTATGAGGCTCTGGTTGGTGGCGTCGAGGGCAGCTTGCCGGTAGGCCTGGACCACCTGCGTGTAGGGGGTGAGCGGGACATCCTGGCCAGGCCCCAACGGGGTCGGATCGTTCTCGAGCTGGCCAGGAACGGGCTGGCCGGGTACGAAGAGCTTTTCGCTCGGCTTCGCGCCCTGGCCGCTGCCCGACCCGCTGCCACTGACGCCGGTGCCACCTGTACCACCAGAACCACCGCTGCCGGTGCCGCTCCCGTTGCCGTTCCCGGCGCCCGGGGAGGCGCCCGGCGACGCGCCGCCGTTCCCACTCGCCGCGCCGGCCGCGGCCGCGTCGCGATCCGCTTGCGCTGCCAGCGCTTGCCGCGCCGTCTCGAGGCTGTTGATCGCCGAGGCAACCTGCTGGTCGGTGTTCTGCTGAGCCTGCAGCGAATCAACCTGACCCGCCAGGTCGGTCAGCGCCGCGGCGGCGGCGGCGGAGTCTCCAGAAGACAGCGCGCTTGAAGCGCTCTGCAGCGAGGCCGCCATGGCCGGATCCGATGCATGCTGCGCAGCGGTCGCCAGGGCTTGAGCGAGCTGAGCGCGTTCCTGTGGCGTGAGGCTCTGGAGCTGCGACGCAAGCTGACGGAGTGCTTGGGCGCCTTTGGACGGGCTGGCGGTCAGGGCCTGCCCCGCAGCCTTTCCGGCTTTTGTCGCGCTGAGTGAGCTGGCCAGGTTCTGCGCCGTGCTGGTGCGAGCAGGTGTTTGCGGATCAGAGAGTTGCAGCAACTGCTGCTCCGCGGGCGATATCGCTTGCAGTGCCTGGCGCGGGTCAGGGGCTTGCCGAATCTGCTTTTGGGTGTCGGTAAGGATCTTCTGCACCTTCGGATCGGCCGGCGTTGTGCTTGCCGCGATCTTGTTCTGGACGTCCTGGACGGCGGTGGCTGCCCTGGCCTGGCTTGCTGCGTCAGCCTGTCGCTGCGCGAGCAGCTGGTCCATGGGATTCGGGAGGACCGCAAGGAGAACCGCGGCTGCAGCCACGAAGGCGAGCACCCCCGCCTCCCTCTTGCTGAGGCGTATTGGAAAAGCCCGCGAGAGGCGATTTCCCTCGGCGTGTTCAAGCGCGTCCCGGCGGAGAAGATCGTCCATCAATCCGCTTGATGCGCGCCGCTCCCACGCAGTCGAAAGGCGCTCTTTCAGTCCAAGGCCCTCGTCCGCGCGCCGCATCAGCGCGCCGGGCCCAGGTCTGCTGACGATCCATGCCGTGGCAGCCACAACGAGCATCACCGGGATGCCCACTTCAGCCAGCTGAACACGTGGCTCGAAGGGCACAAGCCTGGTGACCAGGAGCACGACACCGATCCATCCGGCGGCGCCCAGCATGGCGTGTAGCAAGAAGGGGGGGACGCTTGATCTGGCGTCCGACCTTCGCAGCGCAGCGACAACCGCTTCCAGCGAGCTCATTCGCTCACCGCCGGAGCGCTTTTAGTGAGATTCCTCCGCCGCCAGGGCAAGCGCCGAACGGGTGGCAAGATGAAGGCGCTGACAAGCAGGGCGACGAGACAGATTGCAAGTTGCATGACGATGGTCGCCTGCCAGTATTGCCAACCCTCGAAAAAGCCGCTTGGAACCGTTCCAGTTCCCGCCTGCGCGCTTTGCACAAAGCCGCTGGTGCTGACCAAGCCGCCAGAAGAGCTACCGGTTGAGTAGCAACTGGTGCCGCCACCCGGAGCGCTCTGGCAAACGGTATTTCCTGACCCGCCGCCGACAACCGTGTTGGGATACCGAACCCCGTAGGACGAAGCTGAGAGGTACGACCCGTCGCCCGCGATCCACACCAGGGAAATGACCGGGCTGAGGTACGTGAAAGCTGGCGGGGCCGGGGCTTTCGTCGCGTTCGGGTCGATTTGGGTTGGAAAGAAGAGGCCGAACGCCAACGTTCCCACGATGAGCACGAACGCTGCCACATATGAAACGACTGTGGCCACCAGCGAGCGCCGCAACCAGGTTGAGAACAAGATGCCCATCACGCCAAGCGTCAGGGCTGTGACCAACGTGACCAGGAAGGCATACACGACCTGGTCGAGCTCGATACCGCCGAACAGGAAGACGAGGCTGAAAATCGGTATCGACAGGATGAGCAGCAAGACAACGAAGGACATTGACGCCAGGAGCTTGCCCCAGATGATCGAGAAGGGCGGTATGCGCGTGACGAAGAGCAGGTCGATGGTCTGGCGCTCGCGCTCGCTGCTGATGGCGCCGGCCGTGAGCGCAGGCGTGACGAACGCGAGCAGGATCACCTGGAATCCGATCAGGGCGCTGAACAGAATCTGGCCGTAGTTGCCGCCGCCGGTAATTCCGGAGTTCGCGTATGCCATCACCGAGAACACTGCGAAGCCAAGGCCGCCGATGAGGAGTATGTAGACCATCATCGCCACGGGCGATCGCCACGTCCGCATCCGCGAGCGGTACTCCTTGGCCACGATTGGATTCCAGAACGCCGTCGCTACCCGGTTCATCCGACTTCGTCCGAGGTTGCGCGCATGAAAGCTTCTTCGAGCCCACCGTCAACCTGGCTGAAAGCCGACACTTTGATTCCACCTGCGGTCAACGCCTGGAGGATCTCCGCGGCGGTCGAGTCGTCCCCTTCATAAGTGGCCTCGATGGCGCCGTTGGCGATTTCAGTGTGGCTGACTGACGCAAGCGGCTTGAGGATCTCCAGCGCAGCCTCTGCATCGCCGACGACAGCGATTCGCACGCGGCGGCCGGCCGAGAGATGCTGAATCACCTCTTGTACCGAACCGGTGGCGCGCATGCGCCCGTGGTCGATGATGCCGATCATCGTGCATAGCTCGGTGAGCTCGGGAAGGATGTGGCTCGAGATGACGATCGTCTTGCCCATCCTGCGTAGCTCTTTGAGGATCTCGCGCATGTCGACCCGCGCCCGCGGGTCGAGACCTGACGCAGGCTCGTCCAGCAAGAGCACCACCGGATCATGGACCAAGGCCCGCGCCAGGCACAGCCGCTGCTTCAAGCCGCGGGACAGCGTATCGACGAGTTGGTCGCGCCGCTCTGTGAGCCCGATGAGCTCGAGCAGCTCGGCCACGACCTTGGTGCGCCTCTGCTTGTTTTGGCGGTAACACGCGGCGTAGAAGTCGAGGTACTCGGACACTGTGAGCTTGTCGTAGACCCCAAAGAAATCGGGCATATAACCCAGACGGCTGTGGACCAAGTCCGGCTGCTTGGCAACGTCCACTCCGCCAATCGATGCATGACCGCCGGTCGGCTCGAGAAGCGCGGCCAGTATCCGCAGGGTTGTCGTTTTGCCGGCGCCGTTCGGGCCGACAAAGCCGAAGATCTCGCCTTCCGGCACTTCGAAAGAGACGTGATCGAGGGCAGCTCTTTTCCCGTAGACCTTGGTGAGGTTCTCTGCCGTGATCACTGCACGGTCCCCGTCAACGAGATCGATCCAAGCAAGACCTGCGTGCCGGTGGCTACAACCTGGAGTCGCAGCTCGCCTGAGGATGGATTGATTGCTGCGATCGGGAGCGCGGTGACGCCGTTCGGGTTGTAGTCAAGCGGAACCCAAGCTGATTGCTGCCAATCCCAGACTTTGGCCGGAACGTTTTGAGTTGCCCCTGGAGGTTGGCCCTTGGGACTGGAAAACGTCGAGTCCAGTGACGCTGAGGCCAGGTGGGCTCCAGGAGCGAGGCCAGGCGTGAAGTCGTACGTCACGGTGCCGTTTTGCAACAGCACCGCGCCCGGCGACGCAGGCTGAGTGTCGCCCTCCATGTCGGTGAAGCGGCTCGTGACCATGCCCGCGGGCAGCGAGCCGGCACCGATCCCGCTGACTTGCAGCGGTAGCACGACGGCGGTCTCAGTGGTCGTGTGCGGCCGGCTCCCCGCGATCGTGACCTCCTGGCCTGGCTGCTTTGTCCACGCCACGACCATAGGAACGATCGTTGGCGAGTTGCCGTACATCGATCCGGAGAGCAATGACAGGATGGTCGTCTTCTCGAACGCCTCGCGATCAGCGTCGGCTGATTGCGAGGGCAGCGGCGCGCCATTGGAGAAAAAGCTGTTCGGGTAGATGTTCATGACAGCCGGCGGCCCTATGAACATGTTCGAGAGTTTGGGCGTGACCTCGTAGGTGGCGGTGGCGCCTGGCGCCAACGTCGGAAGTATCTGATAACCGTCGCCCGCGAGAACCACCGCATCGGTGAAGGGCATGCTGGAAAGGTTCCGGATCGTGCCCTGCAGCTTGCCGTTTGCAAACGATGCGGTTGCGCTCAGCTGTGGCGCGGTGACCACGCTTTCGGTGGCGAATCCCCGCAGCGTGTAAGCAGTCATCGCCGGAAGCGTTATCGAGTTGTCGGCGCCGACGCGGATGACGTCGGAGCTGATGCCGCCGCTGTATGAGCCGGTAGGTGCGATCAACACCGGCGCACCCGAGACGCTGACGCTGTAGTCACCGCGCGTTGGGGTAAGGACGCCGGTGTATGACTCCTGGTAGGCACGGTCCCAGCCCGGCTGCAGGTGAATGATCGAGACCTGGTTTGTCTGCGTGGAGCGACCCTTGGTGAAAACGCCGGTGCCGAACGCACCGGCTGACGCGACGATTGCGATCACCGGCACGGTGACCCAGGCCAGAGCGCCGCGGTGGAGGGCCCGCAGCACGAGATAGTTGATAGGGCCGACCAGCAGCACGTATGCGAGGACCAGGAGCCCAATCACGACCAGTGAGGGCAGGTCGAGCGCGGGCAGGTTGCCCAGCGCTTGCGAAAGAGCGCTGCTGCGTTCTGACACCGAGATGCCCGAGGAGCCGAATGGACCTACGAAACCCTGCCCAAGGTTCTGAGAAGTTGCGAAGACGCTGCGCACGAGGATCTGTCGGAGCAGCACGCTGGCACCGCTCCAGCTCGCGATTGGATCCTGGTTCCAGTCGAACGTCGCCAGGGTCACCGATCCGCTGCCCACGAACCTCTCTGCCAGCAGGGGCCGGTTGCCTTCAGACAGCCAGGCACGCGCCCCTGCGGGGAGTGCTCCGGTGGCGATCTCCACGCGCGACAAGTTGCCCAGCGCCGGCGACGAGGTGAGGATGGTCGTGCCGTCGATCTGCACCGGCAGGATCGCCGAGGACACGCCCGCGAGAGTCTTGCGCCAAGAAGCGCCAGTGCCCAGCAAGAGCTCGCCGCCGTTCTGCACGTAGTCCGTGACGGCGCTGCGCTGGGCGGCGGTCAGCGTGTCGGTGGCGAAGTCGTCAATGACGAGCAGGTCGAAAGCGCGGAGCAGAATTCCCGAATCGCCGACGTCCTCGAGTGACAGGTGCACGACGTTGGCCGATATGCCTCCTGGATGGACGGCCGAAAAGCTGTCAAGCGCGGCGGCCTGGTCGGATAGGACACCGATCAGGACGGTGGCTGGCGCGCTCGTCTGCGAGTCAGCCGACGCGAGCACTTGACCGTTCGCCACGATACGGACGGAGACGACGGAAGGCGCCTGGTCTTCGACCAGATAGGTCCGCAGGTGCTTGGTGGCGCCGGCGGGCAGGCTGAGGTGGGACTGATAGATGACCGATTCGAGCGGCTGGCCGTTGTTCGGATTTGAGCCGCTACCAGTGGTGACCTCGAGCGTGGCTTCGACGTCCGGGCCCTTGTTGGTCAGGTCGATGGTCACCGGCATCCACTGTTGGGCCTTGACGAACCCCGAGTAACCGACCTTGAGGACGATGGACAGTGGGTTCGTGGCTGCCTGGGTGGCGTTCGAGGCGGCAAGAAGGGTCAGCGCCGCCGCCACGAAGGCGAGGGCCGAGCGAGCTGAAGCGCGTCGGCGGCTAGCTGGCATCTATTCCTCTATATACGGGCGCTGGCGAGAATGGTAACGGTGCACGTAGCGCGTCAGGTCCATTTGGGGCTCTTTGCTCGGTTCATCTCTGATGGGCCGCCGGAGGTGAAACGATCGGCTCCGCCGGACCTCCTCGTACAGCAACGCCGGCGGTAAGCCCTGGCACTCGGTGGCGCGCAGCGTCAGTCAGCGAATACGGAGTGCTAGTTCTGAACGGGACGCAGTGGTCTGCTAACCGCAAGGTCAGGGTTCGAATCCCTGCTCCGGAGCCAATTCGCCATTTTGGCCTGCGAGGGGATCGCGATGGCCTTTTCCGAATAGGAAATCTGGCCCTTGCTGGAGTTCGAGAGTGCCAGAACTCGACCTGTTTCAGGGCTGTCGGCGGCTGTCGTGGACGCCGCTGCGGCCACTGCGTCCCAGATCAGGTTGAAGGGCTGGCGCAGGTTGACCGAGAGCTCGCCCTCCTTCCACGACGCGTTCGAGACAATGAACTCGAGCAGCCGGCGCTTCTCCTTGGGCTCCTGCTCAAGGAAGAGTTGGTGGGCATCACTGGCCAGCTCGAGCAGCTGGATGCCGTCTTCGATGTAGCTCTGGTCGGCGTCCTGGTGAGCCTGGATGTTGCGCAGGATCGCGTCCTGTTCGCGTCGCCACTCGGCGGCCTTGCGGTCGAAGAACGCGGCGTCGATCCTCCCGTCGAGCTTGTCCAGATACATGGCGTCCAGGCGTGTCTGAATCTGGTCGTAGTTAGCCTGCAAGCGGGCGACGGCCTCGTCGCGCTCGTGCTTCTCGTCCGCATGGCTCTCGCGTAGCGCCCCGGCGACCCACTCGACGACATCGGCGTCCAGAGCTAGGCCCTTGAGTAGCCCAGCGAATCGCTCAGCGAGTACCTCTTCGCGCGTGTACGGCTCGGGGCACTTCCGCTTGTAGCCGGTGCAGTGGTAATAGACATAGCGGCCCTTCTTGATCTCGCCCACGAATGAGCAGCCACAGTGACCGCAAGACACCAACCCCGAGAAGGCGAAGTTGTGCTTGACAGAGTGCGGGCCTTTGGCGCAGCGACCGTCGAGCCGTTGTTGCACGGCTTCCCACAACTCCCGCGAGACCAGCTGCTGGTGCACGCCCGGATACTCCCTGCCGGCCCATCGGAATCGGCCCATATAGATGGGGTTACGCAGGATCTTGTGGATTACCGACTTGCTCATCGCCGTTCCCGAGCGGAACCTCAGGCCCCATTCGCGAGCGAGCTGGGTGAGCTCTTTGAGGCTGTGGTTGCCGGTCGCATGGCTCTCGAAGAGCCGACCCACCAGCGGAGCGAAGTCGGGATCGGGTTCGATCACCCGCTTGCCATTGGGGCCGTCGATGTTGCGGTACCCAATCGGAGCCCAGGATGGATAGAAACCCTGCTCGGCCTTCTCGCGCATTCCCTTCTGAGTCTCCTCAGACAGGTTGTCGATGTAGTTCTTGGCCATCAGGACCTTGATCCCGTGCATGAACTTCTCGGTTGACCGAGAGCCTGGCGAAAGGGCCACATTCTCTTTGACTAAGTGGATCTCGAGATCGAGGTCGTCGATGCTGACCCAATCCTTGAGGTTGCGGTAGAGGCGGTCGGTCTTCTCGACCAGCAGAACCTTGCACGACCGGGTCCGCCGGAATAAAGTCAGCATCGCATCGAAGTTCTGCCGTCCTGTTCTCTTGGCGGTTTCGACGTCGATGAATTCGCGGACGACGTTTAGGTTTGCGTTCGCCGCGTGCTCATGCAAGAGTCGGAGCTGAGCCGGAATCGAGAAGCCCTCCTTCTCCTGTTCCTTCGACGACACGCGCGCGTAAATGATGGCCTGTGGTTTCGACGGTGCAGATAGATTTCTCATCATGTCTGTTCTCTTTGTTGGTCGACCGCGATCTTACTCGCCTTCAAGAATGCGTTCTGAAATCGTCAAGCGGCAGTGCGATCGCGGTCAACGCCCAGGGCTCGCTGCTTCGCCTTCCATTCGAGCAGGACGCGAAAAAAGCCGCTCATGTTTTCGGCGATCTCGCGCGCGTCTTCCTCTGTGAGTGGGCGCGTACTGCGCCGGCTCCAGAGCTCGAGCGTTCGCGCCAATCGCTCGTCGGCTAGAGTCTTGGCGCAAACCAAATTTGGGCGAGGTCCGGAGCGATGCACGGTGCCGGGCTTGATAGGAGGCTGCATCGCTTACTCCGAACCACCCGACACATGGCGGGAGGCGCGTCGAAGGTAGTCGCCGAAAAGTGGCACCGTGAAGGTGAGACGGCCGCGCTGCGGACGGTAAATGAGTCCTTTGTCCCGGAGTCGGGCGATCAGCTGCTGAGCGGTCTGATTGGGCAGCCTGCTCAGCTTGAGTACGTCGTGGATCTGAGCCGATTCACCCGACGCCGCCATAGCCCGCAGGACTGAGCGTTCTGTGCTTGAGGTGCGCGCCAGGCGTGCCTCGAAGAAGGCCTGGTCGAGCGCCTCCAAGATGGTCGGCCGGCGTTGATCGAGGTCGGCCTTGGTGATCCTGAGCGGCCACACGACCGCATCCCAGAGCAAAGCGCCGACGAACTGAATGTGAAAGGCGTAGCCGCCGGTTACCTGAAGAACCGCTCGAGCCATCTCAGCATCAAACTTGCGACCCGAGAGCTCAAGAGGTTTGGTGAAGGCGAGCAGGTCCTCGGGAGGACGAAGCTGACCGAGTTCCTCCGCCTGGAACATGCGCTCGCTGTAGCTCTTGGCGCGGGCGAGATTGTCGGTCAGGGTAGGAAGCCCGCAAAGCACCAGCATCACCGGCAGACCCTCGCGCTGGGCGCGGGCAAAAGCGGCCAGGAAGAGACCGAGCGGAAACTGACGATGGTTGCCCGAGTCGCGCAGGAGGTGGGCTTCGTCCCAGCAGAAAAGGACGCCTGGCCTGTGGGCGGCGGACGCGCTCTCACAGGCGAGTCTGAGCGATGTGAACAACTGCTCCTCAAGCAGTGGTACGCGTCCAGGGCGAGCATTCGGTTGGACGGCCACGGTCACGCCGGCGAGGGAAATCGTGAAACTGCCGAGCAGGTCGAGTGCTTTCTGCGCCACCTGTTGAGATCGCTGTTTGAAGGCGAGCGCGCGCGAACTCTGTTCGACTGCTCGCCGACAGTCCTCCACCAGCGCTTGTCCGAAGATGGCCTCCTGTTGCAGGTGCTCGTTGCACTCGCGCCCGACAACGATCCAGCCCGCCTCTTCGGCGAGGCGGCCGTAGCGCTGCAGGAGCACGGTCTTTCCGACCCCGCGTAATCCGGTCACGCGAACATTGCGGGGCAGGCCGGGAAAGCCGGCCAGGTACCGCTGGAAGCGGGCCAGCTGGGGTGCCCGATCGGCCAGGTAGGTCGGCTCCAAGCCCATCCCGGGCCGAAATGGGTTTGGTGACACTTGATGACGGTCAAACGTCATCATTCGTCATCAATCCCTCTTCGAGTGGGGTCAAACGCTGACCCCCCTGGGCAACCCTCGATGCGCGTGGAATCCCGAGTCAGCCCTGATGTTCATGCCACCTGGCCTCCACCCGGCCGGCGTTCCCACCACGACGCTTTGCCAATGCAATCAGCGATCGCTCGCTCGTGGGGCAGGATGGGCGCCAGCTGGTTGAGCGGAGTCCGCCTCCGGAGCTTGGTTACCCGGTCGGGTGGCGCTTCCGTGGCGCGAATCTCGACCGGTAGCCAGATCGCGCCGAGCGGACCCCAGTCCCGCAGCCGATAGGCGGTGGTGGTCCAAAAGCTGCAGCAGCTGTCGTGGCCGAACCGCGGCCGCTCGCGCCAGATGGTGTGCTGAAGCTTGTCCTCACGGTCGTCGGTGGG
>PLJM01000004.1 GCA_003139695.1 Candidatus Dormiibacterota bacterium | reverse complement strand
TCAGCGTGGCTACCGAGGCGCACGCGCTCGGTGGGAATTGCGGAGTCGGGCAGCGTCGAGGCGCGCTTGGTGATCCAGCAAGCCAGCTTGATGTTGGCCTGAAGGCGAGCGGGATCGAGGCTGGAATCGAAGTAGCGGTACTCGATTGTCCGCCGGGAGTCGAGTAGGTTCCCGTAGTTAAGCCCGAACCCGTGGCTCGCACCGACCTGGCTGGCGAGCTCATTCAGGCTCTGTGCCTCCTCGAACTGACCGGCGCCCATGGGCCCGCACCACCGGTAGCCGTTGCCCGCTCCCCGGTGGCGTCGTCCACCCCGCCCGGTTGCTGCAGCGAGACGGTACATGAGGTCCTCTGCCCATGCGCACGCGTTGGCCACGCGGCGGAACCGGCCAACGTCGTGGTCCATCCCCGCNNCTGCGCCCAGGTCTCGGGCGTGTCACGCAATACCGGGCTCACTACCTCTCCATTGACCGTGGTGTCGCGCTCGACCACCCACTTTCCAGGCTCGCGGTGGGAGTGATAGCCCTGCAGGTTCGGCGTGGAGGCGAGACCTGCGGCGTGGAAGGCGCGCGCCACCTCATTGGCATCGGCACCGTCGAATTCGATTTCAACGCCGAAGGTCTGGTTAGGATCCCCGATCACGTTCTCCCTCTCGTACTCGCCGCCCGAAGTCCGAGCGAGGTGGAGCAACTGGCGATGAAGCTCGTCGTTGGATGTCAAAGACCGCTCGCCTTCGGGCACCTCTGAGCCTTGGGCCTCGAGGAACTGGTCCCAGAGCTGCTGGGCCTCGGCTTGCTCGCGGTCGATCCTCTCGCGTTCGTCACGGTGGCGCTCGACGGACCGCGCGTAGACATCGGCCCACTCGGGGGTGTCGACGGCGGGGTCTTCGATGTCCGGCACAAATGCGGCGGCGGGGACCACCTGTGCCTGTGCCGGTACCGCGGCGGATCTGGTCGCAAATGGGGCGCCGACCACTGCCTGGATCGGCGCCGGTTCCGCAAGGATGGCCTGTGTCGACGACGGTCGAACCACGACCGCGGGGCCCGCAACTGGTGCGATGGTCGCCGTCGTTGCGTGGTTCGTGGTGCGGCTAGCGCCCTTGCTTGGCATCGTTCAGCTTGCTCTCCGAAGCCGGCGGCGCAGTGTCTGCTGCAGGTGGGCGTAGAGGCTGCTCAGGGTCTGCTCCGACATGCCGGGGGCGGCATTCGCCTCCAGGCAGAGGGCCCGGCCGGTCCGCCGATCGACGATGACGTCGACGCCGGCGTAATCGAGCCCGATCCGTCGCGCGCCTTCCCGCGCAGTCGACACGACCGCCGCCGGCAGGGTGGTGACCACCTGATGCGTCCACTCCGGTCGGAGGTCTTCCAGGTTTGCACCCGTTGGCGGCTGCTTCGCGTAGGCCGACACCACGCGACCGTTGAGGACGCTCACGCGGTATTCGGCTCGGTCGGGAATGAACTCCTGAAAGAGGTCGTAACGAGCCCTCTCGCTCCACGGGGCGTCGGCCGCAATGACCGCCTTCCCGCTGCCCCGCGCTCCCCGACGCTGCTTGGCGACAACGCGATCGGACTCGAGCAGATGCATGTCGTCGGGTCGGAGCACCGTCCGCGGCGCGAGCTCACCAAGACGGCGCAGCGACTCCACCTGGTCAGACGCGATGCGCACCGCGTCTGGCCGATTCAGCGCCACAAGGTCCGCGGGCAGAGAGTCGCTCCCGCCCCAGTTGAGCACCAGCGGAGGCAACTCCTGCCCGCGGGGGATCTCGGAAGGGTCATGGACGACGTGAAGGTTTGCGCCCTGGTGTGCCACCGCCTCGACGTTGCGAATGAGCGCGTCCGAAGGCAATGAGCGCGGCGCCAGGATGTAGACGGGAACGTCGTTCGGCGCGGCCTGGAAGGCGATCGGCGGTAATCGCACATCGCCGGTAGGCTGCGCGGGCGCCACATCGGAACCAGCAACCAACCCAGGTGGCCTTCGCCTAGCCAGCTCCAGAAGTTGGTCGATGGCGGTTTGCCGCTGGTCCAGCTCCAGCTCGTAGCCGATCGCCAGCCCAGAACGCTGACGCTCTTCTTCGAGGCGGCGCAGTTCGGTCAGCCGGCCATCAAGGTCGTCGATGGCGGCGCGAATTCCCTCTTCGTCGCCGCGGGCGCGGGCGCGGGCCAACTGACGCAGTCGCGATTGGGCGCGGCGGAGGCGATATCGGTACAGCTCCTCCGCCTCCTCCGGAACCAACCCATCCTCGCGAGCTGCGAGCTCATTGAGCCGCTCGACGTCGCTGCCGCGGCGCAGGGCTCGTCCGATTTCGGCCACCGTGAAGCCGGCCGTATCCCACTCCTCGCGCGTTCGTCCGACTGCTGGTCCCGCAACGACAGGTGGTCCGACCGCTGGGTTGGTGGTCGTCGTGCCGCGGCCGCCCTTCGATGGCATTTAGGCTACCTCCAGCCCGCGCAGGATCGACGCGTAGGCGCGGTCGTTCTCGGCGCAGTTGAGAAGGAAACACTCGCGGGCCGATCGCGCCACCGACTCGTGGACTCGCCCCAGTAACCGGCGGCGCTGCGCCAGGCCGTATGCCATCCCGTTGCAGATGACGAGGTGACGATGTGGAGCCGCGCGCCGGTAATCGACGAGTCGCTCCGCAGCGTGGATCCCACCCAGGATGAAGGTGACGTCGGGCCTCACGGCGCGATGGAAGAGCGCGATGTCCTCGACGGTCTCGCGGTGCGCGCGCACCTCGGCGTGGATCTTCCGGCCGCCGCAGAAGATCGACACCGCGTGCAGGTCAGGCTGGCTATTGATCCAGTCCGCCCACAGCCGGCCATCCGGCTCGAAGAAGCTGAAGCCGATATCCGGGACAGCGCGGACCCCGGCTTCCACGAGCTCGTGGTAGACAGCGATCGATCTTCTCTGCTGGACGATCTGATCCCAGCGACTGGCCGCCCGCCACACAGAAAAGTTCGGCGTCAGCACCAGATCGAAGCCCATACCGGCCAGTTCGGCGATGATGCGGCGCCTCGCAACCCAGAAGCCTTCGAGTACCCGGTCCTCCACGTACAACTGCAGCGCGACCTTGGTGTCCGGCCCGAGGCGATAGACCTCGCGAACCGGCCGCCGGTGCTTCCGAGTGACCCACCGCCCGGCCGTGCCGAAGACGCGGCCGCCGTGCAGCGCGACCCAGGGCACATCCACGGGGTCGGCGTATGCCTGGACCAGGACAGGAAGGTGATCCGGCAGCTCGGGAAGAACGGGGTGCCGCACCGGTCGCGGCCACCTGAGGTCGAGGCCGCCGAGGTGCTCGACAACACGGCGGCGCTCCGCCATAATCCGCTCCGCATCAGCGCAGTCTTCGCATCGACCGCGAAGGCAGAAGTTGGGTTTCTTGCCGCAACGTGCGGCGGCGGGACATGCGTCGCAGTGCGCTCCGCATGCGATCCCGCTCATCAGGCTGCACCTCTATTGCGCCGCAGGTAATCGCCGAACAGCGGAACGGTGAAGGCGAGCCGGCCGCGCTCCGGCCGGTAGAGAAGACCCTTGGTTTCGAGCTCAGCAATCAGTGGCTGCATCCTTCGGTTGGGCAAGTTCACGCCCTCCCTCACTGACTGCAGGGAGGCGACCTCGCCCCCGGCCGCGACCGCCCCAAGAACGCGCCGCTCCAGTCCGGAAGTGCGCGCCAGGCGGGCGTCGAAGAAGGCACCATCGAGAGCCCGAAGAATCGTCGGCCGGTGGCGCTCGAAATCCGAATTGGTGATGGTCGCCGACGGGGAGCACGCCTCCCACAGCAGGGCTCCAAAGAACTGAATGTGAAATGGATAGCCCCCTGTGTCGCGCCGAACCGACTCGACCACGCCCGTGTCGACACTGCGGCCGGCGGCTTGGATCGGGCGTGTGAAGGCGAGGACGTCCTCAGGTGGGCGAAGGGCGTCGAGCAGCTCCGCTTGGAACATGCGCTCCGAGTAGCTCTTGGCGCGGGCAAGGTTGTCGGTCAATGTGGGTAGCCCGCAGACGACCAGCATCACCGCCAGCCCCAACCTTTGTGCCCTGGCTACGCTCGCGAGGAAGATACCGAGCGGAAATTGGCGGCGTCGTGGCGTATCGCTGAGGACCTGTGCCTCGTCGTAGCAGAACAGCACTCCTGGGTGGTGGCCCGCCGCAGCCCCTTCGCAGGCGAGCTCGAGGGCCTGAAACAGCCGATCCTCGAGCATGGCCGGTTGGCCGGTCGCGAATGTTGGCGGCTTAACGGCCAGGGTGACCCCTTCGAGCGTTACGGTCAGGCCGCCGAGCAGGTCGAGCGCGCGACGTACGGCCACACTCGATCGTTGTCGAAAGGCGAGATTCCGAGACGAATGCTCGACGGCACTTCTGCAGTCCTCAACCAGCGCGAGCGCGAAGGTGGATTCAGTCTGGAGGTGCTCGCTGCACTCACGGCGGACCACGACCCAACCGCGCGCCTCCGCTGCCGCCGCGTAGTGCTGCAACAGCACGGTCTTGCCGACACCGCGCAGGCCGGTCAGCCTGACATTGCGGGGGAAGGTCGGGAATCCTGTGAGGTACTTGTCGAATCGGTCTAGCTGGGCTGCGCGGTCTGCCAGGTAGGGCGGGTCAAGACCCATGCCTGGGCGGAATGGATTCGTCGGCCCGAAATGATCGTTTTTTTGAGGGATCATTTCCGATCATTCCCGGGACCGGACCGGAAATCGGTCATTTCAGCGTCCACGGAAGCGAGAAGGTCGCTCACCGACCTCCGCTCGTCAGCCGAGACCACGGGGTCGAGGTTTCGAAGCGCTCGGACCAACTGGCGGCATAGGTCGGCGATCGCGTCCAGCCGGCTCTCGAAGGTGAGCGGCTCACGTGTCTCCGGGTCGCCGGCGAGCGCACCATCAACGTCGAGCTCGCGATCGGCCAGCAGACGATCGACGGCCCGCCGGACCTCGCGGTGAGTTAACTCGGCGGCGCGCTCGATCAGCTCGGTCCTCTGCTCTTTGTCAGCCAGCCGAGAGATCTGAATGGCGTGCTCCTGTGGCAGGGGACGTACACGGTCCTGCTCCTGAGGATCCAGGCGCAGGAGACCGACCTTCACCTTGCGCTGCGACTCGGAAATGCCGAGTGCCTTTTCGGTTTCGCGCCAACGCGAGAGCGGCTTCGCAACGGGCTTGCCGTCGGCGCCGTTGACGACGTGGGTCTTGTGCTTGACCAGCATCTCGCGCAGGCCGTCGAGGTGCTGCACGAACTCTTGTCGATGGACAATCCTTTTCTCATCGAGCGGCTTGAAGGGCACCAGTGATTCCCGCAGCAGTTGCTCTGCGATCGCGATGTCACGGATGGTCTTGTCGACCACGATGCAATGCGCCTCCTCGACCACATCGAGGTTGGCGCGAAGGTGGTTCTCCTCGTACTGTTTCTCGAGTCGCTCGAGATAGCCGAGGTGTGGATGAACCCGAACCAGGATCTCGAGCAGGCCAGCCGCCTTCGCCGCGCGCCACCGCTGCTCTCCGAAGACGATCTGGTAGCGGCCGCGCATGCCAGGGGCTGGCTCGACCTCAAGCAGAGGTTGATGGCGGCCAGACCTGATCGAGTCAGACAGCTTTGCGACCAGGTCGACTGAGACGTTGACTCGTGGTTGGATCGGGCAGGGTTGGATCAGGTCGATTGCCACGATCGCGAGGCCAGGAGGCACACGATTTCCTATCACGCGGCATCGCCTCCGTTGAAGCCATTGGGCGACGGCTCTCGTTTGACGACAACCAGATCGATTGGCTTGGCGAGCTTCTGTGCATATGCCAGCTCGTGCGACGTACCGCTGCTCTTGCCGTCCCAGAAGGCGAGAACCCAGTCGGCCGACCGGATCATCTCCTCGTCGCGCGCGAAGTATGCCGCCTCGACAGTGGGGTGCCGATCGGTGATNNCGATCAGCGATAGTGCGGCTGCCGCCAGCGAAAATCCTTGGACGCTGGGTCGGTCGCGAGTTAACGACATCGACGTGAGCGGTTTCCGAGGTGAACCAGGGTCCGCCGTGTTCGCCTTGCGTCCACTCGCGGTTCCAGACATGAAGATTTCCTAGTGCACGGGCTCCCTGCGCGATCGGAAACAGCGGCTGTTGCGGCCCAATGACGCAGGGGTCAGAGTCAGGCCCCCTCGTTCCATCGATGACGCGAAGGCGAGGCCGGCGACCGCTCATGCTCCCTCGCCTCCGCCCGGACGCCGGTCCCACCAGCGGCCTTTGGCGATGGAGTCGTTTGCCGCACGGATGCCGCGAGGGTAGCCGGGCATGTCGGCGAAGGCGTATCGGCCCGGCGGTCCTGTGATCTCCAGCCACACCGCACCCAGCCAACCAATTGCCGAAACCGTCTCGACAGCCGTGGTCCAGAAGCGGCACAGATTGGTGTGCTGGGGAAGGATCGGAGAGATCAGGTCGTGGAGCTCACCTTCGCGCACGCGCGTGGGAGCGACTAACAAGACGTGGTTGAGGGCGGCGTTTCTGCGGCCGCGGAAGTAGGCGACGTATCCGATCGCCTTCTGTCGGATGCGCCGTGCGTGCTCCGTGCCGCGGTCCCACTCCAGGTCGAAGGTGATCTCGCGGTCGGCGAGCAGATAGCGACCCCATCCATCAGATGTCGGGCTGCCGTCGCGTTCGTACGCGGCGCGACACGTTGCCTCACCGAGCCAGTGATAGAGACCTTGGTCGGGCAGGTCGCGCGCCCCCGCCGCCAGCTTCGTGAAGAACCGGTTGGCTTCCAGGTCGTGTCTCAGGTGGTAGGTCTGTTCGCGGGCGCGGCGAGCCCGGTCGCGTATCGGCCTTGGGTCTTGCCCGCGAAGCTGGGCGACTCGTCTCGCTCCAGACGAAGTCAGCCCGTACACAGAGGGCTTAATAGGTGAGCCTTGCCAGCGCACGACAGGCCAGCGGTAGATGAGCTCTCGCCAGAGCAGGTCTTTTAGGCAGAGCTCCGCACTTCTGCGGCCAGGGAAGAAGAGGTCAGTGACATGATCGCGATCCAGGTAGCGGTACTGATCGATTGCCAGCAGGATGGCAAGGTCACGGTCGGAGAGCGGTCGAGGGTGCGCATGTGTTGACGGAGACAGTCCGCGCTTAAGGCTCTCGATTTGAACGGGAAATGGGTCTGCCATCATCGTCCTCTGCGCACCCTATTGCGAACCCCTTTGCGACCACCCTCTTCGCCGACCGCGACATCGCGGCGGTCGCCAGCGGCGCTCGCATATGTCCGGAGGCGCCCTTCGATCTCGCTTTCGACTTCCGAGCGCGGCCGCCCGCAGCGCGCGAGCGCGACCTCTATCAGCCCTCGTCCATGGTCAGCGCCCAGGCTTGGTGGCTCGGGCCGCGTGACCCCGGTGAATGGACGCTCGGTGCGGCCGGCGTGGAACTGGCGCACGGCGACCTGATAGGGACGAAGGTTCCGGAGCTGCAGGTCGCCGAGCCAAGGGTCGAATTCGCGCGCCAAGTAGCGAGCGTCGTCCTGTCCGCATTGAAAGATGACGCGCGTGCGCGCGTTGGCAGCGATCGCCTCGCGAGTCGGTCCGGAGAGCTGGCCGAGGTGCTGGTTGGCCAGCACCAGGCCGAGGTGGTATCCGCGGGCTTCGACCAGGATCTCGTCCAGGCTCTGCGGCAGATGCAGGTAGTTCTGGAACTCATCCAGGTAGAGGCAGAAGTCGGTCCGAGTCGACGCCGGCCGGCCCGCCCTCGCCATCGCCGCCTGCCAGAGGCGGGCGACCAGGAAAGCGCCGAGCAGCTTGCTCGTCTCCTCGCCGAGCAAGCCCTTGGCCAGCGAGACGAGAAGGATGCCGCCGCCGTCCATGCAGCGGGCGAAGTCGATGGTCGAGGTCGGCTGACCCATGATGTTGCGGACCGTCCGCCGCAGCAGCACCGAGCGCAGCTTGTTGAGGACGGGCCCCACCATCTGAAGGCGCTGCCCCTCCGGCAGTCGCTCATACTCGTCCCAGAACGGACCGAGACCGACCGGGTCCTCGATGCCTGCGGTGAGGACTTTCCGAGCTCCGGGTTGAAGCAGCAGCAGCGGGACCTCGCAGAGCGTGCTTCCGGGTCGGAGGAGCAGCGTCAGCACCGCCGCCCGCAGGATGTCATCGGTGCGCGGGCCCCAGAAGCGCTCATACGCCTTGCGGAAGATGGTGACCAGCTGATCGCACGCGACCTCGTGCAGGTCGGGATCCTCGCAGTCGAGGATGTTGAGGCCCACCGGCCGGTCGCGCAGGGAAGGGTCGATGAGCTGAATGCGATCCCAGTGCCGCTTCGGAATCCGCTCCAGAAGCGCGGCCACCAGGTCGCCCTTGGGGTCGATGACGCCCACACCGCGCCCGGCCTCGATGTCGTCAAGGGCGAGATTGAGCAGCAGGGTGCTCTTCCCGGCGCCGGTGGGTCCGAGGATGTGGACGTGGTGGCGGGCGTCAGCAGCGTCGAGAGTTGCTGGGGTCTGGCGGCCGTCCTCGAGAAGGCAGAGGATCTTGCCCTCGTTGCCCGGACGGCGCGCGGGGGTGAGGCTCGTCGGTGCAGTGTCGAAGCCAGCCACGTCGGTTGGGAGATGGAAGAGGCCGGCCAACTCACTGGCGACCAGGACCATCCCGCCGGATGGCGCCACTCGCCCGGCGACCGTTTTATCGAAACGTCGACCGAGCCACACGCGTCTTGGCCGAAAGCCGTTGGCGCCATCGAAGCCTCGAAACGATGCGAGTAGCGCGTGCATATGCGCCTGGGCGGCCGCGTCATTCGATGCGGAAACCCTGAGCCGGAGATCGGCGCAGTAACCCGGACTCCATGCCTTCTCTGCTGGCGGCGCGGGCCGCGACGGCCGCCGCGCCGGCCGTGGCGGATCGGGCTGCTCCGGCAGGACGAGGTGGAACAAGCCGTCGACCACCCAGCCGAGTAGGCTCACCACCAGGCCCCGCTCGGGCTCCAGGCCGGCGAGTTGATCGAGCTGGCGCAGGGCGCGCTTCTGCCAGCTGACGTCGGGACAGATCGCCAGCTGGACCACGGCGGCAGGCGCCTCGGCCAAGGCGAGCATCACCGACCGCAGCGACTCCGGCTTGGGATCGGCCAGAGAGTGAAGCGGGTCGCGATCCAGCCGGAGCCGCGTTCGAGTCGCTGGATCGGGCATCGATACGGCAGCTACTGACGGACGGACCTGGATGCCGGGCAGGGCGCTGCGAAGCAGGACGGAGACCATCCGCTCGAGACGGGCCGGCGCCCAACAGCGAGCACCGAGGTCGCCGGCTTCCGACCAGAGCTCGAGGACGATGTGGGGCTGGCCGAGTAGCCAGCGCTTCCACCAGGGATGCGCGATCGCGTAGAGGCTCTGGAAGAAGAGCAACCATGCGCGGACGTCGGCGGTAGCGCCCTCGGGTGGCAGCAGGTCGAGGAGAACCCCGGGGCGCCGGTGCTCGCGCTCGCGCAGAACCGCGACGCAAACAGCGATTCCGACCGAGACGATCAAGACCAGTTCCGCGACGATGTGGAGTCGGGCAATCATTGGTGGTCCTCCTGGAGTGGGATGAAGCCTTCGATGTGCGGGTCCGGCCACCCGACTTTTCGCGTACTGACCTGGCCCCAGCCGACGACGTTCATTTCGCTGACGGTGTAGGTGCCGGGGCCGACCCCGATCACGACGGCGACGTGGCCGTAGAGGGCGCTGTAGGGGGCGCCGCGTCGGTAGACGGCGATCGCGCCGACGCTGGGTCTGGGTTGGGTGTGGAATCCCTGTGCAGAAGCGTTCGCAAGCCAGTCAGCCGCGTTGCCGTTCCAGGTGACCTTCCGGTTGTAGGCCGCCCACCAGGTGCACTGGCCAAAAGGAAAGCGATCCGGGAAGCCGTCCGCCGGCACCCACGAAAAGAGCCGGACAGCAGGCGTGGGGTGGGGCGCGGAGGCGACAGTCGCCGCCGCGGTGCCCACGACCACAGGAAAGGTGACGAGGAGCAGGAGAGCGGAGAGCAGGATTTTCATGTGCGGCTCTCGTTGCCCTCGATCAGGCGTGACTCCTCGTCGGTCGCGATCACCTGGAACGGCACCCGCTTGCCTCGCGCGACTAGTAGCCCTTCACCGCGCTGCGCGTTGAGCAGCCACGACTGCTCGGCCTGGGTGAGGCGGAATAGTTCGGCCAGCCTCGGCATCGCCTGCGGCGCCTGCTTCATCAGGATCTGGAGGGCTGAGTTGGCGATCATCGGCTCGCCGTCCGGGCTGGCGAGCACGTCGCCCACGTCCTGCGTGATCAGGGTCAGTCCGGCGCGGCGCTTGCGCGAGGTCTTGACCAGCCGGAAGAGGAAGGCCGCGGTCTCGCGGTGGCGCATCAGCCACCAGGCCTCGTCGACCACCACCAGCGTCGGGATTGAAGAGTCGGCAAGCCTCGACCAGACGCGGTCGAGGACCAGGAACATTGCCGGCGTTCGCTCCTCCTCCGGCAGGCCGGCGAGGACGTATACCGCGCTTCCGGTGTTCGACGAGGCGGCGGCGGCAGTTTGGTTGAATAACCAGCGGCCTGGCCCGCCGACGTAACGCTCGAGCCGGACCGCGACGTCCTCGGTCGCACGATTGGCGCCGAGGCGCGCCGTCACATCGGCGAGGCGCGGCCACGTGAGGTCGTCGACTGACTCGCCGTCGGCGAACCCCGCCTTCGCGAAGGCGTGCGAGATCGCGTCCTCGACCTCCGCCCGCTGGCGCGGCCCCAACGGGCCGGCCAGCAGGTCCAAGAACGTGGTCAGAGTCGCGATCCGCGTGGTGAGCGCACCCGGGCTGGAGCCGGTGACCGCGAACGGGTCCAACCCCGCCTGCGAGCCCGGCCGGATCGCAATCACCTCGCCGCCGAGTGATGCCACCAGGCGGGCGTACTCGCCCTCGGGGTCAATGACGATGACCCGAGTCCCGGCGAGAATGGCACGAGCCAGCTCGACCTTGACTAGGAACGACTTGCCCGCGCCGCTGGTCGCGAAGACGACTGCGTTGTGGTTCTCGAGCGCGAAGCGATCCACGATCACCGGGCTTCGCGTCGCGGTGTTGATGCCGTAGAGCAGACCCGAGCCGGTCGGCAGATCGCCGCCGGCGAACGGGAAGGTAGCGGACAGAGCTGTCGTCGAGAGCATCCGTCGCACCGCCACCGCGTCAATGCCGATCGGAAGCGTGGATACCAGTCCCGGACGCATCTGGAAGAGCAGCCGGCGCGTGTGGATGAGTCGGGTCCCGAACAGCGCCTCCAACCGGCGTGTCGCGGCGTCGAGGTCGTCGGCTCTGTCGGCCCAGACCGTGAGGTAGAGCGAGACGTCGAAGAGGCGCTCTGCACCCTGCGCGATGCGGTCCTGAAGCTCCACCGCGTCGTGCAGTGCTGCCCGGCGATAGGGATCGGCTCGACCACCGTGATCCTCGCTGAGGTGGACTGTCGAAGTCAGCTCGCTGATGCGGCGCTCGAGGAACGACATGACCGCAGGCCCGGTGTTGGGCTGGACGTGGAGGGCGAGATCGAGGTCTCCGTCGAACGCTTGCAGGTCGCCGAGCCAGCCCGGGCGCAACCGCGACGGATAACGAGTGACCGCCAGCGTTCGCGTCCACCGCTCGCTGACCGACAGCGACGAGGGCCGCTCGGCGAGGGCGGCCGGCGCGATGAGCCCTGGCAGGTCGTGGAGGTCGTCGTCATCGGCGATCGGCTGCACCGAGGACACCGGGTTGAGTGCCCGCCGGAGAAGATCGGCGAGCTCGCGGCCGCCAAGTCGACGGGGCTCGAGGTCGAGCCGNNCGACGGCGGTCGGGCGCCTGCCCTGGCAACACGACGAAGAAGCGACGGTCGAGTATCCGGCGACGACCGGCGAGGTCCTCCACCATCCGCCGGTAGGACTCGCCCAGGGCAGCAAGTGCCGGACGGTCGGTGGCGGCGGGGGAGAGGAGCGCGGACGGCGCCAGCTCGCGTGTGCGGATGACGACCTGCAGCGGGTGCGGCAGAGAATTGAGGAGCGAGGCCCAGCCATCGACGACGGCGCGCTGCTCGGCCTCGCCCTTGATCCCAAATGCCGATGTCTGGCACTCGAGGAC
>PLJM01000025.1 GCA_003139695.1 Candidatus Dormiibacterota bacterium | reverse complement strand
ATCGCGGCGTGCGGATAGCTGATATCGCCATCGGCGAATGCTTCAGTGGCTAGGGGAAGATCGGCCAGCTGACGCGAGACAGCGACGCGGTCGGCGGCAGCCGCCGGTGAGAAGTTGCACTTCCAGCGCAACCAGGCCTTGGCCGTCAGCGCGGGAGTTGCCGAGTAACCGCCGCCCTTGTCGAATCGGCGGAGACGACGTGTGAACTCTGCCTCGGCGCCGTTGATGATCCGGCGCAACTCTTGCATGTCTTCGCCCATCGCGGAGGCGGGGATCACGAAGAGGTCCTCCTGGCGAAGACGCTGGAGACCTTGATCCATGTCTTGGAAGGGGCTCTGGCCGGGGCTAGGTTGGTGCCCGAAATCCACCATAGAACGCATGTTCGTATTTTAGCAGAATCGTATTCAGAATCAATACGAAAACGCCCTTAACAGCAACTGTTTTGGAGCAAAATTTCTACCCCAGGTCTACCCCCCGGGACGCCTGCCTCCGCGCATCGCCTGACGGACTGCCAAACACCCCCGGACCACCCCCTTCCCAGAGCCGTCACCACACGCCACTTGCTACGTGCGTCGCGTCAGCCACCGACCCGCAGAGCCAGATGAACCCAGCCCGTTAACGCCCCGCCTTCGCCCCGTACAGCGCCCCAAACTTCTCCCGCACATACGCAATCCACGGTTCCGCCGACACCGGCTTGCCCGTCGCCCTCTCCATCAGCTCATTCGGTGTGAACTTCCTCCCGTGCTGATACACCCTGCCCTGCAACCACTTGAGCAGCGGCCCAAACTCGCCCCTCTCGATCTGCCCATCCAGGTCCGGCATCTCCCCCCGGATCTTCTCCATCAGCTGCGCCCCAATCAGGTTGCCCAGCGTGTACCCCGGAAAGACCGCAAAGTCCACCCACGACCAGTGGATGTCCTGCAACACCCCCACGCTGTCATTGGGCACCTCGATCCCCAGGTACTCCTTGACCCGCGCATTCCACGCCTCAGGCAAGTCCCTCACCTTGAGCGACCCCTCGAGCATCTCGTTCTCCAGCTCGAACCGCATCAGGATGTGCAGGTTGTAGGTGACCTCGTCCGCCTCAACGCGAATGAGCGACGGGTACGACTTGTTGACCGCTCTGAAGAACTGCTCCTCGTCCACCCCTTTTAGCGCCTCAGGAAACGCCCTCCTCAAGCTGGGGTAGAAGTGGCGCCAGAACGCAGCGCTCCGCCCCACCATGTTCTCCCACAACCTCGACTGCGACTCATGGACCCCGGGCGATGCCCCATCCCACAGCGGCGTGCGGTCCAGGCTCTTCCCAACCCCCTGGTAGTACATGGCGTGCCCCGCCTCATGAATGGACCCGAACAAGCACTCGTTGAAGAACTCGCGCGACACCCGGGTGGTGATGCGCACGTCCCCAGGCCCAAACGGAATCGTGAACGGATGCGTGGACAGATCCTGCCGACCCCTTTCGATGTCGTACCCCAGCTTCGTCACGAGCTCGAGCGCATACCGCACCTGCACGTCGGGGTCGAACCCCCTGTGCAGCACGCTATCGTCCACCGCGTCCGCATTGCGCGCGACATCGGCGACGAGCGGCACGATCGCCTGCTTGAGCTCCGTGAAGATCTCCTCGAGCTGGTCGGTGCTCAACCCCGGCTCCGTGCGATCGAGCAAAGCGTCGTAAGGCCTCTTCTTGTAACCCAGCGCGTCAGCGACCCGGCGGTTGAGCTCGACGTTCCGCTCGAGGTAGGGGGCGAACAGGCTGAAGTTCGCCTCCTCCCGTGCCTTCTGCCACACCGGCCTCGCAATCGTGCCCGCCCGCGCGATCTCACCGACCAGGTCCAGGGGCAGCTTGCGGGCCTGCTCGTAATCCCGGCGTGTAACGCGAACCAGGCTCGCGTCGTCTGAGTCGAAGGGCAACTGGGCCACGTCGCCGTCCGCCGCATCGAGCAAGACGCCCACCTCGTCCGACGCAAACCGGCTGTGGCTGATGCGCTCGAGAGTCGTGAGCTGGTCGGCGCGATTCTCCACGCCACCCGGCGGCATGAATGTCTCCTGGTCCCACGCGAGCACGGCGCCGGCCCGATTGAGGTCGGCAACCTCGCCGAGGATCTCCTTCAAACGCTCCAGCTTGCCGGTCATTCCACCCCCCTGATGTGAAGCATCTCCCGTCTCACCTTCTGTTACCTAAGTATTCTCTCCGAGACGGCGCCTTCGCCCCGCTAGCTCAGTGGATAGAGCATCTGCCTTCTAAGCAGAGGGTCAAAGGTTCGAATCCTTTGCGGGGCACCAATCAGCGATTTGCAGTGAGGTTCAGCAGTCCGTCACGCAAAGACGTGTCGAGCTCGTATTTCGGTGACCATCCGAGGCCTCGGAGCTTTGATGGGTCGCCCACCACGTAGCTCTGCGATGGGCCGCGCTCCCCGTTGCGCAGCAACACGTGGCCGCCCGCCAGTGCAAGCAGCTTGTCGACCACGTCCGAGAGCAGCACAGGAACGCCGCTGCAGATGTTGAAAACATCCCCAGGAGCGGCCCTCTCGAGCAAGAGCACGCACGCCGCGGCCGCGTCGCGTACGTCGAGATAGTCGCGCCACCTGTCCAGGTCGCCAACCTCGAGAACCTGGTCGCCCCCCTTCTTCATCCCTTCGGCCAGACGCTTGGAGATATCGCCAACGGCCGTTGTGCATGAAACCCCTGGCCCAATGAGATTGAACGGGCGCGCGTACGCGATGGGCAAGCCGGCCGTGGACGCCTTTTGGGCGAGTTCGAACTGCGCCAGCTTGCTTAAGCCATATGGGCTCGCCGGCCCAAGACGGTGGTCTTCGCGAATCGGTTCGCGATCGCTGCTCCCCGCGTACTCGGCGCTCGACCCGATGACCAGCAAACTCCTGAGCGGCACGCCCTCCAGCGCATCGATGAGGTGCGAGAGCGCGGTGACGTTGGCCTCGAGCAGCGAGCTCGTGTCGGCCGTCCCGCCCAGGCCGACCGTGTGCAGCACCAGCGACGGTTTCGACGCTGCGACCGCCGCGCGAACCTCGTCAGGTTTGGTGAAGTCGCAAGTCAGCCAGTGAATTCTGTCCGCCTCGCCAGTGCCGGTCGCGGGCCTGCGGACCGTCCCGTATACCTCCTTGCGGCCACGTGCCAGCAACCGGGCTGCATGGCCCCCGAGCTGGCCACCCGCACCAGTGACCAGAACCCGCACGTCGCCGCTCATTTCAAGAAATGGTCGCGGTGCTCTTCGAACCGAACCTGAGCCTCGTTGAAGTCTTCCTGCCGCCCGATGTCGAGCCACCGACCATCAAATGGATAGGCGGTGATGCGCTCGCCGGAAGCCAGAAGCAGCCGGACGAGATCGGGCAGGTCGAGGTATTCGCCGTGCTTGATGAAGTCGCGCACCCTCGGCTCCATCACGTAAATCCCCATGCTCACGACGTAATCGAGGGTCGGCTTCTCCACGTACTTGCTGACGCCACCGTCAACGGTCTCGAGCACACCGAAATCGATCTTCACAGTCCGTTTGTGGGTTGCGATCGTCATGATCCCGCCGCTGTCGCGGTGGTGCTCGACAAGATTCGCGTAGTCCAGGTCGGTGAGTATGTCGCCGTTCATCACCAGGAAGGTCTCCGTCAGCGCCTCGATATTGGCCAGCGGCCCCGCAGTTCCAAGAGGCGCGGATTCATGTGCGTACGCGATTCGAATGCCCAGCTCCGATCCGTCGCCGAAATACGTCCTGATCAGGGAGGCCAGGTGGCCGACCGCGATGACCACGTCGTCAAACCCAGAGTGCTTGAGCTGCTTCAGAACGATCTCGAGGATCGGAGTGTCGACGATCGGCATCAGAGGCTTGGGAAGCACAGTCGTGTATGGCGCAAGGCGGCTGCCTTTGCCGCCCGCGAGAATCACGGCCTTCACAGCGGACGCCGCATCAAACCAGGTACTTCGCGGGGTCGAGGTCGAGGCGTTTTTCCGCGAACCATTCGATGGTGCGCTTGAGGCCCTCTTCGAACGGCGTGACGGAGCTCCATCCAAACAGCTGATGGGCCAGCGTCGCGTCGGCGATCAATGCCTCGACCTCGCTGTTCGCCGGCCGCACACGACCTGGGTCATCCACCACGGTGAGCTTTCTTCCCAGCGTTCTTGACACGCTCTCCACCATCTCTCCCACGGTCAGGCCGCGGCCCGATCCGATGTTGACAACGCGGCCAAGCGCCGTCTCGGAAGAGGCGATTCGAATGAAGCCATCGACCGTATCGCCCACGAAGTTCATGTCGCGGATGGGGGTAAGGCTTCCAAGCCTGATCTCCGAGCCCTTCAGGGCCTGGCGGATGATCGTCGGCAGAATCGCCCGCGCCGACTGTCGCGGGCCGAACGTGTTGAACGGCCTGAGGGTTGCGACGGGCAGCTTATAAGTGCGCCAAAAGCTCTCGGCGAGCTTGTCGGCGCCAATCTTGGTCGCGGAATAGGGCGACTGGCCCTGCAGGGGATGCTTCTCATCGATGGGCGTGTAAATCGGCGTGCCGTACACCTCGCTCGTGGAGGTTTGAACAACTCTGCCCACCTCCCCTGCACGTGCGGCCTCGAGCACGTTGAGCGTGCCAAGGATGTTGGCATCCACGTACTGCCTGGGGGCCTCATACGAATAAGGAATGCCGACGAGGGCGCCGAGGTGGAACACGACGTCTGCTTTTTGCAGCGCTCGTCGGACGCTGTCGGGGTCGCGCAGGTCGCCCCAGACCAGGTGGATCTCGCTGCGGATGTCCGCAGGGCACTCGTCGATGAGGCCGGCTTCGGATCGCGAGTTGTACCGCAGGAATGCGGTTGTCGAGGCGCCGAGGTTCACCAAGCGCTCGGTCAGGTGACTCCCGATGAAGCCCCCCGCTCCGGTCACAACTACCTGTTTGCCGCTCCAATCATCGCCTGGCTTTAGAGGCACCTATGTATCGCCGGATTGTATAGACGTTGCTTCGCTCACGCGATACTGCTCGACGCGTCCCATGTCTTACAACCGATCCTACCGGCGCAGGTGGGCCTCGGCACGCTTCGGCACCTCGTTATCTGGAGGCTCTTGGCAATGACCAACATCGACTTCGTCCACCATCCGCATCCACACACCGAGAACCGGAAGCTCCAGCCGCCGCCAAAGGTCGCCGATGAGCACGTCGGAGTCAACGGCAGGCTCGGCGCCGCCATCACCAGACGCGCGGGGACGATGTGGGCTTTCTACATAGCGGCGGTGACGATGGCGACGTGGATGGTCCTCGCCGGCTTTGCTTGGGGTCCCTTGCACAAGATCGACCCATATCCGTTCGCCTTCCTGCTGTTCCTGGGCAACATCGTCCAGCTGCTGTTGATGTTCGTGATCATGGTCGGCCAGCAGGTCCTTGGCGCGGCAGCCGACAAGCGGGCGGTGGTCACCTACCAGGACGCGGAGGCGATCCTGCACGAGTGTCTCCAGATGCAGGAGCACCTGACCGCGCAGGACTTTGCGCTGGAAAGGATGCTGAAGCGCATGGAGCAGCTGGAAGGCAAGATGGAGAGCGCGGCTGGATAATTACCGCAGACGTCTGACGCGGCTTGGACGCACAGGGCTGGAGGTGGAGGACCGCGCAGGCGGTGATTCGATGAGCGATCAAATGAGCAACGGAAAGACCAACGGTGCGCCGTCTGCCGGAGACCGCGCTCGCGACACGGGCAAGGCCGACCATAAGCGGAGGCTGATGGTCACCCAGATCCTGAAGAGCCCAGTCCTCAATCCGGCGGGCGATGAGGTCGGCCGCGTCGAAGATCTGATCGTGAAGCTGGGCGAGGGCGGGGGAGCTTACCCACCGGTCACGGGACTCAAGGTCCGCATCGGCGGCAACGATGTCTACGTCAGCCTCTCGAACATCGAGAAGCTGGCCCCGGGAGAGGTGCGCTTGAGCAGCCCGACTCTCAATACAGGAGCCTTCCAGCGCCGGCCCGGCGAGGTGCTCCTCTCGGCCGACGTCCTCGGTCGCCATCTCATGGACGTCGCTCGAGGGCGAATCGTCCAGGCCCACGACCTGGTGCTTGGACAAACGGGTGACGGCTGGGCGCTGCTTGGTGTCGACCGCAGCCCGCGCGCGATGCTCCGGCGTCTCATACCGCGCCGCGCGCGGCCCGACCTACGACGGCACGCCATCCTGGATTGGAAGGACGTGCAGCCTTTCGTCGCGCACGTCCCGACGGCCAAGCTGCTTATGCCGCTGCAGCGGCTGCGCAGGTTGCACCCTGCACAGATCGCGGACCTGGTCGAGGGCTCTTCGCACGAAGAAGGCGAAGAGATCATCCAAGCCGTCGAAAGCGACGCCGAGCTCACGGCCGACGTTTTCGAAGAGCTGGATACGGAGCACCAGCTGGAATTCTTGAAGTCTCGCTCGAACGAGGATGCTGCCAAGGTCCTCGGCCGGATGGCCCCTGACGACGCAGCCGACCTCCTGGCGGAGCTCGACCACGATCGGCTGACGCCGGTGCTCAGCATGATGCCGGCCCCGCAGCAGAACAAGCTGCGAAAGCTCCTCCAGTACCACCCGACCACCGCCGGCGGAATGATGAACCCCGATTACATCTCTGTGGTGCGCGGCACGTCGGCTGCCGACGCCCTCGAGCGCGTGCGCACGGACGACAAGGCGCCACACCAGCTCCTGAGCACCGTCTTCGTGACTGAGGCCGATGGCAAGTTCGTTGGGAGCCTCGCCGTGGTGGATCTTCTGCGCAGCGATGCGGCGACCAAGGTCGAGGATGAGCCGGGCATTGTCGACCTCCGGGCCAGCGCCGGCGCCGACCTTGCCGACGTGTCGATGATGATGGCGGACTACAACCTCACTGCCCTGGCGGTCACGGACACCGCATCGATCCTGGTGGGGGCCATCTCGGTCGACGACGTACTCGAAGCGCTGGTGCCAGAAAACTGGCGCAACCGCGTCGAAGCGAGCAGCGGGGTCTGACCCTCGGTGGCCGAGCGCGGGCCGGTGAGAGGCGACTCCCACCCGGTCCCTAACTCGGTGGTGGAGGAGTCCCACCCCGGCGACATACACGGCGCGTTTGGCACGATCCGGGCCAGCGACGATACCCCGCGACGAACGTGGCGTAGGCGTCTCCTCACTCTGGCCGCGATCGTCGGTCCAGGCCTCATCGTCATGGTCGGAGACAACGACGCCGGTGGGGTTTCCACGTACGCGCAGGCCGGCCAGGACTTCGGCTATTCGCTTCTATGGACGCTCCTTCTGCTGGTTCCAGTTCTGATCGTCAACCAGGAAATGGTCGTGCGCCTGGGGGCGGTCACCGGGGTCGGCCAGGCCAGGCTCATCAAGGAGAGGTTCGGCTCCTTCTGGGGGTGGTTCTCGGTCGGTGGGCTGTTCCTTCTGAACTTCCTCATCATCAGCACCGAGTTCATCGGCATCAGCATGGCCGGCGAGTACTTTGGCTTCAGCCCCTACGTCGTCGTTCCTCTGTCGGCGATCCTGCTCATCGGCATCACCGTCACTGGCAACTTCAGGCGCTGGGAGCGCGCCATGTTCGTCTTTCTATTTGCCAGCCTGCTCGTGCTGCCGCTCGCCGTGATCAGCCACCCCAATCCGGGCGCGGCCATTCGGGGATTCATCGAACCGAGCATCCTGGGCGGCTTCACGTCCAACGCCGCGCTGCTGATCATCGCGATCGTCGGCACGACCGTCGCACCGTGGCAGCTCTTCTTCCAGCAATCCAACGTCATCGACAAGCGCATCACGCCCCGCTGGCTCGAATACGAGAAGGCCGACACCGTGCTGGGCGCGATAGTCGTCGTGGTCGGCGCGGCCGCGATCATGATGGCGGCCGCCTCAGCGTTCACGGGCACGGGCGATTTCGGCCACTACAAGGATGCTCTCGGCCTGGCACGGGGGCTGCGCGTTCACATTTCCCCTGCCGTCGGCGCGATCTTCGCGCTGGTCCTGTTCGACGCATCGATAGTCGGCGCCTCTGCCGTTACTCTCGCAACCTCTTACGCGTTCGGCGACATGTTCGGTCTGCGCCACTCGTTGCACCGAGGCATCGCAGACGCGAAGCTCTTCTACGGTTCCTACGCCGCCACGGTCGCGGTGGCGGCTGCGATAGTTCTCATCCCGCACGCCCCCCTTGGCCTGATCACCACGGCGGTCCAGGCGCTGGCCGGCATCCTTCTGCCCAGCTCGACCATTTTTGTGGTCCTTCTTTGCAACGACCGCGCGGTGCTCGGCCCATGGGTCAACCGGTCGTGGCTGAACCTGTTGGCCGCCGTCATCATCAGTGCGCTCCTCGTCCTTTCCATGGTGCTGGTGATTTCAACTGTCCTTCCATCGGTCGACGTGAACCGGTTGGTGGTGGTGCTCGGCGCCATGACGGCGGTCGCCCTCGTGGCTGCAAGCGCCTGGGTGTGGGCCGCCCGGCGAGGCGTCAGCCCGGAGCCGGAGGTCTCTCGTGCCGACCGTGAGAATTGGCGGATGCCGGCTCTCGTTCTGCTGGAGCGCCCAACCTGGTCAGCCCCGACGCGGGTGGCGATGATCGCCATGGCAGGCTACCTGGTGGTGGCTGTGATTCTCCTGGCCGTCAAGGCGACCCAGCTGGCGCTCCACCAGTAGCTGTCGCTTTGGCAACCGAGGGGGCCAACGGCGTTAACAACTCCTTTACAAAGTTGAGGCGCCGGTCGGACTAGAATTCACGCCCGTGCTGCTCGGCTATCGACCGGGCCGCCGCGCCCGTGCCTCGCAAGGGCGTCTCCGGCCCCTTCGCATTCTCTCCATGGCTGTTATCGCCGTAGCGCTGTCAAGCGCGGCGGGCGGCTTCGCGTACTTCATGCCCGCGATTCAGGAGGCATTCGACGCCACCAGCCAGGTCGTTGTGGTGCCTTCGCCCTCGCCGTCCCCGTCGATTTCCACCGGCACCACGACGCCGACCCCGCCGCACCCTCCGGGCGCCTTTACGGTTCTGCTTCTCGGGTCGGACAACGACGCAAAGTTTCTCGGGGGCGTGCTGACGCAGTCGATGATCATCATTCGCTTCAACCCAACGGCGAAGAAGGTCACGATGCTGTCGATCCCCCGGGACCTGTGGGTCCCGCTGTCGACTGGCGGCACCAGCAAGATCGATGGCGCCTACGCGCTCGGTGGGGCGGGTGCTGCGATCGCCACCGTGCAGAACAACTTCGGCATCAAGATCGATGCGTACATCTGGATCGGTCTTGCCGGGCTCGTCAACGTGATCAATGCAATCGGCGGCATCGATGTGGTCACGCAAGCCCCGGTCTTCGACGACTTCTACCCATACGACATAGGTCCGGGCAATCCTTATCGATACTTGCGAGTGGCCGTTCTCGCGGGACCGCAGCACCTTGACGGAACGCACGCTCTTGAGTACGTCAGGTCTCGCCACAACGACCTGCAGAGCGACTTCGGCCGATCGGCTCGGCAGCAGGTGGTGCTACTTGCTCTGCGCGCCAAGGCGGCGCAGATTTCGGCCGAGGACGTGCCCTTGCTGGCGGCGGCCTTGAAGGGCCAGATCAAGACCGATATGTCGCTGTCGCGCATCGCGACGCTGCTGCCACTCGCCGGCAGCATCGACATCAAGAACATCCAGCAGGTGGTCCTGCTGCCGCCTTACACGCACGGATGTGGTTGTGCCGCGGGCTACGTGGTGCCGGTGTGGGGCGCGATCCTACCGCTGGTACACCAGTACTTCCCTTGATCTCAAGGGCCCTGGTGGCGGCCGGCGTCGCAGTTCTCATGGTGTTCTCGAGCGTCGGTACATATATGTACCTCGGGTCCCGCCAGTCCAAGGTCGCAGCGCCGGCTCAGCTGCCCACGTCGGGCACGCCCAGCCCGGCGGCATTGAACCTGCCAGGGACCCTGTTCGTGACCCAAGCCGGAGCGATCTACAGCTACAGCGCAGGAAGGTTCCATCAGCTGACGGCGTTGGGTGTGGGCTGGACCCAGCTCGCACCGTACCCAGGTGGCAGGCTGCTCGCGGTCAAGCGCACGCTGCTTTACTCCGACGTCTACATCCTCGACCGCTTTGGCAAAGTCGTCAGGCAGCTCACCCATAACACCGCCGCCGCTGGTAACTACGACCCGTCCGCGCGGCACTGGTCCTTCTATCCGCGGCTGAGCTACAACCAGAAGAGCATCTTCATGAGTTACGACAAGCCGAAGTTCGGGTTCGACGTCCCGATGTCGATCTGGTCGATGCCGGTCGGCGGCAAGATCAGCCAGGGACGCCTGTGGAGCATCTCCATCGATTACACGGGTGGGGACATTCAGCCCCTGTCGCTCCGAACCGGGCTCATCTACACCAAGTACTCGTATGGGCCCGACTGCTCGGGCCTGGAAAGCCAGCTCTGGTTCACGAGCGCTCCGGAGCAGGCTTACGGCACCCGGGTTTGTTACCCGCCGCCCGGCGCCCATGGTCGACCGCTGACCAAGGCCGGCGAAGGGTGTGCGCAGCCTGCACTGTCGCCCGACGGCCGGACGATGGCCATGATCTGCACCTACCGGACGCAGGTGTCATACCTGAACCTTGCGTCATGGAACGGGAAAACGTTGGGAGCACGCCGGACGATCCTGCGCAGCCAGCTGGTGGCGCAGCCCACGTGGGCCCCGGACGGGACCGGCATCGCATACCTGGCGCCCGCGGTGCAGGGGGCGGGTTTCCAGCTCTGGTGGCTCCCGAAAGCTGCTTACACCCCGCCCACCCCCAGCCCATCGCCGGTGGCGCCGACTCCGACGCCGGGAGTGACCCCAGGCCCGTCGCCGAGTCCGAGCCCGACACCATCGAGCCCGCCGGTGGTGATCAAGCCCGTCCAGATGACCAGCAACCTGGGGCTGGACGCAACGTCGCCGATCGTCTGGCTACCGTAGGCGCCCGCTAACAGCTCGTCGGCGCTGGACCTGGGGTTAGCACCGGTTCCGCGTTTGCGGCTGCGGCCTGGTCCGGGGTGATGATCTTGTCGGCGAGCATCGCGGCCAGGACGCTGCTGCGACGTGCCGCTGCCAGGTTGGGATCGATCGTCGGGTCGTAAAGCGACGGAGCCTGCGTCACGCCCGCCAGCAGCGCGTACTGGCCGATCGTCAGGTTGCCGAGAGGCTTGTGGAAGTAGTCGCAGGCTGCTTCGCTGACGCCATATCGATTGAGCCCGGTGGTGATCTCGCTCAGGTAGTCGGCCAAGATCTGTTGCTTGCCGATGACCAGCTCGACCTTGTACGCCATGACGATGTCGGCGATCTTGTTGTAGCCGGCGTCCGAACCGCCGAGGTACACGTCCTTGACCAGCTGCTCGGTTATGGTCGAGCCGCCCTGGCAGAGGCACGAATGGGTCGCGTCGTACAGGAACGCACGTCCGAGGCCGATCGTGTCGATCCCGTGGTGCGCGTAGAACCGCTCGTCTTCCGTCGCGACCACCGCCTGCGCGAGGAGCGGAGGGACGTCGCCCTCGCCCAACAGCACGACGCCATGAGCCCGAGTCGCAGCGCCCACACGCTGCTGGATGTCGCTCGCTGACGGAGTCGTGACCCATAGGGTGAGGATGCTCGGCGCCGCGAGCGCCGCCAATACAACCACGGTCACAGCCAACCGGCGCGCCGGCACTGGCAGCCAGCTCATCTCGTGCCCCCCACTTGCAACCAAACGGCGGGCCCTGCGAACTCGTTACGGGGCCACCATGAGCCGCACATGCCAATGTTGGACGTGCGCCCGTATAGCAACCGGTTTAGACTCCCCGTGAGATCGAAACGCGGCGGGTTCAAACGGAAAAATAGTGACTCGGTCAGGCGGGCACATGGTCGGCGAGCTGAAGGTCAGCGTCCTTGGCGCCTTGGACATCCACGGCGTTGACAAACACGCGTTGGGAAGCCGCAAGGCTCGCACCCTCATCAAGGTACTTGCGGTGGCGCGCGGGCAGCCGGTGCCTGTCCCCCGCCTTATTGACTGCCTCTGGCCTGGCCGCCCCCCGGCAAGGCCTTCTCAGCAGATCTCGGTTCTGATCAGCCGCCTGCGTTCGGTCCTGGGTGCCGAAAGGCTGCCCCGCTCGGACGCCGGCTATCAGCTTCTGGCGGATTGGATCGACCTCGACGTGGCCAACCATCTGGCCACTGCCGCGGCGCGAAGGCTGGCGCAGCAGAACTATGCCAGCGCGCGTCTGGCCGCTGAGGCCGCCCTCGCCCTCATGCGTGGAGAGCTGCTGGCCGATGAGCCGGATTCGCCGTGGGCAGACGAGGAGCGGGCGGCGGTGACGAAGCTCGGCGTCGATGTGCGCCGGACGGCCGCGCGCGCCGCCCTCGCGATCGGAGACTTTTCTGCAGCTCGGGAGATGAGCGAGGCGGTGGTGGCCGCGGATCCCTACGACGAGGGCGCGCTTCAGGTGTTCATGGCGGCGCTGGCGCATGGCGGGCAGCCGGGAACGGCGCTGGCGACGTTCGCCCGCGCTCGCAAGCGTTTGCGCGAAGACCTTGGCGTCGATCCGTCGCCAGCCACCGACGCCGTCCACAAGGCGATCCTTCAAGGCAAACCGATACCAGGCCTGGTGATCGCTGTCGCGACCAACCTTGGTCGCGACAGCGGCGCCTTGCTGCCCCCTGGGGAAGAAGCTGCGGGCAGTGGGCTCGCCGGCCGGGATGCTGAACTCGTGGTGCTCGATGCGGCGCTCTCTCAAGTCACGGCTGGGGGCATCAGGCTCGTCGTGGTCGAGGGAGACAGCGGCATCGGTAAGACCCGTCTTGTCACCCATTGGGCAAACCGGGCAAGAAACGAGGGCACCACCGTGTTGCTCGCCAGCTGCGCCGGCCTCGACCGCATGGTGCCACTCCATCCTTTGATGGCCGCGCTGGACCAGTTCGTCGAAAGCGATCGCCGCCGGGCGCAGGCTGTGTTCGGCCCGCAGCCGGCATTTCGCACGTTGCTCGAGGTGCCGCGGGCAGAGCCGGCGCCGGCCGTCATCGCGCCCGCCCTCCACGCGAGCGTACGACGCCGAATGTTCGAGATCATGCTCGGAACCTTCGCCCACATCGCATCAGCTGGGCCCACGGCCATCGTGCTTGACGATGTTCATCTGGCAGGGGAGCTCACCCGAGCGTGGGTCGACTTCGCCAGGGCGCGCCCCTCCGGCGTGCCGCTGCTGATAGTAGTCACGCAGCTGCTGAACACGAAGATGCCCAGCCGGGTCGACGATCGGATAACGCTCGGTCCGCTGGACCTGGCGGCCGCCAGGATGATCGTCGGCACCCATCGCGCGGAAGAACTCCACGCACTCACTGGTGGCAACCCGTTGTTCCTTCGCCAGCTTGCGGTCACCGATCAGCACGCCGGCCTACCCGCCACGATCAGACAGGCGGTCGACAGCCGATGCGATCAGCTTGGTCCCGCCGCGCGAACGCTCCGCACCGCCGCCGCCATCGGACCCGTCATCGACCCGGATCTCCTGATAGAGGTCTTGAATCTTCATCCGGTGGACCTGTTCGCTCACCTCGAAGCAGGGGTCAAAGCCCTGTTCCTCGATGAGGGCGCCGGCGCGTTCACGTTCCATCACGAGCTGGTGCGCGAAGCGCTGGCCGCGGGGTTGACGGGGCCGTGGCGTGCCCACGTGCACAGGACGGTGGCGCGACTCATGGAAGCTCGGCAGGCGCCCGATGCGATCCGGGTCGCGCACCATGCGCGACTTGGAGGCGATGTCACGCAGGCGGTATCGACGCTTATGGTCGCTGCTCGCACCTGCTTTCACCGGCGCGACTATGCCGAGGCAGAGCGCCTTCTCGCGGACGCAATCGAGCTCGATGACAATGCCGACAGCCGACTGCTGCGCTCCGAGGTACGAATCACGATGGGGCAATTCGCGCGCGCCGCGGAGGATGCGCGTGCAGCGATTGTGCGAGGCGCCGGCGCCGCGGGCATGGAGACGGCGGCGTGGTGCGCGTACTACCTCGGCGAGTTCGGTTACGCCCTGACGCTGGCGGAGGAGGGAGCCGCCCTCGCGGACAATCCGGGCACCAAGGCACGCTGTCTGGTCATCGCCGGGCGCCTGCTGCACGCGGATGGGCAGCTGGAGGAGTCGGAGCGGCGATACGCCGAGGCGAGAAAGTTGGCCGATGAGAGCGGCCTGACGACGCTGGCGGCCATCTGGCTCGCCTCGCTGCGGTGCGACCAAGGGCGCGCCCGCGATGCTCTGGACCTGCTGAGACTCGCGCCGGCCGCATCGGGCGACATTGACCAGCCGCTCATCACCAGGCATCGCGAGCTGGCGCTGGCACGGGCGCACATGATGCTGGGCGAGGTGGCGCTGGCACTGGCGGCGCTCGACCGGCTGGCCGCCGATGGCGGGCCGGCGGAGGTGGCTCAAGTCGGACCTGACGGAGCCAATCTCCGGGCCGCGATCCTGGTCAGCCTGGGCGAGCTGGAGGCGGCAGATGCCATCAACCTGGGTGAGCTGGAGGAGGCGCGGGCAGCCCACCTCAGCCCGCAGCTCGAGGCCACCCTGATCGGGCTGGGCGAGAGCCGGCTCGCCGCTGGAGGGAGGCGGTCCGCGATGCGGTACTCAGGCGAGGCGGTGCGGGCTCGCGTCGCTCCTTATCCGTTCAGATGGCAGCAACGGGGCCGCAGCCGGCTCCTGCGGGGCAGGCTCGAGCTGGCGGGGGGGCAGATCGAACGCGCGCTGGCGGAGGCCAGGGACCTTATTGCCGACGCCACCCGGTCTGGGGATGCGGTTCGTGCGGTGGCCGCCCGGTTGCTCGAGGCGGAGGTGCTGGCCACCTCTGGGGCGAGCATCGACACCGCGGCGGTTGGGGAGGTGCTCAAGCGGGCGGGAGAGGTGCTTGGGGCGGAGGCGTGGCGCATCTCGGCGCGCCTCGCCCGGCTGACCGGTAACGCGGGGTGGGAGGCGCTCGCCGAGCGCCAGCTCGAGCACGTAATCAAGGGCAGCGGCTCCCACGCCACGGCGCTTCGCGCGTTTGCCCAGTCTCACAGGGAGCGTCCCAGCAGCACGTCGTAAAAGCTCGAAAAGGGCTGCAACTTTGCTGCAGCGGGGCTGAATAAGCTCCAGCGATGAGATCCCAGCCCAGATGTGGCGGCACGCTTGTGAGAGGGCGGTCGCCAAGGTCGGTTGCGTGGCTGTAGCGGAGCCTCCGTTTCCGATCAGCTCGCTGGTCGCAAGGTTCGTCGACCGCTTGGCGGGCCTCTCGGCTGCCGAATGGCAGTCGATCCAGCAGGAGATCACAGAGGGAGGGACCGAGGTCGAGATGCTTGAGGCGAGCCGGAATGCGGCGGTGGCGCTGGCCGTCCGCGACCTGATCTCGCGCGAGCAGTTTGAACTCCTCTACTCACCATTCCTGCTTGCAATCCCGGTCGAATCGCTGGAGGCCGTACCGGAGCTGGATTAGGCGAGTCGACTCGGGCGGGCCCCGCTGTGGGTGCCGGATTTCCTTCATTCTTACTTCGTGGCCATCATCGTCGCTCCCCAACCCCAGGCTGCCGAGATTGGCCTCGAGGTGATGCGGCGGGGCGGCAATGCTGTCGACGCCGCTGTGACGTGCGCCTTCGTCCAGGGCGTGATGGATCCCCAAATGTGTGGCATTGGCGGTTGCGGCGTAATGCTGGTCCACAGCCCGCAACGCGGTGACGCCTTGCTCGAGTTTTATGCGACCGCCGGCGGCCGCGCGAGTGAAGGCCAGTGGGAGAAGCTCTTCATCCGAGAGGCGGCCGACCGCTATGGCTACGTGCTCCAAGGCTGGGTCAATGACGTTGGCTACCAATCCGTCGGCGTCCCCGGAACCGTGGCCGGCCTCTACGAGGCGCTCACCCGTTTCGGCACCATCTCGTGGAAGCAGGCGATCGCCCCCGCGATTCCACTCGCGCGCGAGGGCATCGCCGTGAGCGGTTACATGCACGGCTACTGGACGACGGATTACGGTCCTGACGTCGTCCCCAACGTGCAAAGGATCCAGGCGACACCAGGGGCGAAGGCCATTTACACCAAAGGCGGTGAGCTCTTCGCAATCGGCGAGCGCCTTGTCCAGACCGACCTCGCCCGCACCCTCGAGCGTCTCGCAGCCGATGGCCCGGACACGTTCTATAAGGGTGAGATCGCCGCGGCGATAGCGTCCGATTTCGAAGCCAACGGCGGCTTCATCACGAGGGACGACCTCGCTGCTTACCGCGTCAACGTGACCGAGCCGCTGCGCGGCACCTATCGCGGCCTGAATATCTCCGCGGCAGGCCCCCCGGCCGGTGGGCTCACCCTGCTCCAGATGCTGAACTTCCTGGAGGGCTATGACTTGGGCTCACATGGGTGGCCGAGCACCGAAGCTGCCCGCCTCCTGGTTGAAGCGATGGCCTGGGCGGTCGCGGACCGCCAGCTTCACGTCGCCGATCCTCGCTTCGTCGACATCCCCACCGGAGCCCTCGCTGACAAGCGGTACGCGGCGAAGGCCCGCGAGGCGGTGGCGGCCAGAGCCTCGGCCCACGACCGCCCGGACACGACTCACGTGTGCGTCATCGACGATCAGGGGAATGCAGTCTCGCTCACGCATACGCTCGGCTCGGCCAGCGGAGTGGTGACCCCCGGCCTTGGATTTGGCTACAACAACTACATGAATTGCTTCGACCCAAGGCCGGGCACGCCAAACTCGGTGCGCCCGGGCAAGACGCGGGTCACGATGATGACGCCCACCATGGTCTTCGACAACGGACACTTGACCATCTGCATCGGCGCTCCGGGCGGGACGAAGATCGTCACTGGAATCCTGCAGGTGCTGGTCAACCTCATCGACCATCAAATGACGCCGGTCGAGGCCGTGAGCGCACCGCGCCTCGACTTCCAGGGAGACATCGTCCAGACCGAGGCGCGGATCCCGCTCGCGGTGACCAGCAGCCTGGAGAGGCTGGGCTACAAGGTCAATCGGCGCACTTTGAATTACGACTCATACTTCGCGCGTCCGCAGGTCATCGCTGCAGACAGCGATGGCCATTTTCGCGGCGCTTCCGATCCACGCAAGGACGGTGGCACCGCACTGGAGACCGAGACCGTATGAGATTTGAGGGGAAGGTCGCGCTCGTCACTGGCGCAGGGCGTGGAATCGGTGCGGCGACCGCGCAGCTTTTCGCCAAGGAAGGAGCCAAGGTCGCGGTGTCAGACCTCGACGAGGGCCCGGCCAAGGAGATCGCGGGCCCGTTCGGTGGGCTGGCCATTGCCTGCGACGTGAGCAATCGAGCGCAGGTCGAGAGCATGGTCGAGCGGACCGTCAAGGAGCTCGGGCGGCTCGACGTGCTCGTAACCTGCGCCGGCATCATCCGCGACAACCTGCTCTTCAAGATGACCGACGAGGATTGGGACGCCGTCATCGACACGCACCTCAAGGGCACATTTCTGTGCGCGCGAGCAGCCCAGAAGCACATGGTCGATAACAAGTACGGGAAGATGGTGTTTCTGTCCTCGACCTCGGCGCTCGGGAATCGGGGCCAGGCCAACTACTCGGCAGCGAAGGCGGGCCTTCAGGGCATGGCGCGAACTCTGGCCATCGAGCTCGGCCAATACAACGTCAACGTCAACACGGTCGCGCCGGGATTTGTCGAGACGCGGATGACGCGAGCGACCGCTGAGCGCATGGGCGTCGACTACGAGGCATTCAAGTTGGGCGCGGCTTCGCAGATCCCGCTGCGTCGGGTGGGTCAGCCGCAGGACATCGCAAACGTGATCGCCTTCTTGTGCAGCGATGAGTCCAGCTTCGTTTCCGGACAGAACATCTACGTGCGAGGCGGGCCCTAACTCAGCCGAGCAGCGCTTCTGCTTCTCGCGCGATTCTTGCCACCAGCTCGCCGGCGGGCACTATGTCATGGATCAGCCCCGCCGACTCGCCCGCGATCACGAAGTCCCCGGCTGCCAAGGCTGCCTCCAGCGACGGACGAATCTGCTCCGCGGCGAGAGCCCAGTCCTGCTGGCGCTGGGCCCACCTGTCGAGCAGCGGATTCCGAATCGAACGCACCAATGCCCCGGGCCAGCGAAGGCCGAGCACGTCGTCGAAAAACTTGCTGGCCACGGTCTGGCTGCCCAGCGCGTTGAGGATCACGTCCTTTGAGTGGCCGCGGCCGCGTGCCTCCGGCGTGGCGAGGAACCGAGTCCCGACCAACACTCCCTGCGCGCCGAGCATCAACACTGCGGCGAGACCACGCCCGTCAGCGATTCCGCCGGCCGCGAGCACGGGCACGCCGTTGACCACATCTATGACCTGCGGCACCAACGGCAGCGTGGACATGGCGCCGACGTGACCGCCACCCTCCGCGCCCTGCGCGACGATGACGTCAGCGCCATCCGACGCTGCACGCCCTGCTTCCTCCGGCGTGTTCACCTGATGGATGACCTTCATGCCGGCGTCGTGAGCGCGGCGGACAATCTCATCGGCTTTCCCCCAGGCGAGGGAGAGGACTGGAACGCGCAGCTCGAGGGTCACGTCAATCGCGCCAGAGTCGAGTTGTGAAACGACGTGGTTGACGCCGAACGGCCGAGAGGTCAGCTGCCGCACCTTGAGGATCTCGTCACGCAGCTCGTCAGCATCTCGGAACAGGCCGCCGATGATCCCGAGGCCGCCTGCGTTGCTCACCGCCGCCACCAGCTCGGGCGTGGTGTACGTGCTCATGCCCGCTTGAACGATCGGAATCTGGATTCCAAGCAAGTCGCATACCGGCGTTTGGAGTCTGCTCATCTCGATCGAGCGCAGCTTATCCCCCTCACCTGCCGACGGCCGGTTTCCAAGGCTTTTGCAAGGGAAGTTCCTCTTTACCGTTCAATACCGTGTGGACAAGCCATTGGCTGGGCGCAGAACGCCCAGCCGAGCTGTTTTGCTGGGGCGAACTGTTGTTCGCTGGGGGCCTTTTCGGGGTCTCGCGGCCCGTATTCAAGGTGAGTTCACGGTCATCACCTTCCCCAGCCGTTCGCAGGTCCCCAACCCTAGGGTTTTAGGGTTGACGGGCTTGGCGCGGGTCTGATAGGGTGACCCGCGTCTTGGGGGATCCGTCCGACGTGGACGGGTTTACATCGCTTTAGGGGTACGTATTGAAAATCCATCGTTATCTGACCCATGCGGTCGTGCTCGCAATAGCGGTCGCGATCTCCGGGTACGCGTCGTTGGATCGCCACTACCAGTCCTCCTTCACGGCCAGCATCGGGACAGTCAACGCTGAGGCGACCGTCAGCGGCGAGGGCGGAACGGTGGGCGACGTCTCACTGGGCCGGTTCAGCACGATCATCAAGCCGATGGCCATCCCGCTGTCGGCCCCCATCAGCCACACTCCGGTCACTTATACGATCGCCGCCGGCCAAACCCTGAAAGAGGTCGCCAAGAAGTTCAACGTCACGGTCAGCGAGATTCGCTGGTCGAACACCAACTTGATCTCCAGCGCTGTGGTCGCGACGGGCGATCAAGTGGTGATCCCGCCGGTTCGCGGCATCGTTGTCACCACCAAGGCGACTGACACGCTCGCCAAGCTCGCCGTCAGATACCGGTCAGACGCCCAGACCATCCTCGACTTCAACCGCCTGCGCAGCCCGGTGCTGACCGCGGGCACCGTCCTCGTCATCCCTGGCGGCGTCGGTGGGGCATTCCCGCCACCCCCAAGCGTGTTTCAGAACCTCGCGCAGACAGGCACCGGTGGCGGCTCCTACCACCCGATCATCCTCGGCTGCTGCCTTGGCCCATACCCGGCCACAGGCTTCCCTCCCGGTTGGTGCACCTACTACGTGGCCACCAAGCGCAACGTGACCTGGCGTGGCGACGCGGGCTTCTGGTACCAGAACGCCGCAGCCGCCGGCTACCCGGTCGGCTCGAAGCCGAAGGTCGGCGCGATCATGGTCACCTGGGAGAGCTATCTCGGTCACGTCGCTTACGTCGAGGCAGTGAACGCCGACGGCTCGTGGACGGTGTCTGAGATGAACTTCGTCGCGTTCGGTGTGATCGACGAGCGCACCATCAAGCCCGGGCAGCTGGGGAGCGCGCTGGTCGGGTTTATCTACTAAGCACCACTCGCGGCGTTCGTCTGCTGCGCCGGGCGCTTGGCCCACTCGTCTTCCATTGCTTGCGTGTCCGGCTTGACCGAGCGCAGCCCGGTGGCCGCGAAGATCGCGGCGAGGATGAGCAAGGTGGGTGATGTGATCAACAGGGCGGACTGAAGGCTGCCGAGCCGATCCGCGAGGAAGCCAACGTCGAAGGTGGAGTGCGAATCACCGAACACGTGAGCGACGAAAAGCAGCATCGTCACGCAGCTTGCTCGAAGTGCGGGCGACACGACGTTCTGCGCCACAGCGGTGAACGGACCGGCGTTCAGGTAGAGGGCGATCACGGTGATTAAGAACGCCGGAACGAAAATCGGAATCGGCCCGATGTTCAGTGGAGCCACCAGAGAGATGACGATGAAGACGGCGCCGATCAAAAAGCCCACGATCCCGACCTGCAGGTAGGCGGCTGGGTTCTTTGCAGCCAGGCGGTCTGCGATCCATCCGCCGGCTAGAGTGCCGATCAGGCCGCCCAACACGAGGACTATGCCGGCGAAGAGCCCCGCCTGACTGACCGAAAGGTCGAATCGGCGAACCAGGAGGGTGGGCAGCCAAAAAGCGTTGGAAGCAAGGACGAAATACAGAGCTGTCTGCGACAGGATCGTGGCCCTCAGAGTAGGGATTCGAATGAGGTTCAGAAACGTCCGCAGGTTCGCATCGCGGGTCTGCCTGAGGGCAGGGCCGCGCCCCTCGACGCTGCCGCGCAACGGTTCGCGCAGCCCGAAAGCCAGCAGCGCGAACAGAATTCCGGGGATTGCTGCAAAGAAGAATGCGTCGCGCCAGCCGAATTTATCGGCGATGTAGCCGCCACCGGCGAAACCGACCGCGATGCCGATCGTGCTGCCCACGCCCCATATCGACATCACCCGGCCGCGCTGGTCCTTCGGAAAATAGTCCGACAGCAAAGAGGTTCCCGCTGGGTAGTAGCTGGCCTCGCCGATTCCGAGGACTGCCCTGCTCAGGAAGAGCTGGAAGAAGTTGCGCGCAAAGCCGGTGAAGAGCGTGGCGATGCTCCAGATGCCGACCCCGACCCCGACCACGGTCCGGCGCACGCCGCGGTCCGCCCAGTAGCCGAACGGCAGGGCGGCCACAGCGTAGACAAGCAGGAACGCCGATGCGAGAAGTCCGACCTCGGTGTTGCTGAGGCCGAACTCCTTCTGGATGAGGGGCGCGGCCACCGCGGCCACGTAGCGGTCCATGTAATTGAGGAAGTTGATCCCCACCATGACGGCAAGGACATATCGAGCGTAGCCTCGCGCCACGGGGGAATTATGGCGTCGGGCGATCCGCTTGAGCGGGTACGATAGCCGTCGCGCCGCCAACTGGGTGGCGGCACCTGTTGCTGGGTCGGCTGGGCATTGGCGAGCTCAAGTGGCTGTAAACCACCCGCGAAAGCTGTGGGGGTTCAAATCCCTCCCGGCCCACCAAAACATGGCCGTTCTCGAGTGGCCCCGGCCTCGCGACCCCACTTCTGCGGCTGTCGCTTTGGCGGTCACGTCGACTGCGGCGAGCTAACCGTCGCCCTTGGTCATCGCGAACAGGCAAAGGAGCTCATAGACGATGTTGGCCGCGGCTATCGCCGTGACCTCCGCGTGGTCGTACGCCGGCGCCACCTCGACCACGTCGGCCGCGGCGAGCCGTATCCCGCCCAGGCCTCGGATGACGGCGATCGCTTCTCGGCTGCTCCAGCCGCCGGCCTCGGGCGTCCCAGTGCCGGGTGCGAACGCAGGGTCGAGGACGTCGATGTCGAGCGACACATACGTCTGTGCCTGGCCGACAACCTCCCGAATCTCGCTCGCGATGGCGGCCGCGCCGCGATCGTCAATTGCGCGTCCATCGATCAGCCGGAATCCGAGCGCCGCGTCCTCGGGCAGGTCCTGCGCCGAGAACTGCGGTCCGCGCGTCCCGACGTGCAGCGACCGCCGTAGGTCGAGCAGCCCCTCCTCCGCCGCGCGCCGAAACGGAGTCCCATGCGTGTAGCGCGCGCCGCCGAAGTACGTGTTCCACGTGTCGAGGTGCGCGTCGAAATGGACCAAGGCGAGCGGCCCGAAGCGCGCCGACGCCGCGCGCAACATCGGCAACGCGACCGTGTGGTCGCCGCCGATCGCTAAAACATGCGGCGCGCGCTCGTACGTCGCCTTCGCCGCCGCCTCGATCTCGCCAATGGCCTGCTCGATGCTGAACGGCGTGCAGGCCACATCGCCGGCATCCGCCACCTGCTGGGCAAACGGCTCCGCCTCGGTCCACGCATTGAAAGGACGCAGCATCCTGGATCCGGCCCGGATCGCGGCCGGCCCGAATCGCGCGCCCGGCCTGTAGACGACACCGCTGTCAAAGGGCACGCCGAGGATCGCCACCTGGGCCTTGCCCACCGCATCCAGCGCCGGCAGGCGGGCGTACGTGGCCGGACCGGCAAACCGCGGCACCTGCATGGGGTCGACGGGCCCGATCACCTTGTCGCCGCGGTCACCCATCGCCGGGAGTCTACTAAGTACGGTCAGGTGATCGTTCGACTACCAACCGACTATCGCGACGGGCCCTTGTCCTCTTGAAGAATGTTGCCACCATCGACAACGAGCGATTGGCCGGTGATGTAGGACGCGTCGGGCGAGGCCAGGAAAGCAACCGCGGCCGCCACCTCGTCGGGCGTGCCTGCCCGCCCGATCGGCGTGTACAAAGCGGCGGAGTGCTCACTCTCTGCCGATGACGCCGTCGCGATCCAACCAGGCGCGACAGCGTTGATCGTGATGCCATCCGCGGCGGTTTCCAGCGCCACCGCCCGCATCATCCCGTCCATCGCGGCCTTCGCCGCGCTGTAGGCGGCCCAGCCCGGGTGGCTCACCAACGGACCGGTCACCGATGACACGTTCACGATCCGGCCGTACTTCCTGGCCACCATGCCGGCCAGCACGGCACGGGTCATGAGGAAGGCGGTGTTGAGCGTGATCGCGATCTGCCGCTGCCAGTCCGCGTAAGGCGTCTGCTGCACCGTCATGTCTTGCGCCGGCCGGCCGGTTTGAGCCATGCCGGCGTTGTTGACCAGCACATCGATCCGCTTCGTCTGCCGTAGCACGGACTCGACGACGTTTCGCGCCGCCTCTTCGTCGGTGAGGTCGGCGACGAACGCGAAGACCGTCTTTCCGCTCGAGTCCAGCTCTCGCGCGCGGTCGTGAATGCGATCGGTAGTCGACGCGATGGCGACTTGGAAGCCTGCGGAGTGAAGACGGCGTGCGATCGCAAAACCAATCCCGGCTTCGCTGCCGGCGCCCGTCACCACCGCGACCTGATCTCTCACGTGCGTCGGTATTATCGCCGCGCTAAACGGTCAGCTTCTTGACGCTGACCTTCCTGCCCAGGAGAGCTGACATCACGCGCTGCGACTCCTCAGGGTCGCCGCTGGTCCAGAAACGCTCGCTGGCCTTTGCCTCATGCGGCGCGGCCAGGCCACGCTCCGCGAGGACGCGCGCTAGCTGGCGCGCAACCGCTGCACCTGTATCAATGATCGTGACGTCGTCACCGGCGATCTCGGCGATCAGCGGCCGCAGGAACACGTAGTGCGTCGACCCGAGCACTATCGTGTCCGCGCCCTGGTCGAGCAGGGGTCTCACGTACCCCTCGACCAATCCGCGCAGCTCGGCGCTGTCGAGGTCGGCCGCCTCGACGTGCTCCACCAGGCCTGGCACAGGCACGCTGATCACGCGGACGTTCCGCCCGAAGCGGTCGAGTAGGGAGGCCATGCGGTCGGAAGCGCCCATCGTGGTCGTCACAATCGCGCCGACGACCCCGGACCTGGTCGCCGCCGCCGCCGGCTTGATGCCCGGCTCGATGGCGATGACCGGCATGGTCAGCGTCGCGCGAAGGGCCTCCGCGGAGCCGGCGGTCCCGGTGTTCGAGCCGATGACCATCGCTTTCACTCCCTGCGCCACGAGAAAGCCCGCGATCTCGAGCCCACGCACGCGGATGAACTCCGCCGGCTTGTCGCCCCATGGCGCGTTGGCAGAGTCGGCGACGTAATCGATCGACTCCGCGGGCAGCGCCGCACGGATGTCGCGCAGCACAGACAGACCGCCGACGCCGGAGTCGAAGATGCCGACCGGCTGGCTGCTCACGACGACAAAGACTAGATTCCCGTCAAGATCGACGTATGCGCAAAGTGATCTATTCGATGATCGGGGAACACCTGGCAGGTCGTGCCAGGAACCGCGGGCGCCACCACACGTCCCGCGTGACTCGACGGCACGAGTGCAGCGACCGCGCCAGCGCGAGTCCGATCGCTCCGCGGGAACGCGTTTGCATCTGTAAAGGTGACGACGCCCCAAGCCGGGCGTTTCTTGCCTTAGACGGTGGCCGGCAGCGCCGCCCCACGCTGCATGGCGGCGATTTCCCAGAACACTCCGGGACGGCTGACCGACCGCTCGAGGCCATGTGACTCGCCGGTGGCCCAGATCTGGACGACCGGGTGCAGAAATATGCGGAACTCGCGCCGAGTGATGGCCATGCCAACGTTCGCCATCCACACCATCACCCTCGTCCACCATCGTTCTTTCGGAAAGCTCATGACGAGGGTATGCAGTGCGTGGTCCGCCGCAGCCCCCTCGAGGCGCGGCAGGTCCGGGTAGCAGCACACCACGCGGTTCATCACGACGATGTCGGCAGATGCGACTTCGGTGGCGGCTTCGACGAAGTCCATCACGCGGCGCTCGACCCGATCCGCCAGGCCCGCCTCGCGCAGAAGGCCGGCCGCGCTCGCTTCGTAGCTGGGAGTCAGCTCCACGCTGACGGCGCGGGCCATGCCCGCCTTCAACAGCTCGATCTGGATCGCGCCGATCCCGCCGCCAATCTCCAGCAACGTCAACCCTTGAACGCCCCGTTCCTTCAACAGGTCCACGATGCGGCGCGAGGTGGCGTCGAGGCCATTGCGGCGGTAGTCGCGCGCCTGCGCCCGCGCGCCGCGTTCGCTGAAGATCTGCCGGTAGCCCTTCGGCGTGCAGCAGTCGCTCACCGGAACAGAGTATTGCGCGGGACTAGGATGGCTGCTCTGGCCACTCGACTTGCGCTGCCGATAGTCTCGGAGGTACGCCTTCGGAGAGCCGCCGCTCCGTCGACCGATCGATGGCGCGACGTGCCGGTCGCCGCGCGCGAGAAGACCGAGCTTGGCGTCAGCTTTCGACCTCCGCAGGTCGACGCGCTCGGCCTTGATGCCCGGGCGACGCTAGACCAGATCCTCAGCTATCCCTTCACGCTTATTCGGCTGGGCGCCTACTGGAATCGCATCGAGCGTGCGCCGGGAGAGTTCGATCCCAGCGAGCTGGATTGGCAGGTCGACGCTGCGGAGCGCGCCGGCAAACGAATAATTCTTTGCGTGGGACCGCTGAAGACATTCGGCTACCCCGAATTCTTCGTGCCGGCCCACCACGTGCAGAAGCCACTGAGAGAAGGCATTCTTGTTCGGCCGGAAACGCATCAACCTCTGATCGCCGCCGCGCTCGCGTTCGTCACGCGGATCGTCGACCGCTATCGAGGGAGGACCGCGATCGTGGCCTGGCAGGTCGAGCACGAAGCTGTCGACCCGCTCGGGGTGGAGCACTCGTGGCGCCTGTCCGCCGACTTCGTGAAGGCGGAGGTGGATGCAGTCAGGAAGGCAGATTCAACCAGGGCGATCATGATGAACGGCTTCCTGCCCACCTCGACGCCGGTGCGTGCGCAGCAGTGGTGGAGCACTCGAGACCAGGGCGACTCACTGGCGATAGCGCAGCAGCTCGCCGATGTGGTGGGCATCGACTATTACCCGCGGCACGCTCTGATGAAGCTGGGCGCAACAACTGTCTACTTGCATGGTGAGGACGTCGCGGGCAATCAGCGACGGCGGAAGGAAATCTTCGCGTGGGCTCGCAGCAGCGGGAAGCGGCTGATGATCTCCGAGGGGCAGGCCGAGCCATGGGAGGCGGTGACGGTGCCGCCGAGCCCGCCAGGCCGTTCGATGTACAGCTGCACGCCGGAGCTGGTCATTCAGAACTACAACCGGTGCATTGGTTGGGCCCGTGAAGCGGGCTTTGATCTGGACGCCTACGTCTTTTGGGGTGCCGAATACTGGATCGCGCGCGAACGCTCGAGAGACTCGCGCTACCTCGATGCAGTCGCCCGCATTTTAAGTGAGTCCTGACGCAGGTCAAACCACCTCGTAGCGGACGGGCACCATCCTCATTGAGGCCTTCGGCGGCCTGCTGTACTTGCGCTTCTGCCGGGACGGCAACTTGAACGATTCTTCGTGCGGCACATCGCTGTATGGGATCTGCTTGAGGAAGTGCGTGATCAGGTTCAGATGAGCCGCGCGTTTGTTGTCGGTCTCGACTACATGCCATGGCGCCTCTTTGATGTCGCTGAACTTGAACATCTTGTCCTTGGCCTCGGAGTAGTCGACCCAGCGCGCGCGAGCCTGCAGATCCATTGGGCTCAGCTTCCATCGCTTGCTCGGGTCCTTGATGCGCGCCCTGAACCGGCGCTCCTGCTCATCGTCGCTCACGGACAGCCAGTACTTGATGAGGATGATTCCAGACCTCACGAGCATCCTCTCGAACTCTGGACACGCGCGCTTGAACTCCTTGTACTCCTCGTCGGTGCAGAACCCCATGACGCGTTCGACGCCCGCGCGGTTGTACCAGCTCCGATCGAACAGGACCATCTCGCCTGCCGAAGGCAGGTGCGCGACGTAGCGCTGGAAGTACCACTCTGTCCGCTCTCTCTCGGTCGGGGCGGTGAGGGCCACGACCCGGCAGAAGCGAGGGTTGAGCAGCGCCGTTATCCGTTTGATGACACCGCCCTTGCCGGCCGTGTCCCGACCTTCGAACACGACGACCACGCGCAGGTTGTGGTGGCGGATCCATTCCTCCAGCTGAACGAGCTCAACCTGTAGGCGCCGAAGCTCCTTCTCGTACGCCTTTTTCTCGAGCTGCTTCGGCGACCCGGCGCGCTTTGCAGGGTTTGCGGTCACCTTTTTCTTGTCAGCCATTTCGGAGCTTGCGTAGGCTACTCCCCAACGCACTGAAAGTAACCGTTCAAAAAGTGACGCCGCATGAGTAAGCGGATGATGAGATAGGGATGGGACAGGAGTGAAGGCACTGACCTGGCGCGGCCCCGGCTGGATGACCGTGGACGAGGTTCCTGACCCTCGCCCCAAGGCCGGCGAAGCTTTGGTCCACAGCGAGGCAACAGGCATTTGCGGCTCGGAGGTCGAAGGCTACCTCGGCATGATGTCGAACCGCGTGCCGCCGCTGGTGATGGGTCATGAGCTCGCGGGCACGGTGATCGAGGTGGGGGAGTCCGTCGACAGGACCTGGCTGGGCAAGCGCGTGGCCGTCAATCCGATAGTCGGGTGTGGCTATTGCATCCACTGCGCGAGTGGTGGCCGCAACCTCTGCCCTGAACGCTATCTGGTCGGCGTCGCCGTGCCTGGCGGCTTCGCCACCATCGTCTCCGTGCCTGAGCGCTGCCTCTTCGAGATGCCGGCCGGCATGGACGCCCGTCTCGGCGCGCTCGCCGAGCCGCTGGCGAACGGCGTGCATGCCATCCGCCAGGGAGCGCCCGATGGCGCGAAGACCGCGGTGGTCATTGGCGCCGGGACCATCGGTCTCGGGTGCATGCAGGCGGCGCTGCTCCATGGCATCGCGTCGCTCACCGTCATTGAGAGCCACCCGACGCGCCGCGAGCACGCCACGCGCCTGGGCGCCCACGCCAGCCACGCCAATGCCGAAGGCTTGCGGCTCGGGGCCGACGTCGTGGTCGACGCTGTCGGTTCGGAGGCGACGCGCCTGCTCGCCCTCGACCTGCTGAACCCGGGGGGCACAGCCGTCTTCATCGGCATGCACAGCGACGAGACCCCGCTGCCGTGGCGGCGCGTGATCCGCGGCAACCACACCATCCGCGGCGTGTTTGCCTACTCGGATGCAGACTTTCAGCAGTCGCTCGATTGGCTGGCGCAGGGCAAGGCCGGGATCGGCGACCTGAAAGCGGTGCTGCCGCTGGACGACGGTCCTGCGGCCTTTGCGCTCCTGGCGAAAGGGCCGACCGATGACATCAAGGTCTTCCTCAGTGCCTGAATCGCTGGCCGGCAAGGTCGCCATCGTCACCGGCGGCGGGAGCGGGATCGGCGCGGCCGTCGTCGCGAGCCTCACCGATGCGGGCGTCACCTGCCACGCGATCGGACGCCGCGGTCCGGTGAAGCTCGACGTGACGGACCAGCCGGCGGTTCAGCGGTTCGTCGATTCGCTGGACCAACTCGACATCCTGGTTTGCGCAGCAGGCGACAACGTGCCGCGGCGCCGCCTGGAGGAAATCACGCCGGACGTGTGGAATCACCTCATCGCAGTGAACCTCAGCGGCGCGTTCTACTTCATCAACGCGGGGCTGCACAAGCTGCGCGAGGCTCGGGGCGACGTCTTGCTGATCGGCAGCGTCTCAGGCCAATGGCCGGACCTCAGCGGCCCCGCCTACGCGGCGAGCAAGGCGGGCATGAGCGCCCTGGCGGCCGCTGCAGGGTTCGAGGAGCACATGAACGGCGTCCGCTTCTCAGTCATCAAACCCGGCCTCGTCAACACCCAGCTGTTGCTCAAGCGGCCGTCCCCACCTACGCCCGAGGTGGCTGAGGCAATGCTCCGCCCCGAGGACGTCGCCGAGGCGTGCGTGATGCTCTTGAAGCTTCCTCGACGCGCCCACGTACCGGAGCTGACCATCCTGCCGACGCGGCTCCAGTCGCTCGGTAAGACGTCGGTACCCTACCCCACGCCCGCCCCCGAGTAGTCGCCGTGGCCCCGGCAGGGTACGTCGTCGCCGTCGTGTGGGCAGCTCGTCGGTGAGGGCCATCCTCCACGACCTGCGAGCCCGGCCGGTTCCAGGCATCGAAGTGCACATTCCTCACGTCGCGCGCGTGCTTCCCGACGGCACGGCGGAGGTCGATGCCGACAGGCTGATGGCGCTGGTCTCGCGGGCGGTCGGCGAGGTCCTGGTTCTCGCGGGCCCGGCTAAGACAAAGCGGATAGTCGCCGTCGCCAGCGGCGCGGCCATTTTGAGCTCACCCGCGTGGATGCAAATGATGGCCGACGCGATCGGGCGCGAGATCGTCGTAGGGGGCCCAAAAGAAGCGAGCAGCAGAGGCGCCGCAATGTTCGCTTTGGAAACCCTGGGCCTCACCCAGGCCGAGCGCCTGACCGCCGGAGTTGGGCGCACATTCACCCCCAACAAGGCCGCCACAGTCGCCTACAAGAAAGCGGAAAAGCGCCAGGAGGCTTTGTTCAAAGCCTTAATCGGATAAGTCGGCCGGGTCCTGCGCCACTCGGGCACTTTTGGTCGCACCTTGGGCCTTAATCGAGCCATTTGTGCCCATTTGGTCGTGTCCGAGCCCCGTCGTAGGGTCTACTCGCCCTCGGCTTGACGCACCCGCTGGCTCAGGACCTGCATAAGGCGGAACGCGACCTCGGGGTGCTCGGCCAGAAATGACTTGAAGCCCCATTCGGGGATCGTGGCCAGCGACACGGCGGTGTCGGCCTTGACGGTGGCGCTTCGGCCCTCATGGTCGAGGAGCGCCATCTCGCCGAAGGAATCGCCGGGCCCGAGCTTTCGTTTCTTGCCCTGGACCGTGGTGACGGTCACCGTGCCGTCCGTGATGATCATGAAACCAACGCCGCCATCGCCCCGCATGACGATCTCGTGGCCGGCGGGATGCTGAACCGCCTTCAGCTGGCGTTCGATCTTCTTGATCTCCCCGTCAGGCAAGCCCTGGAACAGCTTGGTCGATTTGATGTCCGTCATGTCCCAAATACTATGCGGCCTGGACCGGCTCCGTAACCTAAAAAGCTACGTCGTCGTCACCGCGTGTTTTGCATCGAACGCCGGTCGGGTGCCGATCGCGTAGTTCGTGACTTCGCCTCGTGCGAGCAGGTCTACCGCCATCCCCTCGAGGTCTCGCACCCTCTGGTTGGCGCGTATGGCTTCGCGGATTGAGAGGATGCCGACCGCCGGGTGTCTCTTCTCAATCACGTGTCGGAGCATGTTGAGGTGGGCGTTGTCGGGTACCCCCGGCTCGCGAATCCTGCGCACCGCGGCCCGCACTGTCGCCTGCGTCCCGTCGATCGCCTCGCCCCGCCCGAAATCGAACTTGTAGCTCGGGCTGCGCCCGCCTGCGCGCCGCTCCCCGCTCAGCTTGATCCACTTGGCGTTCTCCGCCCCCTTGCCGACGTCGATGATCAACCGCACCGACCGCCCCCGGTTCTGGAACGTCGCGTTGACGCGCGCATAACTTTCACGCTGGCCCGCGAGCCCTTCATGCCGCCCCACCGACAACGGCCTCTCCTCATCCAGATGGATCCGATCGATCGGCGTGAGCAGCGAGATGATCGCGAACGCGTGGGGGATCAGGTCCGCGATCACGCCGATGTCGGCCGCCGCTCCCACCAGCGGCTGCTCTTCCAGTATCTCGATGCGAATCTCTTCCACGTTGTCGAGGAAATCGCGAAGCGTCCGCTCCTCGGTCAGCAGAAGCTGCAGCAACCGCACCTCGAGCTTGAAGTAGTAGTGGTCGGCGGCCACGATCTCGACCCCGCCCGGTGCCTGGTCGAGAAACTCGCGGTAATCCTCGGGCGGCGCGCCCAGTGGTTTCTCGATCAACACCACATCACTGAGGTCGTAGTACAGCGCGAGCGTGGGCAGGTGTGTCGCGGCCGGCGTCGCGATGTACGTGATCACGTAGGAGCTGGACTCCAGCTCGCGCTGCAGCTGCTCATGCGCCGGCAGTGCTGCCCCATCCCAGTAGAAAGCATCGCCATGCGTGCGGACCTCCTCCTCGCGCGTCGCGAGGCGCTCTCGAGCGCCGGGCAGGTCCTGCTCCACAACGTGAATTCGAAAATTGAAGAACTGCTTCAGCGTCTGCAGGTGGCCGTACGCCTTCTGACCCCACTGGCCAAACCCAACGAGCACGAAATCCTTCTGCAGGTGACGCTCCTCTTCCGCGAGCGCGTGCAAGCGCGCGTTCTTGATCGCGACCGCGGCGCCCAGTGCGAGGCCCTGCACGCGCTCGACCTCCTCAGGCGTGAACGTGCGCAGATGACCGCGCTCAACAAGCACTGCGGCGCCGATTGGCTGCCCGTCGGCGATCAGCGGAAGAGCCAGCAGCGACCGCACGCCGAATGCCTTGACGTACGAAGCGCTGACTCGGTCATTCGCGCTCGCGTCCTCGACCACCAGCGGCTCGCCGCGATCAAGCACGTCGAACAGGAAGGACGGCTCCGAGCGTTCACCGTGTTGCCGCCGCCACAACTCTTCCTGGTCGGACGCTGCAGCGCCGAACCACCCTTCGCGGTCCTCTTCGTACAGGGCGATCTGACAGAGCGACGCATCGACCAGGCGAACCAGACCCTGGGCGACCAACCGAAGGGTCTGATCGAGGTCGATAGAGGACGCGATCGCGCGGCTGACGTCGGCGCTCAGCTCGAGCTCGTCGCCATGGCGCCGCGCCTCCTCGTACAGCCGCGCTGTCTCGACCGCCACCGCTACCTGCGCCGCCGCGGCGCGCAGCGCTTCGATCTGGCCCCAGTCTGGCCGCCTATCGTGCGTGCGGTGATAACCGACCTCGAGCACTCCGGTCGCCCGGTGATTGGGGTCGGAACCGAAGGGCAGGAAGATCCGGATCAGCTCGCCGTGCCCGCTCTTCTCGAACACCTCGCCCGCAAGCGTGAACGGCGGATCGCCGGCCAAGCCGGCCCGCGTATCGGTACCCGGGCCGATGAGGCAGGCCGTGACGTGAGTCAGCACTGTGCCGTCGCTGCGCACCACGGGCACGTCAGCCCAGGCTGCGTGCGCCGGAAGGGCCCCGGCGACAACATCGGCCCGGTCGGTCTGGCCGCCCAACGGCTTCGGACCCACGACAGCCACCTGCCAGGTCCGCGCGACGTATACGAGGACGTCATCCGGCGCGAGCTGGCGCTCGTCCTCGAGGACCCACCGCGGCACCCGTGCGCGCCGCACCCCTCCTCTCGAGCTCTCTGCTGAATCGACGGCAGCGGTGGTTGCCGCGCCCGCCGCCTTGCTCACGACCATCGTCTCGCCCGCCCGCTCCTCCAGCAGGTAGACGCTGGCGAAATGAAAGTCGAACTCCGGCACTGCCGCGTCCGTGAGATGTCCCGCCACCGCCTCGAGCACGTCCTGGCGAGAGCCACCCGGCTTGAGCATCGCGGTGGTCATGTTCCCCAGGGCACCGAGCAGGCGGTTGCTATTCTCCAGCTCGGCGATCAGGCGCTGGCTCGCCAGCGAGCTGCCGATCAGCTCGGCGCCGGCCCTGAGCAGCAGGTCGGTGGCCGGTGCCCGACGAACGGTGGCGAGGCGGTCGCGGCTCAACACCACGAGATAACCGTGCGGCTCCAGCTCGCTGCCCAGCGCATAGGTGGCGACTGGATGCAGGTCCGCATTGGCGATCGACGACGCCACGGCGTCCATCAGCACCGCCGGCCACAATGCGGTGGGATCGGCGCGCTCGATGCGAGGTGGAGCGGCCACCGGAGCGTGGGCGGTCACCAGCTCGAGACTCGTGCGATGCGCCGCGAACTGGTAGATGGCGGCGCCATCGAGCTCACTGGCCAGGAGCAGCTCGGCAAGCGCAATTGAGAGCAGTCGCCTGAGCTCCTTGATGTCGGTTCGCTCGGCCCCCGCCGGCGCGGTCAGGAGAGCCGCCAGCCTCCCGACGCCGTCGAGCGCCGAACGCTCGGCTGCCGCCAGCACAGCCGCGACCGCCGCTGCCGCGCTGGCGGCGCGCCGTTCGAGCTCGGCCAGCCTCCCGCCGTCAGGCGCCTGGTCGCGACTTCGGTAGTTGAGATAAATGAGGCCGAGGAAGCGCTCGCCGGCCAGCAAGGGCAGCCCGATCGTCGCCTGGATCTGGTAGCGCCTGATGAACGTGCTGTCGATCTCGGCCGGCGCATCCCGTGCAACGAGCCGCTGCCGCGTCACGGTCAGCCAGACGGTCGAGCCGTAGTGGTGCACAGCGATGTCGTCGGGCACCTTGCCCTGGCTCAAGTCGTTCGAATATCGGGCGAGCTGCTCGCGCATGTCGGTCAGCGAATCGAGCAGGCTCTCCTGCGGCTGGCCGGTGGCAAATGGGGCGTAGTAGGTGTGGGTCGACTCTTCATAGAGGAAGATCGAGACGATATCCGCCTTCGAGGCGTGCTGCATGTCGGCGACCACGCCGCGAAGCACAGCCCCAAGGCCCCAAGCTGATTCCATAGGCGGGCGCATTCTCTCCCCCGCATAACAATGAGGGATATGCGTGGACTTCCGGGCCCGAATATCCCCGCCCTTAGTTCAGGCGGTGTTTCGTCCGATCACACAGACCCCGAAGCGGCGCCAGCCCGTTCGGGCAGGCTGCGTGCCCGCGCCACTGCGCCGAGCCACGCCGCGCTCGGCTTCGGGTACCTCACGAATGAGTGGCGATCCACCGCCACCAGCCCGAAGGTGGGTCCGTAGCCGAACGCCCACTCGAAATTGTCGAGCAGCGACCAGTGCAGGTAGCCCCGCACGTCGATTCCCTCTGCCATGCACGCTTGCGCTTCGCGCAGCGCCGCATCGATAAAGGAGACCCGCTTCTCATCGACCGATGTCGCAATCCCGTTCTCGGTCACGAGGATTGGGATTCCACCAGTGCTCTTCCACGCGCGCCTGATCGCTCCGCCCAGCGCCTGTGGGTAGTACTCGTAGCCCATCTGAGTCGTGTCATCGGTTTCTTCGATCTCCCGCGTCCAATCGCTCCAATCATGGCCGGGACTGCGCGGGCCCTCAGGACCGATTCGAAAGCGAGTGTAGGTCTGGACGCCGACGAAGTCGTCGCGGCGCGCGAGCTCGAAGAACCTGTCGTTGATTCGGGACTCGATCTCGAGAGATGTGTCCCCCGGCTCCGCGCCGTCCTCGTACTGGATGTCGGGGACTGCCAGCGTCACGCCCACGGGCGCGCTTGAGTGTGCCCTGATCGCTGCGGCGCCCGCCGCATGCGCTTCCAGCAGGTTGTCGACGGCAGCCTGCGCGCCGGTGTTGTCGTCGGTATGTCCCGGTGGATTGATGCCGAGGAGGTATCCGCTCTGGCCCAGTCCCTGCGGTTCGTTGAACGTGCATGCGATCCCGATGGCGTCTCCCAGCGCGGCTGCGGCGCGATCGCAGTAGCGCTCGAACAGCGAAGGAAATCGTTCGGACGCGAAACCACCCAGGTCGAGCAACCACTTCGGCAGCGTGAAGTGGTGGAAAGTGAGGATCGGCGTCACCGAGTTGCGGTGGCAGGCTTCCAAGATGCGCCGATAGTGGTCGAGCTGAGCGGTCGAGAACTCGCCATCTGCCGGCTCGATGCGCGCCCACTCGATGCCGAAGCGGAACGCGTTCATGCCGAGCCCGGCAAGCATCGAGATGTCGTCGGCGTAACGGTGGTAGAAGTCGCAGGCGTCGCCTGATGGCTCGCGGCAGAGCGTCCCTTCGCGGTGCTCCCACCACCACCAGTCGCTGTTCGTATTGCCGCCCTCGACCTGGTGCGCGCCGACGACCGCGCCGAAGAGAAATCCGTTGGGAAAGGTGTTGGACATAGCCGGCCAATCTAGCACCCTCCCAGGCGACCGCCCACCGACTTCTGAACTCGGACGTCGACACGATTCCCGTCGCGCGTTAGAATCCCCGGTTATCGGACAGGGCCCGGTAAGGGCGTAATTGGGGGGTCACTTGATGATCGGTCGTAAAGCCAGCACTCTTGGTCTGGGAATTCTCCTGGCCGTCGCCGCCTGTGGTGGCGGAAACACCGCCTCGAACTCCCCTTCCACCTCGCAAAACATTGGGGGCTCGGTCACGCTATGGGCGGAGTGGTCCAGCTCTGAGCAGCAGGCTTTCAAGGCGGCGTTGGTGCCGTTCACGACTTCGACCGGAGTCACAGTCAACTACACGTCGAAGGGAAGCACCATCAGCACCGCGTTGGGGTCGGCGATTCAGGGTGGCGCTCCGCCCGACGTCGCACTCGTGCCAGACCCCGGCACCGTGCAGACGCTCGCCAAGCAAGGCTCGATCAAAGACCTGACCAGCATCGTCGGCAGCCTCTCTGCCAACTACGGTGACGCCTGGAACCAGCTGGTGACTGCAAACGGCAAGCTCTATGGCGTCTGGTTCAAGGGCGCCAACAAGAACACGATCTGGTACAATCCCGCGGAGTTCGCGGCGGCCGGCATCACCACACCACCGACGACATGGGAGCAGGTGATATCGGACGCGGCCACCCTGAAGGCATCAGGTATCGCGCCGTTCTCGCTCTGCACCGACATCGGTTGGCCCGTCGCGGACTTCTGGCAGAACATCTACTTGAAGACTGCCGGCGCCGCCAGCTACAACTCGCTGTCGACCCACGCCACCAAGTGGACCGACCCGACAGTGACCTCGGCCTTCACCACCTTCGGGCAGCTGGTAGGGGATCCCTCAAACCTTCTTGGCGGCCTTAACGGCTCGCTTTCTAACAGCTACCCCACGTGTGTCGACAAGGTCTTCCCGAAGACCGGTGCGCAGCCGAAAGCGGCGATGGTCTTCGAAGGTGATTTCGTTGCCAATGAGGTCAAGGCCAACTCTGCCACCTACGCGCCCGGCACGACGGGAAACGGCGGCGCAGCCTGCAGCATCGATCCCGCCAAGACCCCCTGCTACAACTTCTTTGACTTCCCCGCGCCGGCCGCCAACGCAGCCAACCAGGGCGCGGTCCAGGGCGCCGGTGACGTGGCGATCATGCTCAAGGACACGCCACAATCTGAGGCCCTCGTCAAGTACCTCGCCGGTCCAACCGGCGCCTCGATCTGGGCTACCGCCGGCGGCTTCACCTCGCCCAATAAGACTGTGCCGACGAGTGCCTATCCAGACCCCGTCACGCAGAAGGATGCCCTAGCCCTGGTGAACGCGACCAGCTTCGTCTTCAGCCTTGACGACCTCCAGGGGACATGGGAGCCGATGATGTGGCAGGACATGCTCAACTTCCTCAAGACCCCTTCAAACGTCAGCGCAATCCAGGCAACTATGGATACGCAAGCCACAGCAGGGTTGGGCCACTAGGCGAGCGCAGCAGCCAGCTTTCAAGCTTTAAGCGAGAATCAGACTAAAAGCTCTTGGCAGAGATTGGCACCGAGGCAACGCCGCGCGCGCGCAGGCGCGCGGCCGCCGTTAACGAGGGCGGAAACCCAGGCGGTGGTTGGCGAGACCATCTCGGCTCGCTGGCGTTCCTGGCCCCTGGCGCCATATTTCTTCTGGCTATCACCGTTTATCCGCTCGCTGCGACCGCCCGCAACAGCTTCTACGACGCGACCGCCTCCAACTACGTCGGTCTCGCCAACTACAAAGAGATCTTCTCGACCTCGAGCATCCTGGTCACATTTCGAAACAACGTCATCTGGGTCATTGTCTTTCCGTTCCTGGTGACCTTCATCGGCCTCGTCTATGGGGTGCTCTCCGAGCGCATCCGCTGGTCCACGGCCTTCAAGACCATCATCTTCATGCCGATCGTCTTCAGCGCCACCGCATCGGCGCTGGTCTGGCGGACCATCTTCGACCTCGATCCCCACATTGGAATCGTCAACGCCACGATCCAGACGGCGAGCGATTGGATCAACCCGCCGGGCCTCTACCCGGTCGACCCGTCGGCGGGCCAGAGTGTCGCCGGCCTCGTCGCGACCGGGGTGAGCGCAGGTCCAAAGGACAGCCTGGAGAGCTCATCGACAGTTACCGCGGGCAACCCTGTCGAGCTCGGCTTGATCGGCATCAGCCCAGCCACGCTCCAGCTCGTAGGCGCTCAGACCGCAGTCGTACCGACGGCGTCGCCGGGCGCGGTGACCGGCTTGGTATGGCGCGACTTCTCCCCGTCGAATCCGACCGCGCGAGGTCAGGTCCTCCCCGACGAGCTAGGTTTTCCCGGGCTGAAGCTCACGCTGTTGCGCAGCGACGGCACTAGCGCCGGGACGGCGGTGTCCGATGCCCACGGAGACTTCTCATTCGGCAGTGTGGGCAGTGGCAGCTACAAGGTCCAGATCGACTCGAGCAATTTCAGTTCCGGCTTCACCGGTATCTTCTGGCTGGGCACGCAATCGCTGACCCCTACCAGCAGCCTCAACCAGACGGCCCAGGCGCTCCTCAGCGTCCCATTGGTGGACATTTCGATGATCCTCGCGTACCTGTGGATCTGGGCAGGGTTCGCCATGGTGGTGATCGGCGCCGGCCTGGCCTCGCTCGATCGCGAGGTGCTGGAGGCGGCGCGGCTGGACGGCGCGGGTGAATGGCAGACCTTCCGGCGGATGACGATGCCGATGCTGGCCCCCGTCCTGATCGTGGTCATAGTGACGATGCTCATCAACGTCCTCAAGATCTTCGACATCATCCTGAACATGGCTCCAGGCTCATCCCAGGGCGATGCGAACACCCTGGCGCTGGCGATGTACAACTTCGGCTTCACGGGGGGGCTCGGCAACTGGGGCCTGGCCAGCGCCTTGGCAGTGATCCTGTTCATCCTCGTGATCCCCGCGATTGTGCTCAACCTCAGAAGGATCAGGGGATGAGCGTGGTCAGCCCAGCCACCAAGCCGGGCAGCCCAGCCACCAAGCCGGTTAACCTGGAGCGCCGCTCGCTCCTTAGCGCCATCCGTCCCTCCAGGGCGATCCTGAACATCGTCCTCGTCGTTTCCGCCGTCTTCTGGCTGGTGCCGACGATCGGCCTCGCGATCATCTCGCTGCGGCCCGAGTCGCTCTTCCAGCAATCCGGCTGGTGGACCGCCCTGACGGCGCCCTCGCAGCTCACGCTGTCGAACTACCAGACATTGTTCGCGCAGGGGCTGGTGGCCCGCGGCGTCCTCGATTCCCTCATAACGTCCCTCGAGATCACCGTCCCGGCGACGCTCCTGGTCACCATCATTTCGAGCCTGACCGCGTACTCGCTGGTCTTTGGACGGTGGCCGGGGCGTAGCGTGGTCTTCCTCGTCATCGTGGGCCTGCTGGTGGTGCCGATCCAGGTTGCCCTGATCCCGGTCGTCCAGGAATACCGCGTGTTTGGCGACCTGAGCGGCTTCAACCCATTTGGCACGATCCCCGGCGTTGTCATCTTCCACGTCGCATTCGGACTGCCGTTCGGCATTTTCCTGATGTACAACTTCTATTCCGGCATACCCAAGGAGATGCTCGAAGCCGGACGCATCGACGGCGCCGGCGAGTGGCAGCTGTTTCGCAGGGTGGCGCTCCCGCTCGGCCTGCCGGCGGCTGCATCGCTGATGATCTTTCAGTTCATCTGGGTGTGGAACGACCTGCTGGTCGCCCTGATCTTCCTGGGCAACAACAAGCATGCGACCCTGACCATCTTCCTTTTCGAGCAGACCCGTACCCTGGCCGCCAACTACTGGATCATCTCGACTGGAGCGATGATTTCCATCTTCATCCCACTCATTGTCTTTTTCTCCTTCCAGCGCTACTTCGTCCGCGGCGTGCTTGCCGGGGCGGTCAAATGAGCCTGGTGGTCACTATGAGCAGAATCTGAAGGAGTAACAGAACAGATGGCATCCGTCACTTTCGACCACGTTGTGAAGCGCTATACGTCTGACCTGACCGTGGTCAAGGACTTCAACGTGGAGGTCGCGGACAAGGAGTTCATGGTCCTGGTCGGCCCCTCCGGATGCGGCAAGTCGACAGCACTGCGCATGCTGGCCGGGCTCGAGTCGATCTCAGAGGGCCAGATCCGCATCGGTGATCGCGTGATCAACAACATCGCCGCCAAGGACCGCGACATCGCCATGGTGTTCCAGTCGTACGCCCTCTACCCGCACATGAGCGTGTACGACAACATGGCGTTCCCGCTCCAGATGCAGCACATGAAGAAGGCGGAGATCGACAAACGCGTCAAGTCGGCCTCCTCGAGCCTCGGACTGGGCAACTTCCTCGACCGCAAGCCGCGCGCCCTCTCGGGAGGCCAGCGTCAGCGCGTCGCACTCGGCAGGGCCATCGTGCGCAATCCGCAGGTCTTCCTGCTTGACGAGCCGCTGTCGAACCTGGACGCCAAGTTGCGCGCCCAGACCCGCATCGAGCTGCAGAAGCTGCACCGTGACCTCGGGACTACTTTCATCTACGTCACCCACGACCAGGTCGAGGCGATGACGATGGGGGACCGCATCGCGATCATGAACGCAGGCATCCTTCAGCAGGTGGGGACGCCCGGTGACATTTACGACCACCCAGCGAACATATTCGTGGCCGGATTCGTCGGCACCCCGACGATGAACTTCGTTGCCGCCACAGTGCAGGACGGTGTCGCCACGGCGTCAGGCTTCCACGTCAAGCTGCCCAAGGCCCTACCTGCCGCAAAGGGCATCCTTGGATTCCGGCCCGAGGCCGTCACCGATCGCATCCCTGATCCGGACAGCGCGATGGAGATGAAGGTCGACGTCGTCGAGCGGCTGGGCTCCGACCAGTTCCTTTACGGCAAGGTGGGCGGCGACTCGGTCACCGCCAGGGTCGATCCTCGAATCAAGGTCGAACCCGGGGACTCGATCAAGCTGGGCCTTGATACCAGGACCCTGCACTTCTTCGACTCCGAGACCGAGCTCGCCCTGCTTTAGATTCGTGTTCGGCTAGGTCTCGCGTGGAGACAATCCGCGCGCGCGAAGATTTCGACAGCGCGCGGGCCAAAGCGTTTCGCCGGGCGATCCGGGCGACGCTGACGCGGCGTAAGGGGGGCCTGCTCTCGCTCGACCGAGTCTTGGCCGCGGCCGGGCTCGAAGGCAAGTCCTTCGGCGGCGTGCAGGAGATCCCGCTCAACCGGGTGGTCGGCTCGGCGGCGGCCGAAGTCAAATCGCAGGACTTCGACCCCGGTTTCCTCCCAGTCAACCGCAGGCTGCGCGACCGCTGGACCCGGATCTACAGGGCGATGGTCGAAGGCGATGAGCTGCCACCCATCGACGTGTACAGGCTCGACGACTATTACTACGTGATCGATGGCCACCACAGGGTGTCGGTGGCACGAAGCCTTGGTCGCGAGGAGATCAGCGCCCGGGTCGTCGAGGTGCGAACCCGCGCGCCGGTGGGCTCCCACGTCGACGGGGCCGCGCTATTGAGGGCTGCCGAGTATTCTGCGTTCCTTGACACCACCCAGCTGCACCGCACCCGGCCCGAGGCGCGGCTCGAATGCAGCCGGCTGGGCCGTTACGACGAGATCTTCAAGCACATCCTGGGCCACCGTTACTTCCTCGGCCTGGAGCAGGGTCGGGAGGTGCCGCTGGCGGAGGCCGCCGCGAGCTGGTACGACAAGGTCTACACGCCGATCATCAAGCTCATTCGCAAGTATCGTGTGCTCGAGCTGATGCCGGGCTGGACGGAGGCGGACCTTTACGTGGAGATCACGAGGCGCTGGTTGCTGCTCAGCGAAAAGGGCGTGCCATCGGGCCCAGACCCGGCTCTGCATTCGCTGCTGGACGAGGAATCCCGAGGCTTCTGGGAACGGCGCCGGATGCTGAAGCTGGACGTCGAGCCGTGATCGGCCTGATCTTTGGGCCGCCCGGGAGCGGCAAGGGCACGCAAGCGGCTCACGTGGAGCGGGAGTTCAAGCTGTCGCACCTGTCGACGGGGGACATCCTGCGCGCCGAGGTGGCCCGCGGCAGCGATATTGGCAAGGAGGCCGAGCGGATCATGCGGGCCGGCGACCTCGTGCCGGACGATTTGATCATCCGAATCGTCCAGAGCATCCTGCGCGACCCCAATGTCAGCTCGGATGTGCTGCTGGACGGCTTTCCACGCACCCTGGAGCAGGCGAAGGCGCTGGACGAGATGCTGGCCCAGGAGGGCCACAAGGTCGACTTTGTCATCGCCTTCAAGGTCCCCGAGGACGTGCTGATCGAGCGGTTGCTGCACAGGGCAGAGGTGGAGGGCCGGCCCGACGACACACGGGAGGCGATCAGGGAGCGGATGCACGAGTACAGGAACCTGACAGAGATGGTCCTGGACCACTACCGAAAGGGCGTCAAAGTGCACGAGATCGATGGAGTCGGGGAGATCGAGGAAATCTTCGAACGCATCCGAAAAGCCCTCCTCCCCGCGGAGCGGGGACGTTAAACCAGCCAAAAGTGCACAAATGGTCGAAACGCAGTCGATAACCGCAGCCAAAGGGCACGAATGGTCGAAATAGCGCGCCGGAGGGAGTAGCAGGACTCAACTCCGAAACACCGGCCTATGCTTTGCCCTCTGGAGTTCGCTGGGGAGCGTGTAGTACGGCTAAGAAGGCTCGGGTCGAGGATCTAGGTCACCAGACCAAATCGGTTAACGGAAACGGGCAGGCGCCCCGCCCCGTCGCGAACCCTGTCACCGCCTCGCCGACGCAGAGCGCCTTCCCTCCGATCGCCGACTACGCCTTCCTGTCCGACTGCGAGGTCAATTGCCTGATCGCGCCCAGCGGCCGGGTGGAGTGGATGTGCCTCCCTCGTCCCGACAGCCCCAGCGTGTTCGCCGCGATCCTCGACCGGGCAGCCGGCAGCTTCCGCTTCGGGCCGAGCGGCGTCGCCGTCCCCGCCGGCCGCCGCTACCTACCCGGCACCCTGGTCCTCGAGACCACCTGGAGGACGCGAACCGGCTGGATGATCGTGCGCGACGCTCTATGCATCGGCCCCTGGTACCACAGCCAGCGGCGCTCGGGCACTCACCGCCGGCCCCCGACCGACTATGAGGCCGAGCACATCCTTCTCCGCACGGCGAAGTGTGTGGTCGGGAGCGTTGAGCTGAGCCTCGATTGCAGCCCGGTGTTCGACTACGGCAAGACTGCCGCCCATTGGGAGTATTCAGGTCCTGGCTACGAAGAGGCGATCGCGTCCGGCGGCCAGGGCGACGTGCCGCTGCGGCTGGTCACCGACCTCAACGTCGGCTTCGAAGGCCCAGGCGCGCACGCCACGAAGACGCTCAGGCAGGGCGAGAAGGCTTATGTGGCCCTCTGCTGGCCGCGGTCCCAGTACTCGGCCTCGAAAGAGCTCTGGGCAGAGCACCCACCTCCGGCGAATGTCGACGAGGCATTCGAGCGCGTCGAGCGCACCGCCGATTTCTGGCGCGAGTGGATCAACCACGGCGAGTTTCCCGAGCACCCGTGGCAGAGCTTCCTTCAGCGCAGCGCCCTGACGCTCAAGGGTCTGACCTACAGCCCGACGGGCGCATTGCTCGCGGCTCCCACGACCTCCCTTCCCGAGACCATCGGCGGCGAGCGCAACTGGGACTATCGGTATACCTGGATCCGGGACGGCACCTTCATGCTCTGGGGCCTGTACACGCTTGGCTTCGCGCGCGAGGCCAACGACTTCTTCTACTTCATCGCCGACGTCGCGGCGGGCAAGAGGGAGCTGCAGATCATGTATGGAATCGGCGGCGAGCACGAGCTGAGCGAGAAGACGCTCGACCACCTGAGCGGGTACGAAGGCTCGCGGCCCGTGCGCATCGGCAACGGCGCGTACAACCAGAAGCAGCACGACGTATGGGGCGCCGTGCTCGACTCCGTCTACCTGCACACGAAATCGCGCGACTACCTGCCCGAGGTCGTGTGGCCGATCCTCAAGCACGCTGTGGAGTGCGCGATCGAGAACTGGAAGGAGCCGGACCGTGGGATCTGGGAGATCCGAGGGGAGCCGCAGCATTTCACCTCATCCAAGCTGATGTGCTGGGTGGCATGCGACAGGGGCGCGCGCCTCGCGGAGCTCCATGGCGACCGCGACCTGGCGGTCAGCTGGCAGAAGGTGGCCGATGAGATCAAGTCGGACATCTGCACGAACGGGGTCGACTCCCGCGGCGTTTTTGTCCAGCACTATGGGTCGACCGCGCTCGATGCGTCAGTTCTGCTCATCCCGCTCGTCAGGTTCCTGCCGCCTGACGATCCGCGAGTGCGGGCGACAGTACTTGCGATCCGCGAGGAGCTCACAGAGGACGGTATGGTCCTGCGCTACCGAACTCAGGAGACTGACGATGGCCTCAAGGGCGAGGAAGGCACCTTCACGATCTGCTCGTTCTGGCTGGTCTCGGCCCTCGCCGAGATCGGCGAGGTGGTCAAGGCGAGGCAGCTGTGCGAAAAGATGCTTTCCTACGCGAGCCCCCTGCAGCTCTACGCAGAAGAGATCGACCCGCGAAGCGGCCGGCACCTGGGCAACTTCCCACAAGCGTTCTCACACCTGGCCCTGATCAACGCGGTGATGCACGTGATCAACGCAGAGAGCGGAACCACCAACGAGTTCGTAGCGACAGACACAACGTCGACCTAAGGCAGGAGCGCTACCCGGTCACCGTCGTACAGGGGTTTCCACGAGGGGCGGTGGAGTCTCGCTCACTCCGTTCGGGCTGGGCGCGCGCCCATCGCCGGTCTCGGCCCAAGCGTCGGTGAATTGACTGTTGTAGAGCTCGTAATAGAAGCCATGGTGGCCGAGCAGCTCCTCGTGGCTGCCCTGCTCGACGATCCGGCCATTGTCCATGACCACGATCGAATCCGCCTTGCGGATGGTGGACAGCCGGTGCGCGATGACGAAGCTGGTGCGTCCTTGCCGCAATCGGGCCATGGCGGTCTGGATGAGCACCTCGGTTCTGGTGTCGACGTTGCTCGTCGCCTCGTCCAGGATCAGGATGCTTCGGTCGGCAAGGAACGCTCGTGCGATCGTGAGCAGCTGTCTTTGGCCTGACGACAGATCTGACGCTTCCTCGTCGAGGACCGTGTCGTAACCGAGCGGCAGGGTACGGACAAACGAATCGACATGCGCCGCCTGCGCTGCTGCGACAATCTCGTCGTCGGTGGCCCCTTCCTTTCCATACGCGATGTTGGCGCGAATGGTGCCGGCAAAAAGCCAAGTGTCCTGCAGCACCATTCCAAAAGCCTCGCGCACCTGCTCGCGGGACAGGTGATGCGTATCCACACCATCCAGAGAGATGCGGCCTGAATCGATGTCGTAGAAGCGCATGAGCAGGTTGACGATCGTGGTTTTCCCAGCCCCGGTCGGCCCCACAATCGCGATGGTCTGGCCTGGCTTGACCTCGAGGCTGAAGCCGTCGATCAAAGGCTTGTCGGCCACATATCGGAACGACATTTTCTCGAGCGACACCTGGCCGCTGGCCTCGCCAAGCTGTTCAGTGACCACGTCGGGTGATTGTTCTTCCTCGGCCAGCAGCTCGAAAACGCGCTCTGCGGAGGCGAGGCCAGACTGGAGGAGGTTCATCTGGCTGGCGAGCTGCGTGATCGGCATGGTGAACTGTCGCGAGTACTGAATGAACGCCTGGACATCACCCAGGGACATCGTTCCCGAGGCGACGCGATACCCGCCGATGACCGCGATCGCGACGTAATTGAGATTGCCCAGGAACTGCATCGCCGGCTGGATGACGCCCGACAGGAATTGGGCTCTGAAGCTCGCCTCGTACAGTTGTTGGTTCTGCCGGTCGAACTCCTCCTGGGCCTTTCGGCGCCGGCCGAACACCTGGACGAGAACATGACCGGTGTGCGTCTCCTCGACGTGTCCGTTGAGGGTGCCGGTCATTTTCCACTGGGCGGCGAACTCCTTCTGCGACCTCCGCCCGATGATGACCACCACCACGACCGAAAGGGGAACGGTCACCAAGGAGATCACGGCCAACAGGGGGCTGATCCAGAACATCATGCCGAGGACGCCGACGATCGTTAGCAGCGCTGTGAGGATCTGGCTCAAGCCCTGCTGCAGCGTCGTGGCCACATTGTCGACGTCGTTGGTGACTCGGCTGAGGATGTCACCATGCGAGTGACTGTCGAAATACTTCAACGGCAGGCGACCTAGCTTGGCCTCGACGTCGCGCCGCATGCCGTAAACAGTTCGCTGCGCGACCCCGGCCATGATGTAACCCTGAGCCCAGGTGAAGACGGAGGCGGCGAGGTATACGCCGACGGCAATCATCAGGATCTCGCCAAGCTGTGTGAAGTCGATGCCCTTTCCGGGCGTGACGTCCATGCCCGACAGCATCTGAGCCAGCTGATCCTGGCCGCGGGCATGCAGCGCCGCAATGGCCTGCGCCTTGGTGACGCCGGCGGGCAGTGATTTGCCGACGAGACCGTTGAAGATGACGTTGGTCGCGTTGCCGATGATCTTTGGACCGATGACTGCGAACGCGACGCTGGCCGCTCCAAGCACCACCACGAAGCTGATCAGCGGCAGCTCGGGGCGGAGGCGGCCGAGGAGCTGACGGAGCGTCTTGCCGAGGTCTCGCGTCTTGCCCGCCGGCGGACCGCCCATTCCCATCCAGCCGCCGCCCATCCCGGGTCGCCCGCCGGGGCCGCCGGGTCGCTGACCGCCGCCGCGATTGATCATGCGACCGCCTCCGCGCCGAGTTGCGAATCGACAATCTCGCGGTAGGGCTCGCACGATGCCATAAGCTCCTTGTGGTTTCCGATGCCCACAACGCGGCCGTCGTCGAGAACGATGATTCGGTCCGCATGCATGATCGTGCTGACGCGCTGAGCCACGATCACCACCGTCGCCTCTTTGGTCTCCGGGCGGAGTGCAGCGCGCAGTCGGGCGTCGGTGCCTGCGTCGAGGGCGGAGAAGCAGTCATCGAAGAGGTAGATGGCTGGCCGCTTGACGAGCGCCCGGGCGATGGCGAGGCGCTGACGCTGTCCACCGGACAAGTTGGTCCCGCCCTGATCGACAGGCGCGGCCAAGCCGTCCGGCAGCGCGACCACGAACTCGCGGGCCTGAGCCACCTCAAGCGCGTGCCAGAGCTCTTCGTCGGTGGCTTGCTCATTGCCGAACCTCAGGTTGTCGGCGATTGTGCCGCTGAACAGGTATGCGCGCTGCGGTACCAGGCCGATAACGCTCCACAGCCGCTCCAGCGATTGCTGGCGCACGTCCACACCGTCGACGAGCAGGGTGCCCGCGCTGACGTCGAAGAATCGCGGGATCAGGTCGAGGAGCGTCGTCTTCCCCGAGCCAGTGCCGCCAATGATCGCCGTGGTTTGGCCGGCCCGCAACTCGAAATTCAAGTCCTCCAGCACCGGGTGCTCGCCACCTGGGTAACCGAACGTGACCGCCTTGAACTCGACAAGACCGGTGGAGGTCGCGGGTTCAGCCGGCTTGGGAGGATCGGCGATCGACGGCACCGTCGTGAACACCTCTTGAATGCGTCCTGCGCTGGCCTCTGCACGAGGCACGAGGATGACCATGGCGACGGCCATCATCACCGAGAACAGGATCTGGATTATGTACATCATGAAAGCGGTCAAATTGCCGATCGACATCGACCCGTTGTCGACCAGGTGGCCGCCGAACCAGAGCACGGCGACGCTGGTGAGGTTCATCACGGCCATCAAGGCGGGGAACGCAACCACGAAGATGCGGTTGACTCGGAGCGCGGTGGATGTGAGGTCAGCGTTGGCGTCCTCGAAACGGGTCTGTTCGTAATCCGTGCGGTTGAAGGCGCGGATCACTCGGACGCCCATGATCTGCTCTCGCAGGACCCGGTTGATGCGGTCGATCTTGCTCTGCATGGCGCGGAAGAGAGGGACGCCTTTCAAAAGCATGAACGCGACGATCCCGGCCATGATCGGCAGGATCACCAAGAGCAGGCCCGACAGCTGAACGTCCACCCGCAGAGCCATGATCACGCCACCCACCGCCATGATTGGAGCGGCGACCAGCAGCGTTAGGGCGATCTGCAGGAAGAGCTGGATTTGTTGAACGTCGTTGGTGTTGCGCGTGATCAGCGACGAGGTGCCGAGTTGGTTCAGCTCCCGCGTGGAGAATGTCTGCACCTTCCCAAAGACAGCGCCGCGCAGGTCGCGGCCCACACCCATTGACGCGATCGAGGCCCAGTACACAGCGATCACTGAGATGATCCCCATGCCCACTGCGACCCCCAGCATCACGGCGCCGGTCCGCCAAATGTAAGGCACGTCGCCCTTCGCCACCCCGTTGTTGATGATGTCGGCGTTCAGGTTTGGCAGGTATAGATTGGCCACTGACTGGATCGATACGAGCACCACAACGATCACGACCTCGCGAACATAGGGTCGTAAATAGGTGCGGAGGAGTCGGATCAGCATCTGGTTTCTCTCATTGGTTTCCTCGCTCTGGCGATCAGCACGGCACGATCGACTCCGGCGATGGCAAGGGTGCGAGGCACTGTACCCAATTCGGCCTGCAGGATGCCGATCAGGAGATCGGTGCCCTGAATTCGCGGCCGGTGAGGACGGCCGTCACGCGAGGCGACCATGGCGCGTTTGAGGGCCACTTTCGCCGACGTCCCCAACGTCAGCGACCGCTCCAGCTCTGTGGCCTCCGTTTGCTTTTCGTCGAGCGGTTCCACGCCGGCAAACCCCAGGCTGCGCCGGCGCTCGTCACGCAGGGCACAGACGATCTGCCGGTAGGTCAGGCCCGACTCATTGAGCAACGTGCAAGCGTCACTTTCCTCGTTTGCCGCCAGCGTCAGGAGCATGTGCTCGGCCTCGATGAACTTCGCTGCGTCCTGCTTGGCCTCGATCGCAAATTGGCGGACGACCACCATCGCGGTCTCCCGCGGAACGAATAAGGGCGCCAGCCGCTCGACTGCGAGAAACCTAAACATCGCGCCGCCGCAGATCGATTCGCGCGGCCAGGAGCCGCATGAGGTGCTTCTTGTGGACGGCCTGGCGGGTGACCCCGAGAGCCTCCGCGACCTGGGACCACGACCAGCCATCGCGCATCGCGCGCTCGACCCCCGCGTCCTCCAGGCGGTCAGCCATCGCCCTTAGGGCCGATGAAGTCGCGAGGCTGTCGGCTGGGCCACCGAGGGGGGAGGGATCGACTGGCGACATCCCAGCAACTTTAGTTGCTTAGGTGGCGATTGTCAACCGACGTTGCTTATCGGGTTTGGCCTGCGGCTACCGTTGCCGGCGTCCCCCCATCGCGCGTCGCCGAGCTGTCTGGTATCCGATTGCGGCGCACCCGGATCGCCAGGTAGGCCGCCCCGAGAATGGGGCCGATGAGATACATGATCAGGACCAACCCGAAGACCACGTCGATCCCGGTCTGCGCGCCGGCCGATGGGCACGTAGACGAGATCACGTGCCCAACGTCGTCAGTCACCGTCTCGCAGGCTGTCGTCAAGGTTCCCGCCGCCAGCAGGGGCCCCAGGACCAGGATGCCCAGGTAGCCGCCAGGCGGCACCAGGGTGCCGATCCATTTGTCACGCGTGGTCCATGTATCCGACATCCAGAGCAAGACCACTCCGACCGGCCAGAACAGCAGCAGCAGGACGATGGCCGCGATCTCGAGGCCGCGCGACGTTCGTCGCGCCGGCACGGGCGCCTCTGCGCCGCCGATCTCTGCGCGGCCGATCTCTGCGGCGACGACGTCAGCCGGATCGCCGAGCCGGTCAAGGATGTTCAGCACATCGGCATCGGTCTCTACTGAAAGAGCTTGGCGCGCTTCGGCGATGTGCTCCCGAAGTTCGTCCAGCAGCTCCAGGCGCCTGGCCGCCGGAACCGGCGCCAGCGCCGCCGCCAAACGCGCGAGGTATCCAGCAACGATTTCGTCGGCTCGTGGAGCGGTCATTTTGCGCCTCCTGTTTCGAGAATCATGTCGACGGCGGCCCGGAAGGTCGTCCACTCGTCCTTGAACCCGCGCAGGGCTCGTTGACCTCCGGTCGTGAGCTTGTAATAGCGACGGGGTGGACCCGCGGAAGACTCCTGCCATGCGCTCTGGACCAGGCCGTCCCGGCGCAATCGGCCGAGCAGCGGGTACATGGTGCCCTCACTCGTCAGCATCCCGTCGATCTGGCTGAGGCGCTGGACGATCTCGAACCCATAGCGCGCCTGGTCTTTCAACAGGGCCAGGACGCAGTATTCAAGCGCCCCTTTACGCATCTGGGTGACGAGGGTGTCCAGTGCCACCGCTACGTTGTATCACAAGCTACCATGGAATACACCGTTGTGGGAAAATTGTCCTCCCCGCTTTCCGGGGAGGTGGTGCGCAGCGCCGGAGGGGACGTGCAGAGGTATCCGCAGAGGTTGTGCTCGGCGTGGGGTGAAGCCGGCGCCTTATGCCAGGTCGGGGTTGGGAACCATCACGTCGCGCACCAGCGCATCGAGCTCTGCGCAAGCCCCGATGAACTGACGCAGCGTGCGCCGCGTCGGCCCGAAGCCGTCGAATTCCTCGATGGTCAGTCCGTCCTCCGAGTACGCGCGGCGGAAATCAGGAAACTTGGAGACGAGCTCGCCGACCAACTTCGGATCGACTGGATCGGCGATCCGAGACTTCACCTCGATACCGCTGGCGTTGAGGCGCTGCTGCCATGCGTAGGGGGGCGAGATGACAGCGTCAGCACCGACGAGCTCGCTCCAGTGCATGTGGTTGCGGAACGCAGCCGAAAGCAGCCTCAGGCGGTAGCCGCGCTCGCGGAAGATCTGGTACGCCTTCTTGAAAACGGCCACGCCGGCCCACTCGAGATAGCCGGGGTCGACCGAAAGGCCATCTCTCTCCTGAATCACCTTGAGCCAATCGTCCAGCCGGCCCACCATGATCGTGCAGACAGGCCCCATGGACGCCACATCCTGGCCTTCTGCCTCGCGGCGTCGCAGGCCTCGCTCCACCGCCTCGCCGACCGCGATGCACTGAGGGAGCGTGAAGGAGACTGTCGCATTGATGCTCACACCGCGGTATGTCGATTCCTCGATCGCTGCGATTCCCGCCTTCGTCACCGGGATTTTTACGATCATGTTTGGCGCGAGGCGGTTGAATGCAAGGGCTTGCTCGACGATCGCCGCCGCATCTCGGAAGTACCGAGGGTCGGTCTGGATTGACAGCCGGCCATTGCGCCCCGCGTGTTGCTTGAATGCCGGTTCGAGCAATCGCGCTGCTCGCACGGACAGCTCCTCGATCAGCTTCCAGCCAATCTGGTCTTCCGTTGCCGTGGGCAGCTCATCAAGCAGGCTCTCGATTCGGGGCCGCCACGCCGCCAATTCCTTCTTCAACACCGAGACCGCGATCACCGGGTTGCAGGTGGCTCCGACCGCGCCGTCGTCGATGGAACGCGTCAGCTCGTCGATCGACGCCGAGTCATTCCAAAGGCAGGTGGGAGTCGTCTGCGTCATCTGGTGCAGCAGGCTCTTGTATGAGACGCGCTGGGCGGCTTGCGTCATGGTTTGAGCCTACGCCGTAGGCGTGGTCTCCTCCGGCTCGTCGTACCACCTCACCCGATCGCCAACTCGACCGCGAAGCTTCCAGCGCGCCGTCTTCGGGGCCTGTTCGATCTGCTTCGAAAGCTTTGACAGCCGGGCAGCCACGAGCACCGAAGCCTCGGACGGCAAGCCGTAGTCGGGCAACCTGGCGAGACTCTGCTCGATCGTGGCCGTGCAGGTTCGCCATAGGCCCCAATCCTTGGCGCAAAGATCGGCGATGAAGTCAGCCTCGATCCCGGAGCCGTCGCCGGCGCTGACCTCGTGGTGGAAGGACATGCTGTAAATGTCGCGAAGGTCTCGTTCGGTGAGCTGCACGATCTGGAGCTTCGTCAGCAGAAGCTCGGCCAGGGGGATCGTCATCGGCTCCTTCTCCAGCCGGCCCGCAATTGGGATCGAGTGGCACATCTCGAACGCACCCACGAAGACATCGAGCTTGCGGTTGTTGGCGCGGTCGAAGAAGAGCAGCCGGCGCGCCCCGTTGAGCGCGTTGAACATGTCGTCAGCGCCGTAGCCCGCCGATTTCAGGAAATCGGCGAGGGCTCGCCAGCCCCCCTGCTTGATCGCGAGGTCGATGTCGCCGATTGGACGCGGCAATAGAGGACTTTCGGACAGGGCCTGCATGCGTACGGCCACCCCGCCAAGAACCCTGATCGTCAGTCCCGCCCGCGCGGCGGACTCGACCACCCGCTTGGCCTCGAGCACGGGATCCGCCAGCGGGCGGCCGGCCACATCGTTGCCGTGGTCGACCATCAGCCGCTCAGGCTAGCCCGATGTGAAGAGAAAGTCGATGAACTCTCCCGTGGCGTCGAGGTCGACGATCACGCCGCGCAGCAAGTCGGCCGAGTAATCACTGCCCGGATTGAGGCACATGGATCTGCCGATGCGCTGAGCGCCACGGGATTCGTGAATGTGCCCGTGCAGGCCGACGACAGGCTGGTACTTCTTGATCGCCTCTCGCACGGCCTTGCTACCGACCGGGATGATGCTCGGCCGGCCCCCGCGAATCACCGGTTGGAGGTTCGCGTCCAGCTCGGCCGCGAAATCGAGTCCGGAGGAGTAGGGCGGGTTGTGAAAGTTGGCCACGACCTTTCTTCCAGGCGGCACGGCGTCCATCATCCGCGCGAGACGCTGGCCCAGCACCGCCTCTGGGTACTCGCGTTCGGTGTTCCATGGAGTCGGCGTGACGTCCCCGCAGCTGGCGACCAGGACGGGCCCAAGGTCGCACAGCTCCCCCTCGGGGCATTCGATGCGCGGCGCGGCCTTGAGCACTGCGTCGATCTCGATCGGGTCGTCGTTGCCGGGCGTGATCAGGCAGCGCACCGATGCGTCCAGGCGCTCGTCCGCGAGCCTGCACCACGCCTCGATCTGCGCCTTGATCTCGCGCCGGAACGTGGCGTCAAGCTGTTTCGGGTCCGCCTCCAGCCGATCGAACTCGTCGTTATCGACGATCGCGGAGTAGAAACCGAGCCGGTTGATCTCCGCGCGTAGGCGTGGCTCTTCGTCCTTGGGGACGACCACGGACTCGCCCCGTACCACGGCTGAGAGGGTACCGTCGACCGAACGGATGGGTACCAGGCCCTTCCCGGCTATGTCGCCACCGAGGATCAGCGCGCCTGCCTCGTAAGCCTTGGCCGCGGCGAGGAACTTGCGAAAGGCACGTTCGGATCCGTGGATGTCCGTCGCAAAGAAGATCCGCAGCGCCGACTTTTTGCCGCCGTCGCCCGGCATGCCCGATCCTCCCCTGGTGTCCCGAGCCTCCGGTTACTCCGGAGGCAGCTCCCGCATCGCGAGCCCCATGTCGATGGACGAGGTGGCCAGCCTCCGGCGGCGCGCGATCAGGTAGATGATCGGGCCCGAGAAGAAGATCACGACCAGGGAACCGATCGAGGCAAAGCTGAACGCTCCGAACACCTGTGGCTTGGCGATGATCACGCCCACGGTGAACAGGGCACACAGCGTCGATAGGACGCCCCAGATGGCGGCGGTGGGAATGCCGGCGACGCGATCGACGTCGTTGGTGGCCGGGTTCCTGATGAGGTCGGGCCGGCGGAACGGCAGCGCAGTCGCCGCGACCGAGCCGGCGAGCAGCACGAGGGCAAAGAACAGCGCCAGGTTCGCCGAGATGTTCGCGATGTTCAGGATCGAGCCCACGATGGTGAACGCGATTCCGATGATCACCGCCAGGATCACAGCGTTGGTGGGCGCCGAGTTGCGCTCGCTGACTTTGGCGAGGCCGATGGGCAGCACGCGGTCGAAAGCGAGGGCAAAGATGACGCGCGTCACCACCGCGACGAATGCGAGGTCGACGGCGATCTCGGCGGCCGGAACCGCGAGGCCGATGAAGATCTTGCTGATCGGGTCACCTGATAGAACGAGCCCGTAGCCAAGACCGCCGGCGTTGGCCTGGAGGCTCGTGATGTTGCCGTAGTCCGCGAGGCCTCCGACCTGGGCCTGCGACTGCATGAAGTCGAGGCCGATGGTGTTCCGCATCAGGATCCAGACGCCCACCCAGACCACGATCAATAGCGCCAGGCTGATCACCGAGGCCCAGATGTACGTGTTCCCGGGCCGCTTGAGCTCGCCACCTACGTAGTAGGAGTAGAGGACGCCGTTGTAGTTGAGGACCATGAACGGGATCACCAGCAGCGATGCGCCGAGGTCCACCCCGAGCGGCACAGAGTTCTTCTGGGCGAGTGCGATCACGTCGTTGTAGGCCGACGACTTCCCGCTGAACGACCCGAAGGCGTTCACGAAGTCCTGGTGCGAGTGGGTCGCAAGCAGCCAGCCCAGGACCAGGAACGCCAGCACCTGGAAGACGACCAGGACGAGGATGATCTGCGCGATCCGCCTCAAGGAGAAGATCGATCCGAGGCCGACGATCACCAGCATGCCGACGGCGCAGATGGCCAGGCCGGGCGAGCAGGTGACCTGTCCGCACTGCGCAGTGCTGGCGATGCTCGTGGCCGCCGACGTGAACGCCGAGCTGTTGAACGCGGCGCCCAGGCTCTTGAGCGCGAACGGCACGTAGTTGGCGGCGAAGTTGGCGTTCGCGGACAGCGTGTACGAGAAGCCGATCATCGTCGCGATGCCAACCATCGTGCCGATGGCCGGGGACACGATACGGGAGAGGTAGATGTACTCGCCGCCTGCGCGGGGGATGGCCTGGAGGAGGTACTTATAGGCGAACATAGCGATGAACCAGATCACCGCGGCCAGCAGCAGGGGCAGCACCATGTCGACCTTGGTGAAGTTGAAGAGCCCCGAGTAGAAGTTGATGAACGTGTTGACGACGGCCACTGAAGCGAGCGCTATGCCCGTGGCGGCGGGGATACCGAGCTCGCGTACGAGGCCGGACGACTGCCGGGTGAACAGGTCCTGCCTCGCAGGCGCCTTACCGCTGATCGGCGTACTGGCCATCCCTACTTCCTCCCCTTCGGGCCCTCAGGCCCACACGACCCGCTGACGCACCGTTTCGACGATCGCGCGGAGGAGGGGACGCGTCCCGTTGGCCCCGCGACTAGGTCCATTGGAAGGTTCCACCTGGAAGGTTCCAGAACCATATCCGAAGCTCTGCACCGCGTCAAGGAGAAGTCACCTCCGCCACCTCAACCCATCGCCGTTCGGCTGCGGCCCGCTCGATCGCCTCGCAAACCGCCTGCACCGCAACACCCTGCTTGAAATCAGGCTCCCACGGCCCCGCCGGCCAGCGCTCCAGGAGATCGCCGAGGTGGTTGACGAAGCTCGAGCCGTAGCCGACGCCTTGGCCGATCGGCCACCAGTTGCGCGCATACGGATGCGTCTCGTGCTCGGCCCGGATCCTGCGCATGCCGTACAGGCCGGGTGAATCCGCGCCTTCCCCGTACGTGAGCTCGTTCAAGCGCGCGTACTCGAACACCAGCGTGCCGGTCTCGCCGTTGACCTCGATCGTGAAGTCGCAGGGTCTGCGGACCGCTGTTCGCGCCATCTCAAAAACGCCACGCGCGCCCGACTCGAATCGCACCAATGCCGATGAGGCCTCGTCGACTGTGACCATCCGCGAGCCGGCTCCTCCCGGATCGGGGCGGGTGCGCACAAATGTCTCCGATTGGGCCGTGACCTCAGCCACACTGCCGACCATCCACAGGGCCAGGTCGATGAGGTGGCTTCCGAGATCCGCGATGGTGGAACCACCGACGGTTCGGTCGAACCGCCAGTCGAACGGGATGGCGGGGTCGACGAACTCGTCGGAAAGCCAGGTCGCCCGCCAGAGTCGGACCTTGCCGACCGCGCCCTCATCGATCATTCGTTTCATCAGCGAGACCGCAGGAAGCCGCCTGTAGTTGAAGCCGACGGCGTTCAAGACCCCAGCCCGTTGCACTGACACTGCCGCATCCATCGCCTGCGCGTAAGAGACGGCGAGCGGTTTTTCACAGATGACAGCCTTGCCGGCGGCGGCGGCGGCGGCGGCGATCTCGGCATGCGTTCCTGGGGGCGTGCAGATGTCGACTATGTCGACATCGGGACTGTTGACAAGGTCGTGCCAGTCGCCCACCCAACGCTCGAATCCATAAGCGGCGGCTGCTCGCGAGACCTTTGCCTCGTCCCGCCCGCTGATCACTCGGAGCCGGGGCCGGCACGGAAGCGTGCGCATCACGGGCGCGACGGTGTATGCGTACGCGTGGGCCTTGCCCATCATCCCGTAGCCCGCGACGCCGATGCCGACCTCGCGCGTCAACCTAGGCGGCGCCCCCACCGGCGGCTGAGGCCGCCCTTTCCGCCGCCCCCAGCGCAGCTGCGGCATCATCGCCGCCCGCGCCTTCGCGCGGACCTCCGCGCGCGTAACGCGCGAACGATTCGGCTTGCACCTTCAGGGCTTCGAAGAATGTCTCGTCCGCGGTCGGCGGCCACAGGAACCGGCACTCCTCCCAGCCCTTGGTCCCGAACACCTCGACCTTGCAGACGTCCCCAAGTGGAAAGCGCCTCCCAAGGGAGATGACCGCCGTGGTGCCTTGCGAAAGCTGGGCCAATGCGTGGGCGCTCTCCGGGTCGCCAGGCCATGGCTCTTCTGCGACCCCTGAGGCCAGCGAGCTGCTGCTCACGAACTCCTGCCCGCTCAACCACCTCGCTTGATCGAACTCGTGGACGCCCATGTCGACAAAGATCCCGCCGCTGTGCGTTCGGAAGTAGGCCCCGGGAGGCTGCCCGTCCCACTGGAAACAAGCGATGGCGTAGAGGTCTCCCAGCTCGCCCGCGTCGATGCGCTTTTTGAGCGTCTTCAACATCGGCACGAACCGGCGCCAGAAGCCGATCTGCAGCGGCAGGGAGGCGTCGGCGGCCAGCTTCGCCGCCTCGAGTGCCTCCGATGGGATGACGCCAAGCGGCTTCTCACACAGGATCGGCAGGCCCGCCGCGACCAACCGGCGAACGGTGTCGAGATGGAGGTCACTTGGCGCGCACACGAGCACCCCGTCCAGGCCGCCGGCCTCGAGCATCGAATCAAGATCGGCGTGCAGCACCGCTCCCGACTTCGGCAGTCGAGCGCGAGTCGCCTCTGCCGGCTCGGCGATCGCCGCCACCTGAACCACGTCAGAGCCGGCAATCGCCTTGAGGTGGTTTTGCCCCATCCTGCCCGCTCCAACGAGGCCGAGCTTGAAGATCGCCATCAGAAGCCTCGGGCGCGCAGAAACTCGCGATTGGCCCGTTGATCCAGGGCCGGTCGGCCGCTCATGCGGTCGGGGTCCGGGAGCACATCCTGCTCGACCACCAGCCAGCCGCTGTAGTTGCGGCGCAGATCTTCGAGCACCGCGTCGACGTTCAGATCGCCCTCGCCAAGCCTGCAAAACGCGTGTCGCCGCCAGATCTCGGACACGGGCGCTTGCTCGCGGATGATGTCGTCGACGACGCTCTTCCGAGCGTCCTTGAGGTGAATGTGATTGATGCGATCGCCCCAGTCCTGGAGGGCGCGCGCCGGATCACCGCCTCCAAGGAGGAGGTGCCCGGTGTCGAGACACAGACCGATTGAGGTGTGCTCGAGCGCCGCGGATATCTCCCACGGCGCTTCGATGTGCGTGCCAGGCTCGTGATGCAGCGTGGCCTCGTACCCGCGCTCACGGCACCGGGCGACAGCCATCTCCACGCCTTTGGCGAATCGCTTCCAGCCCTCTGCGTCGAAGCCGAGGCTGCGGTTGCGTGCCGCTTGAAACGGCCGGCTGCGGCGCTGGTCGCTGCCTGCGTCAGCGAGCGTCGGCTTGGGTTTTAGGGCGCCATCGCGCGGGGGCGCCGCGTCGAACAGGTCCAGTAGCTCGTCGAGGCCGCCCATCGCGCTCGGCATCGCGGCGGGATCGCTGAAGGGCAGCTCGAAGAAGCCACCGCACAGCGTCAGCCCCCGCGAGTCGAGCTCGCCGGCCAGCGTGTCCCGATCGCCGAAGTAGCCGGCAGGACCGAGGTCGATGCCCGCATATCCGGCCCCGGCGACCTCATCGAGCACCATCGAACCGTCGGGCACGTTCGGGTCGATGCCGACCGTGAGCTCGAAGGCGCCGTAGCTCACGGGTGCGTTGGCGACGACGATGCCGGCAACGTCGCGACCCACCGCTTATCGCGCTGCCGTGAGCACCGGCTCGGAGGGCCGTTCGCGCGGCGTGCGGGCCCGATGCACGCTGACGATCGCCTCGCACAACGCGATGTCATGCAGCGTGTCCCGCCCCGAGGTGACTGGTTCCCGACCGGTGGTGATGCAGTCGTGGAAATGAATCAGCTCCTCCTTGAAGCTCTCGTTGAACGAGGTGATCTCCTCAGTCCGCGAAGAACGCGGTGACTTGGCGTCGCCGGTCTCCGAGATCAGCAGCGTGGGCATGCTTCGAAGAAAGGGGGAGGGGAATGAGAGCGTGAGCCGGCGGTCCGGGGAGTAGAGCGCGAGCTCCATCTCGTAGCGCGCAATTCCCGGGAGGTCGACCCAGGCAAGGATGCACTGCGTGCCGCCGTACTTGAAGATCGCTGTCAGGCCGGTTTCGCGGATGTCGGAATACTCGAGACTCTCGGGCTCGCCCATGACTCCTCGCATCGCGTTCAGCTCGTGCACAAGGCTGTCGAGCAGCACGAGGTGATACGCCCATCGCGACAGAGGGTCGGCCTCGCCGATCGCTGCGGTGATGCGAGCCTGGTTGTCGTCGGTCAGCTTCGTGGCGAGATCCTTGGGCAAAGGACCACCACGACGCAGGTTGTAATGGCTGACGTATGGCTCGAGCGGGGATTCCAAGGTCGTGATCCGGAACAATCGAACATCGCGCATCTGCGCGGATTCTTCGACCAATCTCACGTAGGCGGGGTCGTAGCGCTTGTTGTACGCAACCATCAGGGTGACGCCGGCCTGGTCGGCGGCGTCGATCATCTCCTGGCCCTCGGCGACGGAGAAGCACATGGGCTTTTCGACGAGCACGTGCATACCCGCCTTCGCCGCCGCAATCGCGGCGGGCGCGTGGCTGCCAGAGGTCAAGACGAAAACGGCATCCAGAGGCTGCGCGATCAGCTCCTGCCAGCTGTCGAACTGTTGTGGGACGGCATATTCGCGCGCGACCGCGTCACGAGCCTCAGCCGAGAGATCGCAGATGGCGGAGATCTCGAAGCGGTCGGAAAGCTCGCGCATGTAGTGGAGGTGCATGACCTGGGCAATCAGGCCGCCCCCGATCACCCCAACTCTGAGCCGCTTACCCATTCAAACCACCCCGAACCAGGCTGGAACGTTCCATCGGACGGTATACGAAACTCGGCGCTCCTGTCAACGGCCGCGTGGCGGCCGCGCCTTCGTCAGCTCCGGCTGGCGATCGGTCCTGCTTTCTGGGCGGCGGTTGACAGCACGGCAGCTGCCTCGGCGATCCCTTCCTCAGGGCTCACGAACGGGTCCTCGTGCTCGACCGCTATCGTCTGGACGCGGCTGTGGGCGGCCAGGCCGGCGACGAATCGCGTCCACCACTGCGAATCCTTGCCGCGTCCGACGACGGCGAAGTTCCATGGCATGTCTGCCGGCGGCCGGGGCCAGCGGCGGTCGAGCAACCCGTTGATCGCCAGGTTGTCTGCCGAGAAGGCGACGTCCTTGCCGTGGCAGTGGCCAACGCGCGAGCCCAACGCGGCAACGACAGCGTTGGGGTCCATGCCCATCCAGAAGAAGTGACTTGGGTCGATGTTTGCCGCGATCGCATCGCCCAGGCCGGCGAGCTGGTTGAAGGTCTCGACGTTGTAGACCACGGTTCCGGGATGCAGCTCCAGGCAGATGAGGAGCTGGCCATCTTCCCGGCGGGCGAAGTCTGCGACGTCTGACCAGTAAGGCTCGACGCGCGATTCCCACTGTAGCCTGTACACGTCCTCGAGATAAGGCAGCCAGCCGCCGCCCGAGAAGTGCGGGGTCTGATCGCCCGGCGCGCCTGCGGGGCAGCCGGCCAGGGCGACCACTCGATCGACGCCTAGCGCCGCCGCAAGACGGATCGTGTCCCGGAGGTCTTCGTCGTGCTTCGAAGCGACCTGCGAATCCGGATGCAGCGGGTTGCCCCAAACATTCAGGGCGCCGATTCTCAATCCGCGGACGGTGATCTCGTGCAGCCAGTTCTTACGGGCCGCGGCGTCGTGGAGCAGTGCCCTCATGTCGCAATGATTCGTGGGCCCGTATCCGCCGGTACCGATCTCGAGATCGGTGATGTCGGGCACCTCGCGCTTGAGCCAATCCATGACATCCACCAGCGGGCGGCTGACCAGAGGTTCGGTCACCACGCCGATGTGAATCTTGCCAAGCTCTTTTTGGTCAGCGTGCGTCACGGCCACGCAATTGTGCCGCGATCGAGTCCCTCATCGCACCTGTGGGTGACCTATGGTATGCGACCATCACTGACTCCCTGATCCGCAGCCGTAGCGGCGGCCTCGTTGCCGCGTTGACCTTCTCGACTCTGGCGGCAGGCCTGATTCAGATCTGCATTCCGCTCGAGCTTCGCCAGCTGCGCGCCAGCCCGAATCAGATCGGGCTGACTCTCGCGATGTTCGGATTCGGGATGTTCGCTTTCGAATGGCTGTGGGGATTTCTGGCGGATCGGTTCGGCTACCGCTGGCCTCTCGTCGTCTCGCAGCTGCTGTATGCGGCGTGCATCGTCCTGCTGGCGCGAGCCGATGCCGTTTTGCCGATCGCAATCAGCTATTTGCTGGCGTCGGGCATGTTCGTGGCGGCCGGCCCGGTGGCGCGGTCTTACCTCGGCACGAGCCTTCACGCACGGCTGCGAGCCACCGGCCTTGCGCTGGTGTCGGCGCAATGGGTGATCGCGGAGGCGATCGGCTCGGGTGCGGGCGGCCAGCTGATCGACCACTTCCCGATCCGCAGCATCATCTACGCGAGCGCAGTCCTTCCGGCGATGACTGGAGTGCTCGTCCTGTGGGTATTCAGGGGCCACTCCGACACCGAGCACCGCGCCGGGCGGGCAGGTGACGACGCGGCGCGCAGGGAGGAGTCGCGCGCCGGTGGCGGCGTGATGAGGGTGTTGTTGGTCACGGCATCAATGGTCTTGCTCATCCAGGTCGGGGCGGGCGGAGAGCTGGCCTTGCTGCCGCTCCTGGTTACCACCCACCTCCAGCTTTCGGCGGCCAGCGCCGGCATTGCGATGCTTGTCGTCGGCGTGCTGGGCGGGATCTTGATGGTCCCGGGCGGCTACGCCGCGGACCGGTGGGGCCGCCGGCAGGCGATGATCGCCGGCGGTGCGATTTCAGTCGTTGGTTTCGCCGTATACGCGACCGCCGGCACCTTCGGCGAGGTCATCGCCGGTGCTGCCATCCGCGCCCTGGGCGGAGCGCTGATCTGGCCCGCGGCAATTGCCTGGATCTCAGACTCGATACCACGCCGCCGCCACGCGTTCTTCATGGGCATCTTCGGGGAATTCGAAAATGTCGGCGTCACAATAGGACCGGTGTTGGGAGGTCTCGCATGGTCTCTGGCCGGGATTCAGAGCGCCTTCTACGTTTACGCGGTGGCGGCGCTGCTCGCGGCGGTTATCGCCGCGCTGATGGTCGGTAGGCGCGCGCCAGGTCCGGTCGCGGCATGAACCCGACGGTTCGGCTGACGATGGCCCAGGCGCTGGTGCGATTCCTTTCGGTGCAGAGGCTTGAACGCGACGGCCACGAGCATCGATTCTTCGAAGGCTGCTTTGGGATCTTCGGCCACGGCAACGTCACCGGCATCGGTCAGGCTTTGGCGGAGCATCCAGAGCTCCTCACTTACTACCAGGCTCGCAACGAGCAAGGCATGGTTCACACCGCGGCCGCCTTCGCCAGGATGCGAAACCGTCTCGCCGCGCTCGCTTGCACGACCTCGATCGGCCCGGGCGCAACCAACATGCTGACGGGCGCTGCCGCCGCGACCATCAACCGGGTGCCCGTGCTGCTGCTGCCGGGTGACGTCTTTGCGTCGCGGCGCCCTGACCCTGTCTTGCAGCAGCTGGAGTCCCCGGGGCGAGGAGACCTGAGCGTCAACGACTGCTTCCAGCCCGTCTGCCGGTACTGGGATCGGATCCAACGGCCGGAGCAGCTCGTACCCGCGGCACTCTCGGCCATGCGCGTGCTGACCAGCCAGGCTGACACGGGGGCGGTGATGCTCGCCTTGCCGCAGGACGTACAGGTTGAGGCGTTCGACTACCCGGCAGAGTTCCTCGAGGACCGTGTCTGGCACATCGGCCGGCCACTTCCCGACGAGAGCGCTCTCGATCGGGCCCTCGCGATCATCCGTGCTTCGAAAAGACCTCTGATCATCGCTGGTGGCGGAGTGATCTACTCCGAGGCGACGGCTGCCCTGCGCCTGCTGGTGGACGGCACTGGAATCCCAGTCGGTGAGACCCAGGCGGGAAAAGGCTCATTACCGTTCGACCATCCGAGCGCGATGGGCGGTATCGGCGCCACCGGCACGTTCGCAGCCAACCGCACGGCGGCGCAGGCGGACCTGGTGATCGGTGTGGGCACGCGCTACAGCGACTTCACGACCGCCTCGAAGACCGCGTTCCAAGATCCAGGGGTGCGCTTCATCAACATCAACATCGCCGACGCCGACAGCCACAAGCTGGGTGGGCTTTCGCTCACTGGCGATGCCCGGGCGACGCTCGAGGTCTTGGCCGAGCGCCTGGACGGCTGGGCGGTAGCGCCCGATTACCGCCAGCTCTGTACGAAGCTGAACGCGGAATGGGACGACGAGGTGTCTCGCCTGTATCACCTCGGACATAACGGCCTGCCCGCTCAATCAGAGGTCATTGGAGCGGTCAACGAGCTTTCCGGGCCGCGTGACGTCGTCGTGTGTGCCGCCGGCTCGATCCCGGGGGACCTCCACAAACTCTGGCGCACGCGCGACGAGAAGGGCTATCACGTCGAGTACGGGTACTCCACCATGGGCTACGAAATCGCGGGGGGTCTGGGCGTCAAGCTGGCCGACCCCGGGCGCGAGGTGTATGTCCTGGTCGGCGACGGCTCCTATCTGATGATGGCGCAGGAGATCGTCACCTCGATCCAGGAGGGACTCAAGCTGACAGTGGTGCTGGTGGACAACGAGGGCTATGCGTCTATCGGCGGACTGTCGAGATCGAAGGGCACCGCCGGCTTCGGCACGCGATATCGCTATCGCAGCGATGGATCTCTTGGGGACGATTCCGGAGGTCGCGACGGAAAATCTCTGCCGGTCGACCTGGCATTGAATGCTCAAGGCCTGGGTGCGCACGTGATCCGCGCACGCAACGTGGAGGAGCTCCGAGACGCGTTGATGGAGGCCAAGGCGATCGAACAGACGGTCGTGATCCACGTGCCGGCCGACCGCTACGAAAGCGTGCCCAACTATGAGAGCTGGTGGGAGGTTCCGGTGGCCGAGGTCTCAGAGTCCGGCGAAATTCAGAAAGCCCGACGGGAGCACGAACGCGACATGGCTCGCCGGCGCTGGCTCATATGAAGGCGTCAGGCCTGCTGGTGCCGAGCCGGCCCGCGCCGGACCTCAACGGTCTGCTGGTTTCGGTGACACCGGAGGCGGCAGGCTGGTCGTACGTGGGGTTCGAGGTGTTCAGGCTCGCACGCGGCGCCGCCATGTCCCGGGCCACTGACGGCCGTGAAGCGTGTCTCGTCATCCTGTCGGGTCGCGCTGACGTCGCCTGCGGCGCTCATGAGTGGGAGGGGGTTGGCTCCAGACTGTCGGTGTTCAGCGGTACACCGGATGCGGTTTACGTGCCACCCGGCGGCACGCTCGTAGTCACGGGCGCAAGCGACAAATGCGAGGTGGCCCTGTGCTGGGCGCCGGCGGCGAAGGGCGCCGAAGCCGCGCGAATCTCGGCTAGTGACATCCACCCTTTCAAGCGCGGGTCTGGGCGGACTGAGCGAACGATCCACAACATCCTTATGGAGGACCGGCCGGCAGAATCCCTGCTCGTGACCGAGGTGCTGACGTCTGGCGGCAACTGGTCGAGCTATCCACCCCACAAGCACGATACCGACGACCTGCCGCACGAGAGCTACCTCGAGGAGACCTACTACCACCGCACGGCGCGGAGTGATGGCTTCGGCGTACAGCTTGTCTATACGGACGATCGCTCGCTGAATGAAGCGCTGCAGGTGCGCGATGGAGACGTCGTGCTTGTGCCTCGTGGCTATCATCCGGTGGCTGCAGGGCCTGGCTACGACCTTTATTACCTCAACGTGATGGCCGGCCCGCATCGCCGCTGGCTGGTGACCACAGATCCTGACCACCGCTGGCAACTGGACTAGCGGCCTCCAGAACGTTCCAACGCCGAATAACATTGCCTCCCATGGCAGCGAGTCAGGATTCAGTTCCGGCAGCTCGAAAGCCACCCACGATTCTTGACGTGGCATCCCACGCCGGGGTCTCGAAATCCACGGTGTCGAATGTCGTCCGCGACTTTCCGGGCGTGTCCGAATCGACGCGGCGGCGCGTGCGGGCGGCCATCGACCAGCTCGGTTATCGACCGAACGTCCTGGCCCGCCAGCTCGTCCAGCAACGCACCAACATCCTCGGCGTCGTGGTCGGAGACCTCGCGAACCCGTTCTTCGCGGAGATGGCCAAGCTCGTCGAGAGGCACGCCGCCGCGCGAGGCTACACGGCCATGTTCTGCAACACGGAAGGTGACAGCAAGAGCGAGATCGCAGGAGTCGAAACGCTCCTCGAGTACAGGGTTGCGGGCATCGTGTTCCTGACCTTCTCAGGAGACTCGCGGACGATGCGTGAAACCCTCCAGCACCAGGTGCCTGTCGTGTTCGTCGGCTGCCACGAGGAGTGGGGCGACGTGGTGTCCGTCGACGACGTTCGGGGAGCCAAGCTGGGCACGAGGCACCTTGTTGACGCCGGCCATCGACGCATCGCCTTTGTCGCGATTCCCGAGCTGGAGGATAGGTCGGATGTGTCTCGCTGGGAGGGCTATCGAGAAGCGCTGGTTGAAGCGGGTCTCGGACCGGAAGTGCGGATCAGCTGGTCGCCGCCTTCCGACCATGCTTCGGTCGATGGCATAGACCGGAAGTTGGTCGATGTTTTCAATGGGCCCGATCGGATCACTGCAGTGTTCGCGTCCAATGACGTGGCCGCCATCGCGCTGCAGGAGTTCGCGGACCGCGTGGCGCTCAGGGTTCCTCACGACTTGTCGATCGTAGGCTTCGACGACGTGCCGATGGCGGGGTTGGCCCGCATCTCACTGACCACCGTGGCCCAACCACGAGACGAGCTGGCCCGGCTCGGCATCGCGGCCATCGCCGATCGCATCGAGCACAAGCTGAAAGGGCCGCCGCGAACCACCCTGGTGGGTGTGAACCTGGTGACCCGCCTGTCGACGGCTCCTCTCTAAAGGGCCCTTCGGGCGTCGGAAACAGCCAAAAGGGCACGAACGGTCGCCTCCCGTGCGATGGGCACATCCAAAAGGGCACAAATGGTCGGTCTTAACGACTGACGTTGTCCTATTGGGCCACGTTAGCGACCCTACCGGCGTGCCAATCAGGCAGAGGGTGCCGGCTGCGCTCAGGACCAGGCCATTCAACGCTGCAGATGCTCGTGGGGTGGGTATTACCCGCAGCCAACTGCGTGGAGGCGGTTATCGTCGCCTTGGCTCAGGCATCTACCGCTGGGCGGGCCTGAAAGAAAGCCCGCAGCTCATGTTGGCCGCGGTTGCGCGGCGCCTTCCACCCGGCGCTGCGTTTTCCGGGCGTACGGCGGCCTGGCTGCACGGACTCGACGTCGCGCCATGCGATCCGATCGAGGTCACGATCCCCGAACCGGCTGGCAGCGGCCGCCGAGCCGGCGCCTCTGTTTGTCGCGCTGCTCTCGCGGCCAGCGAGATCGTTCTGCGGCGCCGCCTCCCAACCACATCAGCATTTCGCACCTCGGTGGATCTAGGCGGAAGGAATCTATTGACGGAGGCAGTCGTCGCAGTCGACCAGTTCCTTCATGCAGAGCTCCTGTCGGTGGCCGAGCTTATGAGCTATGTCGCCGACCATCCACGAGCCAGGGGCATCGCACGGCTCCGACGGGTTCTGGCCTTCGTCGAGCCGGAAACCGAGTCCGCGATGGAGACCCGCCTACGGATGCTGATCGTGATGGCCGGTCTTCCGCGGCCGGAGCTTCACGTTTCCATCCATGACGATCGAGGCAACTTCCTAGGCCGTCCCGACCTGCTCTATCGGCGTCAGCGCCTGGCTATCGAATACGACGGCGGCAACCACCGTGATCGAATGGTTGATGACAACCGCCGCCAAAACGGACTGGTCGGCGCCGGCTATCGCCTGCTTCGCTTCACCGCAGCCGACGTTTACGGCGCGCCCGACACGGTCGCGATGCAGGTCCGGCACGCACTCGCAAAGCGCTAATAAACCCAGCCAAAAGGGCACGAATGCCACTGGCGCCTGCAAATGTGCAGCCAAAAGGGCACGAATGGTCGGATCCCCGGCCGGGCGCCGCGCGGGCTTAGCGCCTCTTGGCGGTTACTCCCCCGGTTTAAGGAATATCGCTCCCAGCGGCGGGAGCGTCAGGGTCACGCTGTGAAGGTGGCCGTGACGGCCGACCGGTGATGCATCAACCCCGCCGAGATTGCCCTGTCCACTACCCCCATACATGGGTGCATCGCTGTTGAGCAACTCCCGCCAGTGGCCGCCCAGCGGCACCCCGATCTGGTAGTTGTGCCGCGGTACGGGCGTGAAGTTGAATGCCGCGATCAAGAGATCGCTTGGCGCCGACCCCTTCCGCAGCACGCTCACGACGCTCTGCTCGTTGTCGCTGGCGTCGATCCAGCTGAAGCCCGCCGGGTCGAAGTCGATCTCGTGCAGGGCGTTCTCCTCACGGAGCACGCGGTTGAGGTCACCGACCCAATGGCTCAGGCCTGCGTGCGGCGCGTAGTTCAGTAGGTGCCAGTCGAGGCTGCTCTCCACGTCCCACTCGTCCCACTGTCCGAACTCATTGCCCATGAACAGCAGCTTCTTTCCAGGTTGCGCGTACATCCACGCGAACAGCAGGCGCATGTTGGCGAACTTCTGCCACTCGTCCCCGGGCATCTTCTTGATCAGCGATCCCTTGCCGTGCACGACCTCGTCGTGCGACAGCGGGAGCATGAAGTTCTCGTTGAAGGCGTAGAGCATTCGGAATGTCAGGTCGTTGTGATGGAACTTGCGGTGGACGGGGTCCTCCGACATGTACGTCAAGGTGTCGTGCATCCAGCCCATATCCCACTTCATGCCGAACCCAAGGCCGCCCAGATAAGTCGGGCGCGACACCATCGGCCACGACGTTGACTCCTCCGCGATCGTCTGCGTATGGGGTTGCTCCTTGTAGACCTCGATGTTGAAGCGGCGCAGGAAATCGACCGCCTCGAGGTTCTCGCGCCCGCCGAACTTGTTGGGGATCCATTCCCCCTGCTTGCGCGAGTAGTCGAGATAAAGCATCGAAGCCACGCCGTCGACTCGCAAGCCGTCCGCGTGATACAGGTTGAGCCAGCACAGAGCGCTGCTCATCAAGAACCCCCGGACCTCGTTGCGCCCGTAGTTGAAGATCGAGCTGCCCCAGTCCGGGTGCAGGCCCAAGCGCGGATCCGCGTGCTCGAAGAGGTGCGTGCCGTCGAAGTTCTGCAACCCGAATTCGTCGGTTGGAAAGTGCGATGGCACCCAGTCGAGGATCACGCCAAGGCCCCTCTGGTGCAGATGGTCGACGAGGTACATGAAGTCCTGCGGCGTTCCGTATCTGCTGGTGGGAGCGAAGTAGCCCTCGACCTGGTAGCCCCACGAGATGTACAGCGGGTGCTCCATCACCGGCATCAGCTCGACGTGAGTGAACCCGAGGCTCAGCGCGTAATCGGCCAGCTTCGGCGCCAGCTCCCTGTAGGTCAGCCAGCGGTTGTTGTCCTCCGGCACGCGCATCCAGGAACCGACGTGCAGCTCATAGACAGACCACGGCGCCTGCCGGCCGTTGGCGCGCGAGCGCTCCGACATCCAGGCCCCGTCCCCCCAGTCGTAGCTGAGGTCCCAGACGATCGAGGCCTGGCGAGGCGGGGCCTCAGAGAATGCCGCGAACGGATCTGCCTTGTCCATACCGGTGCGGGTCACCCGGGAGTGGACGTGGTACTTGTACAGCGCGCCGTGGCGAACGCCGGGCACGAACCCTTCCCAGATCCCCGACTGCTCGCGCGGATGCAGCTGATTGGCGGTCTTGTCCCAGGAGTTGAAGTCGCCGATGACGCTGACCCAGTCGGCGTTGGGCGCCCAGACGGCGAAAGTAGCGCCGTCGGGATCCGTTGACAGGTGCGCGCCCATCTTCTCGTACAGGTGGCCGTGGGTGCCCTCGTTGAAAAGGTGCAGGTCGAAGGGGGTGAGCAACGAGGGCGCGATCATGCTGGCGCCATCAGGTCAAGGATGCCACGAACCGGGATGCGCACCCAATCCGGCCTCGTGTTCAGCTCGTAGCGCAGCTCGTACAGCGCCTTCTCGAGAAGCATCGTCCTCAGCTCCAGCTCGAGGTCCTCGGTGCCGTGCGGGACGAAGGATGCAGTACCCGCGGTGCTCATGTAGCTGCGTAGGAATGAGGCCGACACCGACTCGACCCAGAGTCGCGACCAGGCCTGGGAGCGCACGGTTGACTCGGCAGGGATGTTCTCCGACTTCAGCGCCGTTTCGCTCGCGTAGTGGAATGACCGCAGCATTCCAGCGACGTCCTTCAGAGCAAGTCGCTTGAGACGCCGCTCGTAGAGGGTGCGGGTCGGCTCACCCTCGAAATCGATGATCACGAAATCGTGGCCGGTGTACAGAACCTGGCCAAGGTGATAGTCGCCGTGCACGCGAATGCGCGTCGACGTCAACCGCCGGCCGAGGAAGGCGCGCAGCGTCGACATGATCCGCGGCTCCAGCTCCAGCACCTGTCGCGCCTCGTCTCGAGCATCTTCGGGAAGTTTCTTGAGCTGGCTGCGCAGGAGCTCCATCGACCTCAGCGCCACGCCGTTCAGGGACTGATAGATGGAACGCTGGTCTTGCTGCGAGATGTGCTCTGGCGCGAAGGCGGGGTCGTCGGGGTCTGACGCGAGTGCCGCATGCAGCTCGGCTGTGCGCTGTCCGAGCAGCCGGGCCGACTCGAGATAGGCCCCGACAGTGCGCGTCGCCACCTCCGGCAGATCGTTCGCGCTTGCCTGCACGATGCTTCGGCGGACTAGCGGCGGAGGGTCGCTGGAGACCACCTCGGCGCCGGTGAGGAAGTGGGCGAGGTTGTTCAGCGTGTACTGCCAGGCATCGCCCTGGTTGGGCACGTAACCCTGGAGGATCGCCAGTGTCAGCGGCTCGGCCCTGTCGCGGCGGAACTCCAGGCTCCCCGCAATCGGCGCGATCTGGCTGAAGTTCGTCTTCTCGGTCAGGAAGCGGCCGACCTCCAGTTCCGGGTTGAGGCCCTCTTCAAGGCGCCGCGAGATCTTGAGGATCAGTCGCTCGCCGAACACCACAGAGTTATTGGTCTGCTCCGTCACGGACAGGGCAGCCTCGAGCCTGATGGTCTCCGGGCCTCGCAATCGCGCGAAGGCCTTGGTGGGGGAACCCACGAGCGTTCCGCCCGGACTCGATGCGCGGCGCCGGCGCGCGATTGTTGCGAGCAGCGCGTCGGTGAATCCTGGCGGCCCCAACGCGTCGTACACGAGGCCCCGCTGCTCGCCGTCCGGGGGGCGCAGCCAGGCGATCGCCGCGTGCGGCCATCGCTCGAGGATCTGTGGCGCTTCGGCGGCGCTGGCGTAAGCCATCGGGACCAGATACGTATCCGGATCGCCTTCCGCGTACGAGATAGTCACCGTGACCACATAGGCAGTCCCGTCCGCACCGGGCACGTTGATCACGTCCCGGATCTGCGCCGACTTGAGGCGCCTGGCCTTTCCGGCGAACCAGCGACGCTGCCTGATGTAGCCGAGCAGGACTGTCTCGAGGCGTTCGCGGGCAGAGCCCACAAGCACCGAATCCCAATCCGACGAGCCCACCTTGATCTCGGGCAGCGTGGCCGCAGGTGCCTGTCCGTCTCCTGGCACCTGCGCCGTAGCGCGCGGCTGCAGGCTGAACCAGAAGAATGAGTGCGGGCCGAGGGTGAGGAAGTAGGGCGCGTCGCCAATCACCGGCAGCTCGGTCGAGCCGAACAGCTCCAGGGGCACCATGCCTTTCCACTCCGACAGGTCGAGCTCCATCGTCTGGAGGAAGCGCGACAGGTTGGCAATGACCAGGATCTGCTCGGATTCGTAACGCCGCACGAACGCGAGGATCTTCCTGTTCTCCGGCCGCAGGAGCTCCAGCGTGCCCCGCCCGAATGCGCGGTGCCGCTTGCGCAGGGCGATCACGCGCTTCATCCACGACAGCAGAGAGTGGGGGTTCTGGTGCTGCGTCTCGACGTTGACGGTCTCGTAGTGGTACTCCGGGTCGGTGATCACCGGCAGATAAAGCCGCTGGCGGTTGGCGTCGGAGAAGCCTGCATTGCGGTCGCCGCTCCACTGCATCGGCGTGCGCACGCCATTGCGGTCGCCGAGAAAGATGTTGTCGCCCATCCCGATCTCGTCGCCGTAATAGATGACCGGTGTCCCCGGCAGCGAGAACAGCAGGCCGTTCATCAGCTCGATGCGCCTGCGCTCGTTGCCGAGCAGTGGCGCGAGCCGCCGGCGGATGCCGAGGTTGATGCGCGCGGCGCGGTCCTGCGTGTACGCGCGGTACATGTAATCGCGCTCCTCGTCGGTCACCATCTCGAGCGTCAGCTCGTCGTGGTTCCTCAGGAACAGCGCCCATTGAGAGTTGTCGGGGATCGCCGGTGTCTGGGCGAGGATGTCGATGATGGGGAACCTGTCCTCCATCCGGATCGACATGAACAGCCTGGGCATCAGCGGAAAATGGAAGCCCATGTTGCATTCGTCGCCTTGGCCGAAATACTTGACCGCGTCCTCAGGCCACTGGTTGGCCTCCGACAGCAACATCCGGTTGCGATAGCCAGTGTCGATGTGCTGGCGAAGCTCCTTCAGAAACCCGTGGGTCTCAGGGAGGTTCTCGCTGTTGGTGCCTTCCCGCTCGTACAGGTAGGGAACCGCGTCGAGTCGCATCCCGTCGACGCCCAGGTCGAGCCAGAAGTCGCACGTCTTGAACATCGCTTCCTTGACGCGCGGGTTGTCGTAGTTGAGGTCGGGCTGATGCGAAAAGAAGCGGTGCCAGTAGTAAGCGTTGGCGACGTGGTCCCAGGTCCAGTTCGAGACCTCGAAGTCTTTGAAGATGATTCGAGCGTCCTGGTATTTCTGGTTGGTCTCGCTCCAAACGTACATGTCGCGCATCGGGCTGCCGGGTCGTGCTCGTCGTGCTCTCTGGAACCAGGGGTGCTGGTCTGAGGTGTGGTTGCACACGAGCTCGGTGATCACGCGCATTCCACGCCTATGCGCCTCTGCAATGAACTGGCGCACGTCCGGCAGCTTGCCGTACATCGGGTTGACGTCCTCGTAGTCGGCGATGTCGTAGCCGTCGTCACGTAGGGGGGAGGGGTAGAAGGGCAGCAGCCAGATCGCGCTGACGCCCAGCTCCTGGAGATACGGGAGCTTTTGGAGCAGGCCTTTGAAGTCGCCGCTCCCGTCGCCGTCGCTGTCGCTGAAGGCACGGACGTGAACCTCGTAGATGATCGCGTCCTTGTACCAGAGCGGATCGTCGTCGAGCTGAAACGTCTCTGTCTTGCGGCGCTTGGAGGTCTGGATCACAGGAAGTACTCGAAGTCGTGCTCGCTGCGGACGCGACGCCGAAACCTGAAGATCTGCGCCGGAGCGGCATGTGGGTTGATCTCGACGTAGTTGCGCGGGCCGTTCCACATGTACCGCGCGCCGCTGAGCAGCTCGTGCGCCTGGTAGCTCTTGTCTGTGTCCAGGCCCAGGTCCTTCAACGGGAGGGTGACCATACCGGCCTGAGTGTGATGCGGGTCGAGGTTGACGACGGTCAGCACGACGTCGGCGAGGTCGGTCGTGCTCTTCGTGTAGGCGAGGAGGCTCTCGTTCTCCGTCGTGTGGAAGCGCAGGCCGCGGTCGCTCTGGAGGGCCACGTTCTCGTGCCGGATCTCATTGACGAGCGTGATCATCTCGCGAAGGCTATCCGGAGAGTCGATGTTCCAGCTGCGCAGCTGGTATTTCTCAGAGTCGAGGTACTCCTCGGAGCCGGGTTCCTTGGCCCGGGCCTCGATCAGCTCGAAGGCGGGCCCATAGATGCCGTAGTTCGCTCCCAGCGTCGCCGCCAGCACCAAGCGTGCGGCGAATGCCGGCCGTCCGCCCGTCTGCAGGTACTCGGTGAGGATGTCGGGCGTGTTGGCCCACAGGTTGGGCCGAAAAAAGTCGCTTATCGGCGATTGGGTCATCTCGGTGAAGTACTGGGTGATCTCCCAGGCGGTGTGGCGCCAAGTGAAATAGGTGTACGACTGAGTGAATCCGCACTTCGCCAAGCGGTACATGACCCTGGGGCGTGTGAAGGCCTCGGCCAGAAAGATGACGTCGGGGTTGCCGCGCTTGACCTCGCCGATGAGCCACTCCCAGAAGGGGAACGGCTTGGTGTGGGGATTGTCGATTCGGAAGACATGCACTCCCTGGTCGATCCAGTACGTGATGATCGAGAGGAGCTCGGCCCACAGCTCACGCCAAGCCTCGCACTCGAAATCGAAGGGGACGATGTCCTCGTATTTCTTCGGCGGGTTTTCCGCGTACTGGATCGAGCCGTCGGGCCGGTGACGAAACCACTCGGGGTGCTCGCGGACGTACGGGTGGTCGGGCGAGCACTGGAACGCGATGTCGAGGGCGACGTCGAGACCCTTCTCCTTGGCTGCGCCCAGCAGGTGGCGGAAGTCGTCGAGGGTTCCGAGCTCGGGAGCGATCGATTTATGCCCGCCCTCCTCTGAGCCGATCGCCCATGGGCTGCCAGGCTCGCCTGGCGATGCCTTGATGACGTTGTTGGCTCCCTTGCGATTGGTGCGTCCGATCGGATGGATGGGCGGCAGGTAAAGGACGTCGAAGCCCATGCCCGCGATGTAGGGCAGGCGTTTTTCGACGTCTCGGAAAGTGCCGTGGCGACCGGGCTCCCCGGCCGACCTGGGGAACAGCTCGTACCAGGCGCTGAACCGGGCGCGCTCAGGATCGACGAGCATCTCGAGCTCGCGGGGGTAGGTGACGGCCTCGCTCCTATCGGGATAGCGGTCCATCAGATCGATCACGTCCTGGCCGATCGTTGCGGTTCCACTGGCGAGGGCTTCCGCATGCTTGGTCAGTAAAGCCGCGTCGACGCCTTGGGCTCGTTTAGCCGCTGCTTCGACCAGCTGGGCGCCCACCTTGAGCTCCTGTCCCACGTCCTGCCCTGCTGCGACGCGCTTGGCAAGCTGAAGGCGCCAAGTCTGAAAGCGGTCGACCCATCCCTGGACCGTGTAGAGATAGCGCCCAAGCCGGCTGACTATGACTTCGGCGCGCCACCGGTCGTTGCCCAGGGTCACCATCGGCACCTCGGTCCACGCGACCTCCGACTGGTGGCGGTAGCGAATGACGCAAGCGACCGCGTCGTGGCCGTCGGCGAAAACGTCAGCCTCGATCGCGACCTTTTCGCCCAACGAGCGCTTGGCTGGGAATCGACCCGCCTCCACTTCGGGCGAAATCGCCTCGATCGCCACCCGGCGCCGCCCGTCGACCTGGACGCCAGGCGCCTTGGCGGCCGGCATGGCAGGTGGATCGGGGCGTCTTTTGACGGGAGAGCGGGCCACTGGTGCAATCGTAAAGAGGGGCGCCAACTTGGGTAGACCTTGGTATGCAAACTCCCCTCCCCGCCCGAGGGGAGGGGGTGGGGGTGGGGGCGTGAACGCGTCCTTCGTCAGGGCGGGCATAAACTGTGAAAGTGCTCAGATCAATTGATCCCTCGAACGGCAAGGAGCTGGCCACCTTCCCCGACCTGGACGCTGCCGGCGTCGAAGCCGCCGTGGAGCGGGCCTGGTCCTCCAGGCATGCCTGGCGCGACGCGGGCATGGATTTGCGAACGGCCCTCTTGCGAGCGGTGGCCGGCGTCCTGAGGGCGGAGAAATCGCGCTTCGCCGCCCTGATGACGGCGGAGATGGGCAAGCCCATCGTGGAGGCCGAGGGCGAGGTCGAGAAGTGCGCGTGGAGCGCGACCTGGATCGCCGACAACGCCGCGCGCCTGCTGGCCGACGAGCCGATCGAGAGCACGGCCACCAAGAGCTACGTCAGGTACCAGCCCCTGGGCGTGATCCTCGCCGTGATGCCCTGGAACTTTCCTTTCTGGCAGGCCTTTCGCGCCGGGCTTCCGGCGCTCGCGGCAGGCAACGTGATGCTGTTGAAGCACGCATCGAATGTGCCGCAGTGCGCGCTTGCGATCGAGGACGTCTTTCGCGAGGCAGGAGTCCCCGCGGGAGTGTTCCAGACGCTGCTCATCGGTCCAGGGCCGATTTCGGGGATCATCGCCGACCGCCGCGTTGCCGGCGTCACGCTGACCGGCTCAGAGGCAGCCGGCGAGCTCGTCGCATCGGCGGCCGGGAAGGCGTTGAAGAAGTCGGTGCTCGAGCTGGGCGGCTCGGACCCTTTCATCGTGCTCGAGGATGCGGACGTCAAGACGGCGGCCACTGTCGCATGTCGTGCACGCAACCAGAACAACGGCCAGAGCTGCATCGCCGCGAAGCGGTTCATCGTCGCCGAGCCCATCGCCGACGAGTTCGAGGAGCTGTTCTCGAAAGCCGTCGCAGCGCTCAAGGTGGGGGACCCAACCGATCGCGCGAACCAGGTCGGGCCGCTAGCGAGGCCTGACCTCGTCGACGATCTCGAGCGGCAGGTCAAGGAGTCGATCAGCAAAGGCGCCAAGGTCCTGGCCGGCGGCAAGCGGCTGAACAATGGCGGGAACTTCTTCGAACCGACAGTGCTCGCTGGCGTGAAGCCCGGGATGCCGGTCTACAACGAGGAGACGTTCGGCCCGGTGGCGGCGGTGATTCGCGTGCGCGACGCCGAGGAGGCGCTGCGCGTCGCCAACGACACGGACTTCGGCCTCGGCTCCAGCATCTGGACGGGGGACGTCGAGCGCGGCCAGATGCTGGCCGAGCGGGTGGAGGCGGGCCTGGTGTTCATCAACGGGATGGTGGCGTCGGACGCGCGGCTTCCGTTCGGTGGCGTGAAGAGGTCAGGATACGGCCGAGAGTTGTCAGCCGCGGGAATCAGAGAGTTCACCAACATCCAAACAGTCTGGGTGGGCCCGGCCAAAACCTAACCGGCCGTTCTGGATACAGGCAAAAGGGCACAAATGGTCGTATCCCTGACAATGGATACAGCCAAAAGGGCACAAGTGGTCGTTCGGGGATGGGGGGCTTCAAGCACATCGGCCCACTGAATCGTAGGTCAGTTCTCGGCGGCAGGCGCCGGCTTCGTCTTGGCCAGGTGCTTGCGCGCCAGCACTGAGTAAGAATCCTTCAACGCTTTGTCCGGATTGAATCCCAGGCTGCGTGCGTGCGTCGGTAGAACCTCGAGCGGTCCTTCCAGCTCTACGAACCAGCCATAGTCCAGCGTGTCTAGCGTGACGTTCACCACTCCGTCGAGCGTCCACATGATGCGCTGCTTTTTGTAGGTGAACTCGACGTTGAAGCCCAGCTGCGCCAGCAGGTCGAGAGTCGCGTGTACGTCCTTGACGTCGATCTCCGTCTCCTCGCGCACCTTGACCTTGCCGACAAACTTGGCCGGCCCTTTCACGGTGAGCACGCCGTGCGGCCCGCCGTTCAGAACCCTCAACCTCAGTGTCGTTCCGCGCGTCGACTTGCCTGGACCGTCGAACCTGTAGTTCTCCTCGTTGTACTTGCCCTCGAGCTTGGCTCCTCTTTTGCGTAGAGCGGCGCGAATGCGCGCATGGTTGCGAGGCCCAGCGACGCGGAACTTAAGCTCGCACTCGACGCTGCGATCGCGAGGCCGATGAGGAGGACGCCGGGGCGGCATGTGTGGAGAGTAGCCGTACTGGCTGATTAGCGGCTATTTTGGCGTGGCTGAAACCCGCCGCGACCGTGCTACGTTGGTCATCTTGAAGCGTCCGTCGCGGCTGATCATCCTCAACGCAGTGGCGCTGATCAGCTATCTCTTGGTGAGCTGGGCCTCAGGCTCAGCGCGGCATGTTTTCTCCGAGGTATTCAGCCGTCCCGACTCGCTGGAGTACCGCGCTGTCGCGGATTGGATTTATGGAGCCCGGGCAAGCGCGGATGCCTCGGCCTGGCGTCCTTTCCTCTATCCATTGCTTCTGGGGCTGGCTCAGCGCGTTGGCGGGATCCTCGGGATCTGGTTCCTCAATGTGGTCTTATGGCTCATAACGCTGAACGTCGCCGCTGCCGCGACTAACCGATTCGTGAAGTCGGATTGGGCTGCCGCAATCGTGTTCGTGTTGCTGGCAACGAACTTATCGCTGATCCTGCTCACCTTCGAGGGATTGACAGAGATCACCGTTGTGGCGTTGCTGGCGGTCTGGATGTACGGCCTGTCGCACCTCACCCGCCGCCCGACCGCATCACAGGCGGCGTGGGCCCTGTTACCAGTGTCACTCCTCGTGGTCGTGAAACCGGAGTTCGAGTTCCTTCTGGTAGTCATGGTGTTGGTTTTGGCCATCGCAATCGTCAGGGGTCCCGCGCGAGGGCTTCCTTCCGTTGTGCTTGCTGCCTGCCTCATCCCTATTGCCGTTCAGATTGCGATCAACATCCATTTCAATGGCTACTTCGGCATATCGAACATTGGGGAGAAGGCGATCCGCGGGTACTTCCTATCTCGTCTCGACGTGGCGATTGGGCAAAGCATCGACGTCGATGCGGCACGGCTGAAGCTCGTTGACATCAGCAACTTCGAGGCGGCTCGCCTGGTCCTCAACCATTTCGGAGATGCGGTGGCCGTGTTCGCTTCCACGCTCTTCGAGAATCTCGTGGCGGGATCCAACTTCCTAATTCACGGCCATACCCTGCTCGCGCGTGTGATTGTGGCCACAAATGTCTCTTACTTCGTCCTGCTTCTGGCGTCGATCCCAATCGTGGGCGTGGCTGTGTGGCGAGCGCGCGATGGGCGGCTCGCGCTGCTGTGGGTCGCACTGCTGAACATCTATGTGTCCGGGGGGTTGACCTTCTCGCAAGGCGACCGCATTACCATCGTCGCGCTGCCACTCTTGTTGGTGACAGGCGCGCTTGCATTAAAAGAATGGAAACGCGGAATCGAGCCGGCGCCGACGCCATCGACCGCCTCACCCGCACCAGGCAGCGTGGCGGTGTGAGTTACGCAGAGGCTACTTTCTTGATCCGGTACAGCGAAGCCACCACGGCGGTGCATTCGTCCTCAATGTAGTCGAGCCCGCCCTCTTCGGCGATGCGGCGTGCTTCATCCGAGCGGATGTCCTCCTGAAGCCACAGCGCCTTGGCACCGATGGCCACTGCCTGCCGTGCGATCTCGGGCGCGTCGGCTGCGGGCCTGAACACATCGACCAGGTCAATCTTTTCCGGAACGTCGGCGAGTGAGCGATACACGCGCTCTCCAAACAGCTCGTCTGCGAACGGGTTGATGGGGATGATGCGAAAGCCGCGCCGCTGCAATCCCTCGGGCACCGATCCGCCGGCCTTCCGCGGATCGCGCGACGCTCCAACCACGGCGATCGTCTTCGCGCTGGCGAGCACCTCGGGCGAGCGCCGGCCCATTAGGACCCCGAGATTGCTGTCAGCTTGATGACGGGGATCACGCGGTCGGTTTTCTTGGGGTAATCGCCATAGTTCGGCGCCGCGGCCGCGATGCGGCGGTATGCCTCCTCGCGGGCGGCGCCGGTGAGCCCCTCCGCGTGAACCTTCATTTTGCGCTTGCCCACCTCGAGCCAGATGTCGTCGGGGTGCTTGATCATGTTGTTGAGCCAGGCAGGGTGAGTCTTCGACCCTCCCTTCGAGGCAACAATGAGCCAGGAGTCGTCTCCTTCCTGGAACCCACCCAACGCAACAATCCGTTCGGCCCCCGACTGGGCGCCCTTGGTGGTGAGCAGAACGAGCGGAAATTTCATCATGCGGCTCATCCTGTCCGTCCCGCCAGTCTTTCGATAGGCGCCGACGTGCCGCTTCGCCAGCGGCTCGAACACCTTCTGTAGAAGCTTGCCGCCCGGCATCTCGGTGCCGCGCGTTCCATTAGGGGTCGGCTGTATTGGCACTCGGGTTAAGCCGCTTGGGTCTTGCTGACGGCCGGTTGCTCGAGCGCGAACTCGAGCACCTCTTCCACTCGGCTCGCCAGGTGGAACGTCATCACCTTGCGTACACTCTCAGGCACGTCGTCCAGGTCTTTCTCGTTTCGCTTCGGCAGGATGACCTCGGTGAGGCCCATGCGGTGGGCCGCGAGCACCTTCTGCTTGACGCCGCCGATCGGCAGCACCAAACCCTGCAGCGTGACCTCGCCGGTCATGCCGACCGTGCTGCGCACCGGCCGTCCGGTGAGCAGGCTCACGATGGCTGTCGTCATCGTCACGCCCGCCGAGGGTCCGTCCTTGGGCACTGCGCCTTCTGGTACGTGGATGTGGAACGCCCTGTCAGCAGCGTCGAGAGCGATCTTCAGCTCGACGGTGTGCGACCGGACGAATGACAGCGCGATCATCGCCGACTCCTTCATCACGTCTCCGAGCTGGCCGGTGAGCGTCAGGTTGCCACCTCCACCCTGTCCGTTGTTGCTCGTTGACGTCGCTTCGACGAAGAGGACATCTCCACCCGTCCCGGTGACTGCGAGGCCCGTGGCCACGCCTGGCACCGCGGTTCGAGCGGCGACCTCGTTGTCGAACTTCGGCTTGCCCAGGAACTCGCGCACGCGCTCTGGCGTGATCGCCACCGGCGGCGTCAGCGCCTTGGTCGCGACCTTCGTCGCCACCTTGCGCGTCATCTTGCCGATCTCGCGCTCGAGGTTCCGCACGCCCGCCTCGCGGGTGTGGTCGGTGATGACCTTCATCAAGGCCTCGTCCGTGACGGTGACCTCGTCGGGGTTCAATCCCGCCTGCGTGATCTGCCGCTTCAGGAGGTGGTCGCGAGCGATCGCCACCTTTTCTTCCTCGGTATAACCGTCGAGGCGGATGAGCTCCATCCGGTCCAACAGCGGCGCCGGAATCGTCTCGGACACGTTGGCGGTCGGGATGAACAGAACCTCGGACAGGTCGAGGTCGACCTCGAGGTAGTGGTCGCGGAATGTGTTGTTCTGCGCCGGGTCGAGGACCTCGAGCAGCGCGGACGAAGGGTCGCCCCTCCAGTCGTTGCCGACCTTGTCGATCTCGTCGAGCATGATGACCGGGTTCTTGGTCCCGGCTTCCTTCAGGGCGCGAACGATGCGGCCCGGCAGGGCGCCGACGTACGTGCGGCGGTGGCCGCGGATGTCGGCCTCGTCGCGGATGCCGCCAAGAGAGACACGCGTGAACTTCCTGCCGAGCGCGCGTGCGACCGACTCGCCGAGCGAGGTCTTGCCGACACCAGGAGGTCCGACCAGCGTGATGATCGCACCCGATCCACGGCCACCCAGAACTTCCATGCCGCGCTCCTTGCGCAGCTTGCGAACTGCAAGGAACTCGATGATTCGCTCCTTGACGTCGCCCAGGCCGGTGTGGTCCTCGTCCAGGATTCGCCGCGCCTCTTCCAGGTCGTAGTTGTCGTCCGACCGCACGTTCCACGGGAGGTCGAGCATCCAGTCGAGGTAGGTGCGGATCCAGCCGTACTCGGGGTTCTGCTCGCTCGTCCGCTCCAGGCGGTCGAGCTCTCGGTTGACCTCGGTCAGCACGTTCTCGGGCATGCCGGCCTTGGCGACGCGCTCGCGGTAGGTCGACACGACATCCGTGGTGCCCTCGTTGAGCTGCTTCTTGATTGCCTCGAGCTGCTGCCGGAGCAGGAACTCGCGCTGGGTCTTCTCCATGCCTTCGCTGACGTCGTTGCGGATCTTCTCCTTGAGCGAAGCATCCGCGAGGATCTGCTTGGTCCAGCCGATGAGCTTGGTCAAGCGCTCCTCGAGGTCGAGGGTTTCGAGGACCTCGAGCTTCTGCTCCATCGTCAGATCGGGCGAGTACCCGGCCAGGTCGGAGAGGTGGCTCGGAGTCTTGGCTGCGCGAAGGAACTGGATGACCTGCGGGACGCCCCTCGACTCGACGAGGTTTTCGAGCATGGCGCGGTATTCCCGGCCGAGCTCAATCGCCTTCTCAGAGGGCTCGCCGTCGGGAGCGGGGTCGGCCTTGACCCAAAGGGCCCCGCCGATGTCGGCCTGGCCGCTGCCCAGGTGGGCGCGGTACTCGCCCCGGATGATGAAGGCCTCGGCGCCGGTGGGAAGCTCTGCGGACTCACCCAGGCGGGCGACGGTGCCGATCTTGCCAAATTGCCCATCGATGCGGGGCACCAGCAGGATGAGGCGGTTGCCCTGGCGGGCAGCCTCGATCGCGGCCTTCTGGCTGTCGCCGTCGACAGCGAGTGTGACCGACATGTGGGGGAGGACGACCATATCGTCCATGGGAAGGACTGGTAGTAGCTCGGACTTTGGGGTTTCCATGATTACGAGAATCTTTACCCCGCCAACTCAATTCCCTAACGCGGCGCGGTGGGTCGGCGAACAGCCGACCGGTTGTTGTCCCCGCTCGCCGCGGAGGTAGCCCGAAGGGCCGGAGGGGAGGTCCGGTAATACACCGCCTCAGCGACGGATGCCTAACGCAGGCGCAGTTCTCTACGCGATCCCCGCCGCCGCGCACGCCGAGATGAACTGCGTCGTGCAGATGTCATCAGCGCTCCAGAAACCGTCCACGACGACCGTTGCCTCGACATTGGTTTTGGTCACGACCACCGGCGTCAAGAGCACCGATGGGACGTCGGCACTGCCGTTATTGACCGTCTTGCCGCCGCTCATCGAAGCGGGAAGGGTAATCCCAAAGGCCAGGTCGTACGCGATCTGCGCCGCCGCTTCCGCTTCCGCCTTGCTCGACATGTAGAGGGTCATGTACTGGTCGCCGGTGACGATGCGCTGGATGGCGGCCAGGTCGGCACCTTGCCCTGTGACGGGAGGCCACGGCCTGACATTGCCCTTCATCGCCGCAATTGCTCCGCCGGCCAGCTTGTCATTGGCGGCAAGGACGCCGTCGATCCGGAACTTGAGGTCCGTCAGGGCATGCTCCATCTCGGCCTTGGCGTTGGCGGCAGTCCCGCCCGGCGTGTCGTATTGCCTGGCCGGCGTGAACTTCCCGGTAATGGCGCTGAGAGCGCCGTCCTTGAAGGTCTTCGTGTTGCCGTCGGCAGGGTCGCCGTTGATCTCGACGACCGTCGGCTTGGCCTTGCTGCCCAACGCCGTGACCAGCGAGCCGGCGATCAACCCCCCCGCCGCCCCGGTGTCGAATGACACGAAGTAGCTGAGATTCGGCGTATTGAGAACCATGCGGTCGTACGAGACGACGGGAATGTTGGCGGCCTTGGCCTGGCCGACAATCGTCGACGCCGTCGCACCATGCACTGGGTCGAGGACCATGACGCTTGCGCCGCTGCTGATTGCGCTGGCCGACTGGGTTTGCTGCTCGGCGTCGGTCGTGGCGGCGTTGTACAACACCTGGCAGTTGGGGCAAACCTGCGTCACAAGGTCTTCGAAATAAGCCCTCGTCTGGAGCGCCGCCGGAGTGTCCGGCAGCAGCAGCGCGATCTTCTTGCCTGGGGTCGTGCCATTGCCTCCGCCACATGCCGTCAGGATCAAGGCCGACAGCACAAGCATCGTCACGACCCTTGCAGCCCGCAACTTCGAGTGGATCAGGCGCGTGTCACGCTGCCCGAGGACGCGCCCCGCCGGGACACCGCGTCGATGATGACGGCGGCCAGGAGCACCAGGCCGGTGATGATGTACTGCCACTCCACGGAGGAAAGCTGTGGCAGCAGGTACAGGCCGTTGTAGATGCCCGCGATTACCAGGCCGCCCAGCACGCCGTGTATCGGCTTGCCCCGACCGCCGAACAGACTGGTGCCGCCGATGACCGCCGCGGCGACGGCGTAGAGGACGTACTGCCCGCCCCCGACGTTGTTCGACATCCCACCCAGGAGCGACGCGTACAGCAGCATCGCGACGCCGGCCGTGAACGAGCAGAGGCCAAAGCCCAGCGTGCGAATGAGGGAGACATTTATGCCCGCGCGGCGCGCTGCCTCGGCGTTGCCGCCGATCGCGTACATATAGCGACCGAACTTCGTGCGCTGGAACAGGATCGTCCACGCCCCAAGCACTGACACGACGATCGGTATGACCCACGGCACGCCCGCGAGCGTCCCGATGTTGGCGCGGTTGATGTCGCAAATCGTCACGACGACCGCCGCAACGACGGCGATCATGCCGATCTTGATGAGGGAAAGGCTCGCCGGCGGCGCGACAAGGCCGCTCTTGCGCCGGCGCGAGTCGCTCAGCCAGATCAGAAGGCCAAGGGCGACCACCACCACAGCGGCGGCGATCCAGGAGACGGTCGGGTCGATGGTGCCCCACATCAGGTGATAGATGACCGCCAGGTTGTTGCCCTGGCCCAGGAGGTTCGGATATCCGGAGAACGGTCCGAGCAGCAGGACGTCCAGGAAGATCCCGTTGGCGATGAGGTAACCGGCCAGCGTGACGATGAAGGACGGGAGCCGCAGCCGTGTGATGAGCGTGCCTTGAATCAGGCCGAACACCGTGCACGCGAGAAGGCCCGCGATGATTGCCGGGATCCAGTGCCAATTGGTGGTGCTCGGCTGGACGAGCTGGACCGTGATCGCCGCGCCGATGGCGCCGACGAACCCGACTGACAGGTCAATCTCGCCGAGGACCAACGCGAATCCCTCGGCCATGGCCAGAATCATGAACACGGCTGCCTGCTGAAACAGGTTGACCAGGTTGCCCGCCGAGATGAACACATGGTTCGGGCTGATCGCAGTGAACACGAGCACGATCGCCACCATGGCTGCGATGACTGGGAGCACACCGCTTTCGCCGCCTCTGATCCGCGAGGAGTAAGCCCGCACATACTCGCCGAGGGACTGCGCTACGACCTCGGGCGGCAGCTCGGCCCGGGCGGCCTCCGGCGCCGCAGTGAGGTCAGGCAACTCCTCGGGTTGGACGGTCACGTCAGCTTGCTTTGGTGTTTGGGCCACCGGTACGGCTTGTGCCTCCTGTGGTCATGTATTCAACGATCGTCTGGAGGTCGAACTTCGATGCGTCGTCTTGCACCGCCAACCGGCCCAGGTAGAGGACCGCGATGCGGTCGGCGACCTCGAAGATGTCGGTGAGATTGTGCGAGATGACCATCACCGCAAGGCCGCGGTCGCGCAGGCGCTTGATCAGGTCGAGCACCTGCCTGGTCTGCACCACGCCGAGGGCTGCGGTCGGCTCGTCCATGATCACCAGCTTCGAGTTCCACATCACCGCTTTGGCCACCGCGACGGACTGGCGCTGGCCGCCCGAGAGAGACGCCACCGGTTGGCGGATCGACCTCACGGTGGTCACACGAAGGCTTGCGAGCGTCTCGGCCGCGGCGCGTTCCATGCTGTCCTCGTCGAGCAGGCCTAACCGGACGCGTTCACGGCCGAGAAACATGTTCTGCACGATGTCGAGGTTGTCCGCCAGCGCGAGGTCCTGATAGACGGTCTCGATGCCCAGCCGGGAAGCGTCACGAGCACTGCGGACGTGGACCGGATGACCCTCCCAGAAGACCTGGCCGTGATCCGGCTGGTAGATGCCCGCTATGCACTTGGTGAGCACGGACTTGCCCGCGCCGTTGTCGCCGCACAGTGCAGTGACTTTCCCGGACGGGAGGTCGAGGTCGACGTGGTACAGCGCCTGGACTGGACCGAAGTGTTTGTCGAGCTCTCGGATCTTGAGCAGCGGCTCGGTGGTCGCCGGGGCATTTGCGACGGCGGCCATGTCACTCTGCATTATCGAGTACCGCGGAAGTAAAAGTGACGCCGCCGCGAGCTGCGGCGGCGTCGGTCATTTGGCTGGCTACGAGATGCCGTTGGCGGTGCAGACAGCGGCTCCGACCTTGCTGCACAAAGTGGCGACGTCGACGAACTTGTCCTTGATCACGGTCGATTCCATGTTGGCTTTGTTGACCCAGATCGGGACGAGGAGGGAAGCCGGCTGCTGTGAGCCGGTGACTCCTGACGGAGGACTGGTGGTGCCGTTCACGAGACCTGACGGAGGAGTGTCCCCCGCGCGAAGCACTGTCGCCAGAGCGACGGCGTCCTGAGCCTCGAGGTAGACGGCCTTGTAGACCGATCCGCACTGGTAGTCGGTCAGGATGTTGGCCATGCCGTCCAGGGATGCGTCCTGGCCGGTGGTCGGGACAGACTTGGCCTTGACGTTGCTGTGCTTGAGGACCTGGATCACTGCGTTGGCCAGGCCGTCGTTGGCCTCGATCGTGGCGTTGATGTTCTTGTTAGCCGTGAATGCCTGCTGGAAGATCGTCGCGCCGACGTCATTCTTCCAGTCCGTGGCAACCTTTTCGCCGACCAGCTTCGCGCCGGCGCTGTTGGTCTTGCCGATGGTCTCCTGCGCGACACTGTCGCCCCAGACGACCGAGTTGTAGCCCTTGGCGAAGTCGACGGCGTTCGGGTCAGAGTTCTGACCGCCATCGAGTGTGAATACCTGCGGGTTCTTCACGCCCCATGCGGTGACGCAGTCCAAGAAGCCCTGGCCGATGAGCTTGCCCACCGCTGGGTTGTCGAAGCTCACGTAGTAGGTGCTGGTGCCGGTGAAGGTGGCGCGGTCGTAGCTGATGACCTTGACGCCCTTGGACGCAGCGAGGGTCTGGATCTGCGAACCGACGTTGCTGTTGAGCGGGTCCATGATCAGGACGGTCGCCCCGGCGCTGATGTCAGCCTGCGCGATCTGCAGCTGCTGGGCCTCGACACCCTGCGCGTTGTCGATCTTGAACTGTGACGATGAGTAGCCGGCCGCCGTGAACGCCTGCGTCAGGTACGGCTGGTCGTACGCGACGTAGCGGACCGACGAAGTCGTGTCCGGAAGAATGACTCCCACCATACCGTGCCCGGCCGTTACGAGGCCTTTGAGGTTGGGCATGTACGAGAAGTCCTGGGTGAACGAGCTGATGCTCAGGTCCGACGGGACCGTCGCCGTGCTCGGTGAGTTCGACGCCGTATTGGTGCCTCCACATGCCGTCGCGATGATCGCGATCAAGCTCGCGCTCGCGGTCAATGTCAAACGCTTGAAATCCATGGGCCTCTCCTCAAGGTGTTAGCAGCTTCCTGTGCCTTCTTCCCGGCTCTTCCGGGGCGAGAGTGCGCCGGCAACAGGTCTCACTCAGCAGCCCTGGCGGACACTCCGCCGAGGTCAGCATTGCTCAGGCCGGGGTGTTTGTCAAGAGCCCGATTCGGTTGGCCCACTCAATGTGCGCACTCTTGACAAACTGGCGGATGCCGCCATGATTGCCTGCGGGCGTGGCCGGCACATCGATTAGAGGCAAGGGGGATGGGACGCTTGGTTGGTTGCGGGAGCGCAATCGCGAGCGGGTGATCGGAGTGCTCCGCACCCAGGGCCGCACCAGCCAGGCTGACATTGCCAGGGCGACCGGCCTATCCCGAACGACAGTGTCCAGCCTTGTCGCCGAGCTCAGGGATTCGAGCCTCGTATTCGAGGTCGACGTCAAGGAGCCGAACGTCCGAGGCGGACGGCCGGGCGTGCAGCTGGTGCTGCAGGACTCATCCAGCGCTGTGGTCGGCATCGACTTCGGCCACAGCCACGTGCTGGTCGCGGCGGCCGATCTCGCCCACAACGTGTTGGCGGAACGCCGGTGCGAGCTGGATGTCGATCACAACGCCGAGGAGGCCCTTGACGCATCCGCGCGATTGGCTGTGGAAGTTCTGGACGAGGCTGGAGTGCAGCGAAAAAACGTGCTCGGCGCCGGCATCGGCATCCCGGGACCCGTCGACAGAGCGCGGGGTACCGTCGGCTCGGCGACGATCCTCCCAGGCTGGCTCGGCCTTCGAATCGGCGCCGAGATGGAAAAGCGGCTGGGGTTTGCGGTGGAGATTGAGAACGACGCCAATCTGGGAGCCCTCGCGGAGCTCACCTGGGGCTCTGGCCGGGGCTGCGCGAATTTCGCTTACATCAAAGTCGCAACCGGAGTTGGCGCAGGGCTCGTTGTCGATGGGAGCCTGCTGCGCGGCGCATCAGGAACCGCGGGTGAGCTCGGGCATACCACGCTAAACGAGAGCGGCGCGCTTTGCTACTGCGGCAATCGAGGCTGCCTTGAAACTGTCGCGTCGGGGCCGGCGATCCTCCGACTGGTCGGACGCGACGAGGGCGAGAGTCTTACTTTGGGCGGGGTCATCGAGCTCGCGGCGCAGGGCGACGTGAGGTGCCGGCGCGCCATCTCGGATGCCGGTCGCGAGATCGGAGTTGCGGTTGCCGGACTCTGCAACCTGATCAACCCGGAACGGATCGTGGTCGGGGGGCTGCTCAGCCGCGCGGGCGACCTGCTATTGCAGCCGATCCGGGACTCGATCCGCCGGTACACGGTCCTGGCGGCAGCGGAATGCGTCGACGTGGTGCCGGCAACGTTCGTCGAACGAGCTGAGCTGCTGGGGTCATTGGCGCTGGCGATAAGACGCGCGAAACCCTCGTCTACAGCACCTTAGAAAGAAACTGCCGCGTGCGCTCGTGCTGCGGGTTCGCGAGCACCTCGCGCGGTTTGCCCGCCTCGACGACGACGCCTCCGTCCATGAAGACCAGGCTGTCGCCTACCTCGCGGGCAAAGCCCATCTCGTGGGTGACCACCACCATCGTCATGCCCAGGTCGTTGGCGAGCGCGCGCATGACGTCGAGGACCTCGCCGACCAGCTCAGGATCGAGCGCGGATGTGGGTTCGTCGAACAGCATCAACTTGGGCTCCATCGCCAGCGCGCGGGCGATCGCGACGCGCTGCTGCTGCCCGCCGGAGAGCTGGTTGGGATATGCCTTCACCTTGTCGGCCAGGCCCACGCGTTCGAGCAGGCTGCGTGCCTGAGCCTCGGCGGTTGAGCGGCTCATCTTCTTGACCTGTATCGGCGCCTCGGCGATGTTCTCGAGGGCCGTCATGTGCGGAAAGAGGTTGAACCGCTGGAACACCATGCCGATCTCGGATCGCTTGCGGCAGATCTCCCTGTCGGGCAGCTCGTACAGCTGGTTGCCCCGCTCGCGATAGCCGACCAGCTCTCCGTCGACCGACAGCCGGCCGGCATCGATTTTCTCCAGGTGGTTGATGCATCGGAGGAACGTGCTCTTGCCGGAGCCCGACGGACCGATGATGCACATCACCTCCTTCGGATAGACCTCGAGGTCGATTCCGCGCAGCACCTCCAGGCGGCCGAAGCTCTTGTGAACCGCCTCAGCCTTGACCATTGGTGTAACCGCCATGTCAGGGATGCTGGCTGGGAAGGGACGGCACCGGCCCAGCCTGTGGGGGTGGTGCGTGGAAGGTAAAGAGCATCCGGCGGAACCTCTGCAGCGGCGTCAGCGGCAGCTCGCGCTGCGTGCCCCGCGCGAAGTACCTCTCGACGTAGTACTGGCCGACGGTGAGGATCGAGGTCATGGCGAGATACCAGATGCTCGCCACGATTGCCAGCTCGATCACGTCGAAGTTGGCATTCGAGATCTGCTCCTGGCGCGTGAACAGCTCTGGCACCGTCGCGACGAAAGCCAACGACGAGGTCTTGAGCATCGAAATCGTCTCGTTTCCGGTCGGCGGCACGATCACGCGCATCGCCTGTGGCAGGACGATGCGGCGCATCACCAGCAGCCGAGTCATGCCCAGGGCTTGGGCTGCCTCCGTCTGCCCATGCTCGACCGAGATGAGACCGGCGCGGACGATCTCAGCCATATATGCGGCCTCGTTGAGACCCAGGCCGAGTATGGCGGCAGTGAACGGGCTGATCAGGTCGTTGGTGCTTGCATGAAAGAGGACATGTCCGCCCGGAATGCTCAAGGCGATGTGCGGCAGGATGCTGGCCAGGTTGTACCAGAAGAAAATCTGGACCAACACCGGCGTGCCCCGAAAAAACCAGATGTAGAACCAGCTCACCCAGGACACGACCGGGTTGGGCGACAGCCGCATCACGGCCATCACAACGCCGAGCACGACTCCGATGACCATGGCGAGGACGGTCAGCTCCAGGGTCACCACTATCCCCTGCAGGATCAGACGCCCAAAGAGGTACTGCTGGACGGCGCCCCAGCTCATACCTGGGGCTGTGACGAAGATGTAGATCACCTCGGCGACGATCGCCACCACCACCACTGTCGACACCCATCGCCACGGGTGCCGGACCGGTATCGCTTTGATCGCCTCCGGCCGCAGCCCGGCTGGTGAGCCAGGCAGCGGCGGGCCGACGGGCATCTCGGTCACAGAGCCATGCGACTCAGCTCCTCAGCGACTACCTCAGTACGAAGGGACGCAGGTGGGACCGATGGAGCTGTTGTTGTTGAGGGCCACGTCCGCGCTCGTGACGGCACCGCTCTGCACGCCCCACTGCGTGAGGATGCTGGTGTAGTAGCCGTGGTCCATCAGGTACTTCGCCGCGTCGATCATGGCGGTCTCCAGCGCGCTGCCCTTGACCAGTGCGATTCCGTAAGGCGAGACGCTGCAAGCCGTGCCTCCGAGCTGCAGCTTGCCTCCCGTCTGCGACACCTGGTAGCCGGCGACTGGCTGGTCGAGCCATCCGAAGTCGGCCCGGCCCGACAGCAGCGCCGAGTTGGCCTCCGTCTGGGTGCCGAAGCTCAGCACGTTGATGTCCTGCTTGCCCGCAGCTGCGCAGTTGTCCTTGTCGCCGCTGATCGCAGTGCCGCCGACCTGCTTGCCCATGTAGCCCCATGCGTCGGATTCTTCAGTGGTCCCGGCCTCGACGGCCACGGCGTGACCGCACATGTCTGCTGCCGAGGTGATCGTCGGGCCGCCGGCTTTCACGAGCCAGGCCTCACCCGCTTTGTAGTAAGTGATGAAGTCGATGCCGCCGGCCTCGCGCTTCTGGGTTGGCGTCCAGCTGGAGATGCTGAACGCGTAGCGGGGCTTGTCACCACCCGCAACCTCGCTCGGAGTGCTCGCCTTGAGCTGGGCGATGATGTCGTCAAAGGTCACGTTGTTGAAGGTGCACACGAGCCCCATGACCTTGCAAAGGGCGATTCCGAAGTCGATATCCCAACCCTGTATGGCGCCTGAATCGGGGTTGACGAACTCGTTCGGCGCATAGGTTGCGTCGGTCGCAATCTGCAGGGGTGAAAGGTTCTTGATCGCAGCCGGCACTTCGTTCGCGATGGTGTCGACCTTGGTGACCCCGGTCGTGGCGGTTGTGGGGGTTGGCGTAGACGTCCCGCCGCACGCCGCGAGCATGATCGCCGCCGCGAGCGCAAAGGTGAGAGCTCTCATCACTTAACCCCTCTTTCCGGTGTTGGCAGTGGTCTGATTGTCGGCCGAATTCTACCCCTCAGGTCTCCAATTCAGGGGGAAGCGGAATTGCGCTGGAGTGGATCACCGCCCCAATGCCGTACCCATCCTGCTCCGGATCGGCCACAAACTCAAACGCTTGAGCGTGTGGCTTGAGACGCCTCCAAAAGACCGGCACGTCCCCAGTCCAGGAGACAGTGTTCCGCCCATATCGAGTCCCATGGTCCTCAACGATGTCGTGGAAGGCGATCACTCCACCCTCTTTGACAAGGTCCCGGTAGTTCAGGAAGTCGCCGCGTACCCCGTCATATGAGTGATCGCCATCGATGAACAGGACATCTATGCGCCGGCCGCCCGCGGCGCTTTCCACCGCATCGCGCACCGCGGTGCTGCGTGAGTCGCCGTCAATGAGATGGATATCCATGCCAGGAGGCGCGAGTCGGCGGAGAAACGATTTGTTGCGCACGCGCAGATCAACCCCAATCAGGGTCGTAACAGTTGGGAGCGAGCGGCTGAGCATGTAGAAGTGGCCACCCGAATAGGTTCCGATCTCGCAGACCACACTTGGCGACCTTTCGCGTAGGAAAGCGTGGAACTCCTGAACCTCAGTCGGGACCTGCGCTATCCCGAGATTGGCATCCGCGAACGCAAACAATGCCGCAGGAGATCGCGGATCCGTCGATGACCGCCCGCTGAGGACATGACGCAGATGCGCTGAACGCTGCATAGTAATCCTGCTGAGACGCCTCCATGTGAGCAGCCGGGCGAGCCTGGTCGGCATCGAAGGCGACGGAGGCATCGAATTGAGCGATGGCATCAATGGCTGAGGCGGCGGCGCACGCTCGCGTCAACCCTCCGCACTCCTGGACGAGCTCTCGTCATTAATCCCCTCTTACCGTTTTCGCGGCGGTTGCCTGATGGGCGGGCGAATTCTAATCTCCGGTGGCGGCGCTTATCATCGAGCCATGATCGGTCGGCGGCAGGCCTTGACCGTGGCCGCGGTTGGCATTCTCGGCTCTCAGGCCGGGCACCTCCTCGCATTCCAGCTCCTCTTCGGCTCGGCTGCGCAGCATCTTCAGAGCTCCGGCCAGCATGCCTACTTCCCGCTCCTGGCCAAGACGGCGCTTGGCGTGGTCGCCGCCGCTTTCCTGGCCGGTATGTTCGTGATCGGCCTCGCCCGGATGGTCAGCGGCCGATCGCGCGTTGCGGCCGGCTCGCAGAACTCGTACGTCGAGCTCGTTGCCCTTCTCTTCACTGTTCAGCTGGCCTGCTTCATCGTCCAGGAGGTGACCGAGGCGGCCATCGCAGGGACCGGTGCCGCCTCGGCCCCGTACCTGTTGCTTTGGGGCACGCTCGGACAGCTGCCGATCGCGGCGGTCGCGGCGATCGGCCTCAGATGGCTGTGGACAAGATTCGAATCGGCGGTCGAAGAGCTGCATGCGGTGCTCGCGATGGTGAGCGTGCCGGCGGTGCCTGCCCTCCTCACGGTGCAGGTGTGGCCGGCCGCGAACGGCAACGTTCTTCTGCCGCAGCTGACCGGCGGCTCGCTCCACAAGAGGGGACCCCCAACCACCTAGCTGCTTTTGCAGGGGTTTGTACCCACCTGGGTGTCCCAGTCCTCTGCGGCGGGCGCTGGCCCGCCACACCTCCCCGGCTAGCGGGGAGCACTGGCAATAAATAAGGAGGAAGTAATGAGCCGTTTTCGTCTTGCCATCGTCGCCGGCGTCCTGGTGATCTTCATCGGCGTCGGCGCCTACCTGATCTTCGGAAACAAAAAAACCGCGCCGAAGCCCGTCACCTTCAACGTGACAGTTACCGGCGCGAAGTCGATGAAGCCGCCTGAGCTGACGGTCAACCAGAACGACACCGTGACCATCAACATCGCCAGCGACACGACTGGTGAGGTGCACCTCCACGGTTACGACATCCCCTTCGACTGCGTCGCGGGCCAGGTCGTGTCACATACCTTCAAAGCCAACATCAGCGGCGGTCCCTTCGACATCGAGTGGGAGTCGACGTCGACTCACCTCGGCGACCTCATAGTGAACCCGTGATGTTTGCTCCAGGCATCTTCCTGCACGGTTTTGGCCCTCGCTACGATCTCCCTGCGCCCCTCTTCTGGTACCTCTTCGCGGCCGCGGGCGTGGTCGTGATCTCTTTCGTCCTCGTCGTCGCCTTCGCAGGCGAACAGGTCGGAGCCAAGGCGGTCCAGTACCCACGCCGCCCGGCCCGATTCCTGCTTCCGCTGGCGCGGTCAAGGTGGCCGAGGGCGGTGGGGGGAACCATCGGGTTCCTGGCCCTGCTCGTCGTAGTCGTCGCCGGGCTGTTCGGCTCGACCAACCCCGCGCTGAACCCTGCCGAATACCTGACCTGGATCTATTTCTGGGCAGGGCTCGTGATCCTGTCAGGGATCGTCGGCAACCTCTGGTACCTGCTGAATCCGTGGGCCGCGATCTACGACCTGGTGACCCGCTTGGTGCATGTCGGCCCGGTACGGAAGTTCCCCAACGTGGGCGTCTGGCCGGCGGCGGCGGCTTACTTCTCCTTCGCCTGCCTGGAGCTCACCACGGGCATGGCCAACCAACCTCGCGTGGTGGCATTGACCGCTCTCGCGTACAGCGCGGTGACGCTGGCGGGCATGGTCCTTTTCGGCCGCGACGAGTGGCTCGAGCACTGCGAGGCCTTCACCGTGCTGTTCGGCATCGTCGGCAAGTTCGGCCCCATCGAATCCGAGCGCGGAGAGGACGGCGCCATCTCGGCGATGTATGTGCGCCCGTGGGGTGTCGGCCTGCTCAAGCCCGGACCAAGTGGCTGGGACCGCGTGTTCTTCGTGATCCTGATGCTGAGCACCCTCGCATTCGACGGCATCCTCGCGACGCCGGCTTGGCAGGACTTCAACGTCGCCCTCGAGCCGCTCTGGCTGCCGATGGGCCCGTGGGGCTTCTTCTTCGTCAGGACGCTGGGCCTGACCCTTCTGACCATCGCTTTCCTACTGGTGTTCGTCGCGTTCATCGAGCTGGTGATCTTTTTCGGCAACCGCAAGGTCGACTTCGTGACGACGGCGACAGGTTTCGCCATGACCCTTGTACCAATCGCGCTCGTCTACAACGCCGCGCACAACTACACCTACGTTTTGGTGCAGTCCCAGGCCCTCATCCCACTGCTCAACGATCCGCTCGCCAAGGGATGGCACCTGTGGCCCGCCGTCGCGAATCTGACACCGAGCTTTGCGCTGGCGCAGGCATCCACGACCTGGTTCGCGCAGGTCGTGCTGATAGTGCTGGGCCACGTGATCGCGGTCTACCTCGCCCACCTGAGAGCGGGGGAGAGATTCCGAACCGCGCAGCGGGCATTGCTGAGCCAGTACCCGATGCTGGCCCTGATGGTGATCTACACGATGACCAGCCTGCTGATCCTGGCTCAGCAAACGACAAAGACCGGTTAGGCGGCCTTCCATGGCGCTGGAGGCGGCGGCTCCTTAGGAAACTGCAGCCTACCCTCCGCCGTGCCGTAGCCCCAGACGTCGATCTCCTCGGGCACCAGCCCGTTGCGCAGCAGCGCGGTCCCGGCGTGGGTGCGGTGATCGTTGCCGTGGTGGATCGCCTGCAGCACCAGGACCCACGCCGGATGCGAACCGTCGCTCCGCGGGACCATCGCATCGAAGTCGGGCCGTGAATCGAGGTACGCCATCCACCCGTCCCGCTGGCGCGCCAGGTGCTCCAGCAGTGAACCGGGCCGGCCTGCATCCAGGGGCGGCGTACGACCGTGGCCGGTGACGCCCGACAGATAGGACCGATCGGAGGACATGAGGTGATCGAGAGTGTCGCCGATCGACCCGTAGGTGCCAGGAGCGGTAAGCGCCAGCTGCGCCGGCGACAGCGCGCGGCAGTGCTCGAGCAGGCGCTCCGTCGCCCAAAGGTGGTAGCCGAAGAAACGTCTGAGCAACGGCGCCCACCATTCGCGCGGCTTGCCATCGGCAGCTTGCGGCGCAGTCTCGCCGAAGCTCCAACCGTCCAGATCAGGCGCCTCAACGCCATGCCGGCTTAGCAGGGAGGCGACCTGGGTTCGATGGTCGTCGCCGTGATGCACTGCCTGTACAAGCGGGAGCCAGTCAGGCATCAGCTCGGGATCGTCGCCTCGCTGAAAAGGAAGGACGGTCTCCGGATCCCTCTCCGTCTGCAATGTCTCCAGCCAGCGCTCCAGTAGCGACTCGGCAGGTTCCCGCAGATCGCTGAGCCGCCGTGGTTCGCTAAGCAGCACGCGGTCCTTAGGAAACTTGCCAGTCACCAGGCGGAGGTAACCTGCCTCGGAGCTCACGATGTGGTTGAACAGCGCATCGATGTTGCCGTAGACATCGTTCTCCGCCGGTACCGCGGTCTCCGGCCTGCCCGCGCAAAACCCGAGCAGGCGGTCGGTGGCCCAAGCGTTGCGGTAGAACAGCGCGATGACAGGGTGCATGCGCTCAGAGTAGGGAAACCAGGCGGGAGAGGATATTGGTACCTGTCGACATGAGCTGGCCCATCGACCCCACCGTCTACCTCGGCCTTGTCGCCCTTTACCTGGGCCACGCGTGGTTGGCGCGCGGCGTGCCCGACTCCGAACGCAAGCATTCCCTCTATTTCGGGCTGGGGCTGCTCACGATCTGGGTGGCGCTCGAGTCCCCAATCGATACGATCGCCGACCACTACCTCGACAGCGTTCACATGCTGCAGCACGTGCTGCTTGGATTCGTCGCCCCGCCATTGATGCTTCTGGGCCTCTCGTCAGAGATGGTCGCAAGGGTGGTTCGCGTCCCGGGCGTGCGCGCCATCACCGAACCGATCCCCGCCCAGGTGGTCGCCGGCGCCGTGATGATCGGCTGGCACATACCGGTTCTCTATGACGCCACGCTTTACTCCGAGCCGCTCCACGTCGTGGAGCACCTCATGTTCATCGCGGCCGGCCTGCTCCTGTACTGGCCGATGCTGGATGTGACCTCGGCATACGCGCTCTGGCGCATGTCTCCCCCCGCAAAGCTCCTGTACATGCTGGTCGCCACCCTGCCCCAGGACGGCGTCGCGCTCGCGCTGATCTTCTCGCGCGTCCCTTTCTATGAGTACTACGTCCACGCGCCGCGATTGGTGGCCTCGCTCACGCCCGTCGTCGACCAGACTGTCGCCGGCGCGATCCTGATGATCTTCGGCAAGGCCACAATCGCCATCGCCGCCGTCGCCGTTTTTATCCGCTGGTTCGGCAGCGAACATGAGGCTGACAGAGCAGATGAGGTCCGGCGACGCACCCGCTGAATGGACCCTGCTTCGCTAAGGTTGCATGCCAATGTCAACGCCATCCGTTTGGCGACGCCTCATGAGCCTCGGCCGCCGCAGAAGCGCGGTCGTGTTTCTCGTGGTCTACATAGCGCTGGCGGTTGCCCTGTTCTCCAGCACCTGGATCCATCCGACGACGTGGTCCGTGGGTGTGGTCGGCGACCCGCAGCAGATCATGTGGTTCCTGGGCTGGCCGCCGTTCGCTTTGATGCACGGCCAGAACCCGACGTTCACGAACTACATCGACTATCCCAGTGGCGTGAACCTCATGTGGAACACGTCGGTGCTTCTCCCTGGCGTGGTGCTCGGGCCGCTCACCGAGCTGGCCGGCTTTGTCCTCTCTTACAACGTCCTCATGACGGTCGGGGTGGCGCTGTCGGCGTGGACCGCATACATGCTTACCCGCCGTTATGTGAGTAGCCAGGTCGCTGCGGGAGTCGGCGGAGCGCTGTACGGATTTTCGCCATTGATGACCGCGCATTCGCTTGGACACCCGCAGCTCACAGTGGCCTTCTTGCCACCGATACTCCTTCTGCTCCTCGATGAGATAGTCCGCGTTCAGCGACGCAGACCGTATGTCTGGGGTTTCTTGCTGGGCCTGACCGCCGCAGCCCAGCTCCTGACAGGCGAAGAGCTGCTGGCCATCACAGCGCTCGTCGGATTCTTTCTCGTCTGCCTTGCCGCAGTGCTGTGCCGGGACCAGGTCAGACCTAGGGTCAGGCATGCGATCCTCGGTCTCGCCACCGCGGCCGTCACTTTCGCGGTGCTGGCAGCCGTTCCCATCGGCTTTCAATTCTTCGGCCCTCAGCACGTTACCGGTGCGGCCCACGTATCCAACACTTACGTGAGCGACGCGTTGAGCTTCTTCGTCCCGACCAGGCTCATGCTGCTGGCGCCGCCGAGCGCCGTTTCATTGAGCAACAGGTTTTCGGGAAACGCTGTGGAGGCCAACTCCTACGTCGGCCTGCTGCTTGCGGTCCTTCTGATTTTCATCGCAGTGCGTTACTGGCGGCGGCTGGAGGTCAGGCTCGCGGCCTTGGTATCGGCGCTCATCGCCATCCTGTCGATGGGTATGACGATCCATTTCGCGGGCAAGAACACCGGGATTCCAGTTTTCGTCTTCGCGTTGGCCTTTGTGCTCCTCCTGCGCTCCCTAGCCGGCTGGCTGATGCTCTTCCTGACTTTTGTCGGCTGGCTGGCGATGTCGCGATTCCCGGTTCTGAGCAACATCCTGCCCGCCCGGTTGATGCTTCTGTTCTACCTCCTCGCTGGGTTGCTGATTGCGTTGTGGCTCGACGAGATGAAGGCGTGGCGCCCGCAGATGCGATGGCTGGGAGGGCTGGCGGCGGCCGCGTCCCTCGCTCTGGTGCTGCCGGCTTTGCCGTATCCATCGTCGCCTGCAACCGTCCCCGCATTTTTCGTCGCCGGCGCGGCCTCGCGAATCCCGGAGGGAAGCGTTGCGCTGGTGGTTCCCTTTTCAATGTCCGGCGATGTGCGCGCCATGATCTGGCAGGAACAAGCGGGTATGCGGTTTCGGATGCCGGAGGGATATGCGTTCATACCTGACATTGGCCCGCGCGGACAGCGGCTCAGCCCACCACCCAGCGTCACCCAGACCCAGGTCATCGTCGTCGCCCAGGGTCGAGCCGCTCCTCTCACTCCTCAAACCCGCCAGCAGATCCTGAGCGAGCTCAAGTCGTGGCAGGTGCAGACCGTGATCATCGGCCCGATGACAAACGAGCAGCAAGAGATCGACCTCTTCACGTCGCTGTTCGGGCAAGCGCCACAGCCTGCGGACGGGGTCTACGTGTGGTGGGGCGTGGGGGACCTTCTGTCCCGACCCTGATCCACGGCGCTGCGCGAGGTCTATGCCTCGAGATCACTGCGATCGTTTCGGAGCGGATGCCGACTGGCCAGCGCCTCCTGGCGAGAGCGGTGGTAGGCGGTACCCAGATCGGCGCCGAACAGGTCTGCCGGCGATGCAAGGCGAAGCCTCAACAGCGCGGCCAACGCCTGCACCCCGTCCATCCACGTCAGCTTCTTGCCCTCGTCCCGGGACCTCGCGTAGTAGCTGATCGGGACCTCATGGATGCGATAACCGAGCCGCAAAACCCGCGCAGTGATGTCAGGCTCGATATCGAAACGGCTGCCCTTGAGGTTGAGCCGCTTCCAAAGGTCTGACCTGAGCGCTTTGTAACCGGTCTCCAGGTCAGAGAGATAGCAGTCGAAAAGCAGGTTACAGGCCAATGTCACGCCCTTGTTTCCCATTACGAACCAGAAGCTGAAAGCAGTCTGGCCGGCGAAGCCGCGAGTTCCGAAGACGACGTCTGCCCGCTCTTGCACGAGCGGCTCCAGCAACATGGGGTAATCCCGGGGGTCGTACTCGAGGTCGGCATCTTGAACCAGGGCGAAGGGCAGCCTCAGCTCCGAGACCGCCCTTCGCAGCGCCGCTCCCTTGCCCTGGTTGACGTCCAGACGAAACGCCCGAACGCGTGAATCGCGGCCGGCAAGTTTGGTCAGGATCTCCCAGGATCGATCGCCCGACGCGTCATCCACGGCGATCAGCTCACCGACCTCAGGTCGCTCGAGGACGTGACCGATGATCGTCTCGAGGGTGCGCTCCTCGTTGTACACGGGCATCATCACGGAGAGGACGCCGTCAGTTGTGCTCATGGTTCGCCCGCCAGTTTAGTCAGACACGCGATGCGGGGGCATGCCTCCAACGCTGCCTTGATCTCGGGCGCCCCATGGTGTCGTGCGACGATATCGGCCATGAGCCGAGGCGCAATCCACACCGAGCCCTCCTTCGGATCGGGCTAGCTGGCCGCGTGGCGCGAATCGCACTGGTTCACGATGTCGCGGGCGTCGCCAAGGTCCAGGCCCAGACCCTGCGAGCAGCAGGTCACGAGGTTGACGAAATTGCTCTATCAGAGCTCGGAGCGTCTTGGAAATGGCCGATGAAGGGGTTGGCGATCCCGCTGCGGCTGGCCGCATACATGCCCGTGATCCGAAAACTAAGGCGAAATCACTACGACATAGTGCACATCCACTGGTTGAGCCATGGCATCGTCGGTTTGCCGCTGGGGCGGCCGTTCTTCGCGCAGGCCCATGGCTCCGATCTGCACCTCAACATGCGCAGGCCGGTGCTGCGACTGGTGACCCGAGCAGTCCTCAAGAGGGCAAAGGCTGTGTTCTACGTCACACCCGACCTGCGCCCCTTCGCGGCCGAATTCCACGACAAGCTGATTTACCTGCCCAACCCCGTCCAGGTCAACGAAACGTCTCCGCCTCCGCCCAGAAGGCTGACAAGGGCGCTCATATTCACGATGCTGCACACGCGCAAGGGGGTGGAACGAATCTTTCCCGCCGCCGAAAGGTTGAGCAAATTGCTGGAGCTCACAGCCCTCGATTACGGCCCACTGGCGCGCGAGTACGCGCAGCGGTACGGCGGAGTCGTGCGATTCGTCGGCCAGGTTCCACATGATGAGATCGGCCCTTTCCTGGAACAGTTCGACATCGTGATCGGGCAGATGCGCCAGGGCATCCTCGGCCTATCTGAGCTCGAGGCGATGGCTGCCGGCCGTCCCGTCATCACTGGTATCAATCTGGCCAACTACCCAGTGGACCCGCCTCCTGTGATCGCCGCCTCAACCCCAGAGGAAATCGTCAGTGCCGTGGAGGAATTAAGGGAGAACGAGGCCGAGCTGCTCCGCTTATCTCGGGCCGGACGCGATTGGGTCAGGCGCAATCACGGCTTCGCGCGGAATTTGCGAGAGCTTGAGGAGGCCTACTTTGGTTCGAGCCGCCCCTCGGAGTCCAATCAGGCGTAGCCGATCTAGGGCCCAACCCGGGCAGGCGGCTGGCGTAAGTGCTTGGCGGGGTCGACTCCTTCCAGCTGCAGGTCGTTCTCGAGCATTTCCCGGACCAGCTCCTCGAACGTGACGGTCGGCGTCCATCCGAGCTTTTCAGCCGCTTTGCTCGAATCGCCACGGAGCTCGGGCACATCCGCCGGCCGCATGTAAGCATCGTCGATCTGTACGTATTTCTGCCAGTCGAGCCCTGCGAGTCCAAACGCAGCTTCGACGAATTCCTTCACCGACCGAGTGGTACCGGTCGCGATGACATAGTCGTCGGCGTCATCCTGCTGGAGCATCAACCACATCGCCCGCACGTAGTCGCGCGCATGTCCCCAATCTCTCTTGGCTTCCAGGTTACCCATTCGAAGTTTGTCGGACTTCCCCGCCAGGATCTGCGCCACGCCGCGGGTGACCTTCCGAGTTACGAAGTTTTCGCCTCTTCGAGGTGACTCGTGGTTGAAGAGGATCCCGCTGCAGGCGAACATGTGGTGTGCCTCGCGGTAGTTGATGGTCATCCAGTGCGCGTAGAGCTTGGCGATGGCGTAGGGACTTCGCGGCATGAACGCCGTCGTTTCGTTCTGCGGTGGGGCCGAGAGTCCGAACATCTCTGACGTCGAAGCCTGATAGAACCGAACGGGCAGCCCAAGCGTTCTGACGGCCTCCAGCAGGCGAGTCGTCCCGACCCCATCTGTATCGCCGGTGTATTCAGGCTGGTCAAACGAGATCTGCACGTGGCTTTGCGCTGCCAGGTTGTAGAGCTCGTCTGGACGAACTGTCTTGACCAAGCGGTTGAGCCCGCCCGAGTCGGTCATGTCACCGTAGTGAAGGACGAAGCGAGAACCTTCAGAGTGAGTCGGATGTGCGTGCTGAAGATGGTCGATACGCCCGCGATTCATCGTGGAGGATCTCCGAACGACGCCGTGCACCTCGTAGCCCTTGTCCAAAAGGAGCTCGGCGAGGTATGAGCCGTCTTGCCCGGTGATCCCGGTTATCAGTGCTCTTCGAGCCACAACAACCAAAGAGTCTAGGGTGTTGATCGCCGTCGTTAGCTGCCATGCCTTCGGGCTGCCGAGTCAGGACGCGAGCCTGCTTAGAGGCCCCCCGCTTGGGGCGGTGTCGGAGCTGCGCCCGCTCCGTCCGCAACTGCAGATCGACTTTCGACCAGCGCCCTGTAGCATTCCTCCCATCTGCTCATGATCCCGGGCCAGCCGAACTCGGCGCGCACGCGGCGCTCACCCGCGGTGCCGAGGCGGGCCGCCAGGCCCGGATCGCGCGCGAGCCGCTCGAGCGCGCTGGCGAGCTCATCGGGATCGGCCGGACCAACCAACAACCCGCTCTTCTCGTTTTCAATGATGTCGGTGATGCCGCCAATACCGCTGCCCACCACCGGTACACCGCAACTCATCGCTTCGAGGAGGACAACACCGAGGCCTTCCGTATCGCCGCGCGCATCGACGACGGCGGGCAGCACGAACACGTCGGTCTCGGTGTACGCCTCCCGCAACGCACCGTCGTCGACCCGCCCCCTGAACACCACGCGGCTTGCGAGGCCGCTTCGATCGACCTGCATCTCCAATGTCGAACGCTCGGGCCCCTCGCCGATCAGGGTGAGGATGGGGTTCAGCTCGGCCGGAAGGCGCTGAACTGCATCGATGAGATGCTTGACCCCCTTCCGCTCGACGAGCCGGCCAACGAACAGGATGCGAAACAAACCTTGCCCGGCCGCCCGGCCTTGCGTCTGCGCTTCGCGGAAACCGACGCCGTAGGGAATCACAAGCACCTGAACTTGAGCGAAGCGGTTGATTTCACGCGCCGTGTACGACGAAATCGCAACGACTGCTTCAGACGTGCGCAAGGCCCAGCGCACAAAGCCACGCAGCCACGGCAGGGAGCTCTGTACCCACCGGAGCTCAACCCCGTACCAGCTCGTGACGAGATGCGCGTGCCGTCCGTTGGCCCGCCGAGCGACCCACCCGAACAGCGCGTGCGGCACCGGCCAGTGGACATGAATGATGTCGAACCGGCGGCGGCGTGCGAGACGCCACGCGGCAAAGAGACCCCCGGCGACATAAAACAGTGGAAGCACGCGATGAAGAGGGGAACGGCCCATTCGGTCGGTCGCCGCCTCGTCATGCGTGAGGTCCTCCCAGCGCGCCGGAAAGTACCGGAACCGGTGCACGGGAATCCCTTCGTAGGAATCGCCGCCGCCGCCCTTGTATGCCGAGGTAAGGACTTCGACCTCATATCCGGAGTCCTGCATGCGTTTAAGCAGTTCCACCAGCCACGGCACGATCACGTCGTCCTTTGAGCGCGGAAATGCGGTCGCGATGTGTAGGACGCGCATCTGGCTGGTCGCACTATACCGACCCTATCCCGCGCCTCTCAGACCGTGCATTGCGCCTGCGGCCCTTGCTATAGCCTGACGTTGAATGATCCTTCGCAAGAGCATCTTCACGATCCTCATCCAGGTCCTCCAACTCATCACCCTGGTTGCAATCACGATCCTCGTGACTCGTGTTACAGGTGCTCAGGGACGAGGTATCTACACCCTCGTCGTCGCAGTGGCGACACTCTCGGCGTATGTCACAGGGCTAGGGATCAGTTGGGCGGGCATCTATTACATCGGCAAGCATCAGTTTCCTCTCGCCAATGTGGTTTCGACCCTCATGACGGTGTCGTTGGCTTCGGCCGGCGTGACGATGCTCGTTTTGGCAGCCGCGTACGTGTTGTTCCAAGCGACGTACTTCCACGACATGACCCCGTCGCAGGCGTTCATCATGGTGACGCTCACCGCTCTTTACCAGGTCGCGACAACGTGTTCGTCGATCGTGCTTGGCCTGAACCGGCCGCTTCAGTACGCGGCGATCAGCGCGATCCAGGTGGTTGTGGCACTTGTGATCCAGGTCGCCCTTGCCTTGGCGGGCTCCCTTTCGGCGACCTCGGCCCTGGTTGCGCTGACCATCGGAGTGACTATCAGTGCCGGAGTGGGGCTGGTGCTGGTCGGTCGCGCGGCTCCCATTCGCCTCGACTTCAATCCGACGATACTGCGTAGTTTTTTCAACTTCGGCATACGAGGGTATGCCGCGAACCTGATGATGACGGTCAGCTACCGCCTGGATGCTCTGATGGTCAATGGCTTGAGTGGGGTGGCGGCCCTGGGGTATTACTCGGTGGCAACGGCCATGGCCGAAGGGCTCTGGTACGGCGCCAACGGTCTTGCGCTGGTCATGTTTCCGCACATCTCATCGCTGGAAAAAGAAGAGGCGGACCGCATCACGCCCGCTGTCTGCCGCAACGCCGTTTTCGTGACTCTGATCGGGGCGGTGGTGATGTTTGCGGTAAGCAGACCGCTCATCCTGACGATTTTCGGATCTGCGCTGATTCCCGCAATCGAGCCCCTCTGGCTGCTCCTGCCGGGCATCGTCACTCTTACCGTCGCCAAGATCATCACCAGCTACCTGAGCGGAATTGGAAAGCCTATCTACAGCACCTACCTCTCCGGCGGGTCGATGATCCTCACCGTCGTCATGGACCTGGTGCTGATACCGCCATTCGGTATCAACGGAGCGGCCGCCGCATCGAGCATTGTCTATACGTGTACGGCAGCGGCCTTTGTCTGGATCTTCCATCGTGAGTCTGGAGCGGGCGTGCTGGAGACCATCGTCGTCAGGTCTGAGGACCTCGTGCGGTACAGGCGCTTGGTCGATTCGACATTGAAGCGCATCCTCGCCGCCACCCCAGCCCGGTCGTGACCAGTGCCTTCCTTATCGATCCTCTCGTCACTGTGCCCGCCGCTTGCGCCCTCTCGGGCGCGCTTTTAGTGGCGGTTGGCGGCCGGCGCGGGTTCAGAAAGTAGGCTTTGCTTCGGGACGGTCAGCGCGACGCGCGCGACCCGTGCCCACGCCTGCCGCCGGTGACCGCGCGGGTCTGCGAGTCCGAGCACGGCTCGACCGAGTAGCGCAAGCCGTACGAGCTGGAACGTCCGTGGGCGATGTTTCGCGTAGTAGCGGAGCGCCGAGCGCGTGTGCAGCGGCCAGACGTGCGACCGGTCGCCACTCGAGCCCCCGCGCTCATGAACCGCCTCCACCGTAGGCAGGTAAACGACGCGCCGATTTCGCTGCCGGGCCTGGAAGCAAAGCTCCACGTCCTCGTAGTACATGAAATAGCCCTCGTCGAGCCCCCCGACCTCTCGCAAGAGGTCGCCACGCACTGCAATGCACGCGCCAGTCAGCATCGCGACATCCGTCGGTTCTGTCGCGCGCAAGCATGCGTCGTAGCTCGCGAAGCCTTGATTGCGGGCGAGCATTGGCGTCAGGAACGGAAAGAATAGACGCGCGCGATTGGCGAGCATTGAACCGAATGTGAAGTTCGGGCGGGCGGAGATATTGATGGAGCCGTCGGCGTCGCGCAACCGTGGTCCAACGATGGCCACGTCGGGGTGCTCGATGAGAAATGTAACGAGCGCCTTGGCCGTAGCCGGCGGCACGATGCAGTCTGGGTTTACGAGCAGCACAACCTGGGACCCGCTACGTGCCAGTCCCTGGTTGACGGCGCGCGCGAAACCGAGGTTCTCTTCGTTCGCGATCAACTCGCATCGAGGGAACTGCCGTCGCACGATTTCGGCGGTCCCGGCATTGTCCACCACGACAACGTGCAGATCCCCGTCGAGGAGCGCGGTGAGACACGCAGCAATCGAACGCGCCGAGTTGTAGGTGACGATGATGGCGTCCGCCAATGCGGCTAAATGTTACCCAGCGTTCCGGGCCGATAACCTCACCGACCGCCGGTGTCGGTGACACCGCCTCCTTTTTATCGAGAACGTGCGAAGGCCGCTACGAGGAGACCTCGTAAGCCTCCGATGGATCTCCGACGCCAATGAGCCTGTACCTGAAACCCGCCTGCTTGAGCTTGTCCGGCTCGAAGAAGCCGCGCGCGTCTACCAGCGCAGGCGTCCGCATCACTTTCGCGGCGGCGTTCAAGTCCAGGTCTTTGTAGGCGGTATGGGCGACCATCAGGACAGCGCAGTCCGCGTCTCGAAGCGTATCCATCACGTTGCCGTGGTATTCGCGCACGAAGGGGTCATGGACGGCGACATCGAAGCCGCGCGCCGATAGGACGCGGATCAGTTCCTCGCTCGGCGAGTTCCTGGTGTCGTCGCTGTTCTCCAGATAGGCAAAGCCGAGCACCGCGACGCGGGCCTTCCTGTCGGGCACCAACAGGCCACTTACGAGTCCCGCCACGTGCGCAGGCATGCCGTCGTTTATCCGGCGCGCAACGCCGAGAAGCGAATCTTCGGCGCTGTCGCCCAGCGGGGCGGCAAGAAGCCACGAGTCCTTGGGGATGCAGTGACCGCCGACTCCGCCGCCGGGCAGCAAAATATCGCGGCCGGGCACCTTGTTGACCAGGCGCCGCACTCGCCAGGCGTCACCACCGACTCGCTCGCAGATCAGCGCCAGCTGGTTGGCGAAGGCGATGCCCACATCGCGATAGGCATTCTCGGCCGTCTTGACGAGCTCTGCCGTCAGGCAGTCAGCGGAATCAAGGTCACCCTCGACGAATGTCGAGTACAGGGCGATCATCAGGTCTGCGACCTCGGCCGACGAACCGCCGCAGACGCGACTCATCGTCCGCATGTTCCGCAGCAGCTTGCCGGGCATGACTCGCTCAGGGCAGTGTCCGAGGTAAAAGCCGGTACCGGCCCTTCGTCCCGAGGATGCTTCGAGAGCCGGTTTCACGACCGATTCGATTGTGCCGGGCGCAATGGTCGACTCGATGATCACAAGAGCGCCGTCCTTGAGCACCTCTCCCAGCCGGGAGCAGGCTGACCTCAAGGCGCCAAAGCGCGGCCGATGATCGGGGTCGACGGGAGTGTCCACGCAGATGAGCACCACATCGGTATCTGCGAGATCGGAATACGCGGTGCTGGTGCGCAGGCGGCGCGAGGCGACGACGCCGCTGACGAGATCCGCCAGACCAGGTTCGTCGCCCTCGATCGGCGAGCGTCCAGCGTTGATCGTCGCGGTACGTGGGCCGTTGAGGTCGACTCCGTTGACTTTGAAGCCGGCGTTCGCAAACATGCACGCCGCCGGCAGACCGACATAGCCAAGCCCGATCACGCCGATGGCGGCGCTGCGGTCGTCGACGGCAGACTGCAGAGAGGTCAGCGAGCCGCTCACCTGGGCGCGACGGTCACCACTCGACCCCCGTCCCCGGACTCGATCATTGCCAGTGCCAGCCGCAGCGCCTCGCTGCCATCTTCGCCGCTGACGATTCCAGTTAGATCACCCTCGACTGCCCGCGTAAAAGCAATCAACTCCGATTGCAGGGGCTCTCGTTTCTGGATCGCGTACTTGACCATCGAACCTTCGCTGACTCCGCGCAACATCGTGATCTGTTCCCAGTTGTGAGCAGAGGCCTCGGCATTCTCGTAAAAGAAAAGATCTTGTGTCAGGTAATCCGCCCGGAACATTCCGCGCTCTCCGGTGACCGTCATCTGGCGGATCTTGGTCGGCGTCAGCCAGTTGATCTGAAGGAGGCCGACCGAGCCGTCCGCCAGTCGGAGCATGCCGCTGACCATGTCCTCCCTCGTCGTGTGTACCTTTCGTCGCGTTTCGGCATACACACGTATGATTTCGCTTCCGGTCAGGAAACGCATGAGGTCGAGATCGTGGGTGGCGAGATCGATGACCACTCCCACGTCCCGAATTCGCTGCGGAAACGGTCCGAGGCGCTTGGCGTCGAACTGATACACCGCGCCCAGCTGACCGTCATCGAGCCGTCGTTTGAGCTCAAGCACAGCTGGGTTGTACCGTTCGATGTGGCCGACTGCGAGCACTCGTCGCGCGGCCTTGGCGGCGGCAACGAGCTCGTCGGCTTGCTCCAGAGTTGCAGCGATCGGCTTTTCAACCAGTACGTGACAGCCGGCCGATAGAGCTTCCATCACCGCGTGATGGTGATTTTCGGTAGGCACGGCCACCGTAACCGCGTCCGGCCTCTCTTTCTTGAGCAGCTCCTCGAGCGAACCGTATGCGCGTGTGGCGTGGGCGGCGGCAACCAGGCACGCAGCGTCCAGGTCTGAATCGGCGACGCCGACCAGCTCGACGTTCGGTAGCTGGTGCAGCACGCGGGCGTGGTTGCGGCCCATCACGCCGGTGCCGATGACGGCGACGCGGGTCACAGCTCGTTAACGGCGGCCACTATGCGTTCGAGGTCCGCCTGGTCGAGCAGGGGATGGACTGGCAGCGAGATCACCGATGCCGCGACGCTATCGGTCACGGGCATTTCGACATCGCCGACAACCTCCTTGATGTGTCGGAACTTATGAGCGCCAGCTGGATAGAAGATGCCCGAACCTATGCCTGCCGCGTCGAGGCGCCTCAGCGCGTCGTCACGGTCCATCTCTTCTCGCACTCGCACCGTGTACTGGTGCCAAACATGATCACGACCCTCTTTGACCGTCGGCGTGGCGACGGACTCGATCTGGGCGCTGAGGAAGGCCGCGTTCGCGCGGCGCCGTGCGGTCGACTCAGGCATCCTGTTGAGCTGCGCGAGGCCGATCGCGGCCAGCACGTCGGTGAGGCGGAAGTTGTAACCGAGCATCTCGTACTGGTAGCGCTTGCGCATCCCGTGATTGCGCAGCAGGCGGCACTGATCGGCGATGCGGTCGTCGTCCGTCGTGATCATTCCGCCCTCGCCGCTCATCACGTTCTTCGTTGCGTAGAGGCTGAAGGTCCCGGTTCCGAAGCTTCCCACCGGGCGGCCGCGATAGGTGGCGCCGACCGCCTGGGCGGCGTCTTCGATGATGACGATCCCATGTTTACTGGCCAGAGCGGTGATCTCGTCCATATCGCACGGCTGCCCGAATATGTGCACGGGCATGATGGCTTTCGTGCGCGGTGTGATCGCGGCCTCGATCGCGTTCGCGTCGATGTTGAAGGTGCGCTCATCGATGTCGGCGAAGACCGGAGTCGCGCCGGTGAAGAGAATCGTGTTGACCGATGCGATGAACGTGAATGGGCTGGTGATGACCTCGTCGCCGCGCCCCACCCCATGAGCCATCAGGGCCAGGTGAAGAGCTGTCGTGCCCGAAGAGGTTGCGATTGCGTGCCGCGAGCCGGTCACACGGGCAAAAGCTTCTTCAAAGGCCGCAACTCGCGGGCCCTGCGCGAGCATCCCCGACTCGAGGACCTCAATTACAGCCGCCTTCTCTTCTGGCCCTATCCATGGGCGAGAAAGAGCGATTGGTGGGGGTGAGCTCGACTCAGCCTGACGTTGAGTCTGCGATGTCTGTCTTGCCAATGACCTCGACAATCGTACAGGCTGGGACGGGGTGCCCGACCTTCTCGGCCGGCGCCGCTCTGCCTTCCTGAGCCGGGCCCGTACTATAGCCTGACCTTCGATGATCCTTCGGAAGGGCCTCCTCACCACCCTCATCCAATTCGTTCAGCTCGTGGCGCTGATAGGCACCACCATCCTCGTGACTCGCGTCACCGGCGCGCATGGACGGGGTGTCTACACGCTCGTGAGCTCAGTGGCGACCCTGGCATCGATGATCACCGCGCTTGGGGTCAGCTGGGCGGGCATCTATTACATCGGCAAGCGCCTGTTTCCCCTCGCTGATGTCGCTTCGACTGTCCTCACGGTGTCGATGGTTTCGGGGGGTGCGGCAGTCGCCGGCGTTGCGGCCGTGTATCTGCTCTTCCAACACAGCTACTTCTACGAGCTGAGCACGACACAAGCCTTTATCATGCTGGCGCTCACCGCGCTATTCCAGGTCACGACTGCGAGCGCGTCGATCGTGCTCGGAATGAATCGCCCGGTGTCATACGCGAGCGTCAGCCTGACTCAGTGGGCTGTGTCGTTTGCGATTCAGGTCGGCCTCGGGATCGCGGGCTCGCTTACAGCGACCTCGGCCCTCTTGGCGCTGGCAATCGGAGCGGCCATAAGCTCAGGTTTCGGCCTCGTGCTCGTCCGCCGTGAGGTGCCGCTTCGGCTGAGCGTTGACATGAAGATCCTGAGGAGCTTTCTCAACTTTGGCATCCGAGGCTACGCGGCCAACCTGATGATGTTTCTGAACTACCGACTTGATTCGCTGATCGTCAACGGGCTGAGCGGAGTGGTGAGCCTTGGGTATTACTCGATTGCCACGTCTATGGCGGAAACACTCTGGTATGGCGCGAACGGTTTTGCCCTCGTCATGTTTCCGCACGTTTCATCGCTTGAGAGAAAAGAGGCCGACCGCGTCACGCCAGTCGTCTGTCGCAACGCCGTTTTCATGACCTTCGTCGGGGCAGTGGTGATGTTCGTGGTCAGCCGCCAGCTCGTCCTGTTTGTTTTCGGATCGAGCATGCTGCCGGCACTGCACCCCCTGTGGCTCCTCCTGCCTGGCATCGTCACACTGACCGCTTCGAAGGTGATCTCGAGCTACTTGAGCGGAATCGGAAAGCCCACCTACAGCACATACATCGCCGCTGGGACGGTGACCCTTACCATCGCTCTCGATCTCTTGCTGATTCCGCGATATGGGATCAGTGGAGCCGCCGCGGCGTCAAGCATCGTCTACACGTGTACGGCGGTGGCGTCGGTCGCGATCTTCAGGTATGAGTCCGGCGCCACTTTGCTGGAAACGCTCATCGTTCGGCCGGACGACTTCGTTCGATACCGGCATGTGCTCAATTCGACGGTGAGACGCCTGCTCGCGGCGAGCCCCGCCCGATCATGAGCGGCGCGTCGCCATCAGCCGTCGCGGAGCGATCTCAGCTGGCGATGCACGAACCTCCGATCTGCGGGTAGATCTCCAGCGAATCGACGATCACAGCGCGCTGACCGCGCTGGATCACCTGCATGCCCAAATGCCCTCCACTCTGATCGAGCGTGATGGCCCTGGCCACCCAGCGAACTCCAGGCACCGACCCCGACCAGGACAGTTGATAGCCGGCGCCGCCCAGCGTGACCTCGAGCTCGTTTGGCTGGCCGGTTCCATAGTCATACACGCGGGCCGCCAGGCAATACGCGCCCGCCTGCACCGGGGGGATGGCCTGGCTTGCCGCTGATCCCAGGTTGGTGGCGACGGCTGCCACCCCACCCTGGTAGTCATTTCCGTTCACGACGGACCAACCGCTCGAGCCGGCGACGACGCCGGCCATGTCTTCGGCCTGGATGACGCGGCCGACCTCGAATCCGCCAAGTAATGCAGCCTGCCCTCCACCCAGCGCGACGCTGAGGCGGTAATTGCCCGCCGGGGCGTCGGCTGGGATGGGCAGCGCGAACGTCTGGGTCGAGCCGGAGTCGCCCAACACGATCGACCGGCTGAAGTTGTATGACGAACCCACGGCGTCAGCTCGCAACTGCGCATTTCCCCCGCCGCCTTGGTTGACCTGGAGACGGGCGAAGACGGCGCGGCCGGCAAGGGTCATTTGAGGACCGATACCGCTGCGCGCCAGCTGTGGGATCGGTCCTTCCTGGGTTGGAAGGTTGAGGAAGCCATCAAGCATTCGCGGGTCGTAGGTATAGAGTCGCCAGCGGTCTCCCGACGCGATCGGAACCAAGATCGTGGCGTTGGCAAGCTGCGCCCACGCCGTGGGGTCGGTCCGGTCCATGTCCACGAGCACGTCCGTCACTCCGTAGTGCTCGAGCACGCCTGCTAGCCCGGCGGAATCCAGCCGCCCCTGGACGGCGTCGAGAGCGTCTGTTCGGCGCCGCGGTCCGTCGCGCGTTTGGATCTGGTAGGGCGTGTGCGAAAGTGGCACTGCCACCACCTCCCTGCCGGTGAGGCCGGCCAACTCGTAAGCCATCCTCGGTTCGGCGAGGAGAATTGCCGCTTTGGGCTGTTGATCCAGCGCGGCAAGCCGATCCTGCCATGCCACCGTCAGGTCGGTGGAGCGAGTGAACTCAAAGCTTGTCGGGGAGCTTGCCGGCAGCTGAAACCGCGCCAGCGGCCCGGTATAAAAGGCAGCCGCCATCGCCACCGTGGAAACGAGGAGGGCCGCTGCCGCCAACACCTTCGCACGGCTTCGGAGTGCCGTGACCGCCAGCGTCATACCCCACCCCCAGGACAGCCATGCGAGCGGTTGCAGCGTGAAGGACACCCGAGCCAGCGCATACCGGCCCGTGGAACTTCGCGCGAATAGAGGGGTGAGCGCCACGGCAGGGATGGCGAGCACCACCGCCAGAACCAACCCGGCTCCCACCTCTCCCTTGCGCCAGAGCCGCACCAAGGTGACTGCGAAGGCGGTCCCGAGCACGGTCCCCGGGTTGCTGTACCAGTTGCTCGGCCACACCCATGTCCACGGATGGTGGATTACAAGTAGCGGCGGCGGAAATTGGACTGCCATCGCTGCGTACGGGACCGACGCGGTGAGCGTCGAAATATCGACGGCCAGCAGCGGGACGGCGGCTGCGCCGCCAACGGCGGCCGCCACGGCGAACCGCTTCCACGACTGGGAGCGAACCAGGATTGTTGCAGCCAATCCAGCCAACAACGTGGCCAGGATGAAAGGGCTGAGTGTCACGTGAACCGCGCTTGCTGCAAACGCGATCGGAGCAATCACAGCGAGCTCGCGCTTCGACCCGTTGTCGACGAAACGCAGCACGAAAGTGAGGGCGAGCCATGCCAAGAGGTTCCCAAAATGGTTGGGAAGTGCGGCATAGCGAAAGTCGAAGCTCAGCGCGAGCACCACGTATAGCACCGTGGTGATCAAGGCCACGATGCCCCTTCGTGTTATCGACAGTGCGAGGGCCAAGAACGCAATCACTGTTACTGGAGCCAGCACAACGTTCATCAGGCGCCAGACGGACAGCGGGTCCTGGCCGGATAGATTGGAGACCAGTGCGAGCGCCACGTGCCACGTACCGGTTGTCGGATCGGGAGCAGGCACCGGCGTGCCAAAGAAGATTTCTTTTGGCAGCGCTGTGTTGTTGTCGATGATGGACCGGATCGCAGCCAGGTGGTAGAAGGTGTCGGCTGTGGCGCTCAGCCATGGACCGGAATAAAGTGCCGATACGCCAGCGCCAAAAGCGACTGCAACCACCACCCAAAGCGTCCACGGCGGCGTGACCGCTTCCCTGGCTGGCGACCGTCGGTACAGCAGGGCGATTGGCAATCCAAGCGCGGCAAGCACGAGCACCACGACCGAGGCGTCCTGGACCACGTTGAAACCGAATCCGAGCACGTAAGCGGCCCAGGCCTCCAGGGATATGACCGCCAGCGAGAGGGCGAAGGCGGGCGCAATCTCAAGCGCTCGCGGCATGGTTCGCGGACCTGCCAAACGCAAGATGACCCAACCCGGCAGAAAGAGGAGGGCTGCGGCCCAGACTGAGATCCAGGCCATGTTCACGGTTTGGCGATGTCGGCTATGCGCTCACTGCCTGGAGTCGTTGACGATACAGACCTCATGGCCTCGTCACTTGAGATTCTTGCTGTACTCCATGTCGAACCACATAGCGAACAGCAGAAATTGAAGGCCGCCGATGATCAGCATCGCCACGAGTACGATGGTTGCGGTCGGGATTTCGACTCCGGCGAAGAGCCTCAACGACGAGTACAGCAAACCGATGAGCGTACCCACGATCAGAAAGACGATTGCGAAGAAATAAAAGAACACGAGGGGATGGAAGTCCTTGACCACGTACTTGACGAACAGACGGTTGAGGAAGCCTCGCAACAGGAGGTAGCTCACCGTCGGCATGACCAGGAAGACGTTCATCGAAGACCGTTCCCCGACCCCATAGCGCGGATGTGTAGGAACGTCCGCGACTCTCAGGTTGCGGATGTTGAGCTGGATCAAGAGGTCGTTGGGATAGCCGTAGCTGTGGTACAGACGGTCGAGGTCGAGTGACTTCAGCGCTGGCCGCGAGATCGCAGTAAACCCCGATTGAGAGTCCGCCACATGCCAATATCCCGAAGCGATCTTCGTCAGCATTGAGAGAAATGCGTTTCCGAGGTAGCGCACGTGCGGCGTCCTGCGCCACGCCTCTCCAGTGAAAAGGCGGTTGCCCTTGCTGTAATCGGCTTTCCCGCTGATGACTGGATCAATGATCAGGGCAAGGTCGTCGGGGTCGGTCTGGCCGTCGCCCGCCATGAGCGCGATCACGTCGATGCCAAGTTCGAGCGAGCGCCGGTAACCGGCAGTGACGGCGGCTCCCACCCCTTTGTTCTTGGGCTGCTCGATTACGGCCAACCGACGTCCCATCCGCCCCTGCCATTCGCGGCAGCGTTCCAGAGTGGCGTCAGTGCTGCCATCGTCGACGACGACAATCTGGTCGACGTAGTCAGGCATCGTCTCCAGTACCTTGCCGATCTGGCGCTCTTCGTTATAGGCGGGCACGACGACGCCCACACTGCATCCGCCTTGCACGTTGGTATCCTAGCCGCCCGACCTCGGCCCACGGCGTGGACACGGCCTTCCGAGATATACGGGCTTCTCCGGTCAGCGACCCCGTTCTAGCTGCGCGTAGTCATCCAGCCGGATCGACACATCGGTCCCGCACGCAGGACAATGCATGAGCATCCCAAGCGGATCACGTTTGACAGGCTTGAGCCCGCGCCCGCACGCGCACGCGAAGCCCTTGAGCCGCGCCGGGTTCCCGAAGACGATGGCGTGATCGGGTACGTCTCGGGTGACCACAGACCCCGCTCCAACCATTGCGAAGCGCCCGACGCTCACACCGGGGAGCACCACCGCGCCCCCGCCAACGGCGGCCCCGCGCCGCACGACGGCTTCAGTCACTGTCCAGTCGCTGCTTGATTTGAGCGAACCGTCGAGGTTTATCGCTCGCGGGTTCTTGTCATTCAGCAGCATCACTCCCGGGCCCAGGAAGACGCCATCCTCGAGGTTGAATCCGTGAAACACTAAGACACCGTTCTGGAGCTTGCAGCGGTCGCCGATTCGGACCTTGAGGTCGACGTAAGTGCCACTCCCCAATATGCACTGGCTGCCGATGACGGCTCCTTCGCGGACCTGGACATGGCTCCAGATCCTGGTCCCGTGGCCGACCTCGGCGTCGTCTGACACCTCGGCGCTGGGGTGGATGGTCACATCTTCGCGTCTGCGCATGAGGTCAGCCCACTTCCCGGGCGCCGCGGTCCCTGGCCACGAGATCTCGATAAGCCTTCTCCATGTGGGCCATGTTGAAATCCCACAGGCCCCGCTGGTCGATCAACTGTCGATTGAAGGTTGCCGCTGACAACCGGCGGAGCGGGTCCAGCAGGGCTGCAGTCAGGGCGGCGGCAAGCGATGCGACCTGCCGGACCGGCACAAGAGCTCCGCCTATAGAGCTGACCCATTCGCGGTTGCTCGGGAGATCCGACACCACCGGGTACGCTCCAGCGGCCATCGCTTCCAGCAAGGTCACCGAGGTGCCTTCGGATGAGGGCACCGATACGTACACCGCCGCCTTCCCGAGGCGTTCCGCCAGCCCGACGGGCCAAGTTGCTGTGCCCGCAAACTCTACGGCGTGAGCCACTCCGATCTGGCGCGTCAGGTCCTCGAGCTGTGCGCGGAGTACACCGTCGCCTCCGACGATGAGGCGCGCTTCCGGCACTCTGGCAAGGACCTGGGGCATTGCGTTGATCACTATGTCGACGTTGTACAGGGTGCGGTCGAGAGATCGCTGGCTCAGGATGATGGGCTCGCGCTCGACAGGAGCCACCGTCCGCGTCCGCAGTGCTTCGAGCATCTCAGACCCAACGCCCAGTACGACTTGCAGCATGCGGTCCGAAGGGGTGCCCATGGCATGTACCGCTTCACCCAGCTGGCCGGAGTTGTAAGTGACCAGATCGGCTTGCGCGAGCACCCATTTCACCAGCAATCGTGTGATCGCAGAGTTGCGAGGGTCGATCAACAGGTCAGAGCCCCACGCCGTGACGACCATCGGATGACGTCGCGACAGTGCGGCAAGGAAGCCGTAATCAGAGACGTAATGCGCATGCACCACGTCGGGTTTGATGCGATTGAGCTCAGCGTAGAAGCCTGCCGCCTTCAGGCGCGCCGCAGTCACGAGCCGCAGCATGCCGGGAAAGCGGGCCATTGTCGCCATCGATCTCGGCCCGGCTCGCCTTGGACCCGGCGCACGCGCTCGCACGAAGTGCACGCTGGGATTGCCATTGAATGTCGTCCTCGGCTGGTAATAGCTGAGCAAGCTCATTTCAAAGCCTTTTTGCGAGAAGTGTTTGGCCCATCTCTGCACGTGAATGCTGTCGGGGTTCCCAATCAGGCAAATCTTCGTTGTCGGCTTCATCGTTAGCGCCAGGATGAAAACATAACAACATGAGTGGATTCAACCGAATCAGCACGGCGTCAGATTGAACCGCGAGCAGATGCCAGCTCCGAGCGAGGTGCCAGGGCGCATGGCTGTGCGCCTCATTTCACTACCCAATGTGCATTTCAACGCGTCTCCAAGGGTCGTTGCCATTTTCCATTGGCTGCCACGCGCCCTGCTCGTTGCGTGGGTTCTGACCCTCCCCTTCGAGTTCACCAAGGTGTATTTCCCAAACCAGGCCTTCGAGGTCAGTCGTCTGGTGCTTGTACTGTGCGTTCTGGCATTCGCCGGCCAGATCGTCCTCGAACGCACAGAGTTGCGAGTGCCGCTGACGATGAGCGTACTTGGGCTCGTGCTGTTCACTGCCTTCGCCACTGTCAGTGCGGCGGCCACAGGCTCGGTCCAGGGCATCAAGACAGCGGGGTCGATGGTCGCCTACCTGTTGATGATGCTCATCATCTTTAACGTGGTTCGCACGTACGCGGACCACCGCCTCGTGTGGTCTGCTCTGGCACTCAGCGCAATAGTCGTTGCAATCGTCGGTCTCATTCTGTACCTGACCAACAGCTATATCTGGAACCCACCCAGTGTCGGAATCCTTCGCGTCAACGCGACCTTTCACGATCCCAACATCCTTGCTCGTTTCCTCGGCATTGCCATGGTGACCATGGTGCTGCTCGCTGCCGACATGGATGTCGGCGTACGTCAACGAGCCCTATGGGTGGCAGCTTTGCTGGCTGCGGCGGTGGTGATTCCAATCACCTTCTCACGCGCGGGGTGGGTGTTCGCGTTTCTAGTCGCGTTGAGCGTCATCGCACTGGCCAGGCGACGGAAGCCGGCGCTGGCGCTGGTCGGATCGATCGTTGCGATTTTTGCGGCGGTCGCCATCATCGACCCACTTGTCTTGAGCCGAGCCGCCTTGCTAGCCGAAAACCTCGAGAGTCCGTTCCGAAATCATGCGTTCCTTGACCGCGCGCCATGGTTGCGGTTCCTGGAAGTGTTGCCCCTGGATTCGGTCCGTCAATACCTGGTCGGATCGGGCCTGATCATGTTCGCCGACCACCCGATCCTTGGAATCGGCTTTGGCGACTTCTCGCAGGCGTTACGGGGCCCATACGCGGGCTTGGTTCCGATCGGCGTTGACAACACCGCCTCACACACGTCGCTGGTCACCATCCTGGCCGAAACCGGGTTGGTTGGACTGGCGATTGTGCTGATTACCGCAGTTTCGTTCGTAAGGTCGTCAATCCGAGCGACCACCCAGACAGGCCAAGCTCGCGCACTGGTGCTGGCGCCGGTTGTCGGTTTGCTTTTGATCGTCCTCGACAGCCAGCTCAGCGGAAGGTTGTTCGAAGAGCCTTACCTATGGCTGTTTCTGGGGCTCGCGTACTCGGCGCAAGCGGGAGTCGAAGAAGCGGTTAGACGTCCGAGCCCAGCTTGACCGCAGCTCCCACGTCCTGGTCGCGGGGGAAGTTGCCTGCAAAAGATCGGCCGAACACGTTGCGAGTGTCGACGACGATTGGCCGATGGGGTGCGATCAGAGACCAGTCGATTGCAACGTGGTCGGTCACGATCACAATCACATCCTTCGCCGAGAGGTAGCCTGCGCTCAATGGCTGAGAGGTCAGCTCCGTCCCTTCGACGGCGATAGAAGGCACGTAAGGATCGTGGTAGGTGACGTCAGCTCCCTCGCGCTGGAGCAACTCGATGATTCGAATCGCGGCGGACTCACGCACGTCGCTGGTGTCCTTCTTGTAAGCGACGCCAATCAGCGCGACGCGCGCGGCAAGCAGCGCCTTGCCCCTGCCGTTAAGCAACCGTGCGACCTTGGCGACCACATAACCAGGCATCTGGTGATTGATACGCCCGGCGAGCTCGATGAACTCGGTGTTTACATGCTTCTCGCGGGCCTTCCATGCCAGGTAGAAGGGGTCGACCGGGACGCAATGGCCGCCAAGACCGGGACCGGGGTAGAAAGGCATGAAGCCGTAGGGCTTTGTAGAGCAGGCGGCGATGACCTCCCACACGTCGATCTCGAAGCTGTCACAGATCATCTGAAACTCATTGACGAGCGCGATGTTGACAATCCGAAATATGTTTTCGAAAACCTTTGCGATTTCCGCGGTCTTCAGGCTGGAAACGGGCACCAAATGTTCAACGAATGAGCCATACCAGGCCATGGTCAGCTCAAGGCTCTCTTTGGTCAGGCCTGACACGATCTTGGGTGTGTTCGTGAGCGTCCATTTCTTGTTGCCTGGGTCGATCCGCTCGGGCGAATAGCCGACGAAGACGTCCTCGCCGGCAACCTTTCCCTGGGCGCGCAATGCGGGAACCACGATCTCGTCAGTGGTGCCGGGATAGCTGGTGCTTTCCAGGATCACGAGCGAACCTGGCTTGACGACCGGCGCGAGAGCCTCGATTGCGCCTCTCACGAACGAGAGGTCGGGAACGCGGTACTCGTCAATCGGCGTCGGTACGGCGATCACGGCGACGTCGACGTCCTTCAGCTCCGAATAGTCACTGGTGGCTCGTAAGCGACCAGTCGAGACGAGGCGTCGAACGACCTCCGAGGGAATGTCCTGGATGGTCGAGATGCCGGAGTTGACATCCTTGACGCGGCGTTGCGAAAGATCGACTCCAATGACTGAATGGCCGGCTTCGGCCGCTGCGGTCGCGAGGGGCAAGCCGACATACCCGAGGCCGATCACCGCCACCTTGGCGCTCCGCCCCTCCAGACGCTGCCGCAGTGTCGAACTCAGCTTCTTGGTATCCATGTACCGGTCAGATTACGTTTCAGAGGGACGCTCGCGTTGAAGCTGCTTAGAGATGGATGGCTCTTCTTTCGGCCGCCTCACATTGCGGACGGCTCTTTTGAGCGTTCGCACGAGCTCGTCGCTGCGTCCTTCCTGCGCCAGCGTGCGGACGCGCTCGATCGTCCAGGACAGGTCGCTCTCGCTGGGAATGTACGGCGTCACCACGTCCAGGATCGAAGGGTCGGTGGTGGGGCGGACCCCTTCGTCAGAGGCCAAAAGCTGCTCGCTCATGAGCTCTCCCGGCCGCAATCCCGAAAACACGATTTCGATATCCTCGCCCGGTCGCATTCCGCGCGACCGGATCAGCGAGTTGGCCAGGTCGAGGATCTTTATCTCGGGTCCCATGTCCAGCATGTAGAGGTGGCCAGACTCACCCATGGGCAGGGTTCTGACGACGAGGAGCACCGCCTCGCGGATGGTCATCATGAATCGGGACACGTCAGGGTGTGTGATCGTGACGGGACCGCCCTGCTCGATCTGGCGCTCGAACAGAGGAACCACGCTCCCGCGGCTGCCGACCACATTGCCGAAGCGCACCGCCCAGGACAGAGTCGAGCCTCGATGGCCCAACACCATCTCCTCGCACAGCCGCTTGGTGCACCCCATAACTGAGTGGCGCGTCACTGCCTTGTCAGTCGAGATGAGCACGAATCTCTCGACCTCGGCGGCCTCCGCGCAGCGCAGGGTGTTCCAGGTCCCGACCACGTTCGTCATCACAGCCTGGACCGGGTGACTCTCGAGCATCGGTACGTGCTTGTAAGCGGCGCAGTGGAAGACAACCTCGGGACGCTCCTCTGCGAACACCGCGCCGAGCTGGTCGGCGTCAACGATGGAGACGAGCGCTTCGCGAATGACAAGGCTGGAATCCACACGCAGCTCCTCCGCCAGCTCGAAGATGCCGCTCTCGTTGATGTCCAGCAAGACAAGGCGCCGAGGGTTGAGCCCGGCGATGACACGGCACAGCTCCGAGCCGATCGAACCCGCCGCCCCTGTAACCAGCACGGTCTTGCCGCGGACCACCTCCTCCGACGTGGTGATCTCGATGTCACGTTGAGCCCTGCCGACCAGGTCGTCTGCTGACAGCTGGCGCAGCGGCATCCCCGAATGGCCCGGCAACCACTTATCGGCCTCGGGCACGATGAAGATTGGCAGGTCGGCTGCGAGGCAGATCGCAAACAGATCGCGTTGCTTCTGGGTACTTGGGCCTCTGAGGACGAAGGCCACCCCCTCGGCGCGGGTCTCCTCGATCCAACGTTCCAGGGCTCCCGCCGAGCCGACGACCGGCACGCCCATCACCGTCAGGCCTCCGTCGCCTGGCGTCAGCGTCGCTATGGCGACCGGGACCCAGTCGGCGTTTGCGTGCTGGAGAAAGACTTTCACGGTCGAGTACGCGGACGAGTCAGGCACGACGACGAGCAGGCGGCTGCCGGCCCTCGGCGCCGAGGACAGGAGGCGCGGTAGAAGCCGGAAAGCGCCAACGGCGATGACGACAGCGGGAGCGGCCAGGAAGGGCACCAGCAAGCGGTAGGGCCTTATCCCACCCGTCAACCCCATCATCCAGTTCGCCATACCAAACAGGAAGGTGGCCTCCAGCACCGCGAAGCCGACAGCGAACGCATCATTGATTCCCGCCACCGTCCACACGCGCCGGTTGAGATGGAATCGAGTCTCTCCCGCGGCCATGGCGAGGTAGGCCATCGCCAGGGTGAGCAGCAAGTACCAGGGCGGGCCGTTGGTGCCTCCAGGGCGCCCGCCGTATCCGAGGTACTGGAAGGCGAGCAGGATGAACCAGAAGATCAGTGCCTCGCCAAGCAAGATCACGCCAAAGCGGTGGCTGGCGCTGAGGAGCCTCCGAATCTTGGGCTGCACGCCTTCAGCTTCTGCCGGGGCCCGCAGCGAAGCCGGCGGCGACTGGGGTTGAGCGGACATTACCTGGAGGAGAAGCCTACAGGTCGGAGCCGCCCGCGACCGCTACGACACCGTCACGGAGACCGGGGCGTACTGCAGGAACCAGAACTGATGCTGTTTGAACATTTCGAGCTCGAGGACCAGCGAACCGGTTCGAGGCGGAGTGATCGTCACTGTGACGGCCGCGCTCTGGCCGGGCGCGACATTCTTAGGGAGGCTGACGGCGGTGCTGGCGACCCACTTTGCCCGATTTGCCGCTCCCCCGGCCGACGTCGCGAAATGGATGTTGAGGTCGACCTGTGTAGAGCCGGTCGAAGGCCAGCTCAGCGTCCCGTTGTTCGTGACCGAGATTGAGAAAGTCTGCGACTTGCCCACCACCCATGTGGCCGGAACATGGGTGACGTCGTATGTGGCCGACCAACCCGGCGGGGCGGCGATGACTGTAATCGCCCGGTACTGCTTGAACCAGAACTGGTGCTCCTTGACCATCTCCGCCTCCAGGTACATGGGGCCGAAGTTTGGCGGCGCCTTGACGGTCACCGTCACCACGGCGCTCTTTCCTGGAGCGACATCACCAGGCAGGGAAAATGCCTGGCTGGTCGTCCAGTACGCGATCTTTGATGAACCTCCGGTCCGGCTCGTGAAATGGAGGTCCAGATCGACGCGGTAGTAGCCGGCTGAAGGCCAGGTCGTGTTGCCGGTGTTGGTGACGGTGACCGGGAACGTCTGGCTGTGAAGCAGCGTCCAGCCGGTCGGGGCCTGGCTCAAGTCATAGCCGGCCGCCCAGACCGCCGCGGCCAACCTCGTGTTGACAGGCGCCCATTGCTTGAACCAGAACTGATGCTCCTTGATCATCTCGGCCTCGAGCACGAGGGCGCCCGTTCTGACTGGAGCGGCGAAGGTGACATTCAGAGTCACGCTGCTGCCGGGGTCCAGGTCGGCCGGCAGCGAGTACGTCTTGCTGCTTACCCAGTAGGCCGACTTTGCCGAGCCACCGGCCACGGTGGTGAAGTGGAGATCCAGGTCGACCCTGGTGTGGCCCCCAGACGGCCAGGTCGCGCCGCCTGAATTCGTCACTGTCACCGGGAAGGTTTGACTCTGACCGGCCACCCAGCTGGTCGGAACCTTGCTCATGTCGTAGGTCGCTTTCCAGCCACCAAAGTGATTGGCCAGCGCCAACCAGAGCGCCTTGGCTCCGCCGCCGTAGTTGAGAGTCCAGATCCCGACGCCACGCAAACCGTCGCGATTGGCGAGGTCGTACTTGTAGCCCAGTGAGGTGGCGTCGTCAAAGAACAGCTCTCGTGTGCACTTCAGCGTGGTGCTGTACCAGGTATCCCAGCGCTCCTTGCCCGACGGGTCGTTGGCATCGCGGTGGCTGACGTAGGAGCCAGCAAGAACGGCAGGGTCGGTCGCCTCCGCAACAGCGTCCAGGTACATGTCACTCGTCACGGCGCCGATTGGGTGCTGGTACTCAATGGTCGCGCTTGAAACGCACGCCTTGCGACCGTAGTAGGGGACGCCAAGTATCACCTTGCCTGGGGTCACCGCCGCCGAATACTGATTCATGACGTCGGTGTCGTTGTAGTAGTAGGTGGTCAGCGGGGACGTGGGGCCGAGGCAAAAGTGCCCGCAGTTCGTCGGGGCGTGATAGAAGTTGGAGTACTCCATGTCGTAAGCCATCACGAAGAAGGAGTCCACGCTCGCGTTGAGCCCGGGCACGTCAAAGAAGCCGCGCGGGTCTCCGGCGGATCCCGAATAGGTGTCTACCGACAGGTAGTACGAGCTTCCCAACCCAGCTCGCATGCTCGCCATGAAGCTGGTGAACGCCGTCTGAGCCCACGAAGGATCCGAGGTGTTGCAGGCCTGGTTGACCCCTTCGTAGTCGACGTTGACGCCGTCCACTCCCTTCGCCTTCACCTGCGCAACCGTGTTTTTCACGACCGTTGCCGAGCGAAGGAGCGCATCGCAAATGGCATTTGGATAGACGCCGGTCCGATCGCTGTTGATGATCGTGAGCACCACCTTGACCCCGTGTGCATGAGCAGTGGTGACGAGATTGGTCAGCTGGCTTGAGTTCCAGACCGCCAGGCTGGAGTCGGCCTCAAACGTGCCGTTCCACAGCACATGCAGCCCGAAGTAGGCGACGGTGGTCAGGAGATTGAAATTCCAGCTCGGGTACCCGTAGGTGGGATCGCTGAGGCTGCTGCCGAGCGCAAACCCGAACACCTCCCGGCTCAGCTTGCTCGTTGCGACTAGGCTGCTGGCCGCCGGCCGGGCAGTCGGAAGCGCCTGATTCGGCGCTGCAGCTTGGGCCGGGATCATCCCGAAGTTCAAGACGCCCAGCGCGCAGATCAGTAGGAACTTTTTGCGGAGACTTTGCCAGGACATGGGCGTAGAAGGCTGCCCACTGTACTCGACGCCCCCCGGGAGCGTCAAATAAGGTTGTCGGACTTCCTGGGAGCCGGCTCGAGCGCTCCATCTGAGGCGGAAATGGCCCTTTCGCCGATTGCGCGAATGGCTGCGATCTCGAATGCGGCGAGGATCCAGAATTCGATGCTCATATCGTTCTTCCAGTACGGGGAATCGACCAGCCCGTGGATGCCCCACAGGACCAGGCTGCCTGAGACTCCCCAAAGCAGCGCGCGGTAGAAGCCGCTTGCCTGCGAATAAGCGCGCCAGCCTCGGTAAAGCAGGCCGAAGAAGATCAGCGCAAACGCGACCATTCCCAGCAGGCCGACCTCGACCCAGAATGTCAGCCAGACATCGTGGGGATAGATCTCCAGGATCGTGCCGCGGAACAGATAGTGGTACCCGCCCAGGCCGTTCCCAAAGATCGGGTGATCGCGCAGCATCGTCAACGTGTCACTGAAGATGCTCAGCCGGCCGCGGATGGTGGTCTGGCTGTCAAGCAGATCGAACTGTCCTGCCAGCCGTTTGTGTACGAGGGGAACCTGGAGGAGGACGACGACCACAACCACCACGGCGGCCGCGAGCGGCAGTCGCGCCCGGCTGGTGGCGATCGCCACCACAGCCAGGACCGCGATTGCAAGATAGGCGCCGCGCGAGAGCGTCAGGACCAGCGCCGGTGTCAGGAAAACCATCCACGCCAATGCCAGCAGCCGGTCCCGTCGCCGATCCGCGAACATGACGAACCCCGCTGCCAGCGCAAACGGCGGCTCGAGGTACATTGCCACTTCGGGAGAGCTTGTGTAGAGAGCGGTCGGTGGCGAGCCCAATACAAATGTGCCCTGGGCGAAGCTCGCAAAGAAAGCGCCCACGTTGAGGGCTGCGAATATCGAGCTCCCGATACCCAGGCCCACCAGCACGCCTCGAACCGCGCCGCGCCTGCGCAGCAAATCGATCCCCACATAAAAGATCGCGATCGGCTCGACGAAGTAGGCGCGATAGAGTCCGAGCGCGTGCCAGCGGTCTGGCGGCACGAAGACGGCGCCCGCGCCCGCTAGCAGCAGAAGTGTGATCGGCAGGTCGTATGGCGATCGATGAAAGCGAAGAGCGCCTTCCTGGAGCCGGCCGCACAGGTACAGGGCGATGGTCGCGACGACCAACAGCTCGAGCAACGTCGTCGAGAGCGGACCGTATTTCCATCGGACCACGTACAGGGGCAGGCAGGCTGCCGTCACTGCCAACATCACGGTGGCGTAGCGAATCAGGCTGCTGGTTGGGACCCCGTTGGAAAGAGTCTGGCGCTCATCGATTTGTGGTTCAGGGGCGCGCGACGCAGGAACCCTGTTCACTCGGTCGAAGGCGCGTCTCAGCAAGAGCGCAGTCACCCGGGCAATTGTCACACTACTTCGGTGCCCAAGCGGTTTCTCATTCTCACACAGCATTTCCCACCTGAGGTCGGGGCTGCGCAAATCCGGCTGCATGCTTTCGCCAAGCAGCTGGTGGCCCACGGGCATGAGGTGCGGGTGGTCACGGCCATGCCCAATTACCCTCGCGGCGAGGTGTTCCCCGAATATCGCGGAAAGAAGTTGGTCAAAGAAGAGCTCGATGGCCTGCACGTCACCAGGACCTGGATCGTCCCAGCGACCGGGCGCAACGTGCTCAAACGCATGGTGGGCTACCTCTCATTCGCCATTTCATCGCTGCCGGCCTGCATGCGGGAGCCGCGCCCCGATTTCATCTTTGTCGAATCCCCGCCTCTCTTTCTAGGCATCACTGCCTATGTGTGTTCTCGCCTCCGACGCGTTCCTTTCATCCTCAACGTATCGGACCTGTGGCCCGCATCGGCCCGCGAGCTGGGCATCGTGCGCAGCAAAACCCTGCTTTGGTTCGGCGAGGGTCTCGAGCGGTTTCTCTATCGGAAGGCTTACCGGATCACCGCCCAGACGAATGGGATTCGAACCTATATCGCGGCCATCGTGGGCGTTCCCAAGATGATGGTTCTTTACAACGGTGTGGACACATCGGATTTCAAGCCGATGGACACAGCCTCGGTGCCCTGGATCGCGCCTGGCGAGATCTCATTTCTCTACGCGGGAACGCTCGGTTACGCGCACTGCTGGGACGTGATTCTTGGGGCCGCCGATCTCTTGCGCTCGCGACCTGACATCGTGTTTCTCCTGGTTGGCGACGGTCCCGAGAAGGCCCGCATGGTTGAGCAGTCGCAGCTGAAAAACCTCGACAACATCAGGTTCGTCGACAGGCAACCTGTCACCGAGATGCCTGCGCTCTTTGCGAGCAGCCGCGCGATCGTGGTGCCATTGCGAAAAGGCGAGCTGTTCAAAGGCACGCGACCTTCGAAGATCTTTCCGGCGCTTGCTTGCGAGCGCCCGGTCATTCTCAGCGGCGAAGGCGAGTCCGCTCAGCTTCTCCTGGAGAACCAATGCGGCCTGGTGGTGCCGCCGGAAAGCATTCCTGAATTTGCGAATGCTGTCATCCGACTCGCGGACCACCCAGAGGAGGCGCGCGCTCTAGGACGCAGGGGTCGCGCGCTGGTCGAGCGCGAATATGGTTGGGACACTCTCGTCGGGTCCTGGCTGCACGAGCTTCGTCCTGCCGGCGAATCTCAGTAATAAGGACGAGCGAGCCGGCCGCTGCCGACGCGATCACGATTGCTAAACTGATTGGGCTCTTGACCGAGCCTTCATCGGTTGCATCTCCTTCACCCAAAAAGGTGGACGCAGAGCCAGTCACATTTCTGATCTACTCGCCTTTCCCCAACTATTCTGGGGGGCGCGAGAACTGGCTCCATAACCTCGCCCCATACCTGATGGCGCGGGGAACCCCGGTGCGGGTTGTTGCGTACGCGACGAACCGACCACCGTTCTACTCCGTCGACCAGTCCGGTATCGACGTCGTGGCGCTTCCCTCCGTCAGGTACTTCTACGGCGCATTCAGCTTTTTGAACCGGGCCACCCTGGGGCTTCTCAAATACCTGGATCTTTTCGTCTGCTATCCGCTCGTGGCTGCCCTATATCTCGCAGTGACGCGACCTCGGAAGCTGGTTTGCATGAATCCTCTCCCAGAAGGAATGGTGGCCCTTCTTTCGGGCGTGCCGTACATGGTGTCGGTGAGGGGTGAGGTCGCCAAGGGCATGTCGCAGCACCTCACGTTTCTGGAGCCTCTTTTCAGGTGGCTCGAGCGGGAGGTCCTGCGGCGAGCTCGCAAGGTCCTGGCCAACGGCACGGACACTCAGGAGCGTTTGGCTGGACTAGGGATCGTGTCCACAATCGTGCCCAACGGCGTCGACTTCAGGCGGTTCGCGGAGCCCGCCCCGTCCGGCGAGGTGGGCAAGGAGCTCGAGCGAAGAGCCGGCGGCCGGCCGATCATCGCGTTCGTCGCCACCGTTGACGAGATACACGGTGTCAGTGACGCCATCGCCTGCGCGGTCGAGATGAAGGCGCGTGGTGCCAATTTCATGATTGCCATGGTCGGAAAAGGAGATGTGAGCGCCTTCAGAGCTCGCGCAAATGCGCTCGGACTCGCCGGCTCGATGGAATTCATCGGTGAGACGGCATCGGTGGTCGACGTGCTGCAGCGATCGGCCATCTTCCTCGCTCTCAGCCGCGGCGATGTTGGGATGTCGATGTCGGCGCTCGAGGCGATGGCCGCGGGCGTTCCGATGGTGGCCAGGGACACCCCTGCGTACCGCCAGCTGATCGAACATGGCCGTTCCGGGCTGCTGGCCTCAAACCCTTCGCAACTCGCGGATTGCTGCATCCAGCTGCTCCGCGAGCCCGAGACCTCCCGGGAGCTCGGGCGCAGAGCCCAGACCGCCGTGCGTGAGTTCGACTGGCTTCGCGTGGCCGACACCTTCCTTACCGAGGCGGTGTTCTGAGGGGAGCTTTACGCGGGCCGCCTTAACTCAGCTGGCTGTCTCCGTCAACCCGCTAAATGCGGGTCGGAGCGTGTGGGTGGGACCGATTGGTTTTCCGGTTGCGGCTCCCGGCGTAGGCCAAAGATTGCGACCACCTCCAGTGCGGCAAGAATCCAGAACTCAAGGCTGAGATCGTTCTTCCAATATGGCGAATCGACCAGCCCGTGGAGGATGAACACGACCCACGCAGCAAAGATCCCCCACAGCAGTGGCCGGTAAGAACCAGGCGCTGAACCGAAAGCCCTCGCGGAGCGCCACAGCAAACCGAGCAAAATCAGCGCAAACGCCGCCAACCCGATCAGCCCAACCTCGCTCCAGGTGGTCAAGAAGATGTTGTGCGCGTACGGCTCGGGATGGAGGTTGCGAGTCCGGTAGTGGGCCATCACCGTCTGGTACCCGCTGATCCCCGCTCCCAGCAGCGGATGGTCCTTGAGCATCCGCAGAGTGACAGACCAGATCGCGAGCCGCAGCCCTAGCGTGGAGTGATGAAGATCCAATTGATTTGCCAGCCTTGCGGCGACGAACGGAATTTGAGACAGCGCCAACGCTCCGACGATCGCCGTTCCGAGCAGACCAACCCGCAGTCGGAGATCGTGAACGCTCAGGACGGCTACCGCCGCCAGCCCGGCGCCGGCAAGAAGTGTGCCGCGAGATAGCGTGCAGACCAGGGCGGCAACGACGAAAGCCAGCACCGCAGACGCAATCCAGCGGCTGTTTCTACTGCTGGCGAAGAGGACGAACCCGAGCGCCAGTGCGGCGATCGGCTCCAGGTAGAGGGCGACCGCGTTGGGGTTGATCCCGAGCGCCCCGGGGGCGTTGCTCGGAGCCAGATGGCCGCTCAGATATACGCCAACGAAAGTCACGATGACGATCAGCGAGAACACGCACGCGCTCACTGCGCCCGCGGCAAGGATCGGCTTGACGTCGGCGGTTGACCGGAGAACTGCGGTCGCCACGTAGTAGATGGCGACGGGCTCCAACAGGAAGGCCCGATACACGCCGAGCGCCGCACGGTGATCCGGTGCAACAAAGATGCCGACGGCGCCCGCGACCAAGAAAATTGCGATGGGAATGTCGTAGGGGGTTCGTCTCGGCAACGGTGCGCGATGTCGCAAGAGCGCAAGCGCATATAAGGCGCACGTGAGCAAGATCAAAGTCTCGAGGAGCGTGGTCGGCAGCGGCCCGACGTGCCAGCGAACGATGTAGAGGGGCATCGCTGCCGCTGTGAGCGTCAGCGCCCAACGAGTGAGCCGCAGAAGGTCAAGTTGTGTTGGCTTCAGGTGGCCGATATGTTAACTGCGAGCTCTGCGGCCGCCTCATCTCGCTGAGAGCGAAGCGAGGCCCTCTAGGGCTAGCATTTCGCACACTGAGACCGTACCCATGGAACTCATACCGCACCCGAGCCGGGTACCTCGACCCGACTGGGCAACAAGTATTGGCGCCAGTTTTGCCAATCCCACACGTCAGCAGATAGATGAGCGCACCCCTCTTCGCGCCCCATGGAAGCTGCCGATGATCGTGGAGCACCCGTCCTGATCGATCGCCACGACAGGAAGCCTTTGCTCCGTCATCAGTGGTTGAAGCTATGCCTGCTCTCGCTGGCGACTACCGTCCTCGCATCGATCGATGTGGCGGCCGCGCCGCCTGCGGCCGTTCTCACAGCTGTCGATTACCCGCGCGCGACATGGGTGCCGGCCGCGCCCACGAACTACACCGTCGCCAACCGACCCCACGACTATCCGGTGGACATGATCGTCATCCACGACATCGAAGGCAGCTACACGAGCGCAATCACGGCCTTCCAGGACCCCAAGCGTCTTGGCTCGGCGCATTACGTCATTTCGTATCACGGCGCGGTGACACAGATGGTCGCGGAGAAAGACATCGCCTGGCACGCCGGCAACTGGGACTACAACACCCGCGCGATCGGGATCGAGCACGAGGGATACGCCTCCAAGAACCTCTACACGATCCCCGAGTACCGCACGAGCGCGGAGCTGGCGGGCTCCATCTGCTCGCGGTGGGGGGTGCCCATGGATCGCGCGCACATTATCGGCCACTACCAGGTGCCCGACCCGGACCATCCCGGGCTGTTCGGCGGCAGCGACCATCACACCGATCCCGGGCCGTACTGGAACTGGAACTACTACATATCCCTTGCGAAGTACTACGCGAGTCTCCTTCCGAGTCCTCCACACATGGCGCTCAGCGCCACCGCGTATAGCGGCGATGGCACTGCGAGCGTGCAGTGGCTTCCGGCGCGGTCCTGTCACAACCCAATCGACACATACGACGTCGTCGCCCAACCCGGAGGAATGCAGGTGACAGTGCCGGGCACCGCGACAGCGGCCTCTTTTACGGGGCTCACAAATGGCGTCAACTACACGTTCACCGTCACTGCGCACAACTCCGATGGCCAGGACAGCGTCACTTCGAGCGGCGTCACGCCCGGCCCGGCCTGCTCCGCCGCGGTCCTGACCGCCGGCCCCGCCTCACCCCAGCCCACCGGCAGCGCCATCCTGTTCACGGCCACGTCAAGCGTGTGCTCCAACCCCGAGTATCAGTTCTCAGTTCAGGACTCGACGGGAAACTGGGTGATCCAGCAGCCGTTCGGCGGCAACAGTTGGAGCTGGGACAGCTACACATTTGGAGCGGGCGCCCACAGCGTTCGGGTGTGGGCGAACCATGCCACCGCCGACCCCGCCCAGGCCGAGGCCTCCGCCGCTCTGACATACACGCTCAGCCCGTTCTCGATCACCGACTGGCATGCCGTCTACGACCTGAGCAAGGCGCCGACGAGCTGGATTGCGGGGCGGAGCCAGACCTTCCCGGTCACCGTTACCAACTCAGGCGACGTCACCTGGCCGTCGGCGGGTTACGGCAGGGTGGATCTCATCCTTCACTTCGCGGCGATCGGGGGAGGCGCGGCCGCTACCAGATCTCAGTGGTTCAACATCATGGGTTTTTCGATGCCGTCGAATCTGGCTCCGGGGGCAAGCGTGACTTTCAGCGCGACGATCGCCGCTCCATCGAACACCGGCTCGATGGTGTTAGAAGCGCAGATGTTGAAAGAGCACTACTTCTGGTTTCAGCAATGGCAGCCGGTCAAGGTCCAGGTGGCTGCGCCGGACAAGAGTGCCCTTTACGACATGAGCAAAGCGCCGACCAACTGGTTGGCGGCCCAGACCCAAACATTTCCGGTCACCGTCACCAACACGAGCAACTACACGTGGCTGTCGACCGGGACCTACAGGACCGACCTGGACCTTCATTTCATGCCCGTGGCCGGAGGTGCCGCGAAGAGTTCGACCTGGCTTACGAGCCAGGCGTTTTCGCTGCCGGCCAACCTCGCACCCGGCGGCAAGGTAACTATGAGTGTGAAGGTAACAGCGCCTTCTAAGACGGGTTCGCTGGTCCTTGAGGCTCTGATGATCAAGGAGCATCAGTACTGGTTCCAGCAGTGGGCGCCGGTGAATGTCACGGTTGCGGCCGCCGCATGGACGGCCACTTACAACATGGCTGGCGCGCCGGCGAGTTGGACGAAGAGTCAGAGCCAGAGCGTTACCGTGACCGTGACGAACGCCGGCAACATCACATGGCCGTCGACCGGCTCCTACCGCGTCGACCTCGAGCTTCACTTCGCGACCCGGACAGGAGGCGCGGTGAACCGGGCATACTGGCTGACCAACCAGGCCTATTCGATGCCTGCGGATCTTGCACCCGGCAGCAGCGTAACGATGACTGTCACAGTGACGGCGCCCGCCAGCGCAGGCTCGTTCTACCTGGAGGCCGAGATGATCAAGGAGCACCAGTTCTGGTTCTCCCAGACAGCCTCCATTCCGGTCACCGTCAGCTGAACCGGCACGACCCTGGAAGCTCCCAACGTTCGGCATCGTGGTGAGGGGCCTCTGCAGCGCTAAGCTTGCAAATCGTGCCTGCCCGAGACCTACCCAGTCGCGCGCTTTATCAGGGTCGCGACCGCGCGGCGGCCCGGTCCTTTCTATATGCGATAGGCCTTAAGGCCGAGGACATCGACAAACCGTTCATCGGAGTCTCCAACGTCTGGACGGAGACAATGCCCTGCAACTTCGGCCTGCGCGAGCTGGCAGTCCCGCTGAAAGCCGGGATCCGCGCCGCCGGCGCCAACCCGATGGAGTTCAACACGATCGCCATCTCTGACGGCATCACGATGGGCAGCGAAGGCATGAAGACCTCGCTGGTCAGCCGCGAGGTCATCGCGGATTCGATCGAGCTCGTTGCACGCGGTCATATGTTCGACGCGATGTGCTGCCTGTGCGCGTGCGACAAGACGATCCCCGCGTCGGCTATTGCCCTCGCCAGGCTCGACCGCCCGGGCATGGTGCTCTACGGCGGCTCGATCATGCCCGGCCGCTATCGCGGGCGCGACGTGGCGGTCGGCGACGTATACGAGGCGATCGGCGCGGCGGCTGCTGGCAAGATCACCGACGCCGACCTGGCCGAGCTCGAGGCTGTGGCCTGCCCCGGCGCCGGCGCGTGCGGCGGCCAGTACACGGCGAACACCATGTCGATGGTCATGGAGGTGATCGGTCTCTCCCCGGTCGGCTTCAACTCCATCCCGCAAACCGACCCGGCCAAGCACCCAGCCGCCGAGGCTATGGGGCGGCTGGCCCTCCAGGTCCTCGACCAGGATCTCAGGCCGTCGCAAATTCTTACGCGTAGGGCGTTCGACAATGCGATCGCCGCGGTGGCGGCAAGCGGCGGATCGACGAATGCGGTGCTGCACCTGCTGGCGCTGGCGCGCGAGATCGGTGTCGACCTCGCGATCGACGAGATCGACAGGATCAGCCGACGTACGCCTCTGCTATGCGACCTCAAGCCCGGCGGCCGGTTCGCCGCTGTCGAGCTGCACCGCGCGGGCGGCATCGCCCTGCTCACCAAGCGCTTGATCGAAGGCGGATACGTCGACGGCGACGCGCTCACCGTCACCGGCCGGACGCTGGGTGAGGAATGTGAGTCGGTGAAGGAGACTCCCGGTCAGGTGGTCGTGGCGCCGCTGGCGCATCCGCTGCGGCCCGAGGGCGGCCTTGTCGTTCTGCGCGGCAACCTCGGTCCAGAGGGTGCCGTCGTCAAGGTGACTCAGCACACTCCTACCACGCATCGCGGCCCCGCGCGTGTCTTCAACCGCGAGGAGGATGCACTAGCCGCCGTTTTTGCCGGCCGCGTCAAGCCAGGCGACGTCGTCGTCATCAGGTACGAGGGTCCGCGCGGTGGGCCAGGGATGAGAGAGATGCTCCTGGTCACCGCCGCAATCGTCGGCGAGGGTCTGGGCGATTCGGTGGCGATGGTCACAGACGGCCGGTTCTCGGGTGCGACCCAGGGCCTGATGATCGGCCACGTGGCGCCAGAGGCGGCGGTCGGCGGCCCGCTGGCGGCACTCCAGGACGGTGACGTGATCAACATCGACGTCGACAGCCGCACCCTCGAGGTGGAAGGCGTCGACATCGCAAAGCGCTTGAACGGCTGGTCCCCGCCAGAGCCCCAGTACCGAAAAGGCGTCCTGGCGCGCTACGCGCTGTTGGTCGGCTCAGCGTCAGAAGGAGCGATGCTGAAGCCCTAAACGATATGACGAGCGAGGCGCTAAAGGCTTACCTGAAAGGAGTCGATCCGAGAGCGAAGCCGCTAGTGATCGACCTGGACGACGCCATCCGGAAGGTTCAACCGAGCCTCAATGTCGCGATCAAGTACGGGCTCTTGATGTACGCGATTCGCGGCGACTGGCGTATGTGGGTCTGCGCGATCGGAGCGGGGAACAGCGGCGTCGCCTTACGTTTTCTGTACGGCGTGTTGCTCACCGATCCGAAGCATGTATTACGGGCGGGCAGTTCGGTCCTCATGACCTGGGACTTCGCGCTCATCGACGCCGTCGACCCGGAGGCAGTCGGGGCTTACGTCGCGGAGGCGGTGACTCGCTACGACGAGTACAAGGCCAACGCGCCCAAAATTCTCGAAGCGAGCCGGGCTGCCGCGAAGGCTCGCAGTCGCAAATCCCGTGCGAGGTGAGTCATGAGCGTGGCAATCGCGGTCGGTACTGTTTGCTTCCTTCTTACTTTGACTTTTCTCGCCGTCACGGCACGGCGGGCAATTATCGCCTCCGCGAAATCCTGGACTCCGAACTTTCCCTCGCCCGACTGGAAGAAGCGCTACTTGGCTGAAGGCAGCCAGGCGGGGCGTTGCGACTCGAAGGCCCCGATCGAGCTCGCGTGGCGTTCGACCAGGGTGATCTCGTCCAGGCCGCCCAGCAGCATGCCTCGCGCGAACGCGTCGATCTCGAACTTGTAGGCGAATCCGTCGCCACGCACCTCTTGCGCCTCCAGGTCCACCGTGATCTCCATCGCAGGGTCCTCGGTCGCGAGGTCGATGAGGTGGCGCACCTGGCGGTCGGGCAGCGTCACAGCGAGGATCCCTGTCTTGTAGCAGTTCGCGCGAAAGATGTCCGCGAAGGTCGGCGAGATGATCGCGTGGTAGCCCGCGTCCTTGATCGCCCACGGCGCGTGCTCGCGAGACGAGCCGCAGCCGAAGTTCTCGCCGGTGACCAGCACAGACGCGCCCTTGTGCTCCGGCCGGTCGAGCACGAAATCGCCTTTCGCTCTCCAGTCATAGAAAAGGAAGGGTCCGTAACCGGTGCGCTCGATGCGCTTCAGAAACTGCTTGGGGATGATCTGGTCGGTGTCCACGTCGGCGCGGTCGAGCGGAGCCATCCGGCCTGTGACCTTCGAAACCGGTTCCATCAGAGCAGCTCTCGAACGTCGATCAGGTGGCCGGTGATCGCCGCGGCCGCAGCCATCGGCGGGCTCATCAGGTGCGTCCTGCCGCCTGAGCCCTGCCGGCCCTCGAAGTTCCGGTTGCTCGTCGAAGCGCACCGCTCGCCCGGCGCCAGGATGTCCGGGTTCATGCCCAGGCACATCGAGCAGCCCGCGTTGCGCCACTCGAAGCCCGCCGCCTTGAAGACCGCGTCGAGTCCCTCTTCCTCAGCAGCACGCTTCACCGACGTCGACCCTGGAACCACCATGGCCCGTACTGACGAGTGCACGTGCTTGCCGGCGATGACTTGCGCAGCGGCCCGCAGGTCCTCCAAGCGCGCGTTGGTGCAGGACCCGATGAACACGCGGTCGATAGCGATGTCGGCCAGCGCAGTCCCAGGCTTGAGGTCCATGTATCGCAGGGCTCTCTCGTCCGTATCGGAGTGCGGGCTCGGAACGCGCCCCGTCACCGGCGCCACCTGGCCTGGATTGGTGCCCCATGTCACATGCGGCTCGAGGTGGCTCGCATCGATTGAGATCTCCTGGTCGAAGGCCGCGCCGTCATCCGTCACGAGCGATCGCCAGTAGTCGAGCGCAACGTCCCACTCGGCGCCTTTCGGCGCGTGCGGCCGCCGCTCCAGGTACGTGAAGGTGGTGTCGTCGGGCGCGACCATGCCGGCCTTGGCGCCCCACTCGATGCTCATGTTGCACACGGTCATCCGGCCTTCCATGCTCAGGGCGCGAATGGTCGAGCCGCGGTACTCCACGAGATGTCCCTGGCCTTGCGAGATGCCGGTGCGTCCGATCAGGCCGAGCACCACGTCCTTGGCGGTGACGCCGAGAGGCAGCTCGCCATCCACGTTGACGGCCAGATCGCGCAGCCGCTTTTGAGGCAGGCACTGCGTGGCCAGGACCATCTCCACCTCGGAGGTGCCTATGCCGAAGGCCAGCGCGCCGAACGCCCCGTGCGTCGAGGTGTGCGAGTCGCCGCACACGATGAGCATTCCCGGCTGGGTGAGGCCAAGCTCCGGACCGATCACATGGACGATACCCTGGCGGCGGCTGCCGATCTGGTGGAGGGGGATGCCCTCGCGACGGCAGTTCTCGGCAAGGACCTCCATCTGCTTGCGCGACAGCTCGTCGGCGGCGCGGACGCCCCCGCGCGTGGGCACGTTGTGATCCATCGTCGCCACCGTCAGATCGGGCCGGCGGACCCGCCGTCCGGAAAGCCGCAGCCCCTCGAAAGCCTGGGGCGACGTGACCTCGTGGACCAGGTGAAGGTCGACGTAGAGGAGGTCAGGTTCCTCGGGCGTGGAGCGGACCACGTGGGAATCCCAGAGCTTTTTGGCGAGGGTGGTCGGCATGGCGGAAGGCAACTCTACCGGCCTCTGAGTGGCCTCGCCCGTGGCGCTTGTTCAAAGGGATAGCTGGTGATTTTGTGTGCAGGACACAACAGGAGGGCTTCCAGCTTCGTTACTATCCAATGTCACAAATGGTTGCCAACGGCCGCGTACTCGTACTCCTGGGGATCCTGGGCCTTATTGGCCTCGGCGAAACGGGGGCGCGCGCGACCTAGTCAGACAAAGTCAAATCGCAAAGCCCCCGTCCGAAAGGCGGGGGCTTTCTTGTTGTCAGCGGATTTTCAAGGAATGAGGAGTTGAAGTGACCGGAGCGGACCTGGTGCTGGAGGCGCTGGAGCAGGAGGGGGTCGACCTCATCTTCGGTTACCCCGGCGGGGCGAACCTGCCGATCTATCAGCGCCTGCCCGAGCACCCCAAGCTCAAGCACATCCTCGTGCGCCACGAGCAGGGTGCCGCCCACATGGCCGACGGCTACGCCCGTGCCTGCGGCCGCCCGGGCGTCGTCTTCGCCACGTCAGGTCCCGGCGCGCTGAACCTCGTCACCGGCCTGTGCACCGCCTACATGGACTCAGTCCCGATGATCGCGATCACCGGCCAGGTCAACAGCACGCAGGTTGGGAGGGATGCGTTCCAGGAGTCAGACGTTATCGGCGCCACCAGCTCAGTGACCAAGCACAGCTACCTCGTCACCGACATCGCCCAGCTGCCGCGCGTGATCCACGAGGCCTTCCATATCGCCACCACAGGCCGGCCCGGGCCGGTGCTCATCGACATCTGCAAGGACGTCCAGATGGCCGAGGCCGAGCGCACGCCGCGCACCGCCCTCAGCATTCCCGGCTACCAGCTGAACGGCCACGTCAGGCTCCAGGACGCCAAGGTCGCGGCCGAAGCACTCGCGCACGCGGAGCGCCCCGTGATCCTGGCCGGCCACGGCGTCCTCCTGAGCCACGCGGAGCAGGCGCTGCTCGACCTCGCGGAAAAGGCGGGCGTCCCGGTGGGCACAACCCTCCTGGGGATCGGCGGCTTCCCTGTCAAACACCCTCTTTCGCTGCACATGACGGGGTTCATGGGTACGGGCTGGTGCCTCAAGGCGGTCCAGAATGCCGACGTCCTGATGATGGTCGGGATGCGGGTCGACGACCGCGTCACCGCCCGCCTCGCCGACTTCGCACCCAAGGTCACGACGTTCATCCACGTCGATATCGACGGCTCCGAGATGGGCAAGAACGTCAGGCCGCACATCGAGCTGGTGGCCGACGCCCGCAACGCTCTGGAGGCAATGCTCCCTCATGTCGATTCCGTGGACGACAGGCGCGGCGCCTGGCTCACGCAGATCGACGCATGGCGCGAGGAGCATCCGCTGCGCTACACCCACTCGAACGGCCACCTGCAGCCACAGGACGTGCTGATCGACATGTACAAGCGCTGCCGCAACGAGGCGGTGGTCGTCGCCGACGTTGGGCAGAACCAGATCTGGGCCGCGCTGTGGTGGAACTACGACAGGCCAGGGTTGTTCATCAACTCGGGCGGCGCCGGCACGATGGGGTTTGCGTTGCCCGCGGCCATCGGCGCCAAGTTCGCGAGGCCCGATCTAGACGTGTGGTGTGTCGCGGGCGAGGGCGGCTTCGTGATGACCGCGCAAGAGCTGTCGGTCGCCGTTGAGCACCAGCTCGACATCAAGATCGTCCTGCTCAACAACTTCTCCCTTGGGATGGTCCGCCAGTTCCAGGACGACTTCTACGGCGGTGTGCGCTCCCAGGTGGAGCTCACCCACATTCCGGACTTCGTCAAGCTCGCTGACGCCTACGGACTGCCGGGAGTGCGAGTCGAAAGGCTCGCCGACGTCGGCCCGGCGATGGATGCGGCCCAGCGCACGAAAGGCCCGTTCTTGATCGATTTCCGCATCGACCCCGAGGCCAACGTGTACCCGATCGTGCCGCTGGGCAAGGGCCTGAACGACTTCTGGGAGGCGCCACAACAGTGAGCGATCGCATCCGCGTCCTGTCAGTACTTGTCGAAGACGGCTCGAGCACTCTGACCAAGGTGGCGGGCATGATCCGCCGGCGCGGATTTCACGTGCGCGCGATCACGGTCGGACCCAGCGGGGAGCCCGGCCGCTCCCGCATGACGCTGCAGATCGATGCCGGCCACGCCGAGGTGGACCAGGTCAAAAAGCAGCTGGAACGCCTGGTCGAGGTCGTGGAGATCGAAGACCTCACCGAGCACGACGTCCACAGCCGCGAGCTGGTGGTCGCGCGTGTAAAGGCGTCGGCGGTCCCGGAGCTCGTCGCGAAAGGCGCCAGGGTGCTGGAACCCGGGTCGGTCTCGACCACGGTCGAGTTCGCCGGCGAGGGCGAAGAGGTCGGAGCGTTTGTCGAAGAGCTGAGGCGTCACGGAAATCTCGACGTGGTCCGATCGGGCCCCGTCGTCATGAGGAGGACAGCATGACTACACCGGAGCGCGTAATGATTCTCGACACCACCCTGCGCGACGGCGAGGGGTCGCCCGGCTTCCACCTCGACGCCAATTCGAAGGTGCGCATCGCGCGCCAGCTCGAGAAGCTTGGCGTCGACGTCATCGAGGCGGGGTTCCCGATTTCGTCGCGGGGCGACTTCGAAGCCTGCCGCCGCATCGCCCGGGAGATCCGGGGCACAGGCGTGACCGCGCTTGCGCGCGCCGTGCGCGAAGACATCGACGCTGTGTGGGCCGCGATCAAGGAGGCCGAGACTCCCCAGATCCACATCGTCCTCTCCGTGTCGGACGTGCACATCAAGCGCAAGCTGGGCATGACGCGGCAGCAGGTGCTGAAGCAGGGGGCCGAGATGGTCGCCTATGCGCGAACGCTTTGCGAGCGGGTCGAATACTCGCCGGAGGATGCCGGGCGCGCCGACCCGGAGTATCTCCTCGAGACCGTCGAGACGATGATCGCCGCGGGCGCGACTGTCATCAACATTCCCGACACCACCGGCTACTGCCTTCCGGGGGAGTTCGGAGAGCTCGTGCACCGTCTCATCGCCGACGCGCGTGGTGCAGACAGAGTCCTGTTCTCTGTGCACTGCCACGATGACCTGGGCCTCGCTACCGCTAATGCGCTGGCCGCGCTCACGGCTGGGGCGCGGCGCGTGGAGTGCACGGTCAACGGCATCGGCGAGCGCGCGGGCAACACCTCACTGGAGGAGATCGTGATGCTGCTTCGCGTGCGCCAGTCGCGGCTTGACCTCGAATGTCGGGTCGAGCCGACGGAGATCATCCGCACCTCGCGGCTGGTCGCCGAGCTGACGGGCACGCCGGTGCAGCCGAACAAGGCTGTCGTGGGCGCGAACGCGTTCGCGCATGCCGCCGGCATCCACCAGGACGGCATCCTGAAGGACCGCCTGAACTACGAGATCATGAAGCCGGAGGACGTCGGCCTGGCCGACTCCCGCATCGTCTTGACAGCCCGGTCGGGGCGTCACGCCTTCCACCACCGTCTGAGCCGGCTTGGGGTGGTGCTCACCGAGGCGCAGACCCAGGCGGCCTGGAAGGTCTTCAAAGAGGTCGCCGACAACAAGCGAGAGGTCACGGACGAGGACCTCCGCAGGATCGTGACGGCGCCGGAGGCCGGCGGGGGCGGTTTTGCCGACCAGACCAACGACCACAACCACGTCGCGGACACGCTGAGGCACCTGATCTTCGGGTAGGACGGCCCCCGTCGTGCCGGCTTGGGCGTCCCCTCCGGCGCTTTGCGCCGACTCCCCGGCAAGCGGGGAGGACTAACGGTCTGGCTGTTCGCCAGACCTGCGCCCCTCGGGGCGCAGGCCGCGGCGGGAAGCACTCTACCGCGGGCCTGCGCACCGGAAGGCGATCAATCGACCGCCAATCTCGATCTGAAACTAGCTTAACGTCTCCGTTAACTCTAGCCTTTACGCAGGCGCGCGTCCATTTACGCGGCCCGGGAGGTGAGAGATATGCGCAAGTTCGGGTTCGTATTCAGCATCGCCACGATGGCCCTCACGATGATGGCCCTCTTCGCGGCGACCGCGTTGGCCGACGGTTGGCCTCCGCACATCTAGCCGCTCTTCCGAGCAGCTGAGTCCTGGTGCTTATGGCGCCCCGTAGCGCCTATTGCCGCACGTACCTGGCGGCGTTAAGTAATTTGGGCTAAGCTGCGAGCGTGATTGATACCGGCAAAGGCCGGCGCCTGGCTGCTGTTCCCGAGGGGGACGGCGCCAACCGCCGCGCTGGGCACCGGCGCCTCCCTGGAGTCGATCTCCGGCCAGGGGCGGTCAAACAGGCCCGCATGGAGGCCGGACTCAGCCTCGCGAAGGTTGGCAAGGGCTGTGTCACCGCCCCCGCCGTCTATCTGATCGAGACCGGTCGCACCCGTCCCTCCCTTCCGACCCTCGAGCACATCGCGCGCCGCCTCGGCAAGTCGGTCGAGTTCTTCCTTGCGGATCAGAGCCGCGGCGCCGACGAGACCAGGTCCGGGCTGATCGAGCTCGAGGCAATGGTCGCCGAGGGCCGGCATCAGGACGCGATCGCGCACGGCGAGGAGCTGCTCAAGCTCAGCTCTTCGGCGCACCGCCTCGGCCAGCTGCGCTTTCTGCTCGCCCAGGCGTATTTGGCGCTCTCGCAGCCGGACAAAGCGGCCTCCTTGCTTCATGAGGCTCACGCCCACTTTGAATCAGTCGACGACGCATTGATGTTGGCTGAGTGCATGGGTTACGAGGCAACTGTCGCGGCCATAACCCAGCAGCCCGACGCCCAGGACCTTGCCGAGCGAGCTCTGGCCGTCTGCCGCGCAATAAATCCCGTGCCCGCGTCCACGGAAGCGAGACTGCTGTCGATCCTCGCCACGGTGCATGTCGGCAACAGGGGTTGGTCGAAGGCGATCACGTTGTACGAGGAAGCAATCGAGGCTGCAGGGTCGGTGTTCGACCTGTCCAGGATGGCCAAGATGTACGGCGGACTCAGCCTGGCCTACCGCGAGACGGGACACGTGGACGCTGCAGTCAAGTACGCCGGCCGGTCCATCGCTCTGCTCGAAGTCCTTCGGGATCGCGTCTCGCTTGCGAGAGCCGAGAACAATCTGGGCCTCATCCTGATGGCGCAGGGACAGCGCAGCGCCGCTCACAAGCATCTCGATCGCTCGCTCGAGCTGGCCGAGGAAGCCCACCTCGAGATTGGGCGCAGCCACGTGCTGATGAGCCTGTGTGAGCTCAGCCTCCTGCAGGACAACGTCCAGGCCGCCCGCCAGTTTGCCGAGCAGGCGTTGGACATGGCGCAGCGCATGAAGGAAGCGGCCAACGTCGCTGAGGCCCATGTCTGGTTGGGCAGAATCGCGGCCGAGGTGGGGGACGACGAGCTGGTTGACACCGAGTTCGCGATCGCGATCCAAAGGCTGACCGAGGTCGGCATCGAAGAGCGCTTGCTTCGCTGCCACGGCATCTACGCGGAGATCCTCGAGAAGCGCGGGCAGCTGAAAGACGCCTATGCGCACATGAAGAAGGCCTTCTCGGCGAGCCGGCCAGGCCTGCTCCAGCCGGAGGACGACGAGTCCGAGGAACGAGCCACTACCGCGTAGCCTCCGGACACAATTTGGGCTAACGTAGATTTGCAGCTCGCCCAGGGCGCACAGAAAAGCGTAGGGAGGTAAGTCCGGCTGGCAAAATCGCTGCGCAACTCGAAGCTCTCTCTTGCCACCGAGACCGTCATTGCCGACTACCGCCTGGCCTACAGCAGCCGCCGGGCGAGCATCATCGGCCGCGCAGAGGTGCTGCGCGGAAACGCCACCTTCGGCATCTTCGGCGACGGCAAAGAGGTCGCTCAGCTGGCGATGGCCAAGGCCTTTCGTCCTGGCGACTGGCGGTCCGGCTACTACCGGGACCAGACCTTCATGTGGGCGGCGCGGATGTCCAATATCCGTGCCTTCTTCTCGCAGCTCTACGGCAACGCGACGGTGGATGCCGACCCGGCGTCCGGCGGCCGCCAGATGGGCAATCACTTCGCAACACGTTTCCTTGACGAAAAGGGCGAGTTCCTGCGCTCGGTGGACATGCCAAACTCCACCGCCGACGTCTCGAACGTCGCCGGTTGGATGCCGCGCCTCGTCGGCCTCGCCTACGCGTCGAAGCTCTACCGCCAAAATCCCCAGCTGAAGGCCGCGCAGGACGGGTTCTCCGTCGACGGCAACGAGGTCGCCTTCGGCACCATCGGCGACGCTGCCACCAGCGAGGGTCCGTTCTGGGAGACGGTCAACGCCATCGGCGTGCTGCAGGTCCCTGTCGCTCTGTCGGTTTGGGACGACGGCTATGGCATCTCGGTGCCGATCACGGCCGAGACCACCAAGGCCTCGATCTCGGATGTGCTGCGCGGTTTCATCCCTGATGACCGCCCCGGGATCGACATCCACGTGGTGCCAGGCTGGGACTACCCGGCCCTCGTCGAGGCCTACGTCAATGGAGTCGAGCGCGTGAGGCGCGAGCACAAACCCGCGCTCTTCCACATCAACGAGCTAACCCAGCCGCAAGGGCATTCCACCAGCGGCAGCCACGAGCGCTACAAGACCAAGGAGCGCTTGCGGTACGAGAAGGAGTTCGACTGCATTGCCCGAATGCGGGATTGGATGATCGAGTCGGGGATCGCAAGCGAATCGCAGATCGAGGGCTGGGAGGCCGCTGACAAAGAGGCGGTCGAGGCCGCTCGCGATCTTGCGTGGGAAGCGTTCCAGTCACCGATACGCGACGAACGAGACCGCCTGGTCGCGATCCTCAAGCGGACTGATTCCTCCGAGGTCGCAGAGATGACCGACACCCTGTCGGAGGCTTCGAAGGTGACGCGCTCTCAGGTGATCTCGAGCGCATCCCGAGCCCTCAACGAGCTGCGGGGCACCGACTCGCCCCAGCGCTCGGCGCTGGCCCGCTTCCTGAAGGAGTACGAGCGCGAGAACCTGGAGCGCTACAACTCACACCTCTACAGCCGCTCAGAGCAATCGCCATTGAAAGTGCCGGCGGTGCCGGCTGAATACTCCGACAAGTCGCCAACTGTCGATGGCCGGCAGGTGCTGCTTCGCAACTTCGACGCCAACTTCGCGCGCGATCCGCGGCTGTTCGTGATCGGCGAGGACGTCGGGAAGCTTGGCGACGTCAACCTCGTTTTCGAGGGCTTGCAGGCGAAGTATGGAGAGCTGCGCGTGACAGACACCGGCATCCGCGAGGCGACAATCCTCGGCCAATCAATTGGCTCGGCGATGCGCGGCTTGCGCCCGATCTGCGACATCCAGTACCTCGACTATTTCCTCTACGCGCTCCAGACCGCATCCGATGACCTGGCCAGCCTGCACTGGCGCACAGTCGGTGGCCAGAAGGCGCCGGTGGTCATCCGCACCAAGGGACATCGGCTTGTTGGCATCTGGCACTCGGGCTCGCCGATGGCTGTCGTCCTCAACGCCCTGCGCGGCATCTACGTCGCAGTGCCCCGCAACACGACGCAGGCGGCAGGCTTCTACAACACGCTGTTCCGTGGGGACAACCCCGGGCTCGTCATCGAAGTGCTGAATGGATATCGCCTCAAGGAGCGCGTGCCCGAGAACGTGGGGGAGTTCACGGTTCCCCTGGGCGTGCCCGAGGTTCTGCGGCAGGGATCAGATATGACGGTGGTGACTTACGGCGCTTGCTGCGCCATTGCGCTGGAAGCCGCTGCGATGCTCCAGGACCTCGGGGTTTCCGCAGAGGTGATCGACGTCCAGACCCTCAACCCGTTCGACGTCGACCACACGATCGTCCGCTCGCTGGAGAGAACCCACGCCGTGCTGTTTCTCGACGAGGACATGCCCGGCGGCGCGTCAGCTTTCATGATGCAGCAGGTGCTGGAGGTCCAGCAGGGATGGTGGCACCTCGACTCGGCCCCGCGCACGCTTGCCGCATCGCCGAACCGACCGGCGTACGGCCCGGACGGAGACTATTTCACCAAGCCGAACCGCGAATCCATCGTGCAAGCGGTTTACGAGATGGTGCGCGAACGGCAGCCGTGGAGGCTCCCGTCGCTCACTCCCTGAGACACGCGAACCAGGCCGATTAACCTAGTATCGAGCCCTCATGGCCGCGGTCCGGGATTTCTATGACGACTACGTTGGGCGAATGGTCGCAGTCGGCATCAATGATCGCCATCACGCGATCATCGGCTGGCTGAGGCACTTCGGCCTTCGCCCGGGGCATCGGGCCCTAGAGATTGGATGCGGGATCGGGACGCTGACTCACCTGCTTGCCGACGCCATTGGTCCATCAGGCTCGATCATGGCGACAGATCTCAGCCCGAAGAGCATCGAGGCTGCGAAGGTTCGTCTTTCGAGTTTCCACAATATTGATTTCGCCGCAGGCGATGTGCTCGAGATCGAAATTAAGGGAGTGTTCGACGTGATCGTGCTCCCGGACGTGATCGAACACATTCCGATCGTTAGTCATCCACAGCTTTTCAAACGCATCGCGAAGTGGCTCGCTCCAGGCGGGTTTGTTCTCCTTAACTACCCCAACCCGCTGTATCTGCAGTGGCTGCATGAGAACAAGCCCGAAGTCCTGCAGGTGATCGATCAGCCCGTCCACGCCGACGGGTTACTGGCAAGTTCGTACGCTGCGGGGCTATACCTCGACTTCCTCCAGACCTACTCGGTATGGACCCGAGAGGGCGACTACGTCGTCGCCGTGATGAAGTCGCTAACTGCGACACGAACCTTCACTGTCGATCGCAAGAACTCACTTCTCAAGCGAACCAGGGGCCGGTGGGTGCGGCTGTTCTGGAAAGATCCCGTTCCGCCGCTTGACATGGGAAGGCACCCGCGGTCTCTGCCAAAACAATCCGGATCGCCATCACCGGCGCGCACCATCCGCCCCTGATCAACCGTATTCATCGCGCCTGATCGGTCACGTAGACAATCACCGCAAGCGCCGGAGCTCTAGATCGCGTCGTCCGGGAGATAGTTCATCAGCGCCAGGGCCGGCGCGCGGTTCAGTAGCGCCACGCTCTGGAACAGCCAGCCGATGTAGCCGGCCGCGCCTTCGCTGCCTTGAGGCGAAATGAAGCGTCGCGGCCCGCGCACCTCGCGGACTGGCGCGCCTTCGGTCAGACCGGCCAGGGCTCGCGCCTTCCGCACTCCCGAGTCCAAGCCACCCAGCTCATCGACGAGCCTTCTCTCAAGGGCCTGCGCGCCGGTCCAGACTCTCCCCGCCGCGATGGGATGTACCTCTTCGCGTGTCATGCCGCGCGCCCGCGCGACCACGTCGAGGAAGAGGCCGTAGATCCGGTCGATCTCTGCCTTCACGATCTGACGTTCCTCTTTCGAGTAGGCGTTATCGTCGCTGCTCATTCCGGCGTGCTTTCCGAACACGATCGTTTCGCGATGGGCGTGAAGCTTCTCCCAAAGACCGCCAGTCACCAGCTTTCCGCTGAGCACGCCGATGGAGCCGGTCAGGGTGCCCGGCCGGGCAACGATCCAGCGCCCGGGAGTCGCGACCCAGTAGCCGCCCGAGGCCGCAACCGGGCCCATCACGACCACCAGTGGCTTGAGCGAGTTGATCTGGTCCAGCGCCTGGCGCATCGCCTCGGATGCAGTGGCTGAGCCGCCGCGCGAGTTGACGTACAGGACGGCGGCCGCAGCACGTTTGTCCGCTGCGACCTGTCGAGCGAGCTGGACGACGGTGAGGTCGCCGGCGCGGAGGTCGCCGATGATGGGGATGTCGATCGGTGGCTTGATCGGTAGTCGCCCGGAGCGGCCGTCGATGATCGTCCCTTCGATCCGCAGGATGGCTACATATTTGCCTCGGCCAAGCGTGGGTGCGGGCCTGCGCAGCGTGCGCTCCGCCTGAGGCCAGGCCGAGATCTGGACGCGTGAGCTGCTCGCGAGATGGTTGGGGAGGTCCTCTTCGGAGACCACGCCGTCCACGATGTGCTTAGCCCGTGCGTCGTCGTCGGAATACGGCGAGGAGTCGATCAGCGCTTTCGCGTCAGGCTCGCTGACGCCCCGGCTGCGGGCGATCGCCCCAGCCAGCTCCTTATGCTGCGAGTCGAGCAACCACCTGATCTGCTCGCGAAGCTCGTCCGACATCTTCGACTTGGTCAGCACGTCGGCCGCCGATTTGTAGGGCGAGACCTGTACGAAGTCGGCTTCGATGCCGAACCTCGACAGCGCGTCCGCAAGGAACATCCCGGTGGACGCGAATCCGAGCGGTTGGATTGAGCCCGCCGGCATCAGCAGAATCTCGTCGCATGCGCAGGCCAGGTAGTAGGTCTCGTTGGTATAGAACGGCGCCCAGGCGACGACTCTCTTGCCCTTGGCGCGCAGCCTCGAGATGAGGTCGCGGAGGTCCTGCAGCGTCGCCATCGACATCGGCACGGGGCGCAGGTGCAGCACGACGCCGGCGGTCCTTGGCTCCCGCGCGATCAGATCGAAGCGGTCGCCGAGCTCTTTGAGGCTCAGGCGGGGTTTGGAGAAGAGGCGCTGCCATCGCGGGAGTGGGGGATCGGGGAGGGCGGGCAGATCGTCCTCGAGGAGGAAAAGTACGTAGTCGGGGGATTTGCGGATGGCTCGCCGAAGGGTCGAGATGAGCCATGCGAGATATCGGAATGGATAGGTGAGCACCCTCAGGCCGAAGTCTAGAGGCGTCCGGGGGGTGCAAGTCTGGACGTCCCCTCCGGCCCTTCGGGCCACCTCCCCGGCGGGCGGGGAGGATCGCCTTACACGACTTGAGACACCTCCAGGTGCTCGTCCATGTCCTCGCTCAGCCGTGCCGCTCCGTATTCCTTGCCCACGTGCTGGTGGTAGGGGACACCTGTGAAGAGGTGATGACTCTTCGTCGGGATGTCTGACCCATCCCACTCCTTGCGCTGAAGCGCCATGTAGCCCTCTTCCTTTTTCGTCTTGAGGTCGTCGAGCAGGACCGACATGCCATGACCGGCTGCATGCTGGAGGGCGAGGGTGATGAAGATGAAACCGACACCCAGCTCGCCCAGGTCAGCCCAGGTGATGGGGTTCTTCTCGTTTTGCCACTTGAACGATGACGAGTAGTTGAAGGCAAAGCGGGCCTTCGGGAAGCGCTTGCGGATCTCGCTGCAGAAATGCTCTGTCGGCCCACGCTCAGCAGTGGGGAACTCGCACCACAGGAGGTCGGGCACACCACTGTCCATGTAGCGCAGCCCTCGATCGATCGCGAGCTGGATGCCTCGCTTGGTCTCAGGAGCCTCGGTCGCCGACACGCCGTCGGTGCGCGCGATGATCACGAAATCCTTGTGGCCGAGGTCGTCCGCAGCGTTGCGCATCATTTTGAGCTTGCCCACGAACTCGTCGGCAGAGATGAGGGCCTTGCCGGCGATGTGGCCGCACCGCTTCGGCATCACCTGGTCCTCCAGGTGCGCGGCTGCGACGCCCGCTCTCACATAAAGATCGATGGTGCGCTGCACGTTGAACAGGTTTCCGTAGCCGGCGTCCATGTCGACGACGACTGGAGGAATCTCGAGGTGGATGGGGGCTGCGCCCTTGTCGGGGTCGCCCATCGCCATGGTGAGCTGGAACTTGCGAAGGGCGCTCACTGTGCGGCGGGCGCCATCGGCGATCTCGACCGAGGAATAGATGTCCATGTCCGTCGTGCCGAGGTGACCGATGGCGAACGAATAGCCGCTGAAGTAGACCGCGTCGAAGCCGTGGTACATGACGAGCTCCGCGCCGAAGGGGTCGTACACGCCGGGACCGAAGACATATGGCTTCGTGGCGAGGAGGCGACGCAGGCGCTGGCTGGGCTCCTCGTTTCGCGAGGCGGGAACCTTGAAGCCTTCGGGGAGCAGGGGCGTCGAGACAAGGTCCATGTGCGGCTCCTTCACTCGTTCTCGTGGTCGCAGTTACAGGGTTCGGGGCATTCGCACTCGTGGGTCGAAGGCTCGGTTTCGAGGTCGGTGGTCAGTTCCATGTAATGCATAACGCGGAGGTTAGGGAGAGCAGTGATATTCGTCCAATCAATTGATTGGATGTCAGCGATAGGGAACGGCGATATCAGGTATTGGCCGTCAGCAGCTCCAGGAACGCGGCCACTATGCCCGCCGCCTTGCCCGAGTCGAGGCGGCGATAAGCCACGATCGATTGGTACATCGGGGGCGCGTCCTTCATGTTGACCCTGCGGAGCGCTTTTGTTTCCACCTCCCGCGCCACCGCGGAGCGCGGCAGGAGCGCGACCCCAAGCCCCCTCTCGACCATCTTCTTGGCGGCCTCTATCGAATCCAGCTCCATCAAGCCCCTTAGCTTCACCCCGGCAGCAAGAAAGGCCGCCTGGGTGATCTCGTAGTAGCTCGACGTGAGGTCGAACATGATCATCCTTTGGGCCGCCACCTCCTCCATGGCCACGCTGCGCCGCTTCGCAAACGAGTGGCCGGGCGCGCAGACGAGCACGAGCTCCTCGGTGTGGAACTGGCGCATCTCGAGGTCGGGATGCCTGATCGCACGACCCAACCCGATCTGCACCTCGTCGCTGAGCACTAGATCGACGATGTCCTCAGAGTGCCCTGTTCGCACCGACACCTCGACCCGCGGATGGTCCGCGACGAACTTCTCGAGGAGCTCGGGCAGGATGTAGGTGCTGACCGCGGGGGCCGCTCCGATCATGAGGTGCCCCGCGGACGCCGTCCTCACCTGCTCGAGGACGTCGCGGCCGTCAACCAGCGCCCGCAGGGCGCGCTCGGCGAACGGCACCATGGCACGGCCCGCATCGGTCAGCCGCATGCCGTGTGGGGTGCGGACGAACAACGGTGCGCCCAGCTCGCGCTCGAGCCCATGGAGGCGTGCGGTGAGCGTGGGCTGGGTGACGAAGAGGGCCTCGGCGGCACGGCTGACGCTGCCCCGGCGTGCCACCTCGAGGAAGCCCTCGATCTGGACGAGCTGGATGCCCCGAGCCTTGCCGTTACTAGATTCGTCTATGGACATGGCGGTAAACCCAAATTCTATCTATGGGTCCCGCGAATAACTCCCCTCCCCGCTCGGCCGGGGAGGCGATGGGGGTGGGGCTGCGAGCGCGTCCGCAGTGGACGCGGGGAGGTCCGGCGCCGGCCGGACCGTCGACGATCAGGCGAACCGCGTCCTCAGTTGCTCCGCTTTCTGAGCAACACCGCGGCTGCGGCGATCGCCAGGGCCCAGACAGGGCCCATCGTGATGACGAACGGCCGGATCGTGTCGCTGTTCGAGTGCGAGACCCTGTCGAAGGCCTCGAACACGGCGACTGTGCCGTACAGCAGGATCACGAGCGCGACAGCAACCCAGATGATGGTTCCGAGCTTCATGTCGATGGCAACGCCCCACGCTACTGCTCGGTTACGACGGGAGCCTTGTATACGCGTTCGCCGGCCCTTACTGGCACCCTGAGGTAGTTCTCGGGTGGGGCAAGGGGGCAAGCCCATCGCGGGCTGTAGGCGCAGGAGGCGTTGTATGCGTAGTTGAAATCGATCACGACCTCCGGCGAGCCAGGCGCGATCTCCAGCACCAGGCCATCGGTGTCCTTGGCGGTGTCGAACAGGTAGCGCCCTCCACCATATGTCTCACGACCCGAGGTCGTGTCGCGGAAAGGCACGAACAAACCGCCCGCGTATTGCACCAGGCTGAGGACGGTCAGGCGGCAGGCCTCACCGCCCAGCTCGAATACCAGCGTAGCGGCGCGCCGGTATCGCACGGCCCCGTCGTCGCCGCCGGTGTCGATGAGCAACTCGCCCCCGTCGCCGTCCTCGACTCGCGCCTGGACGCGGTAGTCAGGGTCCTGGGAAAAATAACTCAGGCCTTTGAAAGCGGCGCGTTCGTCCGGCTCGATTGGCGACTGCGGGTGAGTCCTGAAAAGCTCATCGCGTCCTCGCTTGAATTGCTGGAGCGCGTCCGTGCCGCGCACGCGGTACAGGTCGCCGACTCGCCGGCGCCAGTCGACCAGGTCGAGCAGCGCCTGCGCTACCACTTCTCCCAGTGGACGATGCCATCCAGCGGAATTCGCTGCGCCGGCTTGAACTCACCGCCGGTGCTGAACCCCATCGCAAGCAGCGCAGTCTGCGTGTAACGCTCATACGGAATGCCCAGCAGCTCGGCCACCTCGCGCTCATATCTGAGATGAAGGGTCGTCCAGGATCCGACGACGCCGCGATCGCGAGCGGCGAGCAGGAAGCTCCAAGCAGCCGGAAGAATGGAACCGTAGAGACCTGCCATCTCCATGTTGGAGACCCCGGGACGATCGACGCGGCCCTCGATGCAAGGGATGACCATGACCGGCACCTCGTGCATGCGGTCGGCGAGGTACTGCGCCGACGAGGCTACGCGAGGCAGCTGTTCGCGTCGCGGGTCGTCCTTCGCATACCTCTGGCCGCCACTCGCCGCGTACGCGTACCACGACTTTCGATACAGCTCGCCGATGATCTGCTTCTTGTCGGCCTCGGTGACGAAAACGAACTGCCAACCCTGCCTGTTGGATCCGGTCGGGGCCTGGACGGCAACCTCGAGACATTCGAGGAGCAACTCGCGCGGGACCAGCCTGTCAAAGTCGAGCCGCTTTCGGACCGAGCGGGTGGTGGTGAGGATTGTCTGCGCGTCCATGGGTCAGGACTCCGATTCCGGGATCAGCCGGTAGCTGGCTGCGGGGGGCAGGTTAGACAGCGCCTGATGCACGTCGTCCTCGCTGGCATCCATCACTGACAGCACGTATCGCTTGCCGTGTGGGACCGAGGAGGCTGAGGTCGATGTGGCCGGCGTTGTCGCGATCGTCGAATCAACTGCCTGTGTCCCGACGACCACCCGGGCCGGTTCGACCTCATGTTTCGCGGGCCGCGCCGCTGCGTCAGCCCTCAGCACGCGCCAGTGATAAACACCGATAAGCGCCGCGACCACCAGGACGGCGAGGTAGTGGCCGAAGTCGAGATTGGAAGTGATGTTGAGTCGAGGCGTTGCGCTGAACACCTGTTGAAGCACGACGTTCAAGATTCCGATGCCGGACCCGAGCACCGCGAGCACGCTGACCAGGAGAGCCGCCCATACGTACAGGCGCCGGCTCAGAGATTGGCGGTCACCCGGCCATGGTGCGTGCCGCCAATGCGCCAACCACACCACCCCGCCGACGACGAACAGGGTCGCCCAGAAGCTGATCGGGTCCCTCCAGTCAGTAGCCGTCACTCCGATGAGCGGGGCCTCGATCTGCTCGGCGAGGTTCCACAGGACGCCTGCCGCAGCGGTTCCCAGCGCTGCCATCGACACGAGGGCAGCGAGGTTCGTGTACAGACGGCGCACCCCGGCCTGGCGGTCGACCTCGTGCGAGCCGGTGTCGCGCGCTAGACGCCGGCGCACAAGGAACCACGCTGCTCCGTACACGACGAGGACCGAAACTGGCGCCGCCATGGCGGCGACAACGTCGTTGCCAACGTTGCCCGGGTTCGTAACCCCGATCAGTCGCGCGAGAGCGTAGTAGAGGATCTGGGCGGCCCCGATAAGGGCGAACACCATGGAGATGGCAACCGCGATAAAGCCCTCGAGGGCGCGCAGCGTCGACTTGCGATCGTCTTCGAGGTGTTTCTGCGCCAGCACGCGGGCGTGGAATCCCCATAGGACAAGGCCTCCCGCCAGCAACCCGACTGCGTCGCCGATGTATCGGCCTTGGTCTGTCGCGAGCGAGCTGTTCATCAGCCGAAGCCAAACGAGAATCAGCAGGCTGGTGGCGCCCGACAGCGTCATCAGCAGGCCGACTAGGACCGCCGGGTACATGTACCAGCGACGCAGCGAGGCCGAGCGGCCTTGCTCGCCGACAGCCGCCCGGTCGCGCACGGCGATTCGATAGTGCAGAGCCCAGAAGGCGCCGAGGACCAGGGCAATCCAGGCCGCTTGGGCCGTGGGGAGCAGACTGGCATTCGCTCCGCAGACGAACGGCGAGAACACATTCTCGTTCGGGTTGCTCACGGCGGGGCAATCGAAGATGGGGTGCAGGTAATTGGAGATCGCGGTGTCTAGTGCGATCGCCGCGCCAATCGACATCACCAGGCAAGCCCAGTAGACGTACAGCCGGCGTATCGCTGAGGCTCGCTCCGCGGGATCGCGACGTGCGTAGCGGCGCGCGAACCAGAAATGCACGCCCCACACCAGCAGCCCGACCACCGTCGCAGCGGTGGCACCGGCGAGGGCGCCCCTGCCTGCGTCGGCATTGGGGTCGTTGAAAACGAACAGGAGAACGTTGAATCCAAGCGCGGACAAGCCGGCCGCCAGCGTGCCCAGGGCGGCGGCGCTGACCAGGTACAGATACAGCCGGCGCAGGATCATGGCGCCAACCGTACTACCATGCGCCAGTGATCTCTCAGGAACTACTCGAAGTCCTCGCCTGCCCGAAATGTCACACGAAAGTGGAGCTCAAAGAGCCTGACCACCTGCGATGCCCGCAGTGCAAGGTCCTGTATCCGATCGTCGATGGCATACCGGTGATGCTGATCGAGGAAGCGAAACCCGAGTAACAAGACGAGTACCAGCGTGGGGGGTTGGCCGGGTTCCCCCGGCCATTACGTCTCTCATGATTCGGGCCGAGCACCAGCGTGGCAGGGGTGGCCGGGGTCCCCCCCGGCCATGACTTTGTCCTCTCCACTAAAGGCGCCGCGTGGAGAGGCTAATTCGTAATTAATCCCATCCCGGGATGAAGAGCAGAGCCTGCGGCGAAGCCGCACGCTCGATGCATTCAGTAAGGCCCATCCTTAACGCCGCTTGCGCGCAGAGGAGACCGACTGGTCTTCTCTCATAAGTCGGGCGGAAGGCCCGACTAAGGGAGACCGACTGGTCTTCTCTCATAAGTCGGGCCGAAAAGGCCCGACTAAGCGGCGCAGGCGTACCGGCTCGTGTCCACCAGATGGCGGCCGTTCACGTCGTTCAGGTCGGAGCTGATCTCGTCGTCGGTCAGTGCATACGCCTGGTTGGGGTCGCTGGCCGAGGTCGCGAACACGATGCCGAGAACCTTGCCCTGGAGATCGACGAGCGGGCCGCCAGAGTTGCCAGGCCGCACCCTTCCCTGGATCACATAGACCTGGCGTGTGACCGTGTTGTTGCTGTAGATGTCGCGGCCCACCGCTTCGACGGCACCGTCGACGATTGCCGGCTCAATCCGCTCAGGCCCGCCACCGGGGTAGCCGATCACCGCCCCGCCCGTGCCGCGCGACGCAGGCGCGAGGCCCAGGCCCGGGCTCGTCAGGTCCGGCACGCTCAGGAGGGCGAAGTCGCGCGCGGGATCGAAGTAAACGACGGTGGCCGGCAGGTCGTCACCGGCGGCCGTTTGCAGCTGATGGGAATGCGTGCCGGAAACAACGTGGGCGTTCGTGACCACGTAGCCGTCCCCGATGGCGAATCCGCTGCCGGTGACAAGGCCACCGCAACCAAGGCTGGACACCTTGAACACCGACTGGGCGGCATTGTTCACGCCGGGCGTATCGACAACGCTGGGGGCCGGAATCGGAAGCGCCGCCGGCAGCGTGGGCTCGAGTCCCGCGAAGACGGCTGGAAATTGAACCCCGGCGAGGATGTCCCCGACGCGTGCGAGAAACGCCGGGCGCTGCGGCGCGATGGCGTCCAGCTGATGGAGCACAACCGATTGCTGGATTTGCTGCGCGACCTCTTGGCTCGGTCCACGCGAGAAGCTCAAGCCCAGGAACCAAATGACTACCAGCACGGCCAACACCGAAAACGCGGCGCCGCCCAAGGAGTCACTGATGCTATGTCGCCCGCCACGCAAGATCCGCTTTCGGATCGGCTCACCTGTCGCGTAGCCGATGCTGGATCCGAGGCTGCCTCCGATGATCAGCACGAGGACGGCCCCGAGCGGACGCGCGACCGGGCTTGTGACGTGGATGTAGTCCAGCACGGGCTGCGCCGCAATGGCTCCGAGCAGCACGCCGGCCAGCAGGCCGAGGTACTGCGTCATCGAGAGCCAGAACCCACGGCGGTAGCCGTTGGCGAGGCCGATCAACGTCGCAGCAACGATTACCAGATCGACGAGGTTTGGAATCTCTTTAGGTTAGTCGAGCCACTTAACTCACTAGCTCTGCAGGGTTGGCCGGGGTTCCCCCGGCCATGACTTTGTCCTTACTGTTTACTAATCGTGGCGTTTAGTGCTAATTCGTAATTAATCCGATCCAATAACCGGAAAGAGAGCAGAGCCTGCGGCGAAGCCGCACGCTCGATGCATTCAGTAAGGCCCATCCTCAACGCCGCTTTGCGCGCAGAGGGAACCATCTGGGTTCCCTCTTATATTTTCGGCGGCGCGTCTGGATCGGTGTTCTCCAGCTGCGCGTCTGCCGCCCGGTTGCGGGCGTCGCCGCGCAGCACCCACCATCCCAATCCGACTACTCCCAGCGATGCCACCAGGAAGGTGATGCTCATGTAGAGCCACGCAGGCACCCATTCCCCGGCGTTGAGGAAGATCACGTCGCTAGCTCGACAGCGCCGGTATCGGTACTGGGGGCTGCCCGCTCGCCTCGCGCAGGTCGCGAAGCGGCATGTAGCTGTGAATCGGCGGGATCTTCTCGAAGTTGTAGGGCGGTGGTGGCGAGGTCGTCGCCCACTCGAGCGAGTTAGCCTGCCACGGGTCGTCCCCTGCTATCTCGCCGCCACGCCAGCTGCGGACGATGTTGATCAGGAAAAGCAGAACCGAGAACGCGATCAGGAACGAAGAGACGGTGATGATCATGTTGGTGGTGCCCCACGCGGGGTTGGTGTAGGTGGCGATGCGCCGCGGCATGCCTTCGAGCCCCAGCGTGTGCATGATCAGGAACGTCCCGTTGAATCCGATGAACAGGGTCCAGAAGTTCCATTCGCCCAGCCTCTTGCTGAGCAGGCGGCCTGTGATCTTCGGGAACCAGTAGTAGACACCAGCGAAGATCGTGAAAACGCTGCCTCCGAACAGCACGTAGTGGAGGTGTGCCACTACGTAGTAGGACTGGTGAAGCTGCGTGTCGACAGGCACTGATGCCAGATAGACACCGGTGATGCCCCCGATCAAGAAGGTCGCGAGAAACCCCCACGCGAACTTCATGGGCACGGTGAACTCAATCGAGCCCCACCAGGCGGTCGCGATCCAATTGAAGAACTTGATCCCCGTCGGCACCGCGATGAGCATCGTCATGATCATGAAGAAGGTTTCGACGTAGGTGTTCATACCGACCGTGAACATGTGGTGCGCCCACACAGTCATCGACAGGAACACGATGCCGAAGAGTGCAGCGACCATCGACATGTAGCCGAAGATCGGCTTTCGCGCAAAGACGGGGATGATCTCCGAGATCATGCCAAAGCCGGGCAGAATCATGATGTAGACCTCGGGGTGTCCGAAGAACCAGAACAGGTGCTGGTAGAGCACCGGGCGGCCCTGAGTCGTGAAGAACTGCGTCCCGAGCTGGCGGTCGCACTCGACAAGGATCATTGCTGCCGCAAGGGGAGCACCGACGATCAGCAGCAGGATCGAGGTCGACGATTGCGCCCATACGAACAGCGGCATGCGCGTGAGCTTCATGCCCGGCGCGCGCAGGGCGACAATGGTGGTGAGGAAGTTCGTCGAGGCCATGATTCCGGAGATGGCCCAGACGATGATGCTCATCGCCCAGAAGTCGACTCCGAGGCTGCCGTTCTGGTACGCCTTCTCGGTCAGGGGCGCATAACCCGTCCAGCCCGCGTCGAGCGCACCCTTGCCGAAGAGAAAGCCGCCGTAGTACAGCAGGATCGAGACTGGGACCAACCAGAAGCCAAGAAGGTTGACGCGCGGGAAGGCCATGTCGCGGGCGCCGATCATCAGCGGCACCATGTAGTTGGCGATCCCCGTCAGGAAGATCGTGACAAAGAAGAAGATCATCGTCACGCCATGCGCGGAGATGAGCTGGTTGTAGGTCTCCGCGTCGACCACTGACAGATTGGGTTGAGAAAGTTGCAGCCTGATGATCAGCGCGAAAATCCCGGCCAGGACGAAGCTCAACATGCCGGTGACCATGTACATGATCCCGATCAGCTTGTGATCGGTCGTGGTCAGCCAGATGCTGATCGGCTTGAAGAATGTGTCGTCGTACTGCTTGGGACGGGGCAGGGTTTGAGTGGCCGCCATCGATTCCTTATCCTACCGCCGAGCTACTCATGAGCTTGGTGACGGGGTGGCTTGGGCCGCTGCGAGCTGCTGCTGCACCCAGGCGTCGTAGTCCTGCTGACTGACCGCCTTCACGATGATCTGCATGGTGCTGTGGCCGGCGCCGCAGAGCTCCGCGCATTCTCCACGCCACGTGCCGACCTGGTCGATCTTCAGCCACGCGTAGTTGGTGTACCCGGGGACGGCATCTGTCTTGCCCGAGATGGCAGGCACCCACCATGAGTGGATGACGTCGGTGCCCTCGAAACTGAGTCGCACGAGCTTGTGGATGGGCACCTCCATAGGCGTCACGTCGCCGGCAAGCGTCCCCTCCTGGTGGACCGTGAAGCCTTCCGTATACGAATAGGTCCAACCGAACTGGTGGCCGGTGACACTGATGTTCATGTCTTCGTTGGTGATCGGCACGAAGTCCTTGTTCAGGGTTAGGAAGCTGTAGCCGGCGATAACCACGACCACGATCAAGGGGATGATGGTCCAGGTGAACTCGAGCCCGTTGTGCCCGTGGATCTGGGGCGGCACATATCCCACCGGTTGCTTCGAGCGCCGGAAGCGAAGCACCACCCACAGCAAGGCAGCCTCGACGCCGATGAAGATGATGATCGCGGGGATAGAGATGGCGATATAGAGGTTGTAGATGTCCTGCCCGTTCGGCGAGACGGGGGTCGGAAAGATGGGGGAGATGCCGCCCAATCCTTCACAGGAACTGAGAAGGAAAGCGGCGGCGACAAGGCCCAGGATCGTGAGCGGCAATCGGCCGCGTGGTTTCACGGCGCAAAGTGTATCTGAGCAAGAAGTAGCACTCGCACCCTCTCCCCCGGGGCAAGGGGGGCATCGGGAACTGGCTTTGCCAGGCGCGACGCCCTCAGGGGGACGTCCCCCATCAGCGATAGGGCCGGGGATCGGGGGCGTCCGCTGGCACGACTGTCGGGAGACGGTGGGAACCCTATAGAATCCAAAATCGACTGTGACGGCAGCGAAGAAGTCTCGATATGTCGATGTGTCGAACCCAAGCCTTGCGGTGGACTGCCCGCGATGCGGGCTGAGAACGGCCCGCTTCGACGAGTTCTGCCGCAACTGCGGCTACCAGCTGTGGCCTTCCAGCCGTGCTGCATCCGCTGCCTTTTTGGCCTGGCGCGCGGCCGACCCCGCGCGAGCGCCGGCCTCGAGGTTTGACCTCGAGATTCCCCAGCACATCGACAACACCGTCGACTTCGCGGCTCGCGCCCGCGAGCTCGGCATCCATCTGTTCCCGAACAGCAGCTGGCCCTTCATCATCTGCCTGGGCATCTTGTTCCTCGGGCTCGGGGCCATCCCGTTCTCCTCGACGACGCGAATCACTCTCGCCGTGATCGGGGGCGTGATCTTCCTGTATGGAGTCGCCGGGTGGGTGCTGGTCGAGGACGTGAAGATGTATCCAGGCGACAGCGTTGAGGCTGGCGCGGAGGTGCATCACTGATGGCTGTGGCCACGATGCAGCATCAGCCGGTGCACGAGCCGGTTCCCGAGTACCCGGCGATCAAGCCCGGGATGATGGGCATGTACATCTTCCTGGCCTCCGAGGTGATGTTCTTCGGGAGCCTCTTTGCGGTGTACTTCTACATGTTCGGCTCGCACGCCACGTGGCCGCCGACGCCGCCGGCCGGCGCCAAAGAGTTCTACGTCGCCGTTGCGCCCATCCCCATAATCAACACGGTCGTCCTGTTCTCGAGTGCTTTCACCTGCCACTTCGCGGCAGACGCGATAGCGCGCGACAACCGTCGCCGATTCTTCATTCTTTGGACGGCGACTGTCCTCCTTGGTCTAGCCTTCGAGTTCGGCCAGCTGTACGAGTTCATCTCCGCTTTCTCACGCGGTCTGAACCTCCAGGTCAACCAGTTCGCCAGCGCCTTTTTCATCATGACCGGCTTCCACGGAGCCCACGTGCTGGGCGGGCTGGTCTTGCTCACGTTGATCCTTTATCGAGCCGCCAAAGGGCAGTTCAACTCGCAGCACCACGTCGGCGTGGCTGCGGTCACCCTTTACTGGCACTTCGTCGACGTCGTGTGGTTCTTCCTGTTCCTCATCCTTTATGTGGGGGTCGCCTACCACCCGTGAGAGCCGTAGTCGTCGCGCTGCTGACGCTCGCGCTTCTCTCTGGCTGCGGTGGCGGAAGCTCGTCACCTCAACCTGCAGGGTCGACCAAGGTTTCGATGACGGAGTTCAAGTTCACTCCGAGTGACATCAATGTCGCTGCCGGCCAGGTCGTGTTTTTCCTGGTCAACGATGGCAGCGGGACCTCGCACGACATGGCCATTCGCGACAGCTCCGGCAAGACGATCGGCAGGAGCGAGCTCGTGTCGGCGGGGGACAGCACTGTGTTCACCGTCACCATCGCCGCGGGCACCTACACGATCTTCTGCGACCAGCCGGGGCACGAGGCCTCCGGGATGCACGGAACGCTCACCGTCACGTAAACGTATGAGAGAAGACCAGTCGGTCTCCTCTCATCGCCAGGCGCTTCGCGCGTGGACCCCGGCCTGAATTACCTAGAGACTTAAACCCTAACGATCAATAGGCCGGGCGCTCTTACTCCCGGGATGGGATTAATTACGAATTAGTTTCTCAACGCCACGTTTGGCAGCCGAGGAAACAAAGGTATGGCCGGGGGGACCCCGGCCAACCCTGCCGCGCTAGCGGGCACTCTCGTTTACGGGGTTTAGCTTGGCGTCGGGCTCGGGCTTGGGGTTGGGCTTGGGCTTGGGCTTGGTGATGGTATCGGCGTCGGTGGGGGCGCCTTCTCGACCTTGAGGAGCTCCACCTCGAAGACCAGGGTGGCATTCGGCGGGATCACCACGGCACCAGTGTTCGGATCGGTCTGACCGGTCACCCCATACGCTTGGTCCGGGGGGATGGTCAGCTTGCGTCTGCCGCCCACTTTCATTCCAGCGATCCCCTCGTCCCAGCCGGGGATAACCTGGTCAGGAGTCGCGTAGAGCGTGAAAACGATTGGGGACCGGCCGGTCTGACGGCTCGTGTCGAAGGGAGGGGGACCGGTGGTCAGCCAGCCCGTGTATTGCATTGTCACTTGCTTCCCGCTGACTGCAACTGCGCCAGTGCCCACCTTGAGGTCGATGATCTGGAGCCCGTCCGGATAGGTCACCACCGGCAGACCCGCGCCCGAGTTGAAGTCGTCGGCGCCTGGGGATGGGCTCGGAGACGGGGACGGCGCTGCAGCAGCGGGGCTCTCGTTCGCGACGGGTCCGCTGGTCACGTAGGGATCTGCATAGCCACAGGACGCTGCCGCCAGCGCAGTCACGGCGGCTAAGGCTAGAAACGCCCCTCTCACGAGACCGTGATGTCGATGGAGGTCATTTTGTCGCCCTGCTGAATCTTGTCGAGGACTTCCATCCCCGAGGTGATCTGACCGAAGTGGTTGTAGACGCCGCCAGTGGCGAGAAAAGGCGCGTCGCCGATGGTGATGAAGAACTGGGACCCACTTACTCCGGCCGAGCTGGAGGCCATGCCGGCCGTCCCGCGCGGCCACTTAGATGGATTGGTCTCGTCCGGCAGCTTGTACGCAGGTCCACCCGTTCCGTTGCCGAGGGGGTCGCCACCCTGGACGACGAAGCCGGGTACGACCCGATGGAACTTCAAGCCGTCGTAGTAGTGGTTCTGAGACAGGTAGACGAAGTTATTGACCGTCTGAGGCGCGATCTTTGGATCCACGAGCGCGATCACGAAGTCGCCCCGGTTGGTGTGCACCGTCGCCGAGTACTTCTTCGTGACATCGATCACCATTGGTGGCGGAGTGGTTCTCTGGTCCATGCAGGTTCGAATCTCATTGTCGCAGCCTGGGGCAGTCGAGATCAGAGGGGTGCCCGCATCAGCCGACCCGCAGGCACACAGGGCAACGACCGCCAGCGCCAGCCCGAGCTGTTTCACTGACCCAAGATACGAAAGCTAGCGCGGCAGGGTTGGCCGGGGTCCCCCCCGGCCATGACTTTATTTCTTACTCCCGCCAAGCGTCGCGTGGAGAAGCCAATTCGTAATAAATCGCGGGAAGGAGAGCAGAGCCTGCGGCGAAGCCGCACGCTCGATGCATTCAGTAAGGCCCATCCTCAACGCCGCTTTGCGCGCAGACGGAACCGCCAGGTTCCATCTCATACCGACGCGTGCTAGCGCGAGGGCTCCCGCGTGGCCGTGGCCAGGAGCACCGCCAGTCCCAAGGCGATGACGGCGATGACGCCAATCGCCGCAGGCACGCCTTCAGTGGCCGCAACGCCCCCGGCGATGAGCGGCCCAAGGAAGAAGCCAAAGGCCACCGAGCTGGCGTTGATTCCGAAGACAGTGCTCTGTGCCTCGCTTGGGGTCTCGAGGCCGATCATGCTCGCGGTGGCCGGGACGATCACGCCGCTCAGGAGGCCGTTCAAGGCGATCGCGCCGACCACAACCGCAACCCACGGCGCGACCGCGATCAACGCGATTGCCACAGACATCAGAACCGCGGCCATGACGGTGGTGCGCACGTAACCGATGCGCCTCGTCACCACCGTGTAGAAGATCGCCGCCCCGCTGGTCGCGACTCCGGACAGGCCGAACGCGATTCCAGTGATCGCCGCCACTGCCTGCCCCACCATCTCGAGCAGCCTCAACACGACGAGTATCTGAATCGCGCTGTTGGCGACGCTGGTGATGCCCTGCGCAGCGATCAATCCCGCAAGCGCTCGCCGGGCGCCCGGTCGCTGACCGATCAGTGCAAGGGTGCTGGCGCGGGCTGGATCGCGCCGCCGCAGCGGGCTCTCGCGCACGATCATGAAGACAGGGATCGTCGATATCAATAGGAGGACGCCGCCCCCGAGAAAGACGAGCCGGAGCCCGACCAGCGACGCGGCCAGGCCGCCAACGACCGGGCCAATCGCGCTGCCCAGCGCCACTGCTGAGGTGACGACCCCGAGCGCCCAGCCGACACGATTGCGTGGCGTCTCGACAGCGACCAGCGCGGTCGCCGCAGCCACGGTTCCACTGGTCGCACCCTGCAAGAAGCGAAGGATCACAAGCTGGTCCGGGGTCTGCACGAAATAGATCAAGCCGACGGTGATCGCGCCGCCGACCATCGAGCGCAGGAGCATCGGCTTGCGCCCAAATCGATCGCCGAGTATCCCCCAGATCGGGCTCGCCACAGCCATCGAGAGACCTGAGACGCTGCCGGCCGCGGCAGTCCAGAGGTCGAGGTCGCGGCCGGCGTGCACCCCGAGGTCCTGCGATATGAAGATCGACAGAAAGGGGAAAGCGAAGCTGAACCCGAAGATCGCGGTGAACTCGGCAAACCAGAGCGCTGCGAGGTTGCGCTTCCAGTCGACAGTCGAAGTCCCCTCTCCCTTCGAGGGAAGGTCCGGACGAGAGGATGGCGTCCCGAGTGGCGGCTCAGTTCCCAGGGTCGAGCATCTCGACGATCCGATCGGGCGTGATCGGGAGGCGATCGACCACCAAGTCGGGGTTTCGTTTGCGCAGAGCATCCTCAACCGCATTGGCGATGGTCGCGGGAACCGGGATCGTCCCGCTCTCGCCTGCGCCCTTGAACCCCTCGGCGTTGGTATCGGTCGGCGTATCGACGTGGATAAGCGAGGGGATCACAGTCACCTCGCCGGTGCTGACGATCGTGTAGTCGAGAAGGCTCGCGCTGCGGAAATTTCCGTCGGGCTCGTATAGCGCAGCCTCGTAAAGCGCGTACCCAAGCCCGTGTGCGTACCCGCCGTGCATCTGACCCTCGACGAGCATGGTGTTGATCGCTTTCCCAGTGTCGTGAACGATCACGTAGCGCAGCACATCGACCTGGCCGGTTTCGGGGTCGACCGAGACGACCGCCGCGTGGCATCCGCTCGAAAACGTGAGAGGCCGGCCGGGGTCGAAGGTCTCCAGCACCTCGAGACCTTCGTCGGGGACCATATCCGTGGCCGGCACCCGCTTGGCGGGAGCGCCGCGAACCTCGATGAACCCTTCGGTCAGCACCAGGTCCTGCACATCGGCTTCCAAGACCTCGCCCGCGCGCTCGAGCAACCGCTTGCGCATCGCCGTCGCTGCCCGAGCGGTGGCGTTGCCTATCATCACCGCGCTTCGGCTTCCCGCCGTGAGGAGGGCGAACGGAACGTGGTGCGTGTCGCCCGCAGTCACCTTGATCTTGTCGAGCGGCCAACCGAGCCTCTCGGCCGCCACCTGCGCCACGATGGTCTGGTGGCCCTGGCCTTGCGGGGTCGAGCCCACGAAGAGCCGTGCGGTCCCGTCCTTGTCGATGCGGAGCTTTGCCGGCTCGCCGCGTCCGAACGACGTCGATTCGACGCAGCAGGCGATGCCGTAGCCGACCAGCTTGCCGTCCCGGCCGCGGTCGCGGCCCTCGTCATAGGCGAGCTTGTCGAGGGCGAGCTCGAGCAGCCGTGGATAGTTGCCGCTGTCGTACACGTATCCGCTGCGTCCGGCTGGTATGCCCGTCGTGTAGGGGATCTGCTCCGGCTTGATCAGGTTGCGCTTGCGAATCGTTGCGGGGTCGATGCCCAGCTTGCGCGCAAGTCGGTCCATGACGCGCTCCATCCCATAGTTGCCCAGCGGGCGGCCACCACCCCTGATGAAGCCGGTGGGCACCGTATTCGTGTAGACCAGCTCGGCTTCGATGTCCATGGCCGGCAGCACGTAGGCCGAGACCATGTGCGGGATGATGATTCCGGGTTGTCCGGCGCCCGAACCCGAGTACGCGCCGATGTCGTGAACGAGGCGCCCGCGCAGTCCTCGCAGCTTTCCTTCGGGGGATGCGGCAAGCTCGAGCTCGATCACTGAGCCGTGGCCCTGGGCAGTGGTGGCGCCGTCCTCGCTGCGCGTCGCGACCCAGCGAACAGGACGCTTGAGCCGCAGCGCTGCGAGAGCCGTGAGCACCTCTTCGGCAAACGGGGTGCCCTTGGCGCCGAAACCACCACCGACATCCTCCGCGAGGACGCGCACCTTTTCTTCAGGCAGACCGACGATCGAAGCGATCGTGCTCCTGACGCCGAAGATGTTCTGAGTTGACGTCCAGACCTTCAGCCCGCCGTCCTCATAGCTCGCGGTCGTTGTGCGCGGCTCCATTGCGATGCCCAATACGCGCGATGTCGTAAGCGTGATCTGGGCGATGACCGAGTCCCCGGCGAAGGCGGCCTTGATGTCGCCAAACGTTGTCGAGCTGGACTGGGCGATGTTGTTCTCCATGTCGGCGTGGACCCTTGGCGCACCTTCAGCGGTGGCGGTCATCACGTCGCCGACTCCGGGCAGCGGGTCGAGCTCGCCGGCAATCGCTTCGGCTGCATCGCGCGCCTCGTACTCGGTTGCGGCAACGACCACCGCGTAGGCCTCGCCGACGTAGTTGACCTCGTCGGTCGTGAGGATCGGCCTCCCGCGCTGGACGATGCCAGTGGGTCCGAAATCGCTAAGGCCAGGCGCCACCTCCGGTAGGTCTGACGCTGTCCAAACCGCGACCACACCTGGCATGGTTCTAGCGGCGGAGGTGTCGATCGCCTTGATTTGTGCGTGAGGCATGGGCGACCGCACGAACGCAATATGCAGAAGTCCTACGAACTTGATGTCCCCTGCGTATCGGCCCCTTCCCGTTACGAGCCGCTCATCTTCGACGCGGCGCATTGGCTGACCGATATGGGGCGGCATCGGAACTAGAATAAGCGTCCACTCGGTGCCCATTCCGGCCATGGGCGGCTAGCTCAGTTGGAAGAGCGCCAGCTTGACATGCTGGAGGTCGGGGGTTCGAAACCCTCGCCGCCCACCAAACCACGCAGGCGGAGTCGAGCTCGAATTGGGGATCTGGTAGCCCGGGCGGGATTCGAACCCGCGATATCAGCCTTGAAAGGGCTGCGTCCTAGTCCACTAGACGACCGGGCCGTGCTGGGAAGTCTAGGTACTCTAATTGCTGACCCGGCCTAGAGACCCTTTCGGGCCGCCGGCAAAGCGCCAAAGCGGGCGTAGCACAATGGTAGTGCGGCAGCCTTCCAAGCTGTTTACGTGGGTTCGATTCCCATCGCCCGCTCCAAAACACCTGCATCCGAAAAGTCGCCAGCGGTGAAATTAAGCGGAGGCTGCTCCGTCGCGTGACGCGGCGGTCAGGTTGGCGAGAAGCCGCGCTGCGGCGGACTGGAATCGCTCCGGATCGCCGTATGGGCGGGCGACCAGCATTGCGCCTTCCAGCGTGCTGATGATCAGCTGAGCGGCATCGCGCGCCGACCCTTCGTGGTGGACGGTACCATCAATCGTGCCCTGCTCCAGGACCTGCTCCAGCCAAACTCCGTTCTCGTCGAAGAACCGAACCACGGCGGCACGCATCGCCGGCGGCAGCGTTTCGTAATCGGCGGCCAACATTCCGCACAGGCACATCCGTTGCTCCCGCAGGACCCCGGCGTAGACGCCGGCATACGCTGCGAGCTTGGCCGGAACGTCAGCGCACTCGGCATCGATCGTCAGCAAGGCTTCCGCGAAGCGGGTTGCGTACCGGTTGATCAGGGCCTCACCCAGCTCTGCCTTGCCGGGGTAGTGGTAGTGGAGGCTCGCCTTGGTGACGCCCAGCTCGCCGGCCACGTCCGCGTAGCTGAACCCGTTGAAACCACGCACCTGAACCAGTCGCTCGGCGACGTCTAGGATCTTGGCCGCGCTGCCGGCGCCCGTGGTCGTCTGCCCCGTCACCTTCAAATCGTCTCCTTAAAGCTCTTTCTTGACAACCTACCTACTAGTAGGTAAGACTACCACAAGACGTTTCTTTGAATTTGAGGAGGATCGAGATGGCCATCAGGCATGCGACCGAGCACAAGAGTTTCGTCAAGCCCGAGGAGATCCGGGAGTTCCCGCACGGCCAGGCCGAGATCGTCACCCTCGGCGGCTCGGCAGTCGGACGGCTCGTGCTTCAACCCGGCTGGCGCTGGTCGAACGACGTCAAGCCGATTGCGAAGACGGCGAGCTGCGAAGCGCCGCATTTCCAGTACCACGTCAGCGGGCGCCTCGGCATCAAGATGGACGACGGGACCGAGTTCGTCGCTGGTCCTGGCGACCTGACCTCTCTTCCGAGCGGCCACGACGCGTGGGTGATCGGGGATGAACCGGTGGTGGTCGTTGACTTCTACGGCGCCAGCAGCTACGCGCGCGGATGAGCATACGCAGCGACGAGCGCGCGCTCACGGCTGAGACCGAGTCGGTGCTCGCGCGTTTCAACGATGCGTTCGGTCGCGGGGACACAGACGTTGTCATGAGCCTCATGACCGAGGACTGCGTGTTCGAAAACACTTTTCCGGCACCGGACGGTGAGCGACACGTTGGCGCGCGAAACGTCCGCGAGTTCTGGAGTGGATTCTTCGCATCGACGCCGAGCGCGCGATTCGAAGCTGAGGAAACTATCGTTTCCGGCGATCGCGCAGTCGTTCGCTGGGTGTTCCACTGGGAGAACAACGGCGTCGCCGGCCACGTGCGAGGCATCGACCTCTTCCGCATGCGCCACGGCAAGGTGGCCGAAAAGCTCTCGTACGTGAAGGGATGAAGGCGCAATAAAACAGGCTGCCCGCGGCCGGCTCGTAGACATTCCGGGCTGGCCGCCGGATTCGCGCTTGTAGCTTTCTCGACGACGCGAGCGTTATCTCGGTGTGCACATCGGCGCCGCGATCAAGCGGCTGACACCGGCATTGCTCGCTGCTCTGCTCATCTCGTGCGGCGGAACGGGTGCAGTCTCGAGCGCGTCACGGCCGTCGAGCACGCCCTCGGCGGCATCGTCGCCATCGCCGAGCCCCACCCAGCAGCTCGGGCCTGGCGGGCTCACGTTAAACGAGGAGATCGGCGCGGTGATCATGGTCGGCTTCCGGGGAAGCCTCACCAATGCGGTGCTCGCCGATTGGAAGCAGCGACAGTTCGGTGGGCTGCTGGTGGTGAACCTGAACCACAACGCGACCACGGCCGCCTCGATGAAATCGCTGATCGCGACGGTTCGTGCGGCAGATCGCCATCGACTGATCGCTGCGACCGACCAGGAGGGCGGCCAGGTGTGCCTGGCGATCAGCACCGTGCCGTGTGATCCGATGCCGGTCGGAAAGTCCGGAACGATACAAATGGCGAGGGCGATCAAGTCGCTCGGCTTCGACCTCGACCTTGGCCCGGTGTCGGATGTCTGCAGCGGCCCGTCCTCGATCATGTGGGGGCGTTGCTACGGCACGAGTCCTGGCCCGGTTGCAACTGCGGTCGGCGCCGTGGTGGATGGCATCCATGCCGCGAACATGCTGTCGGCGGCCAAGCATTTCCCAGGCCATGGCGACACCAGCGTCAGCTCGGAAACGCAGTTGCCTCGCATTAACGAAAGCCTGGCCACGCTGCAAGCACGCGAGTGGCCACCATTCAAGGCGGCGATCGCGCATGGGACCGACTTCGTCCTCCTTGGCCACCTCTATTACCCCGTGATCGACACCGTCCATTCAGCGGACCTCTCGCCGGTCACCATCCGGATGCTCAGGTCCGACCTGGGGTTCAAAGGCGCGATCATCTCCGACGACATGGAGATGGGGGCGATAACCAACAGCACTCCGGCGCCAGAGGCTGCCGTCGAGTTCCTCGTCAACGGTGGCGATATGGTGATGATCGCCCACGACCTCTCGGTCGCCAACGCGACCTACGACGCGATCAAGGCTGCCGTCGCGAGCGGCCGGCTGCCTCGTTCGCGGCTCGACCAGGCCGTCGCCGCGCTCCAGGCTTTGCCGAACCGCTGATCCCGATCCGCGGCGGTGGAAATTCCATCGGCAGGTCGGCCACCTCGAGCTGAAGCAATGCCACAGGTTCTGGCAGGCCGTGGAGCTGGTGCAGGCCCAGGTCTCGGAAGCCGGCCTCCAACCCTTCCAGGTTCGCGATCGCCTCCTTTACGGCACTCGAGACCACTATCTGGCCGCCGTGGGCGGCAAAGCAGATACGAGCCGCGGTGCTGACCGCGAGGCCCACGTATCCGGTGTCGGTCAATATGGGCTGCCCGGTGTGCAGACCGACCCTCACCAGCACTACGGGGCGGCCGGGCCAGGTGCTCGACCGCATCTTGCGCTGGATGGCAAGCGCGGCGTCGATGGCTGGGCGCGGACGCTCGAACACGGCAAACATTTCGTCCGCGCGGGCATCGACCTCGCGTCCGTTCGACGCTCGAATGGCGTCGCGCAGGACTCGCCTGACGCCGGCCAGCAGAGCGCCGTAGCTGTCGCCCAGGCTCGCGACCAGCCCGGTCGAGTCTGCAATGTCGGCCAGGAGGAATGTGACGGAGCCAGTCGGGAGCGTCCGCACCTCACTGGTGCGTGCGCCGATCTCGCTGCTCATCGAACGCAGTTGCCCCGTCATGAAACCGACCGGCACGATCCCGTACTTCTTGGCCGCCTTGAGCAGCCGCGTCCGGGAGCGGTCTCGCGCCGCCTCGTCCTCAAACGTCGTCTGGTTGAAACGCGCCAAAGCGTTGCGGACATGCGCCTCGTCGTTGATCGGCAGCCGTCGACGGCCGCGCGAGTCGACATAAGCGAAGGCGCTGTCCGGCAGGCTGTCGCGGGATTTCTGGCTGAGCTGCGTCATGGAGGTACTCCCAAGCTCGGAGGTCCAAGTCCCCCTCAATCTTGCCGTTTACTGGCCGCCGTGCCGGGGGTATCCTGCCATGCATGAGCGACCCGAAAGTGGACGCGATGGCCCGCGTGCCCCTGTTTTCTCGATGCACTCGTAAGGAGCTGGAGTTCCTTGCCAGCCGGACCGATGAGGTGGACCTGCGGGCGAACCACACCCTGATCAGGCAGGGCGACGCGTCGGATTGCTTCTACGTGTTGCTCGAAGGCGAGGCGGCCGTCGAGGTGGACGGCAAAGCCCGGCCGTCGCTGCACGCCGGCGATTTCTTCGGCGAGATCGGGATGCTGGACCGCGGGCCGGCCACTGCGACCGTCGTCACAACCACCGCTTCTCGCGCGATGGTCATGAGCCATTTGCAGTTCCGTGACGCCATCAAGACCAGCGACTCATTGCTCTCAACGGTCCTCGGCGCGGCAGCGGATCGCCTGCGTCGCGACTCGCTGGATCGCGGTCGGGTCGGTTGAGGTAGCAGCGAAAAAGAAGTCAGCTGGCACGCTTTCGGCAGGCCTGCCGATGCCGTGTGCGGTTTGCGGCCAGCCCCTCCAGCCAGGCGCCAGGTTTTGCTCCAACTGCGGCGCCGTGGTCGGCACCCTCCTCGGCACCCAGGAACGCAAGATGGTCACGGTCCTGTTCGCCGACCTGGTCGACTCGACCGGGCTGGCCCAATCCCTGGATCCAGAACGCGCCCGCGAGGTCATGGGGCGCTTCTTCGAGGCCGCCACCGAGGAGCTGCAGGCTCTGCGGGGCCGCCCGGAAAAGTTCATCGGTGACGCAGTGATGGCGGTGTTTGGCCTGCCGCACGTCCACGAGGACGACGCGATAAGGGCGGTGCGGGCGGCCATGGCCATCCGCGAGCGCGTACGGCGCCTCGGCCGTGCCGAGGGCCTGACGGCCCCGCTCGAGGTGAGGATTGGAATCGAATCGGGCGAGGCCGCTACAGGGGTCGGCCCCGCAGGCCAGCTGCTGGTGACAGGCCCTGTCGTGAACATGGCCGCGCGCCTCCAGTCGGCGGCCCGACCCGGTCAGATCCTGGCCGGCCAGACGACGCGTGCGCTCACGTCGGAAGCCGTTTCGTACGGCCACCGGCGAATGGTGCGCGCGAAGGGTTTCGACGCGGTGTTGGCGTCTTTTCCGGTAGAGACGCTGACAGCGCGCTCGGCCCGCCGGACCATCGCATTCGTTGGCCGTGTCAGCGAACAGGCGATCCTTCGCCAGAGCTTGAGCCTGGCCACCACGACGGGGCGCCCTGTGCTCGTCACGATCCTCGGTGAGGCCGGCATCGGCAAGAGCCGATTGGCAGCCGAGCTGGTCGCAAGCGTCGAGTCGAGCGTGGTCGTTGTGCATGGCCGCTCGCGCTCGTACACGGATACCGCCACGTTCGGCCCCGCGGCCGCAATCGTTGGCGAGCTGGCCGGGATCCGAGATGGCGAACCGCACGAGAAGACGGTGCAGCGCCTGCGCGACCTGGCCGAGCGAACGGTCGAGCCGTCCGAGGTCGATGTGACCGCCGACCGGCTGGGCCTCCTGTTCGGAGTTGCAGGGCAGAGGGAGGAATCCGCCTTCGTGCACGACGTCACGGCAGGTTTCATCGCGCTGGTCGACGGTCTCGCCCAAAAGGGCACGGTGGTGCTCGTATTCGAGGACCTTCACACCCTTCGTCCGATGATGCTCGACTTGATCGAGCGTCTCGGCGCCAAAAGCCCTCGCGGATCGCGTCGCGCCCTGGTGGTGGCGCTCGCGCGGCCAGAGCTTCTTGAGACGCGGCCCTCCTGGGGCACGAGCAGTGGAAACGCCGTTCTCGTGAACCTCGACCCGCTGTCCAGCGACGAATCGATTGAGCTCGTCCGTGCGGCGGGTGGTGACACGATCGACGACCAGGAGTCGGCTGCGATCGCGGCGCGCGCCGGCGGCAATCCCTATTTCATCATCGAGACGACCGGCATGCTCATGAACGAGGCGGGCGCGATGCCGGCGCGGGGAGCGGCGAACCTGCCGCCGACGGTCCAGGCTGTGGTCGCGGCCAGGCTGGATGCTTTGCCTTCGCGGCTGCGAGAGCTTGCGCGGCGAGCCTCGGTCTTTCTCTACTCGTTCGACATGGCGGAGCTGGCCCTGGTCGATGGCGCCCCCAAGCTCGAAGAGCTGCAAATGCTCGAGGACTCGGAAATCATCGTGCGCGACGAGGGCCGGGCTGAAGCCCAATGGAGAATGCGGCACGCCACCCTCCGCGAGGTCGCGTACGCGAGCCTGCCGAAACGCGAGCGTTTGAGGCTCCACGAGCTGGTGGCGCAAAGCCTGCTGGACACCGGCCATCCGTCGTGGGCGGCCGATCATCTCGAGCTGGCGGCGTTGGCCGCTCGCGACCTCGACCCGAGCGACCACGCGACCACCGAGCGGGCAGCCGATGGTCTGCTGGTGGCGGGGGACCGCGCGAGGCGCCGCATGGAGAGCCGCTCTGCCATCGACTTCTACGAGCGGTCGCTGGCAATGTCCGGTCCGGATGGGAGGTGGGGGGTGCGAGAGGCGCGAGTTCTGGCGGGACTTGGTGAGGCCCACTACTGGCTGGGCGAGTACCCGGCTGCGAAGGCGGCGCTCGAACGGTCTGTGGCGCTCGCGACGGTCCACGACGATGCGTTCGCGCTCGCTCACGCACTCCGGTTCCTCGGCGACATCGCGATCAACGTAGAAGCCGACGTCGACAAGGCCGAAGCCCTCCTCGACCGGTCGTTGTCTGCGGCCGAAAAGCTGGGCGACGACTTCGCCATCACGCGCACGCTTCTTTTCGCAGGTTGGGTGCCGTGGACCCGTGACCGCTTCGACGAGGCCGAAGTGATCTGGAGGCGGGCCCTGTCGCTCGCCGGCACCAATGACCGATGGGCGCGCGTGCGTGCGCTGACGTCCCTGTCGATCAACCAGGTGGAGGGCAAGAACTTCGACGAGGCGATGCGCCTTATCGAGGAGGCAAGTGTGCTCGCCGAAGAGACTGGTGATCAATTCAGCGTGGCAGTGACGGCGGTGCAGATGGGCCGCGTCTTCGAGGACCTCGGCCGCTTCGAGGAATCGCTTCAGTGGCTCGACAAGGGAATCGCGATTTTCAGCCAGCTGGGAGCGCGCTGGGAGCTTGCCGACGCGAGAGCGGAGCGCGGCATCTCAAAACGGGAGCTGGGACGTTTCGACGAAGCCGAGGAAGACCTTCGATATGCAATCCACGCTTCTGAGGAGCTGGGCGAGCGCCAGCTGGCCGGTTGGACATGGCGGGCGTTCGCCCGCGTGGCCGAGATGAGGGGCGATGATGCTGAGGCGGAGACGCGCTACCGCCACTCACAGGAAGCCGAGGCACACGGCCCGCGCACGACCAGTGCCGCGGCATCGACCAGCCAGCGAGACTACTCGGGTTGATGGACGCCATCGATCGAGTCGTCATGAACACTCGGCTCCATTACCTGGGCAGCGCGGCGCGCATCGTCGAGCCGGTTCAGAAGCTCGCCGTGTTGACCTGCATGGACGCGCGCGTCGACGTGAGCGCACTGCTCGGCCTGCGCCCCGGGGACGCTCACGTCATTCGCAACGCAGGAGGGCGCGCCACCGACGATGCGCGACACGGGCTTGCGCTTTCGCAGGCCGTTACCGGGACGCGAGAGATCATGGTCATCCATCACACCGAATGCTTGCTCGGCCGCTTCAAGCAGAAAGAGCTTGCTGACAAAATCGCCGCGGCGACTGGCCATAGCTTCGATGAGGCCTTAGGCGTCTTCGAAGATCCGATCGCGGCCGTTGTGCAGGATGTCGGCCGTTTGCGCCTTGACCTACACCTGGCCCACCGCGACAAGATCCGGGGTTTTCTCTACGACCTTGCGGCCAACACCGTCACCGAGGTTCATTCCGCTTGAGGCGCGACATATGCTGACCAGGGTTTATCTAGAGGTTGGCAAGCGTCGAGTCTTCGCGTCGGCTGCCGACTGGCCGGGCTGGACGCGCTCCGGAAAGGATGAGAAATCCGCACTCGAAGCGCTGGCTGCAGCGGCGCCGAGGTACGCGCAGACGGCCAAGGCAGCGCACATCCCGTTCGCCCCGGGCGCGGGCTTCGATGTCGTCGAACGCCTGCCGGGCGACGCGACCACTGAATTCGGGGCACCTGGAGCGATCGCCAAGGCCGAGTCCAAGCGGCTCACGAAAAAGGAAGCGGGGAGGCTTTCGGCGCTCGTGGCGGCGTCGTGGACCGTCTTGGACCGCATGGTCGAAAAAGCCCCGCCCTCCTTGCGGAAGGGGCCGCGCGGCGGGGGCCGCGATCGAGACAAGATAGTTGAGCACGTGCTCGGCGCGGAGACTATGTACGCTCGAAAGCTCGGTCTCCGTTTGCAGCAGCCCGCCGCCGGGGACTCGGCCACGCTGCGTGAGTTCCGGAATGCGATCGTCGCGGGCTTGAGGGCCGGCACCAAGGGTGTGACCGAACGAGGCTGGCCCGCCCGCTATGCCGCCCGTCGAATGGCTTGGCACGCGCTCGACCATGCCTGGGAGATCGAAGACCGCGCCACCTAGCAACTCTCCGTTGCCTGGCAATGCAGGGGGTTTGAAACGGCCGGCGGTAGCCGTCCTGCAGTAACCTGTAGGTTCGGCTTCGGTGCGAATCGGAGCCTAATCCAAGCGGGGGTGACTCGAGTTCATGGACGTACAGGAGGCAGTCGCAGAAAGCACGCCTGCGGAGGCTGCCCAAGACAAGAAAGATGGGCTTCGTCGGTTCACGATGGGGCCGAATGACAGCCTGGAAGGCAAGCTCACCTACGATGGCCACGTCCACGTGGACGGCCGCGCGGAAGGCGAGCTTCGTGTGAGCGGCAACATCGAGGTTGCCTCTGGCGCCAAGGTGAAGGCTTTCCTCGAAGCATCCAACGTCACCATCAAGGGCGACGTCGAAGGTACCCTCAACGCCCGCGACAAGCTGGTGTTGGGAAAGAACGCAAAGATGAGTGGCGACGTGACGGTGCGCCGGCTGCAGATCGAGGACGGCGCCAGCCTGAACGGCCACGTCAGGATGGGCGACTTTGAGCACCAGGGCTCCGGGGGCTAGGGTTCCAGGGAAGACGGCGGATCAGCCGCCGCCTGAAACTCCGACCACCGGCCGTCGCGGCGGGATCACGCTCGGCCCGCGCGACCGACTGATCGGCGAGCTTCACATCGACGGCGATGTCCGCCTGGGCGGCACGGTGCAGGGAGAGATCCATGCCACCGGGGACGTCGAGGTCGACGACGAGGCCAAGGTCAACGCGTCGCTGGCGGGTGGAGACATCAACATTCGAGGCAGCGTCAGCGGACCCGTCATTGCACGCAAGCGATTGGTGGTGGCCCGCTCAGGATCGCTGATCGGCGACGTACGCGTCGCGAGGCTCGTCATCCAGGATGGCGCGACCTTCAGCGGCAACGTCTCGATGGGCCCCCAGCCCGATGCGTTCACTCCGGCGCCGGAGCCAGCGCCCGCCGGCGCCGCACCAGAGCCGGTGGCAGCGGCGCAGGCCCCCGACATGGCTGCAGAACCGCAACCCACCCGCACCGACGGAAAGGCCAAGGGCAAGCCGAAGCGCTAGCGCTACCTAGCGAGTCTCGGGTTTCTTGGTCCCTTCTTCGCTGCCACGACCTTCGGCGGCATGCGGCCTGTCAGCTCGAGTGCGGTCACGAGCTTGGTAAAAGCCGCTTTCGCCTGATCGCTCGGTTTGGGCATCGCGCCGCCTTCCATCGGGCTCATCGTGACCTGATGTTAATCGCGCCGACCAGGTGTGGCTGGCCGAGCGTTGGTAGGGGGTAGTGACTTGGTGACAAGCCTCCTCAACCGCCTCGGCAACCTCGACTAGCCCTCTTGCGCTAAGACAAGGACGCTTGACATTCTGATAAGTAACCTTTACTGTGCGCGGACATGAGTGACGCCCCTCCCGAGCACAATCCGACTCAAGCCCCGGTCGAACCGCTGTACACGCACCCCGCGTCGCCGTTTACGCGGACGGAGTCGAACATCCCGCCTATGGTCGCCGGCATCCCCGGCCCGACGCCACCCGCCATGCAGGTGCAGTCGACCTGGGTCACCTATCGCTCGCAGATCGAGATCGGCCTGGCCCTGCTCGCGTACATGATGTTGCTGATCGGGTCGGTCACGCTCCTACGCGCCAACCCGGAGGCGTCGTGGCGCTACGTGGTGGCCGTGGTGCCGGTGCTGCCGGCGGCCCTGGTGGTGTTCCTCTTCGTGCGCCGGCTCTCGCAGACCGATGAGCTGCAGAAGCGGATCCAGACCGAGGCGTTCGCGTTCGCGCTGGGGGGCACTGCGCTGCTCACGTTCACTTATGGGTTCCTGGAGGGTGCTGGCATGCCGCACCTCAACTGGACATTCATCCTGCCCCTCATCGCGGGCTTGTGGGGCATAGGCACCGCCATCTTCACATTCCGGTATCGGTGAAGAACCGGCTGCGAGTCCTGCGCGCTGAGCTCGATTGGTCGCAGGCGGACCTGGCGCAGAGGCTGGGCGTATCGCGTCAGACGGTGAATGCGATCGAAACCGGCAAGTACGACCCGAGCCTACCGCTGGCCTTCTCGCTCGCCCGAACTTTCAAGCGGCGGATCGAAGAGATCTTCGAGGCCGAGCCCAGGCAAAGCAAAAGGCAGGCGGCTGACCTCAGGTTCCAGCCGGGCGGGGGAGGGGTCGAGGTGGGTCGGCGGGGTATCATTGCACCTCTGCCCGAGCGGGAGTAGCTCACTTGGTAGAGCGCGACCTTGCCAAGGTCGAGGTAGCGGGTTCGAAGCCCGTCTCCCGCTCCATCTTCTGATCTCAGAGTCAGCTGCAAAACAACGGTTTAACCCCTATCCCGACCCCTACCGGAGTAGTCCCCCCCACTGCGCATAGGAGATGATGAGGAGGAGTCATGACCTCAACCTCCGAAATTCCGCACGACCGACCTGACCAGCTAGCCCAGGTCCAGTCCGGCCTACTGGCGGGCGAGACCATTTACTGCGTCTATGACGACAAAGGAATCGGCAGCGGCTTCATCGCCCTGACCGATCTGCGGGTCATCATCCTGAACCGCTCATTCGTCTCGGCCTTTCCGGGGCATAAGAACCTGTCCGCCATTACTTCGCTGCCGTATTCGCAGATCGCGAGCGTCTCGACACTTGCGGCGAAAAGCTTTATGGGGTCGTTCTTTTCGGAGAGCCACATTTACCTCGTCACGACGGGCAATGTGCACTACGCAGTCGAGCTTCGTGGCACCGATCGTGCGAAGTACGTGCACGATACGATCCTCTGGAAGATCACGCCGCACCCGCCTGCGTGACTACTACAGCGCGGATCGTGGCGTCGATAGGAGGATGTCTCCAGGTCGTTGGCACGACAGCTCGTCATCCGGACGTTTGTGTCGTTACCTGAGGCGCTGCGCTGGTTGGCGCCAGCCTGACGCTTCATGACAGGCCCGGCCCCGTGGGGGTAACCACGAGGCCACTCGACGTGTCTTAGGCGTGCCGCCTGCCGCGGCCCGTGACCGCGCGGAAGATGACTAGAAGAATCACGGCGCCAACAAAGGCGACGACGATCTGCACCAAGATGTTCGTGACGGAGATGTGGGCGAGGCTCGCAAGCCAGCCACCGACAAAGGCACCGAGAATCCCGACCACGATGTCCCAGATGAGACCCATGCCCTTACCCGTCAGCACCTTGCTGGCCAGGAAGCCGGCGATCGCGCCGACGATGATCCAGACGATGATGCCTCCCAGTTCCACGGCTATACCTCCAATGCCGACTTGCGTCGGTGATTAGATCGTCGGCTTGTGGTGACGGGCTGGTCAGCCTCGTCTTCGGCCGCGGCAGCCAGCTCATCGCCTATGCGATGGACGCGCTTGGCGAGCTTCTTCATCTGCGTGCGTTGGGAAACGGCATAGCCGCCGATTGCTGCACCCACGACAAGGCCAAGAGCCAGCATCCCCAACAACGACCACTGGCCGCCCGACTGCTTGAACTCAGGCAGCGTCACGTAGTCCCCAAGCGAGGCGTCATTCCATTTCTTCGGCCATGACCTGAAATCGGTCATGAGGAAGCGGGCTTTGCACCTTTCGGCGCGGTGACGATCCTGATGAGGACGACGAGACCCCAGCCGATCACTGCGTAGACCACGAGCGCCACGAGCGATGCGGTCTCAAACGTGTTGGTCCTCGTGCCGGTGTCGCCGAAGATCCCGGTGAAGGGAGCCACCATCGGCCCGCTCACCTGGTAGATGAAGTTGACGAAAGCGGAGTGTGCTGAGGCGCCGAACAGCTTGCCCAGGAAGCGTGCGGCGATAAAGATCTCGATCACACCAACAACGAACCAGACGACCGCCGCGGCGCGGAAGTTGTAGCGACTCTGCTCGGTCATCGATACGTGCTCGACGGGAGCGGAAGGCGGCGCGGAAACGGGATCGGAAACGGGCTGCTGAACTGCCATTTATTTACTCACCTCTTGGGGTGAGGATGCCCTTAAGCCCGTAACAAAGTCAGCAACTTCCCCCCAGCGGCCCTTCCGCTGCTGCGCTTCAGGCCAGGCCGGCGTAAGTCGCTTCGAGCAGCAGCCGATCTGAATACCAGTAGTTCTTCTTGTCGAAATGGCCGGTGCAGGTCACGAGCGTGAGCCTGGGCTTGCCAGAGAACGAGCCAAGGCCGGCTGGGGCTGAGCCGGCGGGCACGGTTCTCATCGAAGACACGATGAAGAGCTGCCGGCTCCCGTCTGCGAGCACCACCACGATCTTGTCTCCAGGGTGGAGCGTGGCCAGCTTGCCGAAGATCATCGGCTGTTTGGGATATCCGGCGTGGCCCTCGATTACAGCGTCGCCCGGCGCACCAGGCACGGGGCCCCATCGGTACCAGCCTGCGTTCCAGGCATTCACCGGCAGCTGCAATGTTCCGAACTCATCGACCCCGACCATCTCCACCGCACGGTGGACATCAAGAGCTGGGATGAGCAGCTGCGCAGGCGAAGCGCTTGGCACGTGCGCCTGCCGGGCAGGTGCGGGGAGGACGACGGGCAGCTTTGAGCCCCACCAATCCGGTTTCCCTGAGAGATTGTTTCCGGAGACCTGCGCCGAGTCGATGCTTCCTAGAGGCGGTGCCACCAGGTCGGCAAGCTGGTCGGTGGGCATGCCGTCGCGCCAGGAGGAGGCCACCGTGACCGCCAGCAATGCAGCCAGTACCACTTCGCCCAACAGCGACGTCGATATGGAGACGCGGCCGAGCGCCCTGGGCCACGTCCGAACCAATGACTCTGTGCGATCAGCCACTAGGGATCCCATCCTAGCGACCGCCTGGGCGAAGCCGACCATTGCCGGCCACGTCCTCACCATGCTTGGCTACGTCGTGCGGCGGCGGCGCCTTGCTCGGCTCACGACCAACGCCATCACGCCGAGACCGCTGCCGGCACCGAGTACGAGCAGCCAGGGAAACTGCTCGCCCTGAAGCTCGAGTGGGACACCGGTCGATGGGAGCGACAGTGAGAACCCGAGGGAGACAGGCAGGATGTTATTGGCCGGCGGGGAGCCTACCGGAGGCGCCGCAACGCCGCAGCCGCCTGGCTGGATGATGCGGTTGGTGTCGAGTGTGACCGTGCCATTGCGGGCCAGGGCTCTGCCTTCGAGCGTCGCGCCCGTCTGCATGGCGATGGAGGTCAAGGCCATGATGTTGCCCACGAAAGCTGTGTTGACGTGGAGGGTTGCCGAGCTGGCCACCTGCCAGAAGATGTCGCATGGCTGAGCGCCGCCGATCAGGACGACGCGTGCACCAGTGGCCGTGATCAGCGTGCTACCGATCTGGAATATGTAAACCCCTGAGCCGTTGAGGGTGAGGGTGCCGGTCAGCGTCGGAGCGGTGGTCTGACAGTACACGCCGGGAACCAGCTTCTTGTTACCGAGGTTCACGTTTGTGAAGTTGTTAGTCCCAGGGCACGGCGCGTTCGCCGCCCGGGTGTAGGCGGCAGTCAGGTCGGTCTTGGCCTTGAGAGCCACGGCGTCGCATTTGTGTTGAACGCCCGATACCCCGGGCGGGAAGCCGGTGATCGAACATTGTGGCGAGATGCCAACCTGCCCAGAGATCCAGGTGGGGCCCGTGTTGGTGATATTCGGGGTGGCGGCCAGGACGGCGAAATTGCCCGCGGTCCGGAGCCCGGGGTCGGTGGCCGCGAACGCGGTTGCCGGCCATAGAAGGATGACGAGTGCTACAAGACTGACCGACAAAACTGTGCGCCGCATGTTTTTCACCTCATGATCGTGTGTAGAGCGGCGTAACAATATCAGCAAAATTCAGCTTCCGCCCAATACGAAGGTGGGGCGGTCAGTCAACAGGGGCGCTCGCGGCCTGGAGAATGATGCGCACCGCGGTGCCCACGCCCTGCGTGCTCTCGATCTCGATCTTGCCGCTGTGCGCGGTCACGATGTCGTGTGCGATCGCCAGGCCGAGGCCAGAGCCGGTCGAGCTGGGCGTCTTGACGAACCGCTCGAAGACCCGAGGTAGGAGCTTGGCCGGGATGCCCTCGCCGGTGTCGGTCACGGTCACGACCACCTGGTCGCCGGCCGACTGGACCCCCACTCGCACCGATCCGCCGGGCGGTGTGTGGCGGATGGCATTGGAGATGACATTCGCCAGCGCGCTTCGCATGCGTGCGGGGTCAACGTCCACCATCGGGATGCCGTAGTCCAGGTCGCCCGCAAGGTTCACCTCAGACGCCTCCGATTGGGCCTTGAACGAAGCCAGCACGTCGTGCACCAGGGCAGTCGGATCGATAGGCTCACGGTTCAGAACCAGGCTGCCGGCGTCCGTCAGCACGAGGGTGCGGAGGTCTTCGACGAGCACCTCGAGGCTGCGGGTCGCGTCGAGGATCGGCTCGAGGTGTTCCGTATCGCCGGGGTACAGGCCATCAGCAATACCCTCAGCCTGGCCGCGAATTATCGACAGGGGTGTCCTTAGCTCGTGCGCGACGTCGGCGAGAAAGCTTCGTCTCTGCTCGTCAGTCAGCTTGAGCCTGGCGGACATGGCGTTGAACGCACGCGCGACCGAGCGCATCTCCGGCGGGCCGTATTCCGGAACGCTCGCCGAGTAATCGCCCTTCTCGATGCGGCGCGCCGCCTGGATCAGGTTGTCCATCGGGCCTGTGATGCGCCTGATGCCACGCAGCCCGACGGCCGCGACGAGGACCACGAGCACCAGCGCAGCGATCCACACGAGATCGAATGGATTGCGGGCCAATCCGCCGGTGCCACGATCCATGGCGATGCCCACCAAGGTGGTCACCACACCGCCCGCCACCGCCGCCAACGTGAGCACGACGACGAGCAAACAGCCGATTCGCCAGAGAAACGGTCCTCGCCGCCGACCCCACCGGCCGCTCGGCGGCCACGATTGGCCTTCCGGCCACCACGGCGGACGATGCTGTGGCGGCGGGCCCCATTGGCGGCTCAATCAGCTATCAGGCTCGGCGAACCGGTAACCCACTCCAAACACAGTGAGAACGTAGCGTGGTGCGCGTGGATTCGTTTCCACCTTGCGGCGGATATTTTTGATGTGGGCGTCGATGGCGCGCTCGTAGGACTCGAATGCGACTCCCTTCACGGCATCGAGCAGCTGGGCACGAGTGAATACGCGGCCAGGCTGCCGCGCCATCGTCGCCAGCAGCTGGAACTCTGTCTTGGTGAGGTCAACCCGACGGCCGCCAAAACGCGCTTCCATGCGGGGCAGGTCGAGCTCGACTTCGCCGGCGCGGATCACGTCGGACGTGGATCGCAGCCCTTCTGCTCTTCTCAGCACCGCACGAACACGGGCCACCAGCTCCTTGGGGCTGAAGGGTTTGGTCAGGTAATCGTCCGCGCCGAGCTCGAGGCCGACCAGCTTGTCGGTTTCTTCGGTCCGCGCGGTCAGCATGATGATCGGGATCTCGCCGTCGCGGCGAAGGGCGCGCGTCACGTCCAAGCCGTCAAGACCTGGCAGGCCCAGGTCGAGCACGACCAGGTCTGGGCGGCCCGTCCGGGCGGTGCGGAGGGCAGTCTGTCCATCAGACGCCACGAGCACGGTGAAGCCACCGTGCTCGAGGTAGTCGCGAACGAGCTGGACGATGCGAGGCTCGTCGTCCACGACCAGGATGGTTGTCAAGGTGCCCATCCTAAGGATGGGGTCCTGCAGAGGCACCCTCTCCCCCCACGGGAAGGGGGTGCGCCGGGAGCTGGCTCCGCCAGGCCCGCCGCCCTGAGGGCGGACATCCCACCTCAGCAGGGGGGTGCGCCGGGAGCTGGCTCCGCCAGGCCCGCCGCCCTGAGGGGGGATATCCCCCTCAGTCAGCAGACGGTCGCGGACAGGGGCGTCCATTGGCACTACGCCTGTCGCTGGTCGGGTGGCGGAGTCGGCGCAGGCTGCTCGCCGTGCGCCCGCTTGTGCCACTCCTGCATGCGCTCTTCGATTGCCGGCGGCACGCCGCCACCACCGTAGCCATGGCGCTTCCAGCCACCGTGACCGCCGCCCCAGCGTCCGAAGCTGAAGATGCGGATGAGCAGGAAGAAGATGAACACCAGGAACAGGATCCCGAACAACCCGAAGCCGGCGAAATGCGGCTCGTAGTAATACGGGGGAATCGCTGCGCCGGCGGGTACCTGCGTCGCCACCCCCGCCTGGTACGACAGCACGCCGACGATGGCGGCGATGGCCAGCGTCAGCACCACCCACAACAGACTGAAACCGCGTCTCATGTCGATCACTCCTTGAACTAGAGGTTGACTGCATGTCTCCATAGTTCCGCCAGGTTGTGAGCGCCGTGTGAAGAAACGTGGAGCGCGGTGTGCACTTTCGCGCCGTTACGATTGGGGCGAATGGCAAAGCAGCTGCGCATGTACACGATCAAGCCGGGCGAGCTGGAGGCCTTCTCCCGGGAGTGGGGGGAGCAAATTCTGCCGCTGAGGCTCCAGAGCGGATTTCGCGTGATCGGGCCGTGGGTCATCGATGACACCAACCAGTTCGTCTGGATTCTCGAGCACGACGGCAACTTCGAGCTGGCCGACTCGCGCTACTACGAGTTACCCGAGCGTAAAAACGTGGACCCCGACCCCGCTCGCCACATCCAGAAGAACGAACACTGGATGATCCGCGAACCTTAGAAGCCGGCCTTCTCCAACTCGACCAATTCGGCGCTCCGCTGCCATAAGCGGGCCTGGGCCTGCTGGTCCACGGTCGACTTCGGCGGCTCGATCCTCTTGATTCCCTTGAAGAACCACCCGGTCGTGCCCTCGTGCGCGGGCGACATCGCAAGGTCCGCCAGGTCCTCGGCCACACGATCCGGAGACTGCGACACCATTCTCGTGATGACGCGGATGGGCCTCCAGGCCTCGCGCATGAGCTCCGAGCGAACGAGCCCGGGATGACATGCGTTGACACGAACCTCCCATCGTTTGGCGCGCCGCGCCAGCTCGAACGTGAATAGCAGGTTGGCCGCCTTGGTCGCGCCAAATGTCTCGAGGGCTCGGAACTTCCTCTTGTCCATCAGCTGGTCGACATCGACGCGGGTCGACGATGGCGCAGTCACGGTGATGACACGGCCTCGGCCCGCCAATTGATCGCGCAAGAGATTGGTCAGCAGGAAGGGACCGAGATGGTTGGTCGCGAACATCACCTCGAAGCCTTCCTTCGTCTTTCGATATTCGCTCGTAAAGGTGGCGGCGACGTTCAAGAGCGCGTCGATGTGGCCGACGCCACGACCGATCTCCCTGGCCGCAGAGCGCACGGACGCAAGAGAGGAAAGGTCGACCCCGACGCTGCTCACTCGCTTGTCCTCTCCGCCCAATCGCTTGACCTCCGCCGCCAGGCGATCGGTGGGCCGGGCGAGCAATAGCACCCGCGCGCCGCGCCGAACCAGCACCGATGCGGTAGCGGCGCCGATGGCTCCGGTGGCGCCGGTGACGACCACAACTGGATGCAGGCCCGCCATGAGCTCAGTGTCGCCGCATACCGACCGGTGCAGCAACTACTGTGGCGCAGTGAGTCCGCTGATCAGCGCTCACCGAGGGTCGTGCGGCGTCGCCGGGCTGCCCGCCGACGAGCGTTACGACCGCGCGATCGGGCTCGGTGTCGACTACGTCGAGCTCGACGTACGACGCACTGCGGACGGAGCCTTCGTCAACTACCACGACGGCGTGACCCCGTCTGGGCGCGCCACGAGCGGCCTTGCTTACGCGGCCCTGAAAGCCGAGCTCGGGGGCGAGCTCCTCACGCTCGCCGAGCTCCTCGATGTCGTTGCGGGCCGCGTGGGCCTCCACGTCGACCTCAAGGAGCCGGGTGACGAGGGCGAAATCGTGCGGACCCTTCTTGCCCATAAGGCGGCCGCGCGCTTCGCCGTCACCACGGGCGAGGTCGAGTCGATCCGAGCCGTCAAAGAACTGTTTCCGGGCGTCCAGGCCGGACTCACCCTCGGCACAGACATGAGGGATGCGCACGCCTGGTCGACGATGACCGAAAGGCTCGCCGACCTCTTTCCCGGTCCCCGGTTGAAACGCTCTCACGCGGATTTCGTCGCCGCGCACCAGCAGCTCGCGCGCATCCGGCTGCTTAGCTACAGCAAGCGCAAGAGGCTGCCGGTCTGGGTCTGGACTGTTGACGACACCAACGAGATCGATCGGTTTATGGCCGACCCGCGGGTCACAACTCTCGTCACCAATCGGCCAGACGTAGCGCTTGGTTTCCGCGGCGTCAGGAAAGTTTGATATCGGATTGGCAGCAGAAGAACCCGAAGTCAGGCGACCAGCGCAGAACGAGGGGCGGCGCGGCAGCGCTCACCCGGAAGCACACGTTCGTCGGCCCGAACGTGGCGCCGTTGCTGAACTCGTGTCGGCTCCAGGTCTGGCATCCGGGCGCATCGGTGACCAGGCCGGAGCTGTGCAGCGTCGAGTCGATCACCCGGAGGTCTTCCGGGGACGCGTGAGTGGCGCTGCTCGAATTCTTGAATGTGACCTGCATGCTCACGAGGTCGCCATCGACCTTCAGGTTTGAGACCCACAGCGTGAAATCCTGGACGTCGGCGCAGGGAGCGGGGGAGCAGTTGACAGCAGGAACTGCAGCGCTCGGCGTTGGGTTGCGAAAGGTGACCTGCATGGCCAGGTACGCGGCAATCGCAAGCAACAAGACAAGAAGAAGAGCTGCTGCGGCTGCCCCGTAACCGAACAGCCTCCGCCGCGTCACGCGGTTCAAGTGAGGAAGGTCCCAGGCGAAGGCGACAAAAGCAACCGCGTCATCCGCTCGACTCTACAGTCCATAGTCGTCCTGCATTTACAATGCCGCCGATGAGAGACCGCGGTGTCCAGCCTGCTGATTCGAGGCTTCGTCCTCGGCTTTGTGGTTGCGGCGACGCCGGGTCCCATCTTCTTTCTGTGCCTTAGGCGCACTCTCACTCGCGGCTGGCTGACCGGTCTCGTCTCAGGACTCGGTGTGGCCACGGCCGACGGGCTTTACGCCGGCCTCGCCGCATTCGGCATTGGCGCCATCACTTCTGTGCTGGTGGATGAACGGTTGTGGCTCACCTTGATTGGGGGCGCCGCCCTCGTGTTGCTTGGCATACGCACGGTGGTGAGCCGGCCCAAGAACGACGATCCGGCGGCGACCCTCGACGGCGCTGGGCTGGCTTTGGCTTACGCCTCGACGCTCGGCCTTACCATCACCAACCCGGCGACCATCATCTCTTTCGCCGCCCTCGTCGCCTCTCTTGGGATTGGCATCGGCGACGGCTACCTACCCCCAGCCCTGGTCGTGGTCGGCGTGTTCGCGGGCTCAGCAACCTGGTGGTGCATCGTGGCCGGCTTCGGCGCGGGGCTGAGGGCTCGGGTGACGCCGAGGGTTTTAAGAGGCATCAGCGCATTCAGCGGAGTGGCGATTGCCGCACTTGGCGTGTTGGCCATCCTCTCGACACTGGAGGTTGAGGGAAGTCTTGGCGGCTGAGTGCGGTACTTAGTGATGACGTGACCGACTCGAACACACGCACGAGAACGGTGACCTGGACGGATCCGCTGGCTGCACTGCCTGCTGCGGCGGGCATGTCAGGCCTCGATTTCATGAAGGCTGTCGTTTCGGGAGAGCTGCCTTCGCCTCCGATCATGAGCACGATGGGCATCACCGGGGCCGAGGTCGAAAAGGGCAAGGCCATCTTCCGCGGCGAGGCGGGGGAGTATCTCTACAACCCGATCGGCGTGGTACACGGAGGTTTTGCGATGACGATCCTCGATTCCGCACTTGGGTGTGCGGTCCACACGACCCTCGCGGTCGGTGAGCGGTATACGAGCCTGGAGACCAAGGTCAACTTTGTCCGTCCGATCACGGCCGAAACGGGACCGGTGCGGTGCGAGGCGGTGGTCGTCTATCGAGGCGGCAGGGTCGCCACCTCCGAGGGCAAGCTCTTCGCCGAGCAGACCGGCAAGCTCCTGGCCCATGGCACCAGCACCTGCATGATCATTCCGGGATGAGCGAGAAACGCGCGGGCGGCAAGCGGTATGTGATCCACATTGTTGACGTCTTCACGGACAAGCCCTTGGCAGGGAATCAGCTCGCCGTGGTCCTGGGCGCTGAAGGAATTCCAGGCGAGGTCATGCAGCGGATCGCCAAGGAGATGAACATCTCGGAGACCGTATTCGTGCTCGCCCCCACCGATCCGGCCAACGCGGCACGGGTCCGAATCTTCACCCCTGGGGCGGAGCTGCCATTTGCCGGTCATCCAACGGTCGGAACCTCCTGGGTGCTTTTCACCCAGGGCTTGATCCCCGGTGACGCGCTCGAATTCAAGCTAGAAGAAGGGGTTGGTCCGGTGGCCGTCCGCGGCGAGCAGGGACCGGGCGGCCTGGTGTTCTGGATGACCCATCCCAAGGTGACTTTCGGTGCCGTCGTGTCCGACCGCGCTGCAGCGGCAGCCGCACTTGGCCTCTCAGAGGACGACCTGGTCCCGGACGTTCCGATCCAGACCGCAAGCACCGGTGTGCCGTTTGTCTACGTCGCGTTGAAGGATGCGAAGTCGGTCGACTCCGCCGTCTCGGAGAAGGACCGGCTGGCGAAAGTCTTCAAGGAAGGCGTATTCCTGTTCGCGGCTGTGGGTCACGATCGGTTGTACAGCCGGATGTTCTCGCCGCATGTTCTCGACATTCATGAGGATCCGGCGACGGGATCTGGGAGCGGACCGCTCGGCGCGGTTGCTGTCAGGTACGGATTGGTGAAGCGAGCGGCGTCGGTGTCCATCGTGAGCGAGCAGGGCACGAAGATGGGGCGGCAGAGCTTCATCAACATCCGTCTCGCGTATGCGCACGAAGGAGACATACCATCGTCAATCCAGGTCGGGGGGTCGGTGGTACCGACGTTGACAGGCGAGCTGGCCGGCGGCTGGTAGCAACGAACAGATGAAGGTCGACAGCTACCGATTTCTCCCGCGAAGCTTCCGCTCCTATTACGAAGGACGCGGGCCGTTTGCCGGTGAAGACAAATTGGTGTGGGCTCCTTTTGAGAAGCGCCTGCAGGAATCACGCATCGCCCTGCTGACTTCCGCCGGCCTGTACCTGAAGAGATCCCAACCCTCTTTTGATGTCGAGCGCGAACGCGCCAATCCCGAATGGGGTGACCCCAGCTGGCGTGCGATCCCGGCCGCATCAAAGGCGTCGGACCTTGGAGTCGCCCACCTGCATATCAATGACGTGGACCTGATCGCTGATCCCGAGATTTCTTTGCCTGCACATCTTCTCGAACGGCTGGCCGCCGATCGAGTCATCGGCAGCGCCGCGACCGAGCACGTCTCGGTGATGGGCTATCAGGAGCGAAGCCTCGAGGGCTGGCGCGACACGACTGCCGCCGAGGTGATCGCGCACCTGAGGAGTCAGGGCGTGGACGGCCTCATCCTCGCTCCCGCTTGACCCGACTGCTGCTCGAACGTGCCCGTGCTGGCACGATGGATCGAAAGGGCCGGAATCCCGACGGTGGTCGTGACCATGATGCCGGCCTTGGCTGAGGAGCGGCTCGCGCCGCGCGTGGTCGGTGTCGAGTTTCCCTACGGCCACTCTTTTGGGATGCCGGGCGATGAGTCGATGCAGCGTCATGTTCTCGAGCTGGCGCTGCGTGTCCTGGCCGGAGCGGGCGCGCCTCGCACCAGGGTCGACCTGGACGTCGAGTGGCCGGTCCCGCTAAGAGAGGCCTACCGGGCGTGGCAGCCGAAGGAGGCGAGCCCCATCGTCAAGGTGCTGCTGGAAACGGGCCGGCGCCCGGGTTAGTACGTACTAGCGCTGCAGGGTTGGCCGGGGTTTCCCCGGCCATGACTTTGTTGTCTATTCAACAATGCGTTGCGAGGAGAGACTCGTCTAAAACAAGGCTCGTCCTTATACCGGAGGGAGAGCAGGCGCGCGCGAAGCGCCCGCCGATGAGGGGAACCACCGGGGGTTCCCTCTCATAGTTTTTCGAGCTTTATCGATACCGAGTTGATGCAGTAGCGCAGGCCGGTCGGCTCGGGACCGTCGTTGAACACGTGGCCGAGATGCCCTCCGCAGTTGGCACACGTGACCTCGGTCCGCTCCATGAAGAGACTGCGGTCGACATGTTGGGCGACGGGGGCGTCCTCGGCGGGAGCGTAAAAGCTTGGCCAGCCACAGTGGGCGTCGAACTTGGTTTCCGACTCGAACAGCTTGACGCCACAGCCGGCGCAGAGGTAAACACCCGGGGTGGTGGTGTCCCAGTACTCACCTGTGAACGGTCGTTCTGTGCCCTTCTCGCGCAGAACGTGGTACTGCGTGGGCGTCAGGTCGCGCTTCCAGTCCGCCTCGGACTTCTTCACCGATTCCATTTTCTTCACGTCTCTACTTTGCCACTTTCCGATCGCCGGCAAACCGCGAACTGCCGTCGGCCTCCTGTACGCTGCAAATAGACATGGCCACGCGTAAGAAACCGCTGCTCGACACGACCAGTCCCGAAGGCAAGCGCGTGCAGAAACGCCTGGAGAAGGAGTTGATCATCTGGCTTGCAACCTGCGGCCGCGATGGCCGGCCGCGAGCGGTGCCGGTGTGGTTTTTGTGGGACGGCAAGTCGTTCCTCATCTACTCAGTGCCAGGCCAGAAGGTCAACGACATCGAGGCCAACCCTAAGGTCCAATTGCATTTCAACACGACCCCTGACGGCGACGGCGTGGTCCGCATCGACGGCGAAGCGGCGCGCCTGAAGCGGCATCCACTCGCACACAAAGTCCCGAGCTACATTCGCAAGTACGCACGCCTGATCAAGGGCTACGACTGGACACCCGAGAGCTTCGCTCGGCAATACCACATCGCTCTTCGTGTCCAGCCGACCCGACTCCGCACGTGATGACGCACCCGCTGCGGTTCGGCATGAAGCTGTCCGGCCAGGACACGACGGTCGAGGCGCTTCGCACCGTCTGGCGCCTGGCCGACGAAAGCGGATTCGACCACGTGTGGGACTTCGACCACCTCGCATCCATCGGGGCCGGCGGCCCCGACCGCCCGGTCTACGAAGGTTGGGCGCTGCAGGCCGCGATGGCGGAGGCCACCAAGCGCGTACGAATCGGCTGCATGGTCACCGGCAACACCTACCGCAATCCCGCGCTCCTGGCCAAGCTCGCGGTCACTGTCGACCACCTGTCCGGCGGCCGCCTCGAGTTCGGCGTCGGCGCCGCCTGGGCGGCTATCGAGCACTCCATGTACGGGATCGAAGGCCTCGACCACCGGGTCGGGAGGCTCAGCGAGTCGCTGCGGATCATCAAATCGCTGTGGACCGAGGAGCGGACCAACTTCGACGGTCGCTACTACAAGATGACCGACGCGATCGCCAACCCCAAGCCGATCCAGAAACCGCATCCACCAATCTGGATCGGAGCTTCGGGTCCCAGCACGATCCGCCTCGTCGCCCGGCATGCCGACGTGTGGAACATCGGCAGTGGCGAGCCCGACCGGGTCTCAGAGCTCATCCAGATCCTCGAGGAGGCCTGCACCGCAATCGGCCGCGACTCGTCGGAGATCCGGCGCTCGATCCAGCTGCGGTGGGACGGCGGCGATGCCCCAAAGCTGGTCGAGCAATGCGCCCAGTATCACGAGCTCGGCATCACCGAGCAGATCATCTACCTGGATGGCGAGCACCCGGACGCTGTCGCGGCAAAGCTTGCCGACACCCTCTCCGACCTGCGCAACGTCGGGCGGGTGCAGAAGTGAGATTTCCGCGCGACAATTGCCTTTGATTCAGCAGGGTTGAACGGGAGGTAGCCATGGCCGACAGCGTTTACAGAGTGACCGAGCTGGTGGGGACCAGCAGCACATCGTGGGAGGCGGCCGCGAAGAGTGCCGTCGAGACCGCGTCCAAATCGTTGCGCGACCTCCGCGTCGCAGAGGTCGTCAGGCAGGACCTCACCATCGAAGACGGAAAGGTCACCAAGTACCGAGTCCGGCTGAACGTGTCCTTCAAGTACGACGCGCCGCCAGTCAAGTCTCGAAGCCGCAAGTAAACAACCACCCCGGCACCTGCTTCGGCTGGTGCCGGGTTCTTTACTTTCTACTAGCGCGGCAGGGTTGGCCGGGTTCTCCCGGCCATGACTTTGTTTTTCGACGCTCCGGAGCGCGGTGTGGAGGAACTATTCGTGATAGATCCAATCCCGGGAAGGAGAGCAGCCGCGTCGGCGCCTATGGCGCCGACGCCGCCATGAGCTGGCAGCCCGCGGCTTTCATCTCCTCGAACGCGCGCTGGCCCGCTTCGGAGCTCGCGGCGCCGCAAAGGTTGACGAGGACCCGGACCTGGAACTCGTGCTTTCGCGCGTCGAGCGCGGTGGCGAGAATCGTGTACTCGGTGATCAGGCCGCAGATGTCGATGTGATCTACGCGCTGCTCCCTGAGGACGTCAACCAGCGGGTGACCGCGCAGATCCTGAGCCTCGAATGCCGAATATGCAGCGGCGTGCCGGCCCTTGTCCACCACGGCCTGGATGATCTTCTCCCTGACCAGGTTTGAGATCGGGGTGCAGAGAACTGCCCCAGCCGTCCCTTTGAGGCCGTGCGGCGGCCAGGTCTTGATGTAGTCAGGCTGGTCCGAGAAGTGGTCGGGCGGATCCTCATGGAGGTCGCGGGTCGCCACGACGAAGGCGTACTCGCCGCGGAAGTGGCGGACGTGGCGCGCGACGTGGGCCACGATCTGGGTGCCGCCGGGAACGGGCAGGGCGCCCCCCTCCACGAAGTCGTTCTGGAGATCTATGGCCAACAAGGCATTCCTCATATCGGCGACTCTCCTCCCCCTAGACTGCCCGTATGCCTTCCGTGATCGTAGCGGGCGCGCGCACTCCTTTCGGCAAATTTGGCGGAGCTTTCAAAGATGTGACGGCGGTCACGCTTGGCGGCCACGCCATCCGGGCGGCCCTGGAGCGCAGCGGAGTTGCTGCCAGCCAGGTCGACTACGTGATCATGGGGCACGTTCTCCAGGCCGGCGCCGGCCAGATCACCGCCCGCCAGGCGGCGATCGAGGGGGGCATTCCCCAGGAGGTCCCCGCAATCACCATCAACAAGGTTTGCCTGTCGGGGCTGAACGCCATCGCGCTCGCGGATCAGCTGATTCGCGCCGGCGAGGTGGAGGTGGTGGTCGCGGGCGGGATGGAGTCGATGTCGGAAGCTCCTTACCTGGTGCCGAAGGCTCGCTTTGGCGCTCGCATGGGCAACGCTGAAATGGTCGACTCCATGGTCCACGATGGCCTGTGGTCGACCTTTCTGAAGGAGCACATGGGGGCGAGCTCGGACGACGTCAACCGCGAGCTGGAGATCAGCCGCGAAGAGCAGGACGCGTGGGCCGCGCGCTCGCACCAGCGAGCCCAGCGCGCGTGGGAAAGCGGCACGTTGGCGGGCGAGGTGGTCACAGTGGCCATTCCGCAAAGGCGAGGAGAGCCAGTAAAGGTAGAGCGTGACGAGGGCGTGCGCCCTGGGACCACCGAGGAGTCGCTCGGCAAGTTGTCGCCGGCCTTCCGGCCAACGGGCACCATTACCGCAGGCAACGCGTCGCAGATATCGGACGGGGCAGCCGCAGTCGTAGTCATGTCAAAGGAACGCGCTCGCGCGCTCAAGGTGGAGCCGCTGGCGGAAATCGTCGCCCACGGGATGAGCGCCGACCGGTACGCGTGGCTGCATACGGTGCCGGCGCTCGCGCTGAACAACGCGCTGAAGAAGGCGGGGCTGGCCGCCGGCGACCTGGACCTCGTGGAGATCAACGAAGCATTTGCGGCAGTTGCACTCAATGCGACCCGCATGCTCGAGCTGGACGAGGAGCGCGTCAATGTCAACGGCGGGGCGGTTGCGATCGGCCATCCGATCGGGGCGAGCGGCGCCCGCCTGGTGCTGACTGTCGCGCACGAGCTGAAGCGGCGGGGACTGCGAATAGGAGCCGCCGCCTTGTGCGGTGGTGGCGGCCAGGGCGACGCTTTGATCATCAAACGGTTCGGCGAATAACCAGCAATCGTGAGTGATCGGAGGGTTGCGCCTTTCGGATCCTGGGCGTCGCCGATCACGATCGAGCTGCTTCTCAACGGCACGGTATCGCTCGGCAGGGGCATGTCGCGCTGGGATGGCAACGATCTCTACTGGACCGAGCTGAGGCCAACCGAGGCCGGCCGCCAGGTGGTCGTGCGCCGCAGCGACGGCGCCAACACGGACGTGACGCCGGCCGGCTTCAACGCACGGACGCGCGTCCACGAATATGGAGGCGGCGAGTTCGCGGTGAGCGGCGGAACAGTGTGGTTCGCCAACTTTGACGATCAGCGCATCTACATCCAGGAACGCGACGGCGCCCCGGGTGCGATCACGCCCGCTGTCGATGTCCGGCACGCGGACCTGCTCGTCGATGCTAAGCGGCTGCGAATATTTGCAGTGCGCGAAGACCACACGACCGGCGCATCCGAAGCTGTGAACACGCTGGTCGCGTTGGATTGGAAGGGCGATCGCCCCGCCATCACTGTTGCCGGCGGCAACGACTTCTACTCTTCACCCAAGCTCAGTCCGGACGGTAAGCGCCTTGCGTGGCTGACGTGGAAACATCCGAACATGCCGTGGGACGGCACCGAGCTTTGGGTCGGCGAGCTCGACGCTGACGGCAATGCGATCTCCGCGCGAAGGGTCGCCGGTGGGCCCGAGGAGTCGATCTTCCAGCCGGAATGGTCGCCCGATGGCGAGCTGTACTTCATCTCGGATCGCAATGACTGGTGGAACATCTATCGAGTTCGCGGCGAGTTTGACGAGCCGGTCTGCCGCCGCGAGGCGGAGTTCGGGGTGCCGCAGTGGGCATTCGGAATGACCAGGTACGGCTTCGCCGGCTCCGGCGAGATCGTATGTCTGTACTCGGAAGCCGGCGGCACGAAACTGGGGCTCCTCGACACGGCAACCGGGAAGCTGAAGCAGATCCAGCTTCTGTATTCCGACCTCCGAGGCGTCGTTGTGAACGACAGGCGAGTGGCGACCGTCGCCGCGTCGCCCACCCTCTCAGAGCGAGTCCTCGTCGTCGACGTCGACAGCGGCGCCCAGGAGGTCGTCAAGGTCTCCAATCCAGCGCACCTCGATCCGGGCTACTTCAGCGTCCCGCAGGCGATCGAGTTTCCGACCGAGGACGGCGTGACGGCCCATGCGTTCTACTACCCGCCCAAAAACAAGGACTACGAGGGCCCGCCGGAAGAGCAGCCGCCACTGGTCGTGCATAGCCACGGCGGCCCGACCAGTGCGGTCGGCTCCAGCTTCGACCTCGAGTTCCAGTACTGGACGAGCCGCGGCTTCGGCATCGTCGACGTCAACTACGGCGGGTCATCCGGTTACGGGCGCGCGTACCGCCGGCGCCTAAATGGCAATTGGGGCGTGGTCGACGTCGACGATTGCGTCAACGCCGCTCGCTACCTCGTCGGCCGTGGCCTCGCAGATCGCAAACGGGTCGCAATCACTGGTGGCTCGGCCGGCGGATTCACTACGCTGGTCGCGTTGACGAAACGTAATTTCTTCAATGCCGGCGCGAGCCACTTCGGAATCGGCGACCTCGTCACGTTCGTCAAGGACACGCACAAGTTCGAATCGCGGTACCTCGACACCCTCGTCGGTCCTTATCCGGAGCGAGCCGACCTGTACCACGAGCGATCCGCCGTCAACTTCGCCGACGACCTCAACTGCCCGGTCATCCTGTTCCAAGGGCTCGAGGACAAAGTCGTGCCGCCGAGCCAGGCCGAAGAGTTCGTCGCCGTATGCGAGAGGAAGAAGCTGCCGTATGCGTATCTGCCGTTCGAGGGTGAGCAGCATGGTTTCCGCCAGGCCAAGAACATCAGGCGCTCGATCGAAGGCGAGCTCTATTTCTACTCGCAGATCTTCGATTTCGCCATCGCGGACGAGATCGAGCCCGTGGACATACAGAACTTCGGATGAGCGAGGGTAAATAATCACTGGGATGTCGGCGTGGCGGAATGGCAGACGCGCCAGCCTTAGGAGCTGGTGTCCGGCTGGACGTGGAGGTTCGAGTCCTCTCGCCGACACCAGACTTGTTGACCATCAGGTGGCCTAGAGTTCACTTTTCATGGCGAGCGGGTTGACATGAGCAGCAATGGCAACGGTCAACACGTAGGCGGATACCGCGTCCTGCGCGAGATCGAGACCGACAGCCTCGGCGTCGTCTACGAGGCGGAGCACCCGCGCCTGCACAGAAAGGTCGCATTGCGAACGATCGAAGCAGCGGTTGCTCGCGATGTCAGCTTCTCGCGCCGCTTCATGCTCGAGCTCCGGTCATACGTCGCGCTCGAGCACCAAGCGATCCCGCGCCTGTATGAGCTTGCGTACGAGGGTGATTCACCGTACCTCGTCACCGAGATGATCAATGGGCGCACTCTCGACGCAGTGTTCGGTGACGGTGTCCGGTATGAGCCGTTGGGTGTGATCGGTTTGCTGCGGCCGATCGCAAGCGCGCTCGACTACGCGCACAAGCGTGCCACTGTTCATCGCGACGTCAAGCCCGCGAACATCCTTCTTGCCGATGACGGCCGCACGCTGTTGACGGGCTTCGGCCTGGGCATGGTCGCATCGTTCAACACGGTTCCCGGCACGGGCGGTCCGGTGGCCCCGGACTACGTGGCGCCGGAGCGACTTGTCGGCCGCGAGGTGGACGGTCGAGCCGACGTGTATTCGCTCGCCGCGATCGTTTTCGAGGCGGTCACCGGCCGCCGTCCCTTCTCGTCGAAGAGCTGGATCGAGACGCTCAGTCGCCGCCTGTACGAGCCGCCCCCCAGCGTGCGCGACTCAGCGCCAGAGCTTTCCGCTCCGTTTGCCGCGGTGCTCCAGCAGGCCATGGACCGCGAACCAGACCGCCGGCCTGCGACCGCCGGAGAGCTCCTCGACCGCCTCGAACGCGCCCTGACAGGAAAGAGCAACGACCCAAGTCCTGCCGGATTGCTGTCGCGAGCGAAGCAACGACTACCAAGCCGCCGCCGCCGCACCACCTAAGTCGTCGCTAGCGCGGCAGGGTTGGCCGGGGTCCCCCCGACCATGACTTTGTATTAATCACTATCACTCGTGGCAGGGAGCGCTTCTAAAAAAAGAATCCCATCGATATACCGGAGGAGGAGCAGGCGCGCGCGCAGCGCCCGCCGATGAGGGGGGACCATCCGGGTCCCCTCTCATAAGGTCCCGCTAGGGACCGGTTGGCGTCGCAGGGTTGGCCGGGGTTTCCCCGGCCATGACTTTGTCCCTTCTCACACCCAATCGTTGCATGGAGAAACAATCGTCGATAAGACCCATCGATATACCGGAGGGAGAGCAGGCGCGCGCGAAGCGCCCGCCGATGAGGGGAACCACCGGGGGTTCCCTCTCATAAGGCGCCGTTAGGCGCCGATCCGTCCGTCGATCATCAGGACGCCCTGACAGGTGAACAATCGGTCGACCTTGTAACCAGGATTGATATTGGTCGGGTCCTGAGCGATAGCGGCCCCTATCTGCTGCACGATCTGGGTGGCCGGAACGCCGACATTGAAGACAGTCGCTCCAACGGGAAAGATCTCGAGCACCCCGCCATGCCAGAAGAGAACAACCGTCCCGCTCCAGCTCACTCCGTTGTAGGTCCCGGTGCCGGTGATGATGCCGCCGGCAACCGAATCGCCGGCAAAGCTCAGCTTGAGGTTCGACAGCCCGGGGACGCTGATCGCTGCGGCGAGATCTTGCGGGGTGTAGCCGTGACGAACCGCCCCGTTCTGGGCGACGGTGGCGGTTGCGCAGGGCTCTAAGGACGCCACGCTGACGAATGGTTCCTCACCTGGTGCGCCTAAGCCGCTCACACCCACGACGGTGATCGTGTAGATCCCGGCCGGCGCAGCAGGGACGACGACGACAACCGGGGGCGGTCCCTGGTGCGAGTACAGGGTGCCATCCGGAGCCTTGACCTTCAGCGCCATCAGGCTTCCCTTATAACCCAGCGCCGCTTTGACGATCCCGCCGCCGGCAAAGCTGTACGAGTAGGACTGCTGCTCGCCGTTGTGAATCGGCGCACCGATGAAATCCTGCTCGGTGCCGGGAGTCGTCCCCTGGCTCACCTGGTCTGAGGCCAGCATCTGCGGCCCGAACGGATCGTTGGGCTCAGGCTGGATTGGGCCCGCGGCCCCGACGTTGCCCTGGGCATCCACCGTGGACTGCTGGGACGCAACGAGGTCAACCGAGTTCTTGCCGGCCAGCGTGAGCTTGCCGTCGAATAGCTTGACCAACATCGTGCCGTCCAGATTTATGAGCACTTCGAATTTTGTGCCTCGCACCGAAGCGGTGGCGGACTGGCCCCCGACCTTGAACGTGGCACCGCCGATGAGATGCTGCACATTGGTGAACGTCCGGCCGGCCTTCTGAAATATGGAGACGTCGTGAAGGTTGCCGCTCTTGGCGAAATGAGCGGAGGTAAGAGTGATCTGCGTGTCGCCTGCCAAACGCGTGATCGTCCCGTCTGGCAGTTGGATCGCGGCTCGGCCCTTGGTAGCGGTGTCGACCGAGTCCCCCGGCTCGACAATGGCCCCGGTCGCGCCTGCGAAGGACGTGCCCCCCGGATGCGCGACGGTGACGGCAGGCTGGTAGACGGTCAGTGTCGCTGTGGCGTTGACAGCCGCCTGGGCCGCGCTGTTGAGCCAGAAGAACGCCGCACCCGCCAGCAGCAGCACGACCAGGAGCACGATGATCAAGCGGTAGCCGCCCCGCCGCTTCGGCGCCGCCTTGGGCGATGTTATCGACATGGCGGGAACGATACCTAAAGGGATCGGGGAATTGGATTACTTAGGTTCGAGACCCCGAAAAGGAACGCAGGCAGCTAGCCCCTGTGTCCCTCAACAACCATGACGCCGCCACCAGAACCCTTGCAGGAATAGACGCGGTCGACAGTGAAGTCGGTGGGGAAGGTCAGCGACTGGCCGATTGCCGAGCTGAGCTTTGATGCCACCTGCGTTGTGAGGTTGATACCTCGCACCGTGACCTGTGTGAGCACCAGGCCGAGGTTCGGGGTCGCCGCATAGAAGATCACAGTCCAGGAGATAGGCACTCCCCCGAGGTCGGAGTAGTAGGAGACGCGCGCCGAGGCGGGGGATGTGCCTTGAACCTGCAGCGTGACCCCGGAGCTGGCGAGCGCTTGCGAGATCTGATCGTTACTGATCGTCTGCCGGACGAACCCGGCTGTGTCGACGCTCTCTGCGCTGCATGAGCTGTTCGTGGCAAATGAAATCGCCCATGGCTCGCCGCCGGGCACATCTTCGGCTCGCACGATCGCCCGGTACCGGCCTGGCGGCCCGCTGAGGTTGCCCTGCACGGGCCGCGAGCTCTGTCTCGACGTATGCGTGGCCCCGGATGGGTCGATTACCGTCAGCGTCATCAGGCTGCCCGGGTAGCACAGCGCGAAGCTGAGCGTGCCACCTGGCGAGCTGTAGTCAGCCTCGGCCGATTGACCGGTGGCAAGCCCTTCGCCCGTCGATGTTTGCACGGTGCCCGGGTTGGTTCCCGCAGAAACGGTGCGGGCGCACTGCGCTTCCAATGCGTAAGGGTCAGCCGCCTCGGGCTTGATCAGCCCCTGGCCTGACAGCCTGCCGTTCGCATCGGCGTCGATCTGCTGGCCTGCGGTGAGAGTGGCCGTCGTCGTTCCGGTGACCTTCACAGTCCCGTCGAACACTTTGATGAGGTTGGTCTGGTTGGCGCGCACCAACACCTCGAACTGGGTTCCGCGGACCGACGCGCTGACCGAGTGGCCGCCGACCTGAAAGCTCGCGCCGGACACGAGGTGCTGCACATTCGTGAACGTGCGGCCGACTTTTTGCGACAGGCTTGCGGACTGAAGGTTGCCGTCATGCGAGAGCTGTGCGGCGGTCACCGTCACCGTCGTGTTCGGCGACATGCGCACATATGAACCGTCAGGGAACTGAATCGCCGCGTGACCCTGGTCACCGGTGCGTACTGAGTTCCCGGCGGTTAGCTCCTCGCCAGGCCTGGCGGTATGGAAGCCGGCGGAGTTGTTGGTATCGACATCAACCGGGGTCGAGATCACCTGCAGCGCAGCCGGTGCCGGCACTGCGGCCTGTGCCTGGACGATGAAGAAGTAGTAGCCGCCGCCAAAGACAAGAAGAACGACGAGCACGATCGCGAGCAGGCAGCCACCGCAGCCGCAACCCAGGCACGATCGACGTGGCTTGACGGGCGGAGGGAGGGCGGTGCCCACCGGTGGAGGAACGGGCGTCCCGACTGGCGGAGGAAGCGGCATGCTGGCAGGCCCGGTGGGTGGTTGAACTGCCATGCGCAGGGAAGATTATCGCTACGCGGTCTTGAAGTCGATCACCAGGCGCGGTGGATCCGCAAGTGTGAAGGCACGGAAGCAGGCAGGCTTTGTCAGGCCCAGCCCCCAGGACAGATAGCCCTCGAAGTCCTCGACGAGCCTGGCTTCGATCAGCACCTGGTAATCGGAATGAGCCATGTCGGTCGCGCCGGTGTAGGAGCCGGATGCCGTTGCGGACTGAATCTGGACCAGCACGCCGGCGGCGCCGCTGAGCGCAATGGTCTGGCCGCTGGCACCGTTCTTGAATAGCGGCTTTGCCTGGCGCTTGACCGTGTAGCTGGGTACCTTGCTGTCGAACTGCAGCACCAGGCGATCGAACCCGAGCGGCTCGGACATCCTGACGCCCGTGAGACTTGCACCGCCCGTAACCCCGCCGCTCGCATTGGCGCATTTGAAGGCCGCCACGTTGACCGGTGGCGCCGGAGGGCTCACCGGCGGAAGCGTGATCCGTGGTGCAGATGCCCGCTGCGGCGGAGTGCTGGTGGTGCCCGCGACAGGGGTGGTGGAGGGGAGGGCGCCGGTCAGCCCACATGCATTCAGCAGCACGCACAGGCCCAAGATTGCGGCGATTCGCATTGGCCAATGGTATTGTCGAGCCCCGTTACGGCTGCGCCGAGGTGGCGGAACTGGCAGACGCGTCGGTCTCAAAAACCGATGTCCGCAAGGACGTGCGGGTTCGACTCCCGCTCTCGGCACCACTGGGCGATGTCCCTCATTTCTGGCCATCAGTGTGGCCGATTCGCCCGTTCCAACTTGACATCGCGCTTGTGTTATGGCTTCTGTTACGGCTGTGGACCCAGGCTGCCTTACAGGTAACTGTTAGGGTGGTTAGCTTGATAGCAGATGTCTCACGCCCAAGCGGTGAGACGGCGGAAAACGTTCAGCGCGATTACGCGGTTCTCAAGCGTCGCATCAATGACGCCGGGCTGATGGACAAGCGGCCGGTGTTTTACGCGTTCAGCATCACCACCAACCTCGCGCTGTTTTTCGGCTGCCTCGCCATCCTGTTTCTCGTCAAGCAGATTTGGGCCCAGGCTCTGACTGCAGTCCTCCTCGGCCTCATCTCCGGCCAGCTGGGATTCCAGCTGCATGATTCAGGGCACCGGCAGATGTTCGCGTCGAACTGGAAGAACGCGCTCGTCGGTCTTATCACCGCAGATGCGCTTCTCGGCATGAGCTATGGCTGGTGGGTGCAGAAGCACAATCGCCATCACGGCAACCCGAACGACGTCGATCTCGACCCTGACATCGACGTCGGCGCCATCGTATACACGCACGAGCAGGCGATGGCGCGCCGAGGTGCCGGCCGGCTCCTGGCCATGTACCAGGTGTATTTCTTTTTCCCACTCACGACTTTCCTGGCCTGGAGCATGCACGTGGTCGGCGCCACCTATCTCATCAAAGAGGACTCTCGATATCGCCGCCTCGAGTTCGGCATGCTCGCAGCGCATGCGGTGATCTACCTCGGCGCGATGCTGTTCTTCCTCGGCCCGTGGTCGGCGCTGATGGTCGTAGTCATCCACAAGGCGGTCGGCGGTGCGTACCTTGCGTCCGTGTTCGCGCCGAACCACAAGGGCATGCCGCAGACCGACAGCTCGACTCGTCTCGACTTCGTGCGCACCCAGGTGCTCACGGCACGAAACATCTACGGGCACCCCCTCACGGACTTCTGGTACGGCGCGCTCAATTACCAGATCGAGCACCACCTTTTCCCAGGGATGCCTCGCATCAACGTGAAGCGCGCTCAGCCGATCGTCAAGCAGTTCTGCGCCGAGCGCGGAATCGCGTACCACGAGACCTCGTTTCTGCAGTCCTACGTTGAGCTTCTGGGATTCCTCAACGAGGTCGGCGAACCTCTGAGAGCCGCAAAAGTTAGTTAGCCGATCCTCCCCGCTTGCCGGGGAGGTGTCCCGTAGGGACGGAGGGGACGCCCAGGCTGGCACAAACCGTCACCAAGAGCCGCCGCCGCCACCGCCGCCGCCACCGCCTGAGAATCCGCCGCTGAATCCACTCGAGCTGCCCGCGCTTGGCGGCACATAGGTGATGGCGCTCGAGATGTTGGTGTTCATCGATTCCAGGCTGCTCGCGAGCAGAGCGGCCTGGAACGGCGCGTTGCCCAAATACCAACCGCTGTTGGCCGCAGCCGTGTCGATGCCCTCGAACGCCTTTGCCCACTGCGTCACGCAGCCGAAGACGATCGCGTAGGGCAGGAGCTGCGTGAAGATCTGAGCCTTCTCGGCGAACTGCTGCCTGTACTTCTCGGCGGTGGTCATGTACAGGCGGAAGCCGAGCGTGTGCTGAAGGAGGTCGCGGCCGGCGGCTGTGCGCTGCGGCATGAAGGGGAAGGTGGCGGCAAGCGCGATCCCCGAGATCACGATCGCAAGGCCGACGAGGCCCCAGCCAAAAGCCAGGCCGAGGCTGACCGTGGCGGCAAAGCCCACCAGCACCAATGCGAAGCCCAAGCAACCCCATGCAACCCGCGCCTGATTCGGGTTGCTGGTGAACAAGCGGCGCGAGAGCGAGTCCGCGTAGATCTGGCCCTCGGCCATCTTCAGTGTTGGGGCAAAGGTGCCTTTCAACTCGGAGAGCTTGACGGTGTCGCGGCCGGCGAAGAGACCGTTCAAGAGGGTTCCCTCGTAAGGCAGCAATGACTCCATCGGACCGCTCTTCTTGGTCAGGGTCCAGTCGGCCTTGCCCGCGCCCTCGGCGATCGCAAGGTAGCCTCGAACCGCGAGGTCGACGATCGTCGCCGTGACGTCCTTGGTGTCGGCGCTCTCATCGAGGATGAGGCCGAGTTCGGCGGGACGCATATTTTGAGGCGGTCCGAATTCGACCACGAGAGTGTCGTGCGCGAACAGCGGCTGAGTTCTCTCAGGCTCGCTCGATGCTCCCGGCGGTGCCGGCGGAGTGCTCGCCAGGTAATGCTGCGTCAGATAAGCGCGGTCGCGGCCGTGCACCCACCAGTTCCAGGCGACGAGACCGAGACCGAGGAGCGTGAGGATGACGAACAGCCCGACGGTCAGGGGCGTGAGGTCGAATGCGTCCCGGGGAAACTGTCGCTGCCGCGCCTCCAGCATTGGCGGCGGCACGGTTACACCCGCTGGATTAATAGCGAGGGCAAGGGACATCTCTTCGCCAGAGCCGAGCTGGCGGGTGGACGCGAAGTCGACGTGGTCGCCGCCGTCGGTGGTGGTGCAGGTCTCGGTCGAGCCGACTGGACCCATGTAGCAGGAGGACTTCTCGAGGGAGCCAGACGGAATGTGAACCGTGGCGGTCACCTCTGTTTTCGGCACCGGCCACAGGGCTCCGTCGACGTTCCAGAACAGCTCGTCGTGCTGCGAAAAGAAGTTCATCGCGCCGGCGACCGAGTAGGTGATGACGTACCTCTGTGGCCCGGAGACCAGAACGTTGGGGTCGCCGATCTTGATCACCTCGTTGTCGCTGACCACCGAGTCGTCGTGCTGAAGTGGGTTGGTGCCATCGGTGACCGACCGCACGTCGAGCAGGTAGAAGCGGTCCTGGGTGTCGTTGAAGCTGTAGCGGAGCGGGATGGTCCTGAAGATGCCGTGCTTGCTCTGGGAGCCGAAGTCGACCCGGATATCCTCGGTGACGAGGAGCGTCGAGTTGGGCGCGATGACGATGTCCGAGTGGAATGAGGTGATGACCCACCCCTCGTCGGCATGCCCTGCCAGGGAGGACCCGAGCACCATCGAGGCGGCTCCGACGCCGGCAAGGATTAGCCGGGCGAGTGTTTTGGGAAGACTCATGTTGGAGCGGATGTTACTTCGGCCGTTCAGCCTCCATACCCCGAGTGAGCGGGCGCAAGGCTGGGCGATATTCGTATAGTCCTGCTACGGGCGCCGTGCCCGCACACTCCACCCGTTCGATCAGTACTGCCTTATGACACCGACAAATCTGCGGCACGACATTCGGAACGTGGCGATCATCGCTCACGTCGACCACGGGAAGACGACGCTGGTCGACGCCCTCTTGAAACAAAGCCACACGTTCAGGGACAACCAGGACGTCGGCACGCTGATCATGGACTCGAACGACCTCGAGCGCGAGAAGGGGATAACGATCCTCGCCAAGAACACCTCGGTTCGGCATGGCGAGGTGACCATCAACATCATCGACACGCCAGGCCACGCCGATTTCGGCGGCGAGGTGGAGCGCGTGCTCAACATGGCCGACGGCTGCCTGCTCCTGATCGATGCGGCCGAGGGCCCGATGCCCCAGACGCGCTTCGTGCTCCGCAAGGCCTTCGAGGTCGGCCTACGCATCATCGTCGTGATCAACAAGGTCGATCGCAAGAACGCGGATCCCGAGGCGGCCCTGCACAAGGTGCACGACCTTTTCCTGGAGCTTGCCGAGGATGCCGACCAGCTCGAGGCCCCGGTGATCTACGCAGTGGCGAAAGAGGGCCGGGCGGGCCACCAGGCCGACGCCCTCACCGCTGACCTCGAGCCTCTTTTCAAGACGATCATCGAGTTCATCCCCGCCCCGGTCATCGAGCCCGGCGGCTTTCAGATGCTGGTTGCCAACCGCGCATACGACGACTACACGGGACCAATGGCCATCGGGCGCATCTCGCGAGGCAGCATCGCTCCAGGCGACACGGTGGCCGTTCTCACCGCCGCCGGCGAGCCCCGCCGCGCCAAGGTGGTGCAGGTTCTCGTTTACCGAGGACTCGACCGCATCGCAGTCACGACCGCCAGCGCCGGAGACATAGTTGTGCTCACGGGACTGGATGCGGTCGCGATCGGCGACACGCTTGCGGACCCCGAATTCCCCGACCCGCTGCCGCGCATCGAGATCGACGAGCCCACGGTCAGGATGACGTTTGGCGTCAACACGTCACCTTTCACCGGGCGCGAGGGCAAGTTCTCGACCACGAGGCAGCTGCGCGCGCGGCTCTACAAGGAGCTAGACGTCAACCTGGGGCTGCACGTCGAGGACACCGAGGCGGCCGAGCGCTTCCTCGTGAGCGGCCGCGGCGAGCTGCATCTGGCGGTGCTGATCGAGACGATGCGCCGGGAGGGCTACGAGTTCGAGGTCTCCCGCCCCGAGGCGATCGTCAAGACGATCAACGGCCAGAGGATGGAACCCCTCGAGCGGTTGACCGTGGACGTCCGCGAGGAAAACCTCGGCGCTGTCACCGAGGCTCTCGGCAAGCGGCGTGGCGAGATGATCGAAATCAGCTACGACTCCAAGGGTGGCGTGCGCCTCGAATACACGATCCCGACCCGCGGTTTGATCGGATTCCGCAACAGCTTCCTGACGCTGACCGCCGGTACCGGCTTGATGGGCTCGATCGGCATCGGATACCGGCCCTGGGCCGGCGACTTCAGAGAGCAGCGCAACGGTGCTCTCACTGCGTCTTCGGCCGGCACGACCCTTGCGTTCGGGCTGGCGGGTGCGCAGGAGCGCGGCACCACCTTCATCGAGGCCGGGGAAGAGGTGTACGAGGGGATGATCGTCGGCATCCAGAAGCGTCCAGGAGACATCCGGGTCAACGTCTGCAGGGAGAAGAAGCAGTCCAACATCCGGTCGTCGACCTCGGATATCTCGGTTCGCCTGACTCCCGCTTCCAGGCAGAGCCTGGAGCAGTCCTTGGACTTCCTGACCGATGACGAGCTGCTCGAGGTAACTCCAAAGCATCTGAGGCTCCGGAAGCGCCACCTGACCGAGGTCGATCAGTCCCGGGCGCGCCGCTCTACGCTGGCGCCCAGGCCAGAACGCGTGGGATCGCGCTAGAGGCTGGCTTTCGGCCCCTCCAGGCCCCCAGGGTTGGGGACAACCGGTCTGGGGTATACTCAGGTTGCCGGCACAGTGCAGGCGCTCACCGCAGGCTCCGTTTCTCGAACAGGCCCGCCGAGTTGAGTTGGCCATTCGTTCGAGAGATAGGAGATGGAAATGCCTACAGGCACCATCAAGAAACTGGTCGCGGACCGTGGCTTCGGCTTTATCGCAGCCGAAGACGGTAAGGAATTCTTCTTTCACAGGAGCGGCACCGAAGGCGACTTCGATAGCCTCCAGGGTGGCGAGAAGGTTTCCTTCGAGATCGAGGCGAGCCCCAAGGGGCCACGCGCGAAGAGCGTTCGTACCCTCTAAGGGTTAAACGACCAATTAAGCCCCGGGCCTCACGGCCCGGGGTTTTTTATTTAATTAGTCGGCGATTTCACGGGCGCTAGCGTGGCCGGGTTGGCCGGGGTCCACCCGGCCATGTCTTTGTTCTAACCACTCCCAAGCGTGGCGTGGCGAAACTAATTCGTAAGTAATCCAATCCCGGGAGGGAGAGCAGCGCCTGCGGCGGAGCCGCACGCGCGATGAGGGGACCCGACTGGTTCCCTCTCATAAGGCGGGTCGAAGACCCGCCGACTAGTCCTTGAGGCGCTTGAGCAGGCGTGGGATGTTGAGCTTGGGCTTGGGGTACTGCGGATCCATATCGGCGAGTGTATCCCTGACGATCTTGGCGACTGCCCAGTTGCGGTAGTCCTTGTCGTTAGCCGGGATGACGTACCACGGTGCCCAGTTGGTCGAGCAATTGGTGATGGCGATGCCATAGGCGCTCATGTAGTCGTCCCAGTACCTGCGCTCGTCGATGTCGGTCTCGTGAAACTTCCAGTGCTTGTCTGGGTCGCGCAATCGGTCGAGCAATCTGCTGCGCTGCTCGTCGTACGAGATGTGCAGACAGAATTTGATGATCGTGGTGCCGCTCTTGACGACTTCCTTCTCGAACTCGTTTATCTGCCGATAGCGCCGCTCGATGACCTTCAGGTCGGCGAGTGCGTGAACCCGCGCGATGAGGACGTCTTCGTAATGGGAGCGATTGAAGATCCCGACGACGCCGGGCTCGGGCAGGCTGCGGCGTATGCGCCACAGAAAACCGTGGCGCTTCTCCTCGGGCGTCGGTTGTTTGAACGAGGTGATGTGCACGCCCTGCGGGTTGAGGTCGCCCATCACGTGCGTGATGGTTCCGTCCTTGCCCCCTGTGTCCATCGCCTGCAGGACCACCAGGACCGATCGCTTGTTTTCCGCGAAGAGGCGCTCCTGGAGCTCGAACAGCGTCCCGTGTGCCTGCTCCATCTCCTTCCGCGCGTCCTTGCGCTTCTTGAGGCCAGGTGTCGAGTCAGGGTCGACGTCGACCATCCGGAAGCGGCCGTCGCGCAGCTCGGCGCGGAGCAGATCGCGGATGTCTTTGGTCTTGTCTTTGGCCACCACGGACAAGTCTAGCCGACGATTATGTGAGCTCGGCGGGCACCACGTCGACGATCACCGTGCGATCGCCGCGCAGGATGGTCAGTGGCAGTTTGGATCCGATCCGCGCCTCCACCATCAGCCGCTGGAGGTCGCCGGCTTTCGCGACCGCCGCCTCGCCGACCGACACGATTACGTCTCCGCCCTGAAGTCCTGCGGCTGCAGCCGGGCTGCCGCTGACGACCTCCTGCACCTCGACGCCCGCCTTGCGACCCAACCGCTGGGCGGCGGTCGGCGGCAGCGCGCGTGTGCCGCCGGCGATGCCGAGGTATGCGCGGCTTACGCGGCCCGACCGCATCAAGGCCGCAAGGATCGCTTGCGTCGTGGAGTTGATAGGCACCGCGAGTCCGAGCCCCATGCCGGCGACTGCCGTGTTGACGCCGATCAGGCGCGCTTTCCAGTCAGCGAGTGCGCCGCCCGAGTTGCCGGGGTTGAGCGCCGCATCCGTCTGGATGACGTCCTCGACGAAGCGTCGGTGCCCGTTGCCATCGGCGGTCGCCAGCGAGCGGCCTAACCCGCTGACAACCCCCGAGGTGACGGACCCCGAAAACCCCATTGGATTCCCGATCGCAACCACCAGCTGCCCGACACGCAGGGTGTCGGCGTCCCCGATGTGAATGGGCTCGAGCACCGCTGACCGAGCGCGCGCGACCGCGAGGTCAGACAGCGGGTCGGCTCCGACCACGTCGAGCTCGTACTCGGTGCCGTCGATGAAGGAAGCGCTGGCGGTGCCGGCCTGGGCGACGACGTGGGCTGAGGTGACCAGGTACCCGTCGGGGGTGATGACGACTCCAGAGCCGGCGCCCCCGTCTCGCGGGCTGCCGGCCCGGCGCACGCGAAGGCTTGCGACCGAGGGCAGGACGCGCTCCGCCACTGTGCTGACGATCTGCGAGTAGGCGTCCAGCGCTTCTCGCTCGGTTGGTGCGACAGCGACCCCGTCCGTCATGGTGTTACAAGATTACGACGTAACAGACCCCAAAATGCAAGGGGGCTTTTTAGCCGGAGCTCAAACCCCCGGCTTGCCGCCTGAGCTCGAGGACCCGCCGCCTCAGCTCGTACTCTGCTTCGAGGGGCGTGTCGATCTCCTGGCGCTCCCGATGCCACCGTTCCATGGCCAGGTCGAGCTGCGCCGTCTGAAGCCTCGACATCGCGAAGTAAGCCCTCAGGCCACGGCGACTCAAGGCTTGCATGCGCTGGCCCAGCCGCCGCCGCGGATTGGAGAGTATTGGCACCTCCGCAGGCAGAATGGCCCCCGTGCCCTCCGCGGCCTCCTTCGCCATCTGTTCTCGCAGCGCCTCGCCTTCGTAACGGAGCCCGGATAACAGGAGAGCGATCACAAGAGCGGTAAACGGTCCGGTCATGATCAGCGTCCGGAGGTGGATCTCGACGAGACCCAGTGTGGAGCTCTCGATCGGAAAGAACTGGATCCAGGCGTCCCACGAAAAATGGGCCGCGATCGCGATCAGAAAACCGCTGGCGATCGCAATCACCTGCTGACGCCGGCTGTGCAGCTGGCGCGCGATCCCGATGCCCGCGCCGATCAACGCCGTGTACGTGGCGTGGCCGAAGAAGAGGCCGAGGACCTGACGCGAGTACCACTGAAAACCCGCCGCATACCCGCCGATGCCATCGGGGCTGAATAAGGCGTAGAGGTTGGTCATGTATGCGACCGACTCCAGAAAGTTGAAGCCGAGACCAACCGCCGCGCCATACACGATGCCGTCGACGACGTCGTCGAACTCGTTGCGCATGACGAGAAACAGCAGTAGCACGGCCGTGCCGTTGGCCAGCTCCTCGAGCAGGCCGGCGGAGAACGCAGTTGAAGCATCCAGGCCAGGACCCGGCACGAGCACGCGCTCCGCAATGGCCGTCCACAGGCTCTCACCCCAGATGACCATGCTGGTCGCGACGATGGCGCCCCACGCGAACGCGACGAGCACGAGCCGCCAGGGCTCCTTCTCATTGCGATCGAGGCGGCGCACGACGAAGAGGCCGAAGGCTGTCGTCGGCAAGCACGCGGCGGCGCAGATGGCCGCGACCCCAGGGCCGGCTGAGCTGGTGAACACATAGAGGTCGATGACCAGCAGCCACAGCAAAACCCCCAGACCGAGCAGGACGCCCGCACGGATGAGATGGCACCTTCGAACGGCAGGATCCCTGTCGAACGCACGGACTCCGATGAACGTGCCGAGCGCAACCAGCGCTACTGCCAGCAGCCCATACAGTGCGGTGCGCCCGGGGATGCTATCGAGGAAGACGTAATCGAGAACCGAGCTCGCGATGAGCACGATCACGACGACAGTGGCGACGGCGATCGCCACCCCATAACGAGCAGGCCGGTTGCGAGGTCGTGGGTTGGCGGCCCGGACGGGGGCGAATGCGCTCATGATCTTTCGACGAGGATGATTCGCCGCGCCAGGATCTCGACTGGCACGCCGTTGGCCCATCTCTCGACGACGAACATGTATTGGCCCGGAAGGTTGTACTTCAAGGTCGAGGGCAGGGCGATCGGGACTATCGGTTGGCTTGCCAGCTGGGCCGGCGTGCCCGGTCCAACTTTTCCGACGACCGACCCGAAGTTGTCGTACCAGCGCGCGTCGACGGTGATGTCCGGCGGCAGCGACTTCCAGTCCACGAGGGCCGCGAACAGTTGCATGCGGGCGAAGGTGCTGCGGTCGGGACCGAAGGTCTTGTTGGTGGCCGGGTCGTACTGGAAGACGCCAACGATCGTGGCCTTGATTCCTGTGTGCTGGCCGGGCGGTTCGAAGTAGAGAAACTCGACCAGTCCCGCGGCCAGGATGAGGATGGCGACGACGTCGAAGATCAACAGGGTTCGATATAGCGTCCGGACTGGGTCGTAGGGGGCCGCGCGCACCGCCGCCAGTCTATCGAGCGCTGCGGCGATAGCCGCGGCGCAGCGGGGTTGGTGGTAGACGCGACCTACGTAGCAAATGGCATGTGGTGACGGGCTGGGAAGAGGGTGGTCCGGGGGTGTTTGGCAGTCCGTCAGGAGGTGCGCGGCGGCAGGCGTCCCGGAGGTAGAAATTTAGCTCCAAAATAGTTGCTGTTAGGAGCTTTTTCGTATTGATTCTGAATACGATTCTGCTAAAATACGAACATGCGTTCTATGGTGGATTTCGGGCACCAACCTAGCCCTAGCCAGACCCCCTTCCAAGACATGGATCAAGGCCTCCAGCGTCTTCGCCATGAGGACCT
>PLJM01000015.1 GCA_003139695.1 Candidatus Dormiibacterota bacterium | reverse complement strand
CTTACCGGTAAGCGCTTACCGGACCCTAGCACGGACCAGGCATCTGCGCAAGAGTGTTCTTGGGTGGCCCCGCTTCGACCGTCTGGTGCGGATCGAAATCAGAACTATCCGGGACGCGGCTCAAGCCCCGCCTGTAAGACGGAGCTCGAGCTTGGCGAACCGGTCGAAAGAAGGCTCAGGCCTTTACGGGTAGCTCACAACTGTCACCGGGGTGTCCGGGTTGGCGATGGTCGACGATCCGCCGGTGTCGTTGATCACGTGCAGGATGCCACCGAACCCGGAAGTCGAGAGAAAGATGGTGAGCAGATCGTGGAGGCTGGACGCCGGGAGTGAGACGGGGACCTCGAAAGAGTGCGCCGCAAAAATGTTCACGCCCTGGTTGAAGAAGCTGTAGCTCCCCATGCCATACCCGCTGAAGCTGGAGACGTGGTTGCCCACCTTGAACGCTGCCCAGCCGTCAACTCCGCGGGCCTCCATCCACGCCGCCTGGCTTGGCGGGTCGTAGGGCATCTCGTTCTGGAAGAAGATGTCCGTACCGCGATTCCCGTTCCAGATCACCTCGTACTTCTGGTAGTGCTCGACGAAAAGGCCATAGGCCGTTACGTTGTCGCCGTTGACGATGACGCCGGTATCGGCGGTGTTGGCCTTCCAACCCACACCGTTGCCGTGGTCAGCCCGCCAGGCCCAGATGTCGTCGAGGATGACGTTGTTGCTGTTGACGACCAGGCTGGTCGTCGCCTTGCCTGGCGTCGCGCCGCCGATGCGGAAGAACACGTCGGAAAGAGTTGTTGGGTCGGAGGCTTCGTTTTCACCCCGCCCTCCGTTATCACCCCGCTCATCGCCGCTCCCGACCTGCAGCAGCATCCGGGAGTTCTTCAGGCCCGCGTCGAAGATGACCCCCGACAGCATGACCCCCTTCGTACTCTCCACTGACATCGACACGATTCCGTGCTCCGGAACCAGGGTTGGGAAGCCTAGCCCAAGCACCACGGCGTCAGGACGCGTGACCTCGATTGTCCTGTCCAACTGATATACGCCCGGGGTCAGGATGAGGTTCTTGCCGTGGCGCAGCGCGTCGTTGATCGTCCCCGCGGAGTCTGTCGGCTCGGCGATGAAAAAGTTCTTGATCGGTACGGAGACGCCTGGTGTCTGGCCACCGCCCCATGTCGTGCCAGCAGAGTTGTGCTGCACAGCAGGCACGAACACGTTGAAGTGGTTCTTTGAGTCCTCATACAGATATGGCGCCTCGCGGGTCACGGGGCTTGTCGCCAGTGTGGTATACGGGCCGCAGCCTTTCGGCACGCCCGGAAAGCACTGGGCGGGTGCTCCGACGACGCCGGAGAAAACCTGGTTCCAGACGCCATTCGACCAGCCATCGAGCTTGCTGTTCCTGATCAGCCACTGCTGCTGCGAGCCGTTGACCACGGTGCCGTCGAACTGTGAATCGGCGATGAAGCCGCCACTGGCGAAGGACGGATTGGTGCAGTAGTCCATGAGGGTCGTGGGGCCGATGATGTGGACTCGGCGCATAGGCGCCGCCTGCGAGACCGGCCAGAATTCACCGCTGTAGCAGCCGAAACCCGTGGCGGTCGCGTTGATCGTCAGGTTCGACAACGATCGCCAGAAGTTCACGAGCGCGGTGCACTGGCCACTGAAGCACTGGTTGCGAACGTAGACGGACCCGTTGATCACCACGTCGTTCGGAGAGAGCCCAAGCCCCGCCACGGCCGTGTAGTAGCCGACTTGAAAGTTGAGGGGGTCGGTGCTGGTTCCATACGTGCCGGGCTCGAACAGCAGGGCATATCGCTGGGTCCCGAACTGGTTGGAGACCTGCTGAGCCGCCACCGCATCGACCGTCGCCTGAATCTGGCTCTGCAGCATGCTGGGATTGAAGATGTAGACGTTCGAGCCGAAGTTCGGTTGGCTCGAGTGGCTCGGATGGCTCGGCGCCGCGACCGCTGCGGCGACGCCACCCCCAGTCGTGACGAAGGCGCCGGCAACAAGTGCGCCCGCCATAAGGATCGAATGCCACCGGGAAACGAATTTGCGCAAGCTCATCTCGTCATCTCCTGTGTCCCGATCTGGTTATCGGCCGCAGCTCGTCCTGGATGCCACGGCGCGATTAAAACGCTCCCCCACATCGCCGTTCCTAACCCTTAACTCATCGCAGCACTAGCTCTGTGCTCAACCTCAGGTCGCGGACGACCGGATCCGTCCAACGGCGCATCGGTAAGCGCTTACCGGTAANNCGCTTACCGGTAAGCGCTTACCGGAGCCTAGCACGGCACGGTCGTCTGCGCAATAGAGGGTCCTTGCCTGCTGTAGGAGGGCCAACTCAATCCGACGAGATCGGCGACCCTATCACGATGCTCGAACTGATCGGCCTCCTCCTCCCTAGACTCGTGTGCTGTTATACGGCGTTGCACGCGGTGATACAATGCCGGTATGGAGGAGATCCTCGACGCCAGCATCAACACTCGTGTGTCGCGCAGGGTAAAGCGGGCACTCGAGGAGGTCGCCCACGATCGGCGGGTCAACCCGCTCACCTTCGCGCGCACGCTCATCGATGAAGGATTACGCCGCGAGCGCCATCCGGGCATCGTCTTCCGAGACGGGCCGGCGGGCAGGCGCGCCGCGATCGAGGGCCGTCGCCTCGATGTATGGCAGGTGATGGAGACCGTCTGGGCCTCCGACGGCAACGTCGACGAGAGCGCGGACTACCTCGGCCTCCGGCCTGACCAGGTCAGGGCCGCGATCAGCTACTACGCTGAATTCCCGGACGAGATCGACCATTGGGTCCAGCGCAACCGCGAGGAGGCCGATCGCCTGTACGCACAGTGGGGGCGGGAACAAGCGTCTCTCCGTAGGTGAAGCTCCTACTGGATGAGATGCTCGCCATCAGCATCGCCGAGCAGCTCCGCCGCCGGGGTCATGACGCCGAGGCGACCCAGGGCAATGCCCCACTCGAAGGCAAGAAGGATCCCGACCTGCTCAGGGCCGCGCGTGAGCTCGATCGCGTCGTCGTCACCGACAACGTCCAGGACTTCGCCCGACTGCATCAGCAATTCCTAGCCTCGGGCGCGGACCACGCCGGCATCATCCTGGTTTCCCCCACTCGATTTCCCCGATCCAAGCGCACGATCGGTATCTGGGTTGAGGCTCTCGACACCTTTCTGCACGACCACCCAGAGGCTTCGCTGAAGAACATCTGCACGTGGCTCTCGTAGCCCTGGCCCCAAGAAGGACCGGTCGGGAAGCGATGCCATCTGATCAATTTGCGGCGCGCCAATAACTTCGGAGCTGCTCCGTCGTGCGGAAGACGCGCAAACGCTCAAAATGAATTCAGAACTGGAGTGGAGCCCACGCCCGGATTCGAACCGGGGACCTTCGCCTTACCAAGGCGATGCTCTACCACCTGAGCTACGTGGGCGGGGCTGCAGCGTCCGAATTCTAGGGGAGGAGCGTCTACACTCGGCGCGAGCGCCAACACCCATGCCTATAACGCTTGACGAACTGCTTATTCGTGCCCGACACGACCTGGTGCGAATCGAACCGGCCCGGGCTGCGGCTGAGCTCGCCGGCGGCGCCTTGCTAGTCGATATCCGCCCTGCTGACCAACGCTCCGAGGGTGGCGCTATTCCTGGCGCGACTGTGATCGACCGCAATGTGCTCGAGTGGCGCCTCGCCCCCGACTCCGAATGGCGTATCGATGCCGTCGCCGGCGCCGACACCCGCGTGATCCTGCTCTGCAACGAGGGTTACTCGTCGAGCCTCGCGGCGGCCACGTTGAAGGAGCTCGGTCTGGTCAACGCCACCGACGTCATCGGCGGCTTTCAGGCTTGGAAGGCGGCGGGTTTACCGGTAGAGCCCTAGCTTCCCGACTCCACCTTCCCCACGTCCGTCAGGATCTCTGCCTTGCCCCTGATCTTGATCGCTGCCGTCAGCTCCGTGAACTGCGCCACCAACACCTCGCCCTCGTCCAGTCGCTCCGAGTGGTGCGACCTCGTGTCCTTGCCCCTCGTCAGGCCCATGATCACGACCCCATCCTCCAGCGCCTTCACGACCACGTACCGGCCGCGCGCGCTCCCCTCCTCTTTCTCTTCGCTCATCTCCACCTCTTCTATAGCTTCCAACTCGGCTTGCCTCGCCCGTTGCCATTGCCGTTGGCCTGCGCCTTCGGCCTCACCGTCTCCAGCTTGGTGGCCGGCTGCCCCACCAGCTCATCGATTTCGGCCGCCAGGGCCGGACCGGCCAGCACATGGTAGCGATCCGCGTGGACGGTCACCTCTCGGCTCCCCACCACCACATGCAGCACCACCTCGTCCGTCCCCGGGTGCCTTGCGAAGACGGCTTCGAGCTGCTCCGCCAGGCCTTCATCGCTGTTCGGCACCCTCACATGGACCAGCTGGCGACGAGCTTTCGGCTGGCACTCGGGGTCGTCCCACAGCCAGGCCATTTCGGCCACGATCGACGCGACCTCCACCTCTTGCTCTATCTCGGGGTCGACCGAGGCGGCTGCTGCTCCCGTCGCTCGCGTGCTGCCAGCGCGCGCGTCCACCCTGCCTTGCACCACCAGCACCTTGTCGGGCTCGAACAGCAGTCGCACCTGCTCGAAGATTCGCGGGAACAGCACCACGTCGATGCTGCCCGTCAGGTCTTCCAGCTGCGCGTACGCCATGATCTGGCCCTTCCGCGTCACCACCCGCCGCACCTCGCGCACCAGGCCCGCCACCCTCACCTCTGTGTCCTGCAGCGCGCTCGTCACCTCCACCGCCTGCGTGTCCGACAAATGGGCCAGCTCCGCGCTGATCCGCCGCAGCGGGTGATCAGATAGATAGAGGCCCAGCAGCTCCTTCTCCAGGCGCAGCTTCTCCTCCCCCGCCATCGGCGCGATGTCGAGCGCCAGGCCGTAGCTCTCGGGCGGCGAATCCGGCGTGCCGACCATATCCAGCAGCGACGTCTGGCCCGACTCGCGGTCTTTGCGCGCTCTTTCAGCTCTGCTGAGTGCAGATTCCAGGGTTGCGATGAGCCAGTTGCGCTCGCCGAGGCTGTCGCACGCTCCTGACTGAACGAGTGCTTCGAGCACTCTTCGGTTGACGTCCTGGATCGCCGCCGCCCTCTCGCACAGGTCCTCGAGCGACTTGAACTGGCCATCCGACTCGCGCAGCGCGACTATCGACTCCACCGCGTGTTGCCCCACGTTCTTGATCGCGGCCAATCCAAAAAGAATCCGGCCCTCGACCATCGAGAAGTCCGCGCGCGAGGCATTGATGTCTGGCGGCAGCACCTCGATGCCCTTATTGCGGCAATCGACGATCGCGGTCGCCACCCTGTCCGCGTTTCCCTCCATGTGGATGAGCAGCGAGGTCATGTACTCGAGCGGATAGTTCGCCTTCAGGTACGCGGTCTGGTAAGCAATCACCCCATACGCCGCCGAGTGGGCTCGGTTGAAGCCGTACTCCGCGAACTTGGCGATGCTGTCGTATAGCGCATCCGCTGTCGCCTGAGGGATGTCCCGCTCCACCGCGCCAGCGATGAACTTCGTGCGCATTTTGGCCATCTTGGGCTTGTCCTTTTTGCCCATCGCGGAGCGCAGGATGTCCGCCTCGCTCATCGTGAAGCCGGCCAGCTCGCGCGCGGCCATCATCACCTGCTCCTGGTAGATCATCACGCCGTACGTCTCTCGCAGGATCGGCTCCAGCCGCTCGTGCATGTACTCGATCGGTTCGCGCCCCTGCTTGCGCGCGATGAATGCCGGGATGTTGACCATCGGGCCCGGGCGAAACAGCGCGACCGCGGCCGAGACGTCCGAGAAGGTCTGCGGGTGCATGTCCATGACCATCCGGCGCATGCCTGCACCTTCCAGCTGGAACACGCCATGCGTGTCGCCGGCCGACAACAGCTCGTAGGTCTTGGCGTCGTCGAACGGGATCTGCTCGATGTCGATCTCGAGGCCGCGGTGCTCGCGCAGCAGGCGCAGGCACGTCGCGATGATGTCGAGGTTCTGCAGCCCGAGGAAGTCGATCTTCAGCAGCCCGATGTCGCCGACCGCCTTCATGTCGTATTGCGTCACCACCGCTTCACGCCCCGGGCCGAACTGCAGCGGCGTGTACTGCACCAGCGGGTGCGGCGCAATCACCACGCCGGCAGCGTGAGTGCTCACGTTGCGCGACACACCTTCGAGCGCTCGGGCCACGTCGATGAGGCGCTTCTGCTCATCGCTCGACTCATAGGCCTCCCGAAATTCGGGAACTTCTTTTAGCGCATCGCTGAGGCTCTTCGAGCGCCCCTGCCAAACGGGGATGAGCTTGGCCAGCCGGTCGGTGTCGCGCAGCGGCACCTCCAGCACCCGGCCCACATCGCGAATGGCCGCCTTCGAGGCCATCGTGGTGAACGTGATGATCTGGGCCACCCGGTCGACCCCGTACTTCTTGGAGACGTAGTTGATGACCTTCTCGCGACCCTCCACCGAGAAGTCGCAGTCGATGTCGGGCATCGATACGCGGTCGATGTTCAGGAAGCGCTCGAAGATCAGGCCGTGCGCGAGCGGGTCGAGGTTGGTAATCCCAAGGCAATAGGAGACGAGGCTGCCCGCGGCGCTGCCCCGGCCCGGCCCCACCACGATCCCCTGCTGGCGCGCGAACTTGTAGAAGTCCCACACGATAAGGAAGTAGGACGCGTAGCCCGTCTGGCTGATGACGGACAGCTCATTGTTCGCGCGCTCCGTGACCGCGGCGGTCGGCGTCTCGAAGCGCCAGCGGATGCCATCCTCGACGACCTTCCTCAAATATTGGTCGGGGGTCAGGCCGTCGGGGACGTCGAAGGGTGGCAGCAGCGTCGCGCCCAGCTGGAGCTTGAGGTCGACCATGTCGGCCACATCGATCGTGCTGGCCAGGGCGTCAGGGAGGTCGGCGAACGTGGTCCGCATCTCCTCTGGGGTCTTGAGGTAGTTCTCCTGTGAGGAGAAGCGCCAGCGGTTCGGGTCGTTGAACCGCGCGTTGGTCTGCAGGCACAGCAGCACGTCGTGCGCCTCGGAGTCTTCGCGGTGCACGTAGTGCAGGTCGTTCGTTGCGCACAGCCGCAGGCCGAACTCCTTGCCGAACACCGCGAGCGCCTCGTTCACCTTCTCCTGCCGGTCGATGCCATGGCGCTGGACCTCGAGGAGGAAGCGATCGGCGCCGAAGATGTCCTTATATGTGGCGACCGATTCGCGCGCACCATCGAGGTCGCCCTCGGTGATGCGGCTCGCCGGTTCGCCCTGGAGGCAGCCCGACAGGGCGATGATGCCCTTCGAGTGCTGGGCCAGGATCTCCTTGTCGATGCGGGGCTTGTAGTACATGCCCTCCATCTGGCCGACGGTGCAGAGCTTCATGAGGTTGACGTAGCCCTCGTGGTCGGCGGCCAGGAGGGTGAGGTGGTTGGGGTCGCGGTCGACGCGGCCCTCTCTTAATAGACGCGAGCGGGGGGCGACGTAGACCTCGCAGCCCACGATCGGCTTGATGCCCGCTTCCTTGCAGGCTTTGTAGAAGTGGATCGCGCCGTACATGACGCCGTGGTCCGTGATTGCCAGGGCGGGCATCTCGAGCTTGGCCGCAGCCTCCACGAGCGCGTGGATGCGGCTCGCCCCATCGAGCAGCGAGAACTCGGTGTGGTTGTGCAGGTGGACGAAGGTTTCAGGGGCGTGCGGCATTCTTTTGGCTGGGTGTGGCGGACCCCGGGGATAGTCTACTTGGCCCTGGGTTCTGAACTATAAGAAGCTAACTATCATCAGTTTCGAATTGAGCTCGACGGGTCACCCAGCTCTGCCCACTGTCGAAACCGAAGACGGCGTCATCACGGTCGCCTCGATGGACGCGCTGCAGCAAGATGCCCAGGAACTAGCGATTCGCGCTGAGAATCTGATCGCCCAAATTGCCGTTGCGCGCGGCCAGGCTGCCGATGCTCAGGCGAAGGCTGGGTGGGTACTCATTGCAAACCCTTCCATTTGGCAACCAGGAGACCGAACGGCTCGCCTCGATGCTGCCCGCGGGCAGGGTGAACTGGTACTGAGCCTTGAGCACAGCATCGCCGATATCAAGGCCCGGCCGCACCACGGGCTTGGCGGACTTATCCAGGGCGCAAAGGACTCGCGCGAAGACAAGAGCCTGGAGGAGAAACTGCGATCTGCTCAAGAGGAGCTCACCCAGCGATATCGGGCAGTAGTAGATGGCCTTGAGCCGCCAACTGGCGTATCAGATGCGGATCAGCTGCTCGTCGAGGCGAAGCAAGCTGACGCACAGGTTCGCGACCTCACCCTGACGCAGGCGGCCGTTTCGTCTGAGGTAACGCGGGTCTCCGATGAGATCAAGCGCCGCAAGGATGTCGAATCCAAAGTCGGGTTTGATGCACTCGGGCTCGAGGCTGAGCTGAAGCTCAACGGTATCCGACCGATTGAAACCAGCCTCGTCCTTAAAACCAAAGAGGTTGCGGCGGTCGAAGTCGCCGCCACGTTGTGCAGGTTCAAGACGAAGACCGAATTCGTTGGAGGGAGCCACGGCGTGAGCATTCCGCTAGGACATGGATTCCGCTATCGAGTTAGCAGCTTTCGCGGGCATCCCGTTCAAAGCGAATATCTGGCACACCTGGACACGGGCAAGTTGATCGTTACTAACAAGCGCCTTGTTTTCCTTGGTACCAAACGAGAAGTTTCAGTGCCAATCGCCAAACTGCTTCAGATCGAGCCTTACTCAGACGCGTTGGGCATCGCGCGCGAAGGAAAGGAGACCAAGGATGTCTACCTGGTACCCAATCCCGCTTATGTCATTCAGTTTCTGCAGTGGGTGATCAGCCAGCAAGACCAGAGCCAGGCTTGAATTCAGGAAGCGTCAGTGCTCACAGTGACATGGCGCCGACCATCCGACCCGCGACCGAAGCCGATCAGCTGACGATTCGCCGCCTCATCAAAGAGGCCGGCATCAATCGCATGAGCCTCCAATGGCCGAACTTCGTCGTCGCCGAGGACGGCGGGGCGATCGTTGGGATCGGGCAGGTCAAAACCCACGGGGATGGGAGCCGCGAGCTCGCCTCGATCGCCGTCATTCCAGCTCGTCAAAGCGAAGGCATCGGCGCTGCGATTATCAATTCCCTCCTCACCCGTGAACAAGGAGTCGTCCATCTCACCTGCCGGAGCCAGCTTCAGGGGTACTACGAGCGCTTCGGCTTCAGGCGTCTGGACCCGCCCGAGTTCCCCCGTTATTTCAGGCGAATGATCCCGATCATCAACGTGGTTGCGCGGTTGGTCGGGACGCAGATCCTGGTCATGCGACGAGAGGCCAATTAGCCGAACCAGACGTCCACGATGTCTTCGGTTGGGGATTTGCTCGGCGTGAGGGATGCGATTTCCAGCACCACCGAGTTGACGCCTGTCTTCAGGTTGTGTGCGATGACCCTCCCATCCGGCGCGCTCGTGCCGCTCTGCCCGCACGCGCACGGTATTCCTTCGTTCGACCACACGACGTCGGGCGCGATGAACACCGGCTCCGTGCTGGTAGCGCTCGATAGCAGCGTCTTCGCGCGGCTCGCGATGTCCAGCTTCCACGGGTGCGAAAAGGCCTGCGCGCCGTACGTGTTGAACACCAGCGTCCTTCCATCTGGTGACAGCGACGGCCAGAAGTAGCTCGACAGCTTCGGGCTGCGCACCACCGGCTGACCACCAGGATCCAGGCTCTTCGCCGTCCCCGCGACGCCACCTACCGTGGTCGCCGCCAGGAAGTAAAGCCGGTTGCCCGCTCGGTCCCAGGTCCCCATCTTCGCGATCGTGCTCTTGAAAACGGTCGACCCGTCCATTGCAAACACCACGAAGTTCGGCTGCTCGCCTGCCGACGCGAAAAGCGTGTAGGTCAACAGGTATTGGCCGCTCGCGGAGAATGCAAGCTGGTCGACAGGTCCTGTCACCGGCCCGAGGTTGCCGCCAATGGCTCTTCGGGTCACCAACAGCTGGTCCGTGCCGCCGACGACAAGATGCGTGCTCACCCCTGAAGCGTCCGCCTGCCGGTACGCCCAGCTGGAGCCGTCTGCGCTGAAGACGACCTCGATTGGCGGGTCGACCCACGCACGGCTCCAGTTCAGGCTGCCCGTTTGCAGGTCCGCTGTGCCGACGAACGTCGAGTACCAGAACTCGATCTTCGTGGCCGAGATGAAGCGCCCGCTGGTCACGTTGAGCAGCTGACAGGCCTGCGCCGGGTGGAGTGGATCGGCCACGTCCAGGACGTACAGACCGGATATCGACCCTCTCATCAATAGAAGAGGATCGCGAGGCACCGGCAATGTCGTGCAGGTGAGCTTCGGGTCCGGAACCGCTGCGACGGGCGAGCCACCCGGGGTTGGCGATGTGGACGCGCTGGGCGAATCGGACGCCGAGCTCGTTGGGCTCGCTGACGCTGCCGAGCTCGCCTGCGGGCCGCCGCAGCCGGCGATCGCCAGCACTACAAGGATTGCGCCGCCCAGCTTTCGCACTCGCGAAGCGTAGCCGTAGGTCTCAGGCACAATGAGACCGTGGCTCGAATCTCTCTGCCTCCTCTCGCCCACGGCCCCGCGGAGGGTCACCACTCCGGGATTCGCGAGATCGCCAACGAGGCGCTTCGAACGCCCGGCGCCATCCGTCTCGACGTCGGTCAGCCCAACTTCCGAACCCCCGACCACATCGGCGACGCCGGCAAGCGGGCCATCGACGAGGGCAAGACCTACTACACCCACACGCAGGGCCTCCTCTCCCTCCGCGAGAAGCTCGCCGCCAAGCTCGCTCGCGTCAATGGCATTCACGTCACGCCCGACCGCATCGCCTGCACCCCGGGTGGGGTGGGCGCCATCGCCGCCGTGTTCGCCTCCGTGCTCGAGGACGGCGACGAGGTCCTACTCCCCGACCCCGGGTGGCCCAACTTCCGGATGATGCTGTCCTGGACCGACGCGAAAGGAGTCTTCTATCCCTGCCGCCCCGCGGACGGTTTTCAGCCCGACCTCGACGCCCTCGCCCGCCTCATCACTCCGCGCACCAAGTTGCTAGTGGTCAACAGCCCCAACAACCCGACCGGCGCGATCTACCCCCGCAGGACGATCGAGGAGCTCGTCGAGCTCGCACAGCGCCACAACCTCTGGATGATCAGCGACGAGTGCTACGACCAGATCGTGCTCGACGGCACCTGGACCAGCCCCGCGAGCCTCGCGCCCGACGATCCCCGCATCGCCTCGGTCTTCACCTTCTCCAAGACCTACTCGATGACCGGCTGGCGCCTCGGGTACGTCGCCGGCTCCGCGGAGCTCATCGATACTGTGACCAAGGTGCTCGAGTCGAACTCCTCGTGCACCTCGACCATCAGCCAGGTCGCAGCCGAGGCCGCGCTGGATGGGCCGCAGGATTGCGTGACCGAGATGGTGACGGCCTACCGCCGGCGCCGCGACCTGGTGGTCGACCTGCTGCGCGAGGCCGGCCTCTTCATCGCCGAGCCTGCAGGCGCCTTCTATGTGATGGCCGACGTCTCTCCCAGCGGTCTCGACTCGCGCGCCTTCGCTTTCGAGCTCCTGCGGAAGAAGGGCGTTTCGGTCGCTCCCGGCTCCGCTTTTGGGGAGGTTGGCAAGGACGCGGTCAGGATCAGCCTCGCCAGCTCAGACCAGGACCTGCGAGAGGGCGTGGGCCGCCTGGCCGAGTTCGTCAGGCTGCGTTCGTAACGTTCTCCGCCAAGGTGACGTTCTGGCTGATGTGCTCGTCAGAATCTTCCTCGGATTGGTCGTCAAGTCACTCGGACCCGGTCGCCTGCGGCTGAGCGTCGTCAAGCTCGCCCACAGCCCCAGGTTTTACTAACCTGACCCACCGGCCGGTCCCTTTCTGTAGGATTGGCCCCTCGGTGCCCGTAACTGCAAACGTCTTCTCAACGTTGGACCACACGTGCTGCTGCTGAGGCCCGCTCTGGCATTCGCGGTTAGACAGCTACGCCCTGGTCGTCTTCGCCTCGCCCTCCTGAAGCTTGGCCACAGCCTAAACGCCTTCTAGGCCCACTAGGTACTCCCCGCTCGCCGGGGAGGTGTCGCGCGAAGCGCGACGGAGGGGGCGTTCTAACCTGCACCTCGTTCCAACAGTGCCACCGTCTCGATGTGGTACGTCTGCGGGAACATGTCCACGATCGCGGCTCTCCTGACCCTGTAGCCGCCCCTGACCAGTCCGATCAGGTCCCTCGCGTGGGTTGAGGGCTCGCAGGACACGTAGACCAGCCGCTCCGGTCCCAACCTCAGCAGCTCCGCCAGCGCCGCCGGCTCGCACCCCGCACGTGGTGGATCCAGGATCGCCGCCTGGTGCCGCCCCATCCGCACCTGGCGCAGCACCGTCTCGACCTTTCCTGTCAGGTACTCAACCTTTGCCGAGTTGATCCTCGCGTTCAGATGTCCCAGCTGCACTGCGCGCGGATTTTCTTCGATCGCCGTGACGCCGGCGCACGCTCGCGCCACTGCCACCGAGATCGTGCCGATGCCCGCATACAGGTCGAGAACGTGGTCCTCCTCCCCCACCGCGAGCATGTCCAGCGCCGCCTGGTAAAGCACGAGCATCTGCTGGTAGTTGGTCTGCACGAACGTGTCGCTGCGCACGCGGAAGCTCATGTCCCAGAACTCCAGGGTCATGGCATCGTCCAGCAGCACCTGGTCCGGCAGTAGCTCCCCCACCCGCCGCGCGAACTCGTCTCGCGGCCACACCGGTTCCTTGCCCTTATGGCGCAGCCGGCACAAAAGGCCTTTGCCGTTTGGCTCGATGGTGAGCAGCAGGTTCTGCAGGTTTGTCAGGTGCAGCTCGCCGGCCGCCTGCGCGAACGCCGGCAGCGCCTTCTCGATGCGCAGATCGTGGATGTCGCACGTTGCGATCGGCAGCACTGCATGAGAGCGCAGCCGATGGAAACCAAAACGCCAGCCCTCGCCCGTGGGCACTGCCTCGAACTCCCCCCGAATCCGATACCGCCACGGGTCGTCCATGCCAAGAACCGGCGTGTCGGGTGGCAATCGCAACCCGACGCGCGCCCAGGCCTCCTCCACCACCTGCCGCTTCAGCTCCAGCTGCTGCGGATACGAAGCGTGCTGCCACTGGCACCCGCCGCACGCGCCGAAGTACGGACAGCGCGGCTCAACTCGGTTGGGCGACGGCTCGATCACTCGCGTGGTCGCGGCAACCGCGACTCCGCCCTGCTTGCCGCGCGGCTCGGCCTCCACCACCTCGCCCGGCAGCGCGTAGTTGACCAGCCACACCCTGCCCTCGTCGTCGCGCGCGATGCTCGCACCACCGTGCGCGGGCGAGGTCGGCTTCAGGATCACCGGCGCCAGAGCGCCATCGGATCTTTCGCCGGCTTGAAACCGGCGGCCTGCACCATCTGCGTCGCCAGGTCGAAACCCTCCCCCACCTTGTCCGGCTGGTGCGCGTCGGCTCCAAATGACACTGCCTGGCCGCCCAGCTCTCGCCACCACCTCACAACGGTGATGTCGGGGCAGAGTATGGAGCCGCGCGTGGTATTCACCTCGAGGACCCTACCGCTGCGTACCGCCGAGGCAAGGATCGCGCGGATCTCCTCCTCGTAGTCCTCCTCGCGATACGGCGCTGCGCCGTCGACCCAGTAGCGCTTCGGGTAGTCGATGTGCGCAAGGGTCTCGAAAGGCTGGTCGCTGTCGACCATCGCGAGCGTCTCGCGAAAGTACTCACGCACAGCGTTCGGAAAGTCGAGGCCTTCCTTCTTGCGGAACTGGCTGGCGTCGATGAGCTCACCATCGATCCGGATGCTGTGGATGGATCCGAGCACGTGATCCAGCGGCGCGGCCGCCAGGACCTCGGCGGTTTCGCGCGGAAACAAGTGCGGCTCGCCGAGCTCAACGCCGGTGAGGATGCGCAGCCCCTTGAACTTCGCCCGACATCGCTCCACGGCATCGAGGTAGCCGACGATGTCGACGGAGTGCTGCCCCTCGTGCACGAGGGCCCAGTCCGCGTGTTCGGTGAACGCCAGTGCGGGAAGCCCGATCTCGATCGCGCGCTCGCAGCTGCGCTCCATGTGCCCGCGGGGCGCGTCCCACGACCACTCGGTATGCACGTGCATGTCGGGAGGCGGTGGCACTGGACAAGGCTAAGAGAAGCACGGTCTCCGGCGTGTTGTGGCCGCTCGACGAAAGCCTGCCGGCTATTTCGCCAGGCGATGCACCTCAAACACCTTGGTGGGCGGGATCACAGCCGGCAATCCGGTCTTGACACGAGCAGGTCGAAGGACCTTCTCCCATTCGTCAGACGCGGCCTGTGATTCCCACACGTTGAAAATCTGCCAGCCACCACCTTGCAAAGGGCCGGCGAAGTGGACGAGCTGACCTGGCGCAAGCATCGAGCCTGAGAGCCCCGCCTCCTTGATTACCTCGTCGTATTTTTCCTTGCTGCCCCTCGGCAGCTCAATGACTTCGGCGATCGACATATGGCGTACTCCTCAAATTGGGACCCTTCATCAACCGCCCCAGCCTACTCCGAGCCCTGCCGGCGCCCTCGCCCTTTGGGCGCGGAGAGGAAGCTCTGCTTAGCCGAGCAGTTTTTGCAGTAGAGAGTTCGCCACTTTGGGATTGGCCTGGGGCGCCCTTTTCTTGACATCCGCCATCAATGCGCCAAGCGCCTGCTTCTTCCCGGCTCGGTAGTCCTCCACCGCCCTTGGGTTCGCGACCATAACTGCCTCGACGATCACCTTCACCGACGCTTCATCGCTGTCCTGGGCGAAGCCCCGCTCCGCAACGATCTCCGCCGGCGCCCGGCCACTGCTCAATGACTCGGTCAGCACTTCGCGTCCCTGGTCCCTCGTGATGCTGCCGCCAGACACCATCTTCACCACATCGGCCAGGACCTCTGCGCTCGGCAGCTTGCCCGATGGCGCCACCTCGCCGATCACCCAGTTCGCCGCCGGTCTCGCTTGCGCTCCAGCCTTGACCGCGGCCTCAAACAGGTTCGCCAACATGACATCGGCCGTGATCAGGCCGGCATCGGCTGCGGGCAGGCCGTATTCGGAGATGAGGCGAGAACGACGAACACCCGGCATCTCGGGCAGGGCGATGCGAAGCGCCTCGATCCACTTCGGGTCCAGCTCCAGCGGCGGTAGGTCCGGCTCTGGGAAGTAGCGATAGTCCTCCGCGAACTCCTTGCTCCGCTGCGAGAAGGTGCGCTGCTCGGCCTCCGACCAACCCCGCGTCTCCTGCACCACGGTGCCGCCCGATTCCACCACCTCGACCTGGCGCGCCACCTCGAACTGGATCGCGCGGTGCAGCGCGCGAAACGAGTTGATGTTCTTGAGCTCGGTCTTCACGCCCAGCTCCTCGGTGCCTATACGCCTGATAGAAATATTCGGCTCCGCACGCAGTTGGCCCTTCTCCATCTCCGCCTCCGACGCACCGATCGTGCGGAGCAGCGTGCGCAGCGCCACGGCGTAATCGCGCGCCTCGTCCGCGGATCGCAGGTCAGGCTCGCTCACGATCTCCATCAGCGGGATCCCCGCGCGGTTGAGGTCGACGAACGACTCCTTAGCCATATGCAGCTTGTCCCCGGCGTGCACGAGCTTGCCCGTGTCCTCCTCGAGGTGCACGCGGCGGATTCGCACCTTGCGTCCATCTAGCTCCAGAACTCCGTCGTGGCTCATCGGCAGGTCGTACTGGCTGATCTGGTAGCCCTTCGGCAGGTCCGGATACATGTAGTTCTTGCGGTCGAACTTCGTGTGGCGCGGGATCTCGCAGTTGAGCGCGAGAGCGGTCTTGAGACACGCCTCGACCGCCGCCTTGTTGATCACCGGCAGCACGCCGGGCATCCCGGTGCAGATCTCGCAAACGTTGGAGTTGGGCGGATCGCCAAGCTGGCCGACGGCGCACCCGCAAAACATCTTTGTCCGGGTGCGAGGCTGCACGTGCACCTCCATCCCGATGACCACTTCCCACGAGGAGGGATGTCCTCCCCGCTCGCCGGGGAGGTGGCCGGAACGGCCGGAGGGGGCGTCCAGGTCTTCATTGCTCACAGTGGAGCCACCTCCACCTTCACGCCGCTCGCCACCTCGTACGCCCGCGCTACTCGCAGCGCCACGTCCTCCCGCCACTGAGGTGCCAGCACCTGCAGGCCCACCGGCAGTCCCTCTGACAACCCACACGGCACGCTGATCCCCGGCAGCCCCGCCAGGTTTCCACCCAGCGTCAGCACATCGCACAGGTACATGGCGAGCGGATCTTTAGTCTTCGAACCGATTGGAAACGCGACCGTCGGCGACGTCGCGCTCACGATCGCATCGCACTTCTCGAACGCGGTGTCGAAGTCGCGCTTGATCAGTGTTCGCACCTTTTGCGCCTTGAGGTAGTAGGCGTCGTAATAGCCGCTCGACAGCGCGTACGTGCCCAGCATCACGCGCCGCCGCACCTCGGTCCCGAATCCGTGGCGGCGACTGTTCATATAGGCATCCGTGATGTTTGTGGCTTCCTGATCTGACATCCCGTACTTGACGCCATCGAACCGCGCGAGGTTGGACGAGCACTCGGCCGGCGCGAGGATGTAGTACGCGGCCAGCCCGTAGTCGGTGTGCGGCAGCGTGACATCGACGATCTCCGCGCCCGCACCCCGCAGCACGTCGAGAGCCTTGTCGATCGCCGCCTTGACACCCGGCTCGATGCCGTCCACGTCGTAGTACTCGCGCGGCACGCCAAGCTTCATGCCTTTCACGCCTGCGTCGAAATCGCGCCGCACATCGTTGGGACGATCGGATGAGGTGGCGTCCAGCGGGTCGCGGCCCGCCATCGCCTCCAGCACGATCGCGCAGTCTTCGACCGAGCGCGTAAAAGGACCGATCTGGTCGAGGCTCGATGCAAATGCGATGAGGCCGTACCTGCTGACGCGTCCGTACGTCGGCTTCATCCCCACCACACCGCACAGCGCTGCCGGTTGGCGGATGGAGCCGCCCGTGTCCGTGCCCAGCGAAACCACTGCCTCACCCGCGGCGACCGCCGACGCGCTCCCGCCCGAGCTACCACCCGGCACGCGATCGAGCGCCCATGGGTTGTGCGTGGGAAAGTAGCTCGAGTTCTCGGTCGAGCTGCCCATCGCAAACTCGTCGCAGTTCGTGACCCCGACCATCACAGCTCCGGCTTCGAACAGCCGCCCCACAGCGGTGCCTGTGTACGGGGCCTTGAAGCCGCGCAGGATCTGCGAGCCGGCCGTCGTCTCGACGCCCTTCACGCACAGCACGTCCTTCACCGCGAGCGGAATGCCGGCCAACGGACCGGCCTCACCCGCTTTCAGCGCCCGATCAGCCGTGGCAGCCTGCTCCTTCGCCAAGTCAGGGGTGAGCCGCAGGAAGGCCTTGACGTCATGGTCCACGTTGTCGATCCGCATCAGGTGCTCCGACAGAAGGTCCTTCGCCGAAAGCTCGCGCGCCTGCAGCAAGCGTTGGAGCTCCGCGAGGGTCATGTGGGTCGTGTCCATCAGGCCTCCTCCTGGATGGAGGGCACCCGGAAGTAACCGTCATACGCGACCGGCGCGTTCGCCAGCACTTCGTATTGGCTGAGGCCGGGGCGCGGCTCGTCTTCGCGCAGCTGGTTGACGATCTCCACCACCTGGGCGGTTGGAGGAATGTCGTCGGTGTCGACCTGCTGCAAGCGGTCGATGTGGGCGAGGATGCCGCTCAGCTGCTCGGCGTAGAACTCCTCATCGCCAGGCTCGAGCCCGAGCCGCGCAAGCAGGGCGACATGGCGCACCTGTTCGCGAGTTAGTGACACCGAAGTAGCTTAGGGGCTGGCGTGCTTTCGACTCGCGACGAGGCCGACGAGCGCCGGGATGCCACCGATCGCGCCCGCGCCGCTGAGCGTCAGGGTGACAGCCGCGATCCAGGCCAATGGGCGGCCCCACGATTCCTTACGAAGGAGTCCTATCGCAGCGCCCGCACTCACGACGCCCGAAACCACCGACAGCACGATCGACGTCACGAGCACGGCCAGGACGCGGCCCACCGCCGAGGGCTCCGACAAGAAGCCGAACACGAACCATGCCCACCACACGGTCACCACCGCGCCGGCGAGCAAAGCTGCCCAGAGCCAGTTAGGCGTCGCACCGGTGTGTCCACTCTGGACGTCCCCACCGGCGCTTCGCGCCACCTCCCCCGCGAGGGGGGAGGACCTCTCTTTCATTTCGTAACCAGCGCTAAGAACTGCTCTTCGTCCAACACAGCGACTTTCAACTTTTGCGCTTTCTCCAGCTTCGATCCCGCCGCTGGCCCGGCCACCACATAGTCCGTTTTGGCGCTCACAGTCGATGCAGCCTTGCCGCCCAGGCGCCGCACCAGCGCTTCGGCGTCGGGGCGGCTCATCGTCTCCAACGTGCCCGTGAAGACAAAGGTTTTGCCCGTGAACGGCCCCTCACCCACCGGCTCGGTTGCCTGCGGCTCCACGCCGGCGCTCAACAGCTTGGTCAGCAGCTCGCCGCCATGGCCCTTGAAGTACTGCTCGATCTCTTTGCCCATGCTCGGCCCCACGCCCTCGGTGCGGACCAGGTCCTCCTCGGCCGCCGACCGCAGCGTGTCGATCGAACCGAACTCGGCGGCCAGCAGGTCCGCCGTCGCCTCCCCCACCTGCGGGATGCCCAGCGCGTACAGCAGCCGCCCCAGTGGCGGTCGTTTGCTTTCGGCGATGCGCTCGATGAGGTTCGACGCCGACTTGTCGGCGAACCCCTCGAGCTCCATCACCTGCTCCTTCGACAGCCGGAACAGGTCGCTCGGGTCCTCGACCCAACCCTTCTCGATCACCTGGGTCAACGTCGCATAGCCCAGGCCCTCGATGTTCAGCGCGCCGCGACTCGCGAAATGGCGCAGGCGCTCAAGCCGCTGCGCGGCGCAGAACGGATTGATGCAGCGGTGCGCGATGTACGGCTCCTCGCGCACCACCTCTCCCCCACACACCGGGCACTTGGCCGGCATGCGCCAGCCTTCCTTCGGCTCCATGACACTGACGATCTCGGGGATCACATCGCCGGCGCGGTGGATGACCACGCGCGCCCCGACGTACACGCCTTTCTCGTTGACCTGCGCCTCGTTGTGCATCGTGATGTTGCGAATCGTCACCCCGCCGACGATGACCGGCTTCACATGCGCAACCGGCGTGAGCACTCCTGTGCGGCCGACGTAGCAATCGATCTCCTCAACCACCGTCTCCGCCTGCTCCGGCGTGTACTTGAACGCGATCGCCCAGCGCGGCGAACGCGCGACGAAGCCCAGCTCGAGCTGCTGGTCGAACTTGTCGACCTTGACCACGATGCCATCGATCTCGTGCTCGAGCTCATGGCGCTTGCGCTGCCACTCCGCGTGGTACTTGATCACCTCGTCGATCGACGCCAGCCGCCTCCGGTGCTTGTTGACTCGGAAGCCCATCTTCTCGAGCGTGCGAAGCACTTCCCACTGCGACTTGCAGGGTCCGGCCGGATCGAGCATGTACATGAAGGTCTGGAGGTCGCGACTCCCGGTCACCTTCGGATCGATCTGCCGCAAGCTGCCCGCTGCGGTGTTTCGCGGGTTGACGAAACGTGGCTTACCGGCCGCCTCGATCTCGCGGTTCAGCTTCTCGAACGCGGCGATCGGAAAGTAGACCTCGCCTCGCACCTCGAACACGTCAGGCAGCCCGGCAACGGCCGTGATCGAGAGCGGCACGCTCCTGATCGTCCGGATGTTGGCGGTCACGTCCTCGCCCACGGTGCCGTCGCCGCGCGTGGCCGCCCGCTTCAGCCTTCCTTTCTCATAGGTGAGGCTGATGGCGAGCCCGTCGATCTTCAGCTCTGCGCAGTACGTGACCTTGTCCCCAACCACCGCGCGCACCCGCTTGTCGAAGGCGCGGATCTCGTCCTCGTCGAACGCGTTCTGCAGGCTCAGCATCGGCGAGCGATGCCGCACCTTCGCGAACTGCTCCGAGGCCTCGCCGCCGACCCGCTGCGTGGGCGAGTCCGGTGTGACGAGCTCGGGGTGCTCGTCCTCCAGGCGCCTCAGCTCGAGGAAAAGCGCATCGAACTCGGCATCACTGACCTCGGGCCGGTCGAGCACGTAGTAGGCATGCTCGTGCTTGCGGATCTGCTCGCGCAGCTCGTTCGACCGCACCTCGGGGTCGACGATCTTTTTGCGCTTGCTCATTTCGTGAGGGGCGCGATCATCCCGGAGAGGATCTTGAGCCCGACCTTGTCGAACTTGACCACCAATTCCTCATCGGTGCGGGTAAGGGTGCTCTTGACGACGATGCCGCTGCCGAACGCCGGGTGCGACACCCGATCTCCGCTCGAGAACCGCTGGACGGGCGGGGCGGCGGGCGCCGCCTGCACCTGCAGCTCCTGATATCTCTCCTTATATCCCTGGCGGGGCGGGGCCACCGGCGCGCTGCCCCGCGGCGCCGACAGCATGGCCTGCGGGATCTCGGTGAGGAAGCGGCTGGGGAACGCCGGCTGCGAGCGCCCGTACAAATGTCGGCGGAAGGCGCAGCTGAGGTACAGCCGGTCCTTGGCGCGGGTCATGCCCACGTAACAGAGGCGGCGCTCCTCGGCCATCTCGGTGGTGGCCCCGACGGCCGATGGGTTCTCCTCGCGCTCGTCCAGCGCGCGCTGGTGCGGCAACAGGCCCTCCTCCATGCCGACCATGAAGACGACGGGGAACTCCAGGCCCTTGACCATATGCAGAGTGATGAGGGTGACGCCCTCGCCGTTCTCGTCGTAGGCATCCACGTCGGACACCAGCGCGACCTCGGCGAGAAAATCCTCGAGGCCCTGGTCGGGCGATCGGTCGTCGAAGCTCTCGGCCAGACCGCGCAGCTCGTTCAGGTTCTCGATGCGGGCCTCGCCCTGGGGCGTGCCATCGAGGTAGTGCGCCCTGAGCCCCATCACCTCGATCACGTGGTCGATGAGCTCGCTGGGCCGCATGACCCCCATAACTGAGCGGAGTGACTCGAGCTGCGTGCGGAACTTCCGCAGCGGATCGATGGCTGCGCGCGGCAGGTTGGGCACGCGCGCCGGGTCCGCCAGCACCGCGAGCAGGTCGGCTTCGGTATCTCGGGCATAAGCTCCCAGCGCATCGACCGTGACGTTGCCGATCTTGCGGGGTGGCACCGACACGATCCTCGCGAAGCTCAGCGCGTCTCGCGGGTTGAAGCAAAAGCGAAGGTACGCGACCACGTCCTTGACCTCGCGGCGCTCCCAGAAGCGCACGCCCCCGACCAGGCGGTACGGGATGCGGCGGCGCGCCAGCACGTCCTCGAATGAGCGCGACTGCGCGTTGGTGCGATAGAGGACCGCGAAGTCGGAATAGCCGCGCTTTTCCGTCTTGCGCAGGCGCTCGATCTCATCGGCGACGAACTCTGCCTCCTCGACCTCGTTGTAGGCCTGCGTGGCGCACACCTTCTCGCCCCCTGCGCGTTCGGTCCACAGCTTCTTCTCGGCCCGCTCGGGGTTGCTGCGGATGACGCTGTACGCGGCGTCGAGGATGGCCTGGCTCGAGCGGTAGTTCTGCTCGAGGCGGACCACGTGCGCGTCTGGATAGTCCTTGCGAAAGTCAAGGATGTTGCGCACATCGGCGCCGCGGAACCGGTAGATGGACTGGTCGTCGTCGCCGACCACGACCACGTTGCGGTGTTCCGCCGCGAGCTGGTTCACCAGCACGTATTGCGCTCGGTTGGTGTCCTGGTACTCGTCCACCAGCACGTGGCGGAACCGGTCGCGCCACTTGTCGAGCGCGTCGTCGTCGGTGTTGAAGAGCTCGACCAGCTTCATGATCAGGTCGTCGAAGTCGAGGCCGCCTGAGCGCTTGAGCAGCTCCTCGTAGGACTCGTAGACGCGGCGGACTATCTCGTCGTGGTAGCTGCGGTTGGGGTAGTCGGCCGGCCCCTTGAGCTCGTTCTTGGCCGCCGAGATCGCGTTGCTGAGCGCTGCCACGGGGTAGCGCTTCTGGTCGAGCTTCAGGTCGTCGAGGACGCGCCTCAGGGCGGCGCGCGTGTCGTCCTCGTCGAAGATCACGAAGCTTGGGACGATGCCGATCCGGTGGGCGTCGCGGCGCAGGATCTTCACCGCGGTGGAGTGGAAGGTGCCCACCCACATCTTGCCCGCATCCTCGCCCACGAGGCGCTCGACGCGGCTGCGCATCTCTTTTGCCGCCTTGTTGGTGAAGGTGACGGCGAGGAGGCGGTCAGGCCAGACCTGGTGGGTGGCGATGAGGTAGGCGATCCGGGCCGTGAGGACGCGGGTTTTGCCGCTCCCCGCCCCCGCGAAGATCAGGAGGGGGCCTTCCTCGTGCATGACGGCTTCCCGCTGGGGCGGGTTGAGGCCGTCCAGCAGGGCGTCGGCGTTGGGCGTGGGGGAATCGCCGGAGGACATCAGGATCGAGTTTACCGGTGGCTGGCGGGCGACCCTTGCTAGCGACGCGACCCACCCGACCACTTAATTCGTTCTAGAGCGCAGGAACCTCCAGAACCCCTCGTTACACAGCCCGTGGCCATGCGTCAAGAGGCTGATCTCGGCATGCGCGATCGGATCTTCTACGAGCTCGCCCGAGACCTCAGCTCCTCTCTCGAGGTCGACGTCGTGCTCGAGAGGGTCATGGATCGTGTGATCTCCCTGATGAAGGCTTCTCGCGGCTTCATCGTCCTCGTCGACGCCACGGGCATCATGTCGGTCCAGATGTCCGGCGGGGACGCCGACCCCGAGAAGTCCAAGGAGTTCCTGGGCTCCCGCACCGTCATCGAGCACGTCGTGCGGACGGGGAACGCGGTGGTCTCCACCGACGCCTCCACGGACGACAGGTTCAAGGGCCAGCAGTCGGTCATCCTCCAGAACCTGCGCTCGATCATCGCGGTGCCCCTGGTGACCAAGGGCAGCGTCATCGGCGCCGTTTACGTCGACAACCCCTTCCGAGCGTCCGTCTTCGCGGAGAAGGACAAAGAGTTCCTGCAGGCGATCGCCGACCTCGCCGCCATCGCCATCGACAACGCGCGCCAGTACGAGCGCTCCGAGTTCCTGCGCCAGCTGTTCGAGCTGTATGTCAACAAGCAGGTCACCGACTACGTCCTCGCCCGCTCCGACCGCGAGACGAAGTTCCTGCCGGGCGAGCGCAGGCAGGTGACGATGTTGAACTCCGACATCGCCGGCTTCTCAGCCCTGTCGCAATCGATGGAGGCTGAGGAGCTCGTGCGCTTCTTGAACGACTACTTCGCGCGGATGATCGACGCCGTCCTCGAGAACGGCGGCAACATCGACAAGTTCCAGGGCGACGGCATGCTCGTCGTCTTCGGGGCGCCGAACCCGCAGGTCGACCACGCCCAGCGTGCCCTCGCCGCGGCGCGGGCGATGCTCAAGGAGATCGACATCCTCAACCAAGAGCTCACGGACCTGGGTAAGCCACAGATTGCCGTGGGGATCGGGCTCGACACTGGTGAGGTGGTTGCAGGCCACGTCGGGTCCGAAAAGCGCCTCGAGTTCACCCTGATTGGGGTGCCCGTCAACAACAGCTTTTACCTGTCCAAGGTGCGGCCGGCCAAGGTGCTCATGTCCGAGACGACGCGCAACATGCTGGCGGCCGACCTCGAGGTGATCGACCACGAGCCACTCATCCTCAAGGGCATGACCGAAAAGCAGCCGATCTACCAGCTCCAGATGGTCGTCACGCAAGAAGCCGAATCGGGCGTCTGAAGCCGTAGTCGGCGGCGCAAGGTCGTCGATCTCCCTTTAGAGGGAGGCGCCGATCAGCCCTGGCAGCTCCAGCGCCCTGGGCCATACGTCTTGTACAGCCAGGCGGCGGCCTGGGCATTGGCGACCGGGTCGAAGCGTGACTTGCTCGCCCATGGAGTGCCCGACCACGTGCCCGCCATGAACTGGAAGAGGCCGGTGGCGCCGCTGTCGGTGTTCACCGAGTTCGGGTGATAGCGAGATTCGCAGTAAGCCACGTTGATCGCCCATTGGACCGCGCGTGCCCCCAGCGGGCTGAAGGCGGCGTTGATGATCTTGGCAATGTAGGGAGGCGGCGGTGCGTGGTTGGAGAGCGCCGCGTAGCTGGCCGCCTCGGCCCTGGCCGCTGCCAGCGCGTTCTGCTGCGACTGGTACTTGGCCATGCCCTGCTGGAGCTCTCGAGTCCAGGACTGGACCTGGGCCTCGGCGGCGATCAGAGCACGCTGGTCGCGCGCCTGGCTGACCACGGACTGGCGGTCGTAGGCGTTGAGCTGGGTGACGGCGACTGCGGAGGCGGGGGACGCGGGCGTGTCGACGCGCGGCAGGATCACGGCCGCCAGAACCACGGTCCATACGAGGACCGCGCGAAACAGTGGAAACAACCCCTTGCGTACCCCTACCTTGAAGTCGCCCTACCCCTGGGGCGCTGTTCAGGCCTGAGCTCGAAGCGGGGACGCAGTGCGGGACCGCTCAAGAACCGAAGAATCGACACCTTAACAGACGTGCGGCCACTTTGTGTAGCCGTTAAAGGGCATAACGATGGGTTAGGTCCGGTCTTGCAAAACGCTGCCTCGGAGGCAGCGACAATTGGCAGGTGAAGGTTGTTCTGCCCGAGCGCTTGAGGCCCGTGCTCTCGCGCCTTCCCTCCGACCCTGAAATCGCCTGGTACAGCGACACCGACACCTGTATTGCCGCCATGCCGGGCGCCCAGGTGGTGTGGGTGCACTTCGGGCTGACCGACATCGACCGCGTATTCAGGGCCGGCACCGACCTCAAGTGGGTGACGAGCGCCGCCACAGGCGTAGATGGCTGGCCGCTGGACATTCTTCGAGAGCGCCACGTGGTGCTGACCAATGGCTCCGGCGTCGGCGCTATCCCGATCTCTGAGTACGTGGTCATGGGCTTGCTGGCGGGACTGAAGGGCCTGCCCGAGCTGGTGCGTGCGCAGGACCGGCGGGAGTGGCTCAAGGCACCTCCTTCCATGGCCGAGCTGCACGGCAAGCGGGCCCTCGTCTATGGATATGGCGGCATCGGCCGTGCGATCGCCGATCGGCTGCGGCCCTTCGGGGTGTCGGTGACGGGCGTGCGCCGCAATCCGGGCGGTGAGGCGGGCGTCATCGCGGCCGAGGATTGGGAGGCGCGCCTGCCCGAGACCGACCTTCTAATACTGTCCGTGCCGTTGACCGGCGCCACCAGCGCGCTGGTCGGCAAGGACCAGCTCGCGGCGCTGCCAAAGGGGGCGTGGGTTGCCAATATCGCGCGAGGCGGATTGATCGATCAGGAGGACCTGATCGCCGCTCTAAAGTCGGGCCACCTCGGCGGCGCCTATCTCGACGTGACCGAGACCGAGCCGCTGCCATCCGACTCTGAGCTGTGGTCGATGCCCAACGCCATCATCACGCCGCACACCTCGTGGGCCACCGAGCACCTGATGGAGCGGGCGGCGGAGATCTTCGTCGACAACTTCAATCGATATCTGCGTGGCGAGCCGTTGAGGAACGTCGTCGACATGGAAGCGGGATATTGAACACCCCCTCCGGCGAGCGTCGCCCGCCACCTCCCCGGCGAGCGGGGGAGGATCGCCTTTTCTAATTAATAGGTACGCCACTCCGAACACGGTAGGCGACGATTGGGGTTGAGAAGCCTTTCAGATCCAGCTCCAGGCGCTCCGGCTCCAACTGGCGCTCCTTCAACCATTCGCTGACCCTTCGCAGGGCTTCCTCGCTCATCGTCACCTCCCCCGCCGGCGACTGCGCCTGCAGCCGTGCGGCCAGGTTGGTCACCTCGCCCAGCACGCTCACGTTTGCGGAATCCGCCAGCCTGCCCACGACCGCCGGCCCCACCGCGATGCCGGCGCCGACAGGAAGCCCGGCCAGTGCGGCTTTGTCGATGATCGCGACCGCTGCCTGAAGAGCGTCGAGGGTGTGGTCGACCCTCTCGCCGGAGATGTTAAAGGTGGCCATGATCGCGTCGCCGGCGAACTTGTCGATCGAACCGTGATGCCTCCGCACCTCCTGCGATGCCCATCGCTGCAGCGACCCGATCCGCTCGAGCATGTCCGCCGGCGAGATCCGGCCGCTCATCTCCGTGAAGCCACGCACATCGGCAAACAGCACAGTGACCATCCGCTCGCCAGTGCTGACGCGTTCGGTCGGCATGGGGGTCGATGCCACATGTCGCGCAGGCGAAACCTCCAGGCCAAGCTTCTCCGCAGTGTCACGAGCGAGCTTTGCGGCCAAGAAAGCGCCCGCGTCCTCCGCCTCGGCGACGATCCTCTGCAGACGCTGCTGCGCAACTCGACTTTCGCCGGCCCCCGCCTCAGCCTCGGCCAGCGCGCGCCCCACGTGCCAGGCATCGAGGCGGAAACCCTCCTCTTTGAACGACTGCTCAGATTTCGCCAGGAGTCGAGCCGCATCTTCGAACCGTCCTTCATAAAGAGCCAGGCGCCCTCGGGCGGCGGCTGAGCGGGGGCTCGCCTCGGCTGCGCCGGCGTGAGCGGGCATCGCTTCAATAAATGAGCGCAACCACGTCGCATCCGGCGCCGCACCTTCGGCCACCGCGTCGGCGGGCGAGCCGAGATCGGCCTGAGCGGGCGCCACCGATTTCGCGTCCGCCACCGCTCGTTGAACATCTCCGGCTGCCAGGTGCGTCCGTACGCGCGCCGTGCCGTCATAAACAGCGTCCTGCCCATCAACTCGCGACGATATCGGGGGGAGCTCCGCCAGCGCTTCCGCCGGCCTGAGGTTTTCGGCCAGCGCCTGGGCGAGCAGCACCGAGCTGCGCCATCCCATCTTCTCGTGACCCACGTCTCGAAAAGACTGCAGCGCCTTCCTGGTGAGGCTGATGGCCTCGTTCACGCGACCGGTGTGCAAAGTGAACAGTGCGTTCACATATGTGGACCACGCGATGCCAGGCGTCGCTGTCTCATCGATCCGATCTACCCACAGCCGCGCTCTGCGTCCCTGACCGAGGTGGACGGCCATCCAGGCGGCGTTGTAAACAGCGTTGCCCGCCTGGAATTCATACCCGCCCTCACGGGCCGCTGCATAGCTGTCCTCGAGATGCCTGAAGCCTTCGTCAACGAGGCCGCCCCCGATCTTGGCCAGGGCGAGGAAGTTCCACGACCACGCCAGAGCCATGCCAGAGCCCGCGGCAGTCGCGATCTCAGCGGCGCGTTGGGCGTCGCCGATGCCCCCATCCCCAGTGCGATCGAACACGTCGAGACCCGATAGTCGAATGTAGGCGACGGCGAGCGCCTCACTGGGGCCGGCCGTCTCCAGCACGTCCCGAGCCTGTTCGAACTGTTCACGCGCGAGGTCGGATCGCTGCAGCTCCCAGTAGCACCGGCCGAGAAGGACTCGCCAACTCGCCGCCTCGAGCCGCAAAGCAGCTGTCTCCAGGTCCGCGATGCCGGCTTCGAGCAGGGCTTTCGCCAATCCCGGTTCGATATTGTTCCAATAGGCTTCGCCGGCCTTGCAAAGCAGCCGGCCTCGCTCCGCCGGATCTTTGACGTGCGGGGCAGCGCGCTCTAGGAGCGCGGCGGCATCACCATAGGCGCGTCCCTTTGTCGCATCGTCCGCGGCGGTCACGCACATCCCCACCGCCTCGTCGAACCTGCCGGCCAGCAGAAGGTGATGAGCGAGATCGATGGCCGCCCAGTCGGGACGCGATGACAACACCTCGGCCACGCGCGCATGCAGCTGCTGGCGCCGCGGCACCACCATGTCCTCGTAGACCGCCTCGCGGGTCAACGCGTGGCGGAACTGGTAGCGCCCGTAGTTGGCGCGATCCTCCTCCAGCAGCTGATACATGACGCCAATCTCGATGGCGGAAAGCACCGCCGTCTGATCGACCCCTGTGACCTCAGCGAGCGTCGCAAGATCGAAAGAACGACCAACTACAGCCGCGGCCGACAGCACGGCGATCTCGCCACGGCTCAGGCGCTCGAGCCGGTGAAGGATCGTGTCGCGCACGGTGCGGGGGATGCGAAGCTCGTTGACCTCCTTGCGGTCCCAGCCCTGCGCCGTCCGGAAGATGTCGCCGCGATCGAGCGCGTCGCGCAGCATCTCTTCGACCACGAAGGGATTTCCCTCGCTCCGCTCGTAGAGAAAATCTCGGAACTCATCGCTGACAACCGACTCTTCGAAGATGGCGCAGATGATGTCGGCTACGCCTTCCGGCCGGAGCGCTTTCAGCTCGACCATCTGGACCTGGCCCGAACGACGCCAGCCCTCGATCGTCGGCAGCAGCGCGTGCTTCCTGTGCATCTCGTCCGTGCGATAGGTGGCAAGGATCAAGACATTTGTCGACCGCAACCTTCGCGTCGCATAGTCGAGCAGCTCGCGCGTTGCGGGGTCGGCCCAGTGCAGGTCCTCGAGCACGACCAGGAGCGCGCTGGACCGGGCCGCATCGCGCAGCAGCAGCAAGATTGATTCGAAGAGCCGCAGCTTGGCTTGGTGCGCTTCGCCCTCGGCAAGCTGCGGGCGGCCCATCTGGGGGAAGAGCTGGGCCAGATCGTCGGACGCGGGGCCGAGCCGCTCGCGCAGCGCAGCGACATCTTCCCGAGCCAGGTAGTTGCCGATCGCCTCAAGAAAAGGTAGGTAGGGCAGCGACAGCTCAGCCTCGCTGCAAACGCCCGAGACGACGACGCAGCCCCGTCGACGAGCGCGGGTGACGAGGTCGGCGACCAGCCTGGTCTTGCCCATGCCCGCCTCTCCCCCGACGATCACCACGCCTCCGTCGCCTCGGAGAGTCGCCAGCAAGGCGTCCTCGAGCAGCGAGATCTCGGATTCGCGGCCGACCAGGGCTTCGCAGAGGACTTGGGCGAGTGCCATGTCAGAAAAGGTTAGTGAGCTTCTTGCGAAACCACTTGCGGCCCGGCTGGTCGCGGTATGCCGGCATGAGCCCTTTCACCGTCTCGTAGGCGGCGGCCGTCAGCGAATCAGCGTCGTGGCCCGCCGGCAGCAGCGGTTCGCCGACGACCACCCGAATGCGCTTTCCGAACCAGAGGTCCTTGGTCCCCGCCAGCGCCACCGGCACCACCGGCACCTTCGCCTTGATCGCGAAATGAGCGAATCCCTTCTTGAAAGGCATGAGCTCACCCTCGGCGTGACCGTAGTTGCCTTCGGGAAAGATCGCCACCGCGCCACCGACCTCGAGGCACCTGTCGACGTGGCGAAAGAGCGCGGGGTCGCCGTGCCGCCCCTGCACCACAGGGACAAAGCCACCGGTGGAGCGGACGAGGAACCACTGCACCCTGCGGGTGACGAGGATCGTCGGGTTGGCCAGGAAGTGAAGCCTGGGTTCGATGGGCAGCAGCATGAGGAGAGAGAACTCGTCGAGCCAGTTGAGGTGATTCGCGATAACCATGTAGGTGCCCGTCCGCGGCACGTTGCCCAGGCCTTCGACGTCGAAGCGGAAGAAGAAATGAAGTAGCGGAATGGCGACGAGCCTGACGATCCGATAAGGAAGGTTCGCCTTGCGGCTGACCGGGAGCAGGTCGGCGGGCGGTATAGCCGCCTGAGTCATAACGATCAGTTTCGCGGTCGTGAGGTCCGCTTGACGACACAGAAGTCAGAAGTGCGATCTGAAATCTCTTTAACACTTCACTCCGCCACGCCGACTCAAGAGCCGGCCTCGCCATCGCCAACACCAATTGGGAGCAACAAGACTCACTGACATAGCCCCTCGAGAGGGTCAGGGCAGGGGCATAATGCCCGCGTGGCGACCCCGGCTTTCGCCGGACAGGACGTCGATGTACTGGCCCTCCTGAGTAAGGCCAACCGGCGACGCCTGCTCGAGAACGCCCGCGATGAGAGGCATCCCGCGGGCACGGTGGCCTTCGGCGCCGGCGGGTCCAATCGCGCCTTCTTGCTGAAGGAGGGCCTGGCCCGCACCTACTGGGCTCTTGCGGACGGCAGGCAGGCAACGACGGCCTTCTTTTATCCCGGGAACCTGATCGGTTCAAGGAACCTGGTCCCAGGCACACCGCTCATGCGGGGCCCAGCGCTCGTGTTCGTCCAGGTCGTCGTCGATTCCACGCTGACGCTCCTTGATTTGCCCACTGCCCGCAGGGTTGTCGCGCAGGAGATAGAGGTGGTCACGGCGATTGCGACCTACCTCGCCGCGAGAGTCCGCTATGACTTACGCATGATCGCGGTGCGGTCCCTGGGCAACGTCCCCGAGCGTCTGGCTTACGACCTGCTCGAGCCTGCCAGCCGGGCCCAGCTTGCGGGCGGCCAGCTCACGGTCAAAACCACCCACGCCGATTTGGCCGCGTCGATTGGCTCGTCGCGCGAGGTCGTCAGTCGAGCCCTGAAGGGATTGCGCGGCGACCGGATCGTCGAGACCGCTCCCGGGATGGTGCGGGTCCTGGACCCGGTACGCCTTGCCGAGATGGTGCGTACGTTTGTGATCTAGGTGGACTACAAGACTCGACTAGCGCGCACTTGACCTATTGAGCGCTGACCACCTCACCCACACCCCAGAATTTCGTAAACCCGGGGCAGCTAGGAATCGACCGTACATCGCCACCCAAAAGGCCGCCTGCCAGGGTGACGACCTCTCCCACCTCTACCACAGGTTTCCCAGTGCCGTCATAAACAGTCAATGGGCTCACGCGCGCCGTGTACCCGTACGGCCACGACAGCGCGATCTTGTCCCGTCCATTGATAAGCCAGATGCAGGCAGTTCCATCGCGATTGGTTTGTCCACCAAGTACGCCATCTGCGCGCGCGAGATTGATGGAATCCGAGCTAGCCGTGGCAGTCGCGATCTGGTAGGTAACGGTGGCCGTCGAGTCGGCTACGGTGCATGCAGCTAGCAGGAAGAACGCCAACGCAATCGCACCGGCCTCGACCGAACCGAATCGAGATGTCGACCCTGACCATTCCGCCACTTCGCTGTCCCTCGTTGAAGGCTGACTTGAATACGAATTTCGGCTGGTGCCGGTGTCGACCTCCGGGTGACGTGT
>PLJM01000005.1 GCA_003139695.1 Candidatus Dormiibacterota bacterium | reverse complement strand
GCAAGCACGTGATGGAAAACCTGATCCTGCTATGCCGGCGTCACCACCGGATGGTTCATGAAGAACGGTGGCGGCTGGGTATCACCCCGGATGGCGGGATCGCGGCAGTGCCGCCTTAGCCGTCCGCTTCACGATCCGTTCACGAAGGCTATTAGGGCCGCGACACGTTGGCTGTTGGCCGTCGCAAAAGCCCACGACATCCCCAGGGACTGGTTCCGGCGCGATGGTATCCAGTAACCGTTAGTAGCACCATGCGTTCTATGAGCCAAGTGGGCCTTCGGGTTTGTTTTCTGTCAGTGCTGCTCGTGGTTGCAAGCGCATGTGCGTCTCCGCCCGTGGCCAGCCACAGCGAAGCGCCGGCGTCGGCTAACCCAAGTGCCGCGAGTCAACCTGCCCAAGCATCGCCCATATGCGGACCGTGGTCCGCCGCCGGCAATGTGACCGCTGATGAAGTTAGTCGCCGTTATGGCGAGATACGAAACTGTCTCTTGGCGGGCAATGATTGGGTGCTGACAACCCTAGGCCTCGTGGGAGCGCCCGGAGTGATTGGCTTGGACGTTTGCGGCGCGTCCGAGACGTCGTGTCTAGATGGTTCGATTGACCATCCATTTGCGTGGTGGCATTTTTACAAGGCACCGTTTCCGGGCGGAGTCACTGTTCTCGGCCAGAGCCAGGGTGGGTTGGTGGTTGATAACGGCGGGCACCAGATAAGATTCACGCTCGCCACCGCTTCATTCGAGAGTTAGCCGGCGCACCCTGACCACAACTGATCACCGTCGCAGGAAAGGCGCAGGTGGCAAGCCAACGTCTGGCGGGTCACATCGATGGTGCGGCGGAGAGGAGTTGAACCTCCACGTCCTTGCGGACACTAGCTCCTGAAACTAGCGCGTCTGCCATTCCGCCACCGCCGCTTTCGGGGCGACGCCAAAGTATACCGAGGGCTCGTCGTGCGGCCGAAGACCCGCCATTCGGGCACGATTGGTCGCATCCGGGCGATTTGATGGAGCCATTACGGCCCAGTTGGTCGTGTCCGGGCCGGAAGTCCGGCCGTCGTGCGGCCGGCTCAGCTCGTGATGAACAGCGTGTGCCAGGCCGCCTCGACCAGCTCCAGGGTGAGCTGCGGGCGGACGCCACGCGCTGCTGAGACGTCGACGAGCCGCTCCAGAAGGTCGCGCGGGTGGTTGCCGCGCAGCGGCCGGCCGCTGTACAGGCTCCGGATCAGCTCCAGCGCCGGCGGGTCGGGAGGAATCGTCAGCCGATCCCGCTCGCGCTCGAAGATCCGGCACCACATCTCCCACGTGGGATCGGGCATCAGCACCTTGTACGCGAGGCGGCGCAGGTACGCCTCGTCGAGCAGCTCTGCGGGCTTGAGGTTGGTGGAAAGCGCGAGCTGGGCCCAGAACGGGACTTCGACCTTGCGCCCGCTGGAGCTCAGGTTCATGTAATCGATCTCCTGCTCCAGCGGCACGAGGAGGCGGTCGAGGATCTGCTTCGGCGACACACGCTGGCGGCCCAGGTCGTCGATGAGCAGCACGCCTCCGTTGGCCTTGACCTGCAGAGGAGCGCCATACGTTCGGCTCCCCTCTTCGAAGGTGGGGTCGAACATGTCCAGCTGAAACTCGCCGCCCACCTGCACCAGGGGACGCGCGATTCTGCGCCAGCGCTTGTCCGCAGGCTGGTGCTGCTCCAGTCGGTGAATGGAGCCGTCGAAGATCGTCATCACCTCGCCGCCCCCGATGTCGAGCGCGAAAGGGATCACGATCGGTCCGCCGAGCAAGGCTGGGATCCGCCGCGCCAGCGTGGTCTTGCCATTTCCAGGCGCGCCGTAGATGAAGATCGAAGAGCGAGAGTTGACCGCTGCCCGAACTGCCTCGACCACGCCCGGACCGAGTTCGATCCCGTGCAGGGCCATCGTGACCTTGGTCAGGTCGAGCGTGCCGGGCTTAGCCGCCTCGGCGAGCACGAGCTTGTACTCGTGCATCGACACGGGCGCCGGTCCCGAGTAGCGAGTGCTCGCGTTGGCGATCTCGTCGCTTCGAAGGCGTCCCTGCTTGGTGAGCGCGTAGGCCATGCGCTCGGGCAGCGGGCGGCCCAGCCACGGGCCCTGCTCCGGGGCCAACCCGAGGGCGTCGAGGAAGTTCGCGCCAGTCAAGGCCTTGAGGATCGGCTCGACCGCTGCGAACGGAAGGGCCAGTTGCTCGGCGACCTCGAAGCCAGTGAAACGCGTGGCGGTCGATGCGAGCCTCAGGACCATGCCCTCAATCAGCGTGCGATTGATCTCGGGCGGCGGCGGCGGCTCGATGTCCTGCCCATTAGCCGGAATCGCCGACGCGGGGATCGGCTGCGGCTGATCGACGTGCTCGAGGATGGCTGCGAATAGCTTCTTGCCAAACCGCGCCCTGTCGGCGTGGTCGGGCTGCTCGCCTTCGCGCCGGCGGCTGATCCAGTCGGGCAGCTCTTTGAACACGACCGTATTGCCGATGAGCAGCTGAACCAGGTCAGGCTCGGCTGTCGTCACTCGAACGGCGATGCGGACGAGGTAACCCTGGCTCTTGAGAGCTGACCAGCTGCGCTCCCACGCCACCTCGTTCCGCCCGGACCACGTCTGTCGCACAGTGCGGTCCCGCGCGAGCGTGACGTCCTTGCGATTCTGGTAGCGGCGCCGCACGAGCTCGGTGACGTCCTTGTCGACGTCCTCCGCGACCAACGCTGCGAGCGGCAGCGCGCGGTCATCGACGGCAGGACGGTTCTTGATCTCGAAGATTGTGTTCGCGGTCGGTGCGAGCGCGCGGATGACGCTTGCGTGCCGAGGACAGAACGGAGTCCTCTCGATGAACTGAATGTGCTTGCGGCACCACCAGCTTTTGCACTCGCGCCCGGTGAGGTCCTTATATGCGCACGCCCAACCGCGTCGCTCGCCGCAATCGCTGAACGTGCATACGCCCGGCGGCTTGGAACTGTCGGCGCGCAATGGAGACTGCGACTTCGGCAGGTCGACTTCGTGGACAGTGACCGGCAGCTGGTCCGATATCGCCTCCGCGGGCGGCTGGGCCGCAGCGGGCTTCGGCATGTAATGGAAGGCTCCGGAAAATTCTTCGCATGTCTGGAATCGTTGGCTGCGATCCTTCGCCGTCGCCTTCCAGATGATCTCCATGATCGGAGAGGGAATCGCCGTCGATGCGCGCGGACGGTCGAACACCTGCGAGTGCAACACCGCGGGTAGCTGACCGGTAAACGGCGGCTCGCCATGCAGCAGCTCGTAAAGGATCATGCCCAGTGAGTAGATGTCGGAGCTCGCGTCGACCTGCTCGCCTTTAACCTGCTCCGGCGCCATGTATGCGGGTGTGCCGACCATGCTGCCCGTCGCGGTCAACCGGTGCTTGTCGTCGATCAGTTTCGAGATGCCGAAATCGAGGATCTTGGTCTTGCCGCGGTTGGAGATCAGGATGTTGTCGGGCTTCAGGTCGCGGTGCACGATGCCGTAGTCGTGCGCGACGCCGACGGCTGACAGCAGCTGCTGCACCAGGTCGACGGAGACATCGACGCTGAAACGCCCGTATTCGTCGAGCCACGAGCGCATCGATCGTCCCTCGACCCACTCCATGACGATGAAAAGAACTGGGCCGTCCTCATCGAAGTCGTACACGCGGACGATGCCCGGATGGTTGAGTGCGGCAACGGTGGCGGCCTCGCGATGGAATCTCTGGCGGAAGCTTGCGTCGCTCGAGTACTGCTCGGCGAGCACCTTGATGGCGACGGGAATCTCCAGGCGCGGGTGCGTCGACCGATACACCACGCCCATGGCTCCGCGCCCGAGCTCAGCCTCAATCGGATACTTGCCGAGTTGTGTAGTACTCACCCGTGGCCTAGTGAGAGGTCAGTATGCCGCACGGTGCCGCGACAGCTTGAGCGCAAGCTCCGGCCATGGCTCCACAACCGGTGCGTATTTACTTGAAGACGCTCAGGGGCATGTAGAAGGAAACCCCGAAGTTCGGCTGGTCCACGATCTGGCTGATGCGGAGGTCGCCCGCAAGGCTGCACAGGATGTAAGCGTCCTCGCGGCTCAATCCATGGTCTGCACCAAGCCAGGCAATCGTGTCGCGCACGGCGTTCTGCGCGTTCTCCATCAGGTCCGGACCCAATGCGCACACGGCGTGATACCCGGCCGCATCGCTCCGAGGCTGGAGCGGCACCGCCGGCGTAAGAAAGTGGTAGCTCCATGGCCGCAAGGACCCGCCCTTGACCACGTTGAACCGGAGAGAGAATGTCATCGGGCATTCGATCCCGGTAACGCAGACTTCGCCATCTCCCTGCGCGCCGTGGCAATCCCCGGCTGAGAACATGCCACCTTGGACGAATACCGGCAGGTAGAGCTTGGTGCCTGCAGTGAGGTGCCGCGTATCGATGTTGCCGGCGCCCTTGGTCGGAGGCAGCACCGCGTGGGGTCCCGGCTCATCGGTCGCAACGCCCATCGTTCCGCAGAACGGCGCGATCGGTATGTGAATATCCTTGCGCAGCTCGGCAGACGTTCGATCGCCAAGCTCGAAGTAACGGACGTATGGGTCAGGGAAATCCGCGGCCAGCAGGCCGAGCCCCGGGAGGAGGGCGGCCCACCCCCAGGACCCTGGTCTTAACGCCAGGATCTCGACCTCGAGTACGTCGCCGGGCTCGGCTCCCTTCACGAAGACAGGGCCGCCGAGAGGGTACAGCTTGTCGAAGTCGAGATTAGCGAGCTTCGATGCCGGGTCGCCCTGCTTGAGCTGGCCCGACGTCACCTCCTCGGTGTCGAAATGGACCACGTCTCCTGGCGCAATTTCAACCGCGGGCGCCAGCGAGTTGTCCCACTTGTAGTGGAAGGTCTCGCGCGAAATGGTGTGCTCGTGGGTCTGCGTGTGGTGTGCCATCACTTTCTACCCGCCGGCGCCGCGCTTTCCTTGATGGGCACTGCGCTCGCTCGAAGAACCTTCTTGTCGAATTTCCCGACTGAGGTCTTAGGCACTTCGTCGATAAACCTCACCTCGTCAGGCAACCACCACTTCGCGACCTTGTCCTGGAGAAACTGGATGACCTCTTCCTGCGTGACCTGGCCCTTGAACTCGGGGCGCGCCACAGCGTAAGCGACGGGCCGCTCATCCCACTTGGAGTGCGCGAGGCCGATTACAGCCGCCTCCAGGATCTTGGGGTGAGACATGATCGCGTTCTCGAGGTCGACTGATGAGATCCACTCGCCGCCGGACTTGATGACATCTTTCGTTCGGTCGACGATCTGGATGTAACCCTCAGGGGTGATCTTGGCCACGTCGCCGGTTCGAAACCAGCCGTCCTCGGTCAACTTCCCCGGGTCGTAGCCGTTGTAGTAGCCGCGCGCGATCCACGGTCCGCGGACCTGGATCTCACCAAACGCGACCCCGTCCCAGGGCAGCACCTCGTCGGATGCCGGGTCGACGATCCGTATCTCCACGCCGGGCACCACGATCCCTTGGGTGAGGCGCTTGTTGAGCTCGTCATCGGCGGGCGTGCCGCTGCGCGGCCGCGCCACGCTGCCGAGAGGCGATGTCTCAGTCATGCCCCAGGCATGCAACATGCGCAGCCCGATCGCGTCCATCGACTCCATAAGTGAGCGGGGAATCGCGGAGCCGCCGCAGATGACAGTGTGAACCTTCGGCAGTCGCTGGCCCGTCTGCTTCAACAGCGCGGCGGTGTTGATCCAGATGGTCGGGACGCCGGCGAGGATGGTGGCTGCTTCCTGCTCTGCGAGGTCTACGACGGACTTGGCATCCCCCATGAATCGATCGGGAAACAGGACTTTGCAACCCGCCATGCCGCATGCGTATGGAAGACCCCAGCTGTTGGCATGGAACATCGGCACGATGGGGAAGACCACGTCCTTTTCAGTGAGGCCGAGGTTGTCGGCCTGGAGAACGCCCATCGTGTGGATGAACTGCGATCGGTGCGAGTAGACGACGCCCTTGGGATTGCCGGTCGTGCCCGACGTGTAGCACATGGCCGCGGCCATCCGCTCTGACAGCTTGGGCCACGGGTAGGCCTCACTCTCGGCATGCAGGAGTGTTTCGTAGTCGAGCACGTCACCGAGACCGTGGTCCGGCAGCGGCGTGCCGTTGCCCATCACGACGAACTGCTCCACGCTCGGGATCTTTCCGATGAGTGGCTTGAGCAAAGGCAGGAGGGTTTGATCGACAAAAAGGACTTTGTCCTCGGCATCGTTGATGACGAATTCGAGGTGCTGCGGAAACAGCCGCAGGTTGAGCGTGTGTAGGACTGCCCCCATGCAGGGAACCGCGTAGTAGAGCTCGAGGTGCCGGTAATTGTTCCAGGCCAACGTCGCCACGCGATCGCCGGGCTTGATGCCGAGTCGCTTCAGGGCGCCGGCAAGGCGATTGATTCGGGGGACCATCTCCCCGTTGGTGGTGCGATGGACTCCCTGTTCCTGTTTGGTGACCACCTCTTTGTGTGCGTGGAGGCGCTCCAGACGCCAGAGCACGTGCTGCAGAGAGAGCTCGTAATCCTGCATCAAGCCTTCCATCGCAGGCACCTCCCAACTTGTGTCTTGGACTTAGAGAAGGAATAAAGGAATGTGGAAAGGTCGATGGTAAGGCCGTCGGGCGTAGGATGCACACCCATGGTTGCTTGGGGTCGAGCCGACCTCCACATGCATACAACCGCTAGCGACGGCTGGCCGTCGCCCGCGCAGCTGGTCGACCACGCCGCCCGCCGGGCTGGGTTGAATGTGATCGCGGTCACGGATCACGACACGATTGAAGGAGCGCTTCGCGCCGCCGAGCATGCCGCCAGGCGAAGGCGGCTTCACGTGATCGTGGGCGAAGAGGTTTCGAGCCGCGACGGTCACATCATCGGATTGTTCCTCGAGCGTCGTGTGAAGCCGGGCATGTCGGCAGCTGCGACAGTCCACTCGATCCACGACCAGGGCGGCCTGGCCATCGCGGCACATCCGTTTTGGCGCACGACGCGGCAGGTGAGGAACGGGCCGGTGCATGGAGTGGGCTGGCTGGCGGCAGAGCTTGATTTCGACGGGGTCGAGGTCGAGAACGCCACGCCTGGCTTCTATCTGTTCAATCAGCTCGCGCACCGTTTGAACCTGGGATTGGGTGCGGCTGAGCTTGGCTGTTCCGATGCTCACATAATCGACGCGGTTGGTCGCGCTTTCACCGAGTTTCCGGGCACGACTACTGAAGCGCTGCGAAGAGCCATTGAAAGCGGAGAGACGCGCGCGGGCCGCCAGCGTTACCGGGCAATGGGTTTGATGCGGTACGCGGCCTGGGGGCTGAATCACGAGCGGTACGTCGCGGTAGTCTGAACTGCCTTCCAGCTTTTACTGAGTCGGTGCGAAACAAACTGGGGAGCCTCGCCACGCCCGCTTAGCTCAGTGGACCAGAGCATCTGTCTTCGGAACAGAGGGTCGGGGGTTCGAATCCCTCAGCGGGCACCTTTGCCGGATGGTCCAACCAAGGGGCTTCCTATGCAAGGAGTGCAACATCAAGGTCGGCCACTTCGAACATGTCCAGCGATTCAGCGCCGACTTCGTGGCGAGAATGACGGCGTACCTTCGTCGCCACGAAAACCAAATGGGGCCTTAGATCTGGAGGTTGCGAGTTCGACTCTTGCCGCGGGTACCAGCACACTTGCCCTTCGCTAGAATCAATCGGCTCAGCTGGGCGGCTGGCGGAACTGGTAGACGCGCACGTTTGAGGGGCGTGTGAGGTAACTCATCCGGGTTCGAGTCCCGGGTCGCCCACCAAATTGGAGTTGACTCCGGTGGCCGTTCAATGTCATCACACTTACCTTGTGTCAGAGAGCAAGGAAGAGCTCAATCCCGCCACGCAGTTCCGCGAGCTCTATGACCAGGAGTACCGCTCCGTGTACCGCTCGATCCGCGCGGTGGTGCTCGACGCCGCAGCCGCCGAAGACCTGACGCAGGAGACTTTCGTCCGCGCCTACCGCGCCCGCGACCGTTACACGCCCACCGCCCCCCCGGGCGCGTGGCTGCGCCGGATCGGCATCAACCTTGCCATCTCCTACCTGCGGCGGCAGAAGCTGGCCCGCTTCCTTCCCGCCCGCCTTTACGTGGCCCCCGACCGGCGCGATTACGATCGGGCTGAGGCCAGAGACGTGGTGACGAAGGCACTCACCGCGCTGAGCCCCAAGCTGAGGGCGGCCGTGATCCTGCACTACTACGACGGCCTCACCCGCGAGGAGATCGCCTCGGTGCTGGGCGTCCCCGCCGGCACGGTGGCCTCCAGGATCGCGAAGGCAGTTGCCATCATGAGAAAAGCGACCGGAAGCGACCAAGACTGGGAACAGGAGCGTTCGAGTAATGAAGGTGCCCTACGTGGAAGATAAACCCACACAGGGAGGGTCAGCTATACCCTCCGAAGACGACCTTGGCCGGATGATCCGGACCACGGTAGACAACTGGAGCCCGCGCCGGGGCCCCGATTGGTCTGACCTCATGGTCCGGATCGCCGGCACCGGACCTCCCGCCTGGCTCCTCTACACAACGGCGAGCGCGGCCCTGGTGATCATCCTGGTGGCGGCATACCTGGTCGGCTCCGCCCTCCAGCTCGGCGCTCTGGCGCCGCAAGCGATCCCGGGCCACATCCAGCCCTAAGCGGGCGAGAAGAGGTCTATTTCCTCGCCGAGGCGCCGCTCGCGGGCCGCAGCGACCACTACCGTCGCAGCGGCCAGGTCCCAAAGGGCAAGGCCGTGCGACTCGAACAGCGTGATTCCCGGTGGCTCCGGCCGCTTCCAGGTTCCCGTGAGCACAGAGCCCAGGTCGGTGGCGCGCTCCCAGTCGAACTTTCCCGCGGCGACGGCCTGGATCAGGTCACCGCTTTCGAGCTGAGCCGCCTCCCGCTGATCGACCACCACAGACCGCGCCATCGTCACGAGCTCGGCAGGGACCTCGGTTCGATTTGGAAAGTTCGAGCCGGCGCCAACCACCAACGCGTGGCTTGCGACCCATGACGCTTCGATCACCGGGACCGAGCTCGTGGTCATCGTGACCACGACGTCCGCACCGCGCACCGCGGCTTCCGCGCTCGACGCTGCAGTGACCCTGATGCCAAGCCGCTTGCCCTGTTCGGCCGCGAAGGCAGACCGGTGCGCCGGGTCTCGAGCAAAGACCCGCAGCTCCTTGATCTCCAGAACTCGAGAGATCGCGAGCGCTTGCGTGGCCGCTTGCCGGCCTGCGCCGATCAAAGCCACCGTCGCCGGGCCCCGTGGCCCGAGGGCCCGGACCGCCACGGCGGAAGCCGCACCTGTGCGATAGGCCCCCATCAGGTCGCCTTCGATCAGGGCCTGGAGGGAGCCGTCGAGCGAGAACTGGACCACCAGAAATCGCACGCGGCCCGCGGCCACCGTGTACGCCTTCAGCCCTGTGCAACCGCCGCCGGGATAGGAGGCGAACATCACGTTGAGCATCCCGCCCGGGGCGAACGCCCGTCTGCGGGGCTCGTTCTGCGCAACGCCGTTGCCCAGCTCGCGCATCGCTGACTCCACTGCCGCGATCACGGGATCCATCTGGATGACTCGCTCGACATCGGCCTCGCGCAGGACCAGGGTCACGGCAGGGAGAATAGCGCGCATGGCATCCAGCCCTCTCAACGTCGGCCTCATCGGTCTCGGGACCGTGGGCACGCAGGTGGCCGAGCGAATGCTCACGTGGCAGTCGCAGCTGGCGCGCCGGGCGGGCATGGAGCTCTGCTTGCGGCGCGTGCTCGTTCGCGACCTCGCCAAGCGCCGTGCGGTCGAGGTCGACAAGGAGCTGCTCACTACCAACCCCGCCGACCTGCTGGATGACCCCGAGATCAACGTGATCGTCGAGGTCGCGGGTGGGGAGGAGCCAATGAGGGGTTACCTGGAGCGGGCGATTGGGGCCGGGAAGCACGTGGTGACCGCCAACAAGGTGGTCATGGCCAAGCACGGCCCCGACCTGCTCGACCTCGCCGCCGAAAAGAATGTTGACCTGTACTTCGAGGCAGCGGTCGGCGGTGGTATCCCGCTGATCAGCACATTTCGCACCGACCTTCAGGCCAACCGCATCGAGCGGCTGTCCGCGGTCATCAACGGGACGACCAACTACGTCCTCGGCCGGATGGCCGCCGCGAACCTAACCCTCGACGAGGCCGTGCGAGAAGCTCAGGCTGCGGGTTTCGCTGAGGCCGATCCGACCGACGACGTCGGCGGGTTCGATGCCACATACAAGCTCGCCATCCTCGGCTCTATCGCTTACGAAATAAAGGTCCGCCCTGAAGACATCTTTCGCGAGGGCATCGAGGGCATCGAGCCCGTGGATTTCCGGTACGCACGCGAGCTCGGCTACGCCATCAAGCTCATCGCGCATACCCAGCGTCACCCTGGCCGCATCGAGGCGCGCGTCCACCCCGCGATGATTCCCCTCGAGCATCCGCTGGCCCAGGTCGAAGGCGCCACCAACGCGGTCTTCGTCGAAGGCGACCTGGTCGGTCAGGTGCTTCTGGTCGGGCAGGGCGCCGGGGGCCGGCCGACCGCTTCCGCCGTCGTCGGAGATCTGATCGATCTGGCTCGCTCGATCCGCCGTGGCGTGCAGAGCCGCCCGTCCTTCACCTTCGACGACCGGGTCGCTGTGATCCCTATGGGGGAGGTGATGACCCGCGCGTACTACCGGATTCGCGTCGACGATCGCGCCGGCGTGCTGGCTGCGATCGGCCAGGTTTACGCCGAGGAGGGCGTAAGCATCTCGAGCTTCATTCAAAAGGGTGCGTGGGTGGAGGAGCGAACGGCGGAGATCGTGGTGACCACGCATCCCTCGAGCGACGCGAGCTTGCAGAAGGCGCGAACCGCGATAGCGAAACTGGAGCCGGTGCACGCGGTGTCTTCGTTTCTGCGGGTCTTCTGATGGTCGCCCCGGCCCCCCTCCGGCCCTTCGGGCCACCTCCCCGGCGAGCGGGGAGGGCGCGAGTCTTCTGACCGCCATGGGCGTCATCGCTCGCTACCGCGAGCACCTACCGGTCGGGCCCGCGACGCCTGAGATCGACCTCCAGGAAGGCTCGACCCCGCTCGTGCCAAGCCGGAACATCGGCAAAGCTCTCGGTTTGAAAAACCTCTACTTCAAGTACGAGGGCTTAAACCCGACTGGATCGTTCAAGGACCGCGGCATGGTCGTCGCCGTGGCAAAGGCCCTCGAGGCGGGGAGCCGAGTGCTCATGTGCGCGTCCACCGGGAACACGTCGGCGTCGATGGCCGCCTACGCCGCAAGGGCAGGCGTCCGAGCCATCGTGGTCGTGCCGTCTGGCGAGATCGCGATGAACAAGCTGTCCCAGGCCCTCATGTACGGAGCGAAAGTGATCGCCCTCAAGGGCAACTTCGACACGGCCCTCGAGACCGTTCGCGACCTCACCAGCCGCTACAACGTCGCGCTCATGAACTCGGTGAACCCCAACCGCCTGGAGGGCCAGAAGACGGCAGCGTTCGAAATCGTCGACGTGCTGGGTGATGCGCCCGACTACCTCATCCTGCCGGTCGGCAACGCCGGCAACATCACGGCGTACTGGAAAGGATTCCGCGAGTATCACGCTGCCGGGCGTTCGACCCGGCTGCCCAGGATGGTGGGCGCTCAGGCTGAAGGCGCTGCCCCGATTGTGAGCGGCCATCCGGTCGCGCACCCGAAGACAGTCGCCTCGGCGATCCGGATTGGCAATCCGGCTTCGTGGGAGGGGGCGACCAGCGCGCGTGACGAGTCCGGCGGCATGATCGCCGCGGTCACCGACACCGAAATCCTCCAGGCACAGGTCCAGCTGGCCAGCAGCGAGGGTTTGTTCGCCGAGCCCGCGTCGGCGGCCCCGCTGGCTCTCCTTTTCCGACTGGTCCGGGAGGGCAAGATCGCAAAGGATGCGATTACGGTCGTGGTGCTCACCGGGTCAGGGCTGAAAGATCCCGACGCCGCGCTCAAGAACGTCGAACCGCCAATCGAGCTTGACGGAGATGCGCGCACACTCGCTAAGGTCTTGAAGCTATGAGAGTTCGCGTCCCCGCGTCGATCGCCAACATGGGCCCGGCCTTCGACTGTATGGCGATGGCCATCGACCTCTGGCTCGAGGTTGAGGCGAACCCCGCCGACTTCCCCTCTTGGGACTACGAAGGAGAAGGTGCGGAATACCTGATGTCGCACGTCAACCCGTTCTCCCACCTCGCCATGAAGGGTCGCGTTCGCAGTGAGATCCCGATGGGTGTCGGGCTCGGCAGCAGCGCGGCAGCGCGCCTTGCCGCATCGGCGTTGGCCAGCCCGTGGGATGTCAAGAGCCATGTGATCGACGCCGGCGCGGACGAGGGTCATCGCGACAACGTGGCCGCGGCAGCAGCGGGCGGGATCCGGATTGTTTCGGACGTGTTCGACGAGAAGCTGCCGAATCCCGGCTGGGGACTTGCGCTGTTCGTCGCTCACGCGCCGGTTCCAACAGAGAAAGCGCGCGCTGTGCTGCCTGACGAGGTTTCGCGCGAGTCGGCCGTCTTCAACATCGCTCGGGCGGCGTTGCTTGTGCGTGCCATATCGGCCAAGCGACCATCGCTGTTGGGACACGCCCTCAGGGACAGGCTCCACCAGCCGCACCGGCTCCACCTTTATCCGTGGACGCAGGAAGTTCTCCACGCTGCCGACACCGCCGGCGCCTATGGAGCGGCCATCTGCGGCGCGGGTCCAAGCGTCTTTGCTTTCTGTCCGCCGGCAATGGCTGCGCGAATCGCGAAGGCGATGGCCGCGGCGGCTCCGCAGCACGGCCGCGGCCTGGTCACTCGGGTCACAGACAAGGGGATGTTCAGGACTCTGTGATCGTCCAGAAGTACGGCGGGACCTCGGTGGGGACCGCCGCACGCATCCGGCGGGTCAGCCGCCGGATCGCCGCTACTGTAAGAAGAGGAGAGCAGGTCGTTGTGGTCGTGTCCGCCATGGGCCACACCACCGATCGCATGATTGCTCTCGCGCAGAGCGTCAACCCCGAGCCACCTGCACGAGAGCTGGACATGCTCGTCGCGAACGGCGAAACGATCACCGCACCATTGGTCGCGATGTGCCTGGAGGGCATGGGCGTGGCCGCCATATCGCTATCGGGATTGCAGGCCGGGGTGCGCACCAGCGCTCAACATTCGCGGGCTCGCATCCAGGACATCAACCCAGGCCGCATTCTCGAAGCGCTTCGGGAAGGCAAGGTGCCTGTGGTTGCAGGCTTTCAAGGTGTGACAGAACGCCTCGAGATCACGACGCTCGGCAGAGGTGGCTCCGACACCACCGCCGTCGCGCTCGCCGCGGCGTTGAAAGCCGATTCATGCGAGATCTACACCGATGTCGATGGCATCTTCACCGCAGATCCAAAGGTCGTGCGGAACGCGCGAAAGCTGACCTACATCCGGTACGACGAGATGCTCGAGCTGGCGGCGGTGGGTGCCCGCGTGATGCACCCGCGCGCGGTCGAGATCGGCGAGCTCTATGGCGTTCCGATCCACGTCCGTTCGAGCTTCCACGACGGCGTGGGTACCATGATCGTCGCCCAGGTACCAATGGAAGAAAGACAACGAGTGCGCGGGATCGCACAGGAAACCAACGTCGCCAAGATCACGGTGCTCGGTGTCGCCGACCGGCCAGGCGTGGCGGCCGCGATCTTCGAGCCGCTCGGCAAGGCCGGGATATCGGTCGACGTCATTGTTCAAAACATCGGCCGCTCGGGACATACCGACCTCACATTCTCCGTGGCGGAGTCGGACCTCAAGGCTGCGGTGAAGCTCGTCAAGGCAGCCATCAAGGACGTGGGTGCGAGGAGCGTCTCTTCAGCGGGCGGGATCGCGAAGCTGTCGATTGTCGGGACTGGCATGCTCGGGACGCCCGGCATCGCCGGCAGGATGTTCCGCGCGCTGGCGGATGCGGGTATCAACATCGAGATGATCAGCACCTCAGAGATCCGCATCACCTGCCTGGTGGCAAGAGACCAGGTCGAGAAGGGCGTCCGGATCCTTCACAAAACCTTCGAGCTGGAAAAGAGCTGAGAGGTCCAGCGGGAGATGCCAACCGGATCTTCGGCGCCCATGCGGCCCATCTGCGTTGTTGCGACCTCCGCTCCTCGCTTACGCATCTATCGATGCGCGCGCTCCGGTGCTCGGCCGCGCCTAGCAGCTGGACCACCTGGACACCGAATATCTCGGCCGGCCCTCCCGCGGGACCTCTAGATTGCCGGTCAACGTAGCGATAGTCGGCCCGACCGGGTCAGGCAAGACCACGCTGTTCAACGCGCTGACGTCAGGGCGTGGCGCGGACGGTGTCGGCATGGTCGACGTGCCCGACGAACGATTGGATCGCTTGGCGGCGGCGGTGAAGCCGCTCAAGGTCACCCCCGCCCAGGTCCGCGTCGAGGACACTCCGCCCGGGAGCCGCGCTCAGCGTGTGGCCTTCGCGCGCCAGGCCGATGTTCTCGTCAAGGTCGCCCGCTGCTTCGGTCCTGACCCAGATCCCGCGGCCGAGCTGGAGGAGTTCGCTCTCGACCTTGTGCTCGCCGACCTGGCCTCGGTCGAGCGGAGGCTCGAGATCGTCGCCAAAGAGGCGCGAGCGGGAAAGAAGGACGCGCAGAGCGAGCACGACGTCTTGACGGTCGCGAAGGAGCATCTGGACGGGGGGAGGGAGCTGCGCACGCTCAACCTCGAGCGCGATCAGCGCGCGCTGCTCATGGGTGTTTTCCCGGTGACGATGAAGCCCGCGGTCTACGTCGCCAACGCCGCTGAAGAATTGCTGCCGGCCGGAGGAGAGCCCGCGGCCAAGGTCGTCAAGCTCGCCAAGGCGGAAGGGGCTCCAGCCATCGTCTTGTCAGCGCGATTGGAATCCGAGCTCGGTGAGCTCGATCCTGCCGAGCAGGCCGAGATGCGCGCCGGCTACGGTATCGACGAGTCAGGGCTCGGCCGGATCGCTCGAGCGGTCTGGGAGACTGGCGGCCTAATCACCTACTTCACGGCGGGCGAGCCGGAGGTCCGGGCGTGGCCGTGTGAGAAGGACGCACCGGCGCCTGTCGCGGCCGCCAAGATCCACACCGACTTCGAAAAGCATTTCATTCGCGCCGAGGTGACATCGGTGGACGAGCTCGTCGCCGCAGGCTCGATGGACGCCCTGCGCGCGGCCGGAAAGCTGCGAGTCGAAGGTCGCGAGTACCGCGTGAAGGATGGCGACGTCGTCTTCTTCCGAATCGGAAAAACTAACTAGAAAAGCGCGGGGGAAGCAGGCCTCCCCCGCGGGACCCCCACCGGTTAGCCACCCCGCTTGGAGGTGTTTGGTAATGGCGCGCTGGGTGACGGCCGGAGTAAATCCGGCCTAAACGCCGGGCTCGTCTGATTAGAAGAGGGGGGCTCCCTCGAACAAGATCCACAGCTGGTTCGACAGGAACGCCAACAGGCCGATCAGGATCACAAGCAGCACATAGCGCATGTCCCGTCTAACGGGCCGGCTGCCTTCGGACTTGCGATTTGGTCGCGCCGACGCCTCGAAAAAAGCCTGGTCAGACGCCCGCGGCTGTTCCATTATTTAGGTATGGCTCAGCTTCGCTTCAGCGAGGCTCATGTGTGGGTAAGGGTGGAAGGGGCAGAGGCTGTCCTCGGCCTCAGCGACTACCTGCGGGAGCAGATGGGCGAGATCACGTCACTTGAGCTTCCTGACCTCGGCGACATCCTCCGAGCCAGGCGCAAGATGGGCCACCTGGAGTCCGAGGATGCCTCGTCGCCAATCGAGGCGCCGATCAGCGGCGAGGTGATCGAGGTCAACGCTGAAGCCCTGCAGAATCCTGACCTGGTGAACTCGGAGCCGTATGACATGGGCTGGCTGCTTCGCGTTCGGATCGAAGACCCAAGCGAGCTCGAGGAGCTGATCGGCGAAGAGGAGTACGCGGAGCTGACGACCGAAGTGTGAGGGTGCGGCCGGAGATGCCAACCGGATCTTCGGCGCCCAGCGGGCCCCAAGCCGTTGGCTTGGGGTCCCCGAAGGAAAGTTGCGGCCTCCGTTGCTCGCGTACGCATCTACTGATGCGCGCGCTCCGCTACTCGGCCGCTCCACTGGGGTCCCCAGTGCGCAGCACTGGGAGGGACCTCTGGATCACCGAATCTCTCGGCCGGCCCTCCGGCCGCATCCTCAGAATTACGCGCCATGCTGGGGGGACGGCTGTGGCGCGACGGCGAGTTCTTGAAGCTCTGGGCGGGCCAGGGCATCAGCGAGATAGGGAGTCAGGTCAGCATGCTCGCCCTGCCGACCGTTGCGATCCTCGTGCTCGGCGCCAGCCCGTTCCAGGTCGGACTGCTTGCAGCTTGCGAGACGGTGGCGTTCCCGGTGCTGGGCCTCGTGGCGGGCGTCTATGTGGATCGCTTGCGCCGGCGCCCGATCATGATCGCCTGCGACGTGGGAAGGCTGCTGGCGCTCGCCAGCGTTCCCATCGCATTCGAGCTCAACGTGCTGTCGATGCCCCTGTTGTATGCGGTGGCTTTGATCATTGGGGTCGGAACGGTCTTCTTCGACCTCGCGTATCAGTCATATCTGCCGGCACTCATCGGGCGCGCGGACCTCATCGAGGGCAACACGAAGCTGCAGGTGACCAGCTCGGTGGCGCAGATGGCGGGTCCTGCGCTTGGTGGCTTCCTCATTCAGCTGCTGGGCCCGGCGCGAGCGGTCGCGGCGGACGCAGCTTCCTTTCTCATATCGGTGGTTTCGCTGGTCTGGATTCGGCGCGCCGAGCCATCTCCTTCACCCGCGAGCAAGTCGGGTCGTCGCGGCTTCTTCAATGAGATGTGGGAAGGCATCCAGGTCGTTTTCGGGAATTCCACGATCTGGAAGATCGCCGGCAGCACATCGACCTTCAATCTGGGGTCAAATCTCTGCTTCGCCGTCTTCCTGATCTTCGTCTATCGCGTCCTGCACCTCAGCCCGGGCACTGTCGGCGTCATCTTCGCCGCCGGGGCGGTGGGCGGCTTGCTCGGCGCGCTGACCGCAGCGTGGATCCCGCGCCGCATTGGACTCGGGCCCACGCTATTCGTGACGATCCTTCTCGGCGGCCTATCTCTGGTCCTCGTTCCTCTCGCCCAGTACGGCCTCGCAATCCCACTCCTTTTTGCGTCGATGTTCTTCGGCAGCTTTGTCAACCCGGTCTACAACATCAACCAGGTGAGCCTTCGCCAGACCGTAACTCCGGACCGCCTCCAGGGTCGCATGAACGCAACGGTTCGAACGATCGTCTGGGGCACCAATCCAATCGGCGCTTTCATCGGTGGCATCATCGGGAGCACGTACGGGGTCGTGCCTGCTCTCTATGTGGGCATCGCCATCTCGCTGTTGGCCGGCTTCTGGATTCTTCTCGGGCCGATCCGCCTGCGCGTGCAGCCCGAGGCAGTTGCCTAAGGAATTCCATACGCGCGCCGGGTGCTGGCCCTGATCAACAGGACGAGCATCGGGATGCCGACGAGAATCAGCGACCACGCCGCGGCCACGATAACTGCGGCAACCCAACCCCACGGCTTGCGCGCCTTCAGGCCGAAGTAGGCCGTCGCGTGAAGTGTGGCGGCGACGATCACGAAGAAGAAGCCGACGATCGCTTCGATCGTGATCCACGTCGATAGATCGCTTTTCACTCCTTCCTGGACGAGCAATTGCTGGAGCTGGTCGCGTCCGGCTGGGGCGGCAACGGTGGCCGCGAACTGCGCTAGCTGCACCAGCCAGAACACGGCACCCGCGGCGAAAATGAAAGGCAGCCAGCGCAACCCCACTGGCTGTGCGGGGATGGGCGGCTTCGGCGGCGTGGGCTCGAAGGATTGACTGCCCGCGCCGGGCGGCGGTCGATTCGGCTGCCCGGACATCGGCGTATATCGTCCCTCAAACGGCCGCGAGGCAAAGCGTCCCCCGATCAGGCGAAAAGACGTGTTAAGGCTTGACAGTCCCTACATTCAGCGGTATAACTGCGCGCGGGACACAATATGTCGTAGCCCACGTCTCACTCGGTTGAGTCCCACGGCCCAACGACAGGCAGGCGGATCCCCCCAAGAATCGCACCCTACGATCCACCAGACGCTCCACCACCGCCTGCCTGTTCTCCTCCCCGCTTCGGCGGGGAGGTCGGCCCGCCCGCGAAGGGGGCGCAGCCGGGAGGGGGCCCCGGCACACTGCCGCCAGAGTCTGGGGAATTCCGCAACCCCCAACCTCCTAAACTCGTCTCCTGATGAGTCGGAAGAGCAAGAAGAAGACGCGCGGAAAGTTCCGCCCGCCGGTGAAAGCCGCCGGCACACCCGGCGCCCCGGGCGTCCCGCTAACCCAGCGCAGCGTCTCGCAGGCCCGCGTCGGCGGGGACCAGGCGGTGGTTCGAGCGGTGGAGATGTCGCTGGGCGCGCGCAACCAGGTGGTCAAGCAGCGAGGCGGCCTGCGTGTCATCGAGTCAGGCGACCCGGCGATTCCCTTGGACCGCGTTCCTTACTTCACCAAAGACCTCGTCCGTCTCCTCGTCGTCGGCGCGGCGATGGTCGTCCTCCTGGCGGTCGGCTCCTTCGCGGTGCCACTGGTCATCAAGTAAGCCCGGCTGGCGAGCCGATCTCGCGGCGCCAGTCAACTTTCCGATCATCGATAAACTCACCTGGTGCGCGTCATCCTGTTTACGGGCAAGGGGGGAGTCGGCAAGACATCGGTCGCCGCCGCCACGGCCGTCCAGTGTGCGCGAGCCGGCTACCGCACCGTTGTGATGAGCACAGACCCTGCACACTCGCTGGGCGACTCGTTCGATATCGAGCTGGGTACCGATCTCACGCCTATATCGAAGAACCTGTGGGCGCACGAGGTCTCCTCGCTGCAGGAGATGCAGCGTCACTGGGCAAAGCTGCACGAGTACGCCGTCGAGGTTTTCTCGACGCAAGGGCTCGATGAGGTGGTGGCCGAAGAGGTCGCCAACCCACCGGGCATGGACGAGATTGCATCGCTGATGTGGATCAAGCACTACGCGCAGCGCAATGAGCACGATGTGCTGATCGTCGACTGCGCACCGACGGGCGAGACGCTGCAGCTCCTCACATTTCCGGACGCCGCCAAGTGGTGGCTCGACAAGATCTATCCATGGGAGAGGCGTGCGATGCGCATGGCGCGCCCAGTGCTGCAACCCTTGATGGGCATCCCTCTGCCATCTGATGAGGTCTATGCCTCGTTAAAGGACCTCCTGCTGGATCTGGGCGGGATGCGCAAAGTGCTCACGGACCCGGCGATCACGACAGTGCGGATCGTGCTCAATCTCGAAAAGATGGTGGTCAAGGAGGCCAAGCGTGCCTACAGCTACCTGAGCCTCTTCGGGTATGTCACGGATGCGGTGGTCGTCAATCGTTTGCTGCCCGATGAGGTGCACGACGAGCTATTCAAGAAATGGCAGCAGATTCACAAGCGGTACGAGGCGGAAGTCGAGCAGTCCTTCGTCGGCATCCCGATATTGAACGTGCCTCTATTCGACCAGGAGGTCGTTGGAGAGAAGATGCTGCAGCGCATGGCCGAAGCCACATACGGGAGCCGCGATCCGGCCGAGTTCTTTGCCGTGACCAGCCCGCAGCGCATCGACAAGGACGGCTCGGACTATGTCCTCACTTTGAAGGTCCCGTTCGCGGATCGCTCCAACGTCGACTTGAGCCGTCACAACGGAGAGCTCTACGTCACGATGGGAAACTACCGGCGGGAGATCGCGCTGCCGACGGTGCTCGCCAAGCGCGACACTGCCGGAGCCACCATCAAAGATGGGGAGTTGCGCGTGCGGTTCGCACGGCGCGCAGAAACCGGGGCGGCTGGGAAGACCTTAGCCGGCCGCAAGGTGAAAGGAGAAAAGCGATGACGCGAGATGGCGAGCGTCTGATCGAGCTGATCAACGAGCTCGGCTCTCGTGTGACGCACGTGGTATCTGACATGGTGCCGCCGGCCGCGCAGGTCCATCTGCTCAACGCGCAGCGTGAGCTGATAACCGCCCTCATGCTGATCTACGAGAACCGGGTGACGGCGCCACCGACCGGCCGAGCCCGGTCGAGAACCTCCGCGCCTGGCTCCGTCCGCCGCCGCTCACCCAGACGCGTGGGCAAGATCCCCATAGAGTGAGCGGTTTCGTCGCCTTCGTTCTGGCGGCGCTGGTGCTCGTGCCCGCCCTGCTCGTCGCCATCCCCGTCCACGAGATGGGTCATGCCGCCGCTGCCTACTTCCAGGGGGACCGTTCGGTCAGGTACTTCGGCTACTTCACGCTCGACCCGCGCCGTTTCCTGGATCCGCTCGGCGTCATCGCCGTATTCATCGCGCTGGTCGGTTGGGGCAGACGCGTGCCGGTGCAGCCGAACCGGATCAGCTCGGTGCGCCAGCGCTTGGTGCATGAGCTGGGCGGCCCCGCAGCGAACCTCGTCGTGGCCATCGTGCTGGGAACGCTGTGGCGATTTCTCACCGCGACCGGTCTGCCCTCGACATTCACCCTATCCGCCGGTCTGATTGGAGAAACGCTCTTCGCGATCGTGTTTCTCAACCTGTCGATCTTCGCGTTCCAGCTGCTGCCGATCCCAGGCCTCGACGGCTGGGAGGTCGTCGAGACTCTGTTCCGCAGCCGCAACCCGCGGTTCTTTTACAACGTCTACGCGCGCAGGCGTGACATCTGGATCGCCCTCTTCGTCATCTTCTTTCTCTTCCAGCTCTTCCAGGGCGCGAACCTGCTGGCGCTGGCGATGTCGCCGTTCTATACCCCCGCGAGCCTAATCTCAGTGGGTCAATGCACCGGCTACGCAATCCCGGGGCTGGCGGGACTGTATCCCTGCCTGCCGTAGGGAAACTGATCAACCAACCTGGCTACACGGCCCTCGTGGCCGATTTCGGGCGCGCCAGCGTGGTCGCCGCGTTGAGAGAGCAGGTCGCGACTGAGCGGAACGGCACTGCCGTGACGGACCAGGAGCGTCTCAACCAGGTGGAATCAAGCCTTCGCAGGCAGATGGCGCCTGTGCTGCAAAGGGTCATCAACGCGAGTGGGGTGATCCTCCACACCAACCTCGGCCGTGCTCCGCTGTCGCGGGCAGCCGTCGACGCGGTGGCGGCGGCCGCCGCCGGCTACACCAACCTTGAGCTCGATCTCGATACCGGACGCCGCGGCGAACGTTCAACGCTTGTGTCGGGCTTGCTGACCGCGCTCTTCGAATGCGAAGCCGCGCTGGTGGTCAACAACAACGCGGCCGCCCTGCTGCTCGCGCTGACCGCTCTGTGCAAAGGCCGCGAGGTCATCGTGTCTCGAGGCCAGCTCGTGGAGATCGGCGGCTCGTTCCGAATGCCTGACGTCATGCGCATATCCGGTGCCCGCATGGTCGAGGTGGGGACCACGAATCGCACGCGCGCAGCCGACTTCGACGAGGCTGTGACGGCACGGACCGCCGCCCTCCTGCGCGTCCACACCTCGAATTTTCGCGTTGAGGGCTTCACCGAATCGGTGGGGCCTGGCGAGATGGCTGTCGTTGCTCATGCGCGCGCGCTGCTTCTGATCGATGACCTCGGGAGCGGCGCAGTCGAACCCATCGCGGACGAGCCCACTGTCGCTGAGTCGCTGAGGCACAGCGACATCGTCACCTTCTCGGGGGACAAGCTGCTGGGCGGCCCGCAGGCTGGAATCGTGCTCGCGGCAACCGAGGCCGGGGTGGCGGCCGTGCGCAAGATGGCGCGACATCCGCTGGCGCGAGCCGTGCGCATCGACAAGCTGACGCTTGCGGCGCTGGAGGCGACGCTCAAGCAGCGGATCTCCGGCCGCGAGGACGAGATCCCTGTCCAGAGGATGCTGCGCGTCCCGATCGAGGAGGTGCGCAGGCGGGCCGCGCTGTGGTCTGTGAAGCTCGAGGACCGAGGCGTCGCGTCGCGCCTCATCAAAGGCGAGTCGGCGGTCGGCGGCGGTTCAGTGCCCGGCTACGGCCTTCCCACATTCCTGGTGGCGCTGGAAGGTCCGGCTTCGCGGCTCGCCGCTGCCCTTCGGCGCGGAGACCCACCGGTGGTCGCGCGCATCGAGAGCGACGCTTGCTGCCTGGACCCCAGGACAGTGCTCCGGGGCGAGGACGAAACGCTCATCGACGCGGTGGAGGTGGCCGCGCGGAGCCTTCGGCGGTGAACACCAGCACCGGCTTCGTGGTCGGCACCGCTGGGCACATCGACCACGGCAAGTCGGCCCTCATAACCGCGCTCACCGGGATCGACCCGGATCGCCTCGCGGAAGAGAAGCGTCGTGGCATGACCATCGACCTGGGATTCGCCCACATGATGCTGCCCAGCGGTCGCGAGATCGGCATCGTGGACGTCCCCGGCCACGCGCGTTTCATGCGGAACATGCTGGCGGGCGCGCATGGCCTCGACGCCGTGCTGCTCGTGGTCGCAGCGGACGAAGGAGTCATGCCGCAGACACGCGAGCACCTCGACATCGTCGACCTTCTGGAGGTGCGTCGAGGAATCGTCGTGCTTTCGAAAGTAGATCTCGTCGACGCTGCGTGGCTCGAGCTCGTAACAGCGGAGGTGCGCGAGACGATTGGCGTCACTGCGTTGGCCGGCGCAGAGGTGATTCCGGTGTCGGCGCTGACCGGTGACGGTCTGCCGAGGTTGATAGAGGCTCTGGACGCGCTGCTCGACGGCGCTGAGCCGCGAAAGGACGTTGGGCGGCCGAGGCTGCCAGTCGACCGCGTGTTCACGATGAGCGGATTCGGCACGGTGGTGACGGGCACCCTGGCCGACGGCACCCTCAGCGTCGGCGACGAGCTGGAGGTCGTTCCTCGTGGGCGGCTCGCGCGCATTCGCGGGCTCCAGCGGCACAACCAGAGTGTTCAGACTGCGTCGCCCGGGACTCGAGTCGCGGTCAACCTGACAGGGGTCGACAAGAGCGATGTGGAGCGAGGCGATGTTCTCTCGCCGCCAGGGACGCTGCGATCGACCAGGCGGATCGACGCGCACGTCCGCGTCCTCGAATCAGCGCCGCGGGCGTTGCGCCACGGCGCCGAAGTCCTCCTGCACGCAGGCACAGCCGAGGTTGGCTGCCGCGTCATCGTCCTCGCCGGTGATGCAGTTGAACCTGGTCGAGAAGCGTGGGTTCAGCTTTACCTCGAGCGCGCCATTGCGGCCGGGGCTAACGACCGATTCATCCTTCGGGTCCCCAGCCCCGCCGTCACCATTGCGGGCGGTCGATTTGTCGATGTGGCTCCGCGGAAGCACCCGCGCCACGACAACGCAGTGAGCGAATCGCTCGAGCGACGTGGCGCAGGTGAGGGGTTGCAGGAGGAGCTGCGCAAATACTCACGAGGGGTCAGCGTCGCTGCGCTGATGAAAGCCATGATGGCGAGCCACGAAGATATCGATCGCCTCGATGCGCGGCGTCTTGGCGACTGGCTCATTGGGGCCGAAGCCTGGAGCGCGCTGGCGGAACGCTCTATCACTGAGGTCACGGCGTACCACGCTGCTCACCCTTTACGTCCGGGCATGGCACGCGAGGAGCTCAGGAATCGCCTCCGTGTGCATCCGAACGCCTTTCCGGCCACGCTCTCGGCGCTCATCTCCGAGGGCAAGCTCGAAGACAGGCAGGGTGCAATCGCCATGCCGCAGCATCGCGTGGCAATTGATGGGTCAGACGGGCCGGCCCGGCAGTTGCTCGAGCTTCTTGGCCGCGAGCCATTTGCCCCGCCATCGCTGCCGGAAGCGATGCAGCAAACTCGAGCGGGTCCCGAGGTGGTTCGGGCGCTGGCTCAGAGTGGCGCCATCGTTCGGTTGAGCGACGACATCGCTTTCACACAAGAGAGCTACGCGAATGCGGTCGGGCTCGTGAAAGAGCTGATAGCCGCGACCGGGTCGGTCACTGTCGCGCAGCTTCGTGATCGCATGGGGGCGAGCCGTAGGCCGGTACTGGCGCTCCTCGAGCACCTGGATGGGGCGAAGGTGACGCGCCGGGTCGGCGACCAGCGAATCCTTTTTCGCTAACCTTCGGCCATGCGAATCGCCGAGCTGCTTGGTCGCGGTCGACCCACCATCTCGTTCGAGTTCATGGCGCCGCGCGATGAGACCGAGGTTGATGTTCTTGAGAGGACGATCGCGGCGCTGGCCGGACATGCGCCCGACTGGGTCTCGGTCACTTATCGATTGCGCACTGGCGACAAGACTCTCGAGCTGGTGACACGCCTCAAGCGGCAGTACCACATCGAGGCGATGGCGCACCTCACGTGCGCGAACTCGGCGGACAAGACCCGGCAGATCCTGAACTGGATGGAAAGGGAAGGAGTGGCCAACGTCCTCGCGCTCCGCGGAGACCCGCAGGATTCCAACGAGCACTTCGTGCCGGCCGGACCAGAGCTGATGCACGGCAGCGACCTCGTGGGCTTTGTGCGCCGCAATGGATATGGCTTTGGCATCGGCGCCGCTTGCAGCACCGAGAAGCACCCCGAGAGCCCTGACCTGGAGCAGGAGTTCCGCTACATGAAGCTGAAGGTCGACTCGGGTGCGGACTTTCTGGTGACGCAGCTCTTCTTCGACAACCGCTTCTATTTCGACCTGGTAGAGCGGGCGCGCCAGGCAGGCATCAGCGTGCCGATCGTGCCGGGTTTGATGCCCGTGCCAAGTCGCCGATCTCTGGCGCATATGACGGCGATGTCAGGGGCCACCGTGCCGGATGCGCTCCAGCACGCGATCGATGAGCAACCTGACGACGACGCTGTCCGCAAGCTTGGGGTTCAGCACTGCATCGCACAGTGCGCGAACCTGCTCGAGCGAGGCGTTCCCGGCCTGCATTTCTACACGTTCAACCGGGCCCGCGCGCCGCTCGAGATCCTGGCGGCTCTTCGAGGACAACAGCTGATCGCGTCCTGATTGCTGAGCTCGCCGTTTAGAGTTTGGAGCGATGCTTGCTGGAATCGACCTCGGCGGGACGCAGGTACGCGTTGCGCTTGCCCGCTCTGACGGCCAGCTGATCGCAAGCTTCAAGACGTCGACCCCGCTTCTTGGCACCCCGCAAAGGGTGGTCGAGTGGGCGGCGGCGGAGATTGAGCGGCACCGAGGCCGCAACAAGGTCCGCAGCATCACAATCGCCGCGCCCGGCCCAATCGACATCAAGCGCGGTGTTCTAGTGAACCCGCCCAATCTTCCGGGCTGGCGCAACGTTCCACTCGCGGCAATGCTCAGGGACGCGACCGGCGCTCACGCTTACGTCGCCAACGACGCCGACATGGCGGGGCTCGGGGAATTCCACCGCGGGGCGGGCCGAGGCACGCGGAACATGGTCTACATCACCTGGTCCACCGGCGTGGGCGGCGGGTTGATCATCGACGGGAAGCTGCATCGCGGCGGCCATGGGACTGCCGGCGAGGTTGGGCACATGATCATCGACGCCAACGGGCCGCTCGACCAGTGCGGGCAGCACGGCTGCCTTGAGGTCTTCTGTGGGGGCGCGAACCTCGCGAGGGAGACCGGCCACCCGGCGGCCGAGCTGTTCGCCGCCGCAGCTCGAGGCGACAAGGACGCGGGCCTGGTCGTTGAGCGGGCAGCGCGCTACATGGGAAAGGCTCTGATCAGTCTCACGAACGTGGTCGATCCGGAGATGTTCGTCATGGGCGGTGGCGTCACGCGCTCGTGGGGCCTGGTGCAGCCGTTGCTGCTGGAGACCTTGCGCTCATCTCCATTCATCAGACCCGCCCGACGGCCGGTCCTGCGCCGAGCCAAACTTGGCGATCGCGCCGGGCAGGTGGGAGCTGTCGAGTGGGCGCGGATCAACCAATAGACGATCGCGAGCTGCTGCGTCTCCTCAAACGAGCCGCCGCCGACCTCGGACTGAAAGCGTGGGTGGTGGGCGGCTACGTCCGCGACCACCTGCTCGGCCGAACCAAGCCCGACCTCGATGTGGTGGTCGAGCACGGCGGGGCGCGTGAGCTTGCCGATCGCTTTGCCGGTCTGGCCGGCGCAGGCCCACCGGTCATCTTCGAGCGATACGGCACCGCGCAGGTGACGCTGCCCGGCCGCCTTGTGGAGTTTGTCTCAGCGCGGTCTGAGTCATACGCGAGCGATTCCCGAAAGCCAGATGTGCGCCCGGCCACGCTCGAGGAGGATCTGCGCCGGCGCGATTTCACCATCAACACGCTGTTGATGGACTTCGACGCCAACATCCAGGACCGGCTCGGGACGGCCCGCGGAGACCTGGAGGCGCGCATCCTCCGCACCCCGGCCGATCCTGTCCAAACCTTCAGTGACGACCCTCTTCGGATGCTGAGGGCAGTGAGGTTCGCTGCCCAGCTCGGTTTCGAGCTGGCGCCCGACCTGCTGCCGGCGATGCGGGGGCTCAACGGGCGTCTGATGCCGCCTGTGGTGTCGGTCGAGCGCATCACCGAGGAGCTTTGCAAGATGCTCGATTCCGACCGGCCGAAGCTGGCGTTGGAGCTGCTCGATGCCGGCGGGTTGCTGGAGGTGGTGCTGCCCGAGGTGACCGCCTGCAAGGGGGTTGAGCAGGGCGGCTATCACACCCACGATGTTTTCGGCCACACCCTGCTGGCGGTGGGTCTCACCCCGCAGGACCTCCTGGTCAGGTTGGGCGCGCTGCTGCATGACGTCGGCAAGCCGGCCACAGCCACCCCGGACGGGGCATTCACCGGGCATGAGGAGGTGGGCGCAGGCATCGCGCGAGGTGCGCTCGAACGACTGCGCTTCCCGCAAAGAGATATCGAAGCGGTGGTCACCCTGGTGCGACTGCACCTTCGACCGGTGTACTACCGCTCGGAATGGAGTGACGGCGCCGTCCGGCGGCTCGCCCGCGACGCCGGCGCCCAGATCGAGAGGCTCATGGCCCTCGCCCGGGCCGATATTGCGGCCTCTGCCTATCCGGAACCGGAGAAGCTCGACGAGCTGGCGGCGCGCCTGGCGAGCGTCCTGTCGGAAAGCCCGACACGGATGGCTGCCCCGATCGATGGGCAAGACATCATGCGAGAGCGCGGCCTGGCGCCGGGCCCGGAGGTGGGGCGGATCAAGGAGCGCCTGGGCGAGCTGATCATGGACGGGGGGATCGAGCCGACCCGCGAGGCGGTCCTGGCCTACCTGCGGTCGCACCCCGACCTCTAAAGGTGGAGCTTTCGGCCCGGCGCCGCAGCCGCTATGCTGCCAAGGGACAGTTGGGGGGCTGGGTAAGGGAGGTCCAGATGACGGACATTGGGGTGGAGACGGTCGCGGTTTCGGGGAGCAACGGGGGACCCGACCCCTATGGCATCGAGCCGAAGTCGACGATTATCGGTCGCGATGACACGCTGTCTGGACGGCTGCAGCTGAAGAGCGGCGGCCAGATATTGGGCAATTTCAGCGGCCAGGTGGAGTGCGATGGCGATCTGTGGATCGGCGCGGAAGCCCATGTCGAGGCCGACATCCGCAGCGACAAAGTAACAATCGCCGGGTTCGTGCGCGGCAACATCGTGGCCTCCACCCGGCTGAAGATCACCAGCACCGGCCGACTCGAGGGCGATGCCAAGGTGGGTGCGCTGGTGGTGCAGGAGGGTGGGGTTCACCACGGCGTGATCAGAGTCCACCCCGAAGGCGTGCCCGAGCGCGAGGAAAAAGTGGTCATCGATGCGGCGTCACGCCCGTCGGTCGTGGCGGCGAAGAGCATCCCTAACCCCGTAGGCCGGGTGAGGAAGATGTGGGGTGAGTTCTTCTAGGGCCCAATCCGGACACCATCCAAGGCTCCGGGCAGCGCTTCGCGTACTCGGCGCGTCGCGGCCGTGAGGCGCTGATGGAGTCGAGCCGGCTGCCAATCCGGTGGCGTGGCATCAGCTAGGGATTCGGATACGCTACCCGGCGCAATGTCGACCCGAGGTGGTGGCTAGATGGACCAGGAAATGGACCGAAACCTGGCCCTGGAGCTGCTCCGGGTAACCGAGGCCGGGGCCCTGGCGGCAGCTCCGCTTCAAGGCCGCGGCGACAAGATGGGCGCCGATGGGCGCGCGGTCGAGGCCATTCGCAGCGCGTTGGCGTCGGTCGACATGAAAGGCACCGTGGTCATCGGAGAGGGCGAGAAGGACGAGGCGCCGATGCTGTACTTCGGGGAGGAGATCGGCAACGGCCTCGAACCCGAGCTCGATGTGGCGGTCGATCCCATCGAGGGCACCAGCCTGACCGCGGCCGGCTTGCCTGGGGCCATCTCCGTCATCGCACTCGCTGAGCGCGGCACCATGTTCACCACCCACGTGCACTACATGCAAAAGCTCGTGGTTGGCCGCCGGGCGCGTGGAGTTATCGACCTTGATATGCCGGTCGAGTGGAACCTTCGCCGGATTGCCAAGGCGGAGGGTCTGCCCCCGCAGGAGCTGACGGTGGTCGTGCTGGAGCGCCCGCGAAACGAGGAGATCATCGCCCAGATCAGGGCGGTCGGATCGCGCATCAAGCTCATCACCGCCGGCGACGTGGCGGGCGCGTTAGAGGCAGCGCTCGAGATGCGGTTTGGGATCCACTGCATGATGGGGTCCGGTGGGTCGACGGAAGGCGTGCTGGCAGCCTGCGCCGTCAAAGCGATCGGCGGCGACATGCAGGCCAAGCTCCTGCTGCGCGATGAGGACGAGCGCAAGGTCGCGGCCAAGGAGGGCCACCCCGCGGGCAAGGTATTGTCGATCGACGATCTCTGCTCAGGCAACAACCTGTTCTTCGCCGCCACCGGCATCACCTCGGGTGAGCTGCTGAAAGGGGTGCGATACGAGGACGTTTACGCATACACCCAGTCGATGGTGCTCCGCTCCGCTTCCGGGACCATGCGAATAGTCGACGCCTATCACCCGATCGAAAAGCTTCGCGACAAAGGCCTGCTGCCCGAGCAGGTGGTCGCGCGTCCGGGTACCCGCTGAGCGCCACCGAAGCCGGGCAGTTCCTGGCCGCTGCCGGCAAGTCGCTGACCGTCGAGCAGTGGCGCTGGATCGCTTTGGCCCGAATCCTTTCCCGCCAGCGACCCACCAATACCGCCATGGAGCAGCTGCTGGATCCGTTGCTCTCAGGGGCCGACGAGGCAATGGTCAACGCCTTCACCAGCGGGTTCAGGGTGGCCCAGATCAAGCAGGCGATCGGAAAGGCGCTGCCGGAGCCTGCGGCGGCTGCGGCGCTCGAGTCAGCGCAGGTCGTCGCCCTCGCGATCCTGGTCAGGGAACAGCTGTACCCGCTGCAGTTCGCAGCGATCTACCGCCCGTTTGCGACGGTGCTGCCGGGGCCGGGCTACGAGCCGCCTCCCTCGGTCGACCGCCAGATCGCGGCGTTTCTCCAGAAGCTGCCTTCGCTGTCCGGCGAAGCTGAAGTTGAGGTGGCCGCCGTCGCCAAGGTGCTGTCTGAGCCGCCGAAGGCGGCCCCTGCCGCGGGGACGATTGGAGCGGTGCCTGTGGCACCCGACGAGCTGGATCCCGCGGACCTTTATTCGGCCGCGTGGAAGCTGGCGATCGCCACTGCCAACCAGACAGGGCGGACCAACTCGTTCCGGGCGGCGCAAGAGGGGGCGGAGCAGAACGCTCCTCACGACGGATCGGGCATCGTCGGGTCGGCAGGCGTCGCAGCGGGCGCGATCTTCTTGCGCGACGTGATGCCGATCGACCAGGTGCTGCTGCTATACGAACCTTTCGCCGCAGCATTCCCATATGAAAGCCTCATATGAGAGGGAACCCCCGGTGGTTCCCCTCATCGCCAGGCGCTTCGCGCGTGGCTGCTCTCCCTCCGGTATATCGATGGGATTAATTCCGGACTAGTTCCTACGCCGCGATTGGCAGTTTCGGAGACAAAGTCATGGCCGGGGGGGACCCCGGCCAACCTTGCCGCGCTAGCTATCAAGCCAGTCGGTCACCAATTACTTATGCGGTTCGGACTCCTGCAGCTTTCACCAGGCCCAGCTCTTCCACTGACGCCTCGCGCATTTTGAACTTTTGCACCTTGCCCGTGACCGTCATCGGAAACGAGTCGACGAGCTTCCAGTGGCGCGGAATCTTGAACGACGCGATCTTGCCCTTGCACCAGGCGGCCAGCTCCTCGCCCGTCACGTTGGCGCCCTCGCGCGGCTTGACCCAGGCCATGACCTCTTCGCCGTATTTTTCGGATGGCACGCCGATGACCTGGACGTCCGCGACGTCGGGGTGGGTGTAGAGAAACTCCTCGACCTCTCGCGGGTAGATGTTTTCGCCGCCCCGAATGATCATGTCTTTGATCCGACCGACGATGTTGACGTACCCCTCCTCGTCAATCGTCGCCAGGTCCCCGGTGTGCATCCACCGCGCCGCGTCAACGGCCTGCCGAGTCGCCTCCTCGTTGTTCCAGTAGCCGCACATCACGAGGTAGCCGCGGCTGCACAGCTCCCCGGTCTCGCCGCGCGCCACGATCTTGCCGGTCGCCGGATCGATGATCTTGATCTCGACGTGCGGATGCACCCTGCCGACAGTTGAGACGCGCCGTTCCAATGGGTCATCGGTCGCACACTGTGTCGAGGCGGGAGAGGTTTCAGTCATCCCGTAAGCGATAGTCATCTCCGGAATGTGCATCACCGTCTGCACCTTCTTCATAACCTCGACCGGACAGGGCGACCCGGCCATGATCCCTGTTCGCAGCGAGCTGAAATCGAAATCCTTGAAGCGCGGGTGGTCGAGCTCGCCGATGAACATCGTCGGCACGCCGTACAGCGAGGTGCAGCGCTCTTTCTCGACAGTCTCCATGACAGCGATCGGGTCGAAGGCCTCGCCGGGGATGACCATGGTCGCTCCATGAGTGGTGCACGCAAGGTTGCCCAGCACCATCCCAAAGCAGTGATAGAAGGGCACCGGAATGCAGACGCGGTCCTTCTCCGAATATCTCAAGGTGCCGCCGATGAAGTAGCCGTTGTTGAGGATGCTGTGGTGAGTCAGCGTCGCGCCCTTTGGAAAGCCGGTGGTGCCTGATGTGTACTGAATGTTGATCGGGTCGTCGAACTGCAACGACCCTTCGACCTCGTGCAGCTCGTCCATGCTGATCTTCTCGGCGTCGCGTTGCAGCGCTGCCCAACCGTCCTCCAGGACGAGCGCTTCCCTCAGTTCGGGGCAGCGACCTTTCACCTCGGCGAGCATCGCCACGTAATCCGCCTGGCGGAAGCGCGCGGACAAGATGAGGAAGCTGATGCCCGACTGATTGAGCACGTACTCGAGCTCCGAGGTGCGGTAAGCGGGGTTGATGTTGACGAGGATTGCTCCGATCGCCGCGGTTGCGTACTGAACGATCACCCACTCGAAGCGATTGGGCGCCCAGATACCAACGCGATCGCCCTTGTGCACGCCACGCGCGACGAGGCCGCGGGCGATGGTCTCGCATTGATCCACGAGCTCGGCATATGTGGAGCGATGATCCTGGTGCACCACCACCAGCGCTTCTTGTTCGCCGAAACGTTCAGCGGTGCGGCGCAGGTTTTGAAAGATGGTCTCGCCCAGCAGGGGAACTGCGCTAGCGCCGTGAACGTAGCTGAGCTTGCCCAAGATTGCGAGCCACCTCCGCGAAGATTTCTCGCACCATTGTGCGCCTCTCGAAGAGGGTCAGACCTCGTGATTCACTGCCCTTTCGTGCTGGAAAAACAGACCACTTGACAGTGACGCTATAAGGGGCCAAATTGAACTGTAGCGACGCCGGATCCGCCGCAGTTCACGCAGGGTTGGCCTCCAAAAGTAGGCAACGGCCGCAAGGCGCAGTAACCAAGATGCGTGTCACCCGACGGAGCCGGCCGAGGCGGTGTCCGCTGCAGGCGCCGCCTCGTTTATTTGTCCGATCTGAGCGAATCGGTCCGTAGCGACACCTGATAATCGCGTCGTTGACCGGCGAGGCGACCTCAACCCCGGCGAGTCGTAGAACTCCGCTCGACCATCGCGGCTTTCGCACGCTGCTCCTTGTAATCGCGACGCCCCCGATTGCCGCCGTCTACATCTGGCGGACCATCGTCCTGCCCGCACTGTCGGGCACGCTACCGGCTGACTTCAGCGCCAACTACCTGGCCGCCGCCGCACGCATCGCTTCGGGCCATGACCCATACGACCTGTGCGTGCTCCAGAATTGCGCGCCGACTCCAGGCACTTTCACTCCGTTGGCCCTTGCCGGCGCTCAGTACGTGACTCCCCTTCCCGTCGCCTGGCTGCTTCAGCCGCTGGTGGGAGCGGACCCTCACTTGCAGCTGGCGATTGTCATCGGCGTCCTGCAAATCTCCCTACTCGTGTTTTTGTGGGCCACCTTTCGCGCCATTGGTGTCAACGACTGGCAGCTGGCGCTGCTTCTCGTCCTGGTGGTCATCGGGTTCGAGCCCGTTGTCGGCAACTTCGATGAGGGGCAGATAAACCTCGTCCTGGTGGCCTTGAGCGGTGTGTGGCTGATGGCATGGGTAGCCGGCGATCGGTGGTGGGGTGGCGCGGCACTTGGCATTGCCGTGGCGATCAAGCTGCTCCAGGCTCCCCTCGGATTGCTGTTGCTGTGGGGGAGGCGATGGCTGATGGTGGTGGCGGCCGCTGTCGCCGGCGCCGTGTTGTGGCTGCTCGCAGTCCCGCAGTACCTCCCTGAATATCTGTTCAAAGTCGCCCCTGTCCTCGCCGGCGGAACCGGCCTGTTCGAGAACCACTCTCCAGGCGGCACTGTGGCGCGTCTCATCGACCCGGGCACGTTCCTGGGCGCGGTCAGAGATACGAGCCCGGCTGCGCGCCTGATCACCACCGCCATCGCGCTGGTGGCGCTCGCCATCACGTTCTGGGTGCTGCGAAGGCCTCGCACCGACCAGGCCGGACGCGCTCTGGAAGCCGCCGCGGTGGTGGCGGTTGGACCGCTGGTCGCGAGCTATTCATGGGGAACGCACCTGGTGCTGCTGCTGCTGCCGATGCTTGTCCTGATCGCCTGGGCAGTCAGACGTCGCGACTGGTTGGTGCTCGGGCTGGTGGCGTTGGGCTGGGCACTCATCGGTCCAGGCCACAATTGGTTTCAGCTGGTGCTCGTATCGGGCCACGCGGACATCGTGGTGCTGAGGCTGATGGCGGAGTTCGGGGTGGTCGGCATCACTGCCATCTGGATTGCCGCGCTGGTCGCTGTTCGAAGAGATGGATCAGCGAATGGACTTGATGCGACTCACAAGGACCGTACCCACAAACAGGAAGAGCACGGCACTCGAGAAGACCACGCGGTAGCCTGAGTTCGCAGCCATGTGCTTGTTGAGATAGTCGATGAGCGCGCCGCCAAACAATGGAAGGATGGCTTGCGGAAGCGTCAGCGCGATGTGGAAGAGTCCCATGTCCTTCGCGGACTTTGTTTTGTCGGGCAGCGTATCGCAGGCGAGCGCCCAGTCGACCGCGAAATAGAGCCCATAGCCGACCCCATAGGCAACTCCCAGGGCATACACGAGCGGAACCGATTTCGGATAGAACGCGATGAACACCAGCGCGACGAACGACTGAGCCGCCCCTGCCAGATAAACGAATATCTTGCGGCGCCGTATGCGGTCTGAGATCTGACCACCGAAGAATCCGAACGGCAGTGCGGTCACTACGACCACCAGCAGCCAGTTGTCGGTGAACTTCGCGGCATCCGTGCCCGGCGTCAAGACGACGTCTCCAAAGAAGTTCACAAGGAAGTACAGAACGACAGTGATTCCTGAGGACACCATGAGCCGCGTGAACACGACCCACGCGAAGTCGCCCTCATGTAGCGGCCTCAGGAACTCCCTGACGCTCTCTGAGAATGGCCGGTGTTGCGGCGGAGCGATCGGCTCCATGCCCTCCGTCCGAGCTGCCCAGACAGTGGGAATGAGGCACAGGGCGGCTACCACGCCCATCACGAGGTAAATCGCGCGGTTATGGCTGAGCAGGCTGGTGACGCCGAGCCCACCGCCGATGCCGAGCTGCGTCATGGTGGCGAGGAAACCGCTGGCCTTTCCAACCTGTTGGGCAGGGACGACGTCGGGGATGATGCCGGCGTACGCCGCTCCGGCGGCGTTGAAAAAGAACTGGATGATCGCGTAGCCGATCACGATCTCGGGGTAGTTGTTGGCCGCCATCAGGATGAGCAGGCCAGGGATGGTGAGAAGGGTGCCCGCGACCATGATCGGGCGTCGACGCCCAAAGCGAGTGTTCAGACGGTCTGACCAGGCGCCGACCAGCGGCGGAACGGCCATGGCGAGCACTCCGCCCAGGCCGAGTGCGACGCCGATCGCGGTGTTCTGAGAGCCTTTTGGAACCACCTCGTCGACCTGGGCCTGGATGAGGACTGTGGTCAGGGGTATCCACAGGAAGTTCATGCCGAACCAGAAGGCGCTCAGCGCCGTGTGCTGGAGGTTTCCGTAGTGGGCAGGCTCTCGCTCGGCGGTGACCCCGGCTGCCATGGCCGCAAGGCTAAGTTAAGTAGGCTGACTTTGGCGCCCAAAACGCGTTAGGCTGTTCCGGCCCCCATGCATCCGATACTTTCGCGTGCCAAAGAGCTGCTGGTCGACGTGCCGAGGCATGGCAAGCTTGCCTACTGCCTGCTGCGCGACGAGCGGGTGCCGGCCGCCCCCAAGGCGGTGCTGCTTGGCGTCCTGGTGCTGATCGTGAGCCCGATCGATCTCCCGGCCTGGGTGCCGCTGATGGGTGAGCTCGACATGCTTGCCCTGGCCGTGCTGGCGGTCAGCACGTTTATCGAGGCGTGCCCCGAGGACGTACGGCGTGAGCACGAGGCAGCGCTGCAGTCCGGTGAGAGCACATTCGACCGCGACTTCCACGAGGCTTTCAGCGCGGCTCGCGAAGGGAGCGGGCGGCTCTTCAGCAGGATTCGAAAGCGTGTCTGGCGGCGGGACCCTTATCAATCGGTATCGGAGGACTAGGCGAAATTGCGGGTGATGCTGACCAAGGACGTCCCGAATATCGGCAGTGCGGGCGATGTGAAGGAAGTCACCGACGGGTACGGGCGCAACTTCCTTTTTCCTCGCAAGCTGGCGGTGCCGGCAGGCCGGGGTTTTGAAGCCGAGGCGAAGCGGCTGAAGGACGCGGCGACCAAGCGCGAGACAAAGGATCGGGTCGAGGCGCAGGCGCTGGCCGATGAGATCAACAACAAAACGGTGGTGGTGAGGTTGAAGATGGGTGCAGAGGAAAAGGCGTTCGGCTCCATCACCAACCAGGACATCGCCGCGGCGCTGAAGGCGCAGCACAGGGTGGACATTGATCGCCACAAGATCGACTTGAAGGAGCCCATCAAGACCCTCGGTGAGCACCAGGTGCCGTTGAAGCTGCACCGCGATGTGGATGCCCACGTCAATGTGATCGTCACCCAGGACCGCTGAGGGAAGTCGACAGTATGCAGACGATCCCTCTCTCGCCGGGGAGGGTGCCACCTCACGACCAGGACGCCGAGCTGTCGGTGCTCGGATCCATTCTTCTCGACCCCCTGTCGGTGGCCAAGGTCCTGCAGTTCCTGCATCCCGAGGACTTCTATCGCGAGAACAACGGGCAGGTTTACAGGGCCGCGCTGGACCTGTTTGCGGCGGGGGAGCCGATCGACAACGTCACGCTGGCCGCGCAGTTGCAGACGATGGGCATGCTCGACCGCATTGGTGGGCGTACGCAGCTCGCTTCCATGCAGAGCGCGGTGCCGACCGCGGCCAACATCGAGTACTACGGCCGCATCGTCAAGGAGAAGGCGTACAAGCGCCGCCTGATCTCGGCGGGGTCGAACATCGCGGGGTTCGGCTACGACGATGGGGTGGAGGCGGAGGAGGCGATCAACCAGGCGCAGTCGCTGGTGTTCGGCGTCGCCGACGACCGCGACCAGCGCGAGCTGGCTCGCCTCTACGACCTCTTGGGGCCTGCGATGGAGCGGATCTCGCTTCAGATGGAGAGCGGGCAGGGGGTCATCGGGGTCCCGTCAGGATTCCACGACCTGGACCGTATGACCGGCGGGTTCAAGGACTCGGATCTGATCATCGTGGCGGGGCGACCTAGTATGGGCAAAACGTCGCTGGCCCTTAACATCGCTTTGCACGCGGCTCTTGAGTCGAAAAAGGCGATCGCCATCTTCAGCCTCGAGATGTCCAAGGAGCAGCTCACTGAACGACTTCTGACAGAACAGGCTCAGATAGACGCTCAGCGATTGCACCGAGGGTTGTTGAGCGAAGCGGAGTACGACAGGGTGTCCAATGCGCTCGGGCCTCTAGGTGAGGCCGCGATCTACATCGATGACACCCCCGCGATGGACGAGCTGACCCTTCAGCTCAAAGCGCGACAGGCCAAGATGCGCCACAACATCGACCTGATCGTCGTCGACTATCTACAGCTCATGCACGGCCGCTCACGCGGCGATGACAACCGCGTTCAGGAGGTCTCGTCTATCTCACGTGCGCTCAAAGGCCTCGCTCGCGAGCTGCGAATCCCTGTGATCGCCATCTCGCAGTTGAGTCGAGCGCCCGAGCAGCGCCCTGACAAGCGCCCGATCCTCAGCGACTTGAGAGAATCGGGTGCCATCGAACAGGACAGTGACGTTGTCATGTTTCTTTTCAGACCGGAGTATTACAAATCTGAAGAGCGGCCCGGCATCGCCGAGGTCATCATCGCCAAGCACCGCAACGGCCCCACCGGCACGATCGAGCTCAAGTTCCGCCGCGATCACACTCGCTTCTACAACCTGGAGACCCGCCGGCCCGAACCCGGTACTGAATAACCAGGATGGTCATCATCCTGGTCGGCGGCCAATGGGGCGATGAGGGCAAAGGGAAGGTCATCGACTTCCTCGCCGCCAAAGCCCAGATGGTCATCCGATCCCAGGGGGGCAACAACGCCGGGCACACGGTCATCACAGAGGACGGCGAGTTCAAGTTCCAGCTGATCCCCTCGGGCATCCTCTATCCCGCCTGCACCTGCATCATCGGCAACGGCGTAGTGGTCGACCCCATCGTCCTCCTGCGCGAGCTCTCCCAGCTGAAAGAGCGAGGCATTCAACCAAAAAACCTGATGGTGAGCGAACGCGCCCACATGGTCATGCGCTACCACCCCCTCTTCGACCGCCTGGAAGAGGACGCGCGCGGCGACGACCGCCTTGGCACCACGTGGCGTGGCATCGGCCCCGCCTACGCCGACAAGATCCGCCGCATCGGGTTCCGTATCGGCGACCTGCAAAAGGAAGGCTTCATGCGCAAGAAGCTCGCCTTCGTCGTCGGCCAGGTGAAGAACCCGATCCTCACCAAGCTTTACGACGCCGAGGCATACGACTGGGAAAGCATGCTCGAGGAGTACATGGGCTACGCCAAGCAGCTCGATCCCTACATCAAGGACACCTTCCCGATCATCCAGGATGCCCTGGACAGCGGCGCCAACATCCTCCTGGAGGGCGCCCAGGCCACCATGCTCGACCTCGACTTCGGCACCTATCCCTATGTCACGAGCTCCAATCCCACCGCCGGCGGCGCCCTGACCGGCAGCGGCATCGCCCCGACCAAGGTCGACCTCACGATCGGCGTCTTCAAGGCATACGCCTCGCGTGTCGGCTACGGCCCCTTTCCATCCGAGCTCCTGGACGGCGTCGGGGACCAGATCCGCGAGCGCGGCCACGAGTTCGGCACCGTCACCGGCCGTCCCCGCCGCATCGGCTGGTTCGACTCAGCGGTCGCTCGCTACGCCGTGCGTATCAACGGCGTCGGGCGCGCTGCCCTCATGCGCCTCGACATCCTCGACGAGCAACCCCTGCTGAAGATCTGCACCGCCTACGACTTCCGCGGGGAGCTCCACCACCACCCCCTCGCCAACATCTCGCACTACAAGCACTGCACGCCGATCTACGAGGAGATGCCCGGCTGGGAAACGCCAATCGGCTCCGCCCGATGCTGGGAGGATCTGCCGTCGCGCTGCCGCGACTACATCGAACGGATCGGCGAGCTGATCGGCGCCCCCATCGACCTGATCGGAACCGGCCCGCGCCGCGACCAGTTCGTCACACGCGGTCCCAAGCTGTTCGACTGAACCGGATCAGGCCAGGCGTTGTAACCAAACCGTCTCCTGCGGTGTCTTGAGAGATGTGGCTCAAGCCGTGACTGCAGGAGGAGAGCTGTCGCTCCGCGAGCAGGCCCTTACAGGCGATGAGGCCGCCTTCGAGGCCTTGATCGGACCGCTGGTCGAGCCCGCGCTGCGGCTGGCCCACTCAATGCTCGGCGACCGCTGGGAGGCCGAGGACGCCACGCAGGAGGCGATCATGCGCGCGTGGCGCAAGCTCGGCCAGCTTCGACCGGGCATGCCAGTCAGGCCGTGGTTCCTGGCGATCGTTATCAACCAGTGCCGCAACACACGCCGGACGAGGTGGTTCAAGACGGCGCGCATCGCCGACGTGTTCCAACGCCCGCGCCCCGACCAATCCGACATCGAAAGGGTTGACCTGGCACGCGCGCTGGCACGCTTGCCGAACCAGGACCGGCAGGCGCTGTTCCTCCATTTCTATCTCGACCTCCCGGTGGAGGAGGTCGCCCTCGCGCTCGGCATCTCGCCCTCGGCGGCCAAGGGCCGGATATACCGAGCCTGCCACCGGTTGCGCCCGGATCTCCTGGAGGAGGACAAGTAAATGGACGACATGCGCCGGGATGTGATCGTGGCCTTCGATGCGGGCCAGGCCGAGCTCGGAGATCTTCGCGGCGTCCGCGAGCGGATGCTCCGCGGCGCGTACGCAGGCCGCACCAGTCGACACGAGAATCGTTTGCAGGTGGCGGCCGGTATCGCCGCGATCTTGATCGCCGCCCTCGTCATCGCGACGTTCGTCTATGTCCGGGCCCTAACTCAGCCGAATCCCGCCGGCGGGCTCAACGTGCCCGACAGCACTCCCGTGATCCTGTTCCACGACCCGGCGAATGCCGCTCAGATCGACGGCATCACATGGGATGGCCGCAGCTTTGGCCGAGTGGGCGACGGCGGAGTCAACGGCGGGACATCGAATCCAGCCGGGATCCTTTACGCAACAGGTACGGACATCCGCGACCGCACAGGCAAGGTGGTAGGGCCATTGGCAAACACTCCACCCAAAACCTCTCGCGTGGCGTGGGCCGACGACGAGATCCATTATTGCCAGGTCGTACCTGCTCCTTACAAAGGGGTCGGCCCAGGGCCGGCGATGCTCCAGCTGGTACTGCCAGGCGGCCAGGCAGCGAACGTCGCTCAGATCGGAACCTATGGGTCGACGGGCCAGAACATGCCGGTTCCGACTGTCGTTGCTTGCAGCGTGGAGAACGACCGGGCGGTGGTGTCTGAAGCGACGGTATCGCCAGGCTTCAGCGTCCAGGACTGGGTCGTCCAGTTGTCGACAGGGCGCATCCTCTGGACCCATACCATCAAGCTCCCCGGCTCGCCGGGCGGAGTGGGGACCGTGGCGACTCATGACGGCCAATTCGTGGCCGAGTCCATCTTCTCGCCAGCATCGGCTACCGCCACCATCTACGGCCCCGAAGGCTCAGCGATAACTCACCTCGCTGGGTGGGTCGACGCGTTCACCTGGGATGGCTCGCTGGCGGTGACGTCGCCAAGCTCGGGCTATCCCGTCACGGTGATCCGATGGCGCGACGGGGTTGTCGTCTGGACAGGCCCAGCCGGGCTTCCTTTCCGATCATTCAAGTCCGAACCCGGAGGCACGCGCATGGCGATCGGGCTTATCGACAATCATTCCTCAGCTGATCCCACCGTGGCTCCGATCATCGATCTCTACGTGGTTTCAGCAGACGGCCGGTTGCTCTGGAGAAAAGACAACTTCAACTTCGCCTAGCGCCGCGGAACGCATCGAATTCGATCCCTTCGGCAAACTGCCGGCAAAGGTCCGGCCGGAGATCCGCGCACACGCCGGCGAGCTTGCTGCCACCCTCGGCCTGGCCTAGGTCAAGATCAAGTTCGCCTAGGTCTTAACGATCCGTAGGTTGGCCTCGCGCTGGCGAAGTAGGCGATTCCTCTGCATCCGCTCGGACCCGAACGAGGCGGCCCACAACACGACCACCAACACGGCCATGACCGCCTGCACGCCGGCCGCAGTCAGGAATGCGGCCTCGATCCCGTAGCCGCGGACCCGCAAGGCCACGGACAGGAGTCCTGCGCTGAAGCCAAGCACAGGCCGAAGCGTCCACGAGGGAGGGAGGTAACGCTTATCCGCCAGGAGCATTGCCACAAACCACGTGGGCCCGCTGTCAAGGTGCACGACGTAATCCCAGTGGTACGCCACGATCGCGAAGCCGGCGCCGACGAGGAAGCCAATCGCGACTGCGAAGCTCAAGCGGCGCGCGTAAGCCAACCAGGCGATTCCAATGCCGACCGCAAAGAGTGAGGTCGCGAAGACGGGTCCCGCGACATTGCCGACGTAAAGCGTGATGGCGTCGTACGAGCCGGGAAGCGATGGCTGCGCAAACCACAACGCGATCGGGTCTGGGAAAAACGACCTGTGGCTCGCCGGGTTGACGTAGACCAACGGCGCGCCTCCTGAGACCAACGCGAGACCGGCGAACGCCAGGAGTCCCATCTGGGCGCGAATCGCGGGGATGTAACGAGCTCGCAGCAGCTCGAGGATCACGGCCGTCGCTGCGATCGCGATGGAGATCCCAAGCGAAGACCCGGGCCCCACGAGCGCGACACCGACGAGCGCGGCGATCAGGGGGCTCGGCTGCGGTCGTGGAATATCGTGCCGCCAGACGAACCGCGTAAACAGACTTCCGGCCACTCCGGTGCCCAAAGCGACCAGCAGCATCTCAACAGCGGGAAGCCTGAACAGGATCAGGCCGGCAGCGACCATCGGTGCGAGGGCGATGCCACTGATCAAGTCGTCGGGGAGGGAAGCCGGGCTGAACGCTGCCCGGTCGAGCCAGGCCGCGCCGCTGTGCAGCCAGGCCTTGGGACGAGCCAGCACTCTGGGATTGTAGGCAATCGCCGCCAAGGCGCGGATTGGAGCCGCCCGCGCTCCTGCTCGCCGGCCCACCGGCTTGGGTGATAATCGGCAGGCTCGTGTCGCCTCCTCGCCAACGTCTTGTCGCGACGCTTGTGGCGCTCCTGTCTTGCGCATTGGCCGGCTTCGCTGTGCTGGTCGTGCAAGCGCGCGCCGAGAGCGGAGCCGAGCTCACTCGCACGCTTCCTCCCTCGACCTGGGTCGCCCTGTCGCCTCTACCCAATCAGGGCCAGAGCGCGGTGTTCGCGCTCGGCGTCGACCCCTTCAACAACCAGATCGTGATCGCGGGCAGGTCTGATGGCGCTTTGATGAGGAGCGCAGATGGCGGATCGACGTGGAACGTGGTGCACGGCGCCGGCGCTCCAATCCTGACCATCTTGACCATCGCATTCAGTCCTTCCAAGACCGGCTTCGTGCTGGCGGGTCTGCGTGGGGGAGGCGCACTGGCCAGCAAGGACGATGGCATTTCATGGGAGCCGGTGAATGGCCTGGACGGCCGTTCCGTCCGCGCTTTCGCTTTTGCTCTGACGCTGGTTGCAGCAGGTACCGACCGTGGCGTCTATGCAAGTGCCGATGGTCTGGCCTGGAGGCCCTCAGGCCTTCCGAAAATAAGCATTGGCGAGCTGACGGTGGCCGCCATCCACGATCCTGTGCGCCTGGTCGCGGGCAGCAATGCCGCCTCTGCAAGCGGACCCCTCCTCTTTCAGAGTATCGACGGCGGCACCACATGGGTGCAGATCAAAGCCGCAATCAGCGGCAAGGTCGTCTCATCCCTGGCCGCGGGCCCGTTGCCGCCGGCAAGCACGACCAGGCCGCTGGTCGTGGGCACGAATACGGGCCTCTTCACGTCCCCGGACAAAGGCGTGACTTTCGCGCCCGTCAGCGGCGGCGGCCTGCTGCCGTCGACCGACTACACGCAGATCGCGTTTGTGACCACACATTTCGACCGCTTCTATGCTGCGAGCGATGGCGGCGGGTCCGCGTCGGGTGGACTATGGCGAACCCGCGATGCTGCCCGTCATTTCGCATCGCTCGCGCCGCCGATGCCGTCGGTGACAGCGCTCGCCGTCTCCAATGATGAGATCCCGATCCTGTATGTGGCCACGTTCAGACCCGCCGACCAGGTCGCAGTCCTCTGGGCCTATCACGACACTGGCGCGACTCCGCAAGGGCTACCCACCACGCCGACACCGCCGACCAGCGGCACCCGCACCAACTCGCCGCCGCCAGCGGGAACCTCTGGGATCGGTCCGCTCCTTCTCTCGGCACGGACGCCATACATCGCCGTCGGAGTGGTCGCGCTGATCGTGATATTGATGGCCGTGGTTTCCCACTTCCGCGGCCGCCGCGGCTAACTCCACTAGACTCCCTCGAGTTGACTGATCCTCACGAACGACTGCGCCAGCTGGGGCTCACCCTCCCGGTGCCGCCGGCCCCGGTGGCGTCCTACGTGCCGACCGTGCTGGTCCCGATTGGGGGCGGGCGATCGCTGCTTTATATCGCCGGCCAGGTCTCGGTCCTGGATGGCAGACGGTTGACCGGTCGGTGCCCGGATGAAGTGACCATGGAGGCGGCCCAGCTGGCGGCTCGGGCTTGCGGCATGAACCTGCTGGCCCAGATGGAAGCCGCCGCAGGCCTTGCCAATGTTGAACAGGTCGCTCAACTCATCGCCTTTGTGCTCTCCACGCCGGAATTTGGAGACCAGCCGAAGGTCATTAACGCCGCCTCGGACCTGTTGATCGAGGTCCTGGGGGAGAGGGGCAAGCATTCACGGGCCGCGCTTGGAACCAACTCACTCCCCTTCTCGGTCACAGTCGAGATCGCAGCAGTGGTCGTTGTCCGCGCCCGCTGAACCCAAGCCGACGCGAGCTCGCCGGCCCCGACTGCTCCTGATCGGCAGCGTCGTCTACTTGGCGCTGATCTTTGGCGTCATGCTCTGGCGGGGCGTATCGATCGAGCCCGAGTGGGTCTTGCTCGTCCTGCTCGTCATCGCTGTAGCGCTAGGACGCGGCCGCACGTTCATCGCCGACTGGACACCGTTCCTACTCCTCTTCTTCGCGTACGAGGCGATGAGGGGTTTTGCCGCCAAGACCAACTTCCAACCACATGACTTTTCGGGGTTGGAGCGCTGGGTGTTCAGGGGTTCGATTCCCACTCTCGTGCTGCAACACGCCTTCTATCACCCGGGGGTGGTTGGGGTGCAGGACATCGTCGCGATGTTGTTCTATTTCATGCACTTCGTGCTGCCGATCGTGGTCGGGTTCGTGTTCTGGGTCACCAGCCGCGAGTACTACTGGCGGTTTATCGCGGCCCTGCTCCTGATGAGCTTTCTGGCCTTCGTCACCTACCTCCTATGGCCGAGCGCGCCGCCCTGGTATCAGCTACACGATGTCGTAAAGATCAACGATGAGACCGTCAAGTCCTTGTGGGGCTACACCCTGGTCACGCCGATTTACCACAGCTTCAATCCGAACCCTTTCGCGGCCTTTCCGTCTCTGCACGCCGCATATCCAATGCTTGCGGCGGTGTACGCGTGGCAGCGATATCGACTGCTGGCGGTGGGGTTGGTCCTATGGACCGCGGCGGTGATCCTGTCGATCGTCTATCTCGGCGAGCACTACGTGGTCGATGCCTTGGCCGCGATCGTTTACGTGGCAGTCGCCACCAGCGTTGTCGAGATCGTCAGTCGCCTGCGAGCGCGCGCGGCAAGCGTTACGCCTGCCACACCTTCCGCATGATCGATCTGGCGAGCTTGTCAGGGTCGTGGTGAGAAGGGATCCGCACGTTGACCACGTCCGCTCCGATGAAGCGAACCTCTGGATGCCTGGTCGAGTCCTCGGGCCGGAAGATCACCTGCGACTGACCACCGGTCGGCGTATGGGAATTGTTCGAGTTGACGAGCACGAAATCGAAGATGTTCGCGCCAACGTGTTCGTGGAGCACGCGCAGGTAATCGTCAACGTTGTAACCCTCGGTCTCGCCCTCTTGTGAAGCAAGGTTGCAGATGTAGACCTTGAGCGCGGGCGACGCTTTGATCGCCTCGACCATGCCCTCGACGAGCAGGTTGGGGAGGATCGACGTATAAAGCGAACCCGGACCAATCACGACCAGCTCCGCATTCATGATCGCCTGCAAGGCCTCGGGATTGAGCAGGGCTCCGTCCGGCTTGAGGAAAACCTGGCTGATCGGCGCGTTCTGCTTAGGGATCTTTGACTCGCCTTCCACCGTATGGCCGTTGATCGAGGCCACGAGCGTGACGTCCTGCAGAGTCGAGGGAATGATGGTGCCCTTGACCGCGAGCACTTTTCCCGATTCGCGCAGGGCGCGCTCGAAATTTCCCGTGACGTCAGCCATCGCCATGATGAAAAGGTTGCCGAAGGAGTGTCCGTCGAGGGATCCCTCCTTGAATCGATGGTCGAAGAGCTGCTTCATCAGGGGCTCTGCGTCGGCCAGGGCGATGAGGCACTGCCTGAAGTCTCCGGGCGGGAGGATCCGGTATTCGTCGCGCAATCTGCCCGATGAGCCGCCGTCGTCCGCGACTGTCACGATCACAGAGAGATTCGAGGTGTAGGCCTTGAGGCCCCTCAAAAGCGAGCTCAGCCCCGTGCCGCCTCCGATTGCAACGATGCGAGGACCGCGGCTCTTCAACCGGAAAGCGTGGATGACCTCGACCATGCTGCTCGAGCTATTGCCCGGCAGGAAAGGCCCAAGCACTGATTGCGTCAGCTTCAGATAGCTGAAGATCAGCAGGCCGACTCCCAGGAAGCCGAAGATGAGCGCCCGCACCGGGTACGGGAAGAACTGCAGGGTTACGTAATAGAACTCCCTGGGCAGCTCTAGAGTGCTGTAGGCGGCTTTGAGGCCATAAGCGAACCCGAGGACCAGCACAAGCTCCGCGAACATGAGGAGCAGAAGCCAGCGCTTGATTTCGAGACCAGGCGTTAGCCACCGGAGCAGTCGCGTCGTGGATTGGAGCCTTGTGGCCATCTACCCCACTTGCAGGAACGGTTTCAAAACGTGCACGGTTACTGTGAACTACGCTTCAATTGAAGTATGGGGACTTTGCGTGGCGTACGTCGGCTGATCCGTCTCACTGCTGTTGCCCTGGTGGTCGGAGCCGTGGCGACTGAACTGGCCAAGCCCGAGGACGAGCGAAACTGGCACGGTCGAGTCCTGGGCGTCGTTCCGTACGACTTTCGAGTCCCATCGTGGGACAAGATTCGCGATGCCTACTGGAACCCGTCATCCGACTCGCTCTTCAGCGACAGGGTATTCGGAGTTGGCTGGGCGATCAACCTCTACCGCGCGAAGCAATTGTTCGAGGCCGGCTTCGAGCGGTTGATGGGGACGCCGCCTCCGCTCTCCATTCGGATGACCTCGCGCCCGCGGACCGAGCGCTCGAGGACGAGGGTTCAGGACCGGGACTAGGCGCCTGTGGATTGGCGGAGGGCTGCGGCCAGCACCTCGAGGGGATTCGCCATCAGCGGCACGGCCTAGCCCATCCCCGAGGCTTGCAGCCCGAGGGCGGTCACTTGCAAAGGGCCGTAAGCAGGCGACAGGTTTGCGGCAGGCGACCGAAGCATGCCTGGGGAGATAGTGTGGATAACCAGTCCGACCGGGTGCCGACGGAGCGTCGCAGGAGGGGTGGGCCGGGAGCTGGCTTCGCCAGGCCCGGCACCCTGAGGGGGGGGGACCCCCCCCTCAAACTAGAATAGGCGGCCCGGTCTGTTGGGGAGTGGCGCAACGGTAGCGCAGCCGGCTCTGGACCGGAAGGTTGAAGGTTCGAATCCTTCCTCCCCAGCCAAACGCCCACGTTGAACTTGCCAGACGCGCTCACTCTTGTCAGCGGATGAAAGTTGGGCGCGTTAGCTCGGATCCGCCTCCCCACCGTGGGTGGGCGGGGCGGGGGGACTGAGTCAGCTCGGAGTCCCGCATGGGCAGTCCTGGCCCATGATCACGTGGATCTTGCCGTCCGCCAGGAAGATGGAGCCGCCAAACGAAGGTTTGCTCTTGCGGTTGAACACGATCAGCCCGCCGTGGTTGTTATCCACCGCGCTCTGCTCAACCCAGTCGCCCTTGGCCAGGCCGGCCTTGTAAAAGGCGAAGGTCTTATCGCCGCCATCGTCGGTGGCCCACGTGATGTCGTCGCGCTCCCGGCGGTCCTTGCTGCCATCCGCGTTAGGGGGATAGCCGTACATCAGCGTCAGCGCCAGCGCTGCCGGGTAAACCGGGAAGTCGGCCGGCACGTTCGCCGCCTCCGGGGTACCCATGCCAGGAAGCGGGTGGGCGTCGGGGTTGCATCCGGACATCGTGAGCAGAAAGCAGCTTGCCCCGGCCATCGTCGCGAGCCGAGTCAGTTTCACGAGAACCGATCGTAGCCGGGAACCCAGCGAGTTGCCTTGCTCTCGCTCGGGCAGGTTTGCAGTCAGCTCTTTCTCCCCGGCGGTGTGCGGCATCGAGGTCACTCTGCCGCAGGCTTGACCCGTCCGACCTGGTGCTGGCACCAGGCGTACAGCGCGTCGTAGAGCGGCGTCTCGAGCGTGATTTTGCGGTGGTCGTCTTCACCGTGGACCATCGCAAAGCCGTGCGCGATCGCTTTCAGGCCGGCGGCCTCCGGCGTGATCGCGACATCGGCTGTCACGTCGGCGCCGTGCACGATCAACGCTAGTCGATCAAGCGCCGGATCTTTCAAACCGTGCTTGAGGATGACCGACTCGAAGCTGCACCTCCCGTCGACGTGGCCAAGCTCGACGCCGCCGACGTCATAGGGGATAGCGCCTTCCTTTTCGGCGACGGCAATCACATCCGCCGCCGGCACGTACAGGAACTCCGCATCTGGATCGATAAATCGCTTGATCAGCCACGGACACGCAATTCGATCCACGCTCGCATTCTTTCGAGTCACCCACTTCATCGTCGCTTCCTCCTTGCAATCTAACATTGGCATACGCCGCGCCGTTGCTTTATCCTCGGCCAGTGGCAAACGTGCTGGTGGAGCTGCAATGGGCCACCCAAGCAGCCTTCGTTCTTCTGACGCTAGGCGCGGTGATCGATTGAGGGAACCCGAAGAGGGTACGTTCCGCAACGCGCTCCATGACCTGCTGCTCTACAGCCCCGACCGCTCTACGTTCGCTCAGCGCGCGCTCTCGTGGGCGACGCGCCTCGTCGGTGGCGTGGGCGCAGTCATCATCGATGCCGACGGCTCGATCCTGGCAGCGCGCGAGATGACGCCCGAGCAAGTGGAGGCAGTTGCGGCGGAGGTGCGAGCCGGTTCAGCTGCCGGCCGCGCGCGTACTTCAAACCAACAGGTCACCAGGCTGATCACCTCGCTGCACCTCCAGCAGGGTGAAGGCTGCATGGTCGTTCAGGCCGGCCCCTTCACGCCGGCCTTCGGCGACGACGAGATTTTGCGTCTGCGCCAGTACGCGAACAGCATCAGCGCCGGCCTGGATCGCGTGTCGCTGAGTGCGAGGATCGCTTCTCTTGAGAAGGCCAAGACCGAGTTTCTCAACGTCGCTTCCCACGAGCTGCGGGGCCCGATGACGGTGATCAAGGGCTACCTGACGATGCTGGAGGTGGGCTCGCTGGGCGACCTTTCGGCACAATCGTCGTCGGTGGTTCACCTATTGATCCAGAAATCCGACGAGGTCAACTGGATGGTCGAGCAGATGGTCGAGGCCGCGCGTCTCGAAGAAGGGCGGCTGGCGCTGAAGAAGCTCCCGTCGGACCTCGTCGAATTGACGGACCTTGCGATCGAGGGCTCGAGCCAGCTGCTGAGCAAGCATCAGCTGAGCGTCGAGAAACCGTCCAGCGCTGTGGAAGCCGAGGTGGATCCCGAGCGCTTCCAGATGGTGGTTCGAAACCTGCTCAGCAATGCGGCCAAGTACTCACCCAACGGAACGCGAATCAAAGTCCGCGTCAGCGGTGATGGCATCGGTATGGTGGCGGTGACCGACGAAGGCATCGGAATTGCCGAGGAAGACCAGGCCCGCCTCTTCACCCGCTTTGTGCGGATCGAGACGAAGGCGACCGAGAGCGTCTCGGGAACGGGTCTTGGGCTTTGGCTGTCGCGCGAGATCGCGCGAATGCATGATGGTGACCTCACCGTGGAATCGACGCCAGGAAGAGGAAGCACTTTCACGCTCCGGGTTCCCCTCAGCACTTAGCGTGAGCCCGGATGCCATCACGCGATTCGAGTCGGGTCGGCCCCTCGATCTCGCCCTGACGGTGGCCTTTATCGGCGGCACTCCGTCGTTGCGCATTAATGCAAGCGAGGTATGGCGCGCCACCCTGACGCCGGATGGGCCGGCGACAGTTCACCTGGTGCAGTCGGAGGCCGGCGTCGACGTCGAGGCCTGGGGCCCGGGTGCGACCTGGGCGGCTGCGCGTGCAGGCGCCCTTTGTGGCGAGCAGGACGACGATGCCGGTTTTGTCCCGCAGCATCCATTTCTGGCGCAGGTCCACAAGCGAAATCCCGGGGTGCGCATGCCGAAAACATCGGCGGTATTTGAAGCGTTGGTGCCCGCCGTGCTCGGCCAGAAGGTCACCGGCATCGAATCGCGCCGGTCGTACGAGCGCCTGGTTGAGGCGCTGGGCGAACCGGCGCCAGGGCCGGTCAGGCTCACCGTTCCGCCCGCAGCCCGTGTGCTTGCCCGAACGCCGTACTGGACATTCCACACCTTCGGAATCGAGCGACGGCGCGCCGAGGTGATCATCGGTGCCGCGCGAAGCGCGGGCCGGCTCGAGGAGACAGTCTCGATGGATATCGCCTCAGCCTACGGGCGCTTGCAGGCATTCCCCGGCATCGGCCCGTGGACTGCGGCCCTGGTCGCGTCGACCGCGCTGGGCGATCCCGACGCGGTCCCTGTCGGCGACTACAACCTGCCTCACAGCGTCGGGTTCGCTCTCGAGGGCACGCCGCGGTCAACCGACGAGCGAATGCTCGAGCTGCTCGAGCCATATCGCGGCCACCGCGCACGCGTGCTCCGGCTCATCGCAATCGCCGGGATCACTGCGCCGCGCTTTGGTCCGCGGCTGCCCCTTCGCGACTTCGCGCGCAGCTAGCCGCTAGCGGTTCTACCCGAGCTTTGCGATCTCCTCCTCGACGACGCCGATCAGCTCGCTCATACCGGCGCTGTCGAAAATCAACCGTGCGCCTGCAGCCCTGAACAGCTCGGGCAATGGCTGCGTGGCGCCGAGCGCCAGCGCCGCCCGATAATTCCGCACCGCCTCTTTGGGGTCCTTCAGGCTGTTTCGCCACACCTGCAGGGCGCCCAGCTGGGCGATACCGTATTCGATGTAGTAGAAGGGACTCGAGAAGAAATGTGGCTGCTGGTACCAGCGCGCTGTGCGCTCTCGATCGAGTCCGCTCCAATCCACTCCGTTGCCTTCGAATCGCGACCGCAGCTCGAGCCACCTGGCGTCGCGGGCGTCCCTGTCGCGTCCCGCCTTGTCGAGGTAAATCCAGTGCTGAAACGCATCCACTGATGCGCAGTGCGGGAAGAACATCACGATCCCTTCCAGATGCTCCACACACGAGCGGCGCTGCTCGTCGTCGTTGTAGTAGCCACCGCTGTCCTCGCCGATGAACGGAGCTGCGAGCAGCTCCATCGACATCGAGGCCACCTCCGCCATCTCCGACCCCGGGTGGCGTTGGAAAAGGATCGGCAACCGAGAAGCTTCGAAAGAATGGAAGGCATGGCCGGACTCGTGCAGCAGGGTTCGAACATCGTCGTCAACGCCGACGGCATTCATGAAGATCAGCGGCTGCTTTCTAAAGGAAAGAGTCTGGCTGTAGGCACCTGGCGCTTTGCCCTTGCGATTCTCGAGATCGAGCAGCTTGGCATCGACCATGGTCTCAAAATAATTGCGGAATTCGGCGTCTACGTGGCCGAAGATGCTCCCTGCTCGACTGACGAAAGTGTCGATGTTCGCGAATGGCTCCAGCGCAGCTCTCCCAAGGGGGTCGACGGAGGTGTCCCAAGGCCTGAGCCGATCGACCTTCATCGCCCGCCGCCGGCGGTCCAGGATCCGGTCTACGGCCGGCAGGACCGCCGTCTCGACCGCCTCGTGGAAGCGCATGCAGTCTGAGGGCGTGTATGCGAACCGGTTCTTTTCCTGATGCGCGTAGTCGCGGAAGTTGTCGAAGCCGGCGTTTCGCGCCGTTTGCTGTCGAAGGTCGTACATCATGTCGAAGATGTCCGCGATCGCGGTGCGCTGTTGGACATAAGGCTTGGCTCGAAGCTTGAATGCGCGCTCGCGAACAGAACGGTCCGTTGACTCGAGATAGGGGAGAAGCTGTGCGGGCGTCTTCTCGACGCCTTCCCATTCAACGGTCATCGCGCCGATGACCTTTGACCAGCTGGTGGTAAGTCGGGAGAGCTCGGCGGACAGCGGGACGTTGGCCTCGTTGAAGATCTGCATCTGGTTGCGAAACCGCTCGATTGTGGTTTCGAGTCCCGCCCGCACGTAGCCCAGCTTTAGGAGTCGTTCCTGCAATCGCACGCGTTGCTCCTGGGCTTTGGGCGAGATCTGCGTGCCGAAGCGCAGCTGCGCCGACTCGCGGGCTGGGTCGGCCGTGTCGCATGAATAGTCGAAGCTCGCCAACGCTGATGCCTCCGACAAGAGAGATTCGAACCGGGACCAGTCGGCCAGCCACTCTTCGACGTTGCCGGCGTGAAGTGGTCGAGAGGCGAGCTCCTCATAGAACGGCCGGACGTCTTCCCACGTCGCCTCTTTGAAGGCATCCGGAGACTCTGGAAGCGTCTTCACCCCACACACACCCGTCGAGCACCAATCGTACGGGCGCCCTCGGCAGGCTCGAGGGCTAGCCTCGTGGCCACCAGGGTCAGGGCGTATCGACCGCCCGCCAGCAGTAAAGCGCCGCGATTGACCGGTAGGGCCGGAATCGATCTCCCTCGGCCTGGAGGGCACGAGGCGTAGGCGGTTCCTTCAACTTGTGCGCCAGCGCCCAACCCTTGCGCACGCCGTAATCGTCGACCGGCCAAACATCCAGTCGCCCGAGCTGGAACATCAGGAACATCTCCGCCGTCCAGCGGCCGATGCCGCGCACCAGGACCAGGCGCGCGACGAGCTCGTCGTCGGACAGACCATCCACGTCATGCAGTGGAACCGTTCCATCGCTCACCTTCAATGCAAGGTCGGCGATGGCTGCGGCCTTGGACCCGCTCACTCCAGCGGTCCGCATTGCTCCCTCCGGCAGCGCGAGCACCGCGACGGGGGAGAGGCCGTCAGAAAACAACTTCAACAACCTGCCGTGGATGGTCGATGCGGCCGCGCCCGCCAGCTGCTGGTACATGATCGACCGCACCAGCGCGGCGAAGCCGTCGGGCAGGGGGTCGCGCAGCTCAAGAGGTCCCGCAGCCTTGACGAGTCGCGCCATTGCGGGGTCGCGACGCGCGACCAGCCTGGTGCCTTTGGCCAGCTCCTGTTGCGTTGAGGGCGGGTCGGTCTTGACCTTACTCAGGCGAATTCGGACATGAACGTTTCGAAATCCTCGCGGCTCAACCGGAGATCGTCCTCGCCCAGGTCCTTCAGCGGCCGGTCGGGGATGTGCTCGGTCGAGGCGAAGTCTTCCATCGTCGTGTCTACGTAAAGCAGACCGGTCACCAGGTGGCCGGCGGCGCGACCCTCCTCGATCACCCTCATCGCGGCGCGGCGGTCCTTGGGATCGTGGTCCTCACCCAGCTTCTTGAGCATGATGTGCGATCCATCGTGTAGCTCGACGTCGCGAACGGTCCCCGGCTCGTAGTCGACATGGACCTCTTCGAAGAAAGGGACGAAGGACACGTCGGCGATTGATTCCTCGTGATCCTTGACCCAGCTGTAGCTCTTGGTGGAACCATCGTGGTCGTTGAAGGTCACGCACGGGGAGACGATATCGATGATCGCGGTGCCACGGTGAGCAATCGCTGCCTTGATGAGAGGCACCACCTGCTTGCCATCACCGCTGAACGAGCGGGCGACGAACGAGCAGCCGAGCGTGAGAGCGACCGCGCACGGATCTATAGGCTGGAAAGTGTTGACGGCGCCTTTCTTCTGCACCGAGCCGATGTCGGCGGTGGCCGAGAACTGGCCCTTGGTAAGGCCGTAGGTTCCGTTGTCCTCGATGATGTAGGTGCAGTCGATGTTGCGGCGGATCATGTGCATGAACTGCCCCAGGCCGATCGATGCGGTGTCGCCATCGCCAGATACGCCGAGCATGATCAGCTGGCGGTTGGCGAGCTGAGCGCCAGTGGTGAGAGAAGGCATGCGCCCATGGACGCCGTTGAAGCCGTGGGCGGTCTCGACGAAGTAGGCGGGTGTCTTCGACGAGCACCCGATGCCGGACATCTTGGCCAGGCGGTGCGGCTCGACGCCGAGCTCGTACAGCGCCTTGATCATGTGGTTGGTGATGGAGTTGTGGCCGCAGCCGGCGCACAGCGTCGTCGCGGCGCCTTTGTAGGCGTCGCGCTGAAGTCCGATGCGGTTGAGGGTGACGCTCATGCCGGTACCGGCTCCGATTGAAGCAGCGGTTCCGATATCGCGATCGCAGGGATTGGCTGACCGTTGTAATGACGGATCGACTTGACTCGCTCGACGAGCGCCCCTGGAAGGTCGAGGCGGATGAGGTCGAAGACCTGGCCGTCTCGATTCTGTTCGACCACGTAAACGCGCTCGTGCCTTGCGACGAACTCGCCGACCTCCGCCGACAGCGGCAGCGCCCGGACGCGTAGGTAGTCGACGGGCCGCCCCGCGGCTGCGAGCGCTTCGCGCGCCTCGAGCACCGCGGCGTGCGTCGAGCCGAACGCGATCAAGCCCACGCTCGATCCGGAGGTCTCGTCGACGATGGGCGCCGGCAGCACCGCACGAGCTGTCTCGAGCTTGCGTGACAGGCGATCCATGTTGCGCGCGTAAGCGTCGGCGTTCTCCGTATAGCGCGCCGACTCGTCATGGCCCGACCCTCGCGTGAAGAAACCTGCAGAGGGGTGGTCGGTGCCGGGCAGCGTTCGATACGTCACCCCGTCCCCGTCGACGTCCTTGTAACGGGCCCACTGACCGGACAACCGGTCGAGGTCTGCCTTCGACAGCACCTTGCCGCGGTCAAACGGCTTCTCCGGATATTTGAAAGCCGGCGTCATCCAGAGGTTCATGCCCAGGTCGAGGTCGGACAGGACGAACACCGGCGTCTGGAACCGCTCCGCGTAATCGAAGGCGTCTCGCGCGAACTCGTAGCACTCCTCGACTGTCCCGGGGAGCAGCACGAGGTGCTTGGTGTCGCCGTGCGAAAGCGTGTAGGCAAACCCGATGTCACCCTGCGAGGTCCGCGTGGGCAATCCGGTCGACGGCCCGATGCGCTGGATGTCGAAGATCACGACCGGCACCTCGGCGTAATAGCCCAGGCCTGCGAACTCAGCCATCAAAGAAATGCCCGGGCCCGAGGTCGATGTCATCGAGCGGGCCCCGGCCCAGCCGGCGCCGATCGCCATACCGACCGCCGCGAGCTCATCCTCGGCCTGGACGATGGCGACGCGCTTCTCGCCGGTCGCGGGATCGGTGCGGTATCGATCGGTGTACGCGATCAGGTACTCGCACACAGAAGAGGATGGGGTGATCGGGTACCAGGCGCATACGGTGACCCCGCCCATCAGGGCACCCATCGCGGCGGCCTGGTTGCCTTCCACCAGCACTTTGCCCTCGACCAGCCCAGTCATCGGCTCGAGGCGGTACGGGTCGGTCTTCGAGAAGTTGTCCTGCCAGTAGTCGAGACCCACCTTGATCGCGTCGAGATTGACCTGCACGGCCTTGGGCTTGGTGAGGAACTGCCGCCGCACTCCGTGCTCGATTGCCTCCCACGGGATGCCGAGCAGGCCCGCGACGACGCCGACGTAGATCATGTTGGCCAGCTGCTTGCGCAGGGTGTCGCTCTGAATTTTCGACTTGGCGAGCTTGGAGAAGGGCACCGGGTAGTAGGTGACGTCGCTGCGCGCGTCCGCGTTCGAGAACGCCTCTTCGTGGATCACCGCACCGCCGGCTCGCACAGACTTCAGGTCGTCGCGCCAGGTGGACGGATTGAAAGCGACCAGCACGTCGACCTGGTCGGTTCGCGCCATGTGCCCGGCGGGCGTGATTCGGAGCTGGTACCAGGTCGGCAAGCCCTCGATGTTCGAGGGAAACACGTTCTTGGGAGCCACCGGGATCCCCATCCTGAAAATCGCCCGCGTCAGGACCAGGTTCGCCGTCTGGCTTCCGGATCCATTGACGGTCGCGGCCTGGATGGTTAGGTCGTTGATTATTTGCTCGGTCAATTCGTTTCTTGGTGGCGGATCAAGAATGTTACGCGTCTGTTGCAACGAACAAGGCACTCCCACGGATCGAGGGGGGAGCTCGCCATTTCCGCTACAGTCCTCAATCTGTGAAGGTCGCCATCCCCAAGGAGACTGCTCAGGATGAGCGACGGGTAGCGCTCGTTCCCGACACTGCTGGCAAGCTCATCGCGGCCGGCCTCGATGTGAGCGTGGAGGAAGGCGCAGGCAAGGAAGCATTCGTCCCAGACGAGGCGTACAAAGAGGCTGGCGTCAAGGTGGTCAAGGGCGCGGCCGTCCTATTGAAGGACGCAGACGTCGTCCTCAAGGTGCAGCCGCCATCTGCGGCCGAGGTGGACCTTCTCCAGAAGGGCGCTGTCCTAATCAGCTTTCTCCAACCGGCCACTCAGGGCGACATCGTGAAGGCCCTTGCCAAACAAGGCGTCACGGCATTCAGCCTCGAGCTGGTTCCCCGCATCTCGCGGGCCCAATCGATGGATGCGCTGTCATCGCAGGCATCGGCAGCCGGCTACAAGGCTGTCCTGATCGCGGCCGCCCGTCTTGGCAAGTTCTTTCCGATGATGATGACCGCGGCGGGGACGGTTGCTCCGGCCCGAGTTCTCGTCATGGGAGCAGGAGTCGCCGGCCTGCAGGCGATCGCCACGGCGAGAAGGCTCGGCGCCGTCGTATCGGCTTATGACGTGCGGCCGGCAGTCAAGGATGAGGTGAAGTCGCTGGGCGCGACATTCATCGAGCTCCCACTCGAAGCCCAGGAAGGCCAGGGCGGGTACGCGAAAGAGCAATCCGAGGAATTCCTCACGAAGCAGAGGGAGCTGATTGGCGAGCATGTCGCCAAATCTGACGTCGTTATCACCACCGCTGCGATCCCGGGACGGCGCGCGCCGCTCTTGGTGACTGCCGCCATGGTCAAAGGGATGCGCCCCGGCTCGGTCATCGTCGACCTGGCCGCAGAGACAGGGGGCAATGTCGAGCTGACGAAGGCCGGCGAGGACGTCGACGTTGGCGGGATCACGATCATCGGCACCAGAAACGTGCCTTCAACGATGCCGCTGCATGCCAGCCAACTTTACGCCCGCAACGTCGCCAACCTGCTTCTGCACCTGGTCAAAGACGGAGCCATCAACCTGGATTTCGGCGATGAGATCACCAAGGGTGCGTGCGTCACGCACGACGGCGAGATCGTTAACGAGAGGGCCAAGCAGCTCGTAGAGGCCGCTTCGGGGGCAACCCCAGGGGGGGCCCCAGCAGGATGAACAACGAGCTTCTCAACGAGCTGACGTTCTTTGTGCTGGCGATCTTCGTCGGCATCGAGGTCATCTCCAAGGTCCCGACGATCCTCCACACGCCACTGATGTCAGGCACGAACGCGATCCACGGCATCATCCTGGTCGGCGCGATTGTGATCGCGGCCGGCGCCAGCTCTCCGGTGAACATCGCGATCGGACTGGTCGCTGTGATCCTGGCGACCACCAACGTTGTGGGTGGATTCGTGGTGACCGATCGGATGCTCGAGATGTTCAAGGGCCGCCACGCGCCCAAGACGCCCGAGTCCAAATGACCATAGCCATCGCGCTGGCCTACCTGGTCGCGGCTGTGCTCTTCATCCTTGGGCTCAAGCAGCTGAGCTCGCCGAAGGGGGCCCGCAACGGCAACTTCACCGCAGCGGCCGGCATGGTGATTGCGCTCCTGGCGACGCTTCCCTTGCTCCATTTCACGACCGCCGGCGTGACGATCATCTTGATCGGGGTCGCCATCGGAGGAGTCGTAGGAGTGGTCGGGGCCAGGCGCGTGAAGATGACCGCGATCCCGCAGATGGTTGCGCTGTTCAATGGAGTGGGCGGCGGCGCCGCCGCGCTGGTGGCGGTCGCGGAGCTCCTGCGCTTCGGCGAGCATCCCACTTTCACTGTCGCTTTTCCGAGCGTCTTCAGCATCGTCATTGGATCGGTCTCGTTTGCCGGCAGCATGGTCGCGTTCGCGAAGCTGCAAGAGCTGATGACCGGAACGCCGATCACGTATCCGGGCCAGCAGCTGGTCAACGGACTGCTGGCGGCGGCGATCGTCGGTTTTGTGATCGCAGTTCTGGCGGTCGCCTCCGTGCCGTTCTCATTCGTATCTCTCATGGTCCTGGCGCTGGTTCTCGGGGTCGCGTTCGTGCTCCCGATCGGCGGTGCCGACATGCCTGTCGTCATCTCGCTCCTCAACGCGTTCACCGGCCTTGCTGTCGCGGCGAGCGGCTTCACGCTCAACAACTTCGCCCTGATCGTCGCCGGAACCCTCGTCGGAGCCTCAGGAAGCCTGTTGACCAAGATGATGAGCGACGCGATGGGCCGCTCCCTGGTAAGCGTGCTGTTCGGGGCGTTCGGCAAGGTGCAATCTGGAGCCGCCGCGGTGGCTGGACAGGAGGGGCGCAGCGTGAGGTCGGCGTCGGCAGAAGACCTCGGCACGCTGCTCGCCTATTCGCGCCGCGTGATCATCGTCCCGGGTTATGGGCTCGCGGTCGCGCAAGCGCAGCACGCGGTGCGCGAGCTCGCCGACGTGCTCGAAAAGCGTGGCGTCGAGGTGAGCTATGCGATCCACCCAGTGGCGGGCCGCATGCCCGGCCACATGAACGTGCTGCTGGCGGAGGCCAACGTGCCTTATGAACAGCTCAAAGAGATGGACGAGATCAACGATGAGTTCAAGAATGCCGACGTCGTACTGATCGTCGGCGCAAACGATGTGGTCAACCCAGCGGCGCGCACCTCGCCAGGCAGTCCCATCTTCGGCATGCCGATCCTGAATGCGGACCAGGCCAAGAACATCGTATTCATGAAGAGGTCGATGCGTCCGGGCTTCGCAGGCATCGACAACGAGCTCATGTTCGACCCGAAAACGATGATGTTCTTTGGCGACGCAAAAGAATCCCTGACAAAACTGGTGAGCGCAGTAAAAGCGGCATAAGGCGCGGGGGAAGCAGGCCTCCCCCGCGGGACCCCCACCGGTGTAACACCTTGCATGGCGGAGTCTTGAGAGGGCATACGTGACGGCCGGAGTGAATCCGGCCTACCGGCGACGTATGGGTTCTTATGACACGAGCCCCCTGTTAACGGACAGGAGGCTCGCGCCGCGAAGAGGGTGTGGTGCCACGAATCCTAGGCAATGGGCCCCCAACGCCCTAGTGGGCAGACCACAAATCATGGGCGCCCTCCTTGTAGTTGAAGCGGTCAACCTACAATCCCGATGATGGACGAGCGAGCGGTGCGCCTCTTGGTCACCGTTGCCTTCTTGACCGTCTATGTCGTCGGCATCGGGGGAACCACGGCGACCGCGATCCGGATCCGTGAGGCTTGGCGGCGCAACCGGCACGGTCCGATCTCGTTGATCCCCGCGTCAAGCGTCGACGTGACATTGAAGGCACCCAGCCTGCCGACCGCCATGCGCCGCCTTCGAGTGGCGGGCTGGATCGCGTTTCCGATTGCCCTGGTGCTGGCGCTGTTCGCCAACCCCGCCTACCCACTGGTGGTGCCGCTGACGGTGGTGGTCATGGTCGCCATCAACGCCTTCTACTTCACCGCGATGCAGAACATGGGCGAGCCGATGACGTTGACCCAGGACGGCTTTCGAATCGGCCAGCGCGGCAACGAGCGAGCGGTGCGTTGGATTCATGTGACTGAGCTCATAGGGGCGCGCTCAGGCGCGTTCAAGGGCGCGCGGATGTCTGAGAGCGGCGAGTGGCAGGACCCGAAGCTCGTGCCCAACGTCGTGTACTACCGCCTGAACCATGCCCTTGTGCACGCGCCCAAGACACTCCGACAGCGCTGGAGCGGCCTTGCCTACTACGACGGGGTCATCCACAACGCGTTCGGCATTCCCACCGAGCAACTTCTGAGCACGATGCGCGAGCTGCACCGGCTTGCGGTCGAAGCCGAAGCACCGCCGTTCCGCCGGCCCCGGCCCGGCGAGCGAATGGAGTCTCGGCCGGCGGAGTAAGGCGCGGGGGAAGAGGCACTCCCGCGACTCCGTCGCGGGGACCCCATAGGAACCCCCCAGCGAGCAACAGGTTGTTTGGCGGCGCTTTGAAGGGGCATTAGTGACGGCCGGAGTAAATCCGGCCTGCTTGCCGCCTTTAGGTTCTTGTTTTTACTTAGGGCCTTAAGCGCGCGACTCTTTCAGCACGCGCGCCAACGTCTTGGTATCGAATGGCTTTGCGAGCCGGAGCACAAAGTGCTGGAGGCCGGCGTCGAGCCACTCTTTGATCTCTCTCGGCGAGCTGACATTCACATTGGCCGTCCTTTCGATTTCGTTGGGATCGCGGCCGATCCTGCGGCACCAGTCGTCGAGGACTTTGATTTTGTGCGCATATTCGTCCGGGGAGCCACTGCCGTTCCACATTTGAGCGTGCTCTGCCACCAACCTCAGCGTCACCTTCTCGCCGCCACCGCCGATGAGAATCGGCATCGGGCCCGCGGGCCCGGGTCGCAGCTTTGAGATTCGAGCCTTGATGCGAGGCAACGCCTCTTTGAGCGTTCGCAGCCGATCCTTCGTCTCACCGAACTCGAAACCGAACTCCTCGTAGTCACGCTCGAACCAACCGGCGCCGATCCCGAGGACGAAACGACCGCCAGAGAGCTGGTCGATGGTCGCAGCCATATAGGCAATCAGGTCTGGATTTCGGTAACCGATCGAAGTGACCATCGGCCCGATTTGAGGCGCCTTGGTCTCGATCGCGGCGGCCGCGAGGAGCGACCAGCATTCGAACTGGTTGCCATCAGGGTCGCCGTACAGGGGGTAGAAGTGATCCCAGAACCAGATGCTGTCGACGCCGAGCTCGTCCGCGCGAAGCCAGGCGTCGCGCAGCTCCTGGATCGTGCACTGTTGAGGGTGGATCGTCACGCCCACCTTGAAGCGGTTCTCGGATTTCATGGGGGAGCGATTATCCTCTCCCTCTTATGATCGGCAACCTGTCGCCGGTGGCTGTGGACACCAAGAGCGCGTCGCGCGAATTTTGGTCGCGCTATCACGTTTATCGCCGGCTGCGGCATGCCGAGACACGCCCGAACGATCCGGTCAAGCCCGACGAGCTGGTTGAAATTGAGATGAAGCACGAAGATCCCTTCGAGATTCAGCACCGCTATGAGATTGCCCGCGATGGTCAGATCCTCAGCGATTTCTTCGTGGCTACAGCCAAGCCGGGTAGTCCGGGCTACGAGAGCAACAAGCAGTTCATGTGGGCCGCTGCCTCGGTGCATCCCGACCATCGGCGCCGCGGCATAGGCCGCTCCTGGATCCCGCTGATTCTCGAGCTGATGGACCGCCACGGCTGTACCACGCTGACTGTGGAGACTCACGAGGAGTCGGGGCACCAGTTTCTCAAGTGGATGGGCGCCGACGGCAAATCAGCCGGGGCTGAGAACCGATTGCAGCTTGCCGGTGTGGACTGGGCCTTGCTCCGTCGATGGGTGGAGGACGGTGCGCGGCAGTCGCCTGCGACAGAGCTCGAGGTCTACGACGGCCACCTGCCCGAGGAGATGTGGGAGGACTATTGCCCGCAGTTCGCCGCCTTGCTCAACACGATGCCGTGGGATCAGTTGGATCACGGGGACATCGTCGTCACGCCGGCTCACCTTGCGGACTGGTATGCCCGACTGGACGAACAGGGAGGCTCCGACTTCACGGTGCTTACGCGCGAGCCGGACGGCACCATCTCCGGGATTACCGACATGAACTACGCGCCATACAAGGCGCAGTTCATCGAGCAGGGGTTCACCGGGGTCCGATCTGACGCACGCGGCCGCGGCCTGGGCAAATGGCTCAAGGCCGCGATGTTGTTGCACGTGCGCGAGATCCACCCACATCTAGAGACGGTCATCACAGGCAACGCTGCCTCGAACGGGCCGATGCTTGCGATCAACCAGAGGATGGGGTTCAAGGAGCACCGAGCAGGCAACGAGTATCAGATCACCCTGGAGAAGCTGAAAGAGGGCGCTCCCCGCGCACCACGAGCGAGGGGACCCCAATGGATGGGGTCTTAGGCCTTGCGGCTGTTCGAGATGCTTCGACCGAGCAGCAGGATGCCGATGACTATGAACAGCGCGGGTAGCGCCGCCTTGACTACCGGCTGATCGTTGATGCCGCTGAGGTTGAGGATGGATTCGAAGAAGACGAACCCGACCAGGAATATAAGCGCTGCGATGAACATCAACGAGCGTCCCTGCCTGATCAGATTCTGGTTTCGCTCACGCAAGCCCTGCAGAAACAACCCCAACCCGACGCCGCCCGGTGCGACCAGGGCCCACGCGTAAGCCCAGCTGCTCCAATACCCGGTGCTGTTCTGAACAGCGAGCACGAGCCCCACCATCGTCAGGATCCCACCAGGTATCGCCGCGCCGGTGCCGAAGCTGATGAACCCTACGATCAGCAGCGTCAGCCCGGGAATGATGATGAACAGCGGCCACCCGAACGATTCGAGATTTATGCCGGCGACCTGCACCACGAAGTAGAACAGGCCAACCACCACCAGCACGACGCCAAGGGCGATTCCCGTACCACTCCGGCGGGCGGGAGGTGGCGGCGGCACGTGCGGCGGCGCAGGCGTCATTGGGGGCGGCAGCTGAACGCTGGAGGCCGTCGGCTCGAGCTGGGCGGCTATCGGCTCCGAGGTTGTAGGAGGCGGCTCAGGCGCCGCAGCTGGCACATCCTCACTCGAGGCGTCAGATGAGTGCATGGTGGGGCTTGTTTCCTCGATCGCCTGGGCATCGAGGCTCGAGCCCGAGGATTGCTTGCCGGTAAAAATGCCTGGACTTCCTGAGAGCTCGTCGGCGGAGATGTGCGCCATCGTGGCTGCATCGCCTTCGTCGGCGTTCGGCACATCCTGATTTGCTGGCGGCTGTCCGGAGCTCTTCTTTGATCTGGGCATTGCGACCAGCTTAACGCCAGAAAGCGCTGGAGCCCTTCACCGCGGGCGGCGTGTCACATCCGGTCCTTGAACATGGGATTGACCGGCCCGTGCCCGTGCCCGATCTCGAGGGAGTGCTCGATGGCACCTCCTATGAACTCTTTGGCAGCTCGCACCGCGGCCAGGGGGTCGAGTCCTTTGGCCAGCCCCGCAGCGATAGCGGCTGAGAAGACGCATCCACTCCCATGTGTGTTCGCAGTCGGCACTCGAGTCCCTGTCAGCTCGACCATGTCGGTGCCGTCCCAATACACGTCAGTCACATCACCTTCGGCATGACCGCCCTTGACCACGGCGGCACGAACACCAAGCGCGACCAGGTCACGCGCAGCGCGTCGGCGCTCCGCAAGCGTTTTCACCGGTCGGCCAAGGATGACCTCCGCCTCGGGCAAATTGGGTGTGATCACTGTCGCCAGTGGAATGAGCCGCCTGCGCAGCGAGTCGATCGCGTCATCGCGAAGCAGCCTTGCGCCGCCCTTGGCGACCATCACGGGGTCGACGACGAGGTTCGTGATGCGGTGCTTTGTGATTGCGACCGCGACCGCGTCAATGATCTGCGAAGACGCGAGCATTCCGGTCTTGGCAGCACGCACGTCAAGGTCGCTGACGATCGCCTGGATCTGCGCAGCGATGATCTCGATCGGCAGCTCGAAGATGTCGGTGACCGTGACAGTGTTCTGTGCCGTGATCGCGGTGATCACCGAGGTCCCGTGAACGCCAAGCGCGGCGAAAGTCTTGAGGTCGGCTTGAATGCCGGCCCCGCCGCCCGAGTCCGAACCGGCAATGGTGAGTGCGACTGGAAGCTTCATCGGGGCCTCACACGACGGATGCCCAGGTAGATGGCGGCGGCGACAGCGGCGCTCACGATTCCGCTGAGGTCAGCGCCATGCAGCCCTGCGATGAGGCTGTGGTTGAAAAACGCGCGGCCGGCTCCAAGGTTGCTGAAGAGGTTGTCGTAGTTGACGAACAACAGGCTGGCTGCGGTCCCCAAGGACCAAGCTGCAAGGGCGAGGGCCGGTTGCGGCCTTGCCTCGAAGATGAAGAAGCTGAGCAGCACGACCGCCGCCCACGCCGGCGCCCACAGGTAGGTGAGGATCAAGAAGTCCTCGTACGCGACGTGGAAGTCGCTGACGAGCACCGCATAAGCGGCCAGCGCGGTGCCGAGCAGGCCGCAGCCCAGAGCGGCTTGCCATCGCTGCACCTTGATGCCCATGGCAAGCGCCACGAGCCCAGCCGTGTACACGTCGAGGTAGTTGGCCCAGATCTCGCCGGCGACGACGAAAACGAAGAAAGGCACCGCAACCCAACCGGGCGCGTGAGCGCTGATCACGGCCAGCACTCCTTTATCGGCGGCCAAACCGGCGTCGATGGTCGGCAGCATGAGGCCGAACAAGCCCAGGAACAGCATCGGCAGCGTCACCCCGACGACGGGCCACAAGGTCACCGAACGGGTCGAGCTGGAGGCCGGGAGGTACCGCGAGTAGTCGCTGGCGAAGGGATACCACGATGCCACCAGCGCAAAGCAGGTCATGAACCCCAGGACGAACGCGCCGGGGTAATTGCTGCCCGATACCTTCGGGCCCTGGTTCCAGTGAAATTGGGGCGCCAGGAACACGAACAGGATGGCCAGGACAGCGGCAAACGCGATGGCGCCGTAGGTCTCGAGCACCTTGATGGTTTGGTGGCCGAAAATCGCCACAGCGACGCTGATCGCGGCGACCAGGACCACGAGCGCGAAGGTGATCGATGGATTCGTGCCTCCCAACAGCTGCGCGCCCGCTTGAGCCGCGATCACGCAGTCGACGGCGAACCAGCCGATGGCCAGGAACAAGGTCAGGGCTGCGCCGATATATGAGCCGCGCATTCCGAAGATGCGCCGCGTGTAAATGATTTGAGGCAGACCGGTCCGCGGCCCTGTGTTGCTCAGAAGGCCGAGGATCGCAGCGGCGGCCACCGTGCCCAGCGCGGTCGCGGCGAGGCCATCCCAGACCCCAAGCCCGTAGTACGTCGTGAGCAGGCTGGCCGTGAACAAGCTGGCGTAGTTGGCGAACGCGCCGGCCCATAGAAAGCCGAGCTCGCGGGGCCTGCCGTGTCGCTGCGCGGCAGGGATCGCGTCAATGCCCTGACTTTCGACCTCGCCAAAGGCGGCAGCTTCGGTGCGCGTCGCTGTGGTGTCGCTGATTGCATCCCTCCGCTGGCATTACCCAGTTCAGGTTCATGCGGTCGGCGCGTGGCACGCCCTCTCAGCCCGGCTCTCGAGCTCCCGCTAAAGCGATCTTACGCGACTAGGGAAGTGCCCTGTCACTCGCGTTGTAGGGTTGGCCGGGGTTCCCACGGCCATGACTTTGTTTCCATCACTCCCACGCGGGGCGGGGAGAGACTAGTTCGTAATAAATCCCATCCCGGGAGAGAGAGCAGAGCCTGCGGCGGAGCCGCACGCTCGATGAGAGAGGACCGACTGGTCCTTTCTCATTGCGTTCTCCACGGGGCCGTCAGGAGCTGAGCCAGGATCCGATACACCTCGGGGTTCAGCGCCAGGCCGATGTGGCTGCCGTTCACCTCGATGGCGTTGACGTCGGGTCGCAGGCATGCCCGCCAGTTGACGACGCCATCGGTGCGCGAGTACAGCGACGTTGTCGGCACGCGCGGCGGCGCGGCGAGGTCCCGAAGAAAACGCTTCTCCACCGACGCGGGATGCCCGTAGCGGAAGACGTTGTAGGCATGCGCGGCTCGCACGCCCGCCATCGTCAGGGGGTGAACATCAAACGGCGCACCAAGGGGCGAGCCAAGTGTGATGACCTGCTCGACGAGCTCTGGGTTTCGATGGGACAACACCTTGGCGAGGACTCCACCACGACTGTGTCCGATCAGTGCGACACGTGCCCCAGTTCGGCGCTTGAGGTGCTGCAGCGAGTTGATCAGAGGTCGCAGCATCATCTCGGAGTACATGACGTTGAATGAGACCCCGCCCATCTGCGGGTTGTAGCCAACTCGACGCAGCCATTGAAACGGAGTTCGCAAAGTCCAGTCACCGGCCAGGAAGCCCGGGATCAGCAGGACTGGCCGCCCGAGGCCGGGCGGAACCTCGATGCCGCGGTACACGGGGTCCCGGACCAGGCGGAGGTACTCGATGTAGACGCGGCCCTCGAGCCACATCGGAGGAATCGGATCCCAGCGCCCAAGATGCCTGAGATCGGGGAGGACCGACGCGGCGATCTCCTCTATCCGGCTCCGCCTGCTTGCAGGGGGTTGTGGGACCGTTGCCAAGTGAAGTTCTGAGTGCTTCTCCGTTATGAAACCGTAGCGGGCTCGGGTGCGATTCTATACGCCAACCACTGGTTCACAACCTCCAAGAATCGATCGGGGGCCTCCATCATCGGAACGTGCCCGACGCCCTCGAAGATCTCGAGGGTCCAGTCTGGGCGCCGGCGTATGAGGTCGCGCGCGGCGGACAGGGGTATGAGGCGGTCGAGCTCGCCATGGATCACCAGAGTCGGAGCCTCGACCTTTTTCATGCGCGCCCAGAAGCGCGGGTCGGCCATCCGGAGCCCAAGCGAGCGAATTGCCTGGGTGAAGGCCCGACTGTTCTGGCGCCCAAGGTTGCTCCTCTCGCGGATGAGCTGCACGTGAGCCTCCAGCAGGTCGCCATCAACGCGTGAGGGGTCAGCCATGACGAGGTTGATCGTCCGCTTGACGAGGCCCTCGGGTCCCAGATTTCGGGCTCGCCTGTCAAACACGATCTCGGCGAGGCCGGGCAACGACAGGGCAGCCACCACACCCAAGCTGGCTGGATCAACTCTGCGGACGTGTTCGCCAGGAACTGCAGGGTCGACCAGGATCAGCCTGCTCACCCATTGCGGGTGGTCGGCGGCCACGAGGATGGCGATGTGGCCGCCCATCGAGTTGCCCATCAAGATGACCGGTTCGGCAATCACGTCTTCGATGAAGCGATGCACCAGCTCAGCGTTGGCGCCGAGGGCGGCTGACCGATGAAAGAGGGGAGTCCGACCAAAGCCGGCGAGATCGAGGGCGAACGTCCGGTGGTGCTTGGCGAATGCCGGCCCGACCCCCAGCCAGTTCACGGCAGCTCCGCCCAGCCCGTGGACCATGAGCAGAGGCTTACCTTCTCCCCCGAAGTCGAGGAATTGGACCGGCCCGTCCAGGTCTACAGTCCGATGCCGCACTGCGTCAATGGTACGCCTTGGGGAGCAGCTACCTGCTCTGCGGCGCCGGGTTTCTTTCGAGGATTGTCGATGCGAAACGCATGAGGATTTCCACTACTGCGGTCTGGGATCGCCGGCCGTCCTTGTGCAGCCGGTCGAACACCGTGAACGAGGTGATCGCTCCGATGACGTCCTCAGCCTCCTTAAGCGAGCAGCCGGGGCGCAGGAGGTCGGCGGCGGCAAGCCGCTCCGCCAAGGCCCTGTCGTCATGCGGGCTCTCGAGCTCAAAGTCCCCTACCACTGGAAGGCGGCGGAAGAGGGCTGGATCCGACGCCCACAACGAGCACGAGTCGGTGACCCGCTTGCGCAGCTCATCCGCGGGGTCGGATGCTGCGGCCGCCTCGCCGGCCGGCCGGCTGTGCGCCTCGGCGGCCAGCTCGCGCAGAAGGCCGCCCTTGGAGCCGAACTGGTTGTAGACGGTGATTCGCGAAACTCCGGCCCGTCTAGCCACCGCTCCGGGGCTGAGGCTCGCCCCTCCCGACGCCACGAGCTCTCGGGCTGCCGCCAGGATCGCGAGCCGCGTGCGGTCGACCGTGCCTTGTCGGCGCCCCAGCTGGTAGCTTCGCGGCATCCAATTAGATTAACAAACAGTAAGTTCAGTTAATTGGCGGTCAGGATCTGCAAGAGCGCCGGGCCGTACCGATCGAGCTTTGACGGTCCGATGCCAGGGACCGCCTCGAGCTGCGAGAGGTCCGCCGGTCGGCGAGACGCGAGCTCGCTGAGGGTCTTGTCGTGGAAAACCATGAAGGCCGCAATCCCCTGGGTTCGGGCGACCGCCGATCGCCACTCTCGTAGCCGCTTGTATAAGGCGGGATCGGCGTCGGCACCCGCCATGGCGACCGGGTCCGGAGGGATCGCGATTGCGACCGACTGCGATCCGCCGAGCACCGCGCGGCCACGATCGGTCAGCTCGACCATGGGGTACTGACCCTGGCTCTGGGCCAGGCAACCCGCCGCCACGAGCTCATCGAGGAGCTTGCGCAACCTCGCCTGGCTCCATGCGGAAAGCGAACCGTACGCCGGCACCTGGACAACCCACGGCTGATCACGGCTGAACCGGTTCTCCTTGCCCGCGAGGATGGCCGCAAGGTTGACCATTCCGATCCGTCCCGCAAATCGAGTCGCTCCAGCCAGGGCTGCACGAATGACCGACTCGTCGACGGGAGCGCCTTCTGGGCCCACGACCTCGCCACGCTCGCAGCTATCGCACGAGTGACAGGAGCGCTGGGCCGACGGCTCGCCGAAGTAGTCAGTGATGAACGCGTGCCGGCAGGACCGGAGCTGCGCGTACTCGATCATCTGAGAGAGCTTCTTGTACGAGTGCGCCTTGAGCGCAGAGAGCTGCTTGAAGTCGATCTGCGATGGGACAAATTGCCCGACGCTCCCGTCATCACGAAGGGCGCCGGCCTTGAGCAGCAAACGCTTCGAGGCATCCAGCGATTGCCAGGCAGGGTCTGGCATCAACGGCTTCAAGTCCTCTGGATCCGAGTTCCACACGCCCAGCCGCGAGTAAGCGGTGTGGACGCTCATGACCTCGCGCAGCTCAGGAATCGCGGATTCGATGAAGTAGACCTGCAGGTCGCGGTCCTTGCCCGAATGGATCAGTAGGCATAGGGCCGGCTTGCCGTCCCGACCGGCGCGACCAGCCTCCTGGTAGTACGCCTCGACGCTGCCCGGATATCCAACGTGGATCACCTGGCGGATATCCGGAAAGTCCACGCCCATGCCAAAGGCGCTGGTAGCGACAACGACACGAAGCTCCTTCGAAGCAAACCCGTCCTGGATGCGGCGCCGGTTCAGATCAGGCAAGCGGCCGTGATACGGCGCGGCCGGAAAGCCCCAGAGGCTGATGGCGGCGGCGATGGTCTCGGCTCCTTTGACGGTCCCTGTGTAGACCAGCGCCCGGCCCTCGCCCGGATTGAGACGACGGCGGAGCTGCTCCAGGCGATCGCGGGCCCCGCGTGCCTCGAGCGCCTCCAGCCGCAGGTTGGGACGGTTGAATCCGGTGACTACAACCAGTGGCTCGCGCAGCCCGAGGTTGGACACGATGTCGTCGCGAACCTCCGGGGTGGCTGTAGCCGTGAATGCCCCGATCGGCGGGCGGCCGCACGCCTCGAGCGCTCCGCCGATGAGCCGGTAGTCAGGCCGGAAGTCGTGGCCCCAGGTAGAGATGCAGTGCGCCTCGTCGACGATGAATCGTGTCACTGCCATCGTCGCTAAACGATCAGTGAATCCTGGGCGGCTGAATCGTTCAGGAGCGACATAGATCAGCTGATACTCGCCGCGCGCAGCGGCCTCGAGCCGCCTGCGCTGCTCGGTGGAGTCCAGCGTCGAGTTGATGAACGCAGCCCGCACCCCGTGGGACACGAGCCGATCGACCTGGTCTTTCATGAGCGCAATCAGCGGCGACACGACGACGGTCAGGCCGTCGCTGAGAATTGCCGGCACCCAGTAGCTGAGACTCTTGCCCGAGCCCGTGGGCGCGACCGCGAGCACGTCGCGACCGCGCATCTGTCCATCTACCACCTCGGCCTGGCCGGGCCTGAACGCCTCCAGGTGGAAGACATCGCGCAGCACCTGCTGGGGAGTCATGAATCCAGTGTGGGGCACCGCCGGGCTGCCCACCAGCCGCCGTTAACAGCCGCTGAGGCGAGAGCCTGTGCAATCGGCCTCCGGGCCCACAACCTACCATCGGTAGCCGTGAGGCTTTGGAATCCGTTTGGTCTTCGCGAGCTGAACGCCCTCTGGAAGGACGCTGTCTTCCGCGGCCGCGGCGTACCTCCAGGCGACGCGCGCTCGGTTTTGCTCGTGCCTGGATTCCTATCGGGCGACTGGTCGCTGCGCCTCCTTCACGGCTGGCTCGAAAGGATCGGTTACCGGTCGTACCTTTCGGGGATCTACGTCAACGCGTTCCACTCAGAGCACATGCTGGCTGGGCTGCGTCACCGCATGGCGCAGATCCTGAAAGACGACGACGCTCCGATCACCCTCATCGGTCACAGCCGGGGCGGACTCCTGGCCAAGGTGCTTTCGCAGCGCCGGCCCAAGGATGTGGAGCAGGTGATCACCCTTGGATCCCCGCTCGCCGACATCACCGACCTCGCCCTCATGACCCGCGCCGCCGTCGGCGTGGTGACGACGGCCAACGAGCTCGGGTTCGGCCGGCGCCTCCGGGCCGAGGGACGTTTCGCGCACGACCTCAGGCTGGCGCCAGCGGTACCGACGACGTCGATCTACACGCGTTCAGACGACGTCGTGAACTTTCGCAGCTGCATCCGGCCTGACATTCCTGCCATCTCCGTTTGGGGCAGCCATAACGGGCTCGTCGTCAACCCTGAGGTGTACAGGCTTCTTGGCCGCCTTCTTGCGCGGCCCCGACGCTCCGCGAGCTGACCGACTCCGTCGTTTGGTAGGGAGGGTGGCCCGCTTGAAATCGGCGACCGCCTCAGCCAGGTGTCGCCCGAACTGGTCGAGATCCGGCACCAGGTCGCGGTCGGCGAGCAGGCCGAAGTGGACGCTCCCGTTGTAAGAGACGATTGCCACATTGAGCCCCAGCGAGTGGTAGATGGCGACCAGCGGCCAAACGTCGATAAGCTCTGCGCCACCTGTGTAGAAAGGAAACTGCGGGCCCGGGATGTTGGTGGCGACCAGGTTGATGACCGCCTGTCGCGACCACTGAGCCTGTGAGGTCACCACCCGACCAGCCAAAGCCTGGATCGTGGCGGGTGCGAAGTTGGCGAGGTTGCTCAACGTGTGCGCCGCCACCGCTTGTCGCGACCGCTTCAGGTCACCGGTCGCCGCCGTAACCAGGCTCAACCGTTTCTGAGGGGTCATCGGCGTCAGTGGCACCTCCACCACCATCCCGCTTACAAGATTGCCCAGCTTGTAGCGGTATGAGTCGTCGCGGACGCTCACCGGAGCGAACACTCGCAGCACATCGGGCACTGCATCACCACGCTTGTCGAGCCATCGGCCGACTGCTTCGCCGATAACAGCGAGGACAACGTCGTTCACGGTGCCCCCGAACGCAGATTTGACGACTTTGAGATCCTGCAGCGGCACTTTGATCGCGTGGACTCGGCGGTGCGGCCCGATTTTGTCGTTGAAGAACATCGGGCTGCCTGGGCGCAGCCATGCGAGGGCCAGTTGCAAGCCGCCGGACCATGGGGATCGCAATATCGTCTCGACCAACGCTTGCGGCCGGAGCTCCGCCAGCTTCTTCAGGGCATCGATAGGCGAAAGGTCAGTAGCGATGCGTCGAACAAGGTCTCCTTGTGTCGGCGCCGGTCGGGCCTTCCACTTTCGGGGCTTGGGATATTTCGCCGGCTCCGGTTGCGGGTCGAGCAACAACGTTGCGAGGTCGACTGTCGAGATACCGTCGACCATGGCGTGGTGGACCTTGTTCACCACCGCAACGCGACCGCCGCTCAGCCCTTCGACAACTGTCATCTCCCATAAAGGCTTGCTTAGATCCAGGGGGCGCGCGAAGACACGCGCCGTGTAGTCGCGCAGGGCGGCATCGTCGCCCGGGCTTGGAAGTGCAGCGCGACGGACGTGATATGAGAGATCGAAGTCCGGGTCATCGACCCAGACCGGATTGCCGAGATTGCCCGGCAGCCACATCACCTTCTGGCGGTAGCGCGGCACGAGGTGGAGGCGTTCCTCGATGGTTTGCGCCAGGCCCAGGGCACCCCTGCCACCTTTGAACCGTGGCGTGCCTTCGAAGATGTAGGTGGCGCCAATGTGCAGGGGCGCCTCGTGGCGCTCGCCGTACAGGAACCAGGAGTCGAGCCCCGTCAACGGCTCGGAGTGTGTGTCGCTCATGAATCCCCCAAGCGCGGATTCTCGCACGCGCCCTGGTTGCTGGCGCGGCAGGGTTGGCCGGGGTTCCCCCGGCCATGACTTTGTACTCGCCGCCCATAAGCGTGGCCGGGAGTAACTCTTCTTGATTAAGGCCCTTCCAATAATCGGAAAGAGAGCAGAGCCTGCGGCGAAAAGCCGCACGCTCGATGAGAGGTAACCATCTGGGCCCTCTGCCGCGGCAGGGTTGGCCGGGGTTCCCCCGGCCATGACTTTGTCCTCGTCGCTCCCAAGCGTCGCGCGGAGTAAATCTTCTTGATTAAGGCCGTTCCAATAACCGGAAAGAGAGCAGAGCCTGCGGCGATAGCCGCACGCTCGATGAGAGGGAACCATCTGGGTTCCCTCTCATACGTTTACATTCCGCGGATGACGGCGCTCGCGATCGGCCTGGCATTGGCTGCGGCGGCGATTCACGGGACCTGGAACGTGCTCGTCAAGGTGAGCGGCGATCCGATGCGCACGTTTCGTCGAGCTACCATCGTCGCGGCGCTGGTGATCACGCCGATCACTTTTGTGGCCTGGCTCTTCGCCGGCCGGCCCTCGATGCCGCCGGCTGCTGCGGGCTTGGCGGCCGTCTCCGCCGTGCTCGAACTCGCCTACTTATTTCTACTGTCGGCCGCGTACGGGCGAGGGGAGCTTTCGGTGGTCTACCCGATCGCGCGCGGCTCGGCTCCTCTGCTTGCAGTGGCCGCGGGCCTCGGAATCCTGGGCGAGAAATTGACGCCGCCCCAGTTGGCAGGGGTCGGGCTTCTCCTACTCGGCATCCTGGCCGTCACTCTGCCGCAGACCAGCGGCCGCGCCACCGTACCGGCGCTGCTAACCGGCGTGTCGATCGCCGCATACAGTGCAGTCGATCGGGTAGGCGTGAGGCTGTCAACGCCCTGGCTCTACGGCTGGCTTCTCATCGTGCTGCTGGCGATCGGTTTGCTGATCGTGGGAGTTGTCGCCCCGAGGCTTCAATCTGAGGGGGGACGTCCCCCCTGGGGGCGCAGGGCCTGGCGGAGCCAGATCCCGGCGCACCCCCCTCGTAGTCCGCGCTTCGCTGATGAGAAATCCGACCGTCCCGAGGCCCCTCCTGTGCGCTGGCTGCAGGCCACGGTGATCGGGATATTCATGTGGGGCGGATACCTTCTGGTGCTCGCGGCACTCAGCATCGCTCCGCTCTCCGTGGTAGCGCCGGTCAGAGAGACGGCGATCGTGGCGGTGGCTGTGTGGGGGGTATGGAAATTGCGTGAGCGTAGGGGTGCTGTGCTGAAGCTTCTGGGGGCAACCGCGACCCTTGTTGGGGTGGCTCTGCTGGCCCTTTGAAATGGGGGATGAAACTGTGAAATCTCGGTGGTAATGTGAAAAAGTCGCCTGGACTGGGGCGATGTTCGCCGCGGTCGTCGTTCTTCTCGAAAGGACCGGTGCGTTCGTGACATTACTTTCGAGAAGAGGGAGTAGGAGATGCCGACTGGCACCATCAAGAAGCTGGTTTCCGACCGCGGGTTCGGGTTCATCGCGGCGGAGGATGGGCGGGAGTATTTTTTCCACCGCACAGGACTCGACTCGAGCGTTAACTTCGATTCGCTCGCCGGCGGGGAGCGCGTCAACTTCGAGATCGAGCCCAGCCAGAAGGGTCCACGGGCAAACCGGATCAAGCTCGCTTAGTTGAGCGCCTCAAAGGGCGGCGGAAACGCCGCCCCTTCCTTCGAGCTCGAGCCGCTCGGCGCCTATTCACTCGAAGAGAGCGCCAGGTTCATCGGCGCGTGGCATGAGGCGCCGTCTGACGGAAGCTCGACCACCGGCCACCTCCACCTCGCGTTCTTGACCGATGAGGGATGGAAGGCCGCTGGAGTCTGTCTCACCCAGCCCGAGCCGGCGCGAGTTCTAGGAACTGTCTACGGCGATGCCGATGTCGATCGGGTAAAACATCAGGTCGCTCGCATCCTCAGCCTCGACGTCGACGGCCGCGATTGGCCGGCGGTGGGGATGCGCGATCGAGTGATCGCCAGGCTGCAGCAGATGTTTCCCGGGTTTCGGCCCGTGAACTGGTCGAACGCATATGAAGCGGCAGCGTGGTCCCTCATCTCGACGCGAATCTCGATGCGCCAGGGCCAGGACGTCAACAACAGGATGAGTCGGGAGCTGGGGCACGAAGTGGACGTCCACGGCCACCGCCTGTGGGTGTTCCCGGAACCTTCTCGGTTGCTTGAGCTAAAAGCCTTCAAGGGGTTGTTCGGCCGCAAGGTCGAATACCTCAACTTGCTTGCGGGTTCAGCTTTGGCCGGGGCGCTGGACACCGACATGCTTCGCGCGTTGTCGCGCGAGGAGGCGCTGAACCGTTTGCAACAGCTGAAGGGGATTGGAGAGTTCGGATCTCAGCTCGTCCGGCTCAGGGCCCTAAGCGCCGTGGACGAGCTCCCGACGAACGAGCCACGACTGGCGGGAGCAATTCGTGAGGCGTATGGCCTCGCAACGGAGCCTGACCTGGACAAGCTTGAAGAGCTCGCTGAAAGTTGGAGGCCGTACAGGATGTGGGTGTGCGTGTGCCTTCGGCGAACGGTGACCGGCGGCGCAGGCATGATGCACTCGCGCGCTACTGGTTAGCTGAAGGCTGACGTTGCAGGGTTGGCCGGGGCCCTCCCGGCCATGACTTTGTTTCTACGCCCACCCAGACGTGGCGTGGAGAAACTAATTCAATAAATCCAATCCCGGGAAGGAGAGCAGCCACGCGCGAAGCGCCTGGCGATGCATTCAGTAAGGCCCCTCCTCAACGCCGCTTGCGCGCAGAGGGAACAGTCTGGTTCCCTCTCATACCGATGCGCGTTAGCGCGAGGTGCGGCGCACCACCACGATTGCCGTGGCCCAACAAAGTGACCCGACCGCCAGCAGCGTCCACTGCGCCGGCATGATGGCGGGAAACTGCACGAGCGCCCCGAAAATACACATCGCGGCCGCTCCTGCAAGCAGGAATGAGCCTGGCAGCAGCAACCAGGCGCAATACCACGGCGGCTGGACCAGGTCGCCGCGATCAAGAAGCCGCCCGATGCCGAAGATCAACGCGGCGGCGCCCAACGCCGGAGCAGTCAAGGAGACCGCCCAGCCTGCGCTGACCGCTCCCGCCGCGGCGCCCAGCAGCGGCTGCACCGCAGCCATCGCCAGGCCTGCGGGGACGGCGAAGGCGACTAGCCGCAGAAGCCTGCTTGCCCTGGGCACCTTTTAGACGATCACGCCGCCGGCAGTTCAGGTACCGCGGCCGGCCGCGTGAAGACGCCCTTCGTCGTCACCCACCCTCGTTTGACGTCCCAGTACATGTCGGATCGCCTGAGCTGGGTCATGAATTCGCTGTTGAAGGCGGCCCCCCGGGCGCTTGGAGACTCGCGGTGGCTGGTGCCCGCGTAATACGGTTGGCGCGGCAGACCTGCAGCCATCTCGGCGCTGTTGTAGTAGTCGGAATTTCCATAAACGGACGTGGAAGCGTACGAGTAGATCGCGATCCCAAGCACACGGTTGCCCTGTGCTGAGGGCGCGAGCGCCAGGCGGATTTGAGTGAGCGTGCCCTCGGGATAGTTCATGAATCCCCCGACACCCGTCAGGATGCGGTTGCCGAAACCCGAGTTCTTCTCAAAGTTGAGCCAGCGCACGAACCAGGTTTGCTCGAGGCTGTCCCACGCGCTGTCGTAGTTCATCGGCACACCGAAATCGATATATCGGCTGGCGAGCCATCCGTACCAATCCTGGAAGACTGATCCATATGCCGACGTGAGCGGCCAGTCGGCTGCCGAGGCGGGGCCGCCGCCGTACGCGATGAGAGCGCCGCTTAGCTTCACGTTCGGCTTTGTGCGCTTGAGGTCGGCGTGAAGGTCCCGCACGAACATGGTTACGCGCCCGCGGCGCCAAGCGTTCCATGCCTCGTCGTCAAGCGCAGGTGCGGTGGTGGCTCCCGTCTGCTGCATGTACAGTGCGACCGCTTCGCGGTTGTATCCCCATTCGTTTCCCGGGTACCTGACGTAGTCCATGTGCAACCCGTCAACGTCATAGTTTTTTGCCACGTCCATGAACACCTTGTGGGTGTAGGCCAGGACCTCAGGGACTCCGGGGTCGAAGGACTCACTCTTGGTACCGGTATTGGAAAGCGTGGCCCACAGCTTGTGGTGCACGTAGATGTCGCTGGTGTTGCCAACGAAAAAAGTGTTGAGCCAAGCGTGGACCTCGATCCGCGGCGTCGAGTCGTGTGCGAGCTGGATCACGTAAGCGAGCGGGTCGAACCCGGGCGGGCCCTGGATGTCGGTGGCTCGCGGTTCGTCTGAAAGGTTGAAGTACGCGTCGCCACGCTTGCGGACCTGTACGAACAGGGCGTTCAGGTTTCCGCGGTGCGCATCAGCGACCAGCTTTTCCACCTGCGCCGGCGACTTCATCCCATCGTGAAAGGCGTCCACCCAAAGCGCGCGGTACTGCGGAGCACCCAATGCGATCGGGCTCGCGCTCGGGCTTGAGGCGAGCGTTGGGCTTGGCGAGACCACGGTGCCCTCAGGTGATTGAGAGTTGCATCCGAGCAACAGGACGGCCATCGCGACCGCACTGCACGGGAGCCGGCGCGCCGCCTTTGCCCTAACGACGGGCCCTTTTGAGCGCTTCACGCCACCGCAAGCAGCACATGGTTCCTTCCTTTGGTCACGATCTGGCCGGGATGGTCTTGGCGCAAAGTCATGACAGCGTCATCCATCATGGCTTGACGGCGAACCTCGCTTATTCCTTCAATCCGCGTCGCGCAGTCCACCCAGCTCATGAAGAGCGCCACCAGTTGCTCCGCCGACTCCCACCGCATCTCTTCTTCGATCAGCTCGACCGTTGCGGATTCGAACCCTGCCTCGAGCGCCGCCTGCCGGAAAGCACCTGCATCCTGGACCGTCGCACGCGTGGGCGCCTGATCGAAAGCCTCTGGTGCCGGCGGCACCCATCTGTCGATCACCGTATACAGCTGGATCCAGACGGACTCCCCTCGGCTGCCGATCGGCACGCTGGCCGAGAGCCTGCCTCGAGGCCGCAGCACACGCCGAGCTTCGCTCAATGCACGTGGGAGATCAGACGCGAACTGGAATCCATGACCGCAGATCGCGGCGTCGAAGAAGCAGTCATCAAAGGCGAGCTGCTCGATGTCCATGAGCTCAAAGCGCGCTGAGGGGAGGCGCAAGGCTTGCGCGAGCTCGATCATCCCGGGTGCGAGGTCGACACCTCTTACATCTCCACCCGGGGAAACTGCCGCAGCCAGGCGACGGCTCAGCGTGCCGGGCCCGCACGCGAGATCGAGGATCCGCATCCCGGGACGCGCATCAAGGAGATCGAGAGCTCGCATTCTGCCGGCCGATTCGCCTCGGCACATGATCTGCTCCAGGCGGCTTTGATACACGATGGCGTGCCGGCTGAACGCGCGGGGATATAGCTCTTTCGACTTCACCCGCTGAGCTGCTTCCACTCCTGCTCGAGCCACGCCGCGGCTCCCATCGCTCCGCTGTTCGTCCGGCCGACCACCTGGATGCCGACCGGCATACCACGCACCGGAGCGGGCAGCGTGACCACCGGCTGGCCCGTTGCATTGAAGGGGCGCGTGTAGCGCGTGATCGGCTCGCGCACCTCGATCGACGCGCTTATCGAGGGAGCCACGATCGCGCTTGCGGGCAGGACTAGCGCATCGATGCCGTCCATTGCGCGCGCCGCCTCCGCCCGTAGCTCGCGGAGTGCCGCCAGCGCTTCAAGGTAATCAACGGCCAGTATTTCCAGCCCGCGCCGGAGGTGGCCGAGGACGTCCGCGCCGTATTTCTCAGGACTTTCGGCCACCCAGCGCCGGTGATATGCGCTGGCTTCGGCCTGGAGCACGGTGAGGCTGAACTTATACAGCGGCTCCCGCTTGATGAACTCCACCTCCGGCAGCCCGGCGGACACCAGCTGCCACGCGCGGGAGGTCTCCTCGTCGAGGTCGGCGACCCAGCCCGCCGGAACTGCAAGCCGCGGCTGGCGCATCGGTCCCTGAGGCATGGCCTCGCCGGACATCATGGTGTAGGCGCGCGCTGCGCTCATCACATCTGACGCGAGGGGACCGAGGGTATCGAGCGATGTGCTCAGAGGTACCACGCCGGACGTGTCGATGCTGCCGAACGCCGGCTTGAATCCGACGACTCCGCAGAACGATGCCGGTATACGAATTGACCCGCCTGTGTCGGTGCCCACGGCCCAGTCGCACATCCCGGCAGCCACCGCGACTGCCGATCCGCCCGACGAGCCGCCGGCGACGCGCTCGACGTCGTGGGGATTGCGCACTGCGCCGTAGTGCGGGTTGACGCTGGTCACGCCATAGGCGAACTCATGCAGGTTGGTCTTGCCGACGATCACGCACCCTTCCTGACGCAGGCGCCGGATCACGGGCGCATCCTCGACTGCGGGTTCGCGAGGGAGGATCACGCCGCCCGCCGTGGTCACCATGCCCGCGACGTCGACGAGGTCCTTGACTGCGACCACCGTGCCGCTACCTTCCTCCGACGACACCGAGATGAAGGCGTTCAAGTCGGCCCGCTCGAGGATGCGCCGGCGGGCCTTTTCGAGTTCCATCTCGCCAATTCTGGCAGTCGGAGAGTTATCCTCCCTCGCGATGCCTCAGACCAGCGGCGCGATCAACCCAACCGTGGCGTGGACCAAGGTGGAGGTGCTGACCGCTTATCAACGCCTCACCGGCGAGATCCAGATGCGAGTCCGTCTTCGCGAGACGATCAATGACCCCGAGCCGTATTTTCACCTCAGGAATGTCAGCGCCGAGCCCCTGCTCCCGGGCGCCGTCGCTCTGAACGGAGTGCCCGAAGGATTGTTCAGCAAGGCCCTCATCGGGGGCATCAGGACCATCGAGCCGGAGCCGCCCCCGCCCGACCAGCTCGAGGTGAAGCGGCGCTACGCAATGGTCCAGGCGGGCTCATTTATGGTGGCGGGCGCTGCCGAATTTGCCAAAGCGCTGGAACCCACGATGCACTCCGAGGTGCTGCTCAAGAACCCGTTCTTCTCGCTCGTCGATGTGACGGTCACGATCATCGGAGTCGCCGGCAAGAGTTGGTCGCAACCGATCATGTGGGTGAACCGTGCACACATGCTGGCTCTCTATTTGGGCTAGGTGCCCAAATAGTATGAGAGGGAACCAGACTGTTCCCTCTGCGCGCAAGCGGCGTTGAGGAGGGGCCTTACTGAATGCATCGCGTGCGGCGATGCCGCAGGCGCTGCTCTCCTTCCCGGGATTGGATTTATTTAACTGGTTTCTCCACGCCAGGCCTGGAGCACTTGAGACAAGGTCATGGCCGGGGGGACCCCGGCCAACCCTGCCGCGCTGGTTCGAACTCGCCTCTTAGGGCTTAGCTCCGAAAGCTCCTCTAAGCCTCGCCCACAGGACTGAGAACAGTAGGCCGAACGCGTTGACAGGCTTTGCGGTGGCAGGCGCCGAGGCTATGACCGGCTCCGCGCCTGCCACCGGCGCCGCGCCTGCCACCGGCGCCGCGCCTGCCACCGGCGCCGCGCCTGCCACCGGCGCCGCGCCTGGACCGGTTGGTGATGCCTTCTCGCCTCCGCTTCCGCCCCCGCCGACGCCCGGCTCAGCGGCCTCGACGTTGGTCTTGATGCAGGCCGCCATGTCGTTGACGATGCGGCGGGACACGTCCTCCATCACGCCGCGGCCGAACTGGGCGACGCGGCCGGCGACGTTGTAGTCCGTGACGATCTTGACCAACGAGCCTGATCCGTCCGCCTCGACGGTCATCCGTGCGCTGGCGCGGGCCGAGCCCGGCCCCGTGGTCTCTCGACCCTCGGCTTCGAGCGTGGCCGCATGGTTGGCATCGTCCCGATTCATGATTCGCGCCGTGCCGCTGTAGGCAACGGTGATCGGCCCGACCTTGATCTTTACCTTGCCTTTGAAGGTGGTCGGATCGACCACTTCCGACAGCTCGGCTCCGGGCACGCAGCCGACAATCTTGTTGACATCGAGGAGGTACGCGAATACGCGTGAGGGAGGCGCGCCCACCGTGAACGAATTTTCTAGTTGCATTTCGCCGCTAAAAGTAGCGCAATAGACGGGTACACCTTCGGCCAGCTCACGAGAGCATGATGTCCCCCGCCACCCGCAGATTCGAAATAGTTCAACTTGCCGGTCGGCGCCGGCGCGATTTCAGGGCAGTTTTCGGCGCCAGGGCGCGCCGCCACCGCGTTAGGGAGGAGTCGTATGAAGCACAAGGTCGCGACCACCGTCAACGGCCAGCGGCGCGAGCATGAGGTCGAGCCGCGACTGCTGCTCGTGCACTACCTGCGCGACGTCGTCGGACTGACCGGCACCCACATCGGCTGCGACACGAGCCAGTGCGGAGCTTGCACTGTCACCGTCGATGGCAAGGCTGTGAAGAGCTGCACCATGTTCGCGGTTCAGGCCGAGGGCAAGAGCATCACCACGATCGAAGGCATGGCGGCCAAGGACGGCACGCTCCATCCGTTGCAGCAGGCCTTCTGGGACGAGCATGGTCTCCAGTGCGGCTTCTGCACCCCCGGCTTTATCATGGCGGCCTCCTACCTCCTTTCCCAAAATCCCAACCCCACCGAAGACGAGATTCGCCAAGGCCTCGAGGGCAATCTGTGCCGTTGTACCGGATACGTGAACATCGTCAAATCCGTGCAAAGCGCGGCCAAGGCAATGAACGGCTCCAAGGCCAACGCCGGCGAGCACTCGGCCGCCGCAAGGAGGAGCTGAGGCAATGGCCGTCACCACGATGATCGGAGCCAAGATTCACCGCCGGGAGGACCCCCGGCTGGTTAGCGGTGAAGGTCGCTACGTTGACGACTTCACCCGGCCAGGCTGCGTCGCTCTCGCCGTTGTGCGTAGCCCCCACGCCCACGCTCTCGTCAAGAGCATCGACATCACCCAGGCGGCCAAGGCGCCGGGAGTCGTCGCCGTGTACACCCACAAGGATTTCGTCAAGGTGCTCTCTGGGACCATGCCGGTCACACCGTCCTTCGTGGCGGAGAAGAAGCAGAGCCCGCCCAGGTTCCCGATCGCTGATAAAGAGGTCGTCTACCAGGGTGAGCCAGTCGCTGTAGTGCTGGCGGAGACCAAGTATCAGGCCTCCGATGCGTCCAACCTGATCGAGGTCGAGTACGAGACGCTTCCGGCAGTTATGGACCTCGACAAAGCGCTCGAAGCCAAGAGCCCTACGGTCCATTCGGGGGCGCCCGACAACCTCGGGTGGGATCTGACCTACATCCCCGATGACCCGGCGGTCATGAAAGAAGCCGACGTCGTCATCAAAGTCCGCATTCTTCAGCAGCGGATCGCGCCGACGTCGATGGAGACCCGTGGCGTGCTTGCCGAGTACTCGAAGCCGGACGGCACGTTGACCGTATGGATGTCGAGCCAGAGCCCGCATTTCGTCAGATTGTTTCTCGGCGGTGCCATGGGGATACCCGAAAACCGACTCCGCGTGATCTCTCCCGATGTGGGCGGAGGTTTCGGCGCCAAGATCAGTCCGTATTCAGAAGACTGGCTGGTCCCCGCCGCGGCAAAGCTCAGCGGGCGTCCGGTGAAGTGGATCGAGTCGCGCACCGAATCGCTCCAGACCACCACCCACGGCCGAGGCCAGGTCTTCGAGGTCGAGGCCGGCGCCAAGAAGGACGGGACTCTGGTCTTTATCAAAGCGACCCAGTACCTCGATGCCGGCGCGTACATGGGCACTTTCGCGGCGTTCCAGGCATGTGCATGCCTGCTCGCCGGCGGTGCCTACAACTGGAAGCACGTGGCCGCGCGCACCGTCGGCGTTTTGACCAACAAGGTCCCGACCGATCCCTATAGAGGCGCCGGCCGCCCGGAAGCGACCCACCTGTGCGAGCGGGCGATCGACCTGCTCGCGGGCGCACTGAAGATGGATCCGGCGGAGATTCGCCGCAAGAACTTCATCACGACCTTCCCGCACACCAATCACTTCGGCCTGGTCTTCGACTCGGGCGCCTATGAGAAGGCTCTGGACATGGCAATGAAGATTGCCGGTTACGAGAAGCTTCGCAAGGAGCAGGAAGAGGGCCGCAAGAAGGGCAAGTACCTCGGCATCGGATTGTCGAGCTGGATCGAGATCTGCGGTTTCGGGCCTAGCGCGGCCACTGCCCCGGCGACCGGAGGCATAGCACTCGTCGAATCGGCCCAGGTTCGCGTGTTCCCGACCGGCTCGGTCGCGGTCTACGTCGGCACGCACTCACATGGCCAGGGCCACGACACCACGTTCCCCCAGATCGTCGCCGACACGCTCGGCGTGCCCTACGACTCGATTGAGTTGAGGCACGGCGATACCGCGGAGGGGCCTGCATTCGGCTACGGAACCTATGGCAGCCGCTCACTGGCCGTGGGCGGCATGGCCGTGCACAAGGCGAGCAAGAAGATAGTCGACAAGGCGCGCAAGCTCGCCGCGCACATGTTTGAAGCAGCAGAGGAGGACATCGCCTTCGACCAGGGCCAGTTCTACGTCAAGGGGAGCCCCGACAAGCGCAAGGCGTTCGGCGAGGTGGCATTCGCTTCTTACGGCGCCGGTCTTCCTGAGGGAATGGAGCAAGGCCTCGAAGCTGTCGCGTACTACGACCCGAGCAACTTCGTCTGGCCCTTTGGCACCCACATAGCGGTAGTCGAGGTGGATCCCGAAACGGGCCACGTCGACCTCAAGCGCTACATAGCGGTAGATGACTGCGGCAACATCATCAACCCGATGATCGTCGACGGCCAGATTCACGGCGGCGTCGCGCAGGGTATTTCGCAAGCCCTGTACGAAGAAGTTGTTTACGACAACGAATCGGGGCAGATGAGGACAGGAACGTTCACGGACTACCTGCTCCCCAGCGCCAACGAGTTTCCAATCTTTGAGCTTGGCCGAACGATCACTCCTTCTCCGACCAATGAGCTTGGCGTCAAGGGCATCGGTGAAGCGGGCACGATCGCAAGCTCAATCGCAGTCATCAATGCCATCTGTGACGCTCTGGCGCCGCTCGGCATCAAACACGTCGACATGCCCGCTAGCCCGGATCGGCTCTGGAAGCAGATCCAGGAAGCGAGCGGTGGGTCCAGCAACGGAAAGGAGGCTCGTAAGTGATCCCAGCCGCATTCGAATACGCACGCGCCTCATCCGTCGAGGAGGCGGTGAAGCTGCTCAAGAACTACGGCGAAGATGCCAAGGTGCTGGCCGGCGGCCACAGCCTCATCCCGCTGATGCGCTTGAGGCTGGCCCAACCCAGCGCCCTCGTCGACATCAACGGAATCAAGGGCCTGGACCAGATCAAGGAAAGCGGCGGCAAGCTGCACATCGGCGCGCTTGCCCGCCACGTTTCCATCCACAACTCGCAGGTCGTCAAGGACAAGCTGCCTCTTCTCGCCGAGGTGGCCGCCGAGGTGGGGGACAACCAGATTCGCAACATGGGCACCATCGGCGGAGTCGTCGCACATGCTGATGCTGCCGGCGACTACCCCACCATCGCGCTGATGCTCGACGCGGATATCGTGACCAACAAGCGCACCATCGCGGCCAAGGATTTCTTCAAAGACATCTTCACGACGCCGCTGGCGGCGGACGAGATCGTCACGGAGATCGTGTTTCCGGTCGCAAACGGCCCACACAAGTACATCAAGTTCCGGCGGCGGCTCTTCGACTGGGCCATCGTCGGGGCGGCGGCACAGAAGATGGACGGCGGCTGGCGCATCGGCCTGACCAACGTCGGCCCGACACCCGTTCGGGCGAAGGCGGTCGAAGAGGCTCTGCACAAGGGCGCCAAGCCGGAAGAGGCCGCACAGCACGCATCCGACGGGCTGAACCCGTCGGGCGACCTGCGTGCCAGCCCCGAGTACAAGAAGCATCTGGCGAGGGTGCTGACGAAGAGAGCGATCGAGCAAGCCGGTTAATTGAGTTTCCTGCTGCCGGCCGCGTCGCCTTTCAGGGGGGTGCGGCGGGAGCCGGCTTTGCCGGGCCCGCCGCCCTGAGGGGGGACGTCCCCCCTTAGATCGACCCGGTAGTCTTTTCCGCGATGAGCTCTGCTCCGCTTTCGATTGACGACATCGAGGCGCGTCTGCGCGAGCGTCGCTACATCGGCGACCGTGCTTTGGCGACCTCTATCTTCCTGGCGCTCAAGCTCGAGAAGCCGCTGTTCATCGAGGGCGAGGCAGGGGTCGGCAAGACCGAGGCCGCCAAGGTCATGGCCGACGTGCTTGGCGCACGCCTCATCCGCCTCCAGTGCTATGAGGGCATCGACCTGGCGCACGCGGTCTACGAATGGAACTATCCGCGGCAGCTCCTCCACATCCGGCTGCTTGGTGAGCAGGAGGATCGCCGCATCGCGGAGCGCGAGATCTTCAGCTCGGAGTTCCTGCTGAGGCGGCCGCTCCTGGACGCGATCGACAACGACGACCTGACGGCTCCCGTCCTCCTCATCGACGAGATCGATCGGTCCGACGAGGAGTTCGAGGCGTTCCTTCTCGAGCTGCTCTCCGACTTCCAAGTGTCGATCCCGGAGATTGGAACCATCAAGGCCAAGAAAGCGCCGTTCGTCGTCATCACCTCCAACCGGACCCGTGAGGTGCACGACGCCTTGAAGCGCAGGTGCCTGTATCACTGGATCGACTACCCGGACCTCGAGAAAGAGGTCGAGATCGTCCGGGCTCGCGCGCCAGAGGCCGCCGAAGGTCTCGCACGCGAGGTGGCCGCCCTCGTCCAGGGACTGCGCGGCATGGACCTGTACAAGGTGCCAGGCGTCGCCGAGACGCTGGACTGGGCACGCTCGCTTGCCGCCCTCGGCGCGACGCGCATCGACTCAGCCCTGGTCGATGCGACCCTGGGCTCAGCGCTCAAGTACCAAGAGGATCTCGAGAAGGTGCGCGAGCAGGTGCCGGCGATGGTCGAGAAGGCGAGAGGTGCCTGAACAGAGCTCGGTAGACCTCCTGCCCCGGTTAGGCGCGTTCGCGAGGCTTCTGCACGACGCCGGCATGGAGGCCGGACCCCGCAGGCTGACAGATGCGACGCGGGCGCTTAACCATGTGGCGCTGGCGAGCCCAGTCGATTTTCGCAACGCACTGCGGTCGGTGTTCGTGAGCAGGAAGGAGGACATCGACACCTTCGAGGCTGCCTTCGACATCTTCTGGGCGCCACCCGATCCCCGTGCCTCCGCCGGACAAGTGCCCGGGCGCAGCCGCGCACTGCCGTTGTCGCCTGAACGCGCCAAGGCATGGTCGAACGCGCTCGGCCTGAACCAGTCTCAGATGAACCGCGAGCAGGACGTGACCGTCGTCCCCGAGAGCTCCAGCGGCTATAGCGCCGAGGAGCTCTTGCGCCACAAGGATTTCGAGCAGATGACCTGGCAGGAGACACAACAGGTGCGGCGCCTGCTCGAGCAGGCGCCGTGGCGCATGGCGGAGCGGAAGACGCGGCGGTTGCGGCCCGCTAGGTCGGGTCGGATCGATCTGCGGCGCACAGCGCGTCATGCGATCCGTTCCAGCGGCGAGCTGATGCAACTCTTCCGTCGGCGCCCGCGCCTGCGGCGTCGCCCGCTCGTCCTCATCTGCGATGTGAGCGGATCGATGGAGAAGTACTCGCGCCTGCTGATGATCTTCGCCCACGCCATCGCGCGGCGCGAGGACCTCGAGGCATTCGTCTTCTCCACTCGATTAACGCGAGTCACACGTCTCCTTCGCCAGCGCGACCTAGATCGGTCGCTCGACTCGTTGAGCAAGGGTGTCCACGATTTCAGCGGGGGCACGCGCATCGGCGACGCCCTCGCCGACTTCAACCGTCACTGGGCGCGTCGAGTCCTGGGCCACGGGGCTGTGGTCATCATCGTCAGCGACGGGTGGGATCGTGGCGACCCGTCGCAGCTCACCGCTGAATTGATTCACCTCAGGCGCACCGCTCACCGGCTCATCTGGTTGAACCCGCTCATCGGTTCCAAGGGCTATCAGCCTTTGACAAGAGGTATGGCGGCGGCGCTCCCGCACTGCGACGACTTCCTCGCCGCCAACAACCTGCAAGCCCTCGACGACTTGGGCAAGCTACTGGCGGGCCTGGGAACGCGAGCGGCTAGGAGCAGTTGATATAAGCAATGCGTGAGGTCTTGAGCGAGCTAGAGCAGTGGACCCGCGAGGGCGAGGACATCGCGCTCGCGACAGTGGTCGAGACGTGGGGTTCGAGCCCACGGCCCCTTGGATCGAAGATGTTGGTGACGCGGTCGGGCAAGATGGCGGGCTCCGTATCCAATGGCTGCATCGAGGGCGCTGTGTTCGAGGAGGCGCAGAAGGTGCTCAAGAGCGGCAAGCCCAAGGTCGCGGCTTTCGGCGTGGCCGACGATGTCGCGTTCGAGGTCGGACTCGCCTGTGGCGGACATATCGAGGTTTTCGTCGAACGATTGCAGCCGGCGCATAAGCAGCTGATGGCGATGCTCGAAAGGAACGAAGCCGCGACCCTTCGGACGAACCTGGTCACGGGCGAGGTAAGCCTCGCGGCCGGCGCGCCGCCCGGCAGTGAGCTCGCGCGGCGCGACGGCGACTGGCTCGTCGAACCCTTACGCCGGCCGGCTCACCTGGTCATCGTCGGTGCGATCCATATTGCGATTCCTCTTCACCGATTGGCGAAGCTCATGGGTTATCGGGTCACGGTGGTCGACGCGCGGTCGAAATTCGCAACCAAAGAACGTTTCCCCGATGCGGACGAGCTGATCGTGGCCTGGCCCGACGAGGCGATGGCGAAGTTGAATTTAGACAACTCGACTTATGTCGTCATCCTCACGCACGACCCTAAGTTCGACCTGCCCGCATTGAGGTCGGTGCTCGGCAAAGAGGTCGGCTACATCGGAGCGATCGGCAGCCGGAAGACGAACCAGAACCGTTTCGATGCGCTGCGCGCTGAAGGTTTCTCTGAGGAGCAGCTGGCGCGCGTGCACGGCCCGATCGGCCTCGACCTCGGAGGTCGTGGCGCAGAGGAGACGGCTCTAGGCATCCTCGCCGAGATCACCGCCACGCGCTTCGGCGGTACTGGCGTCTCCATGCGTGAGGCGAAGCGGCCCTCCCTCACCTGACGACGCGGCCATCGCGAAGACTCCATCGCTGAATGCTTCGGCCCTGGACTTTTTCACGCCGACAACGATAAGCCCGCCGGCATCCGTTTCAGGAGGTCTTCGCGCGCTCCCTGAACCGCTTGGCCTTCTGGCGATTTCCGCAGGAGGCCATCCGGCACCAGCGGCTCGAATGGTTACGGGACTGGTCGTAGAAAGCCCAACGGCAGGAAGACGAGTCGCAGAGCTTGAGCCGGGTCCAGGCCTCCTCATTCATCGCGGCGAAAACCGCCGCCACAATTCGGCCGAGAGCACCGTCGACGCCGCTTGCCTGCGGCTCGAGGCGCGCTTTACCGTTAGAGCCGAAGCGGGGAATGAGGCGGCTCGCGGAGACTGCGCCGTTCAAGGTGGCGATATCGACCGGGTAGACAGAGCCCCCTGAGTTCGCGCCGATGGCGCCTCGTATGGCCTCCCGCACAGCGACGGCGTGCTTGAGGTCGGCGTCAGTCGCGGGCTGGTTGAGAGCCATCAATCCTCGTTCGACCAGCCACCCCCTAAGCGCATGGGGGTCGCTGAGCGCTTCGACGCTTGGCTCCAGGTCGGCCGTGTTGACGAACGCCTGGATCAAGCCCAAGGCGCCCGGAGCGGCTTCTCGATCGGACATTTCCTAGACCGTAACCCTCATCGCCAACATACCAGTTATACTAACTTATGGAGAGATTTAGATGGTTACGGAGGCGCGGTATGAACTCACGTATGAATGAAAGATCTTGCCTGGCTGCAAGTACAGGACATGCAGCGGGAAGCTGAAAACCGGCGCCTGGTGGCGGGATCGCCCTCCTCAGCGGCGATGTGCTCCGCCGCCTCATTGTCCGCATCCTCACCTATGTCAGGTCACGCGAGGCGGCGAAACAATCCGCTGCGCGCCCCTCGATTGAAACCCGGCGTCACGCCTAGCCGCGAGCCAGGCGCCGCAGCACCTCCACCTGCGCGGCGTCTGGCCCTTCTCCTGCGCCTGGCACCTCCAGGATGAACGGCAATTTGGCAAGTCGCGGCTCATGCAGCAAGGCGCGGAAGCCCTCCTCGCCGATCTCGCCCGCGCCGATATTGGCGTGCCGGTCTCGATTGGAGCCCAGCCCCGTCACCGAGTCGTTGCAGTGGATGACCTCTACGTGTTTCAGCCCCACAACTCGATCGAGCTCGTCGAGCGTCTTCGACACGTCTGAAGTAGTTCGCTCGTCGTAGCCCGAGGCAAAGGCGTGGCACGTGTCGAAGCAGACAGATGCTCTCGGGTCGTCCAGCGCCGTGAGCATTTGGGCGATCTCCTCGAACCGTGCTCCGACGCACCCACCAAGGCCTGCGTTGTTTTCGATGAGCAGTCGTGCTTTCTTGGGGTCGGCCCTCTCCAGCACCTTGTTCAGGTGCCCGATGATATTCGGCAACCGCGTCTCGAACCCAGCTCCCTTGTGAGACCCGGTGTGAAAGATCACGCCGTTTATCCCGAGATCGTCAGCCGCCTTGAGGTAGCCGGCAAGCGTGCTCTCAGACCGCTGCCGCATGGCTGGATCGTCGCCTGCAAGGTTGATCAGGTAGACGGCGTGAAAGTAGAACGGAGGATTGCCATGCTTGGCCGCCGCCTCCTTGAATGTCGATATGCGGGCTTCATCGAGCTTGGGCGAGCCCCAGAAGCCTGGGGGCGTGGGGTGGATCTGAATCGCTTCGGCGCCCATGGCCGCGGCGCGCTCGAAGGCGAGGTGGAGGCCGCCGGAGGAATCTACATGGGCACCGAGGAGTGGCACGTATAGAAGACTAACCGGCGCTCTCTGGCATGCTGAACAGGTGACCGTCTTCGTGATGAGCGACCTCGAGCTCCCGATTCGAGGGCGTACGTACCGAGAGCCGGAGGGGCCGCACAGCGTTGTCGTCCGCGGCCGCGACATCGAATCCGCACTGCAGCACGTGGCATCGCGCGAAGATTGCCGGTCCCTCGCGGTGATCAGTCTCCCGGCCAACGTCCCCGACCTCTCGGCGCTCGCGGGCCGCCGCCTTCTCCTCGTCGATGGAGACAACACCCGCCTGCGCGACTTCGCCGAGCTGGCGCTCAGGGCGGATGTCGAGGTGGAGTTGATAAGGTCCGCCCGGCCTCCATTCGAGCGTCTTGCCGCGGCCCTGCTCCCCATCGGCGCCATCGTCCTCGCGGCCGGTTCCAGCTCCCGGATGAGCGGCTCACAAAAGCTGCTCTTGGAGTTCGAGGGCAGGCCGATGGTGAGGCACGCCATCGAGTCGGCCTCTGATGGCGGATGCCAGCAGGTCGTGGTCGTCTACTCGTCACTCGAGGTCAAGAATGCGGTTGGCGACTCGGCAGAGCTGGTGCACAATCCCGACGCCCAGACGGGCATGGCGTCATCGCTGAAGGTTGGGCTTCGCGCACTCAGGCCGGAGATCGAGGCAGCTGCGATACTGCTCGGGGACCAGCCGCTGGTTGGCTCTCGGACGGTATCGGCGCTCCTGCGGGCGTGGCGCCGCGAAGGTTCACGCCCCGCTGTCGCCGTGTCCAAGAAGCGCAGCGCCGACGACAGCGCTCCTGGTCGCCGCCCGGATCAGCACTGGACACCGCCGGTGGTACTGGCACGCGAGCTTTGGGACGACCTGATCGCACTGGAGGGCGATGCCGGCGCGAGGCAAATCCTCGACGGGCACCCAGAGCTCCTCGACACAGTGCCGGCGCCCGGCCGCCCCGACGATATCGACACGCCCGAGGACTACGCAAAGATCCTCACCCTGTTTCCCCGGCGAAAGTCGCGGAAAAGGGCGTAATCGACCACGCCGCATCAGCCGACTAGCTAGCATTGGCAATAGTGCTAGTGATCGCTCTAGGAGTGTCAGCTTGAAGGATCAGCCCCCCCGCAAGGTGAGTTCAAAGTCTGCAGGATGGCGCCGGTCGGGCCGGTACACCGACATCATCTATCAGACCTGGGACGGCATCGCCAAGATCACCATCAACCGACCCGAGGTCCGCAACGCCTTCAGGCCGACCACCGTTTTTGAGATGTCCCGTGCCTTCGAGGCCGCTCGCGACGATCCGAAGATCGGGGTCGTGATCCTCACCGGCGCAGGGACCGAAGCCTTCTGCTCCGGCGGCGACCAGCGGATACGCGGTGACGACGGCTATATCGATCCTAAGGGCACGGGGCGCCTCAACGTGCTGGACTTGCAGGTGCAGATCCGAAGGCTGCCGAAACCCGTGATCGCGATGGTCGCCGGCTACGCGATCGGCGGCGGACACGTCCTGCACGTTGTCTGCGACCTGACCATTGCGGCTGACAACGCACGCTTCGGCCAGACCGGCCCGCGCGTCGGCAGCTTCGACGGTGGCTACGGAGCGGGGCTGCTCGCACGGATCGTCGGGCAGAAGAAGGCGCGCGAGATCTGGTTCCTGTGCGACCAGTACGACGCCCAACAAGCGCTCGAAATGGGACTCGTCAACAAGGTGGTTCCGCTTGCCGATCTCGAGAGCGAGACGGTTCAATGGTGCCGGCGGATGCTCGAGCTCAGCCCGCTTGCTCTGCGCATGCTCAAGGCTGGGCTTAACGCCGTGGACGATGGCCTTGCCGGAATTCAGCAGCTCGCCGGCGACGCGACCTTGCTCTATTACATGAGCGAGGAGGCGCAGGAGGGCAGGGACGCGTACGTACAGAAACGCAAACCCAACTTCTCGAAGTTCCCAAAGCGACCATGACGACGACGGCTGTGATTCCGAGCCCGGCACGGGTGTGGTGGCTTGCGCTGCGGCCGGCGACGCTGGCCGCTGCTGTCGCACCAGTGCTTGCGGGCACGGCGGTCGCGGTCCACGAAGGCGGAGCCCGGCCATGGGCCGGCCTCGCCGCGCTCGTCGTTGCGCTCGCCCTGCAGATCGGCGTCAACCTCGCCAACGATTACTCCGATTTCGTTCGCGGCGCTGACACCCCGCATCGCATCGGGCCGCTGCGAGCGTCGGCGTCGGGAATCGTGGCGCCCGATCGGGTGAAATGGGCCGCGATCGCCGCCTTTGCGTTGGCCGGGATCACTGGTCTGGCTCTCAGCCTGGCGACCGACTGGCGCCTGATCCTCGTCGGCGCCGCATGCCTCCTCGCTGCGTGGCTGTACACCGGCGGGCCAAGGCCGTATGGCTACCTGGGTCTTGGCGAGCTGTTCGTATTCACCTTCTTCGGGCTGGTCGCCACGGTCGGCACGTTTTACGTTCAGGAGTTGCGGGTGACGCCGCTCGCGCTGCTCGCCGGGTGCGGCATCGGCTTCCTAGCCACGTCGATGCTGGTCCTCAACAACCTTCGAGACATCGAAACCGACGCAGCCGCCGGCAAGCGAACACTGGCGACCCGCATCGGCCGGGGACCAACTCTTGTCCTTCTGCTGGTACTCGTGTGCGCGGCTTTCGCAGTCCCCATCGTCATCTTCGTTACACGATTGGCCGGCGTCACGATCATGGCCATGCATTTCGCAATCCCCATCGCAGCCGTACCCGTGCGCACCGCTTTCGCCACTCGCAGCGGGCCAGAGCTGGTCGTAGCCCTGAAGCGCATGGCCGGAGCTGAGCTTGCCTACGCCCTGCTCATGACCCTGGGTCTGCTCCTGTCATGAGGGCTTACATCACCGCGCGGAGGCCGGCCGATGTCGCGCGAGACGTGGAGAGCTGGCGCAAGCGGGGCTGCATGTCGTTCGTTCTTCGCCAGGTTGGCGGCGGCGGCCTGGTCGACCAGGAGCGACTGGGTGCGGCCCGCTATGCCGCGGGCCTTCATGCCGAGGTAGAGCTCGAAGGCGACGGTTCGGATCTCTCTGACGCTGCGTCCAGATGAGCCAGCAGGAGTCTCGAGAATGCCTCCGGTCGCTCCTGGTGCACCGTGTGCCCGGCTCGCTGGACGATCACGACGCGACCCCCATGGACCGATGCCGCCAGGCGGCGCGCCGACGCAGCATAGCCGTGGTCGAGCTGGCCGGCGACGAATGTGGCCGGAACCTTGACGCGGCCGAGCTCGTTCCAGACAGGTCGCATCGCGCCCGCGCCCATGCCGCGGAGCGATTCCGCGAGACCGGCAACGTGATTGTCCATTCGCGCCGCTCGCACCTGGGCAAGGAACGACGGGCCGCGGCGTTCCAACCCCTCGAACAGTGGCAGGCTGCTCCAGTAGTTGACGAAGGCTTCGAGCCCGTCATTCTCAATACGCTGTGCCAGCGCTTCGTCACCTCGTCGCCTTCCTTCGCGCGCTTCCTCGTCGAGGCCGGCGTGAGCGCCGATGGTGAGCAGCGACAGGATTCGTTCCGGCCTCGCCGCAGCAACGTGGAGGGCAAGGCGGCCGCCCATCGAGTAGCCGACGAGATGGGTGCGCGCGATCCCAAGACTGTCCCAGAGCCTCACAAGATCCTTCGTGCAAGCCTCCATCGTGTATGGCGCGCCGGGCTGGAGGCGAGTCGCGCCATGGCCGCGGAGGTCGGGCAGCACCCATTTCCGGCCGGCCGGCATCAACGAGGCGATCTCGTGCCAGCTCCTGCCGCTCTGGGTGAAGCCGTGGAGCAGCGTGACCGGCGAACCTTCGCCGATCACCTCATAGTTGAGCTGGACGTCATCTCCTTCGAGAATCACAAATAGATCCTATGGATGTAACGCAATCATTCGCCGCAACCTTCGTCGATGAGCTCGCCGCGCAGGGCGTTGATTTCGCCTGCATTTCGCCCGGCTCGCGATCGGCTCCACTCGCCATCGCGCTTCAACGCCATCCCAAGATCCGCGTATTCGTCCACATCGACGAGCGATCTGGCTCCTTCTTTGGGGTCGGCCTGGCCAAGGGAACCGGAAAGCCTGTCGTCCTCCTCTGCACGTCAGGCACTGCGGCAGCAGAATTTCACGCAGCGGTCGTCGAGGCCTTTCATTCACGTACTCCTCTGATCGTCCTTACCGCGGATCGCCCCCCTGAGCTCCGCGATGTCGGCGCCAATCAGTCGATCGATCAGCAGCGCCTCTACGGAACCGCGGTTCTTTGGTTCTTCGATCCGGGCCCTCCCGTCGAGTCTGCCGGTGCGCCCAGGCAGTGGCGCCGGCTGGCGGCGCGGGCTTATGCGGAGGCCGCCGGCGGGCCGGTGCACGTCAACCTTCCGTTCCGCGAACCCCTGGTGCCGACACCGGGTGAGCTCCCAGTCCCGTTCGGCACGGCAGGCCAGGCCATCAGCGCGGGCCGGAACCTGCCGACGCCGGGCCAGGTCACGACGCTGGCCTCGGCGCTCCAGAGGGCGCAGCGGCCGCTGATCGTCGCCGGCGAAATGCGTGATGGTGACCGGCTTGCGCCCGCGCTGAGCCGCCTGGGCCTGCCTGTCCTCGCGGAGCCGAGCTCGCAGCTGCGGCGCGCAGAAACCGGCGCTGCCGTCGAATCGTATGAAGCCCTTCTGCGTGCGGGCTGGTCGCTGCAGCACGGGCCTGATCTCGTCGTGAGCATCGGCGGGACGCCCACGTCAAAGGTTTTGGGCGCCTGGCTGGCAGCAGCGTCCGCGCCCACTTTTCTCATCGACCCCGACCGCATGTGGCGCGACCCCGAGCAGGTCGCAAGTCACGTGATTGCGTGCGATCCCCAGGCACTGCTCGAGGCGCTCCCTCCAATGGATCGAAATGCATGGCGAGAGGAATGGATGTCCGCCGGCAAGCGCGCGACGGCCGCAATTGCGGCCACGTTTGTGTCAACGCCCTTGCACGAAGGTCACATCGTGCGGGCGCTGGCGGCACGCCTACCCGACAACGGTCAGGTTTTCGTCGGTTCCAGCATGCCGATCCGCGCCGTCGACAGCTTCTGGCCGTATGCCAAGACCCAGCAGCGGTTCTACGGCAATCGCGGCGCCAGTGGCATTGACGGCCTTGTCTCTTCGGGCCTCGGGTTGGCCGCGGGGCGGAGCAACGTTCCCACCGTGCTGTTGCTCGGGGACCTATCCGTCTACCACGACATGAATGGCCTATGGGCGCTGAGGCGGCACGGTCTCAGGGCAACCATCGTGGTTTGCGACAACAATGGCGGCGGCGTTTTTAGTTTCCTGCCACAGGCGCAGCACCAGGACGTTTTCGAGGAGCTGTTTGCGACGCCGCTCGGCCTGGACTTCGCGCAGATCGCGCGCCTGTATGACCTCGTGTACAGCCCGGTGACGGATCGCGCCGGCCTCGAGCCGGCGCTCGTCGACGCTCTCGCCGCGCAGACTCCGACGCTGGTCGTCGTGAAGTTCAAGCGCGAGGACAGCGTCAACGGACATCGCACGTGCTGGGAGGCAGCGTCGGCGGCGCTGCGCTAAGACGTATGAGAGGGAACCAGACTGTTCCCTCTGCGCGCAAGCGGCGTTGAGGAGGGGCCTTACTGAATGCATCGACGGGCGCTTCGCGCGCGTCTGCTCACCTTCCCGGGATTAACTACGAATTAGTTTCTCCACGCGACGCCTCGGAGTGGGGAGGACAAAGTCATGACCGGGGGGACCCCGGCCAACCCTGCCGCACTAGCGAGCCATTTTTTTAGCCGTTTAGGAAATCTAGTAGTAGGCGGTTAAACTTTTCAGGGTGCTCAAGGTTCGGCAGATGAGCCGCGTCATGAATGACGGCCTTTCGAGCGCCTCGAACGTTCGCTACGAGAACGTCGGCCGTCTCGTTGATTTCGGGCAGGTCGTGGTCTCCGACAACGACCAGCGTCGGCGCTTTGATCTCAGCCAAGCGCTCGGCGGCGGGCGGATCCAACTCGATTCTGGGAGCGCTCTTGAAGTCGCTGCGTAGGGCGATTCCGTTCATGTCGAGGAAAAGATCGCGCAGCTTTTGGTCGATATGACCGGCCGTCCGGCCGGGTCCAACGAGCCATAGATTCATCTCTGCCTCATTCAGGGCTCTGAGGTCCTTCGCTTCTTCTGCGGAAATCGTTTCGGCGTAGATGGGGTCGTTGGCATCGCCGACCATCAGGCCGCCGACCCCGGCACCCACCAGGACCAATTTCGACACGCGCTCCGGATGCTCGAGGGCGAAGTCGATCGCGATCCCACCGCCGATCGAGCAGCCAACCAGGTGTGGCGCCTCTCTTATATGCAGCGCGTCCATGAGAGCCAGGACATCCGCGGTTGGCGACCACGATGTTGCCGGCAGCTCAGATTCGCCATAGCCCCGCATATCGGGCGTGATGACGTCGAAGTGCGTGCCGAGCCCCGCGGCCTGCGGCTCCCACATGCGGGAGTCCGCCACGCCCGCGTGGAGGAACACCACTGGATAGCCGGCTCCCGAACGCCTGTAGTGGATGCGCGCGCCGTTCAGCTCAACCTCCACTATGTCAGCGCCATCAACAGGGCTTTGAACTTCAGCTCCGTCTCCTCGAGCTCGCGTGCCGGGTCGGAATCAGGCATCACGCCCACACCGGCGTAAAGGCGCGCGCCGTCCTCCCAGAGCAGACCACAGCGCAAGGCTACTGCGAACTCGCCATCGCCTAGCCCGTCGGTCCACCCGACAGCACCTGCGTACCAACCGCGTTCAAGGCCTTCGAGCTCGTCGATCAACGCCTCCGCAGCCGGGCGGGGCCAGCCGCCGACCGCTGGCGTGGGGTGGAGAGCCGCGGCCAGATCCAGGGCGTCAGCTGCCGGCGTTTTGAGCTCAGCGGTGATGGTGGTCGCGAGGTGCTGAATGTTGGTGAAGCGCACGACCTCCGGCTCTCGTGCCTCGACCGTTCGTGAGAACTCCCGGAGCGCATCGGCCACGAATTGCGAAGCGATTCGGTGCTCGGCATTGTCCTTGGCGCTTTCGACAAGCTGCCGCGCGAGGCGGTCATCATCCGCCTCATTGGCTCCCCGCGCCACGGAGCCGGCCATCGGCTGCGAGTACGCACGACCGCCCGAGCGCCGCACCAGCAGCTCCGGAGACGCTCCCGCGAACGCGGTCCCGTCGGCTCCCGTGACGAGGTACGTGAAGCAGGACGGGTATGCAGCGCGCAGAGAGCGCGCGACCATCCCGGCCGAGACGACTCCATCACCGCGTGCAACCACCTCGCGCGCGAGCACGACCTTGGCTGCGTCACCCGCCTGCAGCCGCTTGGCGGCCGTCTCGACGGCTGCCGTCCACGCCACAGGGTTGCGAACCGAGGTGACGTCCAGCCGCCGCGCTGCCGGCGCCCGCACACCAGTTGGCGCCAGCTCGAGCAGCTCTTCCGCTCCGGCCGACGCGGCGGTGGCGAACGTACGTCCGCGAACCCTCGTCACGGCAAGCGCCGGCACCCGAAGGAGCAGGGCGGGGAACCCTGACCACGGCCCGGCCGGGTCGCGGTCCGGCCGATAGGCAAAACCGCCAACCGCAATCGGGCCGGCCCCGATCGGGCCTGCGGGAGCGATGCTTTCGCGCAGACGGCGCCAGAGCCGGGACGCGGCCTGAAGCCTGTCGTCGCCCGGCTCGAAGTCGATGACGTTCCCTGCCGCCGCTTCGAGTGCGACGCCGCCGCGCGCCGCCACGATGTCGTAGACGCGTCCCAGCGCGGCGACGCTCACTGCGTCTGGCATGGGTCGCTCGATGAGCATGACCTCGTGGCCTGCATCGCGCGCAGAGCTGACCAGGTCCACGAGGTCAGGCGTCCGATCGAGCTCCCATGTCCGCACCGCGGTGGCCACGATCATCTCGACGTCTTCTCGATGTGCTCTCGTGCTGCGCGCAGCACAGTGCGCTGGAAATGGTGGCGGACCAGAGTTCCGCTTGCATCGAGCAGCTGGTTGAACAGCTCGAGGAGGTTGCGCTCAGCGGTGTCGGGCTCGCCGCCTTCGGACTGGATTCGTTCGCGCACGTGATGGTCGAACAGCTCCACCGCCTGGCGCGCGGTCCTGTCCACAGCTGCCGAATAATCCTTGGCAAGGTCCATGAGCTCGCTGAGCGGGACGCCCGCCGCAATCAGTTGCATGCCCGCCGCGATAGCCTCGAGGTCCTCGGCCGGATAGACCGGCTCGTCGTCGGTCTCGATTGGGACCAGGAGTCCAGCCTTCTCCAGGCTCTTCAGCAGAGGGGCGGCGACGCCGCTCCGGTCCGCGAGCTCGGCCAGGGTGAGGGTCTGGGGCGAGGTGGGCCGCGTCACCGCCGCGACCAGCGATTCGTCCGAGGGCTCGAGCTCGCCGGCCAGGAATCGCTGGATCACGGTCAGGGTGAAACCGCGCTGCTGGAGGTCCCGAATACGGCGCAGCCGCTGGAGGTGTCCATCTCCGTACCAGGTGACACGCCCATCCCGGCGCGGGGCTTCCAGCAGGCCTTTGCCCTGGTAGAACCGGATGGTGTCGACGGCCACGCCCGCAGTGCGCGCCAACTGTTCGATCCGATACTCCATGAGTACTTACTCTAAGAGACGCGGAGGCGCTGCGCGTGAGTGATCTCGTTACGCCCCGAGGGTGCTGGCGTGCTGGGTGGCATTGGCGCGGCGGGCGTAGATGAGCTCAATAAAAGAGCGAACAAAAAGCGAAATTAATGACTACCCGCCAAGGTGACCTTCGGTCCTTCGCCACGCGGACCCGACTAAGGGTTGGCGCCTGACGTATCAGCCCGTGGTGTTCCAGTAGTACATGCGGTCCAGCCACGCCGGGTCGGAGCGGTAGGCGGCGGCGAACGACTGGACCGAGTCGACGTAGTCGAACGAGTTGTTGTAGTGCCAGATCGCGTTGCGCATGTCGGCCGGAGCGCCGTTGTGAACCAGGTAGCGCGCCGCGCCCAGGATTGCGTCGTGAGGGTCATTCACGTCGCCGCCGGCCCCAAACGCAGCCCAGGTGCCGGGCAGGAATTGCATGGGTCCCAGGGCGCCCGCTGACGACGGGCCGTTGACGCGACCGAAGTTGCTCTCGATGAAATTGATGGCCGCGAGGATGTTCGGGTCCACTCCGAACTGGCTGTAAGCCTCCTGGTAGTAGGAGCGCAGCTGGTCCACCGGCTTGGCATCCGAATAGGGGTGCGTGAAATGGACGTTGACGAGGTAGTACTGGTCGATCCCGGCGAGGATGTACAGGGAATGGAGGGCGGCGATCGCCGCCTGCATCGACCGCGCGAGCGACTTTGGTAGGAGCGGCAGGACGGAAGCCTCGACGCTGGCGTAGCCCGCGAGCTCGTACACCCTCAGCTCCTCGTCGCGAGCGGCGTTGCGATAGGCATATGCGGCGGCGGCGGCGGCGAGGTCCAGGCGGATTTGGTCCACAGGCGACGATGGAGGCGTTTGCGCGTTCAACGCTTTGAGCTGAGCCAGCGCCTGAGTCATCGCCTGCTCCGCGCTCATGATGCGGGCCGCCTCGTGATGCGGGCTGGGCAACAAGTCCGGATCCTTGGCGAGAGCGGACTGGGCGGGAAGCGCCAGGAAAAGCGCCGCCGCCAACGCCGCGGTTAGTCGGATCAGGCCGACCCCGCAATCGCCGGCGTGAGGATCCCGAAGATGATCACGGTGGGTAACTCCCTATGCGACCTGAAGATTCATCCAGCTTAGTTGCTGCCGCGGGGGCCCTGTCGCGTAGCGAAAAACACCACGGAGGCGATCCCGATCGCAATCACCGCGTCCCCAGGGCTGTAGGCGCCACCAAGTGGGCCCGGCACTCCGATCCAGTCACCAAGCCAGCCCAGATTCGTGCCTGGTCCCATGGCCACGTACTGGCCTATGTGCCCTCGGTCCACCAGGGGCCCAGCCAGCGCCGTGGCTACGGGCATCCGAGCACCGTTGGCGATCACGACCACGAGGTTCAAACCCGCTCCGGCCGCCACGATCCAGGCGCTGCGAAGTCGCGAGGCGTGCCAGGCCGTCCACCCAACCAGCGCGGCCAGCGCCGCCACATAGACGTACTGCACGCCATCGATCCCGCTGAGCGGGCTCAAGACCGCCGCCTCGCGCACGACCAGCGCGGCGACGACAAGCCATGGCCAGCGAATGCTGACGTTGGCGAGATTCCCTAACTTTCCCCCGGTCGCGATCCCGGCGAGCAGCCCGAGCACCAGGGCGACCAGCAACAACATTTCGGAAAGTCAGGCGGAGGCGAGTCGCGACGCGGCGCCGGCCAGAACCTTGACGCCGATCTCCAGCGCGGATTCGTCGATCTTGAATCCTGGGGAGTGGTGAGCAGGCGGCGGCGAGCCCTCAGGCATCACGCCGAGCATGAAGTAGCACCCGGGAATTCGTGTCAGGAACTCGGCGAAATCGTCACTCACCGTCAGCGGCCGGCCGAGGATGCTTGCCTTGTCTCCGATCATCGATCGCGCGACGTCGAGCACAGTGCGCGTCACGTTGGGCTCGTTCATCAGCGGCACCGTGCCATGGACGAGCTCGAGCGACGATTTGACCTCGAACTCCGTTTCTATCTCTTGCAGCAGGTCTCGCATGCGGCCGAGGGCCTGCTCGCGCAAAGAGTCGTTGAAGGTGCGCAGGCTGCCTTTGATCGCCACGCCCCTGGGCACGATGTTCCAGGCGCCGTCGCTGATTATGTTTCCGACGGTCGTATGGCACTGCACGCCGTCTTGCTCGAGCCCTTCCACAATCGTGTGCAATCGCTCGAGCAGGAATGCCTGCGCCGAAAGTACGTTGCCGCGCCGGCCCATCATCCCGCCGTGGCCACCTGGCCCTGCAAACGTGACCTCGTAAGCGTCCGAACCGGCCCACATGAGACCCGGTCGCGTGATCACGGTCCCGGACTCGGTGAAGCTCGTGACGTGGAGACCGATGACGGAGTCCGGGTGATGATCGTCGAGCAGGCCGCGCGCGATCATCGCTTTCGCGCCGCTCACTATCTCCTCTGCCGGCTGGAACACAAAGAGGTAGCGGCCGCTCACGTCCCAGATTCGGTCTACCAGCGTTCGCGCGACTCCGACCATGATGCCCATGTGCGCGTCGTGCCCGCACGCATGCATGCGGCCGTCCACCTTCGACTCGAAGTTGACGCCCGACTCCTCATGAATCGGGAGCGCGTCAATGTCCGCGCGCAGCATCACTGTCTTCCCGGGCCGGCCCGTGTCCAGCACCGCAACCACGCCGGTCTCTGTTGGGCATGGCTTCAGCTCCAGACCCAGCTCGCGAAGACGCTCGCCGATCTTGGTGCTGGTTTCGTGCTCGCTGAAGCTCACCTCGGGGTGACGGTGGAAATGGCGGCGCAGCTCGATCACTTCTTCGATGACGGATTCCGAGGGGATGGGGGAGGTCGGGGGATCGCCGGTCATGGCACGGCCACCAGGTTGTATCCCCGAGCCGAGGCGCGCACGAAGGTCGGGCCGAGCCCGTGCTCGACCGCGTCAAGGCGCCTCCGCAATGTCAGGAGCGCTGAGTGAACTGTGGAGTGCGCGGCGTCGCTCCTGAACAGACCGGCTTCGATGAGGTCGCGCGCGGTCGCGGGCTTGGAGCCCTGCGCCAGATACAGCACCAGCGCGGTTTGCTGTGGAGTCAGGCGCACCTCCGCCTCGCCGAGCTTGACCATGCGGCGTGTCGGGTCGAACTCGAGGCGTCCAAAACGATAACTTCCGGGCCGTCCCGTACCCCGCTCGACGAGCCGAGCCGCAAGGTCCGAATAGATGTGAGCCATCGGCACGTTGCCTTTCACGAAATATGAGCTGGCCCCCAGCTCATAGGCCTTGCGAATCGCCGCGGAGTTGACCTGCGCAGCCGACAGCACGATGACCGGAAGCCCGGGGTGGTGTTGGCGGATCCACGTGAGCAGGTCGAAGCCTGCATCCTCGCCCTCGTCGAGCACGAGGTCGAGCAGCACGGCAGCGACGCGCTCCCGCGAGAGCAGCTCCATCGCTTCGGGCGCAGACGACGATACCGCTGGTCGGTAGCCGAGGTCGTGGAGATCGATCCGAAGCTGCTGCCGCATCGCAGCCTCGTCCTCGACCACGAGCACGGCCGAACCGAGCACCTCAGCAGGCCGGTACACCTCGAGCCCAGGCGGCAGCGGTGGCAACCGAATCTCCCGCGTTCGCGTATTTGCATCCCTCACTGGCCTACCCCTGAGATTTTCCAAGGTTTTGACCTATAATAATATTCATAAAAATTGACGGGATCTGAACAACCACACTCTCTTGGGCAAGTGCATACTCGCTCTCGAGTCTGGCGCTAGTTGGGAAAACCAAGGGGAGTAATGGGGATGACGTGGAAGTTTAAGGTGCAGCGGGTAGCCTTTGCCCTGTTGGTCGTTGGCGCACTCGCCATGGCCTCAGGCGCAAACTGGTTCAACTTTGGGTTCTTCGGCTGGGGCTGGTAGCACCACCTAGCTTTCGGCCCGGCGGTCGCGAGAGCGCCGGATAGCAGGCGGCAACAGGGCGTAAAGGTCCGCCCGGTCGACTGCCTTGCTCATGTATCCAACCACGTCGGGGTCATCCGTTCCTGAGGGGAAGACCGGGTACGCGGTGTAGAAGATCACTGGCAGCTTCTGCCCGCGCGCCCTCAACTCGGTCAGCAAGCCCCAGCCGTCCATCGGCTCGGGCAGCATCAGGTCGATAATTGCCACCTCGGGGTTGTCCGATTTCGCTTTCTCGAGCGCCTGGTCCGCATCCTCAGCCATGGAAACCTTGTAGCCGAGCATGCGCAGGTCGGTTTCGAGGATGACCCGCCAGGCGCGCTCATCGTCCACAACGAGGATCGTCGAGCCGCGGAGATCCTCGGGCGTTGGCGCAATTGGTTTCGGCGGAGTGAACGGCAAGGGGTTCGTGGCGCAGTATATCGGTGCAAATGGCCACGCCAGCTCGCAAGCGGTTGAGGCGCCCAGCACCGCCCACACGTCCGGTCACGACCGCGCCCCGGGCTCGTACCCAGCAACGGGCTGGAAACCGGCGGTCACAGAAGGCATTTCCGCCATCGACGCCGGCCGCGCTCGTGCACGAATTGGAGAGCTGCATCACCGAGGCCGACATCGTCCAGGTCCTGTACCGCGGCCTGCAACCGCTGTTCGGCTACGACGTCGTCGTCCTCCACAGCTTGGAGAGGGAGGGCTGGTATCACTCGCTCGCGGTTGACAGCGGAGTTCTCCAGGATGTGCGCCGCCGCCCGCTCGCGACTTCGATGTTCGCTCAAATGTACGTGCGGCCTCAAATAACCCAGGTTCCGATCCAGGAGCCGACACTGGAGGAGGAGGCGAAGGGGCCCGGGGCAGGTAGGACGCCCAGGCTCGTGATCTGGGTTCCGGTCGAGCACCAAGGCAAGGTGATCGGCAGCGTGATCTTCCAGTCCTACAGAAGACGACGCGTACCGGCGACCGAGATCGCATTCCTGAATGAGGTACATCGGCGGCTAGGCGTCATGATCGCCAACGCTTCGCTGAACGAGCTGACCCGCAACCAGGCCACGCGGCTGGCGGCGTTGAACAACATCGCCCGGGCGATGGCGTCCACTCTTGATGAGGCGAGCGTCTTGACAGCGTTGCGCGCCACGCTCAGCGAGCTGCTGCCTGTCGACTCGCTGGATATGGTCTCTCTTGCGCACGACCGGCCTGACAAGGCGCGGCTGCTCCACCTCGAGGCGGATTCCGCTCCGACAGCCACGTGGATCTCATTGAGGAGCGCCGAATCCACGCAAGCGCGGACGGTGTTGCGTGACGCCAAGCCCATGTTGATCCACGAGCCGACCTCGTCTCTGTGGGTCCCGATCAAGGAGGGTGGAGCTGCACGCGGGGCGTTGGGTATCAGGTGCTCGCGCCCCTATGCGTACGAGGCTTCGACGGCTGCGTTCCTGGAGCTGGTGGCGGACGAGGTGACGTTGGCGTTGCGTAATGCACGTAGCTATGAAGCCATCGAAGACCAGAGACGCCAGCTAGAGGTCCTCAACTCGATTGGAAGGCGACTCGCCTCGAGCCTGGATCGTTGGTCGATTATGAGAACGCTGCGAGAGGAGCTCGCGGCGTTCCTCGATTTCGACGGCTTCATCCTGGCGGCCATCACTCAGTCGCCTGACGGCCCGATCGCCGAGGGCTACCAGTACGTGGCTGGCATCGAAGAGGTGGTGCCGCCTGTCGCCCTTGCTGTCACTGGTCCATCGCGTGAGGCCTACGAGACGGGCAAGCCTGTTCTCGTGCGCCACTCGCCATGGGCCCGCAGCTTTGAGCGCAAGGGACTCGAGCGCGAACGCTGGAACGTCGGCCGGGGCGCGGCGGTGTTCGTTTCGGGCGCCCCGGGCAAGCATCGCGACGTGTCCCGCTCATTCGTGTGGGTGCCGGTCCTCAGCGGCGACACCATCAGTGCGATGCTCTCGTTGCAGTCGTACCACGACGGCGCGTTTGACGACTGGCACGTGAGGCTGCTGCAGGATGTCGCCGCGCACGTCAGCCTGGCGCTCGCCAACGCCGACCACTTCGCGCAGGCGCAATCAGAGCGCGCGCGCCTGGAGGCATTGCATCTCCTCGAGATGGGTGTGGCCGGCGCCTCCGACGAAAGCCAGATCGCGGATGCCGTATTCACCGCCGTCAGCGACTACACCGATGCCTCTCACATGGTCCTGGCGTATCTGGACGCTGCGGGCAACGTCATCGGTTTCACCGGGGACCGCGGTCTGCCTGCCGTTCCGTTCGGACCGACCCCGCTCGAGGATGCGCCGGCGTTCCGCCACTTGATCGAGGAGGGCGGGCCCGGCGTCGAATCGCTGCCCGCGGAAGACGTCGAACAGGTGGTCCCACTCAATGGCTCAGGTGTGAGCGCCAACGGCCATGTCGTGTGGGTGCCTGTGACACAAGGCGAACGAGTTGTCGCGGCGATCTCGGCGCAGCGCGACGATGGCGGCCGTTTCCCGGCCGCACATCTGAAGCTCCTGGAGGCGGCGGCACCGGTGGTCGGGATTGCCCTCCGAACCATGCGCCTGCACCACGCAAACGAGCTCGCGCTCGCGCAATCGGTGCGCATCCAGGAGCTCGCTGCGCTGGCCGGGCACGAGCTCATGAGCGTGGTCGCGAACATCGCTGACCAGGCGCTCACGATGCTCGAGTGCGCCGGGGTCGTCTGCTGGGCGTTCGACACCGAAGGTCGCATCAGCGCGACTCGTGGCAGCGGCGACCCGGCCGCCGAAGGTGTGCTTGCGTGGGCCGGCATGAACTCCGAGGACACCTGGCGCGAGGCCCCCGCCGGAATGTTGACAGGGGTCGCGCGCGAGCAGGCCTGGAGCTTGATCCCCCTCTGGTACGGCGACCGCCTTGTGGGCGCCATCGGGTCGGTTCACGCCTCAGCGCACCTGGCTGAGCCAGGCTCGGCGGCGCTTGACTTCGCGCGACACGCCGCAGTCGCCATCGAGAACTCGCGCCTGGTGGCCGAGACCAGAGGACGGATCCGGACGTTGGAGGCGGTCGCGGCATTCGCCGAGCTCACGCCAACCGAGCCTGCGCGGGCGCGCGCCGAGATGGCGCGGCTGATTGGACGCGCGCTGGCGAGCTCGCAGGGCGAGCTCTGGTTGCTGGAGGACGGCCACCTGGTGCGGCGCGCAATGGAATCGGAATCTGAGCCGCGCGTGCCGATCGCTGACAGCGTCGGGCTTCTCAAAGCGCTGCTCTCACCGACCGGCGGACGGCGCATGCGAGCGCTCCTGGACCTGCTCGGGGCGTCCCCGGACGCATTCGCCATCCCGATCCAGGTCGAAGGCCGCCTTGCGGGTCTGCTGGTGGCCAGGATGACGGGCGGCGCTTCTGAAACCCGACGACTCGCCGCAGTGCTTGCCGGCCAGGCCTCGGTCCTTATCGGGCAGCTCGAGCTGGTGGACGCGCTCGACCGCGAACGAAGAATGATGAACGCGATCCTTCGCCACTCGCCGGTCGGTGTGATGCTCGAGGACGCGGCCGGAAACGTCGTCTACGCGAACCCGGAGGTTGAGTCGATTTACAACCTTCAGGCATCAGAGATGCCAGGGCGCAAACCTGAAGAGATCTATGCGGCCGCCGGCGCCGTGCCGAGGGAGGACGGCGAATCCGATGGCACGCTTGAGCTCCACCTCCGCGATCCCGACCGCATCGTTCATGTGCGCCGTGTTGTGATCCCTGGCCTCGAAGGCGAGCCCGCTGGGGTTCTGACGCTGCACGAGGACGTGACCGCTCAGCGCCTCGCGCTCGAGGCCAAAGACCTGATGCTGCGCGCGATCGGCCACGAGGTGCGCAGCCCGGCCGCTGCGATGAAGAACACCCTGGCCGGCATCATGCAGTGGGACTCCACAATCGATGCGGGCGGACGGCGTGAGCTGCTGCAGGAGGCTTACGAATCGTCGGATCGCCTGCTGAGCCTCGTCGAGAGCCAGCTGATCATTGCGAAACTGGAGACTCGCCACTTCGAGCCAAATCCCGAGCGCGTCGATCTCGGCCCTGCGCTCGAGGGCGTGATGGCTGTGCTGCTTCACCGTTACGCGGAGCGCGCTTCGGCGGTCGAGGTGAGCTTGCCCGACGGCCTGCCTCCGGCCGACTGCGAACCGACTCACCTCGCGCAGGTGCTCACCAACCTGATCGGGAACGCGCTCGAGTACACCGACAAGTCGGTGCTGGTGCAGGCCCGAAACGCACCACGTGGCTGGCTCGAGATCACCGTGGCGGACCACGGCGCGGGCCTTCCGACCACGAGCCTCGATCGGCTGTTCGAGAAGACGGGACCGGCCGGGCGCAACCGCTCGCGGGGCGGGCTCGGGCTCGGGCTATACCTCTGCCGCCTGGTCGTGGAACGCTCTTTCGGCGGCAGGATCTGGGTCGCTTCGAGCGACAGGAGCGGCACAACGTTCAAGTTCCTAGTCCCTGCCATCGACGGCACCGTCAAAAGCCCAACGCGAGAATTCGTAGGTACCAGCCGTTAGACACCTCACGTGATCAGCCTTAGCTTGAACACCGCCCGGCGGCTGTGGCCGTAGCCCCCGCGAGCCGGCGTTCTTCATTAGCGCCGGCATGGGTCAGAGTGGGGGGTGGGATGGAATCGATCCCGGATCATCAGCGCCACGGCCCTGCGGATGTCGACTTTCCACCGCCCGGCGGGCCGTGGAAACCGCTGGCTTTGAATGGCCGTCTGGTCGGCTGGGCCGAGGAATCTGGATTGGCACTGGCGAGGCGAAGCGCGGAGCTGGGCTCCCAGCTCGCCGAAGAGCACCGCACCCACCTGCTCGGGCGCCTCGGACACAAGCTGCGCTCGGCGTCGCTCGCGCTGCAGGAGTCGGCGCGCCAAGCCGCATTTGGGCGTCCGGAGCTGATGGAGACGGTCTTCGAGCAGGCTCAGGAGGTGGCTCGGCGCGCCGCCGCAGTGGAGGCTGCTGCGGTTCAGCCGAAAGAGGGGGCGCGGGGGGTCGTGCTCGGTGCAGTGCTGAACCTCGCCATGTCAGGCGCCGACAGACGGCTGCCTGCCGAGGCTTCGGTCCTTGGCTCGGAGCCGGCGCTGGTCGAGGCGTTTACACGAGCCCAGGATTGGATGGGCGGCCAGAGCCTGACGGTCGAGGCGGAGCTCACGGGCTCGTGGTGGAAGGTCAGCGTGGTGGCCACGGGCGCGAGGCAGCCGCTGGCCGTGCCTGAGATGGGTGAGCCGCTGATCAGGCTGATAGTCGACTCATATCTCGACGGCTGGTTCGACGCGAGCCGGCCGGACCGCGCCGACATCTACCTGCCCGCCCACCAGTCGCGCTGATGGCCTGATGGCAGAGGTCACGCGAGTGGTGGCGCCCAACCCCGGCCCGTATACCGGTCCTGGCACCAACACCTGGATCCTCGGCGCAGGGCCCGTGGTCGTCGTCATCGACCCCGGACCGGACGATGACAGGCACCTGGCGGCGATCGAAAGGAAATTGGCGGGCGCGACCGTCGGCGTCGTGCTGGTGACGCATTCCCATCCGGACCACCTGCCGCTGGCCGAGCGCTTGGCCGCTGCTCACGGTGCATCCGTCCGCCGCTATCCCGAGCTGGGTGACGGGGATGTGGTGAGGGTGGGGACGGTCAACGTGACGGCGCTTTACACACCGGGTCATAGCGCCGACCACCTGGGCTTCTGGCTGGCCGAGGACAGGGTCGTGTTCACGGGCGACCTCGTGCTTGGGAAAGGGAGCTCGATGGTGACCTACCCCGAGGGCGACGTGGCCGCGTACTTACGTTCGCTTGACAGGCTGCTCGCGCTCGAGCCCAGGATGCTCTTCCCCGGTCATTGGGACCCGGTGACCGACGCGCTGGGAAAGCTTCGGGAGTACCGAGCCCATCGACTGGAGCGCGAGGCGCAGGTGCTGGCTGAGGTGAAGCTGCGTCGCGGTACTGCGATGGAGCTCACCCGACGCGTGTACGGGCCAGAGGTGGGGGAGGAGCTCTTGGTCGCCGCGGAGATGACGATGCGTGCGCACTTGGAGAAGCTTGTTGACGACGGCGAGATTCGAATCCGCACGGGAAGCGGCACGGAGGTCTTCGAGGCGAAAGCCAGAGGCAAAGTTCAATAAGGCGCGGTCCTCCCCGCTCCCTGCGGGGTCCCCGCGCTCGTGGTGCTTGGGGGAGGTACGGGCGGAGCCCGCCGGAGGGGACGTCCAGACATGCGACATCCATTCGGCGCAGCGCCGATTCACGTAGCCTCACCCGTGTGACCGATCTCCGACCCGCGATTCTTTCGCTGTCCGCTTCCGACCTCGAGGCATGGCTCGTGGCGAACCACGCGCCTGCCTACCGGCGCCGACAGATTTGGGGATGGCTCGCCCGCGGAGCGGCATCGTTCGAGGCGATGAACGACATCCCAAAGGCCTTGCGCTCCGACCTCGGCCGCGATTTTCGGAGCACCTCGTTGACCACCGTCGTCAACACCGAGGCCGATCACGCCCTCACCTCCAAAACTCTTTATGAGCTGGATGGCGGCCACTCGGTCGAGGCGGTCGTCATGCGTTACGCGGACCGATCGACGTTATGCATCTCGTCGCAGGCGGGTTGCCCCATCGGCTGCCCCTTCTGCGCGACCGGCAAGTTTCCATTCGGCCGAAACCTGAAGGCTCATGAGATCGTCGAGCAGGCGACGGATGCGGTCAGGCTGCTCGCGACAGAGGGCAGGCGCTTGTCCCACGTGGTCTTCATGGGCATGGGTGAGCCGATGGCCAACTATCAATCAGTCGTGGAGTCGGTGCGGCGGATCACCGACCCGGATCTGTTGGGCATCAGCCCGCGGCGTATCGTGGTTTCCACCAGCGGTTTGATACCCCGCATCGAACAGCTGGCTGCTGAAAAGCTGCCTGTCACGCTTGCGATTTCCTTGCACGCCGCACGCAATGAGCTGCGCGATGTGCTCGTCCCGATCAATCGCAAATATCCTGTGGATCTTCTGATCAAGGCGGCGCAGGGTTACGCGGATGCGACCGGCCGGCGGGTGAGCTACGAATGGGTCCTGCTGGCTGGAGTCAACGACACTGAGCGCGACGCCAAGGAGCTGGGCAGGTTGCTGCGCCGCCGGCTCGCGCACGTAAATCTGATCCCGTTCAATCCAGTCGAAGACACTCCCTACCGAGCCCCGGACCGCGCCTCGATCAGACGTTTCAAAGAGTGGGTCGAAGGCCAGGGCCTGAACGTGACTGTGCGCGACACCCGCGGACGCGAAGCGGACGCCGCGTGTGGCCAGCTGCACGAGCGCGTCATGCGCGAGCGATCGGCCGCGCCAAAGGTGGCGGCTCGCGTACCGTCGGTGATCGGGTCATAGGCGGCACGCTCTACGCCGGCACTTCCGGCTTCAGCTATGCGAGCTGGAAAGGCGTCTTCTATCCGGCGAATCTTCCCGGTCGCCGGATGCTCGAGTTTTACTCACAGAGGTTGAATGGCGTGGAGCTGAACGGCAGCTTCTACCGCACTCCGCCCGAGTCGACGCTGGCGGCGTGGGCGGGCGGGACAAATCAGCAGTTCCGCTTTTGCATGAAGGCCCACCGAGGTCTCACCTACTCGGCCGACGCGTTTGATCGCGTCGGGCTCGCAGCCATCATTGGAGAGCGACTTGCGCCGCTCGGCGACCGGCTTGGGCCGGTGCTGTTGCAGTTTCCGCCGGCGCGACAGCGCAACATTGGTCTGCTCGATGGTCTGCTGTCCGCGCTGGGCCGTCCGGTCGCGGCGGAGTTCCGCCACGAGTCGTGGTTTGACGACGAAACCTATCGAACGCTCAGGGCCCATGGAGCCGCTCTAGTCGTGACCGATGAGGAGAAGTGGCCGCGCGCGCCTTTTGCGACGCTCGGGCCGATCGCGTATTTCCGTCTGCGACGGGGTTATGACTCCGACACGCTGAAACCGTGGCTCGCCGATGTCAGGGCAGCCATCGCCTCACACGAGCAGGTTCACGTCTACTTCAAGCACGACCCTGAGGCGCCGGCGCTGGCTGAGCAGCTGCTGCAATCAGCCGGGTAGGTCGTCAGGCGGCTCGGGCATTTTTGGTGGTGTCTTCGTTCGCGGCCGGCGTGGAGCGTGAGGGCGAACCGGGTTCCCGGGAGCGCCGGATTCAGCAGACGGCCCAGGTGGTAAAGCGGGCTCAACCTCTGAGGTGGTCGCAGGAGCGGGCGCGGGCTCGGGCTCGGGCTCGGGAGCGGTCTCGAGCTCGTGTGAGGGCTTCGCCGCGGGTGCGAATGCCGGCTCGAGTACCAGCTCATGATGCACAGCGCTGGTCTGCCGCCTCACGAGAATTGGGATCGCGACCACCGCGATCACGAACATCAGCATCGAGGCGAGCTGAGCCTGGCGAAGGCCAGCGAACACAGCCGGGTCGGTCCGCAGGTAGCTGAGGAAGAAGCGGCCGAGCCCGTACAACCCGAGGTAGGTCAGGCCAAGCGCACCATCTGGCAGCCGGGCTTTGAGGCGCTGGTGAATAGGCAGCAGCGCTCCGAGCAGCACCAGTGTGAGGATCATCTCGTACGCCACCTCGGGGTGGACCACCAGGCCAGGCTGACCAAGGGTGTTGGGGTTGACGTACTCCACGCCCCAAGGGAGGTTGGTCGGCGTGCCGTGATGCTCGCCATTGATCACGTCTCCGACGCGGCCGATCGCAAGGCCGATCATGGTCGCCGCCCCGGCTGCGTCGATGACCTTCCAGTACGAGATCGCGGCGCGCCGCGCCCAGATGTAAGCGCCGAGCATCGCGCCGAACAGGCCGCCCCACTGGCTGATGCCTCCCTCGGTTAGCAAGAAGATCCTGCCCAGCTGGCCCTGGAACAGCTTGTAGTTCTCCCACACGTACAGAAGGCGTGCTCCGATCAGCCCGACCACCACCATCCAGGCCACCCCGTCTGCGCCATTGCTCACGTTGACACCGTCCTTGCTCAGGAGCCACAGCCCCAGGCGCGCGGCGGCAAGGATGCCCAGGACCGCGAAGACTCCGTGCCACGTGATGAGGAAAGGACCGATCTTGAAAAGATTCGGATCCAGGTCGATGACTATCGATAGCGGAATCAAACCGAGACTCCAGCCACTTTGGCGAGGCGCGAGAGGGCGACTTCCTTGGGCAGCAGGGCGAGCGTGTAGTCGATCGGGGGCGAGATCTTCTTTCCCGTCAATGCTTGGCGGATCGGCATGAACGTCTTGTTTGGTCCGAGCCCCGATTTCTCAACCACGGTCATGAGCGCATCGTGGACGGCAGGCGGCTCCCACGCAACATCTTTGAGAGCCTCCATGGCAGCACGAACCCGGCCGGCCGCGTCCTGATCGAGAGACGGCGGCGGCGGATCGGTCCAGAGGTAGTCCAGCAGATCGACCGCGTCCGCGAGCTTGGTGATCCGCGTCTTCAGCGCGGGGGCAGCGCGCCTGATCGTCGCCTCGTCGAGCTGCGGAAGGAACGGCTTCAGTCTGCGCGCGAGCTCGTCGTCGCTGAGGGCGCGGATGTATTCGCCGTTGATCCAGTTGAGCTTGTCCCAATCGAATCGAGCGCCGCCGTGCTGCACGCGATCGAACGAAAAGATCCTCACCAGCTCATCGAACGAGAAGATCTCCTGAGACGTGCCCGGGTTCCATCCGAGGAGGACCAGGTAGTTGAGCAACGCTTCAGGCAAATAGCCCTTCTCGCGATAGAGCATCAGGTTGAGCTCGGGGTGCTTGCGCTTGGACATCTTGCTGCCATCGTGGGCAAGGATCAGAGGCATGTGTGCGTACGCCTGTGGACGCTCATAACCAAGTGCGTCGATCACCATCAGCTGGTAGGGCGTGTTGGAAAGGTGCTCTTCGCCACGAATCACGTGCGTGATCTTCATCGTGGCGTCGTCGACAGGGCTTGCGTAGTTGTAGGTCGGATAGGTGTCCGACTTGATGATGATGAAATCGCCGATGAGCCCGGAGTCGAAGCTCATCTCGCCGCGGATCATGTCGGTGAACTTCACTTCGCCGCCGGGCACGTTGAAGCGAATGGTGAACTCGCTGCGGCCCTGCGGCGGATTTGTCAAGCAGCGCCGCGAGTACTTGTAAGGGCGCTTTTCCGCCTGTGCCTGTTTCCGTTCGGCGTCCAGCTCCTCCGCCGTGCAGTAGCACCTGTAAGCCTTGCCATCCGCGATCAGGCGAGCGGCATGTTCCTTGTAGACATCCAGTCGCTCTGATTGCCGGTAAGGGCCGACGGGGCCGCCCTTGTCGGGCCCCTCGTCCCAGTCGAGGCCGAGCCAATGCAGCCCCTCGTAGATGATCTGCTCGTACTCCGGACGGTTTCGTCCCACGTCGGTGTCGTCGATGCGCAGGACGAACGTCCCGCCGTTGGCGCGGGCGAAAATCAGGTTGTACAGGGCGGTGCTGGCGGTGCCCAGGTGGGCGAACCCAGTGGGGCTGGGCGCGATGCGCACCCGGACCGGAGACTTCTCAGACACCGCCATATGCTACGGACAATGGGAATGCTTGCCCTTGTCGGGGGCGATGAGTTCAACCCCGGCAACGAGGAGCAGGACCGCCTGCTCGCGGCCGCCGCAAAGCCTGGTCCCGCCTTCGTCGTACCGACCGCAGCCGCGCGCCAGAAGCCGGAGCAGTCTGTCGTACAAGCCAAGGCCTGGTTTCGCCAATTCGGCGTCGAGCTCGAAGAGCTGCCGGTGCTGACGCGTGCTGACGCGAAGTCCGGCGCCCTGGCCGAGCGCGCCCGCACCGGCGGACTCTTCTACCTGGTCGGCGGCGATCCAGGGTGGGTTGCGGAGGTCCTGCGAGGCTCAGAGGTGTGGGGTGCAATGTTCGAGGCATGGCGCGACGGAGCTGCGCTTGCCGGCTCGTCGGCGGGGGCGATGGCGTTGTGCAGCGACACGCTCATCCGTGCGAAATGGCCAAATCACGTCAATCGCCGCCCCGCCCCCGGCCTCGGCCTGGTGGCGACGACGGCGGTGTTGCCGCATTTCGACACCTTCGGACACAAGTGGATCGAATCCGCACAAGGAGCCGCCCCGGACCTGTGCCTTCTCGGCGTCGATGAACGGAGCGCAGCGGTTTGGGACGGCTTCGCGTGGCTGGCCGCGGGCCCGGGCGCAGTCACCGTGGTCAACGGAACAAAGGTCGCGCGGTTCACGTCCGGACAGCGAGTGACTGGAGTGCGTCCGCCCGCACGTATGCTTCCAAAAGAGTGATCTCCCGGTGATGAATCGCCCGCCGAAGAGGCTGCATGCCGAGGTGATTCAGCTGGGCTCGCTGAGGGTGCATCACCTGCACGGCGGTCGTGGTACACCGGTCATCTTCATTCACGGGCTCGGCTCCTCGGGCTACATGGAATGGCGTTTCAACCTCGAGCACGCTGCGACACGCCATCGTGTGTATGCCCCCGACCTCCCAGGCTTTGGGAGGACCGAAAAGCCCCGCGCTCGTTATGGCGTCGCTTACTTCACCCGGTTCATCGAGCGCTACATGGACGATCGGGGCTTGCGATCGGCCGCTGTCGTCGGCGCCTCGCTCGGAGGCCGTATCGCCCTGGAGCTGGCGCTCGAGCACCCCAAAAGGGTTCGCAAGCTGGTGCTCGTGAACGCGTTGGGCCTGGGACGACCGAACGTTCAACTCTCATATGGATTGCTGACCCTGCCTCGGCTGGGCGAGGCGTTCATGAAGGTGGCCGGAGATGCGGTTCGACTGGCGCCTCGGCGGGTCATTCGTCGCATCGCCGCCCGATACGTCGGCGCCAAGGGCGACCTGGACCGGACCATGGACGACGACTACTTCGCGAACCTACGCGAGCTCTACGCTGCAGAGGGCTACCCGGATGCCTATCTGGCCACCATCCGCTCGCTGGTAACGCCCAAGGCCTTGCTGGACGCCGACCACGACCTGTCGAAGAGGCTTGTGGAGATCAAAGTGCCGGTACAGCTGATCTGGGGCGACAACGACCCGCTCTTTCCTTTGGCTCATGCGGCCAATGCGCACAGGTTGATCCCGCAATCGCGGCTGGCAGTTTTGGAGGGCGCCGGACACACTCCTCAGGCGGAGCGGCCTGAGGAGTTCAACCGGGTTCTGGATCATTTCCTCGCCTGAAGAGCGACAACATAAGTCGTATACGGGCCCCGAATACCGAGCGCTCGTCGACGCCCCGCTTGACCCTCTCGTCCATCCGGACCCGCAACAGCCGCCACGCACGTACCGGATGGTTCGCCGTTTCGTGCGCTGGCTGGTGCCAAAGATCTTCCGCGTCACCTTCACCGGGCTCGAGAACATCCCGCCGCCGCCCTACATAATCGCCGCCAACCATCAGGCCTGGTTTGACGCGGCCTTCATCATCCCGTTCTTTCCGGAAGCGCCCCTGATCTACACGATGGCTAAGCGCGAGACCGTCTTCAACCGCGCCTGGAAGCGCCGCCTGCTGCCGCTGATCGGAGTCTTTCCGATCTCACCACACCAGGGCCAGCTCGACGAGGCTGGGCTGCGAACCGTCTATCAGATCCTCGCGCGAGGTGGCGTCGTGCTGATGTTTCCTGAAGGTCGTTACTCACGCGGTCGCGCCCTTCGTCCTCTCAAGGTTGGCATAGGGCATTTCGCTCTCCAGGCCGGTGTGTCCATATGTCCCGTAGTCGTTCGCGGGACCGATGTCCTGCGGCCGTTCAGCCGCGTCGACGTTTCGATCGGCCCGCCGATCCACCCGGACCCGCCCGCCTGGTGGTCGTTGAGCCAGAGAGTCGGGCAGGTGGTCGAGAGGGTCCAGCGTGCTCTCACGAAGGGTCTGCAGCGAAGGCGCGCATGAAGGCCAGAGACGCAAACGCTAGTATCCGGGAGCTTTGCATCTGGTCATCGGCGCGGGCGAGTTTCTCGGCGACCACGTCACGCACGCTCTGGCCGCCGATGTGCCGGTCATAGCTCTGAATGCAGATGCCGATGACGAAACGCTGAACGACGCGCTTACCGGCATCGACGTCATGCATATATGTGCCGAGACCTGGCCTCCAGCGCGCAAGCTTCGCTACCGAAAGGCCATCCCGCCTCTGTTCAAGCGCCTGATCGAAGCAGCGCGTCGTGCTCGCGTGCGGCGGATCGTCTATGTGTCGACCGCCGACGTGTTCGGACCTGACCACTCGGCCCGCGTCACCGAGAGGACCAGGGTGCACCCGGTCCATGCCTTCGAACGGCTGAAGCTGTTCGAGGAACAATGGTTCCTCAAAGCCGCGCAGGATCTCGAGGTCGTGACCCTCCGACCCGCGCGCGTGTTCGGCGCGGGCGAGAACTGGATCCTGCCACGCCTGCTCGGTGCGCTCGTCAAGGGCCGGTTGTGGCTGCCCGGCGGCGGCCGGAGCCTGCAGACCTTTGTTTCAGCGGGCGACGTCGGGCGCGCCTGCCTCGCCGCGGCTGACCGCGGCCGGCCCGGGCACAGCTACCTCGTTGCGGGCTTCGATGCCACCTGGCGAGAGCTCGCCGGTCTGGCGGCGAGGTCGGTTGGAATCGAGCCGGACATCTCCTCGATGCCTTACGACCTCGCCTACCTGAAAGCGCTGGCGACCGAGGCCGTGACGGCGCGAGGTGCGGTGGTGTGGCCGGGCATCTACGCCGTGGATGTGCTCGCCAAGCCTCATTTCTACGACGACTCCCACTCTCGCCGGGAGCTCACGTGGTCACCGTCGGTGGGCAGCTTCGAGCAGGAGTTGCCCCGCATGGCCACTTACATCGCCGGTATGGCCGACCGGCCAAAGGCGCGGGGGAAGGAGGCCTCCCCCGCGGAACCCCCACCCCCCTAGCGACGATGTGAGGCGCCAAGGCGCGGGGAGTCAGGCCTCCCCCGCGGGACCCCCACCGCTCCTGACGACGATGGGAGGCGCCTGGAAGCGGCGCGATTTGGTGACGGCCGGAGTAAATCCGGCCTTCAAGCCACCTGCTGATTTTTTAGGAGTTACTTCACCGCCAAGCAGGTCACGGTCTTGAACACTCCATCGATTTTTTGGATCTTGTCGACGATGAGCGATCCGATCGAGTTCACGTCAGGGGCTTCGCAGACGGCGATCACGTCGTACTCGCCCGTGATCGCGTCCGCAGCGGTGATCCCGCCGACCCCCTCCATCTTCTTGGCGACTTCGAGCGCGCGTCCGGGCGATGCGTTGATCAGGACATAGGCCTTCATCCGTATACCCCCACCAGTTAGTTGGTTGCCTGGAACGTGGTCCCCAGCGTACACGCACACCGTCGAGGTGGTCAGCGGGATTTCAAGGCGCGGATCATCACCTCGTCGGTGATGTTCGCCCCCGAGAGGATCACCACCACCCGCTCATTAGGGGACGGGCTGTAGTGATACAGCAGGGCAGCGAGGGCCGCCGCTCCAGACGGCTCCGCAAGCAGATGCTCCCATTCGAACATCAGGCGGATCGCGCGCAGCATCTCCTCGTCTTCGACGAGGATCACCTCATCCACATAGCGCTGCGCCAGCTCGAGCGTTAGCTTTCCGGGCGCGGAAGCAGCCAGGCCGTCAGCGATGGTGTTGACGCGATCGAGGGTTACGACCCGACCGGCCTCAAGGGATCTGTGCATCCCGTCTGCGCCGGTTGGCTCGACGCCAATCACACGTACCTTGGGCCGCTGCGACTTGAGATAAAGGGAGATGCCACCAATCAACCCGCCGCCGCCGATGGGCACGAGCACTGTGTCGAAGTCCTCGAGATCTCTCAGCAGCTCGACAGCGATAGATCCCTGTCCGGCGATCACGTCGGGATCGTTAAACGCATGGACGAAGGTGGCGCCGCCTTCCTCCTGGTGGCGCATCGCCTCGAGATAGGCGTCGTTGTAGTTCCGCCCGGCGAGCACTACCGTCGCACCCAACCTTCGGATCGCCTCGACTTTCAGCTGGTTGGCCGTCTCCGGGACGTAAACGGTGGCGGGGATCTTGAACACCGCCGCCGCATACGCCACGCCCTGGCCGTGGTTGCCGGCCGAGGCGGTGACCACCCCAGCGCTGCCCTTCTCGGGATGCAGCCGCATCACCTTGGTGAGGGCCCCTCGGACCTTGAAAGCTCGAATTGGCTGGATCGACTCGACCTTTATGTGGACGTGGCAGCGCGCCTTGTCGGTGAACGCGCGCGAGTACTGAAGGGGGGTGGGGGAGAGATATGGGGCGAGGTCCCGAGCGGCCCGTTCGACCGAGCTCGGCGTCACGCTTGCGATCTCGGACCCGACTTCCCCCAACGCGCCATCAATTCTAAATTGCGCGCCTCTACCATCATCTGAGCTATGGGCGACGATCTCGAACGAATCGCTCCGCGGGAGAGCGCACGGACCAAGGCGCGGGACAAGAAGTCGCAGCCACCCAAGGTGATCGCGGTGAACCCGGGCTTGAAGAAGCTCGCCCTGCACCTCGCAGATAAGCGAAAAAAGAAAGCGAAGAAAACCTAGGGGGTGCATCGGAATCTGGCTTGGCCAGGCCCGATGCCTCAGGGGGGACGTCCCCCTCCAACTAGAAGTCGGCCGGGACTATAGCTCGCTTGTGGGTGCCTGACCCCAGCAGCTTGTCGCCCTGGTGACACTCCACGTCGAAGTAGAGCTTGTTGCCCTTGACCTCGGTCAGCTTGCTGGTCGCGACCACGGTGGTGCCCGGCTTCGCCGGAGCGAGATGGCGGACGTGCACCTCATAGCCCACTGTGGTCTCGTCTTCTGGAAGCAGGCCAGCAAGCGCTTTGTGGCTGGCCCATTCCATCAGGCCGATCATCGCGGGGGTGGCGAAGGTGCCCTGCCCGCCCACGTGTTTGGTGATGAGATCGCCCTCGACCACGCGTTCCACGCGCCCTTCGAGGCCTGGCCGAATACCGTCAGAGGTCGCCAACACTTAGATTGTCCTGGATGGCCGCACGCACCGTACGCAAGGCGATCTTCCCTGCTGCGGGCCTAGGGACGCGATTCTTGCCGGTCACGAAGGCGCAGCCGAAAGAGATGCTGCCTCTCGTCGACAAGCCGACGATCCAATACGGAGTCGAGGAGGCGATCGCCAGCGGCATCGAGCAGGTGATCATGGTCACCGGCGGCGGCAAGCGCGCGATCGTCGACCACTTCGACCGCTCGCTCGAGCTCGAGCACTACCTGCGGAAGCGGGGAAAGGACGACCTGCTCCGCATCCTCGCGGAGGTGGATCGCCTGAGCGACCTGGTGGACATCACATACATCCAGCAGAAGGAGCCCCTTGGCCTCGGACACGCCGTCTGGACGGCGAGGCGGCTGGTCGAAGGGGAGGCATGTGCCGTCCTGCTCGCCGACGACGTGATCCTGGGCGGCAGCGACCCCTGCTTGAAGCAGCTCATCGACGCCCACCACAAGACCGGCGCTACGATCCTCGCGGTCAGGAGATTCCCGCGGAGCCAGGTCGCACGCTATGGCGTGGTGGTCACCGATGGCGGCGCGGGTCCGTTGCACAAGGTCACCGACATGGTCGAAAAGCCGAAGCCTGGAACCGAGCCGTCAGACCTCGCGATCCTCGGCCGTTACGTCCTGACGCCTGCGGTCATGGCAGAGCTCGACAGGTCGGAACCAGGTGCCGGCTCCGAGATCCAGCTCACGGACGCGATCAAAGGCACCCTGGGGAATCATCCGGTCGTCGCCATCGAGTTCGACGGCGACTATTACGACACCGGAACCGTCCCGGGTTACCTCCGGGCGAACCTGACCCTGGCCATGCGGCGAGAGGGTCTTCGGGAGGAGCTCGGGCCCCTGCTGAGGGACCTTCTCCAGGAGTGGCTGGCGGCCGAGGCGGCCCGGGAATCGTCCAACACGGGGCTATAATCGAACGACGCTCTATGAGCCGAATGCCCACCCGAGTGATTTACCTATGGCTGTATCAGGACGAAGAAGATTCGACGACGACAAAGTTGTCAAGTACGAGACCGCGGAGAAGGACTTCGAGGTTGAGGTTTCGCGCACCCTCCAAAAGTGGTGCGTCACGGTCTACCAGATGCCTGACAAGCAGATTCTGGTCCAGGACTTCTTTCCGGAGCGTTGGAAGGCGCTCGCGCGCGCGCAGGACTTCATTCGCCTTCTAAACCAGCGCAAGAAGAAGGAAGAGGAAGGCATCGCAGGCGCCGGCGAGGACGACTACTAAGACAGCCGCGCACGACGCCGTCCCGATGGCTGCCCTCGAGTCTCGCTAGAATTCACGGCTCGTGAGCTGGGCTTTCTTCAGGCGAGAGTGGGGGGCGGTGACGTTCGTTCTGACCGTCATCGTCGGCATGATCATCGTGCCCCTGGCTCTGTACTTTGCCAACGCGAGCCCCAAGGCGCTCGCGACACCCAACGTGCCGATCACCGCCAGCCCGGTCGCATGCGCGAGCCCCACGCCTTCGCCCAGCGCGACGCCTTCCAAGACCCCGACTCCGTCTCCGGCTACGAGTCCGACTCCTTGTCCGAGTGCGAGCCCGACTCCGTCTCCTGCCGCGAGCCCGACTCCGTCTCCGACCCCGACCCCGACCAAGTCGCCATAGCAACGATTTGCCGTGGCCGGGTTGGCGGTATTTCTATCCGGCTAGCTGCCACAGCAGTTGGTCGCCGTTGGGCTCCACGATGTCCGCCACGGGCATCGCGATCTCCCAGTTGGGCGCGCCTTCGGCGCTAACCCGCATCTCGATGACGTCGGAGAGCCGGAGGTGGGCGATGCCGGCGCAGTCTTTGAGGAAGGCGAACACCACCGGGCGCACGAGGTTGAGCACGTAATTCGCTGACACCTGCGCTCCGTCGGAGAGGGTTTGTCCAGCGAGGCTGCGGTCGCGAAACGCAAGGACGACCACCTCGTCGCTGAGCATCACCGGGTCGCTCCAGGCATAACCGCCCGCCTCCGCATTGCGAAGCAGCTGGAGGAGCTCGGCCAGGCGGCGCATCGGAGGCCGCGGCCCCTCGAAGAGGAGAGGAATGTCGCGCAGCGGCTCGTTGAGGTTCTGCGCCCGGTACTGGGCGGTGAACCCAAGGTCTGAGATCCCGGCAAACGGCGCAGGGACCTTGATCGTCATCTCACCGAGATGGGGGTTGCTGGATCGCATTCTGGAACGTGAACCCTTCATGCGCTATTAACGCACGAGGGCCCCTTTGCTGTCCCCAGATACTCTTGAGTCCTGATGCCGTTGACAGGTATTCGCGTGCTCGATCTGACCCGCCTGTTGCCCGGCCCTTTCTGCACCAGGCTCCTGGGCGACATGGGTGCCGACGTCGTCAAGGTCGAGGAGCCGAGCGGGGGCGACTACCTGCGCTGGACGCCACCCCTCATTGACGGCGAGAGCGTCCTCTTCAACGCAATCAACCGCAACAAGCGCAGTGTCACCTTGAACCTCAAGTCGCCGGCAGGCCGCGATCTCCTGCTGCGCCTGGCGGAGCACGCCGACGTGCTCGTTGAAGGCAACCGCCCCGGCGTCATGGCTCGGCTCGATCTCGGGTGGGACGTTCTCCACGCGCGCAACCCAAAGCTGGTCATGTGCTCGATCACCGGTTACGGGCAAGACGGCCCGTTCGCGTCGCGCGCCGGCCACGACCTCAACTACATGGCCACGGCGGGGGCCCTCGGGCTGAACGGCGCCCGTGGCGGCCCACCCATACCCCTGTCGGTGCAGGTGGCGGACATCGGCGGTGGTGGCCTCGAGCCCGCGGTCGCCATCCTAGGTGCGCTTGTCGATGTCGGCCGGGGAGGCCAAGGGCGGTGGATCGACGCCTCGATGCTGGATGGGGCGGTGAGCTGGCTCGCCCTTGTCCTGGCGGCGTATGGCGCCGGCGAGCCTACAGGTCGAGGAGATCAGCGTCTGGGCGGCCGCCATCCGTGCTACCGCGTCTACACGTGCAAGGACGGCCGCTTCTACAGCGTTGGCGCCCTCGAGCCGAAGTTCTGGGCGACTCTATGCGATGCCATCCAGAGGCCTGACCTCGTCGACCGGCAGTTCGCCGAAGGGGAGGAAGGTGCCCGTGCGCAGGAGGCCATGGCGTCAGTGTTCCTTTCGCGAACCCGCAAGGAATGGGAGCAGAAGCTGGCGGGTCTCGAGGTTTGTTGTGAGCCCGTCCTCGAAATTGGTGAGGTGGCAACGCACCCGCAGGTCGTCGCGCGGGGTCTCATAACCTCGACGCCGAGCGGGGCCGAGGTCCGACCTGCGATTCCCCTACGGGCCGATTGGCGTCGATCCGGCGCGCCGAGCCTGGGCGAGCACACGGCCGAAATCTTGGCAGAGGTCGGTGTGGATGCGGCCCACCTTGCGAGCCTCAGGAAGGAAGGAGCCGTCTGAGCTCAGGCCCCCCTAAACGTCTCCCACCACTTTGCAACCTGCGCGCGCGCCGCCTCTCTGCTGCCGCTGTTGTCGATCACATGCGACGCGCGGTCGCGCTTCTCGTCGATCGGCATCTGGGCGGCGATCACCTGACGAGCTCGCTCGAGTGAGAACCCGCGCCCGCTAACGAGCCGCTCGACCTGGACCTGTGGCGGAACCCACACGAGGACGACCGTCGGAAACAGCGCCTCGAGCTTGTTCTCAAACAGCAGGGGAACATCCTGAACCACCACGTCAGCGCCTCGTGCCAACGCTTCAGAGGTCCTCAAGGCCATCCATTCGCGCACAAGTGGGTGCACTATCGCATTCAGCCGGCGTCGTGCATCGGCGTCTTTGAAGACGAGCTCGCCCAGGGCCTTCCTGTCGATTCGGCCGTCACGAACGTATTTGTCGCCAAAGTCCCGAACCACTGCCTCGAACCCGGGAGTCCCCGGCTCGTAGACAGCGTGGCTTGCTTCGTCGGCATCGACGACCTCAGCCCCCAGCTCACGCAGGATGGCTGCCACCGCCGATTTCCCAGAACCTACGCCACCTGTGAGTCCAACGAGCTTCACCCTTACGATGTTGCACCAATGGCCGATGACGAGAAGTTCGATGCGGTGGTTGTCGGCGCCGGCCCTGCCGGAACGGCCGCGGCGTACACCATGGCCAAGGCCGGGCTGCAGGTCGCACTGCTCGAGCGGGGTGCGAAACCGGGTTCCAAGAACGTCATGGGCGGCATTCTCTACAACCACTACCTCGAAGAGATCGTAGGAGACAGCTGGAAAGAAGCCCCCCTGGAGCGACCGATCATCGAAGAGCGGCGCTGGATCATGACGTCAGATGCCACCATCGGCATCGACTACAAGAACCTTCGCAATCGCGAGCACCCACATTCCTACTCGGTCTTGCGCGCGAAGTTCGACGCGTGGTTCGCTGAGCAGGCAGAGAAGGTGGGTGCCGTGGTCGTCCCCGAGACCGTGGTCGACCGGCTCATCGTCAAGAATGGCCGAGTCGTCGGTGTTGGCACCGGTCGCGGCGACGCTGTTTACGCCGACGCGGTGGTCATCTGCGAGGGCATCGGCCTCGGCACTGGGCTGCTGGAGAAGACGCTCATCAACGGCAAGCCTTTGCGCCGCAAGCTGCGACCCAACGAGGTCGCGATGGCCGTCAAGGAGATCATGCAGCTCGACTCGGGCCTGATCGAAGAGCGCTTCAACTGCGACCCCGGCGAGGGTTGCACGATCGAATGCTTCGGCGACTCGACGCTGGGCATGTCCGGCTTCATGTTCATCTACACCAACAGGGACACCCTGTCTGTCGGTGGCGGCGCGCTGCTGAGTGAGTTCAACGCCACCCTGCGAAGCCCGAACGATTTGATGGAGCACTTCAAGCAGCATCCCGCGGTGAAGCCGCTGCTTCGAGGTGCTGAGACTGTCGAGTACCTGGCCCACCTGATCCCTGAGGGGGGACATCGCGGGATCCCGAAGGTATATGGACCCGGCTACTTGATATGCGGCGATGCTGCCATGCTGTCGAACCCCGTCCACCGCGAGGGATCGAACCTGGCGATGATCTCAGGCAAGCTCGCGGGCGAAACGGTGGTCCACGCAAAAGAGGCGGGCGACTTCTCGGAGCGGCGTCTCGCGGAGTACAAGGGCAAGCTCGACCACTCGTGGATCATGGCCGACATGCGCAAGTACGACGGAGCCGTTCCCTTGCTCGAGCACAACCCGCAGATGCTTACCAAGTACCCGAAGGTGGCGGACCAGGCGCTGGACGAGTTCTTCAGAGTGGACGGGGTGTCGAAGTGGCAGAAGCAATCGAACATCCTGAAGATGGTTCGCAAGGAAGGGATGTTCAGGATGGGCTGGGACACACTCAAAGCCCTCTGGACGATGAAATAAAGGCGCGGGGGAAGCAGGCCTCCCCCGCGGGACCCCCACCTCTCCTAGCGACGATGGGAGGCGCCTTGAAGAGGCGCGATTGGGTGACGGCTGGAGTAAATCCGGCCTTAAGCTCCACTCGGCATTACGCTTTGGCGACCGCGATGCTCACCGTGTGGTATCCGCTGGCGCCGCTGGGGTAGCTCGCGGCAGTCGACGAGCTTTGCAATGCTCCGTTTTTGTCGGTGGCCCTGACCCGCAGCTCGTAAGCACCTTCTGAAGCGGGAGTCCATTCCACCTGCCAGATCACCCAGGTCAACGGTGACAAGGGCTCCTTGAAGGGCGCCTCGTTCCACGTCCGCCCGGCATCGGTGCTGTACTCCACCTTGGAGATGCCGCGAGTGCCCGCAAAGGCCACACCGGCGAGCAACACCGGACCCAGCTTCACGATGTCCCCCTCGCCAGGCTCGTCAAAACGAGACGTCGTCTTGACCGCAGCATTGGAGTCCCAACCCTGCTGCTCCCAGTAACCCGTGCTCTCCTGATTGACGACGCTGATCGAGTCGAGCCATTTCGGCCCCTTCATCCCGTAATGCCCTGGAATCAGCATGCGGGCCGGATACCCGTGCGCCTCGGGTAGCGGCGCGCCATCCAGCTCGTAAGCGACGAAAATTTCCGGCGCGCTCTCCACGAGGCTGATCAGCAGGCTCTCCTCGTATCCGTCCCTTGCCTTGAACGCCACCCATGTCCCGCTGGCCTGTGGGCTCGCCATCGCGAGCAGGTCACGGAGGCTCACACCCGTGAAGCTGCCCGTGCTCATCTGCGGCCCACCTACGTTGTTGCTGATGCACTCGAGGGTCACGTACTGGGTCGCGCTGGGCAGAGCGCGAAGGTCCGACAGCGACAGCGAGAAAGGCTTGTCCACCATGCCGCCGACAGAGAGGTGCCAACCGTCGGCGGAGATGGACGGGTCCACGAAGTTCTTGGACACGACATAGAACTGGTCGACCGGGGTGATCTCCGGCGAGATGCCGGCCACGCCCGAGCCAGGCGCATTGAAGACCGCGTCGTACCAGCCTGGCAGGAGGCGGAACGCCAGCACGCCAAGGCTTACGGCGCCGATCGTCATCGGGAGCACGCCAAGGAGGCGCCTGCGCCCAATGTCGGTAGCCGCGCCCGGGGCGGCAGGATCCCCACCCAGCTCCAGCACCACGCCATAGATCGCGAACAGGGCAGCCCAGATCAGCGGAGTCGTAATACTGTCCGCGAGCCCGAGAAAGCCGCTGCCCGAGATGGGCAACAGAATCCCGACAACTACGACCCAGCCGACCGCAGCAAAAGCCAGGGCCGAATGTTGCGAATGCCAGATGCGGCTCGTCCAGCCCCAGGCCGCTCCCAGCACTCCAAGGCCAATCACCATGGCGACGATCAGCCCCACCTCCTCCACGACCTTGCCCGCGTGCTGAAGCGTGTCGATAAGAAATCCGAAAACGAACCCCGGCATCACAGCCAGGAGGGGCTCGTTCAGCAGCTGCGGGAGCGGTTTCAAGCCCAGCAAGAGGTTTGCCAGGTACATCAGGGTCACGAGCACAACGCCCGCGAGCACGCCCCATCCCATGCCGCGAAGTGCTGCCTGTCGGCCTCCGGCTGTGTTGCTCATGTCGACTGGTTTACCACCTGAAGATACTTCGGCGCCTTTCAATAACTCGCGTGCTAGCCGGTGGGCGGCCGTGGGCAATACAATCGGTTGACGCTCGTGCCCCCACCGATTGGCGCTGATGATCTGTACCGCTTCTGCTGGATCGACCACGTCCGTCTGAGCCCCGACGGCGAACGAGTTGCCTACCAGCTGAGCTCACCGGACGCAGAGTCGCGCCAGACTAGGAGCCGCATAGTGATCAGGCGCCTGCTGGACCGGGAGCCGGTCGACGCGACAGGCGCCGCCCGGCGGGATCACTCCCCCGAGTGGTCACCCGACGGCCGCAGGATCGCGTTCGTCAGCCGCCGAGGTGCGACCGATCAGGTTTTCGTGCTCGACGTCTCGACGGGCGGCGAAGCGAGGCAGCTGACCTCGATACCTGAGGGCGCATCGAGCCCGGCATGGTCGCCAGACGGCAAGAGTGTCGCCTTCATCGGCGTGGTGGTCTCCGATCCGGACGCAGTGGTGGATGACCCAAGGCCGCCTGACAGCAAGGAGCAATTACGGCGATCGCCCGTAGTCAGGGTTGCGCGCCGCCTCGACTACAAGCATGACGGTCAAGGTTTCGTCGATGGGCGCAATCACCACCTGTTCGTGGTGCCTGCGCAAGGCGGCGAGGCCAAGCAGCTGACTAGCGGCGTCTGGGACGCCACGGGTTTTGACTGGTCGCCTGACAGCTCCAGGCTCGCAGTTACAGGAAACGCCGCGCCGGACTCCGACCTGCAGCGTGAGCTCGACCTCTATGTCGTCGACCTGGCGGGCGAGCGAACCAAGATTGCAGGCGGGCTCTACCTGGGCTCGCCATCGTGGTCGCCTCGAGGCGACGCCATCGCTTTCGTGGCTCCCAACGGCCTCGAGGCCGGCCTCATCGAGCGGTTGTGGGTGGTGCCATCGAGCGGCGGAGTGCCACGCTGCTTGACCCTCTCGCTCGATCAATCGGTCGGCGACAGCATCATCACCGACATGCGCGGGGGCCATGGCGTCCGCGTCCGCTGGTCCAAAGACGGCGGCCGTCTTTACTTTCTCTCCAGCGGACCTGGCGTCACCGGGCTTTACTCGTGCGACCTCGATGGCAACCTCGGGCCGGAGGTCGGCGGCGCGCGCCGGATCTTCGACTTCGACGTCACCTCGGGGATCTTTGCGTTCTGCGCCTCCGACCCAAGCAATCCCGGAGAGCTTCATATCGTCGCCAATGGCGCCGAGGCCCGGCTGACCGACTTGAATCCCTGGCTTCGCGATCGCTATGTCGCGCATCCGGAGCGCCACCAGTTCACCGCACCGGACGGGTGGGGAATCGAAGGCTGGCTGCTCAAGCCGGAGAACTTCGACCCCGGCCGTCTGTATCCGCTGGTCCTCGAGGTTCACGGGGGTCCGCACGGACAGTACGGATGGGCATTCTTCCACGAGCTACAGGTGCTGGCCGGGATGGGATACCTGGTCCTGTACGCCAACCCCCGCGGCTCTGACGGATATGGCGAGCGCTTCAGGGGTGAGGTGGTTCGGGACTGGGGCGGCAAGGATTACGTCGACCTGATGACTGCGGTCGACCAGATGATCGAGCGCTCGGGCGCGATCGACACCAGCCGCATGGGCATCGGCGGCGGTTCTTATGGCGGCTACATGACCAACTGGGCGATCGGCCAGACCGACCGCTTCGCTGCCGCTGTCGCGATGCGTTCGATCTCCAACCTGGTCAGCGAGTTCGCGCAGCACGACATCGTTATCTGGGGCTCGCTGGAGCTGGGTCCCCCGCCTTACCCCGATCTCGATGAGCTGTGGCGAAGATCGCCGATTCGATATGTCAACAACATCAAGACCCCGCTGCTCCTGACCTGTGGCGAGATGGACCTTCGCTGTGCAATCTCGCAGTCGGAGGAGATGTTTGGCGCCATGCGGCTGCTCGGCAAGACCGTCGAGCTGGCTCGATTCCCCGAGGAGTCGCACGACCTCTCGCGGAGCGGCCGGCCCGATCGCCGGGTCGAGCGTCTCCGACGCATTGCGGGCTGGTTTGAGCGATTCCTCGGCACTGCGGCCGCCGACCGACCGGTCGAGGCCGCCGAAGCTGTGGCCGAGCCGGTCGAAACGTCTGCTCAGCCAGTGGAAGGGTCCGCCCAGCCGGTCGAAGCTTCTGCGCAGCCGCTCGAGGCCAACGCGCCGCCGGTCGAGACGGAGGCCGCCACCCAGGTGCTGGCCACCCGAAGCCTTGACACGTTGGAGTTGGAGGGGCTGGCGGTTTCCGGTCTTGCAGCCGACGAGGCGCAGGCAGTCGAGTCCGAGGAGCCGATGGCGCCTGCTGCCGAGGCGGAGCCGGTCGAGGCCGCAGAACAGGTGGCCGTCACCGAGCCTGAGCCGGCCCCGGAGCCTGTGCTTGCCGCTGGGCCCGAGGCCATCGACGCTGCTTCGCCTCCGCCTGCTGCCGAGCCAGAGCCCATGGTCGCGCCGGAGCGCGTGCCTACGGTGGCCGACCTCTGGCAGCAGGCCGTGCCGGCGCCCGCCCCGCCCGCCGACGAGTGGAAGGCGACCGTCCCGCCGCAGGTCGAGCCGGCAATCGAAGAGCTTGCGCCCGTGTTCCCCGAGCCCGAACCGCTGATTCCCCCGCCTGAGGTCGCAGCGCAGGAGCCGGTGGCTGCTGCCGCGCCGGCGCCCACGCCGGAGCCGGAGCCCGAGGTTCAGCCGGCGCCGGTTTCGGCCTCGGCCGCCGCTCCAAGCCAGGACCCCGTGGCTCAGACGATCGTCGCCTGGCCGCACAGCGGTCCAACCGAAGCGCCGAGCAATGGCGCACCCCCTTCTCAGTCCGCGTTTTCGGAGGAGGCGACGTCGATCATTCCGGCGTGGCAGCCGGCCGACGCGTTGTCGGAGTCGAAACGCACGGTGTCCCTTCAGGCGGTTCCGCCCGAGATCATTGCGGCGGGCGGCGGCTTTCCGGCCAAGCTGACCTTCGAAACCGGCCCATTCGCCGGACGGATGGTTGCGCTCCCCAACCAGACGGTGACGTTCGGTCGAGCTCCCGACAACGATGTGGTCGTCGGCGACGCCGCCACTTCAGGCCGTCACGGGCGCATTGAGGTGCGCGGTGGGGCGTTCTGGATCAGCGACCTGGGCAGCACCAACGGCACGCTCGTGAACGGCGAGCCGGTCATCGAAAGGCAGCTCGGCCACGGCGACCTGATCGCCATCGGCCAGAACACGATCCGCTTCACGCTGGAAAGCTAGGCAGGTCCGGCAGCGAGGGCTGCGCATTCGTCGGCCGCTTCCCGGAGCATCGCCGTGAACTGTTCCACATCCGGAACGATGCCCGGGTCGGCCGTCAGGCCGAAGTAAGCCTCGCCGTTATACGAAACGATGGCGATGCCCAAGCCCATCGAGGGATAGAGCGGAGCGAACGGCCACACCTCGAGCAGCTGAGCCCCGCCTGAATAGAGTGGAAACTGTGGGCCAGGCACGTTGGTGACGTTGATGTTGGCGCCGCCCTGTGGATTGGACATGAGGCGTCCAGCCAGGACAAGAAGCGTTGGCGGGGCCCAGTCCGCAAGGCCGGCGAGCTTGTCGGCGGCCACTGCCTGCCGCGTCCGCTTGAGATCGCCGGTCGTGACCTTGATCTTTCGCAAGCGCTGCTCGATGGTGAGGTCACCGGTCGGTAGCTCCAGCACCATGCCGCTTATCTGGTTTCCGAGCCGCCCCGGCGATTCGCCCCGAACGCTTACCGGACAGAAGACACGCACTTTCTCGGGCACGCGCTCGCCACGTGCCTTGAACCATCTATGCAATCCGTCGGACACCACGGCCAGCACCGCGTCGTTCACGGTGCAGCCGAATTGCACCTTGAGCGCTTTGAAAGCGGACAGCGGTACCTTCAGGCCGCGTCCGCTCCGCTGCGTTCCAATCCTTCGGTTGAAGAAGAGGTCGGGCCGGGGGCTGACCATCTTGCCGCTCAGCGAGAAAAGGCTTTTCCAGGGGACGCGGGTTGTGCTCCAGACTGCGGGAACCATGGTCCTCTCGTCTTTGCGCTGAGTGCCAACGTTCCACAACACGGGTCTTATGAGCTGCCAGCGGGTGGGCGCCGGGCGTGGTTTCCATTCCGCCTCAGGTGGCTCAGGCACGTAGATCTCCTCGGTCGTGTCGAGTAGGAGCGTGATGATGTCGACTGACGAGACTCCGTCGACCATGGCGTGGTGGGCGCGGTTCACGATGACGACGCGGTCGTTGCTGAGACCCGTGACGATGGTCACCTCCCACAACGGACGGCGCATGTCGAGAGGGCGGGACAGGATTCGCATCACCAGCTTGCGGACCGCGGCGCCATCCCCTGGTGGCGGGAGCACTTCGCGGCGTACGTGAGCGCCGAGGTCGAAGTTGGTGTCGTCGACCCACACCGGGTGCGCCAGGTTCATCGGCGCCCGAAGAATCCGCTGGCGGTAGCGCGGTACCAGGTGGATGCGCTCCCTGATCGTCTCCTCGATGCCGAGGGCGCCGCGCCCACCCGGCACGCGCGAGCCGCCTTCGAATACGTACACAGTGCCGAGGTCGAGCGGAGTCGACGGCCGCTCGGCATACAGAAACCAGGCGTCGCGTGCCGACAGGGGCTCGTAGAAAGTGGAGCCGTTCGCCGTCACGAGGTGATCTTATGGCCGGACAGACGCGGTGGATCGGTAGTCTTTCTCCCGTGGTTGGATCCATCTCCGAGATCTGGCGCTATCCCGTCAAATCCATGGCTGGCGAGATGGTGGAGTCCGTCGCGCTCACGGAAACTGGCTTTGAGGGCGATCGTCGATGGGCGCTTGTCGACGGCACTGCCAACCGCGCTGGAAAGCTTCTGACCGCCACCGAAGACAAGCGGCTCATGAACTACCGCGCCCGATTGAAAGGCGACGACGTTGAGGTCGCCGTCCCTGGTGGTGACGCTCGACGACTTGACGACGCCCTGGTATCGGATCTCGGCCACGCGAGCGGGCGGCCATTGACTTTGCGCGACCTCGCCGGCGCGAATTTCGATGACTCGCCGGTGTTGGTCGTGAATCTCTCGACTGTCGCGGCGTTTGCCCTGGCGGCTGGCGTGCCGGTCGACCATCGCCGGTTCCGCGCCAACCTGTACATCGAGGGCCTGGAACCGGAGGCGGAGCTGCGCTGGGTCGGCCGGCGCCTCGAGGCGGGCTCGGCTCAGCTAGAGGTGGTCAAGCGGTGCGAACGGTGTGTGGTCATCACTTTTGACCCCGACACCACCGCGACGACTCCGGCCCTCCTTCGCGTCTTGGCCAAGACCTCCGACACGTGCATGGGGGTCTACTGCCGCGTCGTCCGCCCTGGCGAGGTGTCCACGGGCGATCTGTGTGGTCCGGTGTAGCGTAGCCTCTCAAACGACGCGTTCCCGGGTTACGAGGAGGAGAACATGACGGTCAAGGCTTTCTCGGCGGAATGGGCTGACGCCTTCAAGGACGAGGTCAACAAATCCACTGCCTACAAGGCCGCGGGCAAGGGCTGGAAGTGGACGGTCGGCCTCGTGGTGGAAGCCGAGCCCGACAAGCATTTTGCCGAGTCCAGAGGAATCGTCATGGACCTATTCGACGGTGAGGCTCGCGACATCAAGGTCGGCCCTGCCGCCGACGCGCAGAAATGCGATTTCGTCATCACTGCCCCGTATTCGCGCTGGAAGCAGGTGGCGACCAAAGAGCTCGATGCCACCAAGGGCATGCTCCAGGGCAAGCTCAAGCTGAAGGGGGATCTCCCGACGATCGTCCGTTACACGAAGGCATCTCAGGAGATGACCGAATGCACGACTCGGATTCCTGTTGAATGGCCCGACGAAGCGACAAGTTGAAACCGGAGCCCAAAAAGGAGGGGCTCGTCGACTACGCGAATGACGAGCCCAGCGCCTTTGCGTCGATGCTGGGGGGCTTGATCGAGGCCAACGTCAAGAGCCGCATTGAGAAAAGGAAAGACTTCTCGACGCTCGTCGCACGGGTCGGGATCTGGGTCAACGACATCGACGAGGGCGTCACCCTGGACTTCAAGGGCACAGGCGGCTGGCTGACCGTTCACAACGGCCTCGTGCCCAATCGCACACTCACAATCCGGACAGACGCGGAGACCGTGATGAGCCTGAGCAATTTGAAGATTGGAGTGTTCGGGTTGCCCATCTACTACGACGAGGTGGGCCGAGGGGTGGCCGCCAAGCTGCTCAGCGGCAAGCTCAAGATCGACGGCCTGCTGCCCAACGTGATGACGCTGAACGCGGTGACGCGCATCTTCTCAGTCCAGTGACGTGCTGACGCGGATCCATCATGTAGGCGTCGCGGTTGCGGACCTCGACGAATCGATAGGTCTCTACCGAGCAGCCCTGGGCGCAGATCTAGTTCACCGAGAGGTCAATGAAAGGGAGGGCCTCGAGGCGGCGTTCCTACGCACCGGCGACGGGGAGGTTGAGCTGATGAGCGCACTCCGGCCGGATTCTCCGGTCGGCAAGTTCCTGGCGAAGCGCGGACCCGGGCTGCATCACGTGGCTTTTGGGGTCACGGATATCGGGCAAGCGCTGGCCGATGCGCGCGCGGCCGGCTGCGAGCTGATCGACGCCGAACCGCGGATGGGCATGCACGGCTCGCTCATCGCCTTCGTGCACCCCAAGAGCCTGGGCGGTGTCCTGACCGAGTTCGTCGAAATATGACCGAGGTGATCCAGGGGGGTAGCGACGGGGGAAGGGCTCTGCCCGGCCCTCGCGACAGGGGGGACACCCCCCTTTCAAACGACAACGGCTTGCCGCTCAAACCAGTTTATTCGGGCGAGGATCGCCAGGCGGAAGAGCCGCTTCCTGGCACGTTCCCGTTCACGCGGGGCATCCACAAGGACATGTATCGCGGGCGGCTGTGGACTATGCGGCAGTACGCGGGATTTGGCACCGCAGCGGAGTCCAACAAGCGCTACAAGTTCTTGTTGAAGCAGGGCCAGACGGGCCTCTCGGTAGCCTTCGACCTGCCAACGCAGATCGGATACGACTCGGACGACCCGATGGCCAATGGCGAGGTGGGCAAGGTCGGCGTAGCGATCGACTCGCTCGAGGACATGGAGACCCTGCTGGATGGGATTCCCCTCGACAAAGTCTCGACCTCGATGACGATCAACGCGAGTGCGACGATGTTGCTGCTCCTGTATCAGCTCGTCGCAGAGAAGCAGGGCTGCCCACCCGAGAAGATCACCGGGACCGTGCAGAACGACATCCTCAAGGAGTACGCGGCGCGCGGCACCTACATCTTCCCGCCGAAGCCATCGATGAGGCTGGTGACCGACCTGTTCGCTTATTGCCAGTCGAACCTCCCCAGCTGGAACACGATCTCGATCTCCGGCTATCACATAAGGGAGGCCGGCTCGACGGCAGCGGAGGAGATTGCGCTTACGCTCAGCCATGCGATCGCCTACGTGGACGCGGCGCAGGCGGCCGGGCTCGCGGTTGATGATTTCGCGCCGCGCGTGTCGTTCTTCTTCGCCGCTCACATGGACTTCTTCGAAGAGGTCGCGAAGTTCCGTGCAGCCCGCCGCATCTGGGCGCGGATCATGCGCGACCGGTTTCAGGCGAAGGATCAGCGATCGCAGGCTCTGCGCTTTCACACGCAAACAGGCGGCGTCACGCTCACCGCGCAGCAGCCGCTGAACAACGTGGTCCGAACAGCGCTCGAAGCGATGAGCGCGGTGCTTGGCGGCACCCAATCGCTGCATACGAATGCATTCGACGAAGCTTTGGGCCTGCCATCGCAAGGGGCGGCTGAGGTAGCGCTCAGAACCCAACAGGTCATTGGCTACGAGACGGCGGTGCCGCTGGTGGCCGATCCGCTAGGCGGCTCCTATTACGTGGAGAGCCTCACCGACAAGGTGGAGGAGGAGGCGCTGGCGATCATGGCCGAGATGGACGAAGGCGGCGGCGCGGTGGCCTGCATCGAATCGGGGTGGACCCAGCGGCGGATCGCCGAGAGCTCTTACCGTCTGCAGAAGAGGATCGAGTCGGGCGAGCGGGTGGTGGTGGGCGTCAACCGGTTCGAAAGTGCGGACTCTGACGCGGTGGAGATCATGAAAATCAGCCCTCGCCATCAGGCGGCGCAGGCCCGCGCGCTCGGGCGCCTGCGCGCCAGCCGGCCCAAAGGGACGCTGGAACGTCACCAGAAAGCCATCGAAAAAGCGGCCCGAGGCACGGAGAACTTGTTGCCACCACTCAAGGCAGCGCTGGCCGACTACATCACTATCGGCGAATGTTGCAACGTGCTTCGAGGTGTGTTTGGCGAATACCAACCTTCACAGGTCACCTGAAGAAAGAGGAGACGACAGCATGACTTTTGTGGTCCCGACGATCGCCGATGAGGACGGGAACGCGGCCATGGACTGGTTGGCTGGCGAGTGACTGAACCCAAAGCCAAGAAGGTCGACCCGCTTAACCAGCTGCGCCAGCGCAAATACGAAGCCGGCCACGGAGATGCCGAGGCGTTCAACCGGCAGCACGCGAAAGGCAAGCTGACCGCGCGCGAGCGCATAGCCCGGCTGGTCGATCGCAACTCGTTCGAGGAGCTCGACATCTTCGCCACCCATCGGGCCGAAGGCGCCGGCATGGACGCAAAGCGCGTGCCGGGAGACGGCGTGGTGACCGGGATGGGAAAGATCGACGGCCGAGACGTGATGCTCTTCAGCCACGACGCCTCGGTGTTTGGCGGCTCCCTCGGCGAGGTCTTTGCGGAGAAGGTGATCAAGGTGATGGACCTCGCGCTTCGCAACCGCATTCCGATCATCGGCATCAATGACTCTGGGGGCGCGCGCATCCAGGAGGGGGTCGTCTCGCTTGCGGGCTATGCCGAGATTTTCTGGCGCAATGTCGAATCCAGCGGGCTCATCCCGCAGCTGAGCCTCATCCTCGGCCCCTGCACCGGGGGCGCCGTTTATTCACCCGCGATGACCGACTTTACTTTCATGGTCCACGGCGTCGGCTACATGTTCATTACGGGACCGGAGGTAATCCGCGTCACGACCGGCGAGGAGGTGACCTTCGACTCACTTGGCGGAGCGGAGGTCCACAACGTCAAGTCAGGCGTCGCGCACTTCCTTGCCGAAACCGAGGACGAATGCTTCGCGCAGGTGCGGCGAATGTTCAAGTACATCCCGCAGAACTGCGAGGAGCAGCCGCCGAGCGTTCCCGCAACGGACGACCCTGAGCGCGTTGCGCCTGGCCTCGCGACGGTGATTCCGGACAACCCAAAAGAGCCGTACGACATCAAAGACGTCATCACCATGGTCGTCGACCATGGCGACTTTTTCGAGGTGCAGCCGTACTTCGCCATGAACATGGTGGTGGGCTTCGCCCACCTGGACGGCCACTCGGTCGGTGTGGTCGCCAACCAGCCAAAGGTCATGGCGGGCGCCCTTGACATCAACGCGTCAGTGAAAGCCGCGCGGTTCGTTCGCTTTTGCGACGCCTTCAACATCCCGCTGGTCACGTTCGTCGACGTGCCGGGTTTTCTCCCCGGCACCGCTCAGGAGTACGGCGGCATCATCAGGCACGGCGCCAAGCTCCTCTACGCGTATAGCGAGGCGACCGTGCCCAAGCTCACCGTCATCACGCGTAAGGCATACGGCGGCGCCTACTGCGTCATGTGCTCCAAACACATCCGTGCGGATTTCAACGTCGCGTGGCCGACCGCCGAAATTGCAGTGATGGGGCCGGAGGGCGCCGTGAACATCGTTTTCCACCGCGAGCTGGCGGCCGCCGCCGACCCGGTCGCACGAAGGCGCGAGCTCGTTACCGACTACACGGAGCGTTTTGCCAATCCGTACATCGCGGCCGAGCGCGGCTACATCGATGACGTGATCGAGCCAGGTCGTACTCGCGGCGAGCTCATCCGCGCGCTGAAGATCGCGCTGCGAAAGGAGCGCCGCCGAAGCCCGCGCTGGCACGGCAACATCCCGCTGTGAGCAGCGTCATGGTCGGTGGACTGTTCAGGGTGGTGGCTTTCAGACCACGGCCTTCGCAGTAGTCCAAGCGGCAGCTCCGCAAGGCAACATCCAGTTCCAGGGCAGCTTTAGACTTTCGCTGTGCCTCGCCAGGACGCTCAGGGTCGTTGGATCTCGGATGACGGCCTCAGCTACTGGGACGGTGCGACCTGGCGCCCGATCGGCGGCCCGCCGGTCGCTCCGGCCGGCAACACCCCGACGGCGAAGGCTAAATCACCCTGGCCGGCAATCCTGATCGGCTGTGGAGTCGCCTTGGTGGTGGTCATCGTCCTCGGCATCGTTGGGACGTTTGCTCTAATTGGAAGCCCTGACTTTCAGCGCAGCTTCTGCAACAGCTACACGAACTCCGATCCAAACCTCGTTTGCCCATTTCATCCGTCTTCCCCTTGACCGCAGCCCGCATTCGCCTACCGCAGGGGGCGCCGTGAAGCTACTCGAGTACCAGGCGAAAGAGGTGCTGGCGTCGCTAGGAATTCAAATCCCGCCTGGCAAGGTCGCTCGAACTCCAGACGAGGCGGCGAAGGCCTGCGAGGAGCTGGGGCCGGTGGCAATCAAGGCCCAGGTCCCCGTTGGCGGTCGCGGCAAAGCCGGCGGCATCAAGGTCGTGAAAACACCCGACGAGGCACGCAAGGCTGCGGCTCAGATCATCGGCATGGACATCAAGGGCTTCAAGGTGCCGCTCGTGTACTGCGAAGCGGCGCTGGACATCCAGCGAGAGATCTACCTCGGCTTCACTGTCGATCGCGACGCGCGCAACAACATCCTCATGCTCTCGGCCAAAGGCGGTATGGACATCGAGCAGGTTGCCGAGGAGGCGCCCGAATCGATTGCCCGTTTGCACCCAAACCCCTGGAGAGGGCCGCTTGACTTCGAGCTCAACCAGCTCGCTTTCGATGCCGGCCTCGGCGAGCTGGCACGACCGCTCACAGCACTCATCCGGAAGCTGTACAGAGCGATCCCGGAGCTCGATGCGGTGACGGCCGAGATCAACCCGCTTGTCGTCACGACGAAGGGCGAGATCATCGCCGGTGACGCGAAGCTGGAGACGGATGAGAACGCCGCGTGGCGACACAGGGACCTCGAGGAGCGTTACGGCTCGGTCCTGGAGGGCGACCCCTACGAGGTGGAGGCCAAGAAGCGTGGTCTGACCTACGTCTCGCTGGACGGCGACATCGGCATCATCGGAAACGGCGCGGGACTTTGCATGAACACGCTCGACCTTGTCGCCAAGGCCGGCGGGCGAGCGGCCAACTTTTGCGATATCGGTGGTGGGGCCAAAGCCGAGGTGGTCGAGAACGCGCTGGCCGTGATCCTCATGAACCCGCGCGTGCGGGGCGTGCTGATGAACGTTTTCGGCGGCATCACGCGAGGCGACGAGGTCGCCAAGGGCCTCGTCACAGCGCGAGACAACCTGAAGATGAAGCTTCCCCTGGTGGTGCGGATGAGCGGCACCAACGAGGAGGAGGGTCGAGCGATTCTCAAGCAGAACGGGATCGAGCCGGGCGCCAGTGCCTGGGAGGCCGCGCAGAAAATCGTCGAGCTCACCAAGGCTGCGGCGCCGCGATGAGCATCCTTCTCGACGCTTCGACGCGCGTCATCGTCCAGGGCATCACAGGCAGGGAGGGCACTTTCCACGCGGGACAGATGCTGGAGATGGGCACGAAAGTGGTCGGCGGGACCAGCCCGGGAAAGGGAGGGACGACGCACCTCGGACTTCCCGTGTTCAACACAGTGGCCGACGCGGTCAAGGCGACCGGCGCGAATGCGTCCGGCATCTTCGTGCCTCCTCCTTTTGCCGCCGACGCGATCATGGAGGCGGCCGCCGGCGGCATCTCGTTGATCGTGTGCATCACCGAAGGGATTCCGATCCAGGAGATGATCAAGGTCAAGGACTTCCTGCATGGCTACTCTTCCGCGCGATTGATCGGCGCCAACTGCCCCGGTCTCATCACACCAGGCGTGGGCAAGATCGGCATCATTCCCCAACGCATCACCAGCGCCGGGTCGGTCGGGCTGGTCTCGCGAAGCGGCACCTTGACCTACGAGGTGGCATCCGCCCTGACGGCGGCCGGCATGGGCCAGTCCACGATCGTGGGCATCGGCGGCGATCCGGTTCTGGGCCTGACCTTCAAAGATGTCGTCGAGCTCTTCGAAAAGGACCCGACCACAACACACCTCGTGCTGATCGGCGAGATAGGGGGTAGCGACGAGGAGCGCGCGGCCGAGCTATTGGGCGCAGGCACCAGGCTCAAGACCGTGGCCTTCGTCTCGGGGCGGACTGCACCAGAGGGCAAGCGGATGGGCCACGCCGGCGCGATCGTCTCGGGCAACCGCGGCACCGCCAAGAGCAAGGTGGAGGCGTTTCAGAAGGCCGGCGTCGCCGTCGCCGAGACCACCGACGATATCGTCGGTCTGCTGCGCTAGGCTCCTTCGGTGGTTAGCCACTTCAACCGCCTGGTGATACCGATCTCGATCACGAGGCCTGGACCTGGCGACCGCCTGCGCGACATCTCGCTCATCGGCGGCCTGCTGCTGTGGTTGGTCTACACGCGTGTCTACTGGGCCCTTCACGTAGGCCACTGGGTGCTGCCGCCCTGCCCCTTCTTCTACCTCACCGGGCACCCATGTCCTTTCTGCGGCGGCACCCGTGCGTTCGCCTACATGTGGCAGGGCGACATGACCGATGCTGTCCGGCTCTACCCGCTGGGTCCGGCGCTGTTTGCGGGCAGCGTGGTGGGGGTGGTCGGACTGGCGGCAGGCATGGTCACCGGCCGAAGCTGGTCGCTGAACCTCAGCTCGCGCCAATGGCGCCTCGTCACGATCTGGATAGTGGTCCTGCTGGCGCTCAGCTGGGCTCTAAAGGTTTTCGTCCTCGGTAACTAGCGTCGCAGCGCGCACCCGCCAAGCCGTGTAAGGATTGGCGGGTTGGACTTTCAGCTGACCTCTGAGCAGCAGGCGATTCGCGACGTGTGTCGCGATTTCGCCCGTGAGGTTGTGGCTCCGGCCGCAGAGGAGTTGGACCGGAACCACAAGTTCGGCTACGACATCGTTCGCCAGATGGGGGAGCTTGGACTGTTCGGCCTCCCGTTCTCCGAGGAGTACGGCGGTGCGGGTGGCGACTTTCTCTCGTTGTGCCTGGCGATCGAGGAGATCTCGCGAGCGGACACCGGCGTCGGGATCACGCTCGAGGCGGCGGTCTGCCTCGGCGCCGCGCCGATTCATGACTTCGGCAGCAAAGAGCAAAAGGAGAGGTGGCTACCGGATCTGCTCGCGGGCCGCAAGCTGTGGTCATTCGGGCTGACCGAGCCCGAGGCGGGTTCAGACGCTGGTGCGACGAAGACGCGCGCTGAGCTGCGCGACGGAAAGTGGGTCGTCAACGGCGCGAAGCAGTTCATCACCAACTGCGGCACCGATATTTCCGCGGGAGTGACTGTCACCGCGGTCACAGCCAAGGCCAATGGCGGCAGACCGGAGATCAGCGCCATCATGGTGCCCACCGGCACGCCTGGGTATCACATCCTCGAGTCGTATCGGAAATTGGGTTGGCACTCTTCGGACACGCACCCGCTCAGCTTCGAAGACTGCGCCGTCCCAGACGAGTACCTTCTCGGAGAGCGTGGGGGTGGCTTCCGCCAGTTCCTGCACACGCTTTTGGGCGGTCGCATCGCCATCGCTGCCTTATCGGTGGGCCTGGCCCAGGCTTGCCTTGACGCATCCCTCTCGTACGCCAAGGAGCGCAGGTCTTTTGGCGTCCCTATCTCGAAGCACCAGGCCGTGCAGTTCAAGCTCGCCGACATGGCGATGGAAACCGAGATCGCCCGAACGATGGTTTACCGCGCCGCGGTGACCTATATGAAAACGGACGGCGAAACCACCGACGAGGCAAGGATGCTCGCCGCAATGTGCAAGCTGTACGCCTCGGAGACTTCGAAGCGAGCTGCGGACCAGGCCGTGCAGATCCATGGCGGGTACGGCTTCATGGAGGACTACCCGGTTGCGCGCTACTGGCGAGACGTGAAGATCAACGAGATCGGCGAGGGCACCTCAGAGGTGCAACGAATGCTGATCGCGCGCTTGTTGGGCTGCTAAACGAATGAGAGGGGACCCGGATGGTCCCCCCTCATCGGCGGGCGCTGCGCGCGCGCCTGCTCCTCCTCCGGTATATCGATGGGATTGTTTAAGAGGCACTCCCCGCCACGATTGGTGTGATCAAGACAAAGACATGGCCGGGGAGACCCGGCCAACCCTGCCACGCTGGCGTCTCGAAAAGAACGCCTGCACCAAGACCTAGCCGCTGTCGCGCAGCAGTAGAACCGGGCAGGGGCTGTGGTCGACGATGAAGCGGGCGGTCGGCCCTAGGGACCCAGGACCTACTTGCGGCCGCCCGTGCCCAGTGCCTCGCACGGCGACCAGGTCCGCACGCTCAGCTTTCGCGAGCTCGCACACAACGTGGCCAGGCTCACCGTCCAGGTGCCGCGACTCGACTCGCGCCCCCAGCTGGCGCGCTATCTTTTCCGCCTCGGCGAGGGCTTGGTTGCCGCCCTCGACCTCCGCGTTGGCGAGCTCGCGCTCACGATGCGGCGCCAGGTCGTGACCGCCAGGCCTGCGCGGCGCCAGCTCGAGCCCTGGCCTCGGCCCGGTCCTATGAACGAAGACGAGTAGGAGCTCGGCCTCTCGAAGCTGAAGCAGGCGCGCCAGCGAATCGAACAGCCCTTCGGTGTCGAAGCCGTCTACGAGCATGAGGATACGCAACTGGTTCAACACATTCTGCGCATCTGTCAACGGAAGCTCGCGGCCACAATCACGGCGGCCGAAATCAGCGTCAGAGGGGCCACCACCGCGCCAATCTTGAGGAAGTCCCACGCCGAAACCTGCACCCCGCGGCGGCGGACGATAACGAGCCAGAGCATTGTCGAGAGCGCTCCCACCGGAGTCAGGTTGGGACCCAGGTCAGCCCCGACGAGGGCTCCGAATAGAAACGGAGTGTGCAGGCTGGTCGGCACTCCGCCCGCTTGCGCGCCCGAAATGAAGACAAGCACAGCCGGAAGGTTGTTGATCAGGTTGGAGGCGATGGCGGAACCGATCAATCCGGCCACCACCGCGCTGCCGGCGTCGCTAGCCTGGCTGACGGCAGTCGAGACGAGGGCCGGCGTGATGCCGGCGTCCTGCACGCCGCGAACGAGAATGAAAAGCGCGGCAATGTAGACAAAAAGAGCCGGACTGATGTGGGTGTTCAGACGGTCACGGGAGAGGCGGCGCCGCGCCACAGCCACAGCCATCAAGCCGGCCCCGCCGGCAATCGCGACGACTCCGAGCGGCCACAGCAACGCGGACCCGACGATGTAGGCGACAGCTAGCAGGACGAGGCCGACAACGGTCGCCACGAAGAATCCTCGGTCGCTGACGGCCGACCTGATGGCGGACCTCCAGTCAAATTCGAAGCGGCCCGCGGCCGATCGCCAGAAGAACACCATGAGGACCGCGGTGGTGATGGCGATCGAGGCGAGCGATGCCAGGAGCAGATGGCCCTCGTACACGGCGAGTGCTGCACGCAGGTGATCCCCGGTGAGGACATTGATCGGATTCGATATCGGCAGCGTCATTGACGCTGCATTGGCCATGAAGCTGACCGCGAAGAGGTAAGGCATCACACGAAGCCGAAGGCGAGTGGTGATCGTGTAGACGACCGGGGTCAGGATGATCGCGGTCGCGTCGTTGGAGAGGAATGTTGTGATAACCGCGCCGAGGACGAAGACGTTGAACAGCAGCCGCCGGCCGCTGCCCCCCGCCGCTGCCGCCGCCAGGTCCGCCGCCCAATCGAAGAACCCAGCCATGTCGGCGATCGCGGCCGTCAGCATGAGGCCGAAGAAGAACAGGAACAGGTTCCACTCGGAGGCGACGGCGGTCAGTGCGCCGAGAGGACTCACCACGCCGGTCGCCAGCATCAGGACGGCTCCGGCGGCGGCCGACCAGGCCTCGCTGATCTGTCGCGGACGGACGACGATGACGACGAGGGTGACCATGAAGATGAGGGCAGCGAGCGCGGTATGCATTACCTGACACCAGGCTTGCATGGAGAGCAGCGGGCTAGCGTGGCAGGGTTGGCCGGGGTCCCCCCCGGCCAAGACTTTGTCTTAATCACCCCCAATCGTGGCGTGGAGCGACTAATTCGTAATAAATCCAATCCCGGGAAGGAGAGCAGAGCCTGCGGCGGAGCCGCACGCTCGATGAGAGGGAACCGACTGGTTCCATCTCATAATCGCGCTAGCGATAAACGCCGTTGTGGCCCAAGCTGTGCAGGCCTACGTTCGGGAAGTAGGTCAGGCCGTGGTCTTCCAACCCGACCGGGATCTTGGCGAGCAGCTTCCCGGTGATGGTGTTCATCACGTAGACCGTGCCGTTGTAACGGCCTGAGGCCCACAGCTGCGTGCCGGCAGGGTTGAGCTGGAGCATGTCGGGGCTGCCGCCACCAGGGATCCACCACTTGGCGACCACCTTGCGAGTGGCGAAAGAGATGACCGAGAAGGACCCTTCCAGCCGGTTCGACACGTACAGGTACTGGGTGTCACGTGAAATCTGGAACCCGTGCGCACCCTTCCCGGTGGGTATGAACTGGATCTCCTTCATCGCGATGGGGTCGATCACCGACACTCCCATGCGGCCCTGGTTGCTCACGTAGAAGACAGTGCCGTCGGGCGAAAGCTTGACGTCGATCGGCAATCCACCTACGTGCACAGCGCCGACGAGCTTCATGTGAATGACGTCGACCTTGGCGACCATCCCGGTGTACTCGGTCGAGATCATGAGGTAGCTGCCATCCGCGCTGAAGTCGAGGTGATCCGCCCCGGCCCATGGGATGGCGACCGACCCGAGCTGCTTCCATCCGTGGTGCGGATCAAGAAACACGATCTTCTGCAGCCGTTCGACGACATCAATCGCCTTGGTGCCGTCAGGAGTGAAGTAGAGGTTGTAGGGATACGGCATCGAGATCGTTCCGCTGGGCTTGCCGGTGTGGATGTTGATCACCGTCAGGCTGCTGGATCCTTCGTTGTCGACGTACAGCGCGCTCATGTCCCAGGCAGGGGCGATGTGGTGGGGAATCGAACCGACCGCGAAGTGGTCGATCACCTTGAAGGTCAATGGATCGATTACATCAACCGTACCGGCTCCGCTGTTGGGGACGTAAACGCGTGGAGGGATCTTGCAGAGCGGACATGGGACGGTGCCCGACATGATGTTGGCATACACGTTCACAGGTGTCGCAGGCAGGGTGCCCGGCTGGACATCGGGAGCCGGGAGGACGCTTACCGGTCCCGTCGGTGCCGCTTCTTCGGCCGATGTCGCCGGGCCGAGGTATGGAGTTGTCCAGACCACGGCGAAGACCACTCCGGCGGGGCTGAGTATCACCAGCGTGAAGAGCGCCGCGACCACAATTCGCATTGGTCGCGACCGCAGGAGTGAGACCAGGGAATTATTCGTCAGGGAGGTCTTCCAGCTTGGGGGCCAGCTCGCACACCCAGCGACCATCATCGAGGCGCCGGATGAAGCGACCGTAACCCTGATTTCGGGCCACGTTGAAGAACTGCTCCTGCGTAATCAACGTTCGAAGGCGGGCAAGGTCCGCATACGTGTTGTCGCGCATGATCCCGCCAACAACGCCGGCGAGCTCGCGCCACTGGCCTTCAGACAGCGGCTCGCCATAGCCGGCGATGGTGACGAGCAGCGCGGCAGTGGCGCCGGTGATCGTTTCGGGCAGAAGCTTCTCACCCTTCGCCCTCGAGATGATCTCGCGACCGGTGCTGATGATGTCTGCGATCCGGTCACGCCGCACCCCGATGATGTCGCGCCCGCTCCCAACCGTGGTGCCTTCGAGATATCGAGGTCCTGCTTCCATCACCGATTGCCTATTCTAGTTTGCCGTCAGTGGACCTGGATTTGGCGCCCCATCACGCGAGCTTCCGAGACGCCGTCCGCGAACTTGCGCAGGGGGTGGTCCGGCAGCATGCCGAAGAGGTCGACCGCGACCATCGATTCCCCGACGAAGCCATCGAAGCGGCCAGGGCTGCAGGGCTGCTCGGAGTCCTCATACCTCGCGAGTACGGCGGGGCAGGCCTGGATGCGGTCGCCTTTGCCGTTTGCATCGAAGAGCTGGCGCAGGCCTGCGCGTCGACCTCGGTCATTGTCGACGTACACACGAGCGTCGGGAGCGAACCGATTCTGCTGTTTGGCAATGAGGAGCAGAAGAAACGGTGGCTGCCGCCACTGGCGTCGGGCGAGCTGCTCGGCGCTTTCGCGCTGACCGAGCCCGCATCCGGCTCGGATGCCGCATCCCTGAAGATGAGTGCTCGTCGAGACGGGGACCACTACATCCTCAACGGGACCAAGGTTTTCATCACCACAATTGGCCGGGCCGGCCTGTACATCGTCTTTGCTCGGACCGGACGAGAGGATCAGCGCGCAGCCGGAGTCAGCGCTTTTATTGTGCCTGCGGACACTCCGGGCGTTCGCGTTGGCCAGCTGTTCAAGAAGATGGGATTGCGCGGCTCACCCACGGGCGAGCTGGTGCTCGAGGACGTGGTGGTGCCGGCGGCCAACCGGCTCGCGGCTGAAGGCCAGGGCTTCACTGTCGCGATGCGGGCGCTCGACTCTGGCCGCATCGGTATCTCCGGCCAGGCGCTGGGGATCGCGCAGGCTGCGGTCGATGAGTCGTGCTCATTACTGCGGGAGCGGGAAGCGGCGCAGGGTGACGAGTTCATGCTCGCCGACATGGCGACACGGTTGGAGGCGGCGCGCCTGCTCGCCTACCACGCCGCATGGCTGTGCAGCCGCGGCCTGCCGTTCACGCGGCAGGCGTCGATGGCCAAGCTGCATAGCACCGACGCCGCAATGCAGATCGCACTCGACGGAGTCCAGCTTGCAGGCGAGGTAGGCGCTGCCGGGGGCAGCCCGCTCGAGCGCCACGTCCGCGACGCCAAAGCCCTGCAGATCTACGAGGGTTCAAACCAGGTCCAGCGCATCGTCATCGCCCGCGAGTTGCTCAGCTAAGCTCACCCCGTGGATTTCGAGTTCTCGGAAGAACAGATTGCGATCAGGGATACCATCCGGGAGCTCGTCCAGGACAAAGTCGCCCCCCGGGCCGCGGAAATCGACGAGAGGTCTGAATACCCGAAGGACATCGAGAAGCTGTTTGCGGATAACGGCATCCTGGGCATCCCCTTTCCGGAGCAGTACGGCGGGATCTCCGGCTCTAGCGTGTCGATCTGCATGGGCATCGAGGAGATCGCCAAGGCGTGCGCGACCTCATCGCTGATCCTGGCTGTCCAGGCCCTCGGCGCATATCCCATCCTGGTCGCGGGCACGGAGGAGCAGAAGAAGCGGCTGTGCCCGCCGCTGGCCTCTGGAGAGAAGGTCGCCGCCTACGCCCTATCGGAGACAGGTAGCGGCTCCGACGCCGCAGCGATGAAAACGCGCGCCGTTCGCCATGGCAACGAGTACGTGCTGAATGGCACCAAGCAGTTCATCAGCGGAGGCAGCATTGCCGGAACGCTTGTCGTTTTCGCACAGACCGATCCTGAAGCGAAGCAGCGCGGCATCTCCGCTTTCGTGCTCGAACGCGAGACCAGTCCATGGAAGTCGGACAAGCTCGAGCACAAGCTGGGCATTCGCGGCTTTCCGACAGCGCAGCTGGTTTTCGAGGACCTCAAGGTTCCGGTTGCCAACCGGCTCGGCGATGAGGGCTCGGGCTTCAAGCTCGCGTTGGCCGTGCTCGATCGTTCTCGCCCCGGCATCGGAGCGCAAGCCCTCGGCATCGCGGAGGGCGCGTTCGATTACGCGCTGAATTACGTCAAGGAAAGGCACCAGTTCGGGCAGCCGATCGCCAGCTTCCAGGGCATTCAATTCATGCTCGCGGACATCGCCACCCAGATCGAAGCGGCACGGCACCTGGTTTATCGAGCCGCCACCAAGGTGGACGAGAAAGCGCCGGACCTCACCAAGATCGCGGCGATGGCCAAGCTCTTCGCATCGGACATGGCGATGAAGGTGACCACCGACTGCGTGCAGCTGCTCGGCGGCTACGGCTACATAAGCGACTACCCGGTCGAACGCATGATGCGCGACGCCAAAATCACGCAGATTTACGAAGGGACAAATCAGATCCAGCGGGTGGTCATCGCGAGATCCTTGCTGCGGTGAGCCTGCTCAGGCCGGAGGCGCCCGTGCTTGCGGCCGCATCGGCCACTCCGACCTTGGGGTAGCAACGCTTGGACCGAATCACCGAGGCCTTCATCTGGCCGTTTCGCGATCCCGACTGGGTCTCCAAGCTGCTGATCATCGCGCTCACCCTTTTGATTCCAATCATCGGCTCGATCAATGGGCTGGGCTGGATGCTCGCGACGATCGACAGGCTGCGGGCGGGAGAGGAGAGGCTTGCGCCGGCCAACCTGAGCTACATCGGCCGAGGCCTTCGACTCTTCGCGGTGGAATTGATCTACACGCTGGTGATCGTGGTGATCGCCCTCGCAATCTTCGTTCCTGCGCTCGCGCTGTCGGTGAACCAGGGACAAGGTTCCGCCAACAGCGGCCTGATTGCGGCCGCGGTGCTCTTGAACCTTGTCGGCTTCAGCGTGATCACCGTGCTGAGCCTGGCCCTCACGTTCATGATGCCCGCCATCGTGCTCGCCACCGACAGGGCGGGACTGGGCGCCGGAATCGATGTTCGCGCGGTGCTTCGCCGATCTCGCGCGAATCTGAACCACACCCTGATCGCCGGCCTTATGCTGATCGCCGCCAGCTTCGTCGGCTCAATTGGCTCGATTGCGTGCGGCGTCGGTGTTCTCGTCACATCGGCGTACGCGCTGGCGATGCAGGCATGGATCATCCGCAGCTTCGACAAGGGGTAGTGCGCCGCGGAAGCGGCGTAAGGAGGAGTTAGATGTCCGATTTGCCGCCGCCACCGCCTCCGGGTGGAGGGTTTACTCCGCCGCCGCCGGGTGGAGGGTTTACGCCACCGCCGCCCCCGCCGCCTCCTCCGGGTGGAGGCTTCACACCGCCACCGCCCCCTCCGGGTGGAGGCTTCACGCCGTCGCCGCCCCCTGGAGGCTACGTGCCGCCGGCGCCGGTTGGCTACACGGGAGCCGCTGTCGCGGGCCCTCGGACCGACGGTCTGGCGATCGGCGCTCTGATCGCCGGCATCCTGTCATTGGTCTGTTTCTGGCCGCTGTGCCTTGGCATCATCCTCGGTCCTGCCGCCGCGATCATGGGATTCATATCCCGACAGCGGATCGCCGCGAGCGGCGGCACCGTCACCGGGGGCGGTCTGGCCCTCGCCGGCTTGATCGTCGGGATCATTGGCTTCGTCGCCAGCGCAGCGTGGGCGATTTTCTCGATCTTCCTTGCCTCGCACTCCGGCAGCAATACGATCACTCCTTGATGCGGCGCCGGCTTTAGCTTCTTTTGTGAGGCCCGTGGTTTCGTAACCCCCCGGGCCTCATCCTCGTTTCATAGGGCCTGGACGCTAAAATCCCCGTGCGCATGCTTAGGGCCAGGCCAAGGGCCAGGCGATCCCGCTACAACGTCACCTACCGCCTGACTCGGTCGGTCCCGGCGATGATCGTTGCTGCCCTGCTGATTGTCGTGCTCGTCGGGGCGACCCTGACCTATAAGCGCCTGGACGATTTCATTACCGCCACCACTGGTCACCACCTCAATCCAATCGGTGAGGTTGTGCAAGCGCTCGAACCGGCGCCGGGCACGATCGCCTACAAGCTCAAGCACGGGCAGCGCGTCAACATCCTTCTGCTGGGCAGGGGCGGCTATGAGAACGACGCGCCGTATCTGACCGACTCGATCATGGCGGTGTCGATCGATCCAACCAGCGACCGCGTGGTGCTTGCATCGATCCCGCGGGACCTGGTGGTGCGGATGAACCTTCAGAATCCATCGACGAGAACCTGGGCCAACAAGATCAACGCGGCCTACGAGGTCCCTTACACCAACATCATCTGTTGCGTCGCCAAGGCGTACACGGGCCACGACGGCGGCGGTCACGCCGCCGAACATGAGGTGAGCATGGTCACCGGCCTGACCTTCGACCGGTACGTCGCAGTCGACTTCATCGCATTTCGCGACATGGTGAACGCGCTTGGTGGCGTTGACGTCTGCCTGGCGACCAATCTCGATGACACCTCGTATCCCGACTACACCGGCGGTTACCACCCGATCCACTTCAAGGCCGGCTGCCAGCACCTCAACGGGGAGCAGGCGCTCGAGATCGCAAGGTCCCGGCATGCGATCCAGGCTGCGCAGTCGTCCGACTTCGCTCGCGCTCGCCGCCAGCAGGACATCATGGAAGCGGTCAAGCAGAAGGCGACCTCGGTGAACGGTTTCTCCAAGGCGCCCCAGCTCTTGAACGCCCTTCAGAAGAACATCACAACCGACATGACGCTGTCCGATATGAAGGCCATCTACGACTGGGGAAAGAACCTGCCGAACAGCTCGATCATCAGGGTGGCGCTGACGGCACCGCAGCCAGGCACTGATGGAAACCTCCTCGACTTCGCGGACTGCGGCATGGGGCCGTACGTCTCGCAGCTCTGTCCGCTCGACCCGAGCTACTCGATGATCCACCGCTACATCAAGTACGTGTTGATCGCCCCCAGCGTGCTGGCGGAAAAAGCGCCGGTCCAGATCGCGAACGGATCCAACAACTTCGTGGGCCTCGACAGCCGAGTCACCCAGATGTTGGACCCGACCGGTCTGATGCTCACGGACCCGATTCCGCACGCGCCGTCCTCGAAGACGATCGTGCTCGACTACTCGGGCGGGCAGTTTCCGCTGACCGCGAAGTGGCTGGCGACCTACTTCGGCGCGACCATAGTCGAGGCCACACCCACCAAACCCGCTCCGGCCCGCCACCAGCAGACCTTTGGTCTGGTGGTCATCCTGGGCCACGACTTCGCCGCCCGCTTCTTGGGCCAATAGCGGCGGGCTTCGGCCCAGCCGTATGAGAGGGAACCAGACTGTTCCCTCTCATCGAGCGTGCGGCTTCGCCGCAGGCTCTGCTCTCCTTCCCGGGATTAATTACGAATTAGTATCTCCTTGCCAGGCGGGGAGGAAGTAAAGACAAAGTCATGGCCAGGGGGACCCCGGCCAACCCTGCCGCGCTGGCGCTAACGCACTGTTAAGTTGTGCCGAGTGGCGAACATGGATGGCGAAAGCGAGCTGGCGGCGCGTTTTCGGGCCGGTGACATACGCGCCCTGGCTCGTGCGATCAGCCTCGTCGAACGTCGCGACCCGTCGGTCCGAGCTCTGGAGACGCCGCCCAAGGGAGGGGAGGGCTCGGCTGCCGTCGTCGGGTTCACCGGCGCGCCCGGGACCGGGAAATCGACGCTAGTCGACGCGCTCGTGACCTTGTTGCGGAAACAGGGCAAGTCAGTCTCCGTAATCGCCACCGACCCCAACTCCCCCTTCACCGGCGGAGCGATCCTTGGCGACAGGATAAGGATGCAGCGCCATGCGCTGGACCCGAAGGTCTTCATCCGCAGCATGGGCGCCCGAGGTCATCTCGGTGGGCTCTCGCTGGCCACGCGCGAGGCGATCAGATTGCTCGGCGCCTTCGGCTTCGACCAGGTGATCCTGGAGACGGTCGGTGTCGGCCAATCCGAGCTCGAGGTGGCGGCCGTCGCGGATACCACAGTCGTGGTCATGACCCCAAACCTCGGAGACGGCGTGCAGATGATCAAGGCCGGCATCCTGGAGATCGCCGACATCTTCGTTGTCAACAAGGCTGACCTCGACGGCTACCAGCGGGTTGCTATGGAGCTCCGCGCCATGCTCAGCCTCAATGCGCCTGGCGCCACTGGCGCCGCCGCCTCGAAGCCCTGGAAGCCGCCGATCATCACCACCGTGGCCGCTCGTCAGGAGGGGATCGACGAGCTCTGGGCGGCCATCGAATCCCACCGGCGTTATCTCGAAACGAGCGGTCGCGCACAGGAGCTGGCCGCGAAAAGGCTCAAGGACGAGACGGCGGAGGTCGTGGCGGACCTGGCCCGGCAGCAGGCCAGGCTGGCGCTCGGCGAGGATGGCGCGCTGACCGAGCAGCTCCTGAAAGACGGCTCCCCGTACCGAGCTGCCGAGGAGATCTTGAACCGCATCGGCAGCGATGGCCGGAAGCGTGGGCGAGGCTGACTTCAGACCCGCCCCACATAATGGATTAAATGAAAGTCCGCGCCCGCGACGCCAAAGAGGTTTGGAAGGAGGAGTTCGAATCCAGCCCGACGCGTGACGACGGCGTAGAGACCTCGACGATCTCCGGGATCCCGCTCAAGCCTCTCTACACCGCCGACGACCTGCCCAAGCGTGACGAGGAGATGCCGGGAGCCTTCCCTTACACGCGCGGCATCCACCCAGGCGGCTACCGCGGCCGGCTGTGGACGATGCGCCAGTTCTCGGGCTTCGCCACGGCCGAAGAGACCAACCGGCGCTACAAGTACCTGCTTGCGAACGGGCAGACGGGCCTGTCGGTCGCGTTCGACATGCCCACCCTGATGGGTCAGGACTCGGACGCTCCGACCAGCCGCGGCGAGATCGGTCACTGCGGCGTCGCCATCGATTCCCTGGCGGATATGGAAACTCTGTTCGACGGGATCCCGCTCGGCGAGATTACGACCTCGATGACAATCAACTCTCCGGCCGCGATCCTGCTCTGCATGTACATCGCGGTGGCTGAGAAGCAGGGCGTGCCGGCGTCGGCGCTCGGCGGCACTTTGCAGAACGACATCCTCAAAGAGTTCATCGCGCAGAAAGAGTTCATCTTTCCTCCTGAGCCTTCCATGCGCCTGGTGGTGGACTCCATCGAGTACTGCGCCAAAGAGGTGCCGAAATGGAACACCATCTCCATCTCGGGCTACCACATCCGCGAAGCCGGTTCCACTGCAGCCCAGGAGCTCGCCTTCACCCTCGCCGATGGAATGGCATACGTCGACGCGTGCCTGGAACGGGGAATGCGGATCGACGATTTCGCGTCTCGCCTTTCATTCTTCTTCGACGCCCACATCGATTTCTTCGAAGAGATCGCGAAGTTCCGAGCGGCGCGCCGCATCTGGGCTAGGTGGATGCGTGAGCGATATGGAGCGCAAGACGAACGGTCGCTGAAGCTGCGCTTTCACACGCAGACGGCGGGAGTCTCGCTCACAGCGCAGCAGCCGGAGCTGAACATCGCCCGGACCGCGATCGAGGCGCTCGCTGCAGTTCTTGGCGGTACGCAGTCGCTGCACACGAATGCGATGGACGAGGTGCTTGCCCTTCCCACAGACAAGGCCGCGCGCCTTGCGCTGCGAACGCAACAGCTGCTCGCGTATGAAACAGGTGTTGCCAACACGATCGACCCGCTTGGCGGCAGCTACTTCGTCGAGGCGCTCACCGATGAGATCGAGCGGCAGGCCGAGGTGTATTTCAAGCGGATCGAGGAGCTGGGCGGCGTGATCCCGGCGATCGAGGCGAGCTTCTTCCAGAAAGAGATCGCCGACTCCGCTTTCAGGTATCAGCAGGAGCTGGAGCAGAAGCGAAGGCTGATGGTCGGCGTCAACGAGTTCACAGTCGACGACGAAGAGCCGATGGAGATCCTCAGGATCGATCCGAAGCTGGAGGGCGAGCAGGTCGCGCGGGTCCAGGAGGTGCGGCGCACACGCGATCAGGCGAGGTGCTCGAAAGCCCTGGCGGCGCTGCGAAAAGCGGCTACGGGTACCGACAACCTCATGCCTTACATCCTGGAATCAGTACGCGCGTACGCGACCGAGGGCGAGATCATGAACACGTTGATCGAGGTCTTCGGCATCTACACCGAAACGGCCGTCATCTAATGCCGGTCGATACGGCGGTGAGGCCGGTGCGCATCCTGGTCGCCAAAGTTGGGCTCGACGGACACGACCGCGGCGTCAAGGTCGTCGCCCGGGCGCTGCGCGACGCAGGGTACGAGGTCATCTACACCGGCCTGCGACAGACGCCTGAGATGGTTGTCGACGCAGCGCTGCAGGAGGACGCCCAGGTGATCGGGCTGTCCATCCATTCCGGCGCCCACATGACCCTGTTTCCGGCCGTGGTTCAGGAATTGAAGCGGCGCAAGGCCACGGACATCGTCGTGTTCGGAGGCGGCATCATCCCCGAGGACGACATCGTCGCCCTGAAGAAGAAGGGCGTAGCCGAGCTCTTCACCCCGGGCACGCCACTCCAGGAAATCGTCGACTGGCTGCGGAAGCGCTTCCCCCAAGGAGGGGGCTGACCGCAGACCTCCGTTCGCTTACCTGCGCACGACCACGGTGCCGGCAATCTTGTCCATCCATCCCTGCTTGCGTGGATCGAACGCGACCCAGATCACGCCGATGAAACAGACAAAAAAAGACAGCAGGAGGCCGAGCCAGCGCACGACTGCTTTGCCGAGGCCGATTGGCTGTCCCGTCGCCGCGTCGACCACACGCATGCCGAGGATGCGCTGGCCGATCGATCCTCCCATGTAGGTCCACAAGCCGACGAAGTACACGAGGCTGAGCAAGAGGTCGATCCCGTTTGAAGCCCGTGCTGACGCAGTGCTCAGGCTGTTTACGTCGCTGTAATTGACCCCAAGCGGCACGCTGAAAATGCCACCGATGATGGCGAGGATGATGCCGTCGATGATGTAGCCGACGACCCGGATCCAGAAGCCTCCGTAGGAACCCGGCGATGCGACGGCGACCGGCGCGTAGCTGCCAGGCATCTGCGGTGGCGGGGGCGGTGCGTAGCTTGGCGGCGGAGGCGGTGGACTCTGCATTTCTGGATTCTCCTTGGAGATGTGATTCTTCCGTCAGTACTGGAGCACGACAGAGTTGGCGACCTTGTCATGCCAGCCCTGCTTCCGCGGGTCGAAAGCGACCCAGATCCATCCGATGTAGCAGGCCCAGGTGTTGACAATGCTCATGAGGAATCGAACCGTGGCCCGCGCGTAACCAATGGGGGCGCCGGTGGTCGCGTCGACGACCCTCAAGTGAAGCAATCTCATGCCCAGGGTTGCGCCGCTCGAGCCCCAAAAGTAGATCCAGTACCCGATCTGCACCGCCGAGGCGATCAGGTACAGAAGCAGGAAACCTCCCCCGAAGACAGCGGCGGCGGCGGCGTTTTGAGAGTTCTGGTTGCTCGAGCTTGCGCTGTTGGCAAAGACGCCGCCGGCCACAGCGAAAATACCGAACAAAACCGCAAACGGTATGCCCAGGAGCAGGCCGTCGACCAGCCTGGCGACCAGGCGGATCCAGAAGCCGGCATACGTCGGCTGCGGGCCCTGGTACTGGGGCGCCGCGTACTGGATGGGTGCCTGTGGGGGCGAGTAGACAGACGGCGCCGAGGGCTGGGGTTGGTAGGAGCTACCGGGTGGAGGCGGCGGAGGCGGTGGGTTCTGCATTCCTGAAACCTCCTGTTGGCTGGACCGGTTCGCGGAAATCGCTCTCCGCGGTATCATAACGACGCCTCTCCACTCCGAGGCCCAACCATGCAACTGAAAGCTTCTACCCGCACGCTTCTCGGCAAGGCTTCTCGCCGTCTGCACGGCGAAGGCAAGCTCGCTGGGATCGTCTACGGCCACAACGCCACCCCAACGCCGCTGGTCCTCGATCGCCTCGAGTTCCAGAGGGTGTTCATCAAGTCCGGGCGAACCCACCTCGTCGACCTGGTGGTCGATGGCGACCGCACCGAAAAAGTGCTGGTCCGCGAGATCCAGACCCATCCCCGCCGCCTGGGTCCGATCCACGTGGACTTTTACCAGGTGAGCCTCGAGGAGAAGATCACGGTCGACGTGCCGGTCCACCTCGTCGGCGAGTCTGCCGCTGTCAAGCGCGGAGATGCGGACGTCTTGCAGCCGATTCACGCGGTGCGGGTGGAGTGCCTGCCCACCGACATCCCGGAGGCCTTCGAGGTCGACCTCACCCCGCTCGAGGACGTCGAGTCGGAGTTCCGAATCTCTGAGCTGAAGGTGCCCAAGGGCGTCACAGTGCTCATGGACCCGGAAGAGCTCGTGGTCAAGATCGTTCACCGCCGAGAGCTCAAGGTCGAAGAGGAAGCCCCGGCACTGGAGACAGCTCTCGTTGGAGAGGGCGAGGAAGGGGCTGAGGCAGGGGCTGAGGCCGCCGAGGAAGCCGAGACCGAGAAGTAGATGTCGCTTCGCGACATCGCGTCGAGCCCGCTGCTCTACATCTTGCTGGCGGGGCTGGTCTTCGTCCTCTTTGTCGTCGCAGCCAGGTTCGTTGCACAGCAGGTGGCCGAAGCGCTGCGCCGCCGCGGGCTCCGAGAAAACGTCGTGGTCGTGGGAAGCCGTGTCATCACTGTCGCCCTTATCGTCATCGGTGCTCTTTTCGCGTTCGGCATCGCTGTGCATAGCGACAACGTCACGATCCTCGGCATCGTGGCGGCTGTCGTCATCACGAGCTTCGGCGCCCAGGACCTCCTCAAGGATTACGTGTCCGGGTACTACATCCTGTTGGAGCGGAACATCAAGGTCGGCGACAACATCTCGCTGGAGCGTGGCAGCGGCGTCGTTTCAGAGGTGCGGTTGCGGGTGACCTTGCTACGCAACGAGGCCGGCGACGTCGTGATCGTACCCAACTCGGAGCTGTTCACGCGTCCGGTCACCATTCACGCGCGTCCGGAGCCTGGCTCGGCAAGCGTGCCGGAGAAGAAGCCTAAGCCAGCGCCCCGAGCGTGATCCGCCAGAGCGCCTGAAGCTGCTCCCCGTCGATCTCCGTCTCCTCGGCCATCAGCTCGCGGATCATTTGAGAGGCAAGCTCAACGTGGATCCCTGCCGACGCCTGAGTGGCCAGCGATCTCAGGTGGTACGTGTGGTCGGGCTTGTCTGTCTCCACGGCAAGGTGCGCGCTCAACTGGTCCAGCTGCACGAACTTCGCCCAGCGGGCGACCTCTGCGCTGCCCGACTCTGGCGAGTCGGAGAGGTGCAGGCAGTTCACACCGCCGAAGATGCCGTAGCGCTCACGTAGGGATCCTGGTCGCGACTGGGCGATGCGAGTCTCGCCGAGGTCGTGGCGCATCTGTTCCAGCGCTTCGCCCGAAGCGGTGATGCGGCCGACCGCCAGGGGCAGTGCGGTCATGAAGTCCACCAGCCAGGGGAAGAACGGTCTGCCCTGCAGAAAGTCGTAGTGGCTCTCGATTAGAGAGGCAGGCGGCTGGAACCAGGCGAGCGATTCGATCTTCCAATCGCGCTCGGTCGACAACCAGCCCCAGATGCCGGCGCGCGCGGCGAGCCGGTAAGAAGCATCGGGTTTGAAGATGAGAAGGGCGTTAGCCATAAGCCGTGAATTCTATCGTTCGGGCTTCTTGTCTCTCGCGCCTGGCTTGTAGACCTTGCGGCCCTTGAGCTTCTCTGGCATGTGCACCTGGTCCGCGACGCCGCCCTCGAAGTCGTGCGCGTACTTGTAGCCCTTGCCGTAGCCCATCGACTTCATGAGGCCGGTCGGAGCATTGCGAAGATGAAGCGGCACCGCTTCGTTGCCCGTCTGCTCGATCAGCTCGCGAGCGGCCCCATACGACATGAGCGCCGAGTTGGACTTCGGTGCCAGGGCCAGGTACAGCGCCGCTTCGGTCAACGGAAGCACTGCTTCCGGCATGCCGACGAAATGCGCGGCCTGCTGCGCCGCAATGGCGACCTGAAGCGCTTGCGGATCGGCAAGCCCGACATCCTCGGCAGCCGAGATGACGAGCCTGCGGGCAACGAAAAGCGGATCCTCGCCGGCCTCCAGCATGCGAGCCAGCCAGTAGACCGCCGCATCAGGGTCGCTGCCACGCACGCTCTTGATGAGGGCAGACACGATGTCGTAGTGCTGGTCGCCGGCGCGGTCGTATAGAAGGTGTCGCTGCTGCAGGGCGCTCTCGATGTGGCCGACCTCGATCGTGCCTTCACCCGCTAGCGCGGCGGCCGCCTCTAGGCCGTTGAGTGCCACCCGCGCGTCGCCGCGCGCGCTCTCGAGAAGGCTGTCGAGCGCCTCGGGACTGATCTGCGCCCCGATCTCGCCGAGGGCCCGCTCGACCACCGTCTGGAGCTCCGGGGGCTCCAGCGCCTCGAGACGGAACACGCGACTGCGCGAGAGAAGAGGCGCGATGACCTCGAACGACGGATTCTCGGTGGTCGCGCCGATAAGGGTCACCGTCCCGTCCTCGACGTGGGGCAGGATGGCGTCCTGCTGGGCCTTGTTGAATCGGTGGATCTCGTCGATGAAAAGGATCGTGCGCAGTCCGGCCCGGCGGTGAATCTTCGCCTCGGCCACTTGCTTCCGCAGGTCGGCCACACCGGCCGTCACCGCCGAGATCCCGACCAGGCGCGCCTTCGTCTCACTGGCGAGGAGGCCCGCCAGGGTGGTCTTGCCGCTGCCCGGGGGACCCCACAGGACGATGCTCGGCAGGTGCCCGGAGCGCGTCAGCTCGCGGAGGACGTCGACGACCTTCCGCTGGCCGACGAGCTGGTCGAAGGTGCGCGGCCGCATGCGCGTGGCCAGTGGAGCGCTTGGCTCATTCCCGGCCACGGCCTCGAACAGCTCTCCCTGCCCGGCCATGCCCTGATTCTGAACCCAAGTTTGAGAAGAGACGCCGCGGTCGTGCCCGGAAACAGGTTGGATTTCCCTCATATAGACTGCCCCCATGTCCACCTGCTGGTATTGCAACTCCGAGCTGCCTGACGGATCTCAGTACTGCCACGCCTGCGGGCACAGTCAGACGGACCGGTCTTCGAGTCCCCTCTTTGGAGTCGTCGACCCGGTCACCGGGATCTGGAACTCCAAGTTCATCAATGCCCTGGTCGGCCAGGAAGCCAACCGCGCGGTGCGCTACCACCGACCGCTGTCGGTGCTCGTGGTTGAGCTCGACCACGCCGAGCACATCGACAAGGAGTTGGGCCACATCCAGCTCGAGGGCCTTCTGCGGGAGATATCGGAACGGCTCGGCGTGTCCATCCGCGACACCGACACTGTCGCCTTCCTCGACGCCGAGGGCCCGCCGCACTTCGCCATCGTGCTTCCGGAAACCAACGAGCAGGGCGCCACTCTGGCCGCTGACAAGATCAGGCGCGGGATCGCCGCCCACGACTTCGCGACAGGCGGCAACTGGCAGCGGATCACCGTCAGCTGCGGCGCCGCCACCATCGGCGTTATGCCGGCGGGCGAGGAAGAGGCTGGTCTGATGAACCGCCGCGAGTACACAGGCAACCTGCTCCGCGAGGCGTACCACGCCCTGGAGGCGGGCCGTTCTGCGGGCACCAACCGCACCTCGGTCGGCGCCTTCCGCTCGTAGGAGAGCGGCCGCTTCCGTAGCATCACATCTGACTTGGGATCCACTCGCGTCTACCTGATCCGTCACGCAGACGTCGAGAATCCGCGCCGTCTGCTCTATGGCCACCTCGACGGCTTCCAGCTCAGCGCCCTCGGGCGCGCGCAGGCGCTCGCCGTCGGCGATCGATTGAGCTCATCGGGTCTCAAACGGATCGTGCACAGCCCGCTCGCGAGGGCGCACGAGACTGCAGAGCTGATCAATTCCCGACTTGCATCGCCCGCGATCCTCGAAGCAGATCCCGAGCTGCGTGAAGCCGAGTTCAGCCGCTATCTCCAGGGCCTGCCGTACTGGCAGATCCCCGTCCGCCGCCCGCTCTGGTTCGTCCACAAGGCCAAACGTGGCCTGCTGCCGGGCGACGAGGCGATCGGCGCGCTTGGCGGACGCGTGCTCGAGGTGATGAAGCGCATCGCCCGCGAGCACCCTGGCGAAACGATGGCGATCGTGAGCCACGCCGACCCCCTGCAGGCCGCGTGGATCCTGCTCGACGGCCGCGCCCACAACGAGCGTGAGCTGTATCGCAAGGTGGTCGACCGCGCCGGCCTGCTCCAGGTCGACCTCGAAGGGGACAAGCCCGTGGCCTGGGAGTATTTCCCCCCGCCTAAAATCTCGACCCCGGCGAGCGCCGTAACCTCGTGACTACAGCGGCTGGGCGATTCCCAGACGGGTTCCTGTGGGGTACCGCCAGTGCCGCCCACCAGGTCGAGGGAGACAATCGCAACAGCGATTGGTGGGAGTTCGAACAGCAGCCGGGCCGGATCGCGAACGGCGATTCCTCCGCGATCGCCTGCGATCACTACCACCGGTACCGCGAGGATTTCGCGCTCCTTCGCGAGATGCAACAGAACGCCCATCGGCTGTCGCTCGAGTGGTCGCGCATCGAGCCGTCCCCGGGCGAGTTCGACTCGCGCCAGATCCGGCATTACCGCGACGTCCTGGGCGAGCTGCGCGAGCAGGGCATGCAGCCCATGGTCACGCTGCACCATTTCACGAGCCCGCTGTGGTTCACCCGCAAGGGCGGGTGGGCGGCCTCCGGCGCGGCGCACGCATTCATGCCTTTTGTGCATCGAGTTATCGATGAGCTTGGGGACCTGATCGGATTGTGGTGCACCATCAACGAGCCGAACATCTATGCCGCGAACGGCTGGGTGGTCGGCGAATTTCCGCCGGCGCTTCGAGGCGACCTTGCCGGTCTGTACCGAGTCACGAGCAACATGCGACGCGCGCACGAGCTGGCCTACAGCGCCATCAAGCGCCGCTGGCCGGATGCGCTGGTCGGTCTCTCGCATCACAAGTTCCTGATGCTCCCCGCCACGGAGAAGCGGCGCGACCTATGGGCGACGAAAACCGCGCAGCTGGCGCTTGACCGGTGGCCGGTCGCTCCAGGCCGGTTGAGCAAAGTCGTTGAGGCGTCCGCGGATTATGTGGGCATCGCCCACTACTGGGGGCAGATGTGCGCGTTTGATCCTCGCCTGCCACAGCATCAGTTCATCAGGCGCTTCAACGTCCCGGACACGCCTGTGACCGACATGGGATGGACATCGGACCCGACATGGATGCGCGTTGTGCTCAATGAGTTGAAGTCTCTCGGCAAGCCGGTATTCGTCACCGAAAACGGGCTGGCCAGCAACGACGACGAGTGGCGTCAGCGCTACCTCAAGGAAATCCTTTCCAACGTGCAACTTGCGATCGCAGATGGGGTCGACGTTCGCGGCTACTTCCACTGGACGACCATGGACAACTTCGAGTGGGCTCGCGGCTACGCAATGCGGTTCGGACTCATCGACGTCGATCGCAAGACTCTGGAGCGGCGGATCAAGCCCAGCGGGAGGCTCTATGCCCGTATCGCGCAGGCCAACTCTCTCCCACTAGACTCAGCCCAGTGAATCGAAGGTCGGGATCGATCGCGGCGGTTGCGATAGTCCTGGGTTCCGCCTTGATGCTCTCGCTGGCCTGGGGCCTCCAGCATGCGGCCATGCAGCGGCCGGCTCTCATCGGCAATGCGGCGCCTCGGCTGGCGATCCAGCAGTCCGACGGGAGCACCTTACAGGTCTCGGACCTCCGCGGCAAGCCGGTGGTCCTGGATTTCTGGGCATCCTGGTGCGTGAGCTGCGCCCTGGACCTACCAGTCCTCGCGAGCGCTGCCAGCTCCCACCCCGGCGTCGCTTTCGTCGGGGCTGCGATGCAGGACACCGCGGGCTCGCTGCATGCGTTCGAGCAGCGGCATCCGCACCCTTACCCAGTCGGCCAGATCGTCGACGGTGACTACCAGTCTTACGGCGTGGTGGCACCTCCCGTGACCGTCTTCATCGACTCGAGCGGCATGGTTGTCGCATCGTTCGAAGGGCCGCTCGATACGCCGACCATCGATCATTACCTGGGGCTCATCGCATGATCCTTGGCATGCTTCCGGGAGTGAAATGGGCGCTCTTGGGCGCGGTCGTCGCTGCCTGTGTCGCCTACCTCGTTTACTCCGCTTCCGGCGGGTCGTCAGAGTACTACCTGACGGTGTCGGAGCTCCGTGCCCACGCGAACAGCGGTGACGTGCGGGTGGCTGGCGTCGTGCAGAACGACGTGCAGCGTAGCGAGGGCGGGCTCCAGGTCCTCTTCACGGAGAAGGATGGGACCGCATCGATCCCCGTCGAGTATCACGGCACGCTCCCGGACATCTTCCAGCCGGGGATAACGGTGGTCGCCGAGGGAAGGCTAGGCACCGATGGCGTCTTCCACGCAAGCGCGGTCTTGGCGAAATGCCCGTCGCGCTTCTCAACGACTCCGTATACACAGTGAACCACCAATGATCGGCTACCTCGGCGCCGGCGCCCTGCTTGCGGGGCTCGTGATGGGCGGGTTTTCGGCCGTGCTGTCCTTCTGGGCCGGCTGGCGCGAGAACCCGGTGTTCGTCCAGATCGGCCGGCGCGCCTTTTACGCGAGCGCGGCGATGATCCTGGTCGCAGCCGCCCTGCTCGAGCTCGGCCTTCTGTCGCACGACTTCTCGCTCGCCTACGTGACCGAGCACACCGACCTCTCGACGCCGATACCGCTGATCGCCGCTGCTTTCTACGGCGGCCAGGAGGGCTCTCTCCTCTACTGGGCGCTCGTGCTCGGGCTCCTCGGCAGCGCCTCGCTGGTCGCCAGCTCCTCGCTCGGGGTGCGCCTTTCCGCGTATGCCGCCGGGATCCTGGCCGCGATTGAGACCTTCTTGCTGGTGGTCCTGGTCATAGTCGCGAGCCCATTCGACCTCTTACCAGTCACACCGCCGGACGGCCTGGGCCTCAATCCCGTCCTTCGCGACATGGGGATGCTCATCCACCCGCCGGTGGTGCTCGCGGGCTTCGCGTCGTTCGCGATCCCGTTCAGCTTTGCCGCCGCGGCTCTCCTGGCCGGCCGGTCGGACGCCGCCTGGATAGCCCATACGCGCCGCTTCGCGTTGATGGCCTGGGCGCTGCAGAGCACCGGGCTGGTGCTCGGCATGTGGTGGGCGTACCACGTACTCGGTTGGGGGGGCTACTGGGGTTGGGATCCAGTCGAAAACGTGGCACTGATGCCGTGGCTCGCGACGACTGCCTACCTGCACTCATCGCAGGTCCAGGAGCGGCGAGGCAGGTTGAAGGCATGGAACTTCGCCCTCGTGATCCTGGCTTTCCTGCTGGTCGTTTTCGGCACCTTCATCGTTCGTAGCGGTGTCGTGCCGTCGGTGCACACGTTCGCGGTCAGCGCCATCGGTCCCTGGTTCTTCGGGTTTCTTTTCGTTTGCCTTGTGTTCTCAATCGGCCTGCTGGCGTTCCGCGCCGGCTCGCTTGCGAGTACCGCCCGCGCCGCGCCTACCGTATCGCGCGAGAGCGCTTTCGTGCTGCAGAACCTCGTCCTGATCGGAGTGATAGCGGTGGTCTTCTGGGGAACCGTGCTGCCGCTCGTCTCAGGCATGCTCGGCCAGGAGCGGGTGGTCGGCGCCCCTTATTACGAACGCGCGGCAGGACCGCTCTTCGTGGTGCTCCTGGCGTTGATGGCAGCCGGACCTCTGCTGCCATGGCGCCATGCGGGCTTCGCGTCGTTGCAGTCGCTGCGGTGGCCACTAGCCGTGGCCGCCATCGTTGCGGCCGCTTTCCTCGTGGCGGGCGTGCGGTCAGTGCCGGCGCTCCTTGCCATTCCCCTTGCCGCCGCCGCGGGGACGACGTGCCTGGTCGAGTACTCGCGGATGGGCCTGAAGCTGCGCAGATCGCGTCAGGGCTGGGCACAGGCGGCCGCCGTGGTCGTGCGAAAACGGCGGCGCTACGGGGCCTACCTTGCGCACCTCGGGATGGTGGTGCTGGTCGTGGGTATCGCGGGGTCACACTTCTGGCAGCAGGAGAAGGACATCTCCCTCATGCCAGGGGACCAGGTGTCCGTCGCTGGATACACGCTGACCTATACGGGTGCTGAGCAGAGACAGCTCGCCGATCACACCGAGCTGGTCGGCGCGATGCGCCTCGGCGACCAGACATTGGAGCCGGCGCGCGCGACCTACGCGGGGCTTGGTGGCCAGTCGCTCACGCACGTGGCGATAAGCAGCACGCCGATTGCCGACGTCTATGTCGTCCTCGCCGGCCTGAACACTGACGGCTCAGCGGCATTTGTAATCTTCGTCAACCCGTTGGTCAGCTGGATCTGGGCCGGCGGCGCGATCATCATCCTGGGCGTGATCCTGGGCAACGTGGGGGAGAGGCAGAGGGTGTTCGAGCTCCAGGTGGCGCGTGTCGCGAGCCCGTTGCCGGCTTAGATGGCGCTGATCGTTGCGACGCTCCTTTTGTTCGCGTCGGGCCCGTTCGTGCTCTGGCCGCTGATCAAGACACCGGCTGATGAACCCGCGCCGGCGATCACCGAGAAAACAAAGTGAGCGCGATCGTCGCCCACGAGATCACTCAGCGGTTCGGTTCGGACGTTGCCCTCGACGCCGTCGACCTTGCGCTCGACGAGGGAGAGCACCTTGCGGTCCTGGGGGACAACGGCGCCGGCAAGACCACGCTGCTTCGCATCCTCGCCACCGCGGCCCGTCCGACTTCCGGACAGCTTGCGATCTTCGGGCTCGACGCAGTGCGTGAGCGCAAGGCGCTTCGGGCGCAAATCGGCTATGTCGCCCATGCGCCTGGGTTGTACCCAGCTCTTTCGGCGGCGGAGAATCTCGAATTCTTCTGCTCGCTGCACGACGTCGACCGCAAGCGCGTGCCTGAGGCGCTGGCCTTGGTTGGGCTCAGCGACGTCGCGCGGCGGCCGGCAGGACGGCTCTCGCGCGGTGAGCAGCAACGGCTTGCGATCGGACGTGCGGTTCTGCACAGTCCGCGCCTCCTGGTCCTCGACGAGCCTGACGCGAGTCTCGACTCGGACGGCCCCGACCTGTTGGCGAGCGTGATGCGCGGGCGCTCTGTGGTGCTCGCCACCCACGATCACGCACTCGCGAACCGCCTCTGCCAGCGAACTGTGATGTTGCGCAACGGCAGGTCGCTCGGTGCGGGCACCAGGTTGCGGGTGGTCCGTTGACCCGATCGATCGCAGTCGCCTATGCGGTCGCCAGGAAGGACCTCACGTCGGAATGGCGCACGCGCGAGCTCGTGCCCGCGCTCGGCCAGTTCGTCGTGCTGGCGCTGGTGATCGCCAACTTTGGGTTCCAGATCGACTCGCAGAACGCGACGGTTATCGCGCCAGGCGTGCTGTGGCTGGCGCTTGTGTTTGCAGGCTTGGTCGCCTTCGGTCGCGCGTTCGCCGCCGAGCGCGAGCAGGCCTCACTGGAAGCGATGCTGCTCACGCCTGCGTCCGCGGCCGCGATCTTCGCGGGCAAGGCCATCGCCGCTGCCCTGTTGCTGATCGCGTGCGAAGCGGTCCTGCTGCCGGCGCTCGCGCTGATGTTCGGAACTCCGTTCAACGCAGAGCTGGTCGCCGCTGTCCTCATCGCGACAGTCGGCATGGCGGCTCTCGGTTGCCTGTTCGCCGCCATGGTGGCGCGCGTGCGCTCGAGGGAGGTGCTGCTGCCGCTTCTTACTCTGCCGCTATGGATTCCGTTCATCGTTGCCGGAGGCCAGGCCGTCCAGGTGGCGATGGGCGCAAGCGGCAGTTACAACCAGGCCGTGGCCCTGCTCATCGACTTCGACATACTGTTTGTCGTGCTCACGTCGCTCGCGGCGAGGTTTGTCCTGGATGACTAGGTACACGAGGCTGGTAGCGGCGGCTGTGCTGCTCATGCTCGTCGCCGGAGCGCTGATCTTCTTCTACGCGCCTGAGGATTTCCTTCAGAAGGAGCCGCAGCGAATCTTCTATCTGCACGTCAGCGCAGCGATCGCTGCCTTCGCCTGTTTCGCAGTTGTGTTGGGTGCGAGCATCGCCTACCTGCGAACCGAGAGCCTACGGGCCGATCGCCTGGCGAGGGCGGCCGCGTTGGTCGGCGTGGTGCTGACCACCGTCACCCTCGTCATGGGGATGCTGTACGCGAAGCCGATATGGGGAACGTTCTGGACCTGGGACGCACGGCTCACGTCGACGTTGGTGCTCTGGATCATCTACGCGGGCTATCTGCTCCTTCGCCGCCTGGCCGAGCCAGGACGACAGGCCGCGCGCTTTGCGGCGGTGGTCGGGATCTTCGGCTTCGTCGACGTGCCCATCGTGTACTTCAGCGTCACGTGGTGGCGCACCCAGCATCCTGGGCCGGTGATCATCAGCGACGCGCTGCCTCCGCAGATGCTGTTCGTGTTCCTGGTTACGATGGCCTGCACGCTGTTCTTGGCCGCCGTGATGGTCGCCATCCGCTACCAGATCGAGACGCTTACGGATGAAGTGCCGTCGCCAGTCGTCCAGCTTGTCGGCGCGCAGCGAGAGCCGGAGCCGGCCCGATGATTTATCTCGTCGTTGCGTACGCCGTCGCCGTTCTCATCCTGGGCGGCTTCCTCTGGCTGTCTCTGGGCACATTGCGCAAGCTGTCAGCAAGGGCGTCAGGACAAAAATAGGCTCTCCGATTCAATTCGGCCTCTCCGGGTCGATTTGAGTCCTAGCTCCCGGCGCCGGGGGGCGGATCGAGCGCCTCGCGCAACTTTGGCGCCAGACCGGCGACTATGCGCTCGGTCAGGCCCCAGACCACGCTCTCCTCATGGGCGAGGTAGCGAAAGCGCCAGGGGTTGGAAGACTCCAGCCAGGCGCTGTCGTCGAGCAGCGTTGCGAGCGGTATCTGGAGAACGCCTTCCAGCTCGCTTGGCTCGTGCACGAATTGGGCAACCTGGCCTGGCAGGTGGGCGACGAAGGGAACGACAGAGAAGTTGGAGACCGCCGCATATATGGGCTCTCCGGCGCCCAGGGGAACCAGGCTGCCACTCGGTACGCCGATCTCCTCGGTCACCTCGCGCTGGGCTGCCTCCCACGCCGACTCGCCTTCATGGACGCCCCCTCCAGGCAGCGCGACCTGCCCGGGGTGATCCCGGAGATCGGCCCGGCGTCTGACGAAAGGCACCTCCCAGCGCCCATTGGCTTCGTACAGGACGAAGACCACGGCCGCCTTCCTGGCGCCCCGGCGGAACTCGCCCCAGCCGTCGATTGGGCGGAACAGGCGTTCGAGGCGAGCCAGGAAGTCGACGTTGCCGATCTCAGAAGCCCTCCCAATTGGTCATTGGCTCCGCGAGCCAGTAAGCTAAGAAAGGTAGCTGAGATGATCGACCGAACAAGCACGCGTATCGAGCAGCAGGAGACGGCGCTCCGCCGGCACAACCGGCGCCGCTACGCCTTCCAGCGGATGCTGGAGGCCAGCGACAGGGTCCTGTGGCGCCTCGAGGAGATGAACCGGGACGGCGTCAAGACCGTGCCCGCGCCCGTGCGAGCCGAGCTCCGGGAGGTCGTCGAGACGATGCCGAACCACGTTCGGGAGCCGCTGCGCGACCGGGGGATCGTCCAGGACACCCTCGACAGCCTTTTTGAGATCCAGGAGCGCCTGTTCCGCTGGCGCTTCCCCGACTGGGACGACACCGAACCCGACGACTTCGACTACGCGAGCTAGCGGCGGACCTTCGATCCGCCTTATGAGAGGGAACCAGACTGTTCCCTCTCATCGCCAGGCGCTTCGCGCGTGGCTGCTCTCCTTCCCGGGATTGGATTAAAAATATGAGAGGGAACCAGTCGGTTCCCCCTCATCGGCGGGCGCTTCGCGCGCGCCTGCTCCTCCTCCCGGGATTGGATTTATTACGAATTGGTTTCTCCACGCCACGTTTGGCGGCCGGGGAGACAAAGTTATGGCCGGGGGGACCCCGGCCAACCCTGCGACGCTAGCTTGATGTTGGGTCGGGTATTCCCGGTTGCTAGGCCGACGCGAACGTAAGGATCAGGTCCGTTGCGTACGCGGTCAGGAAGCCCAGCAGCAGGCCCCAGGCGAAGGCCGGTGGCGAGCTCAGCTTGCGGCCCACGTTGAACAGCTCGTTGACCACGTACAACAGTGCCCCGGCCGCGATGGCGAGGAACGCCACGTAGAAGTAGTTCGAGCTGGCCAGATAGCCGATCCAGGCGCCGATGAAGGTGGGGCCGCCGCCGATCAACCCGGCCAGCCCCAGAAAGCCCCAAGAGGCAGGCTTCGGCTCCATCGTCATCGGGGCGGCGATCCCAAAGCCCTCGGTCACGTTGTGGAGGGCGAAGCCGACGACCAGGACGCCCGCGAAGGCGATCGCACCCGTGTGCGCGGACTGCCCGATGGCCAGGCCTTCCGAGAGGTTGTGCAGGCCAAGCCCCGTGGCAATGGCTAGGGAGAGCGACTTGGGGCTTGGGCTGTGGGCGCCGTGCTTCAAGCGCCCGAAGATCGCGCGGTTGAAGTAAACGAGGCCCAAAAGGCCGGCCCCGACGCCGACCGCAAAGATCACGGCGATGATCACGAACGGCCCGCTGTCGCCCGCGCGAGCGCCGGCAACGGTGAGCTGCACGCTGTCCCCGGCGTGGCTCAGGATGTCCCAGAGGAGGAACACGAGGATCCCGGTCGCGAACGCGTTGAGGAAGCCCTGGACCGACTTCGGCAGGCCGCGCAGGCGCGCCACCGGCAAGCCTAGGAAAATGGTGGCGCCGGCGAAGGCTCCCAGTAAAACGGCAGTGGTTTGGCTCATAGTGGGCTCACAGGATTAGTACGTGCAAAAGGCGCAATTAGATAAGTCTAACGCGGGCTCGAGGCCCCCTTCGGAGGTGGTTGCGCACTACCTCGAGGCCATCTACTACATGTGGTCGGAGGGAGAGCCGCTGCGCAGCGCGCGCCTCGCCGACTGGCTGGGGGTGAGCCGGCCGACGGTCACCGTGGCGGTGCGGCGGATGGCCGGCTACGGCATGGTGCGCATGAACAAGCGCAAGGAGATCGAGCTGACCGCCGCCGGCCGTCGGGCCGCCGAGGCCATCGTCAGGCGGCATCGCATCATGGAGCGCTGGCTCACCGATGGGCTCGGCCTGGATTGGGTGACCGCCGACGAAGAGGCCGCGCGGTTGGAGCACGCCGTCTCCGAGGTCGTCGAGCGGCGCCTTTACGAGGTGTTGGGCAGGCCGACAACCTGCCCCCACGGCAACCCGATTCCGGGGTACTCCAAGGCCGTGCCGAGAGAGGTCAGGCTCGCGAGCCTCGAGCCTCGGACGCATGCGTCGGTGTCGCGGGTGTCAGAGGTTGCGGAGCGTGAAGCGCCGACCCTGCTCAATTACCTGCACGAGCGCGGGCTCACTCCAGGCCGGGACATTGCGGTGCTCGAGGTCGACGGTGTCGCCCGCACCATCACAGTCCGCGCGGGAAAGCGCTCGGTGACGCTGAGCCATGACACCGCTGCGAAGCTATGGGTGGTCCCGAAATGAGCGAGATCGAGGGGGGTGCATCTGGAGCTGGCGCCGCCAGGCCGGATGCCTCGAGGGGGGACGTCCCCCCTCAGAACGACAGCCACGACCTGCAGGCGTTGCGTGAGCGAGTTGCAGCCACGCGGGCCGGCCTGGCCTGTCTGCCCGTGGAAGTTGATCGTGGCGCCGGCCCCGTTGATCCGGCAACCGGCGAGGCGTGGCATCGTGGAAACGTCCTCGGCCACATGAGCGAGATGCTTGACTACTGGACGGCGCAGATTCAGGGCGCGATCGAGGGGTCGGCCACGATGGGCCGGGACGAGCAGGGCGCCGCGCTCCGCCGGCAGGGCATCGACCACGGCAACGCTGCCTCCGAAGTTGAGCTCAGACGAGCTATCGACGAGAAGATCGGACGCGTCCTCGTCTTGCTGGCGGCCATGAGTCCCGATGACCTGGAGCGGACCGTCGACTTCCACAATCGCGAGGGCAACCGCCAGGCGAGGGTCGGCGAGCTGCTTCAGAATCTGGTTGTCGGCCACCTCGAGGAGCACATCGGACAGCTGTCCGGCCTGGGCTAGCGGATCGGCGTCTCTCCGACCGCGGTGGCGACGCTCTGGCCGCAGAAGGCACAGCGTCTCGCGCCGATCGGGATCTCGCTCAGGCATTCCGGACACTTCTTGGTCGTCGGGTCCTCCGGAGGCTCTTTCTTATACCGCGCCATCAGTGCCGTGTACGGAACGATCACCAGGAAGTAGATGACCGCCGCAATGAGGACGAACGCGAGCAGACCGTTGAGGAAATCCCCGTACAGGAACTTGCTGTTGTTCACCGTGAACGACAGAGACGAGAAGTCAGGTTGGCCGCCGATGGCGGCGATCAGCGGAGTCACGAGGTCCTTGACGAAGGCAGTGATCACCACCCCGAATGCGACGCCGATCACGACCGCGGTCGCAAGCTCGACAACATTGCCTCGCAGCAGGAAAGCCTTGAATCCTCTCACCACCCAACTCCTCGCTTAAGCATCACTGACCGACAGCACGACTTTCCCGAACTGCTCCGTATTGTCAACGCGCGTCAGAGCATCTTGCACCCGATCGAGTGGGTACACCGTGTCGACCACCGGTCGGAGGCCGTCGTCGATCGCTCTCAGGACCGCTTCGAACTCCGACGCGTTGCCCATCGTCGATCCCAGCAGGTCCGCCTGGCGGAAGAAGAGTCGCGGCATCGTGATCTCGGCTTTGACTCCCGACGTGGAGCCGCAGGTCACTATCCGTCCGCCCATTGCGAGGGAACGCAACGACTCGTCAAGGGTGGCCGGCCCGACGTGCTCGAACACCACGTCAACCCCGTCCTTGGTCGCCCCTCGGACGCCCTTGCTGAAGGCGCTTGAATCGAAGGCGGCGTCCGCGCCCAGCTCCAGGGCCCGCTTGCGCTTCTCCTCTGAACGGCTCGTCGCGAGCACACGGGCACCCAGATGCCTGGCGATGCTGATGGCAGCGACGGCCACTCCTGCCCCGGCCCCGACGACCAGCACGGTCTCGCCCGCGCGCAGGCGGGCTCTCGTGGTCAGCATCCGCCAGGCAGTGAGAAAGGTCAGCGGGAAAGCGGCCGCCTCTTCCCAAGACAGAGTCTTGGGCTTGCGAAAAACGTTGCGGGCGTCGATGTGGATCAGCTCGCACGCCGTACCGTCCGAGTGCTCGCCGAGGACGCCAAAGCTGGCGCACTTGACATTCTCACCGGCTCGGCACCATTCGCATTCCCAGCAGCAGAGGGTGGGAAAGATGACGACCTCGTCACCCGCCTTCCATGACGGGTCGGCGGACGCATGGACGATCCCGGCGCCGTCCGCGGCGATCACTCGCGGGGGCGTGACGCGTTGTGCGCCGTGGGCGAGCCAGAGATCCAGGTGGTTGATGGAGGCCGCCTTGATCGCCACGGCCACAGTGCCGGGCTTGGGGTCGGTTCGAGGCCGCTCGCGGATCCGCACCCCAGCCGGGCCGATGGGCTCCTCGTAAACCGCGGCGCGCCCCTGGCTCAGTACCTCCATAAAGTTCGCCTCAGCACGAGCCACTTGCGAAAGTTAACAAGATCGGCGGGACACTGGACGAGTGATACCAATAGACTGGGTTTTCGCGTTCAACGGCTATGCGGATCCTGGTACCGACCCTCACCCTCCTGACGCTGATGCTGCACGCGGTCCCCGTGCTGGCGGCCGACGCCCTCCCTCCGGGCCACCAGGCAGGCCCCTACGTTCGCTGGAGCTACCCGAGCCAGATGACTTACGGGCCGATCGAGAATGGCACAGGCAATACGGGGATGGCCCCAGCCGCCGGCGCATTCCTGACGCTGCCTTTCATGGGCCCTCAATACATCACCTCGATCTTCGATCACTGCTCGCCGGATTATTCGATCAACGGCAAGACCTGCCGGTACGACGGGGTCATCGCATCGTCACGAGTGGGCGGCCCGGATCCAACGTTTGATGCCGGCTATGCCCAGACTCCAGGCGGCCAGGACTACGTCTACTACGACGGGCACGACGGCTACGACTACGGCCTCTACTACGAGCCGGTGGCAGCCGCGGCGGGGGGCGTGGTGATGCTCGCCGGGTGGGCGGTGCCTTCCTGCCACACCTGCTCGAGCGGATTGACGATCGAGATCAACCACAGCAACGGCTTGATGACGTACTACGGCCATCTGTCCAGGTTGGACGTCTCCGTTGGGCAACCGGTGCGCCGCGGCCAGGTCATCGCGCTCTCGGGCAGCACAGGCACCGCGACCGGGCCGCACCTCCACTTCGGCGTTTACCGCGTCGACGGCGGTGGCCCGATCGATCCTTTCGGTTGGTCAGGGTCATATCCCGACCCCTACTCGAAGGACGTCGGTGACCTGTGGCTGACAGGGTCGCCCCGTTACGCGAACGTCCCCATGCCCAAGGTCGCGATCAGTGCGGTGCAGAGCCAGCGCGACCCGACAGCGATCGACGTCTCGTGGTCGAGCCCCGGTGGCAGCGACGCGTTCGTCGTCTACGTGGTCGGACCGGATGGGGTTTTCAGGAATTGGACCGGCAGGGTGGCCGCAGGCAAGAAGGTCTTTCAAGGCGAGGCGGGCCAGCATTACTGGTTCTGGGCGACCGTGACAACCGATCTCGGCTGGAAGGATGCGAACGGCTCTTCAGTCGTTCGGCTCCCAGGCGCCCCCCGTACGCAGCAGTAGGCGGCTCGGAGGCTCCAACTCAGTGTCCGACTCCGGAAGGTTCAACCGAAATGCCAGGGGCAGCGCTGCGCGGTGCCCGAGGCACCCTTCGGGTTCATCCGGCTAGGCGCCCGATCTCTGCGTTGACGGCTCCGCTACTCGCTTACAGGTCTATCGACATGCGCGCTGCGTTGCTCGCCGGCGCCTTGATATCGGGCGCCGATCCGGCGACTTTCGGCCGACCCTCCGGAGCCGGACACTAGAATCAGGCGGTCTTGATTGTTGAGGCCTTCAGGGGTAAGACCATCCTGGTCACCGGCACGACCGGCTTCCTGGGCAAGTCGATAGTCGAGAAGTGTCTGCGCTCGATCCCCGAAGTCGGTCGGATCAACCTGGCGATTCGTTCCAGCACCCGCCGTCCCGCCGCCGAAAGGCTGGAGCGCGAGGTGCTGGCGAGCCCCGCGTTCAAGCGCCTCAGAGAGGAGCTTGGCGAAGAGACTTTCTCAAAGCTCGTGAAGGAAAAGCTGGCGGTGCTCGAGCTGGACCTCGGCCGCGACGGGCTCGGCCTCAGCGACGCGGGTCGCGAGCAGCTTCGAGAGTGCGAGATCGTGATCCATTCGGCCGCCGCCGTCGAGTTCGACAATCCGGCAGACCTCTCGGCCCAGACCAACCTGCTCGGCGCGGCGCGGATGGTGGAGGCGCTCAAGGCAGCCGGGAGCCGGCCGCATCTCGTGCACGTGTCGACCGCGTACGTGGGTGGGATGCTCCGCGGCCTCGTCCGCGAGCAGGCTCCTCACGACCCAGGGCTCAACTGGCGTCATGAAGCGGCCGTCCTGTCGAACCTACGCCCAGTGGTGGAAGAGGAGTCGCGAAGACCGGAGATCCTGAAGCGCCTGCGCCGCGAGGCGGGCGCGAAGATGGGTCCGGCCGGCACGCCGGCTGTCGCACGAACGACGGAACGCCTTCGCGACCGTTGGGTCAAGGACAAGCTCATCGAGCGCGGCCGCGTCCACGCCAACGCGATGGGTTTCGCCGACATCTATTCGTTCACCAAGGCGATGGCCGAGCACGCCATCGTTGAGCTGCATGGCGACATCCCGCTATCGATCGTGCGACCGTCCATCATCGAGAGCGCGCTGGCCGAGCCGTTCCCTGGCTGGCTCGAAGGCTTCCGCATGGCCGAGCCACTGATCCTGGCTTTCGGGCGCGGCATCCTGCAGGACTTCTCGGGCCTTCCCGACGCCCTGCTCGACATCATCCCGGCCGACTTCGTCGTCAACACCGTCCTGGCGGTAGCCGCGAATCCTCCACCCGATGACAAGCCTCGCGTCTACCATGCCGCATCCGGCACTCGGAATCCGCTGCGGTTCCGCGAGGTCGAGGACGCGTCCAGGCGGTACTTCACCAAAAATCCGCTGCGCGACAAATACGGGCAGGCCATAGGCACCCCGACCTGGACTTATCCGACTCGCGGCCAGCTCTCGGCCCAGGCCACCACCGCCTTGCGCTTCGTTGAAGCGGCGCAATGGGTTGTGGAGCGATTGCCCCTCGGCGCCGATGTCGCAAAGGTCTCCGATGACCTCAACGGGGAACGCGAGCGCTTGGAACGCGCCGTCAACCTCATCCAGCTCTACGGCGTCTACACCGAGGTCGACTGCATCTTCGATACGCGCCACGTCACGGAGATATGGGACAAGGTCCCGTCGGAAGAACGCAAACAATTTCCGTTCGACCCAGCGCTGTATGACTGGGACCACTACTTCCAGGACGTGCATCTCCCCACCGTCGTTCGCATGTCCCGCGCCGAGACCGTGGTGCGGAAGGGCAAGCAACCCACCGGCAGCACCGCCGTCAAGCCCGAGAGTAGTTCTGTGCGCTCAGCCATCGAGAGGCGCACCGGTCGCGCGGATGTGCTCGCAGTATTCGACGTGGACGGCACGCTGGTCGAGACGAACATCGTCGAATACTTCCTGTGGATGCGGCTTCGCGCGCAGCCGCTGGAGGACTGGCCCTCGTTCATGGCGCAGATGCTCCGCGAGGCGCCGCGATGGCTCTACCTGGAGCGCCGGTCCAGGGCCGACTTCCAGCGCACCTTCTACCGCGAGTACAAGGGCCTCGATTACGAGGTGATGAAGGGACTCGGGCGAGAGGCCCTAGATGCGGTCACGTTGCGCCGCATCTATCCCGAAGGGATGCGCCGCATTCGCGAGCACAAGCGGGCAGGGCACCGCGTTCTACTCCTGACAGGAGCGCTCGACGTCGTCGTGCAGCCGCTGGCCGACCTGCTCGAGGTCGAGGTCGATTGCGCGCACCTGCTCATCGATGCTGACGGCCGCCTCACCGGGGACCTCCAGTCGCCGCCGCCTGCTGGTGAGGCACGTGGCACGCTTCTCGAGGAGTACGCGACGCGCAACGGAATCGTGCTGGCCGAGAGCTTTGCGTACGCGGACTCGTTGTCGGACCTGGGCATGCTCGAGCTCGTGGGCACGCCGGTGGCGGTCAACCCGGACGCGCGCCTCTCACAGGTCGCGGGTCAGCGCGGCTGGCGTATCGAGCGCTGGCGGATGGCGCCGGGAAACTGGCGCCTCCCGATGCCAGACCCGCGCTCTCCGGAATATCGGGAGGCCGTGAGAAGGTGAGATCGATAAGTGTCCTCCCCGCTCGCCGAGGAGGTGGCCAGGCCGGCGAGCAGCCGACCACTGTCCTCCCCGCTTGCCGAGGAGGTGGCATGGTCGGCGAGCAGCCGACCGTTGTCCTCCCCGCTCGCCGGGGAGGTGGCCCGAAGGGCCGGAGGGGACGTCCATGCTGGCACTAACCTTCCACCGCTCGATCCCCGCGTTCGCCATCGTGAAGGCGTCAGGCGGGCGGCCCGACGTCGCCACCAGCGCGCTCTCCATGCTCAAGCTGGGCGACGTCCCGGAGCCGGAGCTTCCCGCGCGCAATTGGGTGCGCGTGCTGCCGACTCTGAGCGGCATCTGCGGCTCCGACCTCGCCGCGATCGGAGGGCACGCCTCGCTCTACCTCGACCCACTCACCAGCTATCCCTTCGTTCCCGGGCACGAAGTGGTGGGCACCCTTGACGACGGCAGCCGTGTCGTCATCGAACCTGCGCTCGGCTGCAAGGTAAGGGGCATCGAGCCGCCATGCCCGCGCTGCGCCGAGGGCCGGCCCGGCCTTTGCTACAACGTTACGGAGGGCCCGATCGAAGTCGGCCTCCAGACCGGATATTGCGCGGACACCGGTGGAGGATGGGGAGAGATGCTGGTCGCGCACCCGAGCCAGCTGCATCCGGTCGGTGATGCGCTGAGCGACGACGCAGCCGTGCTGATCGAGCCGTTTGCCTGCTGTATTCATGCGGCGTTGCGCGGTGGCGCGACCAAGGACGACTACGTCGTGGTGCAGGGGGCGGGCACGATCGGCCTGCTGACTGTCGCTGCGGTCAAGCTCTTCACGCCGCCCAAGCGGCTGGTCGCCGTGGCCAAGCACCCGGCGCAGCGCGATCTGGCGCGAAAGCTCGGCGCCGACCAGGTCATCTCGCCCGCTGACGTGTTCCAGCGCGTGCGCTTCGGGACCGCGGCGAGGCGCCTGGACGGAATGGACCGCCCACTGCTGCTGGGCGGCGCTGACGTGACCTTCGACTGTGTGGGCAGCACCGCGAGCCTCAACGATGCGGTGCGCTTCACGCGAGGCGGCGGCAAGGTAATCGCCGTCGGTATGCCCGGCGAGGAGAAGGTGGATTGGGCGCCGATCTGGCAGCGTGAGCTGACGGTGATGGGCGCGTACGCATATGGCTCGGAGCCCACCCACAAAGGCAGGCGGACGTTTGAGCTGGCCCTGGAAGCGGCGCCTGAGCTCCACCTCGAGAAGCTGACAGGGCCGCTGTTCGGGCTCGGCGAATATCGCGACGCCATCGCGTACGCGATGAGCGCGGGCAGGCTCGGCGCCGTGAAGGTCGCTTTCGATCTGCGAGGATTGCGCTAGTGGCTCGTCCGGGTGCCGTCATCGAGGTCGATCGCAACACTCCGCCTGTGCTCTTTCATTTCGGCGAGGGCGTGCGGCTGGAGAAGCTTCCGCTCGGAGCCCGCATCGTTTATCCGCCCGACCCGCTCGATCCGATAGCCCACCCTGAGCGCGCCATCAAGCGCGCGCTGGCGAAGCCGCTGGATGACGACCCTCTCAAGTCGCTACTTCGTCGCGGCATGAAGCTGACCATCGCGTTCGACGACCTCTCGCTCCCGTTGCCGCCGATGGCGGCCCCTGACGTGCGTCAGCTCGTGATGGAGGAGGTCATCGACATGGCCGCGGAGGCCGGGGTCGAGGATATCCATCTGATTGCAGCGCTCGGCCTACACCGGCGCATGACCGCCGATGAGATCCGCCACATCGTGGGGGACCGCATCTTCAGCACGTTCTGGCCGGATCGCCTTTACCAGCACGACGGCGAGGATCCCGAGGCCAACGTGTACATCGGCAAGACGTCGGCGGGGGAGGACGTCACCCTGCACAGGCGCGCTGCCGAGTCGGACCTCGTCATCTACGTGAACCTCACGCTGGTGCCCATGGACGGCGGTCATAAGTCGATGGCGACCGGCCTCGCCACCTATCGCGGGATCCGCGAACACCACAACGTCAAGACGCTGATGAGCTCGCTTTCGTACATGAACCCTCCGGACTCCGCCCTTCATCACTCATGCATCAGGCAGGGCCAGCTGATCGAGGACACGGTCCGCGTGTTCCACATCGAGACCACCGTCAACAACCGCGCGTTTCCATCGATCGCCAACTTCATGCAGAAGCGCGAGACCGATTGGACGGCGCAAGACCAGGCCATGTTCCTCGGCATGAAGCAGTTCACCGACATCGCTCCGCCCGCCTTCAAGCGCAGCGTCTTTCACGCGATGCGTGCTCCGTATGGGCTGACCGGCGTGCATGCGGGCCAGGTCGACGCGGTGCATGAGAAGACGCTGGAAGCTGTGCGAAATCAGATCAGTGTTCGCGTCGAAGGCCAGACGGACATCGTCACGATCGGCGTGCCTTACCTCGGCCCCTACAACGTGAACGCCCCCATGAACCCGGTGCTGGTCGTGTGCATGGGGCTGGGGTATCTATTCAACTTCTACAAGAACAAGCCAGTGTTGAGGAAGGGTGGCGTGGCGATCCTCACCCATCCATGTCGGTATGAGTTCGACGCGGTCCAGCACCCCAGCTATATCGATTTCTACGACGAGGTGCTCGCCGACACCACCGACCCGCAGGAGATCGAGACCAAGTACGAGCTGCGGTTCGCGGAGGACCCGTGGTTCCGGCAGTTGTACCGGAAGTCTCACGCGTACCACGGGGCGCATCCGTTCTACGCGTGGTACTGGGCCGCTCACGCGATGGATCACGCGGGCGACATCATCATCGTCGGGGGCGATCGCGACGTCGTGCACCGGCTTGGTTTCAAATGCGCGACCACGCTCGAGGATGCCTTTGAGATGGCGGAGCAAACAGTGGGCCGCTATCCAAGCGTGACCCACCTGCGCATGCCGCCGATCCTGCTGGCCGATGTCGAATGAGAACCCCGACCGCCCCTGGGAGACTGGTATCTAGCCGATGACCTGGTACTCCGGCGAAGGCTTCTCGCGGCTCACGGGTGCCGTTGGGGATGCGGTTCGGGATGTGCGCCAGGTTCGACGGGGTTGGCATTGGGATTCGCCTCGCCCGCGCACCTGGCCCGAGCAGGGATCGGTGGTGCCGGCGCGCGCGAGCGACCTCAGCTGGGCCCGGCAGGAACCCGTCCGGACCATCCGCTTCCTCATCCAGCGTGGCCTGCTGCTCCCTTTCACCGAGGCGATGGCGCACCCGAAGGTCGAGGGACGCGAGTGGGTGCGGGACCTCGAACGTCCTGTGATCTTCGCAGCCAACCACTCGAGCCACGCCGACACGTCGCTGATCCTTCACGCGCTCGGCGACCGCGCCCGCGACCGGACGGTGGTGGCCGCAGCCGCCGACTACTGGTTCAAGCGGCCGCTGCTCGGCAACATCGTCAGTCTGTTTCTCAACACGTTCCCGTTCTCGCGGACGGGGGGCGCGCAGGCCCAGCTGCACAGCTCCAGTCAGCTGCTGAAGTCGGGCTGGAACCTGGTGCTGTTTCCCGAGGGGAGTCGCTCGCCCGACGGGCGCATCCACGAGTTCAAGGCGGGTGTCGGCCATCTGGCGAACGAGACGGGGACGCCAGTCGTGCCGCTGCACATCCGCGGGGCGTACCAGATCATGCCGAAGGGTCAGTCGCTGCCGCTGCCCGGCCCGGTGCGCGTACGCATCGGCAAACCGATGTCGCCCCAGCCCGACGAGGGCTCCCGACAGTTCACCGCCAGGGTGGAGAAGGCGGTGAGGGCGCTCGCGCTCGAGCCCGCCCAGCCGGACATCCAGGGTTCGTGGATCGAGCGGTGGCGTTTGATGAAGCCCAGAGAGCTTCCATATGAGGAGAGCACAGAGCCCGTCCAGGCTGTCGAGACAACCACTCCGCCGGTCAAGGCCGGCCGCAAGGAGCGCCCCCTTTCTACTGCGCGGGCGTTGCCGGCTCCACCCGAAAAACCGGATGGTCGGGCGCGATCCGCAGCAGCTCCGCCTCGGGCGAGTCGGCCGAAACACCCCTGAAAAAGACGCCCACCTCGGCCTTCCAGCGCTTGAGGTAAGCCTTCAGGATCGGGATCTTCTCGTCGTCGCGGAGCTCCACCGCACGGAACGGCTGGGCCTTGCTGCCGAGGTGCAGCTCGCCGGTTCCTGACACGCGGATGTTGCGGACCCACTGGGTCTGGCCTCGCGGTGCCACCAGGTACTGTTTGCCCTCATAGGTGAGGAGGTTCACCGGCGCGGTTCGCCACTCGCCTGACGAGCGGCCTTTTACGCGCAAGACGCGAGAGCCCCAGACGCTGATCCCGCCCCGTGTCAGGACGGCGACCGCAGCGTTGAAGACGTTCTTGGTGAACCAACCGGGTCGGCGGTAGTAAGCCATGGCACTTCACGATACGCATCGCCCTCGGCGCGCTCCAAGTAAACTTCTCGGTCTTGGGGAAATCGAAAGGTCCACGTCGAGGTCCGCGAACGCCGAAAGCGCGGAAGGTCGATCGCGACGATGGAGACCAGAAAGAAGCAGCGGTCGTGATGGACGCGGTCGTCGCGCAGGCGTTGCCCAACGCGATGTTCGAGGTCGAGCTCGAGAACGGCCACAAGCTCATCGCCTACGCAGCGGGCCGCATGCGCCGCTACTTCATCCGCATCACGCCGGGCGACCGCATCCGCGTGGAGCTGTCGCCCTACGACCTTTCACGAGGACGCATCGTCTACCGGTATCGCGAGTAGCTTGACCTCCGACATCGCAGGCGTCCTGAGCTCGGCCCGCGTCTTCGACCTAGAACAGCTTCGTTATGCAGGCGCGCCATCGCACCCCGCGCACGCCCCCGGTTTCAACTACTTCCTCCATCGCCACCACGCATCCGGCGCTCCCGAAGCGCGGACTGGGGCCTCCGGCATCGTGGTCATGCCCGAGCACTCGGGCACCCACATCGATGCCCTCGCCCACCAGGCCGAGAATCTGATGCTGCATGGGGGAGTCCACGTGGACTCGGGCGTACAGACGTCGGCCGGGTTCAAAGTCCTCGGCATCGACCAGATGGCTCCAATCGTGGGCAGGGGTCTTCTCCTCGATGTCGCCGGCGCGAACCGTCTCCAGCCGGAGCATGCCATCACCATCGAAGAGCTGGAGCGCGCCGCGGCCGGCGCGAGCGTTGAGATTCGCGAGGGCGACGTCGTACTCGTCCGCACCGGCTACGGCGCGCTGTGGAGCCAGCCCGAACAGTACCTGCACGCTGCCGGCGTCAGCGGAGCGGCATCGCGCCGGCTGGCGGAGCTCAAGGTCAAGGCGGTCGGCGCCGACAACATTGCATGGGACGTGCTCGGACCCACCGATCCCGAGCTTGGTGTGACCCTGCCCGGCCATGTCTTGCTCTTGGTCCGGGCCGGCATCCCGATCATCGAGAACCTCAATCTCGAGGAGCTGGCGGCGGCCAAGGTCTACGAGTTCGGCTTCGTGTGCCTGCCGCTCAAGATGCGCGGCGCCACCGGATCCCCGGTGCGCCCCATCGCCCTGGCCGGGCTGTAGCGCTGCGCTTAGCGGCGCCCCACCGTCTGGAAGCAGTCGAGGCAGTAGACGGGGCGGGCGCCCGTCGGCACGAACGGCACCTGGGTCTGCTTGCCGCAGTTCGAGCAGATGACGTCATGCATGGCGCGCGTCCGGCCGTTGCCCTCAGTGGTGCGCCGTGCTGCCCTGCATTCGGGACAGCGCCGGGGCTCGTTCTGAAGCCCGCGAGACTGATAGAACTCCTGCTCCCCCGCCGTGAAGAGGAAATCGCGACCGCAGTCACGGCACTGCAACGTCCTGTCCGAGAAACTCACCGTCTGGCCTCCCCCAAAATATGTCGCTCAGAGGCCCGGGCGGATTTGACCGGTCTACCCCCTCTAGCGTTGCGGGGGCGATTTTAACTCGACTGGCACCGGTTTGGAGAACCCGGCCCTATCCGGCTGCCGGCTCGGCGCTATCCTCGATCGGACGTGATCGTCGACGCCCACCTGGACATTGCCTGGAACGCCATCTCGGCGGGTCGAGGCTTCCAGTCGGAGCCCGCTCCGGGTTACCTGATCAGCCGCTCGTCGCTGACGGCGGCGGGCGTCGGCCTCGTCTTCGCGACCCTGTACACCGCCCCGGCGCGGGCCGGGCGAGCGATGCGCACCCGGTTCGTGTACGAAAACGAGCACGAGGCGCACATCATGGCCCTCGCGGAGCTGAACTACTACCGGAGCTGCGGGCTTCACCTGATCGGCACGAAGGGCGAGCTCGAGGCTTACGTCAGCGGATGGAAAAGGGGGCAGCTGGCGGCTGTCCTGCTCATGGAAGGCGCCGACCCCATCGAAACCCCATCCCAGCTGGGCGCCTGGACCGACCGAGGGCTGCGGATCGTCGGCCCAGCCTGGGGCGCGACCCGCTATAGCGGTGGCACCGGCGCCCCGGGTGGGTTGACCGAGCTTGGGGTTCAACTCCTCAAGGCGATGAGGCGCCAGCGGATGATCCTCGATCTGAGCCACATGGCCGACCAGGCGGTGACGGATGCTTTCGAGCAGTGGCGCGGCCCGATCATCGCGTCCCACAGCAACGCTCGAGCCATTGCTCCGGGCGACCGCCAGGTCACTGATGCGACCGCGGCCGAAGTCGCGCGTCGAGGCGGCATTGTCGGGATCAGCTTCTACCAGCCCCACCTACGCACGACGGGACGCGCGTCACTCGACGATGTCGTGCGTCACGCCGTGCACCTCGCCCGCGCCGCTGGCGGCCCCGAGCACATCGGCCTGGGCACCGACCTGGACGGAGGATTCGACTCGAGGCACGCTCCGATCTCGAACCTGGACCAGCTCAAGCAGCTCAGAGGGCGCCTCCACAAGCACTTCACCCGCGCCCAGGTCGAGGGCATCATGGGAGCAAACTGGCTCGGGTTCCTGGGGCGCGCTCTACCGGACTAAGGATTACAGCGAGTCGACCAGCTGTTTGGCGCCCATGAAGGCGAAGCCCATGCCGTGCCCGTTGTAGCCGGCGCACAGATAGACGTTGGGCAGGCCGTCGACAGGGCCGATTAGGGGGAGGCCCGACTCCGTGAAACCCATCGTTCCCGCCCAGCGGTGGGTGATCTCGCGGTCGGCGCCTAGCTGTCGCAGGTGCGATTCCAGGTGGCCCTGGATCTCAGGCGTCGGGCGCTCGTCGTAGCCGACCTCGACCTCGAACGCCGTGTCGCGCCAGCCGCCGATCAGGACCTCCCCAGTCGGCAGCTGCCGCCAGTAGCGATAACCGAAATGAGAGTAGGTAGGCTGGTCGCACAGGCGGGCGGCCTCATGCGCCGACGCGAGCATCTGCGCCCGCCGAGGCTGGATGGGCACCTGGGGCAGGAGCTGAGGGGTGTAAGCGTTGGTCGCCAGGATCACGCAGCCCGCGCGGCATTCCTCGTCGCCCATGTGCACCAGCACATCTCCGTTGGCTTTTTCGATCGCCGTCACGGCCACGCCCTCCCGGATTGATCCCGGAGCTGCCTGCCGGGCGAAGGCGGCGACCAACAGGGAGGGGGTGACTTCGCCGTCGCCAGGGTTCGTGAGGCGGCTGCCGTCCCACGCGCACTCGAAGCCGTCCTCTGTCATGAGCTCCGCAGATTCCGCGAGCTGCTCGGCTTCCCGGGGGCCTGACGCAAGCACGATGCTGCCCGTGCGGCGGTAGCCGATCTCGTGTCCGCGAACCGCCGCGATCTCCTCGATGTGGTTTTCCTCAGTCATCGTCCAGATGTCGCGGGCCCGCGGCCGTCCGAAGATCCGAACCGCCTCCGCGTAACAATCGGCGACGCCGGCCAGCAGAAATCCTGCGTTCCTTCCGCTCGCGCCCGACGCAAGGTTATCTCGCTCCACGAGCACCGCGTCGATGCCTGCCCTGCCGAGATGGTGCATAAGGCTGACCCCGGTAATGCCACCGCCGATGACCAGCACATCGGCGCGCTCGGGCAGCCGCCCCGGGTACCGATCGGGAGGCGTGGGCCAGAAGGGCGTGCCGGTGCTCACGGGAGCCGGGGGCCCCGGCCGGACGGTCGGATCATGTGACCGCATAACATTTAGGTGCCACATGGATTTTGAGAGCTACGACGTTCTGGTTGTCGGCGGGGGGCTCGCCGGCATCAGGGCAGCGATAGCGGTGGTGGAGACCAATCCCAGCCTAAAGGTCGGCATGGTCTCGAAGGTCTACCCGATGCGGAGCCACACAGTCTCCGCCGAGGGTGGCGCCGCAGCCGTCCTGCGACCGGAAGACAGCTACGAGACCCACGCCTACGACACCATCAAGGGTTCCGACTACCTGGCGGACCAGGACGTGGTCGAGGCCTTCGTGCGCGAGGCGCCAATCGAGGTGATCCAGATGGAGCACTGGGGCTGCCCGTGGAGCCGGGACCCGGATGGGAAGATCTCGGTCCGACCCTTCGGTGGGATGACTACGTGGCGCACTTGCTTTGCAGCTGACAAGACCGGGTTCCACATGCTGCACACCGTGTTCCAGACCTCCCTCAAGTACCCGCAGATCCATCGCCACGACGAAGCCTTCGTGACCAAGCTCCTCGTCGAGGATGGACGGTGCGTCGGCGTGGTGGCGATCGACATGCGGAGCGGCCGGTTCGATGCAATTACCGCCAAGGCGGTGATCCTGGCCACTGGCGGCATGGGTCGCGTGTATGCCTTCACCACGAACGGCAACATCTGCACCGGTGACGGCATGGCGCTCGCTTATCGGGCGGGCGTCGGGCTGAAGGACATGGAGATGGTCCAGTTCCATCCGACAGGGCTGCCGTTCACTGGAATCCTGATCACGGAGGCCGTCCGCGGCGAGGGCGGGTATCTGACCAACAAGGACGGCGAGCGCTTCCTAAAGCGATACGTCCCCAACAAGATGGAGCTGGGTCCGCGCGACATCATCTCGCGAGCGATGATCACCGAGTTCGAAGCGGGCCGCGGGTTCGAAGGCCCTCACGGCAAGTACATGCACCTCGATGTCAGGCACCTCGGCGAGGCGGTCATCGATCGCAAGCTGCCGTTCATGCGCGAGCTGGGCCGGGAGTTCGTCGGCATCGACATCGTCCACGATCCGATACCGGTGCGGCCGGTAATGCACTACATGATGGGCGGGGTGGACGCGAACATCTCCGGAGCCACGCCTGTGTCAGGTCTCTATGCAGCCGGCGAGTGCGCCAACGTCGGTTTGAATGGAGGGAACAGGCTGGGCTCCAACTCACTGTCCGAGTGCCTGGTGTTCGGCGCCGCGACCGGACGGGCGGCCGCCGACTACGTCAGCTCGGCGAAAGCGGTGAGTGCGAATCCCATCGAAGGCATGCTCAAAGACGAGACCAAGCGCATCGAGATGGACTACCTCGAGAAGAAGAGTGGGGAAGAGCGAATCGGCGCCATCCGCGAGGATATGCAGCTCAGCATGGACGCCGGCGCCGGCGTTTTCCGGACCCGCGAGGGACTAGAGAACTTGACGAAGCAGCTGGGCAAGCTGCGCGACCGTTTCGGCAGGATCAAGATCGAAGACTCGAGCCGTACCTTCAATACCGAGCTGATGTCTGTGCTCGAGCTCGACTACATGCTCGAGGTGGCCGAGGTGATCACGTACTCGGCGCTTGCGCGCGAGGAGTCGCGTGGCGCCCATGCGCGTCGCGATTTTCCCGAGCGGGACGATGAAAAGTTCCTGAAGCATACGATCGCATTTCGCACTGATGAGATTTCCCCGCGGCTTGAGTACCGCGACGTTCGAATCACCAACTTCAAGCCGCAAGCGCGCGCTTACTGAAGGGAGGATCCAAGTGGCCGAGAAGAGGATCACTGTTCGCGCGACGAGGTTCGACCCTGCGAAGGACTCCGAACCGCGCCTGCAGTCCTACGACATTCCCTTCAGCGACGACAGCATGGTGGTCCTGGACGCGCTGAACTACATCAAGTCGCACGTCGACGGCAGCCTCAGCTATCGATGGTCGTGCCGCATGGGCATCTGCGGCAGCTGTGGCATGACCGTGAACGGGACGCCGAAGCTGACCTGCTCAGCCTTTCTGCGTGATTACTGGCCCGGCTCCATCACGATCACTCCGCTCAACAATTTTCCGATCGTTCGCGACCTGGTCGTGGACATGGAGGACTTCATGGAGAAGCTGAAATCCATCAAGCCCTGGATCATCCGCAAGCAGGAGATGCCGCTGGGCGCCGGCGAGCACCGGCAGACCATGGAGCAGATCGACGACTTCCGCCAGTTCAGCCAGTGCATCAACTGCATGCTGTGCTACGCAGCCTGCCCGGTCTATGGACTTGACGACAAGTTCCTCGGACCCGCCGCAATCGCTCTTGCACGGCGCTACAACCTGGATTCGCGCGACCAGGGAACCAAGGAGCGGCTGCCGGTGATAGCTCACTCGGATGGCGTCTGGGAGTGCAGCTTCGTCGGGGAGTGCTCGGTCGTCTGCCCCAAAGGCGTCGACCCCGCCAAAGCCATCCAGCAAACCAAGCTCGATACTTCGGTGCGCTTCATTCTTCCGTACGGAAATCGCGAGTGAGCGCAGAGACCGAAACTTCGTCGCGGGTTGCGACACGCACCTACAAGCCGGCGATGCCGGCGGGCTGGTGGCTGCGCAAGGGCCACTACTTCTGGTACATGGTTCGCGAGTTCACGGCGCTGCCGCTGGCGCTCTGGCTGCTGTGGCTCCTCTACGAGATCCAGCGGGCCGGACGGGGACCGTCCGGCTACTACCCGCCCAGCTCGACACCTTTCGTCGTTTTCAGCGTTATTTGCCTGCTGTTCGCGCTGTACCACAGCATCACGTTCCTCCGGCTGGCAGGTGTGATTCTCCACTTCAAGGTGATGGACAAACCTGTGCCGTCGGGGCTAGTCGTTGCCTCGCAGTTTGGCGCGTGGCTCGTGGCATCGATAGTCATCGGCGCCGTTCTGATCGGGTTCGGGAGATGAGCGCAAAGCCCAAAGCCGTCCAGAAGCCGGCGCTGGCTCACCTGTTCTGGTGGTTCATGTTCTCGCAGGGCGGCCTTTTCGCGGCGGTCTTGCTCCCGGTGCACATCGTGGTCCAGGGGATCCTCGGGCCGCTGGGCATCGTGCCGGTCGTGGATCGTCATTACGACACCTGGATCAGCATCCTGGGCAACCCGATCGTGAAGCTTTACCTACTCGTACTGATCTCGCTGCCGTTCTTCCATTTCGCGCACCGCCTCCGTTACCTGCTCGTCGATCTGGGAGTGCCTGCCGCCAAGACCGTGCCGGCGCAGGCAGGCTTCTACGGAGCTGCAGTCGTGGTGACACTGCTCACGATCTATGTGCTCTTCACGACCGCTCCGATCTCGTTGGGGTGAGGCAGTAGTGTTCACAGTCGAAGCAGTCCCTGCGCAGGAGCTGGGTAACGCGAGCTTCTTTGTCGCCGACCGCGAGACGGGGGTGGCTCTCGTCATCGACCCATTCCGCGATGTCGGCCCTTATCTGAGGATTGCCGATAGGCTCGGCGTGAAGGTCACCAACGCCTTAGACACACACCTCCACAACGACTTCGTGTCCGGCCGCCGCGAGCTGCAGGCCGCGGCGGGGACCGACATCGCCGAGCTGGCGCCCGGCCACGACCTGCGCCTGGGGGAGATCACCCTTCAGGCCCTTCATACGCCCGGTCACACGCCGGACCACCTGAGCTACCTCCTGATCGATCGCGGCCGACCCCGTGCGCTCTTCTCGGGCGGCGCCGTGATGATCGGCGCCATTGCCCGCACCGACCTGTTCGGCCCTCACCTCGCAGTGCAGCTCGCGCTCGAGGCGCTGCGTACCTTGCAGGTGAGGCTGCGCGGCCTGCCCGACGACATCGCTGTGTTCCCGACTCACGGGAGCGGATCGTTCTGCGGCACTGGAGGACACAGCGGCCACGAGACAACGCTCGGCCACGAGCGCGCCACGAACCCGTTCTTCCAGACCACTGAGGTGATGCAGTTCCTGGCGCGCGCTCTAAACCAGCAACGCTACCCGGCGTACTACCGCGACACGGCGGCGATCAACCTGGCGGGTCCAAAGCTGTTGGGCCTCGATCCGCCACCGCCGGCGAAGCTGAACGCAGGCGCCGTCGCAACGCTCATCGGCGAGGGCGCCGCTGTGGTGGACGTCCGCCAGGGGCGCGACTACGACCGCGGCCACATCCCGGGCAGCTACAGCGTGGGTCTCGACGGTCCCTTCAGCGCGTGGGTCGGCTGGCTGGTTCCCCGAGGCCGGACGATCGTGCTGGCCGGCGGCACCGACGCGCAGCATCACGAGGCCCAGCGCCAGCTACACCGCATCGGGTTCGATTCAGTCGCCGGCGCCCTCGACGGTGGAATGGATGCATGGCAGGCCGTCGGCCGGGAGCTGTCCACCTTCCTGACCGTCGATGTCGAAGACCTGGCGGCCTGGATCCTGAGCGCCGAACCGATGACTGTCGTCGACGCTCGGGACGAGCACGAATGGTCGGGCGGCCACGTCCCGGGCGCGGTCCATATTTACGTGCCCGACGTGCCGTACCGCGCTCCCGAGATTCCGCCTGAGGCGCCAGTCGCTGTGCACTGCGCTTCCGGCTATCGCGCCGGTATCGCAGCCAGCCTCCTGGAGCAGGCCGGACTGAAGCGGATCATCCACGTCAACGGTCCCTACTCGGACTGGGACCGCCTGCACCTCGCGGAGACCGTGCCTTAGGCGTCGGTCGTTGCCGCCTCCAATAACGCGGCGAACTTTCGCTGGGCGGCTTCGCGCCGAGTGGGGATGTGCTCGCGCGGCCATATGCCCTTCGGCGCCTCATAGCCGGACAGAATCTGGCGGGCGACCGACACGCGGTGGACCTCGTCGGGACCGTCGTACATGCGCGCGGCGCGCGCGTGCCGGTACATCTCCTCCAGGGGCAGGTCGGACGAATAGCCGAGTGACCCGTGGATCTGGATGGCCCGGTCGATGACGTCGTGCAGGACCTTGGCACCGAAGAACTTGATGAGCGAGATCTCTTTGCGCGCTGCCGCAGCGCCCTCGGTGTCGATCACCCAGGCTGCATGAAGGGTCATCAGACGCGCCGCCGACATTTCGGCCGCCGAGTCGGCGATCCAGTTCTGCACCGTCTCATGGCCGGCCAGCTTCTTGCCAAAGGCCTCGCGCTGGAGTGAGCGCTCGCAGAGCATGTCGAAGGCGCGGCGGGCCTGGCCGAGCCAGCGCATGCAGTGGTGGATGCGGCCGGGTCCCAGTCGGGCCTGAGCGATCAGGAAGCCCTGGCCTCGTTTGCCGATGAGATTCTCCTTGGGCACGCGTACGTTCTCGTAAAGGATCTCGGCATGGCCGTAGCCGAAGCGCTCGTCGCCGCCCATGGTTGGAATGTTGCGCACCCTCTTGAGCCCCGGCGCGTCGCCTGGAACGATGATCATCGAGGCGCGCTCGTATGGGCCGGCTTCAGGGTTGGTCACGACCATTGCGATGAGGAAGTCGGCGATCATCCCGTTCGACGTGAACCACTTGTGGCCGTTGATCACCCATTCGTCGCCCTTGAGCTCGGCGGTGGTGGAGAGGAGCGTGGGGTCGGAGCCCGCCGTGTTGGGCTCGGTCATCGAGAAGGCCGAGCGCATCCTGCCCTCGAGCAGCGGATGGAGCCAGCGTTGCTTCTGCTCTTCGGTGCCGAAGTGGGCGAGCACCTCGGAGTTGCCAGAATCGGGCGCCTGGTTGCCGAAGATGATCGGCCCCCACATCGAGGCGCCCTCGATCTCGTGCATCAGCCCGAGCTTGACCTGCCCGTAACCCTGCCCTCCCAACTCGGGGGGCAGATGAGTGGCCCACAGCTTTTGCTTCTTAACCTCATCGCGCAAAGGGCGGATGGCACGCATGAAACCTGCCTCGTCGGTGTCCAGCACCTCGAGCGGGTACACCTCCTTCTGCATGAAGCCGCGCATCCAGTCGAGCTTGCTTTCGAACTCCGGCTCAGTCGAGAAGTCCCAGGTCATCTTGTCAATCTCCTACGTACCGGGCTCGAGAAGGGCGATGCCCTCGTCGATCATGCCCGTGATGGTATCCGTCAAACCTTCGTACATGGGGTCGGGGCGTTTGCCGCGCCTGTGCAGCATGAGGTTGTAACCGAAGATCGCGGCGTACTTGTACAGGCTCATCGCGAGGTACCACAGCATTTCGTCCGTATCGGCGCCGTAGAGCTCGTACAGGGCTTCGATCGGGACGTCGATCGAGCCTCCCGGGTTGGGGGCGCCTTCGTATCTGCGCCGGTGGGAAACGATGCAAAGGCAGCCCAGGTCGAGCAGCGGCTGGCCGACCTGGGCAATCTCCCAGTCGAGCACGGCCACCACCTCGTGGCCGCGGAACAGCATGTTGCCGTAGTGGAAGTCGCCGTGGACGAGGGTCGGCGGACGCTCTTCCGGGACGCGCGCTGACAGCAGGCCGCCGAGCTCGCCGGCACGCAGTGTGAGCTCCTCAGGCGCACGGTCCATGAGCCAAAGCCACCGAAGCATCTCGGCGTTCAGGCCAACGGGAGCCTCATCGCGGATGCCAGTCTGGTCCAGCGGAAGCGCGTGGATTCGTTTCAAAACGTCAACCGCTGAGCGCGCGATGTCGAGTGGTTGGTGCTCGACACCGGCCTTCTCGATGCGTTCGCCGGCGACTGCTTCCATAAGGACGAACGGCCGGCCGTCGACCACAGCGTCTGACGTGAGGACCGGGATGGCGGGAACTGGCAGGCCCGCCGCGTGGAGGGCGGCCATGATGCGGCCCTGACGGACGACGTCGGCGGGCCCGGCAATCCGGGCACCGGGAGGGGGGAGGCGAAGGACAAAGCGGCGCGGGCCATCGCCGTCGTCGATGCTCACGAAGTAGGTGAAGCCGGAATGGCCTTCGGGGATGGGGTCCACCGAGATCACTCGCAGCTGCGGGCGTCCCAGCCGCACGCGACACTGAGCCTCGAGATCCGACTGAATCTGGTTGGTCATTCGAGGTGGGCTGTGTCGGCGATGGTGCCGACCATGCGCACGTCACCAAACGCCCGGACGGCGCTGACGCTCGTGTAGTAGGGAAGAAGGCGGAGCTGGCCGGGTTCGAGATGAAGCACGTTGGAGATGTAAGCCATGAGGGCGATGCCATGTGTAACTACAACCACGTGCTCGCCAGGATGTGCCGCGACGATGTCGTCGATGGCGGAACGCATCCTTTCAACGACGCTCGCGGTGGACTCCTTGAAGTGGAGCGTGCGGTCCTCGTCGAGCTCGAGGTCGATCTCTATAAGCCGCTCGTCCTGGCGCACGTCGGCGCCGCCGATGATGTGAGCGGTCTCGACCGCCCGGCGCAGGGGGCTCGCGTAAAACGCTGTGGCGCCAACGTGTTTGACCCGCTCAGCGAGGCGTGCTGCCTGAGTGCGGCCGAGGGGGCTGAGTGGTGGATCGGAGCCTTCGGTCATGCCCTCGTAGCAATCGCCGTGCCGCACGAGCCAGATGGTCGTCACGCCTTCTACGCCGATCAGGAAGGTGGCTTCGAGCGATCTCATGGCCTGGGTCAAACGCTCCGCACCCTCTGCCACGGCTAACATTCGACCACATGCTCCGTGCTGCGGGCATCGTCGCCCTCATCGTTTTCACAGCCTGCACCCAGAACAACCCGCCCGCGGTGGCGTCGCCGTCGCCGGTGATTCCTCAGGGGAACTGGTCGCAGAACCTCACGTTCACGGGAGCGATAACCGGCCAGATCAATGCGATCGTGCCGGACTCGGGGGACCAGGTCAGCGCGTGCACGGGGTCCAATACCCGCACCGGCGAGCAGTGGGCCGACACGTTCTATGTATCGACCGACGGCGGCGCGACCGTATGGGAGATCGCGTTTGTCGTCAACAACTTCCGCGGCGCCGGAACGTACAGCTCGCGCGATTCCGCGCTCGTCGTCCGCAGTCTTGACCACACCAAGGCGTGGTTGAACCTCGCGCGCGACAAGGTGACTTTCACCATGGACGCGACCCAGCAATCAGGGGCCATCAACGCTGCCCTAACAGATGCCAACACTGGCAAGCCGGCCCTCAAAGTCACAGGCACGTGGAACTGCCGGGGCTAGTGCGCCGCACATAGGAGATTCCGATGGAAGTCAGGTTCGACGGCCACTGTTTTGGTTGCGGTCCACTCAACTTGGAGGGCCTGCGCCTGGTGTTCGGGCCTGGCCCTGAAGGTTCGAGCGTCGAGTTCGAGGTGCCGGATAAGTACCAGAGCTGGGCGGGGATGGCGCACGGAGGGATCGTTGCGCTGTTGCTCGATGAGGCCGTTGGTTGGGCCGCGTGGCATGCGGGCCACCCAGGCGTGACGGGCCGCCTACAGGTCAGCTACCGCAGGCCGCTGAAGCTGGGCGAGCCCATTCGCATTGTGGGCAAGGTGGACAGGATGAGGCGCACGCTGGTCTATGCGTCGGCCTTCATCGAGAACAGGGACGACGGCTCGCGAGTCGCGGATGCGACGGCCATTTTGTCGATGACCGAAACCCGGGTCGATACCGCCGCCGGATAGAATCAGCACTCGAGTCGGGGGCTGGCGCAGTTTGGCAGCGCGCACGGTTCGGGACCGTGAGGCCCCGGGTTCAAATCCCGGGCCCCCGACCAATTTACGAGTTCAAAACGATCCACTCGTCGTAGCTAAGTTGATAAGCCCGCTGTCTGCCTATCCGGTTAGCTCCGC
>PLJM01000020.1 GCA_003139695.1 Candidatus Dormiibacterota bacterium | reverse complement strand
CGCGCGCAGAGCTCCTGCATTGCCAACATGAGGGGAAAGGTGAACAGTGCCGTCCACAGGACGCCGAAGCCAAACTGGGCGCCGGCCTGCGAATAGGTGCCGATGCCGCTCGGGTCGTCGTCACTCGCCCCGGTGATGAGGCCTGGTCCCAGGATCTGCAAGAAACCCTTGAGGCCCAGGCGCCGGGCGGCGCCAACGCCGGTCTCCGGGGCGGCCGGACCCCCGGTCGCCGCCACCTCATGGGTCTCGGAGGGCGTTTTGAGGAGCTCGGTTTCCGTCGGCTCGACATCCGGGCCGAGCTTCATACGTTGGAGAGCCGGATCGTCGATGTCGCGCTCGGGTCCCACGCCGCTTATTGTCCGAATCAGGCTCCAGTGTGCTGAAGGAAATTGATTGGCGGCGAGCTGGCGCATCCCAACCCTGCTGTTCCTTTTAGGTGCGGCAACGGCGCAAATCGACCTCAAAAACAATGCACCCAATACCAGCTGGAAGCCCCTAGCATGACGAGGAACATGCGCAAGGAGCGAGACTCCTCAATCTCCACTCCGATCGCGAAACCCGTGGTCCTGGTTTTCATGGGTGTATCGGGCTGCGGGAAGACGACGGTGGCCGCAATCCTGGCTGGCCGCCTGGGTTGGCGGTTCGAGGAGGGCGATGCACTGCACCCTCAGTCGAACGTCAAGAAGATGGAGGCTGGACATCCGCTCACAGACGAGGATCGCGCGCCGTGGCTGGAGAAGGTCGCCAGATGGGTTGAAGAGCGCCTAGACGCTGGCGAAAACGGCATCATCACGTGCTCGGCTTTGAAGCGCTCATACCGAGACGTGATCAACCGACGGGGCTCGGGAGTGGTGTTCGTGTATCTGGCGGGCTCAAGGGAGACCATCGCCGCGCGGCTTGCGGTACGCCACGGTCACTTCATGCCCTCGCGCCTGCTTGACAGCCAATTCGCCGACCTCGAGGAACCCACCCCGGACGAGCCGGCAATCCGGGTGGATATCGGTCCAGCCCCCGACGTAATTGCACAAGGCATCCTGGAAAAGCTCGGCTTGAGCGACTGAACGGAAATGGAGGGAACCATGCACATGCACGCCACTTTCAACAACGCTGTTCCAATGGCATCCGCAGCCAGCACGACGTTGAGCGGCCACGACATCCAGGTGCTGATCGTTGCGGCCATCGGCATCGCGATCGTCGTTCTCCTGATCGTGTTCTTGAAGATGCACGCCTTCATCGCGTTGACCATCGGCGCTCTATTCGTTGGCATCGGATCGGGTATTGCCCTCGACAAGGTGACGGCGTCCTACGAGACCGGGGTAGGTGGCGTCCTTGGCTATGTCGGAGTGCTGATCGCATTGGGCGCAATGCTCGGCAAATTGCTGGCAGACTCCGGCGGGGCGGACAAGGTGGTGGACACGCTGCTTCGGGGACGCCCTGCCACGCTGCCCTGGAAGATGGCGCTCATCGCCTTCATCATCGGCATTCCGATGTTCTTCGAGATCGGGCTCGTTCTCCTCATCCCCGTCGTCATGCTCGCGGTGCACCGATCGAAGGGCCCTGCAATGCGGCTCGGGATCCCCGCCCTGGCCGGCTTGTCAGTGCTGCACGGGTTCGTCCCCCCGCATCCGGGTCCGCTCGCCGCGATCGCGATTCTTCACGCGAATGTCGGGCTGACACTAGCCCTCGGCCTTCTGATCGCTATTCCGACCGTGGCCGTTGCCGGGCCGCTGTTCGGCATGCTCGCGGCGCGGATGGTCCCGATCGGAGCTGCCGGAGCCGGACTCGCAGTCACTGGCACGTCGACCCGCGAAACGATCGCTGTCGGCGCGGGCTCGAGCGGGACCGCTGGGGCGATGGCCCCGATTGGAGCTGTCGGAGCGGGACCCGCGGTAGCAACCGCGTCGACCCGCGACACGAAGGCTAGCGGAGCGGGCTCGACCGGCACCGGGGCGGCGCAGGATCCGGATGCCACACGCAGCCCGACCTTCGCCTGGACCCTGATCACCCTTCTGTCCCCCCTCGTTCTGATGCTCATCAAGGCGGCGGCGGATATCTGGATCGCGAAGGGTAGTGCGCTGCGGCCCGCGCTGGATTTCATCGGTGACCCAGTCGTGGCACTCTTGATCGCCGTTCTGCTGGCCATGGTGACGTTCGGGACCACGGTGGGCTTCTCGGCATCCGTGCTGGCCAAAAAGATCGGCGCCAGCCTGCTGCCGATCGTTGGCGTCATGCTGATCGTGGGTGCCGGCGGCGGCTTTAAGCAGGCACTGGTCGATGGAGGCACCGGAGCCGCAATTGCCAAGATCGCCCTTGCGGCCGGCCTGTCGACGCTCCTGCTGGGCTGGATCGTAGCCGTGCTCATCCGCCTGTCGACCGGGTCTGCAACCGTCGCGACTGTGACGGCTGCCGGCATCATCGCACCGTTGGCAGCCGGTTTGTCCCCCACCCACCTTGCATTGGTTGTGCTCGCGATTGGGGCTGGGTCGCTGTTTTTCTCGCACGTGAACGACGCGGGCTTCTGGCTGGTGAAGGAGTACTTCGGGCTGACGGTCGGGCAGACGATCAAGACTTGGTCGGTGATGGAGACCATCATCTCCGTCATGGGCCTTGTACTGACGCTTTTATTGTCGCTCGTCCTTTAGCCGCGGGATTTAGCCCCGGTGCCCTCGGCAAAAAGTGTTCCGCTACTCTTCCGTAGGACGCTGGCGTAGCTCAATTGGCAGGGCAGCTGCTTTGTAAACAGGTGACCTGTCTCTGAGATCGAAATCAGCCCACAAAGGGCCTTTAACCGGCTGTTTAAAACAACTGAACATCGCTTTTGGACGATGCGAATCGAAGCTTACTACGAGCTCTCGGATGCCCGAGGTGAGTCGGATCCGAGCTGCCTGTGGGATTCAGAAAGTACATCAGGCAGCAATTGGCGTTCCGGAATAGTCACTCAATAGCCCTCCCAGCCTCGCGCGTCTCCTAATAGTGGCGCCTGGCCGTCGAATTGGCGCGCTGCGCGACGCGGGAGGTCGAAGGCCGCAGCTTCGGTGAGGGCGCTCATCGTTGTAGTGCTCGCAGTATTCGCCCAGCACTGCCTCCAGGTGACGCGGGGAAACGATCAGCATCCAGTCCAGGCATTCGCGCCGAGCACTCCCCACCCAGCGCTCGGCGTGGGCGTTCGCCCTCGGTGCTATCAACGGAGTCAGGATCACCCGGGCGGCTTCGCCCTCGAAGACGGCATCAAAGCTTCGGGCGAACTTGCGATCTCGGTCGTGAACCAATTGATGTAGAACTGATGTAAAACTGATGTAGCAAGTTGCAGGGGCCAGTCGTCGCGTCGTCAATTCGTATTCAGTTTTGGCTCCGGAGCAGGGATTCGAACCCTGAACCTTGCGGTTAACAGATCGACAGCCGCTTCAGAAATGGCGATCCTGCGCCCAAGCATGCCGCCTGTCCCATTGACAACGACCGGCCCATAGCAGCACCACGCCGGACGTTACAGACTGCGAGCCTGCGACGCAATCATGGTCATGAGGTAGCCAGTCGTCGAATTGGCGAGCGTCGAAAGAGAAGCACGGTGGCCGACACCAGTCCGCGCCAGACTATGCGCGAGGCGCCGGTCTTTGGTTCACCTCAAGCTTGCCGCCGGCCCAATGGTCTGTATGAAATGGCCTCCGGACAAGCGCGTCACGCAAACGTTTTGAAGACGGCGTAGCCAGCGTTCGGCGACCGGCCATAGACGTGTGCGCTAGATCGTTCCGAGCGCGCACGGTCCTTGATCGTCCGCATTCGTCCGCTGCCGGGCGTCGGCTTGGCTGCCATTTGGCTATTAGAGAACGCGCGAAGGGTTAGCCCGCTGAAGACTCACCAAGAGTTGCGTACACATCCCGAGCTCACCAGGTGCGGGTGACCTTGCTGAGGGACCGCGGGCGATCCGGGTCGATTCCGCGCGCCAGCGCGACGCGGTGCGCGAGCAACTGCCCGAGTACCGCGAGGGTGAGCGGCGTCAGCTCCTCTGGAAGGCCGGAGTCGATGCCGACCACCCCTTCTCGGTCGAACTCGCCGGCCTTGCCGTCAAAGATCCCGATCACGCGGGAACCGTATCCCTCGAGGCGCCGGGCGGTCCTCCCTAGGTCCGCGGCAACTGGGCCACCGCCGCCGACGAAAAGCACAGGGAAGCCCTCGTCGACGACTGCGATGGGGCCATGCTCGAAGTCGGCGACGGACCATGCGCGGGCGAGGATATAGCTGGTCTCTGTGAGCTTGAGCGCGACCTCCTCCGCGGTAGCAAGGTTGAAGCCTCGGCTCAGCACGATCGCCCGGGGACCCAGCAGCGCCGGCGCCAGCCGGTCCAGCTCGACCTCACGCACGACGGCTTCTGAAAGCGCGAGCGGCACCTGTGCCAGGGCCTGCTCGAAGGCCGGTTCGGGATCGATCGCCTGCGAGAGAAGAGCGAGCGCGAGCAGGCTGGCAGTGTAGGTCTTGGACGCCGGAACGCTCAGCTCCGGGCCGGCTCCGAGCAGGAACACCAGCGCGGCGACGCCCGCCAGCCTCGATTCCGCGTCGTTGGTGAGCGCCACCGTGAGCGCCCCCTGCCGGACGGCCTCCTCGATCACCGCGATCACATCAGGCGATGAGCCCGACTGCGAGATGCCGATGACGCACTGGCCCTCCAACCGAGGTGGACTCGAGTAGTGCGTGAAAAGCGACGGCGCGGCCAGCGACACGAGGGCGCGGTTGCGCCGGCCGAAGAGATATTTGGCGTACAGCGCCGCGTGGTCGGAGCTGCCACGCGCCGCAATCAAGAAGCCGCGGGGCCCGGCATCGCGGATCTGGGCGCCAATCGAATCGACCGTGGCGCGGCGGCGCGCCAGCATGTTGGCGGCGATCCCCGGCTGCTCGCCGATCTCGTCGCGAAATCGGCTCATCGGCGGAACTTCACTTGGGCCTCTGACCATGGTGAGGCGGACGCGAAGGGCGCAGTCGAGGACGACGAGGCCCGCGCACCTCGGTGACGAGCTGATCGCCTCATTGCTTCAGTCCTCCGTGAATGCGTTGGTTGGTTGCTTGGCCCCTGACAGTGCGCGGAAGAACTCGAGACTCTGCCGCGCCGCAGCAATGGGCCCGCCTGCTGGCTCGGGCTCCGCAGCAAGCGCCACATCCTGCTCGAGCACGTACCAGCCCTGGTAACCGGCGTCCTGCAGCCAGCCAACGACAGCCTTCAGGTCCAAGTCGCCCTGGCCCAGCGGCCGGTATAGGCCGGATCGCACGGCCGCTGCATAGGCAAGCTCCCCAGAGCGGACGCGCGCCGCCAGCTCTGCATCCACGTCCTTCATATGTACGTGGCGCACGCGAGCGCCGGCGTCACGCGCCACTTGGGCGGGATCGGCGCCGCCAAGGAAAAGGTGGCCGGTATCCAGGCAAAGGGCTACGTTCGTCATCTCCAGGAGCATGGTCACCTCCTCTTCACGTTCGACCGCGGTCCCGGCGTGAGGATGAAAGGCCAATCCGATGCCATGCGCCGCCGCGAGATCTTCCGCGGCAGCCAGGGTCGCGGCCAGAGCGACCCAGCCCTCCTTATGCAGCCTTCCGCGACGATCGTAGCTATCACCAGGCAACGCGGCCGCCAGGATGAGCTGCTCAGCGCCCGACTCAGCCAATGCAGTCGCCACTCGCTCGACGTTGCCAAGGGCTGAAGCCCGCAGGTGGGGATCGTGCAAGACGGCGGCGAGGAAGCCGGCGACAAGGCTAACACCCACGCCGTCAAGCAGCTCGCGCAACGCGCCCGGCTCCTCGGGCAGGTAGCCGGGTGGCCCCAGCTCGGTTGCGTGCAGACCCAATTCGCGCATTTCTCGCAAGACACGCGCAGGCGCCATGCGGTGGCCCCATCCGAGCAGCTCGCTCACTCCCCACGAAATCGGAGCGCCGGCCACCTTCATCGGAACTCCTCAATGCGCACAGGCCGGTGCTCGCGCCTTGAGCGGTCGGCCGCAAGAGCAACCACCAACGCGCGACGCGCCTCGAAGACGGTGCATGCGCTTTCGCCCCCATCGCGCACCGCCGCCAGGAAGCCCTGGAGTTCAGCTCGGTAGGCTGGCTCGAAGCGATCCATGAAATCGCGGTAGCCCGGCTCGTGGGGAGCGGCGACTCCGGGTTCGATCGACCGCAGCGGAGTGCGAGCATTCCATCCAACCGCGATGCTATCGCGAAGCCCAAAGACTTCCATGCGTACGTCGTAGCCGCGAGGATCGTTACGTGTGGCGCTGACGATGCCGAGGACCCCACCCTCGAAGCGCATGACTGCACATGCCGCGTCGACATCTTCGTGCTTTGCGAACAGGCCGGCGTTGGCCTGGCCGTCCGAGTACACCTCGACCACCGGCCGGCCGACCACCCACGGCGCGATGTCGAAGTCGTGGATGGCGAGGTCACGCCAGATGCCGCCAGAGGCGGCCAGGTATTCCTCGGAAGGCGGCGTGGGGTCATGGGTCGCAAGCCGGACGATATGCACGTCTCCCAACGCGCCCGACTGCACTGCTTCCCTCGCGGCACGATAGCCGGCGTCGAAGCGGCGCTGAAAGCCGATCTGGACCAGGATGCCGGCCCGCTCGACATGGTCAATCACTGCGTCGGTAGTTGCGACGTCCAAAGCTATTGGCTTCTCGCAGAACGCGGGAATGTGCCGATCCGCGGCCATGTGGAGCAACGCGGCATGCGCAGAGGTGGTTGCGGCGATGACGACGGCATCGATTCCAGCCTCGAAGAGTGCCTCGGGGCTCTCGACGCACCGGGCGTCCACCGCCCTGGCCACCTCAGCCGCGCGACGTGGGTCGGCGTCGGCCACTGTCAACCGATCGGAGAGTGGGCTTTGGCTCAAGGCTTGGGCATGAAAGGCACCGATCCTTCCCGTTCCGACCAATCCGATGTGCAAGCGAGCGTCTTCTCCCCAGTCTGCTCTAACTGTTAATTGCCCCTTAGTTGACCCGCTCGCCGCGGGCGTGCAATACTACGCCGTCACATACCGTAATCGATTACAGGGTGGTGAGCATGAACGAGCTGCAGCTTCTGAACCAGACTCTCTCCCGTCGGCGATTTCTGCAGCTCTCGGCCGCGGCCGCACTCGTCGCGGCGTGCGGTCCAGCCTCGGGGGGCTCGCCATCGTCCGGTGGTGCGATCTCCGGCACAGTCAACGTCACCTATCCCGATCAGGCGGGTTTCAAGCCGAAGTACGTCCAGCAAGCCGCCGCGGCAGTTCACCAGCAGTTCTCCGGAGTCAACGTCAACATCGATCTCCAGAAGATCGACGACGACAGCTTCTACACGAAGCTGCTTCTCCGCCTGTCCAGCGGCGACGTTCCTGATGTTTTCCACGTCGCCGGCACCAGCATCGGCGCCCTGGCCGATGCCGGGTACATCGAGCCGCTCGATTCATACATCGGTGCCTGGTCAGACTGGTCGCAGTATCCGGACGCTGTTAAGAGCGGCGTGACATACCAGGGCAAGGTCTACGCGATCCCGTACGGCCTCGACATGCGCTGGCTTTACTACCGCAAGGACGACCTACAGAAGGCCGGACTTCCGGCCGATTGGACGCCCGCCAACGTTCAGGGCATTCTGGATGCCGCCGCAGCCGTGAAGGCGGCCACACCGAACATCCTGCCCTACGCGCTCTATGCCGGCCCGGCCGGCTCCAGCGGGACCGCGGATCACGCCTTCGTGCCGCTCCTCTGGGCGTACGGTGGTGAGCTCCAGGACTCAAGCGGCAAGTGGATCGGCGACAGCCCGGCCACCAGGAAGGTCATGGCCTACTACGCCAAGGCGTATGGGTCCGGCCTCAGCCCCAAGACGATCATCACCGCCACGCAGCCATGGGTGGCGATGCGCCAGAAGCTGGGTAACGGCCAGCTGGCGCTCCTCTTCGAGGGCGGCTGGGTCTATGGCGGCTGGGACTCCGCAAACAAGGCCGGCACCGAGCAGAACGTCGGCTATGTCCTTCATCCCACCGAGACCGGTGGCCCGTCGTTCACTGTCGGTGGCCCGGGAACATGCTGGTACATCGCTGCCAAGAGCAAGAACAAGCCGGCTGCCTGGGAGTTCATCAAGGCGATGAACTCGGCGCAGATCGTCGGCTCGCTGAACGCGGAGGACCCTCACCCGGTCGCCCGCGCCGACGCGGCAAATGTGCCCGCGTTCGCGTCGAGCAAGTACCTCGTCGATTCGACCGCTGCGCTGAAGAGCGCTCGCTTCACAGCGCCGACCGCGGACTACCAGAAGGTCATCCTGGCGATCCAGACGGCGACCGCGCGGGTCGCCTCCGGCGCGCTGGGTGCCGATGCAGCCTCCCAGAGGTACACCGACGATTTGAAGCAGCAGGTCGGGGCCGACAAAGTCACCACGCAGTAGTGATCGCCGGCCGCCGGAGCTCGTTCCGGCGCAACCGGTTGTACGTGGCAGGGCTCAGCCCTGCCGCGCTTCTGCTCGCCCTGTTCTTTGTGGGCCCGGCGCTCTGGGCTCTTTTCTCGAGCTTCACGAACAGCGCTCTCGTCGGCATCGACGCCGCGAACCCGCGTTTCGTTGGGTTCGACAACTACGTGCGCCTGTTCCACGACCCTGACTTCGCCCAGGTCATCCTCAATTCGGTCGTGTTCGTCATCGGCTCCGCGGTCATTGGCCAGTTCGTGCTGGGCCTGGCGCTCGCGCTGCTCCTCGATCACGCCGAGCGGCGACGCTTCCGCGCAAGGAGTTTCGTCTATTTCGCGGTACTGCTGGCCTGGGTCAACCCGACGATCATCGCCGGCTTTCTGTGGGTTGCAATGTTCGACTTCTACAGCGGCTCGCTGAACGTCGCCCTCGGCCATCTTGGCCTCGGTCCTGTCGATTGGTTTGGCCAGGCGCCGATGCTCTCAGTGATCATTGTCAATACCTGGCGCGGGACGGCGTTCGTGATGCTCATTTTCCTGGGCGCTCTGCAGACAATCCCCTCCGATATCTATGAGGCCGCACGCGTCGACGGAGCCAGTGCGTTCCGCCGCTTCTGGGACCACACGTTGCCCATGCTCCGGCCGATCGCCGCCCTGACGCTTCTGTCGGTGACGATGGCGACCTTTGGGACATTCATTCTCATCCAGGCACTGACCAACGGCGGGCCGGCGCTGCAAACGGAGGTGATCGCCCTTTATGCCTTCCACCAGGCGTTCGAGGCATATGCGATCGGCTACGGGTCGACGATCGCGGTCGTGATGCTCTCTCTCAACCTTGCGTTCGCGATCGTGTTCCTTCGCTGGTCGAGGGCGCGGGCGTGAAAGCAAAGACGGGCACTCCGGTCGCAGGCCCCGCCACGGCGGCAGCCGGCGAGGCGCCGCTCGTGCGACGTCCAGAAAAGCGCGCCGGCTGGCTCGAGTGGCTGGCCGTCCATTTCGTATTCCTCATCGTCTGCGCTTTTTTCCTCGTGCCGTTCCTCTGGCTCCTCAGCGCGGCGTTCGACGCCAAGGCCACCGCCTACATCCAGTGGCCGGTCGCGCCCACCTTGATGAACTTCGCCCACCTCTTCACCGACTACGATTTCGGACGGGTTCTCTTCAACAGCTTGTTCGTCGCGATCGCGACGATGATCCTCGTGGTATTCGCAGTCGCTCTCGCCGGCTACTCGCTTTCGCGGCTCGACTTCCGTCGTAAGGACTGGATCACATATGGCGTCCTGCTCCTCCAGACGATGCCAATATCCGCAACGATGGTCCCGATCTATGGTCTGGCCAGACAGCTGGGACTGAGGAACAGCTACCTGGGTTTGGTCCTCATCTCTGCGGCTATTGAGCTGCCGTTTCTCGTATGGCTCATGAAGGGCTTCTTCGATTCGATTCCTCGCCACCTCGAGGAGGCTGCATGGCTGGACGGCCGGACGAGGTTGCGCGCCCTGTTCGAGATCGTCCTGCCGCTTGCCGGACCAGGCCTGGGGATTGCCGCCGGGCTATCGTTCCTCAGCGCCTGGGCAGAAGTCCTGTTGGTCATCATCCTCATTGACACGCAGGACCTCACGACGGTGCCGCTCGCGTTCTACCAGGCGATGCGGACACAGGGCGGCTATACGGAGGTCCAGTACGGGGTGATCGCCGCGATGGCCGTCCTCTACATACTTCCGGTCATGGTCGTCTTCTTCGGAGCGCGCCGGTTCATGGTTCGCGGCCTGATGAACAGCACCAGAGGTCTGTAGCGATCGCAGGAGTGCAATTCGACAATGTCTGGAAGCTATTCGCTGCCCAAGCGGAAAGCGCCGCCGCGGTTCGGGGCCTCTCGCTCGACATCACCGATCGGGAGCTGCTCGTCATCCTTGGCCCGTCCGGTTGCGGCAAGACGACAGCCCTTCGGATGGTCGCAGGCCTCGAGGAGCCGGATCGCGGCGACATCCGGATCGGCGGCAAGAGTGTCGTTGGCCTGGAGCCGAAGGACCGGGACGTCGCGCTGGTCTTCCAGAGCTACGCGCTCTATCCACATCTCTCGGCTCAGGAGAACATCCGCTACCCGCTCAAGGTGCGCGGGCTCTCGCGCGCGGAGCAGGATCGAAAGGTGGCCCGCGTCGCGGACATGCTCGGAATCGGCCGCCTGCTGCCGCGGCGGCCGGGGCAGCTGTCAGGCGGAGAGCAGCAACGGGTCGCGTTGGCGCGGGCGATCGTCCGCGAGCCCCGCGTGTTCTTGATGGACGAGCCGCTTTCGAACCTCGATGCCAAGCTGCGCGTCCACACCAGGACGGAGTTGAAGACGCTCCAGCGCGAGCTCGGTACTACGATGGTGTTCGTCACCCACGACCAGGCCGAGGCAATGAGCCTCGCCAACCGGATCGCCGTTCTCAACGCCGGTGAGCTCCAGCAAATCGGGACGCCGGACGAGGTCTACGATCACCCGGCGAACGTGTTCGTCGCCGAGTTCATCGGTTCGCCGCCGATGAACTTGCTGAAGGCGACTCGGGATGGAGGCGACCTCGTCGTTGCCGGCGGCTGGAGGCTGCCGGCTCCAAAGCGAGGTAGTGCGATCGACAGTGCCGGTACAGAGCTGACGGTCGGGCTGAGGCCCGAAGGCGTCCAGATCGTGGCCGGCGGCCAACCAGCCGAGGTCGTCGCCGTCGAGCCATTCGGCAGCGAAGTGATCATCGACGTTCGGGTCAACGGCGAGGCGATCAAGGTGCGGGCTGCGCCCGACGTCCGCCCCGAGCCTGGAAGAAAGGTGGGTCTTCGAGTCGATCCGGCGGCGGTCCGTGTCTTCGACAACTCCAGCGGCGACGCGCTCAATTGAGGCCAGTCCGCGGTTCGGCGCTCGACTCCCCACCGGACGTCGTCTTAAAGGGACGCTTCACCGACGCGGACAAGGAGCGATACTCGCTCGTCCCGTTTCTGGTCGAGCCGGGCCATCGCCAGATGCATGTCCGCTACTCGTATACAGACCGGATCGACGCCGATCAGTTCCTCAGCGGCGGCAACACGCTCGACATCGGCCTGTTCGACCCGCGCGGCACCGAGACAGGGAGCGTCGGGTTCCGCGGCTGGAGTGGCAGCGACCAGCTCGAGTTCGTCATCGGCGATGAATGGTCGACGCCACCGTATACAGCAGGACCGATTCTCCAGGGGACATGGAACGTCTTGCTAGGGCCGTACAAGGTCGGCCCGCGCGGCTGCGATTGGTCGGTTGAGATCCGGTTCGATCCCGGGATTTCACGATTGGAGCGCGACCTGGTTCGTGTGGGAGACTCGCGATCGCGGTCGCTGCCCGAGGCGCGTGCCGGCTGGCTGCGAGGCGACCTGCACTGTCATACGCGCTACTCGGACGGAGATTCGTGGCCAAGCGAGATGTTGTATGCGGGCGCTGAAGCGGGCCTCGATTTCCTTGGCGTCACCGATCACAACACTGTCGCCCACCTCGCCGAATACGGAGCCGGCGGCAACGGCCGCCCGATTGTGATCCCAGGCGTCGAGGTCACAACTTACGGCGGGCACTGGAATGCGTGGGGAACCGACCGCTGGTGGGAGTTCCGAACGCCGGAGGCGCCGGCCGTCGAGCAGGCAATGGCGGAGGCCGCCGAAGCAGGCGCGTTCGTCAGCGTCAACCACCCAAAGCCGTTCGGACCGGCGTGGGAATACGGCACGATCCGGTCCATGCACGCGATCGAGGTCTGGAACGGGCCGTGGGCCCGACTCAACTCCATCTCGCTCGACTTTTGGGAGGCGCGGCTCCGCCTCGGGCAGCGACTCGTCGCGGTCGGCGGCAGCGATACGCACATCCTTCGATACCACGATCCTGACCCACGTCACACGCAGGCGCTCGGGATGCCGACGACGTGGGTCGAGGCGGGGCCAGGTGCGGACGCTGCAACGATCATCGATGCAATGCGGGCAGGTCGGACATTCGTATCCGCGGGACCGGCCGGACCCCAGCTCTACCTCGAACGGAAAGGAAACGGAGTCGAGGTCTCAGTGCAGGGCGGAGACGGGAGCACACTCATCGTTTTGGGCGACAAGGGCGCCATCGGTGCGGCGGCCGTCGAATCGGCGGACTGGTCCACGACCGTAGCCGTGCGGCACGCGTCGACCTATGTCCGGGCGCAGCTGGTGGCCGCTAATGGCGAGCTCCAGGCGCTCACCAGCGCGATGTGGTTTTCGAACCCCAGGTCGGAATCCTAGTGGAGCCGACAATCCGCGACGTCGCCAAGCAAGCAGGGGTTTCGACGGCAACAGTGAGCCGAGTCATCTCGGGCGCAGACCCCGCCAAGCCGCAGACCCGAGCCCGGGTCCTCGCCGCGATAGAAACGCTCGGCTACCGGCCGTCGGCGGTTGCCCGGTCGCTCAAGCTCCGGACAACGCGCACTCTCGGCCTGCTCGTGACCGACATCCAGAACCCCTACTTCCCTGAGATCGTCCGGGCGGTAGAGGACGCGGCGCTCGAGCGGAACCTTGCCGTCATGCTGTGCAACGGCGCCGACGATCCGGGCCGCGAAGAGAACTATTTGGACCTGCTCGTCGATCGGAGGGTCGACGGGATCATCATCGCCTCGAGTGGGCTGCAGGAGCGCCAGGGCGCATGGCTCGCCCGCCAACGGTCCGTGCCGGTTGTACTCGTGAATTGGGCGGCGCCGGACATGCGGTTGCCGGCGATCCTCGGCGACAACCGCCAGGGCGGTCGGCTGGCAACGGAACATCTTCTGTCGCTCGGCCACCGTCGGATCGGACACCTGTCCGCGCCGGCACGGAACGCAGCTGCGGGTGAACGCCGGGATGGCATCCGCGAGGCCCTCGAACGCGCGGGCCAGGATCCCGATTCGCTCGTCGTGGTCGAAGGCGACGGGCAGGTCGCCGGCGGCGAGCGCGCTGTTCATGAGCTGCTTAAACGGATGCCCGATATCACCGGCATCGTCTGCTACAACGATCTGACCGCAATTGGCGCGGTGCGTACGCTTCGCTCGCTAGGAAGACAAGTCCCAGCTGATATAAGCATCGTCGGATATGACGACATTGCGCTCAGCGCATGGGTCGATCCGCCACTCACGACTATCGCGCAGCCAACCGCGGAAATGGGTCGCTGGGCCGTACGCCGCCTCGGCGAGCTGCTTGGTTTGGCCGAGGTGGGAGACGCACGCGGCGGCGTCAAAGGTTCGCTCGGCCCGCCGCCGGTGATTCTGCCAGTCGAGCTACGCGAGCGGGCATCGACAGCGGCGCCACGAGAGGCGGCGTGAGCTCCCGCATGAACAAACAGAACGAGGAGGCCGCCCGCCTCGAGACGATGCGCGCAGCGGTGAGCGATCTGTACGACCGCAACCGCCAGCGCGGACACGCGGCTTGGTGTGACAGGGACTACGACTTCGTTTGTCCATCCATGACGACCTACCCTTTCCAATGGTTTTGGGACTCGTGTTTCCATGCCATCGTCCTCAGCCACCTCGACCCCGTGCGAGCCGAGTCTGAGCTGACCTGCCTGCTCGCCAATCAGCAGCCCGATGGGCTGATCCCCCATGTCACCTTCTGGCAGCGCGAGGCGTTCGAAGAGCGGCTGGCAGACTACTCGATCGCCTATCGCACACCCTACTTTTCTGATTGCATGCAGCCACCCCTGCTGGCCGAGGCGATCGCGGCAGTCGCGGCCCGCGGTCGCGGCGAAGCTTTTCTGCGTGAGGTGCTGCCCGCAGCCCGTCGCTACTTTGACTGGCTGCACGACGTGCGCGATCCGGACGACGACGGACTCGTCGCCGTCCTTCAGGCTGACGAAACGGGGCTCGATGAGTCACCGAAGTTCGACGATTACTTGGGGGTTTCCGGCGATAACCGGCCCGACTACGACGCCGCCTGGCACCGTGTGGCCGACCCGTACGCAGAGGTCGGACGCGACCCCGCGCTCATGTTCGCTCTCGACCGCTTCATCGATGAGGACGTGATGGTCAATACCATCTACGCGGAAAATCAGCGGGTCCTGGGGGACCTCCTCGCGCACGTCGGGGACGCTGCGGGCGCCGCGGACTTCGCTGCCCGCGCCGACCGTACGCGTCAAGCTCTCGTTGCGAAATGTTGGGACCCGGACGCCAGCCTCTTTTGGGACCTGGCCGGACTGGCCGAACGGCCCCTGCGAACAAGCACCTTTACGAGTCTCCTCCCGCTTCTCCTGCCCGAGCTTCCCAAGCAGATCGCGAATCGCCTCATCGATCAGGTTGAAGACCCGAGCGCCTATGGGACACCTTGGCCGATCCCTACGGTTTCCCGGCGCGAGCCCGCCTTCCAGCCGGGCGCGATTGGCGAGCACCTACTCTGGCGCGGCGCGAGTTGGGTCAACGTGAACTGGTTCCTGTGCCGCGGCCTGCGGCGCCACGGCCGGACCGACTTTGCAAGGCGAATCGAGGACTCGACGGCGACGATGATTGAGCGCTGGGGCTTTCGCGAGTACTACAACACCCTCACTGGCGAGGGGCACGGCGCGCCTGATTTCAGCTGGACGGCGCTGATTCTCGACCTCCTCGAAACGCGGCCGGCCGAGGAGTAGGTCGATGGTGATTCGTCAGGGTTGGCAGCACCTTGAATGGCCAATTGCGATTCGACGTCAGCGTCGGCGCCTCATCCGCGGGTTGGACACGACAGCCAAACCTGGAGCGGCTACATGATTCCGACGTCCAGCACCACGGCTGAACCCGACTTTGTCCTTGCGATTGACTTCGGGGGCACCAAGGTTGCTGTCGCCGTGGCGGATCTTAAAGGTCGAATCCTCGAACAGACTGAGCTTCCAACCGAAGCTTCAGCTGGGGCCGATGCGGCGGTCCGCCGAACCCTCGCCGTGGCAGGCGCTCTGATTGCAAACCAAGTCGAGATGCGGGGCGGTGAGTGCGTAGCTGTCGGCGCCGTCAGTCCCGGCATTGTGCTTGTCGACCGCGTTTTGCTAGCCCCAAACCTCCCTGGCTGGGAAAAGCTCTCTCTCCCAGATCTGTTGCGAAATGGCCTGCGGGTTGACCACGTAATGGTGGGCACTGACGTGAAATGGGCGGCCGTGGCAGAAGCAAAGTGGGGTAGCCTGCGCAACTCTGATCCGGCAGTATTCATCAGCTTCGGAACGGGCATGGGGGCGGCGGTGGTGATAGGCGGCCGAGTGCGCTCCGGGGCTCACGGCGCCGCAGGCGAAATCGGCTACAACCTTCGCGGGATTCAGGACGAATGTGGCATCGCCGCCGGACATGCACCTTTGGAGGAGTTCGCCGGTGGTCGGGCCATCGGAGAGCGAGGTAGCAGGGTGATGGGACGAAACCTCAGCGCTGCCGATGTCTTCGCAAGCACGGACGTACGCGCTCGCTCGATCGTTGACGAGGCCCTCGCCGAGCTATCGGTACACGTCGCGAACATCGCAATCCTGGTTGATCCGGAGCGAATTGCAGTAGGGGGCGGCTTGATGAGCTCCGCTGATCGCGTCCTGGGTCACCTGAGCCGGCGGCTCAAGATGGCGGTGCCATTTCCTCCAGAGGTAGTGCCCGCACGTTTCATACACGACGGTGCGTTGCGTGGCGCGGCGGTTCTAGCTTTAGAAGCTGCCGCCGCATCTCCTCCGTCCTCTCTTACTGCCATGGAAACGTTCGGCCTTGCGAAGTAACCCTGGCTGTCATGAGCGTCAAATTTGGCGGGGATGGATAGGAATCGAACCCACCCCGGCCGCCTCAGCAGCGCCCCGCAAACGGCTTTGAAGACCGCGGGCTCGGCATCCGCACGCATCCATCGGCGTCCGCTTAAGTTCGATCTTTTGGCTTGACAATCCGTACTCGTCCGTGGTCGTCGGCGGTTGTCTACCGGCTTGGCTGTCATTTTGGCTATCAGCCTTGCGGTTAACAGATCGCTGCGGCCCGTTCCGAAATAGCGTCTCGAATTCGCTGAGTGCCACAGCTTGCCGCCAATTAGCGCGGTATGCCACCGGCGTTGCTGTACGAAACCATCTCAGATCAGGTCACGTAGCGCACTGCTCCAAGTCCCCAAGCCAGTCCGTGGGATGGACGCTTTAAACTGAACTTATTGTCGTGGACGAATAACCTGGTCGAATAAAATCATGAACCGGCGAGAAGCCTACGGAGTCCAGTACCTTCGTCGCTTGAACCTGATGAAGCCAACGACGGGGATGTGGGCAAATCTCGGCCTGATCATTGTGCAGGTCGAGGCCGGCTCCGCCGTTGTTGAGGGTCATGTATCAAATAGCGCTCATGGGTCTTCGGCAGAGAGTCACACGTTCGTTCATCGTGGAGTCTTGGCCACGATAGGCGACTGTGCGATGGCGTGTGCAGGTGCGACGATGATGAGCGAGGGTGAGGCAGCCACGACGGTAGATCTCACTGTGCAATACCTCAAGCCGGCTGTCGCAGGAACGATAGTGGCTAGAGCCGAGGTTCGAGGCCGCTCTGGCCAAATGGTTTTCTGCCACGCAATTGTTGAGCAAGCCGACGAGGCGGTCGCTGAGTGTAGCGGCACAATCGCACTCGTTCCAGATTGAAATTCTAGCTACGGCTCTGACCCAAGTGAGTCGGCTTGACGGTCCGAGTCCATTGGCTTGCGCATTTTCACGTCCAATGCCACGCTGCGCTTCGCCTGTTACATGGAGCGGAAAGGGTTGCTCATTGCTCGATTACCTCACCGACCCCGGGCAACATAACCCGCCGTCGAGGTCGACCTCAGACTCATAACAATTAACTAGGTTCTTTGCGTTCGTCAATCTGGTGCACCCATGGCCCGATGTCGGGGGGCAGTTGGTCGAGCAGGTCGTATCGGATTCGCGCCTCGTCCTTGTCGAAGCGAGGCAGCGCGCCGACTCCCTGGTAGCCCCGATCGGGCAATGTGTAGCCTTCGAGCTCCTCGGTACCCTTGCCCAGCACCTCGCCGCCGGTCGCTTCGAAATGCTCGGCGACCGCGGCCAGGCCGTATTTCTGGACCGGGCAAACCTTCGTACAGATGTTGCAGGTCGCGTAACGCATCAGCATCGGCACGCACTTCTCGACATCCAACTTGTTCTTGACCGCCCCACGCCAGTGGACGCGCAAGTTGGGTATCGCACGGCCGGGACAGCGACGCACGCATACCTGGCATGAATCGCACAGCGTGGGGATCCCGAAATCGCGCGGGCCGTCAGGCGTGACATGGGCGTCCGTCGAGAGGGCGAACGGGTGCCATCGGCTGCCGAAATAAGGCGAGAGCAGCTGCCCGTTCAGCCCCATCTGTCCGAGGCCGGCCTCTTCCGCGTAAGGCAGCACCTTGACCATGTTGATCCCGATGGGGCCCGCCACCACCTGTCCGCGATAGCCGCGTGCGCCCAGAAACGCGATCAGCTCGAGCATCATCTCGGTCCCCTCGTGCATCAGCTGCTGCGTCATGTGCATGTAGTCGATGGACAGGATCTGGCTTTCGAAGTCCTCGGTCGCGCGTTCGAGGGCGAGGACGATGAGGTTCTTGAAGCGAACGAGACCGCGATAGTTGGAGTAGACGTACGTGCGATGGAAACGCGCGATGCCGACTGCGTCAAAGCCGAGCCGGAGCGCCTCCTCCTTGATCGCCACCGTGATGTCGCCGACGGACTTGGCTGCCACCGGCTCGGCCTGCTCGGCCGCCTTCAGCTGCTGCGCCTGCTCAGCGATTCGCGCCCCCCAAACGCGCTTGATCTCCGGCCGCTCGGCCGTATAGGCCATCTCGAGGCGCTCCATCGCCTTGCCCGGCTGGCTGTTGGTCAACCACTCGGGATCGGGATCTACCCGGTTGAAGAAGGCCTCCTCGCGGCGGTCCTTCGGGGTCCCCGGCGAGCCTCTCAGGCTCTCTGGCACCACGTAGGCGGCGCTTTCGCGCCGGCCGGTCATGCCGGCTCGTCCAGCCGGTCGCGAACCCATTGGTTGAACGCCGCGATGTGGTGCTCCGCGGGCACAAAGACCCCGCCGTCCTTGAAGGCTCGCGAGCCCATCGACGGCTGGCAGCCCTCGACCGCGGCGAAGTCCTGGGTGTTGACCCGGTGGAAGAGCTCGATCGACGGACCCAGGTCCTGGCCGCCGTTGACCACGTCCGACGCAAACAGCCAGTCGCACCGGACCACCGTGCGATCGGCAGCGATCGGAAAGATCCGGTGGATGATCGCGTGGTCTGGCACCAGGTTGATCACCAGCTGCGGCAGGACGGTCATGCCGTAGTAATGGCGGTCCTGCTCCGCCCCCAGTCCCTCGAGCGACCCGAAGCCCTGCCGCCCGTCGAACGTGAAGCCCCTGATGTCCGTGCCGAACTCCGCGCCGTAACCCACCTTGTGCTGCGTCGGAAAGCCTCGCCGGAACTCGGGGATGACCGCCACCAGCTCGGGATGCAGGTTCGCGCAGTGGTAGCACTCCATGAAGTTCTCGACGATCAGCTTCCAGTTGCCGCGGACGTCGTACTCGATGCGGCGCCCGACTTCGAGCCTGTCAAGGCCGTACCGCTCGATCGTCTCAGGGTCGCCGAAGCGTTCGGTGACCTGATTGACCACAGATTCCTCGAAGTCCGGCGCGTCTGCCGCCAGGCAGACCCAGACGTAGCCGAGCCACACACGCACGTGAACGGGCAGCAGGCTGCGCTCGGCCTCTTCGAGCTCCGGCATCATCGACATGTTCGGGGCCCCGACGAGGCGCCCGTCGAGCCCATAGCTCCAGACGTGATACGGGCACTGAAAGGTGCGCTTCACCTGCCCGACGGCTTCGCTGCAGATCCTCGACCCTCGGTGACGGCACACGTTGAAGAAGGCGCGCACCTGCTGGTCGCCGTCCCGCACGATGATCAGGCTTTCGCCGCCGACCTCGAAGGTCTGGAAGCTGCCGGGAGTCTTGAGTTCCGAGGCACGCGCCGTGCAAAACCAGAGCTTCGCGAAGATCTTCGATTGCTCCGCCAAAAACACCGCCGGGTCAACGTAGAAGTGGCCTGGAAGGGTCGGGATCAGGCTGCGGGTTTCTTCGGTGGTGGCCACTTGACTCCTCTTCAGCTGGACTGCGCCGTGAATTGCCTTTTGGGAGACTACACTGAGAGGGCTGAAGGACATTAAGGGAAATCTCCGTCGCCAGGCGCAAATCATTGTGACTTCGTCACAAGTTCGGGCCGGATTTGGCATTTCGAGGGATCAGATCGACGGTTTCGCCCGCTCCATCGCACATCGCCTCGAGGCCGAGATCCCCGCCTATGCCCGCGTGCCCGGGTCGGCGATCGAGCAGGACCTCATCGACATCGAGGCCCGCAATCTCGAGCTGTACCTCGGAGCGCTCGCCGACGAGCGGCTGCCGGATCAGCAAGAGCTGGCCGACCTCGAGGTGGCCTCGGGCATCCGGCTCAGGCAGGGCTTTCCGCTCGAGGCGGTGCTGCGAGCCGGCCGGCTCGAGGCGCAGGCCATGTGGGAGATCGTCGTGGCGCACGCCCCGGCGGAGTCGCTCGCCCGCCTGGCCACGTTGACGATGCAGTACCTCGACCTGCTCAACTCGGTCAGCGAGCGCGGCTACCTGCACGCGCGCGAAGACATGGGCAGGTCACTCGAGGAGGCGATCCGGCTCTTTTTGGGTCGCATCGTCTCCGGCGACTTCGCGGATGACGCTGAAGCCGAAGGCGAGGCGCGCCTGCTCGGTTACGACCTTTCGGCACTTCGGATCGGCGTCGTGATCGAGCCCGGCAGCCTGCCGTCGATGGCGCGAAGCGTTGTCGATATGCGGCTCGCCGATGTTGTGCGCGACCTGCGCAGGCGCTTTCCCGACAGCCCGGCCGGCCTGGTCGACCTTGGGGTGGTGCTCGCGGTGCCCGGCACGTCAGCCGATGAGGTGGCGAGAATCCTGGCGTCGACCATCGGTGATGGCAACGATGCTGCCTTTCACCTCACCGCCGGTTTGGGCTCACCACGCGCGGGCGCCCACGGCATGATGATCAGCCTGCGTGAGGCTCGACGGGCGCGCGCGCTCGGCTCTCTGCTCGAGCCTCAGGGCCAGGTCCACAAGTACGACGAGCTCAGGCTCCTGGATCTCTTCAAGCAGGACACCACGACCGACAGCTTCGTGCAGGAGGTGCTGGCACCGCTGCTGGAGCGTGACAAGCGAAGCCGGGCTCACATCGTCGAAACCCTGGACGCCTTCTTCGCTACCGGCATGGTCCGAAAGGCGGCCGCCGCGCAGCTCGGTATCCATCCGAACTCGTTGGACTATCGTCTGAAGATGATCGAGGTGACCCTGGGTTATCCAGTCCGTTCAGGCAACTCGGCATTCAAGCTGCAGCTCGCGCTGAAGCTGCTTCCATTGACCGGGGCCGAGGCACTTCGCACCCCAAGAGATCATGGCCCTGACGGCTGACGTCGTCGTCGTGGGCGGCGGGGTCATCGGCTGCTCTATCGCTTACCACCTTGTCCGGCGCGGCGTGAAGGTGGTGGTGGTCGAGAGAGAGGCCCTGGGATCGCAATCTACCGGCAAGTGCGCCGGCGGCGTGAGGCGTCAATTCTCATCCAGCGCCAATGTCCTCATGCAGCAGCTGTCGGTGCGCCTGCTGGAGACCCTCGAGGCCGACACGGGCGTCGATCCCGAGTTCCGGAGGATCGGCTACCTGTTCGTCCTGACCAGCGATCGTGAGGTCGACGAATTCCGCCGGCTGCTCCCGATGTGGCACCAGTTCGGCGTCTCCGACGCGCGCTGGGTTGAGGCTCGCGAGCTGCGCGAGCTGGCGCCGATGGTCGCCGGGGACGACATCCTCGGTGGCACGTTCTGTCCGAGCGACGGCATCGCCAGCCCACATGCGGTCACCTCCGGCTACGCCAATTCCGCCAGGGCGTTGGGGGCGAAGATCCTCGAAGGAGTCGCCGTCACCGGCGTCGAGCACAGCGGCGGAGGCGTGCAACTCGTGCGTACAACAGCCGGCGACATCGTCACCTCCGCCGTCTTCAACTGCGCCGGCGCCTGGGCAGGCGAGATCGGCAGAATGGCCGGGATCAGCGTGCCCGTCGAACCCTATCCGCGCAACATCTTTGTCACCGACCCGATGCCTGCGGCGACTCGTGACCATCCGATGACGATCGACTTCGGGACCTCTTTCTATTTCCACCCCGAGGGCGATGGCCTGCTCTTCGGGATGGGGCTGCCCGATGAGAAACCGAGCTACAGCACCGAGGTCGATTGGACCATGCTCGAAGCGATGGCTGGAGTCGTCGAGCATCGAGCGCCAAAGCTCGCGGCGGCCGGCATCCGAACCGCATGGGCTGGCCTGTACGAGGTAACCCCCGACCATCAACCCATACTGGGTCCGGTCGATGATCTCGAGGGTTTCTGGTGCGCATGCGGCTTCTCAGGCCACGGCTTTCAACAGGCGCCGGCCGTCGGCCATCTGCTCGCACAATGGTTCACCGGTGAGCGACCCGACCTGTCCCTGGAGATCTTCGCCCATCGACGCTTCGCGACCGGGAACGTCGAGCCCGAGCGAAACGTCATTTAACGCTGACACCATTACCGATGACTAAGCCAGGAGGAAGTCACATGAGCACCGAACTTGCCAGTGATCGAGGATTGCGCGTCGAGGAGATCCTTCGCGCTTTCGACTTGCGACTTGGAAGCTCGACGTCGGGCGTTGCTTATGGTGGGAGCTTCATCGCCAAACCTTCGGGCGCGCCGGTCGAGACGCGCGACCCCTCCACCGGTGAGGTCCTCGCGCACGTGCTGACGGCCGGCGAAGACGAATGCAAGCGTGCGGTAGCCGAAGCCCACAAGGCGTTCCTGGAGTGGCGTCTGGTGCCGGCTCCCCACCGCGGCGAGGTGGTGCGCCGCCTGGGCGAGGGCTTCCGCGAGCGCAAGGAAGACCTCGCACGCTTGATCAGCCTCGAGAACGGCAAGATCCTGAGCGAGGCCCGAGGCGAGATCCAGGAGGTCATCGACATCTGCGACCTTGCCGTCGGGCAGTCGAGGCAGCTCTTCGGCCGGGAGATCGCCTCGGAGAGGCGCGATCACCGGCTCGTGGAGCAGTGGCACCCGCTCGGTGTCGTCGGGATCATCTCGGCCTTCAACTTCCCAGTCGCCGTCCCCGGCTGGGGCTGGGCGATCGCCCTCGTGTGCGGCGACACGATCGTCTGGAAGCCGTCCAGCCTCACGCCGCTCATCTCGATCGCAGTCCAGAAGATCATCCACGACGTGACCGCCGGAACGGAGGGCGAGCGGGTCTTCGGCCTCATCATCGGCCGGGGCGGCGCGGTCGGCGAGGCCCTTCTCGCCGATGAGCGCGTGGCGCTGATCCAGGCCACCGGCTCGTGCGCCCTCGGCGATCGTGTCTCAGCTGCGCTGGCGAAGCGCTCGGGGCGGGCCATCCTCGAGCTCGGAGGCAACAACGCGGCCATCGTTCTCGACGACGCGGATCTGAAGCTCGCCCTGCGTGCGGTCGCGTTCGGCACAGTCGGCACCGCCGGGCAGCGCTGTACCACCACTCGCAGGTTGATCCTGCAACGCGGCATCGCCGCAGGCTTCCTCGACCAGCTCCAGGCGGCGTATCGGACTGTCCATATCGGCGATCCGCTCGACGACAAGACGTTGATGGGTCCTCTGATCTCGAGCGAGGCGGTCGACGACTACAGGAAGGGCCTTGCGGAGATCAAGCGGCAGGGCGGCAAGCTGCTCGCAGGCGGCGCCGTGCTCGAAGATCGAGGCGGCTATTTCGTCGAGCCGGCCATCGTGCGATCGACGAAGGACATGCCGATCGTCCGGGACGAGATCTTCGCGCCGATCCTCCACGTGATCGAGGTCGACAGCCTGGAGGAGGCAATCGAAGTGAACAACGCGGTGCCCCAGGGCCTCAGTAGCAGCCTGTTCACGACCAGCCTCGCGGCCGCCGAGAAGTGGCTCTCGGCGGTGGGCAGCGATTGCGGTCTCGCGAACGTGAACGTCGGCACCTCCGGGGCCGAGATCGGAGGCGCGTTCGGCGGCGAGAAAGCGACCGGCGGCGGGCGCCAGGCCGGCTCAGACGCCTGGAAGGGTTACATGCGCAGGCAGACGTGCACGATCAACTACGGGCACGAGCTGCCGCTCGCGCAGGGGGTCTCATTCCCGGTCGATTGACCTGGAGCCGTTGACCTGAAGCTACGACCGGCGACCGAGCAGACTGTTGGCGTTGCCGGCCAGGAGGGCCTCGAGAACGGCCGGCTTGAGGCTGAGGTCGCGCCATTCGTCGATGGCTCGCTGCATCGGGAACACCGGCCAATCCGTGCCGAACAAAACCTGCTTGGAAAGCAGGCTGTTCATGAAGCGGAAGACCGGCTCCCAGCCGGTTCCCGGCAAGCCAACGTACTTGGGAGCAAGGCCGCCGAACTCGAGATAGACGTTCGGGTGCTTGCGCGCGACCGCGACCATCTCGGTCGTCCACGGCCATGCGGCGTGGCACGCGACGAGGATCAGGTCAGGAAAGTCGCACGCAACCTGGTCCAGCTGGAGCGGATGGTCGTGCTTTATGGGCAGGTGGCTCGTGTAGTTGACTCCGGTGTGAACCGCGACGCCAAGCCCCAGCTCGCACGCCTTGGCATAAACCGGGTAGAGCTGCGGATGGTCGATCGCCATGCCGAAGAAGGAAGACTGGAGGCTGATGCCGTGCAACCCGAGCTCGGCGACGCGAGCGACCTGGCGGACCGCGCGCATAACGCGCAGCGGCGCCAGCGAGACTGTGCCGTAACCGGAGAACCTTTCCGGCATCTCGCCAACCAGCGTCCCCACCGCCTCGTTCAGCTCATCGGCTGGGTCGCCGTACTCGTATTCGGCGTGGACGACAGCGTGCGCGACCCCGGCTGCGTCCATCTCCTCGATCAGCGTCTCCAGGCTCATGTCTCGCCGATCCTCGAGGCCGAGGATCGCGTCGTACTGGTCCACGTACTCAGGCGGGAGCTCCACGGGCGGGCGGAGCTCAGACGGCAGGCGAACCCGGAAGTCGACAATGCTCATCGACGTCACCCGCCCGCGGCGCTAAGGCCCGCGCGGCCGGCTCCGAGGACGACGACAACCGGGTTCGAAGAGCTCGGACTCACGTGACTCCCGCCATCAGCGGTTCCGGAAGTTGGGAGCGCGCTTTTCGGCGAAGGCGCGGGTGCCCTCTTCCAGGTCGTCGGACAGCTCGACGAGGCGGTTCAGCGCCTGGTACAGGCGGATCCCGTCGGGCACCGTCAGGTCCCGGCTGCGCAGCGCCAGCTCCTTGGTCATGCGCACCGCCATCGGACCGTTGGCGCAGATCGTCGCCGCCAGCTCGTACGCCCGGGGGAGGAGCCGCTCGGAGGGGACCACCTCCTGCACCAGCCCGATTCGATGCGCTTCGCGCGCATCGATAAACGAGCCTGTCAGCAGCAGGTACATCGCGTTCGCCAGGCCGACGATGTCGGGCAGGCGCTGTGCTCCATAGCCGTGCAGCAGGTTCCATTTCACCTCGGGGCAGCCAAACTGCGCATTTTCCGACGCCACCCGGATGTCGCAGACGAGCGCCAGCTCGAGCCCCCCGGCCAGGCAGTAGCCGTTGACGGCGGCGATCAGGGGCTTCTGGACCTCCAGGCCCAGGTCGAACCGCGTCGCCCGCATCGACGACCAGCCCACTTCGGCCTGCTCGGCAGTGCCGTGCATGCGGACGAGGTCGGCGCCTGCGGTGAACGCCCGATCGCCCGCACCCGTGACGACTCCGACCCGGATGTCGTCACGCGAGTCGATCTCGCTCAGGTGATTGGAGATCGACGCATACATCTCCATGTCCATCGCGTTCATCTTTTCGGGGCGGTTGAGCGTGATCGTGGCGACAGGCCCGTTGACCTCGAACTCGACAGACGACGTCACAGGAGCTCTCCGCCGTCGATGCGGATGGTCGACCCGGTCATGAAGCGGGATTCGTCGGTGACCAGGAATCGCACCAGCCTCGCGATGTCCTCAGGCTCGCCGAAGAGGTTCAACGGATTGGGCTTCATGTTGCGGGTCTGCAGGTACTCGATGATCGATCCAGCGAGCTGGGTCTTGACGATGCCCGGCGCGATGCAGTTGACGCGGATCTTGTCGCGCGCCCATTCCTTTGCGCAGACCTCGGTCAACATCACGACGCCTGCTTTGGAGATCCCGTAGACGCCAAGCCCGATGTCGTGATGCAGCCCCGAGGTGGAGGCGACGTTCACGATGGCGCCGCCGCCGCGCGCCTGCATGTGCGGATGCGCCAGCTTGGAGAGAAACCACGGGGCGCGCAGGTTCACGTCCACAACGTGCTGCCACTCTTCGAGGTCGACGTTGTAGATCTGCTTGGCGGCCGGCAGAAAGCCGGCATTGTTGACCAGCACGTCCAGGCCGCCCAGCTCCTCCACGACGCGACCGACCAGCCGCTCCAGGTCGGACGTCTCCGCCATGTCGGCAGCCACCGCCAGGCCCCGGATGCCCCGAGGGAACGACCGGGCGACCTCCTGGAGTGTTGCCTCCTCGCGACCCGCCAGCGCGACCGAGGCCCCGGCCGCCGCCAGCTCGCGCGCGATGGCGGCCCCGATCCCGCGACTTGCGCCCGTGACGAGGGCGACCTTGCCATCCAGTGCGTCGTTCATCGTCGCCTCCCGATCACGCACCGACTCGAACCACGCAAGTCTATCGATCGACCGGCTGGGAAAGCGGCCGGCGCGCCTGATCCCAGAGCTACCATTCGATCGTGGCCACCACGGTCCATGCCGAGCGCACGGTAGGCGCCGTCATCGAGTCGGCCGCTCACGCCTGGGGCGACAAGATCGCGATCGACTTCGGCGAGGCCTCCTACTCCTACTCAGACCTATGGTCGCGGGCACGCCGCGCCGCGCAGTTGTTCGTGGACCAGGGCGTGAAGCGCGGCGAACCGGTGCTCGTGATGCTCGACAATGCGGTCGAGTTTGTCGATGCGTGGTTGGGGCTGGCGCTCATGGGGGCGATCCAGGTGCCGGTGAACACCGAATACCTCGGCGGCATCCTGCGTCATCAGATCACCGACTCGGAGGCATGGCTCATGCTGGTCGACGAGCGTTACCTGGTACGAATTGCCGACCTCGGCGGCGATCACGGCAGCCTTCGCCGCCTCCTGGTCTCGGGTTCCGGCGAGAGCGCCGCCGGTCTCGAATGTGAGAGCTGGGACCTCCTCTTCGCCGGATCGGAGGAGATCCCTCGAGCATCGATCGTCGAGGCCGCGCCGCACGACGTTGTCGCCATCATGTACACGTCCGGCACAACGGGACCGTCGAAGGGCGTACGCATCGCGCACGCTCACGCTTTCACTTACGCCATGCTCGCCGGCAAGGCGGTGCAGCTGTCGGCCGGCGACGCCTACTTCGCGCCGCTTCCGCTCTTCCACATCGCCGGCCAGTGGGCCCTCGTCTACGCGAGCCTGCAGGTGGGCGCCACTGCGATCGTGCGAAGACGGTTCAGCGTCACTGATTTCTGGAGTGCGGTGCGGGAATCGGGCGCGACGGTGAGCTTCCTGCTCGGCGCGATGGCCAACTTCCTGGCCAGGCAGGAGCCCAGGCCGGACGACGCCGACAACTCGATGGAACGGATGCTGCTGGTGCCGATCGTGGACGGCATTGACGACTTCCGGCGCCGCTTCAACGTGCGCGTCTGCACGTGCTACGGCTCGACCGAGGTCAACGTTCCCATCATCAGCGGCTACGACGTGACCGAACCTGGTTTGGCCGGCCGAGCGGTGCCGGGGTTCGAGCTCCGTATCGTCGACGAGCACGACTGCGACGTGCCTGTCGGCCAGGTCGGAGAGCTGGTCGTGCGAACGAAGGAGCCCTGGCTCCTCGCCACGGAATATCACCGCAATCCCGAGGCGAGCCTCGGTCTCTTTCGAAACCTCTGGCTGCACACGGGAGACGCTTTCAGACGCGACGCCGACGACAACTACTACTTCGTCGACCGCATCAAGGACTACATCCGGCGCCGGGGCGAGAACATCTCCTCCTTCGAGGTCGAGCGCGAGGTCAACAGCCACCCCTCGGTGCTGGAGTCGGCCGCGGTCGCCGTCAGGTCGACATCCACAGAGGATGATCTCAAGGTGGTCGTGGTGCCGAAACCGGGACAGTCGCTCGACCCGGAGGAGCTGCGCGCCTTCCTGCGCCCTCGAGTCCCCAGGTTCATGGTGCCCGACATCATCGAGGTTGTGTCCGAGCTGCCGAAAACGCCCACCGGCAAGATCCAAAAGCACCTGCTTCGGTAGCTCGACCGCCGGGGCTCAGCGCTGGATGATCGGCTCCCGGGGCACGTGGGTGATCACCTCGGGCCCGGCATAGGTGATGATCGAGGTCTCCCCCAGGGACATGATCAGGCCGGCCTTCTGGTCGCTGAGGATCATATGCGTGAAGAAGACCATGTTCGGCTCGAGCACGAGCGGGTTGTCGCGGTAGATCATCGGCTGCTCCATCCAGGTGGGTGGGAACGTGGCGCCCATCGTGTAGCCGCAGGCTTTAAGGATCGCGTGCTCGAAGCCGTGCGCGGCCAGCGTGGCGCGATGCACCTCGAAGACCTCGCCGAGCGTCCGGCCTGGACGCAGCGCCGCCTGGACTGAGCCCAGCGCCTCGACACAGGCTTCGTGCATCTTCAGATGGCGGGGATCGATCTTTGGACCGGTCAGAACCGTGAACATGTCGGCGACGTGGTAGTGGCGCCACGCGTCGCCCATCTCGAAGGTGACCTGGTCGTTCTCACCGATGCTCCCTCGACCGGTGACGTAGCGCACGTTCATAGCCTTGTCGCCGTGACCCATCGGCATGCGGCTGGCGGGAATGTCGGCACCCTCCTCCCAGATGATGCGGTACACCTCAGCGAGCACATGACCTTCGTCGGCTCCGGGTGCGGTCAGCTCGATCGCCCGCGCGCAGGCGCGGTCCAGGATGCGTCCCGCCTGCCGGTGATGGTCGAGCTCCGCGGGGCTCTTGACGAGCCGCATGAGCCGGATCAGGTCCGATGCGTCGACCAGCTCACACCAACCGTCGAGCGCCTCGCGCAGCTCCAGGTGCAGAGCCGGCAGGAGGCCGAAGGTGTCGAGCTGGATTCCGACCCGCTTGCCCGCCATGCCGTGGCTCTCGAGCATGTCCTTGATCGCCTTCGACTTCGGGTTGCCCTGTGCGTCCTCCCACACCCGAACGTCATCGCAGAGCGAGGAGTAGTCGATGCTCGCGAGGTCGGCGGTGCGGGTGACGTGAGTCAGCTGGCCGCCCGAGCCTATGAACATGACGTGAAAGATCACGAAGCCATCCGTGTCCAGCCCGCATAGCCAGTGCTGGTCTTCGATGCGTGATACGAGCAGGCCGTCGAGATCGCGCGCCGCCAGCTCCCGGCGTACCCGCGCCTGGCGCTCCCGGAACTCGTCATCTGAGAAGTTGACGTATGGCTTGGGCATGCTCTTCGCTCCACTCGGTGACGCTTGCGGGCGCAGCGGCGTAAAGGGTAGCCTGCTCGTCGTGGAGGCGGGCCGTCATTCCGCCGTCGACCTGATCCGGCGCTACTTCGATGCCGTCCGCACCGACCATTCGCAAACCGCCGCGCTGTACGCGCCCGACGCCACGCTGCATTACGTCGGCCGCCACGTCCTCGGCGGCGTGTATCACGGACCACAAGAGATCCTCGATCTGTTCCGGCGCAGCCGCGAGGCCTTTCGCGGGACGCAGCGCCTGGAGCTTCATGACGTCGTGGCGGGCGACCGGCACGCCGTCGCGCTGCTGAAGGGATCCGCCGACCGAGGCGGACAACACCTCGAGTGGCAACGCGTGGTCGTCTTTCACGTGCAGGACGGCCTGATCCGGGAGCAGTGGATACACGACAGCGACCAGCACGTGATCGAAGAGGCCCTGGCGCCGTAAGCGCCGGGCGTTAGGGCTTCCCGCTCCCCCTGAGCTCTTCGATCACCGGCCCAAAGGCGCGCACGCCGGCCGTCCCAGCCATCGTCAGCGCCACCTGAACCTCGGAGATGCCGAGCCGCGCATGCCCACGAAGAGTCTCCGCCATTTCGCGAGGTGGGCCTGACAGCGGTCGTTCGTCCGGCCTGGGGACGTAACCCGAGCTCGGCATTGCCCCCCGAACCGCCGTCGTGGCGACCAGCGTCAGCGGATCGCGCCCGTGCTCGCGGCACGCGTCGTCGATGATCCGAAGCTGGGTCGCAGCCGAGGCGGGACTGGCATCTGTGTAGCCAAGCCAGCCGTTCCATATGTCGGCGTACTGGGCGACGAGCCGGCGCATGCGCGACTGGGGATTGAGGGTCCCGATCAGGATTGGCGGTCCGCCCGGCCTGGGGCCTTTGGGCAGCAGCCGCGCGCCGCGCAGCCTATGGTGCATTCCGTCAAAGTCCATGGATTCTTCTTTGAACAGGCCCTTGGTGATCTGCAGCGCCTCCTCGAAACGTCCAACCCGCTGCTCGTGGGGGAAGCCGAAGGTCAGGTGCTCGCCCTCCGAGTCGCCGGAGCCCAGGCCGAGCACCAGGCGCCCGCCGCTGATGTCGTCGATGGTCACCGCCATCTTGGCCATGAGGCCTGGGTTGCGGTAGCCGGTGCTGGCGACCATCGAGCCGAGCACCACCTTGGGGATTGCCACCGCGAGGGCCGCCAGCACTGTGAAGCACTCGAGGTAGCCTTCCAGCTCCACTCGAGGGTCGTCCGGAAAGTCCACGCCGGCGCGGCGCTTCATCTCCGCGTTGTTGCTCGGCAGCAGGAGGTGGTCGCTGGCGTAGAGAGCGTCGAACCCCAGCTCGGCGGCGAGTGAGCCGATCTCCAGGATCTCCGACCAACGCACGTCGCTCGTCGTCCAGGTCGGCAGCATCAGACCCAGCTTCAACCGCTCCGGAGCAACCGGTGGACGCTGTTCAGCCGCCGGCATGGTTCAACAAGTATGAGCGCGAGCCGCTGCCATACGGACCCTTGACGGGCTAGGCTTCACTGCCATGGCGAACGCAACGCCGAAGCACGAAGATCCCCACATCCCAGCCGCGCTCATCGACCTGCTCGAGGGCGAGGCGCTCGGCCACCTGGCCACGGTCCGCGCCAACGGCACGCCCCACGTGACACCACTGTGGATCGACCACGACGGCGACGCGGTGCTCGTGAACGTGCGCCTCGACCGCGTCAAGGCGGCCAACATGCGCGAGCGGCCGGACGTGGCCATCTCGATCGTCGATCCGCGCAATCCCTACCGCTACCTCGCGATCACCGGCCGGGTGGTCTCCTCATCTGTGGACGGGTGGCGGGAGCACATGAACAAGCTAGCTCTCCGCTACATGAAGGTGGACCGATATCCCTGGTTCTTCGAAGGTGAGGAACGGGCGATTTTCCGGATTGTGCCCACCAACGTCTATTACGAGATGGGCGACACGTAAACAGGCGACCGGCGGGTCAGGACTTCTTCGCCGCCACCATCCATTCTTCAGCGGCGCCGGGTTTCCGCCACGGACTGAGGGGCGCCAGGTCCACCGTCGGGTCTGGCCTGCCGGCGATGGTCTTGGCGAGCAGCTCCGCGACCGGCGGACCGTGCATGGCGCCGTGGCCCCCAAAGCCGGCGAGCATCCACAGACCGTCCTCGACCAGGCCCACATACGGATGGCCGTCGCCTCCCATGTCGACGTTGGCGACGACGTGCCTTGCAATGCGCAGGTCGGCCAGCGAAGGGGCGCGCACGCGCGCGAGCTCGGCGAACTGCTCGAGAAACTGCATGTGGCCGTAGCCGGGCGGGTTGTCCTCGAAAAGGATCGCCACCACCAGCCCCTCGCCTTCTCGCTCCACGACGAAGCCGGTATCCATGTCGAGGGTCAGCGGCACCCGCAAGCCGGCTAGCGCCGGGCCGCTGATGGCGCCGTAGAGCGGCTGAGGACGGATCGTCAGCTCCAGCCCGAATGAACGCAGCAGGTCGGTGGTCCAGTAGCCGGTGCAGACGACCACCCGGCTCGCTTCCACAACGCCGGGACCCGTGATCCGCCATCCGGAGCCGGCGCGCTCGATCGAGCGAACCTCCCAGTGTTCGTGATATCGGGCGCCACGGGCTCTGGCGGCTTTGATCAGGGCGGCGACGCCTTCGGTGGGGGTCACCTTGCCATCGTTCGGGGTATATGTGCCGCCGAGCAGGCCATCGGTGTCGATCCACGGCACGACGTCACGGATCTGCGCGGGGTCCACCACGTGGACGTCGGTCATGCCCATCGACTGCTGCAGCGCGGCCGCTTCGGCGAGCTTGCCCATGATGTCGGACTGGCCGGTCATGAACAGGTAGCCGTTCGGATGCCAGGAGACCGGCGAGTCGAAGACGCGCGCCGCAGTGCGCCAGAACTCCAGCCCGCGGCGTGAGAACTCAATTTCGAGCGGGGTGCTGAACTGCTGCCGCACGCCGCCGAACGAGCCGCCGGTCGAGCCGCTGCCCAGCTCGTCGGCCTCGAGCAGCAGGATGTCCGACTCGCCCTGCTCGGCCAGGTAGTAGGCGACAGCGCTGCCCGCGATGCCGCCCCCGATGATCGCCGTCCCGACCCGCTCCGAATCCATTTCTCCTTCCGAATCTGCGCTGTGCGAAGGCTAGCAGAGGGCCCCGCCCAAAGATCCGACAGACCAGACGGATCCGTACGATGGGCGGGTTCTTTCAGGTGCGAAGGAGGTTGGGATGTTCTCTTACGAAGGCAAGAAGGCGCTGGTGACTGGTGGCGGCCGGGGGATCGGACGGGCGATTGCGCTCGCCTTCGCGCGCCAGGGCGCGGATGTGGCGGTCGCCGCCCGCAGCCGCGACGAGCTCGAGGGGGTGGCCGGAGAAATCCGGAACCTCGGCCGAAAGGCCCACGTGTTTCAGATCGACCTGGAGCACACGGAGCGGGTCGGCGAGATGGTGAACAAGGCGGCTCGCGAGCTGGGCGGCCTCGACATCCTCGTGAACAACGCGGGCGGCATGGTCGACCTGCCGGGCGCGCAGGGGCAGCTATCAGAGACCACCGTCGAAGCATTCGATGCGATGTACGCGGTCAACGTTCGATCACCCTTGTTCGCGGCGCTGGCCGCGTGCAAGCTGATGTCGCAGCAGGGCCGCGGCGGCGCGATTCTGAACATCGTCTCGATCGACGCCGTCTTTCCCGCGCCCACCGAGGGCATCTACGGCTCCGCCAAGGCGGCGCTCGCCAACCTGACCAAGGTGCTCGGCTACGAAGCCGGGAAGGACCGCATCCGCGTCAACGCGATAGCGCCCGGCGTCATCGAGACACGGCTCACCGAAAAGTGGCTGGCCGGCGATGAGCAGAGGGCCGACCGCGCCTCGTTCTATCCGATCAACCGCGTGGGGGTCCCGGACGATGTCGCGGCGGCAGCGGTCTATCTGTGCTCCGACGAGGCGGGCTGGGTCTCGGGCAACGTGCTCTACGTGACCGGCGGCCAGCTTGCGACCAGCGACGTGTTCAGATGGGTGCGCGCCCACAACCCGGTCCCAGACTCCTCGCGCATCTGACTTAACGAAGAGCTACGGGGCCGCCACCTCGCTCAGAACGCGAATGTTGTCCTCGCGCTCGACGGGCCATGGCGACACGGAGCAGCCGGGGGTCAGTAGATGGCCGCGGCCGGAGGTCTGCCTGATCGCATCAGCCGCCTCGCGACGAACCTCCTCGATGGAGCCGGTCCGGATCGGGCGGTCGCGGTGCAAGCCGCCCGCGACCGCGATGCGGTGCCGGTTGCGCATGTCGGCCAGCCCGGGATTGCCCTCATCATGGATCGACCAGTTGACGCAATCGGGGCGAAGCGCCTCGACCAATGAGGTGTTCACGTTCGCGCCGCAGAGATGAAGCATGTTGAACCACGCGCCCTCCGCCCCGGCCAGGGCCGAGCGGTCGAAGGAAAGCAGGATGCGCTGGTACTCGTCGGGAGGCATGGTGGTGGTGTCGGCAAGCGGGTTGATCGCGTAGAAGAGGCCGGCGGCCCCGGCCGCGATCGACTCTCGCGCGAACCAAGCCATCGTCTCGCTAATGCGGGCCAGCCCGGCGGCCATCAGGTCGGGCTCGGCGCGGAGCAGTGAACGGAGCACATCGAGATCGCTGCCGGCGAGGAACCACGCGACCATGCCCGGTGAGAAGACGGTCTGGAGGCACGGCGTCTCCGGGCCCAGCTCCTTGGTGACCGCCGCCATCACTTGAACCTGTTCGGCCAGGATTCGCCGGTCCGGCTCCGAGGCGGCGATGCGCCGCCAGGCCGCAGCATCCTTGCCGCCGGGTTGCTCCATCACGGGCGGGAGCGATGCGGAGCCGGAGAATCTCCAGGCCGCCCCGAAGGTCTCCGCAAAACAGCTCGTCCGGACCTGGAGCTTGACGAAATCGAGCTCGCACCGCCGGGCGATCCCGACGGTGGTGATGACGAGCTCATCCACGGACCATTCGCGCTCGTAGGAGTGGCCCCAGGCGCTTACGGGTGCGCGATCCGCGCGATCGAGATGAAGGGCGGCCGCGACGCGTTCCCGTCCGGTCGATGCCATCAAGCCCCAGCCTAGCCCACGAAGCTCGGCCCGCGCCCTTTAGGATGATTGCCCTTTGCGGCGAAATGTCATCTCACTCGGACTCGTCTGGCTCACAGCATTCAACCTGCGCGTGATCCTGTTCGCGATTCCGCCTTCGCTGCCGGCGATCCGCTCGGATCTCGGCCTGAGCTACTCAGCTACCGGCACGATCACATCGCTCGCGATCCTTGTGCTGGGCGCGGCGTCGATCCCAGGTGCGCTGCTCGCGACCAGGTTCGGCGCTCGGCGACTGGTCGCCATCTGCATCGCAGGCCTCGGCGTCTTCACCATTTCGCTGACCCTGCCGCCGGCGGTTTTCTGGGTCTTCGCGGGCAGCGCTCTGCTGACACTGTCGATCGCGCTGGCCCAGCCTCCGCTCGCGGTCCTGATCAGGCGCTGGTTTCCAGATGGCATCGCACGAGCCAGCAGCCTGTACGGCAACGGCCTGCTGATGGGCAACGTCGTCGGGGCTTCGCTTTCGCCATACATGTCGCGGGCGCTGGGGTGGCGCGGGATGTTCCTCGTGTGGGCGGCGGTCGCGTTGATCGGCGTGGTGCTCTGGGTCCGGTTCACCCCGCGCGACCAGGCCGCCGCGCCGCCATCCAACCTACGGGTGGTGATGCGCGATCCAAGGGTCTGGCAGGTGGCAGCGCTGTTCACGTTTCAGAACCTCGTTTACTACACGGTCGCGACGTGGTTGCCGTTCCTGATCAACGACCGGGGACCGGCCTACGTGGCGACCACGTTCCTGTTCCTCAACTTCCTCCCGATCGTGCCGCTGTTTGCGCTGTCGTTCGTCCGCTGGCAGTACGCGCTGTCCACCACCTTCTATGTGGTCGCGGGTGGGCTGGCGGCGGTCGGTTCGCTCGGCCTGCTGCTCGGCCTCACCGACCTCATACGCCCGCTGGCCTTCATGGTCGGGCTCGGGACGGCGGCCGCATTCGTCGCCTCGATCGCGCTGCCGCCGCTCATCGCGCGCAACGAGAGCGAAGCCTCGACATACTCGGCAATGATGTACACGGTCGGCTACCTGCTGGCGTTCACAGGCCCGATCTCGGCCGGCATTCTCGTCGACGCGACGGGGACGATTAACGTGGCGTTCTGGCCGCCGCTGGTGGGCGGGATACTGATGGCCGTGGTCGGTTCCCTCGCGCCTCGACTTCTGACCAGGTCGCAAGCGGCGGCCGCTCGGTGAGCGCCTTGGATCCCAGGGAGATCCAGCGGTTCGCGCGCGACCTGCGCGGCTCGGTCCTCCGTCCAGATGACGCCGGCTATGACGAGGCCCGGCGCGTCTTCAACGGCATGATCGACCGGCGCCCAGAGCTGGTCGTCCGCTGCGCGAACGAGGCCGACGTGGCCGCCTCCATCGGCTTCGCACGCGAGCAGCGCCTCGCGGTGGCGGTTCGCGGCGGCGGGCACAACGTGGCCGGCAACGCTGTTTGCGACGGCGGCCTGGTCATCGACCTTTCACTCATGCGCCGGGTCGACGTCGACGCCGGGAATCGCCGCGCTCGCGCCCAGGGAGGCGCCACCTGGGGTGACTTCGATGTAGCGACGCAAGCCCACGGGCTGGCCACCCCCGGAGGCATCGTCTCCAGCACCGGCGTTGCAGGGCTGACACTGGGCGGCGGGATCGGCGTGCTGCGCGGGCTGTTTGGGCTCACGTGCGACAACCTGTTGAGGGCCGAGCTGATCACTGCGGCCGGCGAGCGGGTCGAGGCCTCAGCCGAGAGTAACCCCGAGCTGCTGTGGGGCCTTCGGGGAGGCGGCGGCAACTTCGGCGTCGTGACCACGTTCGAGTTCGCGATCCATCCTGTGACCGGAGTCGTCTCGGGACCGCTCGACTTTCCATACTCGCGTGACTTCCTCGCGTTCTACGACGAGTTCGTTGACACCGTCCCCGACGAGGCCTCGTGCGACCTGATCCTTCGGCGCACGCCCGAGGGCGCGCCGCTGGCCACCGTGCTCGCCAGCTTCTGCGGGCCGGCTGAAGCGGCGGGGCCGATCTACGAGCGCCTGTGCTCACGCTTCCAACCGATTCGCGACGGGGTCGCGCCGAGAACCTACGCCGACTCGCAGCGCCTGTACGACCAGATCTCGCCGTGGGGCTTACGCAACTACTGGAAGACCAACGCACTGGGCCCGCTGGTGGCCGGCGCGATCAGGGCCGCCGCCGAGGCATTCGAAGGATCGCCGTCACCGCTCAGCCAGATCCAGCTCGAGCACCTCCACGGCGCCATGCACCGAACCCCCGCGGGCACCAACGCGCTCAGCTTTGGCGGTGCCAAGTTCGACCTGCTGGTCAACGCCAAATGGACTGACCCGGCTCTTGACGCGGAGAACGTGCGATGGGCGCGCGACGGCTACGCGTCGCTGGAACCTTTTACGCGAGCCGGCGCCTACCCCAACTACCTGTTCCAGGAGAGCGGCGAGCGCGTACGCCAGGCTTACGGAGAGAAGGCATATGCGCGCCTGGTTGCGCTGAAGGATCGCTACGACCCGACCAATTTCTTCCGGCTGAACCAGAACATCCAGCCGGCGATTCGCATCTGACCCGAGTATCGAGCGGCGGCTAAAGGCTCACAGGTGGTCTTGCGGCTTCTTCCAATCCGTCGTGTCGATCCGCTTGGCGGCGGCCGGCTCGAGAGTGCGAGGCGTCTCATGCGCATACCGCGGCAAGACTTCGGCAGCCGCCCAGTCCAGCATGTCCAGCTGGTCGTCACGAGGCTGGTCCAGGATGAACTGGTTCACGCCCGCCTCGATGTACGGGTTGATCACATCGTAAAAAGCCTGTTTGGACGCCCACGGGTCGGCGTCTGATTTCGGCACCCAGTAATAGAGCGAGCGGTCCAGGGTCTCGGGGTCGCGCCCGAGCTCGCGGCAATAGTTATCGAGCATCTGGTTGCGCTCGCGCATCTCCGCCGGTGTTCCGAACGCGTTCCAAGTGTCCGCATACGTGGCCACGATCTTGAGCATTCGCGGCCCGAACGCGCCCATCACAAGCGGCGGGCGCGGCTTCTGGACGCTGGCGGGCCGCGACTGCGCGTTCTTCAGCTGGTAATAGGTCCCGTCGAAAGAGCTGGTGTCCTCGCGCGTCAGGAGGTCGACCACCTGGACCGCTTCCCGGAAGCGGCCGACCAGCTCCTTTGTCTCCGGGAAGGGGATTCCGAACATCGTGTGCTCAGGCTCGTACCATCCCGCCCCGAGCCCCACCTCGAGCCGTCCGTTGGAGATGTGGTCGATGGTCACTGCCATCTTGGCGACGACCTGCGGGAAGCGAAACGTGTTTGAGGTGACCAGCACCCCGATCCGAATCTTTTCGGTGCGCGCCGCCAGCCCCGCGAGCAGCGCCCACGCCTCGAAGTAAGGACCGTTGGGGCGGCTTGGCTGGACGAGGTGATCGCAGACCCAGGCGCTCTCGTAGCCGAGCCGCTCGAACAGCTGCCAGCGCTCGACGTTCTTCTCCCAGGTCATGTTCTGGTCGGTGCAGATGCCGAAACGGAATCGACGGGCCATACGCTTCCCTCCAAGCCTCCTTGCGACCGCGCTATCCGAATCGTAGAGCGCGTCGGGGCCCGCGCGTCGCCCGGGCTCCTCACCTTCCGGCCACTACAATCCTGAGCGGGATGGGCCGGACGATGCTGAAGATGCCGCAGCTCGGCGAGTCGGTCACCGAAGGCACGGTCGACCGCTGGCTCAAGCAGGAAGGCGACATGGTGCGCCTCGACGAGCCGATCGTCGAGGTCGTGACCGACAAGGTCAACGCTGAAATCCCTTCGCCATTCGCGGGCCGGTTGGTGCGCATCAAGGTCGGCGCAGGAGAGACGGTGGCGATCGGAACCGCGCTGGCCGAGCTCGAGGTGGAAGGCGCGGCGGACGCCGCGGCCGAGCCCGCCAAGCCCGAGGCGAACAAACGCAAGGCGCCTGCTCCGAGCGCTCCGGCGTCGCATCAGCCGTCGCCTGCGGCCACCTCCGCCGGAGGCGAGAAGGTCAGCCCGGCCGTGCGGCGGCTCCTCGAGGACAACGGCCTCGAGCTGTCGCAGATCGCCGGCACCGGCGGCGGCGGCGGCCGCGTCCGGCGCGAGGACGTGATCGCATATCTCGCAGAACACAGCAAAGCCACCCCCGCCAAAGCTCAACCGGCCGCGGCTTCATCCGATCCGCGCGATGAGCTCGTCCGGATCTCCACCGTGCGCCGGCAGATCGCCGAGCACATGGTCCGCAGCGTGAGCACCTCGCCTCACGCATGGGCGCTGCGTGAGGTCGACGTGACAAACCTCGTCGGGTACCGGGCGGCGCAGAAGAACCAGTTCGAGGCCCGTCACGGCTTTCCGCTCTCGTACGTGCCGTTCTTCATCCAGATCGTCTGCGACGCCTTGATGAAGAACCCCTACCTCAACTCGACGTGGACGGAAGAAGGCATCATCCTCAAGCACTACGTCAACATGGGCATCGCGGTGGCGCTGCCCGACACGCTCATCGTCCCGGTCATCAAAGACGCCGACCGGATGGGCTTCATCGACCTGGCGCATGCCCTCAACGACCTCGCCACCCGCGCGCGCAACAAGACCCTGCGTCCCGAGGACGTTCGCGGCGGCACCTTCACCCTCAACAACACGGGCGCCCTCGGATCGGTGGCCGGGCAGTCGATCATCAACCAGCCGCAGGCTGCGATCCTCAGCACCGAGTCGATCCGAAAGCGGCCGGTCGCCGTCGATGACGCGGTCGCGATCCGCCCGATCATGAACCTCACGATGTCATTCGACCATCGCATCATCGACGGGCTGGCGGCATCGCGATTTCTAAACGCCGTGCAGAGCGGCATCGAGGAATGGACGCCGGCCAGCTTGAAGATCTAGCGCGCCTTCGGTAGCTGCTCCACATAGGCCGCCGTTGCTCTCAGAAAGCGATCGATGGCCTCCGGCTCGGCGGCGCGGCCCATGTGGCCGACGCGAAAGATCCGCCCCCTGAGCTCGCCGAGGCCGCCGCCGATGCGGATGCGGTGCTCGTTCAGCAACCAATCGAGGTAATCGGCGACGTCCATCCCCTCCAGGCCGTACGCGGCCGTCGTCACTGGAGAAGCCGTGGCGAGGGGCGACAGCATCTCGAAACCGATTTCCTGCAACCCTTCGCGGACGCGGTCTCTCGCCGCGGCCAGCCGCCGGCATCGGGCTTCCACACCCTCCTCCAGCAGTCGGGTGAGCGCCAGGTCGAACGCCTCGATGACGTTGGTCGGCATGGTGGTCGGGTGCGGATGCCACCCACTCCAGAGCTCCGAGTACTTCCGCCACGTGGCCAGGTTCAGATACCAGCCGGCCGCCTTCGGCCGGCCGTCGTCGAGGGCTGCGAGCGCGCGTGGGCCGGCCGCGACGGGGGCCACGCCGATCGGCCCGCCGATGCACTTGTTGGCCACGGTGACGCAGAGGTCGGCGCCCCACGCGTCCATGTCGAAGGGCACGCCGCCCACGGCGGAGATGCCGTCGACGATCGCCAGAGCCCCATGCTCGCGTGCCGCACCGCAGATCCCCTCCACCTCGTTGAGGACTCCGATCGAAGTCTCGTGATGGACCACACATACCGCCCGCACGCCGGGGTGAGCCGCCAGCTCGACCCGGACCTGGGCGGCGGTGATCGCCTGGCCCACGCCGGCGCTAAAGCTGTGAACCTGCAGCCCGTTGGCCGTCGCGACCTCGGCCATGCGATCCCCAAAGAGGCCGTTGGTGGGAATCAAGACCTCATCGCCGGGTGAGAGCACGCTAGCGATGCACATCTCCACACCGGCCATGCCCGACCCGAAGACCAGGTGGACTTCGCCTTTCGTCTTGAACACTTCTCGCATTCCCGCGACGGCGTGCTTGTAGAGCTCGGTCCACCGGTCGCCGTAATGCGCCTGGACCGGCCGCGCCAGCGCTTCGAGGATCTCGTCCTCGACCGACACGGGGCCGGGAATCATCAGGAACTCTCGATCTTCGATTGCCTCTACTCCTTGGCGGGGGGACTCCCCCCGTGTGCGGCGGCCGGCCGGAGGCCTTCCTCCGGCGCACCCCCCCTGTTTGCCTTGGCGCTTTCGCCGGCCATGCCCGCAGCGATGCCAGACCCGCCCCAGACGCCTTCAGGGGCAACGTCTCCGCGTTCGAAACGCTCGAGTCTATAGATGTCGAGCGAAAGCTCCGCGCTCTGTCCGCGAAGCTCGCGCGCCACGTGCGGCGCCAGGCCGGGCGACAGGCACATGCCATGACCGCTGAATCCGGCCATCGTGTAGAGGTTGTCGAGATGGGTCCATCCCACCACCGGGTTGTCATCCGGTGTGGCTTCGATGAATCCCGCCCAGCCATGCGTCACCTGCGCCGCATCGAGCATCGGCAGCCGGTGCACGAGCCGCTCCACCAGGAATGGCAGCACCTCCCAATCCACCGCCACATTGTCGGGGGGATCGGGGACGGCGAATGACTCCGCGGGCCCCGCGACGAGGCCGTCTCCTTCCGAATGCAGGTAGAGGCCGGTGATCAGGTCGATCGTCAGCGGCAGGAACTGCCCTCGCGCCGGCGAGCGGTCGAGGGCGAAGATGTCATTTCGCCGCGCGGTGATCGGAAGGGAGCCACCGTAAAGGGCGGCGATCGCCGGCGCCCACGCGCCTGCGGCGTTCAACACGGCGTCGGGCGCGATCGCGCCTGAGGAAGTTGTGACGCCCGTCACCCTTCCGCCCCGCGTCTCGATCGCGGTGACCGGGCTCTCCTGGAGGATCACAGCACCCCGCGCCCGCGCGCCCGCGGCGAAGCCCGCCACCATCGAGTTGGGGTCGACGTAGCCGTCGGTCGGATTGTGAGCGGCCCCGGCGACGTCGCTCACGTTGATGCCAGGCACCAGGCGAGCGACCTCATCGGGACCCACGAGCCTGGTCGGGACGCCGCAGGCGTTCTGGACGCGGACCGCGCGGTCGAGCGTGCGCCAGCTGTCGCCACCGTCGTGGAGGAACAGGTAGCCGGCCTGGCGGAACACCGGGTCGATGCCGAACTCCTCCTCGAACGTGGCGAGGCGGCGGACGGTCTCCATCCCCGCGCGCACCGATGTCTCCTGGCTGAACTGCTGCCGGATGCCTCCTGCGTTGAGCGCGCTCGAGCCCGAGCACACCGCGCCCCGCTCCGCGACCACCACGCGAACGCCGGCGCCGGCAAGCTCGCATGCAACCGTGCATCCGGCGATGCCGGCGCCGATGACCAGGACGTCACATGTGGTCACGCCCATGCTTCAGGCCTGCGCCAGGACTTCGCGCGCCACCCGGTAGCCCGACTTGATCGCGCCTTCCATCCCGCCCGGCCCCACGCGGTTGTCCGTGTGCTCACCCGCGAAAAACACGCGTCCTCCGAGGGGCGCAGCAATCAGTGGCAGCACCGAATCGCGCTGATCGCCGATGGGCGCTCGCACCACGGCACGTGACCATGGGTCGCGTGTCCAGCTTTTGACGTACCCGAAGATGCGCTTGATCGGCCGTCCGACCACCGCGCTCATGGTGGCGTCGACCTGATCAAGGATCTGGTCGTCAGTGAGCCCGGAGGGCTCGATGTCACCCGCCGCGAGCCCGGCTATGACGATGTGCTCGCCGCCCTGGTGCACGGACTGCTCCATGACGAATCCCGGCATCCGATCCGTGAAGCAGCCCGAGCCGATTGCCGCTTTGACGAGTTCGCGCTCGGCGTACTGCACCACGAGCCTGGTCGCGTTCCCGTATCGAAGCGACAGGAGCGCTTTGACCTTGTCCGCCGGCAGCACCGGGTCGAAGCCCAGCTCGGAAACGAGCGGTCCGGGGACGGTGACCACGACACGGTCGGCATTCAAGGTCTCGCGCTCGGTCTCGACGCTCACCCCAGCCGCGCTCCAGCCGACAACTCGCACCGGCTGGTCCAGGCGCACGTCGACCTTCTTCGCCATCGTGCGCGGCAGCGTGTCGTTGCCGCCCTTGATCTTTCGGTAGCCCTCGCCCCACGAGAGGTCCACGTTGAGCTCCTCCGCGTCGGCGACCCGCAGCGGAGAGGCCGGCGTGGACTGCGCGATCGCGGCCAGGAGAAGCTCGGCCTGATCCGAGATGCGGGCACGGCGAAGCCACTGCGCCACCGACTCGAAATGACCGGGACGCGTGCGGCGAATCGCCGCGCGCAGCTCGTTTACCACCTCGGCAGCGGCGGCGGGCTCGAGGCGCTGGCCGCCGAATATGAGGTTCGGGACCTCGGTCCCGAGGCTGAAGCGGTTGCTCAGCTCCACCCCATTCTTCTCGCAGAGGTTGGCGATGTTGTCCTGCCCGTGGTAGATGATCTCGGCTCCGATGTCGGCGAACTGGCCGCCGGCAAAGCCCTCACGCAGCGTGAACACACGACCGCCGACGCGGTTGCGGGCTTCGACAACCACGACGTCGTGACCCGCCGCCTGGATCTCGGTCGCTGCCACGAGGCCCGACAGTCCGGCGCCGACCACCAACACTTTCATGCGTGACTCCCATGCAGCTTGTGCGCAAAACGTTGGGGCGAAAACGGGGCGATCGACCGTGAGGTTGTGCCCTGCAGCGCGAGGTCGGCGGCGATGTCGCCGATGACCGGCGCGAATTTGAACCCGTGGCCGGAGAATCCCGCGAGCACCGTGACGTCCGGCGCCACCGCGCCGATCACGAAGTGTCGGTCGGGCGAGTTCTCCTGGAGGCAGACGACCGCGCGGACCGGCGTCGGGTCGAGGTCGGGCAGCGCGCCCCGGACGTAATCCGCCGCCGCTTCCAGGTCCGCCGGATGGATCGCCCGGTCGATCGCTTCGGGGTCCTGCGGTGCCGTGCGGGCGACGACGCCGACCTTGACTGTCTCGCCGTCGACCGACGGAAACCCATAGCCGAACAGGGCGCGCGATCCGCCGATGTCGTGCACGAACACCGGCGCCCGCTCGGGCGTGTGGAGCGCCGGCGTGCGCGGGCGGAACCAGACCATGCACTGCCTGGTCACCTCCAGCTTTACCTCCAGGCCGTCGACCAGGCCGGCACTGTTCCACGCACCCGCGCAGACGACCGCGTGGCGACCTCGCCACGTCCTGCCCGCCACCCTGACTTCGACCCCATCCCCCGCCCGCCCACCCCCAATCGGTGCGACGCGTTCGACAGCGTGCCCGTTGAGGACGCGAGCGCCCAGCGCTCGAGCTCGGCCGAGGGCTGCGCCGATCCCCACCTCGGGGCGGACGAACCCGGCTGCCGCCTCATGAACCGCGACCTCGTGGTCGAGGAGGCGGTGCCGTGCGAACCGGCGCCCCACCTGGGTGCCGTCGAGGATCTCGTGCTCCAGTCCGTGCTCTTTGGCGCTGGCCAGCGCGCCGGCGACCACCTCTGAGCTCGGGCTCCCGATCATCAGCGCGCCGGTCATCGTCAGGATCGTGGCGCCGGACTCGGCCTCGAGCTCGCGCCAGAGGTCGAACGCCTCGCGAACCAGCGGCACATAGCCCGGACCTTCGTAGTAGGCGGTCCTGATGATCCGCGACTCGCCGTGCGACGACCCCAGCGCGTGCGGTGGCTCGAAACGGTCAAAGCCGATCACCCTGGCGCCGCGCCGGGCGAGCCGCCAGAGAGCCATGCTGCCCATCGCCCCGAGCCCGACCACCAGGACGTCGGCGTCGAAGCTCCCTTCCATCAGCGGCGAGACGTGCATGCTCACATGATCCGCCCGCCGTCGAGGAGAACGACGATCCCGGATGCGTCGGGCCAGGAGCTGATGTCCAGGCCGGCCCGGGCGATGTCCTCCGGCAGGGCGATGTGCTTCAGCGGCATCTCGTGCTCCATCACGCGCTCCTGAACCGCCGGATCGATGGCGGCCCACATGTCGGTCGCCACCGGGCCGGGCGCGATCGCGTTGACGCGGACGTGCGGAGCCAGCTCGCGCGCGAGCGTTTTCGTGAGGCCGATGAGCCCGGCCTTGGTCGCGCCGTAAGGCGCTCCGTGCAGCGAGCCCGCGACGCCGCCGTCGCTGCTCACGTTGAGGATTGCGCCGCGCAGCGCAACGAGATCCGCGCGCAGCTCCTTGGCCAGGAAGGTCGGGGCGGTCAGGTTGATCGCCACCGCGCGCTCCCACGCCTCGCGGGTCAGCTCCTCGAGGGTGTACTCCTCGCCGATTCCCGCATTGTTGACCAGCAGGCTCACCTGGCCCTGGGCGTGGGCTGCAGCGGCCACAGCTTTCACGTCTTCGAACACTCCGAGGTCGGCCCGCACGCTCACTGCCTCGCCTCCCATGCCGGCGGCCTGTTGAACCGTCTCGACCGCCCGCGCCTCCTGCGTTCGATAGCTGAAGACGACACGATAACCGCGCCGCACGGCCTCGAGGACGAATGCGCGTCCGATGCCCCGTGAACCACCGGTGACCACGGCCAGAGGCCGCTCGGCTGTCATCGATCAGTCTTTGACAAACAGCTGCCGCGGGAAGTCCGCGAGGACCTCATGACCATTGTCGGTGACGCGGAACGTGTCGCTGAGCTCGAAGCCCCAACCCTCCATCCACATGCCAAGCATGAGGTGGAAAGTCATGTTCGGCTCGAGCACAGTCATATCACCCTCGCGGATGCTGGCCGTGTGGTCGGCCCAGTTCGGCGGATAGTTCACACCGATCGAGTAGCCGATCCGCGAAGGCTTGTTGAATCCCGCGCGGTCGATTGTCTGCTGCCACGCTGACGCGATGTCCTGGCAGAGGGCGCCGGGCTTGACGGTCGCGAGCGCGGCCTGCATGCCTTCGGCGGTGGCGGCGGCCAGCCGCCTCATCTCGTCGGGCGGCTTGCCGAGGTACACGGTCCTGGACATCGCGCAGTGGTAGCGAAGGCGGCAGCCGCTCAGCTCGAGACAAGTGGCCGTGTCCGGGCGAAACGGCCGGTCGGACCATGACGCGTGCGGCGTCGCGGCATTCTCAGCGCTCAGGATCGACGGCGGGTTGGCGGGCGCGTCACCGCCAAACTCCTTGGTGCCGCGGATCTGGGCCTCCGAGATGAGCGCTGCAGCATCGCACTGACGGGTGCCGACGGACACCGCTTCGATGGCAACGCGCATCACGCTCTCGACGATGCGCGCCGCCTGACGCATGACCTCGATCTCGCGCGGCGACTTCACCGTCCGGACCCAGTTGACGAGCAGGTCCGCGTCGACGAATCGGGCCGAGGGCAGCGATTCCGTGAGCACCTGGAGGTTTCGGGCTGTGAAGAAGTAGGCGTTGCCCTCGTAACCGATTCGCGCGCGCGCGAATCCACGTTCTTCGAGCACACCGGCGACGTGCTGCATCGCGTGCTTGACGGGCGACTCGATGTAGTCGTCGGCGTAGCCGAGGATGCTGTCTTTCGGCAGGGTGGTCGTCAGGATCGCGCTCTGCGCGTCCATGCCGCGTCCAACCCAGATCGGTGTCTCGGCTTTCACCGGCACGATCACCGCCTGGGGCACATAGAACGACCAGGCGTCATAACCGGTCAGGTAGTTCATGTTCGCCGGGTCGGTCACGAGCAGAACGTCTAATGAGGCCTCCGCCATGCGCACCCGCGTCTTCACCAGCCTCAGCGCGTACTCGTCATCGGGGAACGCTGCCATCCACCACCTCCACCACCTATTCTCGGCCGAGCAGCAGGCGCTCGAAAACGCGCTGGGCGACCTCGAGATCTTTGAGGTCGATCCACTCGTCGGGCCGGTGCGCGCCCTGCTCGATATCCCCCGGTCCGAACAGAACGCATGGTATCCCGGCCAGTGCTTCAGGTTCGGGCGGCGTTAACGTCAGCACATGAAGGTGCTGATGCTGAGCCAGGCTGACGTGCTCGAGCTGCTCGACCTGGGCCGGCTGCTGGACGCTCTCGAACAAGGCTTTCGAGCGTTGAGCTCCGGCCGGGTCGAGGTCCCGGCCCGAACCTCGGTCAACGCCGAGCGCGAAGGCTGGCTCGCATCGATGCCGGGGTACGGAGCGGGCCTGGGCCTTGGCGTCAAGCTCGTGTCGGTGTTTCCGCAGAACCATTCGACGGGATTGCCTTCGCACCAGGCGCTCATCGCGCTCTTCGACCCAGCCACCGGTTCGCCCATAGCGGTGATGGACGGCACGCGCATCACTGCGATCCGTACCGCGGGCACGGCCGCTGTCTCGGTCCGGCATCTGGCCAGAAACGACGCCAGGGTGCTCGCGATCCTCGGCGCCGGGGTCCAGGGCCACGCTCATCTCGAGATCCTGCCGCTGGTCGGGAACTTCGAGGAGATCCGCATCGCTTCGCGGACCATGGAGAGCGCCCGTCGCCTGGCCGAGCGCGATCCGAAAGCCCACGCCGTCGAAAGCTACGAGGCGGCGGTGCGCGGGGCGGACGTGGTGGCCATGTGCACCCATTCGGGCACGCCCGTGATCAGGCGCGAGTGGGTCCGGCCGGGCACGCACGTCTCGTCGGTCGGCTTTTCGGCGCCCGACGGCGAGCTCGACCGCGGGCTGGCGGCGGCAGCCAGCCTCTACGTCGAGTCGAGGGCGGCGGCCTTTCAGCCGCCTCCGGTCGGTTGCATGGAGCTGGTGGGGATGGATCCCGATAGAGCGACCGAGATGGGCGAGGTGCTTTTACACGCCAGGCCGGGACGCCAGTCGGCCGAGGAGATCACCGTCTACAAGTCGATGGGCCACGCCGTCGAGGACCTCGCCGCGTCCGGCCTCGTCTACCGGGAGGCGCTGGCGAAAGGGGCCGGCACCTTCGTCGAGCTCTGAGCGCCGTCAGCTCTGGAGAGTCTTCCGAACCGCCGCCACGACACGGTCCAGCGAGGGCAGATAGTAATCCTCCAGCGAGGCGGCCGGAAAGGGCACGTCAAAGGCCCCGACCCTCGCCACCGGCGCGTCCAGGTCGTAAAAGATCTGCTCCATCAGGGTCGCGGAGACCTCCGCTCCAAAACCCGCTGATAGCGGCGCCTCGTGCACGATCACGCAGCGGCCCGTCTTCGCCACCTGGTTGCACAGGGTCTCGATATCGAGCGGCACCAGCGTGCGCAGGTCGACCACGGTTGCCGACACGCCTTCCTCGGCCAGCTTGTCCGCCGCCCGGAGGCAGAGCTCGACGGCGGCGCTCCAGGCGACCAGCGTGATGTGCTCACCCTCCCGAACCACCGCCGCTTTTCCGAACGGCACGGTGTAGGCGCCGTCCGGCACTTCGGCACGTCCCGACCGGTACAGGCGGTCGGGTTCGCAGAACAGAACGGGGTCCGGGTCCCTGATCGCCTCCAGGAGGAGGCCCTTGGCGTCGTATGGGTTGGACGGCATGACGATCTTGATGCCCGGGGTCTGCACGAACTGCGCCTCCACGGCATCGGAATGGAACTCGGGGCTGCGGATGCCGCCGCCGAAAGGGGCACGGATCGTGACCTGGCAGTGGTATCTGCCGCGCGAGCGCTGGCGGAACTTTCCGAGCTGTGGCCCGATCTGGTGGAAGCCCTGAGCCGTGAAGCCCAGGAACTGGATCTCGGCCACGGGCACCATGCCCGCCAGAGCGAGCCCTAGCGACGCACCGATGATGCTGGCCTCGGCGAGTGGCGTGTCGACGACGCGCTCGGCGCCGAAGCGCTCCACCAGCCCGGTGGTGGTCCGGAACACACCGCCCAGGCGACCGACATCCAACCCGAGCAGCATCACAAGAGGATCGCTCTCCATCTCCTCGGCGAGGGCGTTGTTGATCGCCTCGACTATCGTGCGCTGTGGCATCTCAATCGCGCCTTCCGTCGAGCAGCTCTGCTTCTTGCTGCACAACGCGCTGAGGCGGGTGGTCGTAGACGTTGGCGAAGACATCCGCCGGCACCGGCGCCGGTGCCGCGAAGGCGAGCTGCAGCGCCGCCTCGTTCTCCTGAGTCAGCTCCTCAGTGAGCGCTGCCTCGCGCTTCTTGTCCCACAGCCCGAGACCCGTCAAGTACTTCTGCACGCGCTCGATCGGGTCACGCGTCCGTGCCTCCTCGTGCTCCTTCGGGTCCTCGTATCGCGAAGGGTTGTCGGTTGTGTTGTGGAAGCTCATGCGATACGTCACCGATTCGATGAGGGTCGGGCCTTCGCCCTTTCGCGCTCGCTCCACAGCGGCGACGGCGACGTCGTAGACGGCCATCACGTCATTGCCATCGACCTGGACGCCTGGGAACCCGTACCCGGCCGCTCGAAACGCGAAGCTGGCCGTCGCCGACTGGACGCGTCGCGATGTCGAGATCGCCCACTGGTTGTTCTGAAGGAAGAAGACGATCGGCGATTTCGTCACGCCCGCCAGGTTGAGTGCCTCATGAAAATCACCCTCGGACGATCCGCCTTCGCCGATGTACGCCATCACCACGGCGTCCTCGCCTCGGAGTCGCAGCCCCCATGCGAGTCCCGTGGCCTGGGGCAGCTGGGCTGCGATCGAGACCTGTGTCGGCAGGACCCTGACACCGTCAGGTATTCGGGCTGGGCCGATCTTGCCCAGGTACTGCGCGGTGATGATCTCGAGCGGCAGGCCGTGATGGACGGTCGCCATCAGCTCGCGGTACTGGGGCACGATCCAGTCTCGAGTGGGATCCAGGGCCATGGCGGAGCCCACGATCGAAGCCTCCTGCCCCATGCCCGGTGAGAAAACACCGAACTGGCCCTGACGCTGCAGCGAGATGACCCTCGTGTCGTAGAGGCGGGACTTCATCATCCAACGCAGCGCTTCCAGAAGGAACTCCTCCTCCATGCGCGGCTGTGCGCCGGTGGCAATGGTCCCGTCGGCCTGGAGAACGGAGTGACGTTCTTGCACGTCCTTATTTTTGCTCAGCGCGAAAGGGCCGGCGGTCATCGCTGCGCGCTCACGCGAACGCGAGGCGCGCCTGAGCCGCCGCCCGCTCGCCGCTCAAGGCCGCGCCCTCCATGTTCGAGGCGAAGCTGTAATCGCCGCAGAAGTAAATGCCACCGACCGGCTCCGCCAGCTGATCGAACGTCTTCATCCGGCCAACGCTGTAGAGAGGCATGCCGAGCGGCCATCGCTGGACCTCCACCCGGACCACGCGGTCGCGATACTCGGGGTGAAGGCGAAACAGGGCGAGCAGCGTGCCGGTCTTGATGGTGTGGTCGGGGTCGTCCCAGACGACGCGGGCGGTAGGGTCGCCGACGATGTTGTGGAAGCAGCCGCCGAGCTCGTCGAAATTGCCAGGCGTCTTGATCACGAAAGCGTCCAGGTTGTACATCACGTCCGAACGAGCGGTGGTGAGCGGATAGCGGCTCGGCTGCCCGCCTTTGGGGCCGACGACGATGTTGGTGGTCAGGAAGCGACCATAGCGGACGGCGCCGAGCGCCTGCCGCTTCCAACCCGGGAGGTCTTCGATGACGCCCGCGGCGTGGGGCGCGGGCAGCGCCGAAACGACCCGGCGTGCCCAGACGCTGCGGCGGCCGCGATCGTCGTCGACCTCCACCACGTAGCCGTCATCCGCTGCACGGACAGACACCACTCGAGAGCGGAGCGAAAGGCGGCCGCCGATCGCGCGGGCGAGCGCTTTCGTGAACTCGTTCGTGCCCCCTTCGAAGACGCAATCGCCACGGTCGTGCCTCTTCACCGGTAGGTCGATCCACGGGGTGCTGCGCTGATCGCCCCACAGCCAGAGCGCTCCGTAAAGGGAGATCTCGACCGTCGAGCCCGAGTTCATGATCTGGCACCAGCGATCGAAGAAGCGATGTGTGTCAGGCGATACCTCACCCAGCCACTGGTCGAAAGGTTGGTCGTCCAGCTCGGGCAGCGTGGCGGGCCGGCGGTGCATCTGCTCGGCGGTGATCCGCTCGATGCACGACTCGATCTCGTTACGGGTGTCGGTGTGGTCCGGATAAAGACCCCGCCAGTACTCCTCCAGGTTGTCGTCACGGAGCAGCTTGGCGCCGACGGCGTCGGCCAGCTCGACCACCTTCACACGGTCGGTCGACACGTACTGAGCGCCCGTGTTGAGCCAGATGCCGTCGGTCTGTTGAAGCGATCTCGTGCGGCCGCCGACATAGTCGGCTGAGTCGAACACCTCCAGGTCCAGGTCGCGAAGGAGATAGGCTGCGGTCAGCCCGGCCACGCCGCCGCCCAGCACCGCCAGGTCGAGCCGCTCCATCACGTACCCCTCCCTCCCTATTCCAGTGGCGCCCCGATATCGCTGGGTATTTGCAGCTGTGGAGGCCACCTGTACGATACCCGCATCCAGGCGTTGGTTGAGCCGGGATGGAGCGGCAAGCACCGGCTCGCGCAGCCAAGGGATGGCAAGAAAGGGATGGGAGCGTTTCTCCAGTACACAGTGATCGGGCTCACGGTCGGGTCCTTCTACGCCCTCGTGGCGCTCGGCTACACGATCGTTTACGGGATCATCCGTCTGATCAACTTCGCCCAGGGGGACCTCTCGATGGTGGGCGCCTTCCTCGGCTGGACCCTGCTTGTCTCGTTCGGATTCCAGCGCCTGCCCCTGTACCTGGCCCTTATCATCGCGTTCGTCGTTCCAATGCTCGGCACGGCAGCGGTAAACATCGTCATCCTCCAGTTTGCGTACAAGCCTCTTCTGCGCAAGTCGCTGCTCGCGATCCTGATCACGGCGCTCGGCATGTCGCTCCTTCTGCAGAACACCGCCGAGCTGATCTGGGGTCCCAGCATCCAGGCCTACCCGCCCAACCTGCTGCCCTCGACCGGCTTCTTCATGGGTCCCGTGCATGTGACGTATGTCCAGCTTGCCCTTGTCTTTGTAAGCCTCCTCTTGATGGGTGGCATGGTCCTTTTCGTGCAGGGCACGACGGTCGGTACCGCAATGCGGGCGCTGGCCGTCGACCATGACGCCGCCCGCCTCATGGGGATCAACGTTGACGGCATCATCCGTCTCGCCTTCGTGCTGGGCGCCATGCTCGCCGCGGCCTCTGGCGTGATGCTCGGCCTCTACTACGTCCAGATCCAGTTCACGATGGGCTTCCTGCTCGGGCTCAGGGCCTTCACCGCCGCCGTCCTGGGCGGCATCGGCAACATCCCGGGGGCGATGGCGGGCGGCATGTTGATCGGCCTTCTGGAGTCGTATACCACCGGCTACCTCTCGGGCAGCTGGAAGGACGTGATCGTGTTCGGAGTCCTGATCACGGTCCTCATCGTCAAGCCCACCGGCCTGTTCGGCGAGCGCGTGGCGGAACGGATGTGATCGATCGGCTGGCCAACCGTGGCGTAGCGCACGCCTACGTGAGGTCGCGCGACCAGCTGGGCCGCATCCCATTCTGGGCGCGAGTAATCGCGATCCTCGCGGTGGTGGGGGGCGCGGTGCTGCTCAACGGCGACGACTACGTCACTGCCGTCGCGGTCACGGTGGCAACCTACGCGATGCTCGGGCTCGGGCTCAACATCGTCGTCGGCTACGCCGGACTGCTGGACTTGGGCTACGCCGCCTTCTTCGCGATCGGCGCGTACACGAGCTCGCTGCTGATGACAGAGGCCCATTGGAACTTCTTCGCCACTCTGCCGCTCGCAGTCCTCTTCACGGGCACGGCGGGCGCCATCCTCGGGTATCCGACGCTGCGCCTGCGCAGCGACTACCTCGCCATCGTGACGCTGGGTTTCGGCGAGATGACCCGCATCACTTTCAACAACTGGGACTACGCGGGCGGCCCTAACGGCATCCTTCAAATCCCCTGGCCGAACTTTTTCGGGTACGAGCTCAATACGCAGGGCGATTTCCTCATCGTCGGCCTCGTCCTCCTCGCGGTCGCGATGATCTTCGCCCGGAACCTCGACCATTCGAGGCTCGGACGAGGCTGGGTGGCCATACGGGAGGACGAGTTCGCGGCCGAGTCGGTCGGCGTCCCGTCGCTTCGACTAAAGCTCTTCGCCTACGTGATGGGCGGCATGTGGGGCGGCCTCGCCGGCGCATTCTTCGCCACCCGCATCGGCGCCATCGACCCAACGAGCTTCACGTTCCAGCTCTCGGTGCTGGTCCTGATCGTCATCGTCCTCGGTGGCACCGGCAGCCTGCCCGGTGTTCTGGTCGGCGCGTTGGTCGTGGTCGCGATGCCCGAGGTCCTGCGTGAATTCGCCGATCGGCGGCTGCTCATCTTCGCGGTCCTCCTGATCGGCATGATGCTCCTGCGGCCGCAGGGCCTATGGCCGCGCATCCGGCGCAAGCCAAAACCGTTTTACGGCCTGCAGGAAGAGGAGTCGGAGGACGTCGCCGACAGGATCCTGCGGGAGCACCAGGTCCAGATGGAGGAGCGCGAGCGCCGGCATGCGGCGGCCGGACGCCAGGTGCCGCAGAAGGGCGAAGCCTTGCTGGAGATCGAGGGCCTGGTCCAGCAGTTCGGCGGCCTGCGCGCGGTCGACAACGTCACATTCGAGGTGCGTCGCGGAGAGATCTTCAGCATCATCGGCCCCAACGGCGGCGGCAAGACCACTCTCTTCAATTGCATCACCGGCGTGCAGAAGCCGAAGCGCGGAAAGATTCGATTTGACGGCCGGTCGGTGGTCGGTCTCCGACCACACGTCATCGTCTCGCGCGGCATCGGCCGCACGTTCCAGGGCATCCGGCTGTTCAAGAACATGGCCGTGTTCGAGAACGTGATGGTCGGTCTGTACCCGCGCCACCGCACGATGACGTGGCAGACGATGCTGCACACCCCCGGTGAACGAAAGGACGAGGTGCGCACGCTGCAGGAATCGCGCCGCTGGCTTGGGTTCGTGGGCCTGGAGTCGGTCGCCGGCCGGCTGGCGACCGAGCTCTCATATGCGGACCAACGCCGGGTGGAGATCGCCCGCGCCCTTGCAGCACACCCGCACCTCGTGCTCTTCGACGAACCTGCCGCCGGCATGAACCCGACCGAGAAGCTGGAGCTCGTTAGCATCATCCGAAAGATCCGAGACCTCGGAATCACCGTGGTCTTGATCGACCACGACATGTCGCTCGTGATGCGGGTCTCGGACCGGATCGCGGTGCTCGACCACGGAGTCCTCATCGCGCTCGGCAAGCCCGCCGAGATCCAGCAGAACCCGGCGGTCATCGAGGCTTACCTCGGCCGCGAAGAGGACCTGCTCGAAGACAAGGCCCAAGGAGCCTAGCCTTGGCGCTTCTCGAGATCCACGACCTCCACGTCTACTACGGCAACATCGAGGCGCTGAAGGGCATCTCGCTCGAGGCCGACCCTGGCCAGATCGCCGCCATCCTCGGCGGCAACGGCGCGGGCAAGACCACGACCCTGCGGACCATCTCCGGGCTGCTGCGCCCACGCAGCGGCTCGATCACGTACGGCGGCAAAAGCCTGATCGGCATGGAAGCGCACCTCATCGTGGCGATGGGCTTGAGCCACGTTCCCGAAGGCAGGCGCATCTTCGGCATTCTCACGGTCGAGGAGAACCTCAACCTCGGCGGATATCTGATCCGATCTGACCGAAAGCTGGTGTCTGAGCGCAAGGCCTCCGCGTACGCATTGTTCCCGAGGTTGGCCGAGCGGCGAACGCAGCTCGCCGGGACCCTGTCCGGGGGCGAGCAGCAGATGCTCGCGATCGGTCGCGCCCTGATGTCGGGCCCCAAGGTGCTGATGCTCGACGAGCCATCCCTTGGACTCTCGCCGATCCTGGCTCGAAGCGTGCTGAAGACGGTGCGTCAGATCGCCAATCAAGGCACCGCGGTCCTGCTGGTGGAGCAGAACGCGCGCCAGGCGCTGGCCATCGCGGACCGCGCCTACGTCATCGAGGTCGGGCGCGTCGTGCTCGAGGGAGAGGCGGCCACCTTGGCCGGGGACGAGAGGGTCCAGAAGGCATACCTCGGCGGCTTCGAGGCTGTAGGTACCGGCTGACCGCCCGCCGGAAACGAGTGAGGGGCGCTCGAAGCGCCCCTCACCGTGGTTGGTACTGGGCTGCGTCTAGGTCGACGCCACCCAGGTCCCGTTCTGTCGGATCGCAATCGGAGCGAACGCCGGCGGGTTCCCGGTCGCCGCCACGGCCAGGAATTCTGGCGCGGGACGGTCGCCCTTGGTGTCGAAGTGGATGGTGCCAGTGATGCCGTCCGCGATGTTGACGTTGTGGATCGCGGCGTTGAGAGAAGTTGCGTCCGTCTTGCCGCCGTCATCCTTCAGGGCCTGCGCGAGCGCCATCATCCCGTCGTACTCGTAGGACGAGTAGTCGCCGGGGACGCCGCCGTACTTGGCCTTGTAGGCCGCGGTGAAGGCGTCGTTCTTGGCGTTGTGGATGAACTCGGTGGTCGGCAGTGTGTTGATGGTGATGCCCGAGTTGGTGATGGCCGCACCGGCGACCTTCAATACGCTCGGGTCAGCGCAGGCGGAGTCGCCGTTCAGCTTGTAGGACGGCGCCAGGGAGACGTACTCCTTGGCGAGCAATCCGTACTCCGGGTAGTAGCCGGTGTAGAACAGGACGTCCGGGTGCGTGGTGCCGATCCTGACCAGGGCGGCGGTGTAGTCCTTCTCACCCGGTGTGATGGCGTCGAAGAACGTGACCGTCATCCCTGCTGCGATAGCCGCCGCCTTGGCGGAGTCCGCGACGCCCTTGGCGTACGTGGTGTTGTCGTGCAGGATCGCGATCTTGGTCCCCTTGAGCCACTGCTGCATGAAGCTCACGTCGGCCGGAGCCTCGGCGTCGTCGCGGCTGACCATGCGGAACACGTTGTCGTAGCCCTGGTCGGTGAACTTCGGGTTGCTCGACGCCGCGGTGATGAACGGCAGGTCGCCGCTCCGGTGAAGGATGTCACTCTCGGGAATCGACGCTCCCGAGCAGTAGCCTCCGACGATGGCGATGATCTTCTCGGTGAGGAGCTTCTCCGCCGCCTGGGTGCCCTGCTGCGCGTCGCAGGCGTCGTCCTCCGAGACCGCCTGCAGCTTGCGGCCGTTGACTCCGCCGGCCGCATTGATGTCCGCGATCGCGAGCTCGCCCGCATTACGAATGGAGGTCCCCGGGTCGGCGTAGGCACCCGTGAACGGACCGGTGATGCCGACCAAGATCGGCCCAGTGGCGCCGCCGCTTGAACTGTTGCCGCATGCGGCGATCAACAACGCGCCGCAGGCCGCCATGCTCGCCGCCAGGATTCGACGTCTGACCATCGGCAAATCTACCCTCCTTGGTACGTGCCTAAGGCTGCCCTTGGCCTCATTACGCCAAGACTCAGGCAAACCTTGCCTACCGCCCTCTTCCCGTCGGGCCGGGGCGAGAGTGCGCCGACGGCAGGCGACCTACTCCATCGCCAGACAGGGCACAGTATCGGGACACCTGGAGTGACTGTCAAGCAAGCCAGGCCAATCTAAACTTTGCTTCAGGCGGGTCGGCAACAGGCGTGCGAGGAGGGGTTTCAATGACACCTGGACCGGAACCAAGACTGCGTGTTATCTGGACCGACCCAGTCACCGGCCGGAAAGGCTATGCCGTAATCGACCGGATGGTCAACGGGCTGGCCGGAGGCGGTACACGCATGCGCCAAGGCGTCTCGCTCGTCGAGGTCGAGCGTCTCGCGCGCACGATGTCGTACAAGAACGGGGCTTTCAACCTCCCGGGCGGCGGAGCGAAGGGCGGGCTCGACATCGACCCGCACGACCCCGAGGCGCGCGGCATGCTGTCGCGCTACGTTCGAGCCATGAAGCCTCTCTACCGCAGTGGCTGGGGCACGGCCGAAGACCTGGGCGTGACGCAGGAGCTGCTCGGCGAAGTATTCGCAGAGCAGGGGGTCGGCATGACCGTTCAGGCGATGCTCGACCGATCGGGAGATTCGAAGGCTGCCGGCCGCCGGGTCAGCCAGGGCCTGGCGATCCAGGTGGAAGGCATCGGCCTCGCCGACTGCATCGGCGGCTACGGTGTCGCCGAGGCTGCGGCCGCCTGCGTCGACCAAAAGGGCTGGAACATGCACAAGATGCGGGCCGTGGTGCAAGGGTTTGGCTCGATGGGCGGCTCCAGCGCTCGTTACCTGGCCAAGCTCGGCGCCAAGGTGGTCGGCGTGGTAGACGTCAATGGTGCGGTCACCAACCCAGATGGGCTGGACGTCGAAGGCCTGCTCAAGTCGCGCAGCGCGCTCGGAGAGATCGATCGCTCCTCGCTTCGGTCTGAGGACCGCGAAAGCCCTGGCGACGGGTGGCTCGATATCGAAACGGACATCATCGTGCCGGCCGCGGTGGCGGACGTCATCAGCGCCGGCAACGCGGCCCAGGTCAAAGCACGGCTGGTTGTCGAGGCGGCCAACATTCCGACCACCGGCGACGCCCAGCGCCTCCTCTTCGAGCGCGGCGTTGTCGTCATCCCCGATTACGTCGCCAACGGCGGCGCGAACGCTTGGTGGTGGTGGACGGTGCTGGGCGTGATCGAGGCTGACGCCGATCAGGCTTTCAAGCACGTCTCGAAGGTGATGCGCGATACCGTCAAAGGCATGCTCGAACGGGCGGAAGCGAAAGGCATATCTCCGCGAGAGGCCGCCAACGAGCTTTCGATGCAGAACCTCGATCAGCTGGCCGAGAAGCTTGGCGAGGACGCCTCCGAGGTCCCGCTCGAGCCGGTGAAGGCTTAGGCGGCCTAGCGTCCGGCCTTCTTATCCCAGTCGAAGGGCCAGAGCACGAAGAAGCCGACCGTGCCTGCGCGGCCGCGGTAAGTGACCTTGGCTCCGTTGGGGATCAGGATGGCCTGCCCCACGCCTGCCTTCACGCTTCCCGCGTCGCCGACGATCTCGAGCTCACCTGACTGCACGAACAACACCTCGTCGTACTTCAGCGTCCAGTCGGCGAACTCCGCGTCTTTCTCGAACCGCATGTATCCGCCCCCGAGCTGCGTGGTCCCGGCGTGCGTGATCGCGCGCGACAGCCCGAGGCCGGGGACCAGCTCGGAAAACGGAAGATCGCCGTCGGTCAGCAGCTTTGCCGTCTTGTGTCCAGCCACCGCGTCCTCCCTCTCTTACATCCCGTTGCATCGGATCGCACTTCGCCTCGCGAATGCCAGGCGCTTTCAACGTTAGGCGGATCGAGCCTCGGTCGTCGAAGTGACGACAATGACCTCATGGACCCGCGCGCGGCTGAGCTCCTCGGGCGACCGATCGTCGCGCAGCTCGGATTTCATGGCCTCGACGGCTACCCGCACGTGCTTCCGGTCTGGTTCGAGTACCGCGACGGCGAACTGTTGATCGCCAGCCCCGCAGCCGCGTATAAGGGACGCGCGCTGGCGAAGGACGGCCGCGCTGGCCTTTCGATCTCGACAGTTGAAAGGCCGTATCAGATAGTCAGTGTCGTCGGTGACGTGGCCGTCGAGCGGCTGCCCGAGCCGGAACGCATCGAGTTCGTGACCGCCATCGCCGCCCGATACCTCGGCCCAGATGACGGCCGCCGCTACGTAGACGCGTGGATCCGCGGTGGCCATCCGGGGGACGGTGAGCTCATCCGCCTCCGGCCGCTGAAGATCAACTTCTACGTGAGCTAGCCGCGACTCAGGGTCGCGCGGCCTCCGCAGCGTCGCGCTCGAAGAGCAGCCGGCCGAATCTCACGTAGTCGGCGTCGGCAAGTTCGGCGCCGAGCACATGACCGACCATGATGCGGCCAGATAGCGCGGCAATCAGGGCGCCGCGGCCATTGAAGCCGGCGTTGAGAAAGCAGCGTGGGCTGATCCGCGACATGACGGGTAAGCGGCTGTCGGTCATGCCCAGCGGACCTCCCCAAGCGACGCCGACCTCGGCGTCCTCGAGGCAGGCGAAGCGCCGGACCATCTCGATCTGGAGACGGCGGTAGAAGGCGGGATCGTTGTGGTCGGCGATGGCGCCGATCGTCTCGCGCGTACGGCCGCCACCGCCGATCAAGAAGCGCCCATCTCGGGTGACTCGCATGTAAAAGTGCTCGTTGAGCGGACCGGCGTCCACGAGCATCGTGTGGTCCCCGCTCCAGCCGATCTCGACCAGCTGCTCTCGATGGAGCGGTGTGGTGCCGATCACGTACGTGTACGCCGCCCGAATCGCACCATTGCCAATCCCCAGGAGCGACGTATATGCGTTGGTGGCGAACACGACCTGCGCGGCAGTAACCGTGCCGCCAGGGGTATGAAGCCGGACTGAGGTGGCAGCCTCATCGCAGCGGTCAACACCGGTGCCTTCGTGAACGCGCACTCCCAGCGACGTAACTGCGCGGCCGAAGCCACGGGCTCGCTCGAACGGCTGCACAGTCGCATTCCGCTCGCAGCTCAGACCGCCGAACGTGGCCGCATTGCAAACGTCCGCGACGTGGCTCGGCGTGAGGAGCCGAGAGGGAATGCCGAAGCGACGGTGGAGCTGGTGTATTTCTTCCAGCCCGGCCAGGTGTTCGGCCTTAATAGCGACATAGAGCACCGGCAGCCGCTGGAAGCCGCACTCGACGTCTTGCTCCGCAATCAGCGCTTCGTACTCGTCGAGCATGCGGGCCTGGTGCTGCACCACGAACCTCGTGTCCTCTGCACCGAGGAGGCCGAGCATGTAGCCGATCTCCTGGTGAGAAAGCTGCGGTACGTTGCCGAAGTTGCGGCCGCTTGCGCCGTAGCCCAGGTACTCCTTCTCGATCAGCACCACATCGAGGTCGGGCCGAGTCAGCTTCAAGTAGTAAGCCGTGGACATCCCGGCCAGGCCGCCTCCGACGACGGCCACGTCGGCAGCCTCATCCCCGCTGAGCATGGTCGCGCGATCAGGCTGGGCATCGCCCCAGTAGCTGGTGATAACCGGGTATGCCGTTTCCGGCGGATCCACGCGCCAATGGTATGTTCGCGATGCCATGAAGGCTTTGGTGATCGGTGCCGGCGTCGTCGGCGTCACGACCGCCTACTACCTCGCCAAATCGGGCCACCAGGTCACAGTGGTCGAGAAGGAATCCGCAGCGGCGACGCTCGCCAGCGCCGGCAACGCGGGCCTTATCGCGGCAGGACACGCCTTCGGCTGGGCATCCCCATCCGCCCCCAAGGAGCTGCTGCGATCACTGACCGTTGAAGACACCGCACTGCGCGTAAACCCTTTCAAGGCTCCTGGCATGGGCTTGTGGGGTATCAAGTTCCTGCGCGAGTGCACCGCTGAGCGTGCTGTCAAGAACACCCTGGTCAAGCTTCGGCTCGCCCAGTACAGCCAGCGCATGCTGGACGAGATCGCGGCTGACGAGCACATCGACTATGACGACATCCACGAGGGGCTCCTCTACATCTATCGCGACCCCAAGCGATTCGAGGCGGGGATCGAAAAGATGAAGCTAGTCCAGGAGCACGGCCAGAAGCAGGACGTGCTCGACGCGGACGGCGTCGTCGAGGTCGAGCCAACCCTGGCTCCCGTGAAGCACAAGCTGGCCGGCGCCATCTACGGGGTCACCGACTCGAGTGGCGACAGCGTCAAATTCACGCGCGCCGTCCAGGCCGTGTGTGAAGGGATGGGCTCTCGATTCCTCTTCGGCCGAGGCGTGCGGAAGCTCATCGCAGGCGGCGGCAAGGTGCAATCCGCGCTGCTGGAAGATGGCGACTCCCTCGCCGCAGACGTGTTCGTGCTCGCCGCCGGGGTTCAGAGCCCGAAGATCTCACGCACGGTCGGTACCCGCCTACCCATCGCGCCGGCGAAGGGCTACAGCGCGACGTTCCCGGTGAAAAACAACGGCGGCCGGTTGATGCGGGTCGGCGCGGTTGACGAGCAGCTGCTCGTCGCCTGGTGCCGGATGGGAGACCGGCTGCGAATGACCTCGAGCGCCGAGTTCACCGGTTTTGAGACCACTTACACCGAACGCGACCTTCGGATGATCAGAAAGCTGGCGGCCGACCTGCTGCCGGATGCCGCCCACTACGACCAGGGCACCTACACCGCATGCAACCGGCCGATGACGCCGGACGGGCCCCCGATTCTCGGCACCGCGAACCACGCCAACCTGTACTTCAACAGCGGCCACGGCCACATGGGCTTCACGATGGCCTGCGGATCGAGCCGCATCGTCGCCGACCTGATCGACGGCAAGAAACCCGAGATCCCGGTCGAGGGGATGACTCTGACCTCGCGGCCTTAGCCTCGCTCAGTCGATGACGAGCTCGCCGTTGTCGTCCGCAAGCACCAGCGCGGCGACGCCGTCGACCGCGGCCTCGCGCACCTCGTAGAGATCCGACTCCCCCAGCAACACCTCGAGCTGGCGGCGGATCCGGCGCGGGTCTCGTGCGCCGACCACCACGCGGCGCAAAGCGGTTGCGCCGCCACGGTGCGACACCTCGGCCTCACCCGGATGCAGGCCGTCGGGGACTCGCCATTCGATGACGAAAGGGATGGCGCTCGGCTCTCCACCGGTCTCGACATCCTGCGTCCGCCAGCTCAGCACCCGGCCGTCGGGCCGGTTCCGCGAGCCTTCGATCACCGGCGGCAGATTCCACCCTGCGGCGCGCAGCTTGCCCCCCACGCCCTCCAGGCTCTGGGTCCTCAACGCCCAGGCGACAAACGTCCTGCCTTCCTTCAGTGCAAGCGCCAGGCGCCGGCCGAGCCGGCTGCCTTCAGCTTCCTGCTGATCGACGATTGCGATGAGCTCGAGATACTGGGAGCCAAGCGGCACGATCATGTTGGCGGTCCCGACCTTCGGGTGGCGCCCGCCGGCAATGCTCAGCAACCCGAAGCGCTCGTAAAGCCTCCGCGCCCCTGCTTCGAGGTCGGCCACCGGCAGCAAGACGTGGTCGACGACCGTCGGCGGATCAAGGCCCTTTGTGGACTGGCCGAAGTCAGGCATTCGATTCCCCTCCCTGTTCCCGCCTGCGAACGGCCGACGCCGGCATGTGCGGCCCGTGAATCCCCGCTCCCGGCCAGGGCCCCTGCGTCTCGTCCGGTAAATCGAGCGGCTCGCTGTGCTCGTTGAAGACTCGCATGCCGCGCGCCTGGTAGTTCGCGAGCGCGTTTGGTGAGTCGAGAGTGCATGTGTGCACCCAGACCCGAGCGGCCCCCATCGCAAAGGCGCGCTGGATGGCCGTGGTCAGCAGCCACGCGCCGAGCCGCCGGCCGATGAAAGCGGGCAGCACGCCGAGGTAGGCGATCTCAACGTCGGGCTCGGTTATTCCGTCGAGCTCGAAGTAGGCGGCAGGCGTGCCCTCCTCGTACAGCACCCACGTCTCCACGCGCGGCTGGCTCAGCCTCTCCAGCCACTGGTCGTACGTCCAGCCGAGCCGCATGGTCCAGAACCAGTTCCCGCCCGCGGCGGTGTACAGGAACCGCCCGAGCTCCGGTGACGGCCGAACGGCCCGCTGAAACTCGAGCGGTCCAGGAGGGGCGGCAGCCGGCTCGAGCTCGGCGGGGTCGGTCATCTCGAGGCTCCACGTCGTCACGTGCGCGCGCACCGTCGCAGCATGCCACTGTCGTCGGTCAGAATGAGCCCGATGCGGTTGTACCGCGACCCGGATGCGCCTGGACGCCTCGATTTCGATCGTGGCTTCTACCGCCGTATCGCTGAGGCCGGCGACGGTCGGCGGCGCATGCACGACCACATCGTTCCGATCCGCAGCGGATACGCATGGCCGGTCAATGCCGGCTCGGTGGTGCGCATCGTCGCGGTCGAGGGACCGCAGGTGTGCGACCTCAACCTTTGGCACCGTGACAACCCACGCGAGCGCTTTTGGGCCGCCCGGACACGTCAGCTGCAGGGTGCTCATGTGACGACGTTCGACCGGTTGTGGTCCTGCCTGCCCTACCTGCGCCCGATGGTCACGATCACCAACGACACGCTTTCGACGGAACCGACCGCAAATGGCGGCCGCTGTCACGACCTGCTGGGCAGTCGCTGCGACCCGTACCTCTACAAGCTGCTCGACGACCGCGATTACGACGTCACGTGCCACGCCAACCTTTCGCGGGCGATCGCGCCTTACCACCTGAACGAGCTTGACGTGCATGACGTCCTGAACGTGTTCCAGGTCACCGGCCTCGACCCGGTGCACGAGATCTACTTCATGGAGCCGAGCCCGGCGATCAAAGGCGACTTCTTCGAGTTCTTCGCGGAGATCGACCTGCTGTGCGCCATCGCCACCTGCCCGAGCGGAGACCTTTCCGAGTGGGGCTGGGGCCCCGACGGCGCGGACCCGGTCGCCAACTGCCACCCGCTCGGCGTGGAGGTTTACGAGCTCGATGCGGAGCTGCTGGAAGGCTGGAAGCAGCCTCAGCCGGTGCAGGTCAAGTCCGTCTACACAAGCCCGCGATAGAGCTCGGGGTCCATCGGGATCTCGATCACGGTCGATGACCGAGAACGTGCCGCCTTCTGAACCGCGGAAGTGAGCTCCGCGAGGCTCGACACACGGATTCCCTCGGCCCCGTAAGCCTCCGCAATTCTCACCGCGTCGACCGCGCCGAAATCCACGCCCAGGTTGGGCAGCCCCCGCGACTCCTGACCGAGGCGGATCAGGGACAGCGAGCGGTCGGCGATGACCAGCACCACAAGCGGGGCATCCATTCGCTTCGCCGTCTCCAGCTCTTGGCTGGTCATCGCAAAGCCGCCGTCGCCGAGCACGGCAAGTACCGGGCGTTCGGGCCGCGCCAGCTTGGCGCCCAGCGCGGCGGGCAGACCGTAGCCCATGCCGGACAGGCCGTTGGACATCCAGAAGTCGCCGGGTCCGCCCGCCGGCCAGAACTGGCCGAACACGTACTTGTGCGACCCCACGTCCGTGGTGACAACGGTGCCGGGCGGCGCACCGCTCGCGACCGCCCGCACGATCGAGGCGGGAGCGATGCTGTCGTCGCCACTTTCGATGACCGAGAGCCGGCGCGCCCTCATCGGGCCGAAGGCGTCGACCCAGTCGCCAGGCGGAACCGCTGCCGCGAGCAGCTCGAGCATTGCGCTGTGGTCTACCAACAGCGCGCCGTCGGGCACAACGCCGGTGGCGCAAGGAGACTCCAGCGCCCAGATCACGGACGGTCGCGCGTGCCACGTCTTGTCGATCTCGACCGGGTCGAGCCCGAACCCAAGCACGAGGTCGCTCGCTTCGACGGCTTCGACCATGAGGTCGTCGAGCGCCATGCCGCCGAAGGTGCCCACGAACAAGGGGCTCCGCTCGTTCAGCATCCCCTTGGCCTTAGGCGTGGCCCCGTAGGGCAGGCGCCATGCAGCCAGCCATCGTTGAAGCAGGGGTGCAACCTCCCAGCGGGCGCCGAGGCCGACGATCACCAGAGGTCGTGCCGCGTCGCGCAGCCGGCGCGTCAGCGCAGCCGCAGCCGTGCTCGGATCGAGGTGGACCTGAGCGTTCACCGGCGCCGCCGCTTGCGAGGGGCCGCCGGACTCGACGGCCACGGCATCGTCGGCGGCGAGCGCAAGATACGCCGGCCCCTGCGGCTGGGCCATCGCCGCGGCAACCGCTTCGCGCACCAGCTCGCGGCACCCCTCCGGGCGCACCGCTGCGGCAAGCTTGGTGACCGGCCCGAAAACGTCGATTAGCGGCAGCCTCTGGTGGGTGTGGAGTGGCGCCGATGAGCGGGATGTCTGGGCCGAGATAGCGAGCAGCGGCTCCCGGTCGAGCAGGCTGCCCGCCAGCGGGAACAGCAGGTTGCTCGCCCCCGGTCCGAGAGTCGTGAGCGCGACGCCTGTGGTGCCCTTGATCTTGCCATAGACGGCCGCCGCCACCCCTGCGGTCGACTCGTGGCGGCAGAGCGTGAACTCGATCTGATGCCGGCGAATCGCCTCCATGAGATAAAGGACCTCTCCGCCCGGCAGGCCGAAAACCCGGTCGACGCCCGCCCGGGCAAGCTCTTCCACCACCGCGTCCGCAACGGTTCCTGGCACGCGCATTCCTCCGCTAGGGCCAGAGATCCGAGCGCATCTGTCCCCAACCGGCCGCCTGCTCATACGCATGCGCGGCGCGAAGCACCGTCAGGTCTTCGTACGACCGGCCCATCAGCTGGAGCCCCACCGGCAATCCTTCGGGCGCCAGCCCGCAGGGCACCGACACGGCCGGGCCGCCGTGAACGTTGGCGAGCCACGTGTACTGCGGAGCCGGGTTCCCGGTGATGCGGCGCCACAGCGGACGCGGACCCGCCGGCAGCGGATCTGCGAGCACGCCGACCGTCGGCATCGCCAGCACGTCGTGGTCCTCGAGCAGCGTGTCGATCTGCCGCACCATCCGGGCGCGCGCCTTGAGGGCTGCGCGATATGCACGATCGGGCACCAACAGCCCCGCCCTCATCGCCAGGCCGAACTCGCGACCCAGCTCATCGGGGTGACTCCGGAGGTTGGGCAGCTGATAGGCGGCCGCTTCGGTGAGCGTGATGACGTAGCCGACCGCCATGATCTGAAGGAGGGTGAGCCCCAGTGGCGCCTCGGTAACGCGAGCGCCCATCTCCTCCAGCGAGACAAGGGCCGCTTCGAACCTCGCGCGAACCGCCGGTTCGCAGGTGGGCTCCCAGAAGTCGCGCGGCACCCCAATGCGAAGTCCACGAATTCCTCCGGTCAGATCCTTCGGCCCGATGGCGATCTGACGGGTGCTCGATCCGGGATCGTCGGGATCGTGGCCGCAAACCGCGGCGAACATCGCAGTCGCGTCCGCCACCGTGCGGGCGAGCGGCCCCGCATGGTCGAGACTGGGCGCCAGAGGTATCACGCCCGCCAGGCTGATCAGCCCATACGTCGGCTTGTACCCGACCACGCCGCAGTGAGACGCCGGAAGCCGGACCGAGCCTCCGGTGTCAGTGCCGAAAGCGCCGAAGGCCAGCCCGGCGGCGACGGCGACGCCGGCGCCGGTGCTGGATCCTCCCGGCGTGCGATCCGGATCCCAAGGGTTTCGGGCCGGCGGAAAGTGATCGCTCAAGGTCGCGGCGGCCAGCGCGAACTCATGCGTGGCCAACTTGCCGACGATCACCGCGCCGGCGGCTCGCGCGCGGGACACCGCCGCCGCTTCGTTCGCTGCGACGTGCCCGGCGAGCAGCTTGGAACCGGCGGTCGTGGGCCCGAGCGAGTACAGGTCCTTGAAGGCGATCGGTACGCCGTGTAGAGGGCCGCGCCAGGTGCCCTCCGCAATCTCGGCTTCCGCCTGGAGCGCCTCCGCCAGCGCCGCTTCGGCGAAGACCGCGTAGTACGCGCCTAGACTCGGGTTCAGGCGTTCGATCCGGGCGAGCGTCGCTTGAGTGAGCTCCACCGGCGACAGCTCGCGGGCGCGGAGCTGCTCGCTCACCTCGAGCAGGGACGCGTAATGCAGCTTGTTGGGGGCGGTCATGTTTCAGTGCCGGGCTTCGCCGGCATGCCTGGCTCATCCGCGAGTTCTTGGGCGAGCTCTTCCGCGATCCGCATCCAGGCGAGCAGCGCCGGATAGGCGGCAGCGAGCTCCTCCACCTGGTCTGGAGCGATGCTCACGCCGAGCTCTTCAAGCCTGCCGGCCAGGGCCCCGCCGTTTTCTCGAGTCGAGTCCTTCACAGACAGCTCACGAGACGATCGACCTCTTCTTCCGTGTTGTAAAAGTGAGGAGAGAATCGCACACGTGATTCCCTGATGGAGGCAGCCGCCTGGCACTGTGCCAGCGCATTCTCCATGCGTTGCTTCTCTGCTTGGTTTCGCAACGCGATCGAGATGATCGCAGACTCCACCTGCACCGCCTGGGGGCCTACGACCTGGTAGCCCTTTCCGACCAGGCCGGCGATGATCCTCCGGGTCAGCGACAGCACTCGCTCCTCGATGGCCTCGGCGCCCACATTGATGAGCAGGTCGAGGGTGGCGCCCATACCGAATACCTGAGGTAGCGGCTGGAAGCTGGGCTCGAAGCGCTTGGCGCCGGTCGCGAAGTCGAGGTCGAAAGCAAGGATGCTGTCGATGTCGAAAGGATTCATGACGCTGTTCCAGCCGACCTCGTGCACCTTCAGGTCCGCGATGGCTCGATCCGAGCAGTAACAGAGGCCGACGCCAAAGCCGGAAAGAAGGAATTTGTAGCCGTGGGCGACGATGATGTCGGCGCCGACGAGGGGCGCGTCGACGCGCAGGACGCCGAGCGCCTGCACGGCATCGACCACGAACCAGATGTCGCGATTGCGGCAGGCCGCGCCGATCTTCTCCACCGCAGCCCGCGCGCCATGCGCGAAGTTGACCAGGCTGAGGCACACCGCCCGCGTGCGCGGACCGATGAGGTCGAGCACGTCACCGGAGTCGAAACCGAATCGCCCGCCATCCTTGACGAAACGAACCTTGACCCCGCGATCGGACAGGTTCAGCCATGGAAAGACGCAGGCAGGATGGTCGAGCTCATACAGCACAACCTCGTCGCCGGCGTGCCAATCGAGCCCCTGCGCGACCAGGCCCACACCCTGGCCGGTATTCCTCACAAAACAGATGTGCTTCGCATCGCACCCCAAAAGCGCCGCCGCTTTGTTGCGGACCTGATCGACGCCCTCGGCACTGACGCGAAACAGATCCCTCAAGCCTTGAGTGGACATCAGACCCATCAATTCGTTCACCGCGCTGACGTGGCGGTTGGGAAGCGGACCGAGAGTCGCGTTGTCCAGGTAGATGCCGCTCCGGGTGATCGGAAACTCGTCACGCCGGATCTTTTCGATGTCGATCAATTCAACAGGACCGGTGCTCGGGTGGCTCGACGCGGCGCGTGCATCGGTTGCCTCTAGCATATGACCTCTCCGGATGACGACCTCCTCCACCCATAACGTGATCGGCCGGTCGATGCGCCGCGTCGAAGGCGCGCACAAGGTGACCGGCCGGACCGTCTTCACCGCAGACCTTGCGCTACCCGGGCTCGCATTCGTCAAGCTTGTCCTGGCCCAACACCCGCACGCGCGGATCGGCGACATTGACGTCGAGGCCGCGCTCGGGATGCCAGGCGTCATCGCTGTCGTCACGGCCGCCGACCTGCCGGCGCTCAAGGCCGCCGACACCGACCTTCCTCTTGCGAGAGGGCACGTCGTCTACGTCGGCCAACCCGTGGTCGCCGTGATCGCCGAGTCGCGAGAGGCGGCCGAAGACGCGGCTCAACTGGTGTCCGTCGACTACGAGCCCCTTCCCCATGTGTCGGACGTCGGCGCCGCCATTGCCGATGGTGCGACCGAGGTCCTGCGCTCGCGCTCGTCCGCGCTGGACGACGCGGCCGCTCACGGCGGCGCCAGCGCGAAAGCCACGGGAGCCTCGACCAGGGGCAACGTGATCGCAGTGCACTCCATCAAACAGGGCGATGCCGGCGCGGCGCTGCGCACATCGGCCCACGTTTTCGAGGCCACGTACGAAAGCGCCGGGGTCCACCACAGCCCTATGGAGACGCACGTGGTCATCGCGCGGCCCGAACCTGACGGCGGGTTCACGGTCTGGACTCCCACGCAAGGGATGTTCGCCGTCAGGCAGGCGACAGCGGCCATTGTCGAGATGGATCCCGCCCTGCTCCGCATCGTGCCGATGCCGGTGGGTGGCGGGTTCGGGGGCAAGATCTGCCTCTTCGAGCCCCTGGCGGTGCTGCTCGCCGGCCGCTGCGGCCGGCCCGTGCTGCTGGAGCTCACGCGGACAGAGGAGTTCCTCGCCGGTCGAGGCGCGCCGGGCGCTGTCGTCTCGCTTCGCCTCGGCGCGGACGAGCAGGGACGGCTGCTAGCGCTCGACGCGGACGTCCACTTCGACAACGGAGCATGCGCGGGAGGGCTCGGCAGCTTCGCCGGCCTGATGCTGGCCGGCACGTATCGCATTCCTAGCTACCGGGTCGACGTGCACGAGGTGGCCACTCACAAGACCCCGGTGCAGGCTTATCGCGCGCCCGGCATGGCGCAGGTCTTCTTCGCCCTGGAGAGCGCCATCGACGAGATCGCCCTCCAGCTTGGCCGGGATCCGATCGAGCTGCGCCTGGCCAATGCCGTGCAGGCGGGCGACGTGCGCCCCGATGGCCTTCGCTGGCCAGTGATCGGATTGGTGGAGGTGCTGCGTGAGGCGCAAGAGCACCCGCTGTACAAGGGACCGCGCGCGGCCGGCGAAGGCGTGGGCGTCGCGGTGGGCGGTTGGGGCGGCGGGCGCGAGCCGGCTGTCGCGCACTGCCGGCTCGACACCGGCGGTGGCCTCCTGGTCGAGGTCGGGACCTCGGACATCAGCGGGACGGACACGACCCTCGTCATGCTGGCCGCCGAAGCCTTTGGAGTCGGCGCCCAGCAGGTGCGGATCGAGCGTGGCGACAGCCGCACCTCTCCGTTCGCGGGCGTCGCGGGCGGCAGCAAGATCACGTACAGCGTCGGCCCTGCCGTTTGGCGCGCCGCGGTCGAAGCCCGGGCGCAGGTCCTGCACGCGGCCGGCGAGCTGCTCGAGGCGTCGCCGGCGGACCTCGAGATAGTGGATGGTGAGGTCCGAGTGCTCGGTGCTCCAAGCCGGAGCGTCACCCTCGCGCGGATCGCCCGCGAGACCACCGCCTACGGCAGCCGCCTGCCGCCGATTGAAGGCAGCGCGCGGGTCGCGATCTCCGAACAGGCCCCGATGTTCACCGCCCATCTCGCCCGCGTGCGCGTGGACCGCGAGACCGGGGACTGGGCCGTAACCGCATATGCGGTCATCCAGGACGTCGGGCGGGCGCTGAACCCCGCGGAGATCGAAGGACAGATCCACGGCGGCAACCTGCAGGCGCTCGGGCGCGCGCTGGGCGAGGCGGTCGTCCACTCGCCCGAGGGGCAACCGCTGACCGCGTCCTTCATCGACTACGCCATACCGACGATCGACCAGGCGCCGATGGTGGACAGCCGGCTGATCGAGATCCCGGCCCCCGAGGGACCGCTCGGTGCTCGCGGAGTCGGCGAGCCTCCGGCCATCCCGGCGCCGGCCGCCGTCGCCAACGCGATCGCTTCGGCGTGCGGAGTGAGGCTTCGGCAGATGCCGGTCAAGCTCGAGGACCTCATCCTTATCCTTCCCCGCTGACGGTGCGATCCCAATGCGAGGACATCGAGACGGCCTGGTATGAGGTGGGCAGCGGCCGTCCTCTGATCCTGGTTCACGGCCTTGGCGACGACCACCGCGCGTGGCGGCGCTGCGTCGGCGACCTGATGCTCAGCCACCGGGTCATCCTCTACGACCTGCGCGGCCACGGTGGCACGAGCCTTGGATCTCCCGCCGGCACACTGGCGCAGCTGGCCGCGGACCTCGCGAGCCTGATCGACGCCTTGAAGCTCGAGCGGGCGGTTGTCGCCGGCTTCTCATTGGGCGGCACCATCGCCATGCGATTGGCGATAGACCGTCCCGATAAGGTCGCGGGTCTTGTCCTGGTCGCCACCTCGAGCCGCGTGGGCAAAGCTGCCGCCGGGTGGTATGCGGAGCGCCTCGCGATGGTCGCTGAGGGCGACCCCGAGTTGAAGGCGACCATCGATCGAGACACCGAAGACGTGTATCGCCATTCCCCCGAGGACGCCGCCGCCGGGCTGAAGATCCGGCGCGAGGCGACGTCGGACCCGCGCGGATACGGCAACGCCTGCTGCGCGCTCGCTGCGCTGGGGACGCAGCCACTCGACCCAGAGCTGACTCGGATCAAGTCGCCCACGCTCATCGTGACGTCCGACCTCGACCAGCTCTGCCCCCCGCGCGCAGCCGAGATCGTTGCGGCCGGCATCCAGGGCAGCCGCTTGCACCTGATCAAAGGAGCCGGCCATCCCATTCCCGTCGAGCGCCCGACGGAGCTGGCGCAGCTGATCCTCGACTTCACGGCCACGCCTCAGTGGTAGCGCCTTCGCCGGCGGCGCCCACCACACGCGTTCTGGGCGGTCCGACTCTCATCCTGCTCGCGGCAGTCGCCTGTTTTTCGAGCAGCTTCAACACGCTGCTCCCCGTCGTGCCCGTGCTCCTCGAACGCGGCGGGCCGCATGGCGCAGCGGGCGCCGGCACGGCCGCCCTTTTCATCGGCACGGCCACCGGCGAGCTGATGACGCCATGGCTGCTGACCTTCTGGTCTCCGAAGCGCCTGCTCATAGGTGGATCGCTGCTGGTCGGGATTCCGAGTCTCGTCTATCTGCTTTCCCATGCGCCGGCGCCACTGATGCTCGCGGCGGCGGCGATCCGAGGCTTCGGCGTCGGCGCCGCGATCGTCGTCTGCATCGTCGTGCTGGCCGAGGTGACGCCATCCAACCGCCGCGGTCGATCGATCGGTTATTTCGGCCTGGCGACGGGGCTCACGAGCATCGTCTTTCCATCGGTCGGAATCACGTTGCTCGCCAGCGGTCATGGCTGGGTGGCCGCCGTCATCGCTTTTCTCGGTGGCCTGGGCTCAGCTCTCGTTGCGCTTCGGCTGCCCGAGCGCTCGGCCGCTGCGCCCGTGTTCGCGACCAATATCCTCGGAGGGGTCCGCCGGCCTGGCCTGCTGGCGCTGTTCGGCGGCTTCGCCCTCGTCAGCTGCACCTTCGGCGGCGTCATCACGTACGCGCCAGTGGCGCTCGTCCCGACCGGTATTGGGTCCGCCGCCGTGTTCCTGGCTGTGACCGGAGCCGCGCGGGCTGCCAGTCGATGGGTGTCGGGCGTGATCGGCGACCACCATCCCAGCCATTTGCTGCTGGCGGGCGGCGTGGGGCTGACCGCGGTTGGCCTGGTCGCCCTGGCCCTTCATGGCGGTCCGGTCGCGGTCTTGGTCGCCGCGGTCGCTTACGGAATGGGTTACGGCACGATGCAGACCGGTTCGTACCTGGCCATGGTCAAGCGGGGTGGAAGCTCCGACTCGGCCGTGACCAGCGCCCTGTGGAACGGCGCTACAGACGTCGGTGCCGGGGCGGGCGGGACGATGGTGGGCTTGACCGCGGCGGCTTACGGGTACGGGACCGCCGTCTGGGTCATGCCTCTCGCGCTGTTGCTGTCGGTGCCACTTCTCTGGTCTGTCCGGAAGTCCGCACCGACGACCGGCGCCGAGCCGGGCCAGGCGCCGACCGGAAAGTAATGCCCTGGCCGCGGCGCTCAGCCAAGCTCTTCGGGAAGGCTGTCGACCTGATAGGCCAGGCGGAGATCAGCGCCACGAATCGGATCGTGTAGGCGCATCTGCCACCACTGCATGCCGATCGGCGGCTCCCCGCCGATCGTCCCAGACAGGATCAGCGTGCCCTGGGGAGGCGTACGTCCAAGGCGCTGCGTCCAGATTTCCTGCAGCGTTGCGGGAGACAGCAGAGCTCCGCAAAAACCCCGCTGGACCTCGACGGTCGCGCCGCCGCCGGCTGAGGCGCACTCTGAGACAAGCTCAAGCTGATCGAAGTGGTCTGCGACATCCGCCAGTCGCCAGGCCCGGTCCCCCACCAGATCCGGACAGCTGCGCTTGGCGCGGGATACGCTCACGGTCTCGACCAAAGCATCCGTGTGATCCGACGCGACGGTGACCAGCCACCCCGCGGATGAGTTGATCAATGCAAACTCCACCTCGCCGAAGGTCTGGTCCCCAAAAACTGAAATCAGGGTCTCTGTGGTCGCTCCGCCGGCGCCCAGTGGGTACAGGGCGGGAACGACAGCCGGTGCCGGGACGCCTCGGTCCTGCAGCTCACGGACGTGCGCGCGCACCGACGCCTGGTCCCGGCCGGCATATCCGAAGTTGTAGACGCCCGAGATGGGCACTGACACGAGTAGCTGAGAGGCATCCCCGGACTCGATCGTAAAGTTGAGATCCGTCACGCCGCCGTGTAGCCACCATCGACTGCAAGAGTGATGCCGGTTATGTGTTGAGACTCGTCGCTTGCCAGAAACAAGATTGCGTTGGCGATATCGATGGGTTGGGCCATCCGGCCTTGAGGAATCGCGGCCGCCACAGCTTTCTCGAACGCAACAGGATCATCCTGTTCGTTGATCCATGCGCGCACGAGCGGGGTGGCTGTGAGTCCCGGCGCCACAGCATTGACGCGCACGCCCTGGGCAGCCCACTCGATGGCGGCCGCCCTCGTCAACGAGAGAAGCGCACCTTTTGCCGCGGCGTAAAGACCCATGGTCGGCAAGCCGACCGAGGCGTTGCGTGACGTCAGATTGATGATGGATCCGCGACCGCGCTCGAGCATGCTGCGGGCAGCTTCACGCTGCATCAGAAATGCCCCGATGAAATTGATGTCCAGCACGCGCCGGACGTCCGCTTCCGAGGTCTCGAGGATGAGGCTCACCCAATCGATTGCGGCGTTGTTGACCAGGACGTCCACTCCACCCCAGCTCTCCGCCAGGTTGATCGCCGTCGTCGCGGTGACTTCACTGGCGACGTCTCCGGACAGGAATCGCGTGGTCTCCGGTCCGAGCTCGGCCACCAGGTCGTCGCCAGGTCCGGGGCGGCGGGCGACGATGACCACACGGGCGCCTTCGCTTACAAACAGGCGGACGGTTGTCTCTCCAATGCCGCTCGTCCCGCCGGTGACGACGGCGACCTTGCCGGCCAGGCGGCCGCTCACCCTTTCGTCACACCGTCTCGCCGATTCCTGGCGAGCAGCGCAAGGAACTCGTACACGACGTTGGCGGCGACGAAGGACGTGTTTTCGGCCACGTCGTACTCAGGGATGACCTCGACCACGTCGAAGCCGACGTAGTTGATACCACCCAGGCGCCGGAGAATCGATTGCGCCTCCCATGTGGTGAAGCCACCGATCTCGGGAGTCCCCGTCGCCGGCGCATAGGCAGGATCGATGAAGTCGATGTCAAACGACAGAAACACTTTGCTGTTACCGACTCGCGCCGCAATCCGATCGGCGACCGCGGCCATCCCCAGCTCGTGCGCGTCGATGGCGGTGACCACATCCATCCCCATTTCGCGAGGGATCTCATATTCGCGTTCTGAATAAATGGGGCCGCGCAGGCCGACCTGGATCGAGTGCGACGTATCGATCAGCCCTTCCTTGACCGCGTGAAAGATGGGAGTGCCATGCGTGTGAGGCAGGTCGAAATACGCCGAATTGGTGTCGCTGTGGGAGTCCAGCTGAATCAGCGCAACCTTTCCATTCACCTCAGCGAACGCCCGCAGCTCCGGCAGGGCGATCGAATGGTCCCCTCCGAGGTCGATCGGGATGACGCCGGCACGCAGCACCTCCAGGAGGGCTTTGGTGATCCGGCGCTGCGATTCCTCGATGTAGCCCGGCACCACCGGCAGGTCACCGTAATCAACCACCGACAGTTGCTCGAAGACGGCCACATGGCTGGCATAGTGGTAAGGGCGCATCAGGGCTGAGGCGCTACGGATGTGCTCGGGGCCAAAACGAGCGCCCACGCGATAGGTCCCTCCGGTGTCGAAGGGAACGCCGATGACGGCAACGTCGACATCCTGACCTATGTCGACCACGTGGGGTAGCCGAGCGTAGGTTCGGACGCCGGAGAAACGCGGCGTGACCATCGAGTCGGCGGGACCGTATTTCGGCGGGCCCTGGCGAGTCGTCTTTCGGTCTTTGGTCACATCGCGGCTATCCTAGGCTAAGGAACCATCCAATCCCGAGCTGGATCCACCGCCATGGCGGAGCCGACGATCGAAGCGTCATACCAGTTCCGGTGGGAGTCGACGCCAAACTGGCCTTGCCGCTGGAGCGCGATCACGCGGTTGTCGAAGAGGCGCGATTTCAACGCGAAGCTTCTAATGGTTTCTGCGGTTTTGAGTGTCTAGCGGAGCCGCCGCAAGCACGGGAAGTGGTCGCACAGGGTCGCGGTTGACAGCCTAGCTCCGCGGGCAATTGCTCGAAGATCACATATAGTCCTGCGGCTTGGTCCAGTGCGAAATGTCGATCTGGCTTGCAGCGACCGACTCGACCTCGCGCGGGTCTTGCTGTTGGAGTTTTGGCAGCACGTCGCTCGCAACCCACTCGAGCATTGGGGTCTGATCCTCACGTGGCTGGTCGAAGATGAACTGGTTGACGCCGGCCTCTATGTAAGGTCCGATCACGTCATGGAAGGCCTGCTCGGAAACCCATGGGTCCGAGTCCGCCTTCGGCACCCAAAAATACAAGGAGCGGTCCAGGGTATCAGGGTCACGCCCGATCTCATGGCAGTAGTAATCCAGCATCTGGTTGCGCTCACGCATCTCCTTTGGCGTCCCGAAAGCGTTCCAGGTATCGGCATGGCGCGCGATGATCTTGAGCATCCTCGGACCGAACCCGGCTAGAACCAGCGGAGGGCGAGGCTTCTGAACGGGATGGGGCCGCGACTGTGCGCCGCGCAACTGGTAGTACTCGCCGTCAAACGAGCTGACGTCCTGGCGCAAGATCAAGTCGATCACCTGGACCGCCTCTCTGAAGCGCGTCACCAGCTCCTTTGTCTCGGGAAACGGGATCCCAAACATGGCGTGCTCAGGTGCGTACCAACCGGCACCAAGGCCGACCTCAAGGCGCCCGTTGGAGATGTGGTCCACCGTGACGGCTTGCTTGGCAAGAACCGACGGGTATCTGAAGGTGTTCGAGGATACGAGCACGCCGATCCGAATGTGGTTTGTCCGTGCGGCGAGAGCCGCGAGCAACGTCCAGGCCTCGAAGTACGGCTGATCCGGATGGGACACATAGATCAGGTGGTCGCAGAGCCACGCGCTCTCGAATCCAAGTTTTTCAAAAAGCTGCCAGCGCTTGACGGTCGTCTCCCAGTCCATACCTTGGTCAGTGCAGATCCCGAAGCGAAAGCGTCGAGGCATCGGCGTCCCTCCCTGTTTACGCCATCGGATGGACTGTGGCTAGGGCGGACATTGTAACTGGCACCGACGGATCCGGCCAGATGTGGTCCTCTCCACTCGAACTTAGTCGTGCAACTCACGGGATCATGTCGGATGTCTGCGATCTGCGGCCGGCAGGCGGGACATGGCTCCGGCGAAGCACGCGGACCGAACCGTGGTCGCCGAGACCGTGTGGTCGAGCTTGAGCAGCTGGCCCCGGATGCGCAAGTAGCCCAGCGCGGGTTCTCGCGCGCCATTCGGATGATCAGCTCTCTGACCGCCTCAGCCAGCGGCGGCCGACCGGTCCGCGAGCGACCTCGATATGCCGCCCATCTCCGTCTCACCAGTTCGCGATGCCAGCCCAGCACGGTTTCCGGCTGTACCACCAATGCAGCCCAGGCCGAGCGCGGCAGCCGCTCCCGCAGAGCGGCCGGGATCATCCGATCACCCGGCTCCCATCGGACGCGCTTGACCTGTCGCTCGAGCACCTGAACCTGCCGGCGCAGCGCCAGCACCTCGACCCTCAACTTGGCCTCGTTGCTGTGGCTCGTTGCGATCGCGTCGAGTACGACGCGCACGAGCGAGTAGAGCATCGAGGCCATCGCGACGGCCGCAGATCGTAACCGGTCCTTGCTTGGCGCTGCTCAGTGACCTTTTGCGAGTGCGACATCGAACTCGACGGACTTTGCGTACCCCACAGGCGGCGATATGACAGGCCGAGCTTCAGCCGCCGGCGCGCTCAATAGCGGCGGCGACAGTGGCGGGCGAGAGTGGCAGCTCGTTGAGCTGAATCTTGAGCGGAGATAGGGCGTCGATTATGGCGTTGGCGATCGCCGCCGGCGGGGAGATCGGCCCGGACTCGCCGACGCCTTTGACGCCCAGGGGGTTGCGGTCCGACGGAGTTCCCTCGAGGTGCTCCTGGACGATCTCCGGCACCTCGGCGGAAGTCGGCAAGAGGTAGTCGAGGAAGGTGGTGGCCCGGGGCTGGCCGGACTCGTCGTAGACGACGTGCTCGTAAAGGGTGGCCCCGATGCCCTGGACCAGGCCACCTTCGATCTGGCCCTCGACGATCAGCGGGTTGATGACGCGGCCGCAGTCGTGAAGCATGACCAGCTTCTTGACGTCGACGACGCCGGTCTCGGGGTCGACATCGACGACTGCACCGACCACGCCGAAGCCCCACGTGACGGTTGGCGGGACCCAGTAGAAACTCTCCGCCGCGCCGGCGTCCATGCCCTCCGGCAGCCGCGCACCCGGGCCGGGGCTCGCGGCGCGATAAACCTCTTTGAAGCTCACTCCGCGGCTGGGCACGCCGTGGACGCTCACTCTCCCGCCGCCGACCTCGAGGTCTTCCGGCGCCATCTCCAACATCTCGCCGGCGATCGCCTTGATCCGCGTCAAGAGCCGGTTCGAGCTCTCGATGATGGCTGCTCCGGCGGTGACCACCGAGCGAGAGGCGAAGGTGCCAACGCCATAAGGCAAGAGCGCGGTGTCGCCGGCCCTGAAGACCACGTCGGCGGGTGTGATGCCGAAGGCATCGGCGACGACCTGCGACATGGTGGTATCCAGGCCTTGCCCGTGGGGCGCGCATCCGGAGTAGATGACCACGTGGCCCTGGGAGTCGACCTGCAGCTGGCCGCTTTCGAATGGACCTACCCCAGTTCCTTCGACGTAGGTGCCCAGGCCGATCCCGCGGTGCACACCCTGAGCACGCAACTGCGCCTGAGTGCGCCGGTGCTCCTCGTACCCGATCAGCTCCAGCAGGCGGTCGAAGGCGGCTGGAAAGCCGCTTGCGTCATACACGACCTCGTGGCCGTCGCGATACGGCATGCGCATGCGGTATGGCTGCTCCTCGTCCGGGATCAGGTTGCGCCTGATGACATCGGCGGGATCGAGGCTCAGCTCCTGGGCCACCGCATTGATGACCCGGTCCATGACGAACGCCGCCTCCGGGCGTCCCGCACCGCGATATGGCAGGTTGAACATCTTGTGCGTCAGGACGCATTCCGCATCGATCGCGAAGTTCGGGATCCGGTACATGCTCCGGAAGTGCGAGGCCACGTTGTAGGCACTGCTCAGCGGGTAGGGACATGCCACCCCGGAGTCGAGCACGAAGCGGTCGCGGACTGCCGTGATGTGCCCCTCAGCGTCGAAGGCCGCCTCGACGTGGTGAAGCTGGTCTCGGGCGTGGCCGCTGGCGATCATGTTCTCGACCCGGTCCTCCACCCAGCGCACGGGGCACTTGAGCACTCGGCTGATGTAGGTGATCAGCACCTCCTCCGGGTAGACGTTGACCTTCTGCCCGAAGCCGCCTCCCATATGCGCGATCTGGACCCGGATCTGCCGCTGGGGCACGCCGATGGCGCCCGCGATTGAATTGCGCACCGCCCACGGAATCTGGGTCGAGCTCCACACCGTGGTCTCCTCCCCCACCGTGCTCGCAAGCACGCCCCGGGTCTCCATCGGGGCCGCCATGATGCGCTGGCTGCGGATCGTCATCGCCAGCCTGTGCTCAGCCGCGTCCAGCGCGGCGGCCGCGTCGCCGACCCGGATCCGGTAGCGGGCCTGGACGTTGTTGGGCACGTTGTCGAACACGATCGGCGCGCCGGGCAGGCGCGCCTGCTCGGGGTCGAGCGCGGCCGGGAGCTCCTTGTATTCGATGCGCACCAGATCGACCGCATCCTCGGCGTGGTACCGGCTGTCCGCTACCACCGCTACCACCGCCTGCCCGACGTGGCGGACCTCCCCGTCCGCGAGGATCTCGATCGTAGCCGGGTGGATTTCCGGCTCGGCGGTTTCGAGCCCGGGCGGCGCGGCCTCCTGGTCGAGCACAAGGGCGTGCACCTTGTCGCGGATATCCGGGCCGGTGAAGATCGCGACCACGCCCTCGGCGGCCAGCGCCTCCGCGGTGTCGATGCTGGTGATGCGGGCGTGCGCGAACGGGCTTCGCACGAACGCCACCTCGAGCGTGCCGGGCAGGTTGAAGTCGGGCACGTACGTGCCGGTGCCGGTGACCAGCGGCAAATCCTCTTTGCGCGCCACGCGCTGGCCGACCCAGGTCATGAGCGCACCGATTCGGGATCTTCCATTAGCTCCGCCGCGCGTTCGACAGCCTCGAAGATCTTCACGTAGCCGGTGCAGCGGCAGATGTTGCCGCTCAGGTCCTTGCGCATCGCCAGCCTGTCGGGACGCGGGTTCTCGCGCAGGTACTCGTGCGCGGAGAGGATGAACCCGGGGGTGCAGAAACCGCACTGCAGGCCGTGCATCTCGCTGAACGCGCGCATCAGCAGGTGCGGGTTTTCGGGCGTGCCAAGACCTTCGATCGTGGTCACCTCGTGGCCCTGCGCCTGCACCGCCAGCATCAGGCAGGAGCGTGCGGTGGCGCCGTCGAGCAGCACCGTGCAGGCGCCGCAGACACCGTGCTCGCAGCCGAGGTGAGTGCCGGTCAGACCGAGATGGCCGCGCAGGAAGTCCGCAAGCGTCATTCGCGGTTCGCATCGCGCGGTGCGCTCTCGGCCGTTGACGGCCAGCCTGACCTCGACCTCGTTCATCGGTCTGCCTTGCGAGCGCGCTGCTCGGCGAGTTCGAGTGCCCGCCGCGCCAGCGTCTCAGCGAGCTTGCTGCGGTAGGCGGCCGGCGCGTGGACGTCGTCGACCGGGTGCACCTCTGTGGCGACTACAGCCGGGTCGGGCGTGGCTCGGACCGGCACGCTGTCGAAGCCGCCCAGCGCCAGCCGGGCTGCGGCCACGCTGCCGTCGGCAGCCAGCTCGACGACAGCCGCCGCCGCGCCGAGCGCAAAGTCGCCGTGACGTCGCGCCACCTCGATGAAGGCGCTTCCGGCACCCTCGGGCGGCAGCGGAAAACGGGCCTCGACCACCAGCTCTCCGGCCCGCAGGTCGGTGGCGAAGAGACCCTTGAAGAAGTCCTTGGCAGCGATCGAACGCCGGCCGGCAGCGCTCTCCACCTCTAATGTGGCGTCGAGCAGGACCGCGAGCACCGGCCACTCCGCCGCGGGGTCCGCATGGGCCAGGCTCCCAACCACGGTCCCTCGGTTGCGAATCCCGATGTGGCCGATCAGCGGAACGGCGTCGGCGATCGCGGCACAGCGGGCGAGCACCTCCTGGTCGCGCTCGATGTCGCGCTGGCGGCAGAGCGCGCCGATTACAAGGGTTTCATCCTCCAGCCGGTGATAGGCGAGCGCCGCTATCCGATTAATGTCGACGATCGCCTCGGGACGCGCCAGCCGGAGGTTGAGCATGGGCATCAGGCTCTGCCCGCCGGCCAGGAGCCGCGCGTTCTCGCCCAGCGCCGATAGCAGCCGGACCGCCTCGCCCACGTCGGTCGGAGCGTGGTATTCGAATTGCGCGGGTTTCATCGCATCGCGCCCTGCGCACGCACGGGATCGGTGATCGGCGGCGTGCGGTCGGCGCGGCGCATTCGGGCGTTCAGCTGCGGAGAGGCGCCGAACGCCCAGATGATGCGGGCCCGCACTCCACTCATAGAGTTGGGCCAGTACTTGGTCAAGCGGTCGTAATGGCGGGCCCAGGATTGGGTCGCCTCGGTCGTCGGCCGAACCGCACGCTCCCAGGCGACCAGCGCCGCCGGCACGTCATGAATCCTCTCCAGGAAGGTCACCAGCGAGCGGGCGTTGGACATGGCCAGGTTGCTGCCCTGCCCTAGCGTCGGCGGCAGGGCGTGCGCGGCGTCGCCCAGCAACGCCACCTTGCCCCTCGACCAGGCGTGCGCCTGAACCCAGCTGTAGTAGGCCTTGTACGGCTCCGACCGGTGGAGCAGCTCGAAGACTTCTCGCAGGTTGGGGAAGTGGTCGCTCCACGATTCCACGTTGATCGGGGCTTCGGAGCCGGGGCTGTCGCTCTCCGGGCAGGCCATGTAGCAGTACGTGTGATCGGGTCCGCAGGCGGCCAGCGCGATCCGGCGGCGCCGCGACCAGTACTCGGTCGACATCGGCTCTGGCGCAAGCCCGCGCCCAGGCAACAGGAAGCGGATCGAGGTCGTGGGCAGGCGCCGCTCCGATCGAGTCAGGCCCAGCGAGTTGCGCACGGCGGAGCGATAGCCATCGGCGCCGATCACGAGGTCTGCACGGTGCTCGCGCCCGTCCTCGCCGACCAGCACGCCGTCCGCGTGCGCCGACTTGATGGCCGAACCGGTGAGGATCTCGACCCCAGCCCGAGTGGCGGCGCCGTGCAGGACCTCGATTGGCGCTTGGCGTGGGAAGCTCCAGCGCCGAGTATTGGGCCCGGAGAGGTCGCGCTCCTGCATGACGCGCACACGATGGTCGACCATGCGGTCACGAAGCAGACGTTCACCCTTGGGCGCCAGCTCCTCCATCAGTCCCGCCTCCTCCAGCACCAACAGGCCGTTGTTGTGCAGGAAGATTCCGGCGCCGATCTCGCGCACGGCGTCCGAGCGCTCGTGCACGGTCACGGTCCAACCACGCTGGGCCAGCAGCAAGGCCATCATCAGTCCGGCGTAGCCGCCTCCCGCGATCTCGGCGTGCCTGCCGCCCGTCACGACGCCACGCTCCCGGTCTCGAGCAGCTGTTCCGCCGAGGCCACCGCTACCACGGCGCTCTCCTCGAGGTGGCGCACCAAAGCGGCGGCCGCCGGGACATGGTCACCCCGTCGGCAGGGGACAGGATGGCCTCGTGGTCGGCGACCGAATGCTGGGCGGCGTCGGCCTCGTCGTAGGCCCGCTCAACGTAGTAGGACACCGCCGATCGCAGCTTTGTGTCTATCGGATGTTGGGTGACTCTTGCCAGGGTCGGGAACTCCAAGCGAGGGTGGCCGGGGCTGCCCATAGCTTACTTATGACCGCCGAGGGCGGCCGATGAATGTCTGCGGCGACACGCGAAGAGTTGGATGTGGGGCCACGATGGCGGAATTACCGAGAGAGACAGTTGATGCTGGCGCACAACGAACTGGGCTGGCGATAGCAACGGCTTATCGACAGCAAGCCAGAATGAACTGGCCGGTAGTTAACAGATCGCTGAACCCAGTTCGGAAATAACGGCCCTAATTCACTGAGTGGCGCTCAGTACCACCCAATTAACGCGGTTTGCCACGGGCGTTGCTGTACGAAATCGCCTCTTGGCAGCGCCCAACAAGGGAGCGGCCCACCTCATTCCTCCCCATATATAGAAGGAGGCGAACGTGCTGTTTCCGATGGCCGAGTCGATGCTCGGCGAAGGGGAATGGGTCGAGGTCCGCCGCCTCTGGAAGGATGCGATTGACGCGTCAAACGAGGACTGAGCCCCCGCCGGCGGATCGTCTCAATCAGACCGGCAGGAAGTCGTGGTCTGGCGGTCCTAGCCTTCGGTCATCCTGACCGCCAGCCAGAAGATCCCCAGCGTCACCAGGAACAGCAACGTGGACACCACGCGGGAGACGGCGATCGCGCGACGAGAATCCGTGCGGCGCCCGGCCATTGCGTGAACGCCGGTGAGCGCCACGACCAATACTGCGAGGCTGGTCTTCGTTTCCAGGAGGCGGCCCAAATCCGTTCGTGGGATCGCCGAGAAGCTGTAGCCGAGCCGGGGCCACGCCATCGCCGCCCCCGATACGGCGATCAGGGCCCACGCTATGACGGACCCGAACAGGAAGGCACGCCCCGTTCGTGACATCAAGCGTCGGAATGTCGGCTGGTCCAGAGTGCGCGCCGCGATCACTGCAACCACCGCAAGGAAGATCAGGCCGCCGAGCCAGAAGGCCGCAGCGACCAGGTGGATCAGACGCCAGGTCTCGTCCAATCTCTCCTCGCATGGCGGGATTCCGGCGGCGGGAAGGCCGGGCGACAGTGACCTCGATTCACCGTGAACACGGAATCAACTGATTCCGACGGCCGTTTCCTCGACAGTTTCGGCATCAGAACGGCAAGACCCAGCCGACCAGGGCCGCCACCACAAGCAGCCCCTGGACCGCGTTGGTGGCTCCGGGTCGCGCAAGCCCTCGGCGGAGTGGTCCCCAAAAGGCGAGCACCAGCCAGGCCAGCGGCATCGCCACCAACTCCGCGATTCCAGCGGCGGTCGCCTGGCCGGGGTAGCTCGGATAGACGAAGGCGTTTGCAAGCTCAGCCAGCACGATGGGCCACATGACGACGTTGGCGGTGATGAACAGCGCTCCTTTCCGTGCCCCACTGAGCTGGGGCACCGCCCAGCCCATGGCGCCGCCTCCGACCAGCAGCGTCACGTGCGCGAATATGTGTGCCCCTTGATTGGTCTCGGCCCAGTTGAGCAGGGGCGGCAAGTGCCACGAGAACGCGGCAACCAGGCCCGCCCAGGCCACAAGAGTTCGCCCCGGAAGCCTCACCAGATCGCGGAACTGGTAGCCAACGATGGCTCCGGCGACAACCCACAACCAATGCGCGAAGTGATGCATGACCAGGCTCTGAGCACTCAGACCCGCCACCGTCGGCGACACAAGAATCAACAGCAGCAACGGCCCGGTAAGCCAATCTCGGGCGCCCGCAGACGCCGATCTAGACCTCGCTGGGTACAAGCTCAGAGCTGGGTGCAGGCTTGGGCAGGTTGTAGTGGGGTGAGGTCAAGAAGACGTCGACGAGGTCGTAGCAGACCATGACAGCCCCCGTCAGGGCCACCGCGGCGCACGCCACCCCAACCCACGCCAGAACTTCTGTGCCGGACAGTGGATAGAAATATCGCCTGGGCGCGGACATGCTGCCCGAGATGTACCAGCACAGCACCAGACCGTAACCGCCGAAACCCATCAGAGCCGCCGCACGGCGTCCGACGTTTTCCTTCATCTGCCGGCCGGTGAGTTTCGGAATGACGTGATAGGTGGCGCCGATCAGGAAGAACATCACTCCCAACGCCATGTAGGTGTGAAAGTGAGCGGGTACCCAGAGCGTGTTGTGGAAGAGCTGGTTGAGCGAAATGGTGGAGTCGATCACAGCCCCGAACCCACCGATCGCCCAGCCGGCCATGGCCATGAGCGTGAACAGTGGAGCTGCGCTCCATCTGATGCCGGAACGCCATACGAGCACCAGCCCGCCGTAGATGGTCACAGTCATCGGAGGGATGGCCGCCGCATATGAGACGACGTTCCCCACCCACTGCACGGCTTCGGGCTGGGCGAAGTCCTGGTACAGGTGATGGAAGAAGGCCAGCATGACGATCGCCAGCGTGGCCAGCCAGCCGGCAACCAGGGCGCGGCTCAAGCGCCAAGGGCGCTTCGTGTATAGGGGTAGAACGCTGTAGGCGATGCCGGCAGCCACGTAGATCTGGAGGTTGGCGAGCGTGTGGCCGGTGAAGTAGATCATGTTCTTCGCCACCAGCGCGTTCAGCGTCAGGCTGGGGAAGACCAGGCTGGTCAGCATTAACACCACGATCAAAGCGCCGATGACGCAGGCGCTGAGGCCGAGGATCGCACACACGGTGCCGGCGATAAGGCTCGGGTTGGTCGTGGTCGGATCGTTCTCACCAGAGTGATCGTGGCCTGCCGAGCCGAAGACGTAGAAGCCGAGAAGCCGCTGGAGACTGCCGCAGCGCTTGAGGCCCGCCCGCAAGAAGTCGAGGCACCAGAGCAGGAAACCGACGACCGCCAGTGCCAAGCCGATCAGGTAGCCGGCCGCGCCGATCGCCGCGGTCGCTATTCCTGAGCCAGGGTTCTCGGGCAACGGGTAGAGGAACGTCCAGGCGGACGAGTAGCCGAAAACCATGACCGCCAGCACGATCATGACCAGGCCGCTCAGAGTCAGTAAAAAGACGATTCGGTTGAGGGTGACGCTGAGCTCGATCTCATTGCTCACCACATACCAGAGCACCCCCGCCCCGGCCATCAGGCCCACAACCACCATTCCACTGCCGTGGACGCTAATCACCTCGTAGAAGACGTCGGCGCTGAACAGGTTGCCGCCGCTGGCTTGAGCTAGTCGCATGGAGCCGCCGGCCAGGGCCAAGCCCAGCAAGACCAAACCGCTGGTCACCAGCCAGATCCTGGTGATCCGCTGGGCGCGGAGCTGCCTCAGCAGCAGCAGCCGGTCTTGCATGTGGACACGTGAAGGGCCATGAACATGGAGCTGTGGCCGGGACCGCAGTACTCGAGGCAACGGACGGTGTAATCACCCGGCTCGGACAACTGCAGAACCAGGTGATTGGTGTATCCGGGCATTGCTTGCACCTGTCCGACCAGGTGACCGGAGGGGTCGTAGAGCCCGAAGCCATGATTGACATCGAGGCTGGTGACCGCGAAATCCACCTTGCCCCCAGTTCCGACCGTGCCGTCGAGCCGCCAGGAGTACTGGCTGCCGGCAACATTGACGTGCATCGCCGCCGGTCCCGAGGCGAGTCGGTAGTTCGCGTATGGGACGTAGGGCAACGCGGTAAGGAACACCGCTGCCAATATGCCGCCGAGTGCGAAAAACCAGAACAGTCGCAGCCGGTAAGCCCGTCCGGCCACCTCCGGATACGGCGTGGGACCGCGGCGCGCCACCTGTGAAACCACCACGAAGACGCAACCGAGGGCCAACGCTCCGACCAGGAAGATCCCAAGAGCCAGGTATGTGATCACCGGCTCCAACCTCCCGCTCCGATTCTCACGGTACCCATATTATTCACTATTGTTCTCGTATTATTCAATAGCCGATGGCCG
>PLJM01000033.1 GCA_003139695.1 Candidatus Dormiibacterota bacterium | reverse complement strand
CCATCGATTCCAGGGCAGTTCACATGCTCCGGGAGTCGCCGATTTCGAATACAAAAATGGTCGGGGGCCCGGGATTTGAACCCGGGGCCTCACGGTCCCGAAATCTAGGCGGTCTCGTCCACCCAGGCCGCTTTCGAGCGGTTTGAGCTCATGTCGAGGCCTCGCTAGCCATTTTGAGTGCGATTTCGTCCACGGGGATCGACAGGATTACTACATGAACTACTGCATGAACCTAGGGCCCTGGACGAACCCGTGGACCGCATCTCGCGGCTGATCAAAGCTCTTGCAGTCGTTTCACAGTTGCTTTAAGGCGCTCTATTTCGACCAGATTGGCATCCCTGGATGCGTCGTGTTCGCTAAATGTGTACAACCGGAACTTAGAGTCGGGTCCTAACTCGCGAACTCCGGCATCAGTGCGAAGTATGCGCGACACGGGTCCGCATGAAATCGTCTCGGAAAGCGGGGTCCTTCCTTCAAGGCTCTTACGACACCAATTGCCTCCGCCCCTTGCTTGCGCCGCTCACTTCCGTCAGCGTCGCCCAATTGATTTCTCGTCGCGACGGCGGAGCGGGTATCGTGGGCTAATGGGGATGGACGCCGACGTCGTCATCGTTGGCGCGGGTCCCGTGGGATCCGCTTTGGCCATCATGCTTGGAAGAGCCGGCTGCCAGACGCTGCTCATCGACCGTTGTCAATTTCCCCGCGACAAACCGTGCGGCGAAGGCCTTATGCCAGCGGGTAACCGTGTGCTGGAGGAATTGGGGATCGGACTCCGAGATTTTCCATCCATCTCCGGTGTGACCTATCACGTACCCGGGCATGGTCGCGCCGAGGGTAAGTTCATGACGGGCTCTGTCGGACGAGGCACGAGGCGTACGGACTTCGACAAGATGCTTGCTGATCATGCGGATGCTACGCAGAACGTTGAAACGGCGTTCGGCTGCGATGCGCGCGACGTGCAAGTGGGATCCGATGAAGTCTTGTTGGGAACTACGCAAGGCCAGATTGTCGCCAGGTTCTTGGTAGGGGCCGACGGCATGCGCTCGCGCGTAGCAACCTGGATGGGCTGGTCGCGCCCGGCACGCTCCAGACGCTACGGTCTAGTCGGCCACCTTGCGGCGCGGGACCATGGGATCGATCGGGTCTTAATCACCCTCCTAGATGGCTGCGAGGTCTACCTTGCCCCGAGCAGTCGCGATGAGCTGCTCGTCGCGCTGCTAGGGGCCAAAGGTCACCTTCGGCCTCGAGGTGTCACTGTGCGTGAGAGCTACTCGCGACGAGTGGCTCAGGCCCACCCCGAGCTAGCTGGTTGCCAACAATCGACGATCCACGGAGCGGGTCCATTCTGGACCCGGCCGTCAAACATTGCGTCTCGGCGGGTGTTTTTGATCGGGGACGCGGCCGGCTTTCTCGACCCTCTCACCGGTGACGGCATGACCGCAGGCTTTGTTGCGGCCAGCAAACTGTCACACCTTCTGATAAACGAGGCGGACGCGAGTGCTGCGTACCGCCATTGGGAGGCAAAGCAGTGGCAAAGGCGATTATTTATGGGTCGTCTCGCACTCGCACTCACTAACACCGCAGCATTGGGGCGTAGAGCGATCCGCGGCTTGTCCAAGCGTCCGGTCGCACTTGACCGGCTCCTGGAAGTGAACGAAGGCAGTCGCAGCCTGCGGTCGCTCAGCCCAAGAGACTGGGCAGCATTGGGCGGCTTCTGATGGGCACGAACATCCGGTCTGTTGCAACCGCCCTACCTGACCACTTGGTCGAACCGGCGATTGCGCTCGCCGCCCTACGCCACTTTTGGCCCCAACTCGATCGGTTGATCGAGACCAAAACTGACTTGGGGACGCGCTACTTATGTGAGCCCTTAGAGCGTCAACTCCAGCCGCGCGGCCTGACCGAACTCCACGATTCTTACCTCAAGCATGCAAAACGACTTGTAGGTCAGGCCGCGCGCGAGGCGCTGCTGGCGGCCGGTATCAGCGGACGCGATGTGGACATGCTGGTGACAGTCTCATGTACCGGTTACTTGGTGCCATCCCTTGATGTGTATCTCGTCGAAGAGCTCGGGCTCCGCTGTGACGTCATCCGGGTTCCCATCACTGAGCTCGGCTGCTCAGCGGGTGCATCGGCGATCGCGATCGCTCATCGGCATTTATTGGCCTTCCCAGAGCACAGGGTCCTGGTAATGGCGGTTGAGCTGCCTTCGCTCAACTTTCACGCGGCGGACCATTCAGTCGACAACCTGACCGCTTGCCTCGTATTCGGGGATGGGGCGGGCGCTGCCGTTCTGGATGGTTCAGATAACCCGGGCACCGGGCTAACGGTGCTGCAAACTGCCTCGCATCTTGTACCAAGGTCATCTCACCTTCTTGGGTTCGACCTGCGCGACGGAGGATTTCATGTCGTCCTGGACCGGCGTCTTGCGCGGCTGCTGGCAGGTGAACTGCGTCCGGTCGTCGATCGATTCATGGCTGCTTGCGGCCTTGCCTCGTTCGACTTTGTGGCAGCACATGCGGCCGGTCCTCGAATATTCGACGTGCTCGAAGAGACCCTTACGCTTCCGCCTGATGCGCTCGACATGTCACGAGAGGTGTTCACCGCGATCGGGAATACATCGTCGGCGGCAATCTTCTTCGTTTTGCAAAGGCTCATCGAGACTCCCGCCGAGACAGCGCTTCAGGGTCTTGGTCTGGGTCTTGGGCCCGGCGTTTCCATCGAGCTCATGCACCTCGCTTGGGTGCCGTCAAAACACTCCGGGTATAAAGCGGTGGCGCCTCGCGAAGGCGTGCCGGTAGGCAGGGGAAGCATCGAGCAGCATTTCCTCAGCCCGAATTCTGTCAACTAGGACGAGCGCGTTGAGGACCGAGAGGCTGAGTGCACTGCGCCAGGCGCCGGCGATGAGCGGCAGGGCTGCGAACTCGAGAATTACAGCCAGGTAATTTGGATGTCGGATGTAAGCGTACGGGCCGGTTTCAACCGGTCGCAGATTGTCGGGCACTGTCGCGCGAACGTTCCATGAACGTCCAAGGCTACTAATGCTCCAATAGCGTAGGCAGGTCGCGCCCGCCAGCAAAGCCACCCACGGCCATCTTGGCCGGCGAGCCGACCCTCGCTGCGCCACCTCGACTAGCGGCAAGGTGACGAGTCCGACGTGAGCTAAAACCATCAGCGGGTAAGTGCTCGAAGCAGCACGGACGCCCCGGATGCCAGCTTCGTTTGAGCGTGAGATGGCGAGCTCACCCAGCCTTTGAACGGCGACCGCACCGATGACAACGAGGTACCACTTAGGGACGCGAAGCGCCTTCATCTCTACAGTGAAACGCCTGCAGCGAGAAGGGTCACGACAACGATCCCGCCACTGACTAGCGTCAACCGGAATGCCAATTCCAATCGGTTCATGGCTGCCAAGCCCACTATTCCGATGAAAAGCACCACAGCAACCGCCAAACCCACGAAGAGCACCGGCCTAGGGTGGGAAGGCCCGAGTGCGATGCAGACCGCAGCAGCGGCCAGAATCACGGGGCCCACCGCAGCAGAGACCTTCTGGCCCAATAGTTGAGGCAAGCCACGAACGCCAGCGATCCTCTCCCGTGCGATGTCGGGAAGCGTCTGAGTGAAATGCGCTCCCGCGCCGAGAAGCGCCGCCGCGGCGGTGGCCCAGAATGGCGGCACATGAGTTATGGGCGGGCCCAACGTGATGAAGGCTGGGACCAGCCCAAATGCCACGACATACGGAACGACGCTATACGGAGTGCGTTTGAGCCCGAAATTGTAGGCAGTAGCCATGAACACGGCGATAAGGTGCGCAACACCGGCCCAAAACCCTGCAAGGAACGAGAGGGGCACCACCAGAATGAATGCGACAACGGCCGCATTTCGCACTTCTGCCCTTGGCACTCGGCCGATGGCCACTGGCTTGTCTACGCGTCCGCTCGCAAGGTCGCGATCGGCGTCTAGGAAGTCATTGGTCCAGCCGACAAGAAGCTGGCCACAAAAGACGGCAGCCGCCATGATCGTAGATCGAAAAAGACCGCGACCCGCGGACAAGGCCAGGATCGTGACGATCACGGTGACTCCAGCCACGGGCTCGGGATGCGAACACCGGAGAAGGAGCCACAGCGCGCGCGCGAAGCGAGGCATACGCAAGTATTCGCCACACAGTCTCTGTTTGTGCGAGAACCCTTTCACAGCTCGCTCTGCTAAAGGGACAATTGGATGACGGCATGGCCGCCACTTGGACTGCGGTTCTCCACGTAATTGGGGCGAAAACCCACCGGCGTGTATTCCATCGGCAAAGCGATCGAGGCGAGCGGCAAAGCGCGAGCTCGCGAGCATACCTGACGTCGCTAAGACTCCCACGACGCGGGTCTTGGTGGCAGCCGCGGCAGGCTTGACAGCGGGTTCCATTCCGATCACCGGGACGGACCACGTCGCCCGCATCTGGTCGACAGCCGCGGCAGTCGCAGTGTTACACGCCAGTACCAAGGCTTTCACTCCGCGATCGATGAGGAAGCGCGCGATCAGATCGCATCGGGCTTGGATGTACTCGGGCGGCTTGGGGCCATAGGGCATGTGCCCAGAGTCCGCAACGTAGAGGAACCGTTCGCAGGGCAGCAGTCGTTGCATTTCGTTGAACACGGAGATGCCCCCCATCCCGCTGTCGAGGACGCCTATCGAGGACGAGTCGGACACAGTAACGAATGATTGTCTACGCGCTCCCGATAGGGCCGCATTATCAGGAGCTCCTGGTCCAGCTCCCGAAATCTGCGCTGTCTTGTCGCCGCTGTATTCTCGACACTCCAATCGGCCTCGCGCGTTGGCTGATGACGGGCGAATGCCGGACGGTTTCGCGTAGCCGCTACCGCTTTGGACGCGGCTCTACCTGGGACTCGTAGGGGGCAGCGTTAACCCAACGCCTGCCAGCACCCGCGAGACGAAGGCACGCTTGCCTACTGTGTAACTCTCAACGTCAGTGCCGTGCTCTTTCGCCAACCGCACCTTCAAACCTGCGTACTCGGTGGCCAGCGCGGGATCGGCTCGCAAAGCGTCGCGAAAGGCGAGGCGCTCCCGCCAGAGGTCACTTCCTGGCTCAGTGAGGTGCAGGCCATGCGTGTATGCCCACCATGGCCCCCGGGGCTTAGAGAAATGGTGCGTGCCCGGTCGGTGGGGCGTGTATTCGTAAGAGTGAAACTGCAGTGGGCTGAATGCGGCGCGTGCCTCGTCGAGGTCACGTACGCCAGCCATCATGTCGATTATCGATTTGGCGGCAAGGCCGGGAATTGCGGTCGATCCAATGTGATGGATGCCGCCCTCGAGCCAGGGGGCGAGGACGCTCTCCAACAGCGCACGCTCGGCTTCAAACCGCAATGGCCAATCCGGATCGTACGGAGTAATTACGACGTGCCCGCGATCGTCCTCCACAGTCGGAGAATACCGGGCCTCCGACACATTCAACGGGCCGGGAGCTAGTCGGGGATATTGCTACAAATGGACAGGTGGAATCGCCTGCAGGCCGGCCACAAACAACTCGATCTGGATATGTGCCTCTCATCGTTAGGAGCCTGGGGAGCCGTTAGTTCGTCATCATCTTCCCTACCGATGGGCCTGGGGATTTTGAACCGGGTACCTCACGGTCCCTTGTTTTGCAGCGCGGGTTCGAGCCTCTGAAAAATCCCCCATTGCTGCTGGCGCAAAGTTCAGATTGGCCGTCGACGGAAGCGCCGCGCAGCACCAACTGCGAAGTTCCCGCGGAATTGTGACTCGGCTGTGATCCGTCGGCTCCGGACATCGCACGAAAATCGCGGGTTTTGAATACAAACATGGTCGGGGCCCGGGATTTGAACCCGGGGCCTCATGGTCCCGAACTCTAGGCGGTCTCGTCCACCGAGACTGTTTTCGGCGGTTTTGAGCTCAATTCGAAAGCCTCGCCAGGTCTCTGGGTGCGGTTTCGTCCACCGGAGTCACCGGAATTACTACACGAACTACTACACGGTATCTGTGCCGCCCGCCACCCAGGCGACGTATCCGTCGGGTCTGATCACCGCTTCTGAGTTAGCGAACGTCTATCACCCGCGGCTCATGGGCAGTCGTCCGCCGCGCTCACCGCCTTGTTGAGCGCCGCGCGCGAAGCCTCAAACCGGTCCAGCGGCGCCAGAAGCTCATCGACGACCCGCTGGCGAACCTCACCGGTGATACGCGCGCCGATGCGCTTTGCCCACCGTCGCCCAAGCCAGCCGGCATGCAGCTGGAGCAGCTTCGCGAGCAAGTAGCCGAGTACGAGCGCGGCGGCGAGGAGCGCGACGGGCGTGGGCACGGGCCCGAGGTAAGGCACGGAGATGGAGCCGACCGGCGCGTCGTGGATGACGAAGAGCGACCCAAACCAGAGTGCAGAGAAGACGAGGACGGCGGTCACGAGATATTGGGCGGCGCCGATCACGGTCCACAGCACGCTCGTGGGCACCCGGAAGCTGGCCGCTTCGCCCGCCAGTGAACGATCGACCGTCTCAGCGAGTCGATGCTCCAGGGACGTGGGCGCACTCAGGGCGGCAAGCCCGCGGCGGAGCGGCGCAGGCACCGACGGCAGGGTGGCGGTGATGAGCTCGAGCAGGGGCTCGACCGCCGGCGCGAGCGAGCCGCGCACCTGCCAGCGGTTCAAGAAGGCCGCGGGGTCCGCCGACGTCCGTTTGCGCCCGATCAGCCGGTATATCGCGCTCGTCAGGGCCCCCAGCGGTCCTGCGCCGTGCCGTCGGGCCGCGAAACGCGTGGCGCCGACGGCTTGACGCTCCAGAGCCGCAATGTCGACGACGGCGAGCGCGCCTCGCGTGACCGAGGAGAGAGCGCGCTCCCGGCGGGTCGGCTCGACGAGCGGGTTCTTCGTCCCGCCCACCACGCCCGCATCGGCGGCGAGATCGCGCACGGCCTCGCGCGCCTCCACGGCCACTCGAGACACGACGACGCGCTTCGCCTCGACCCCAGACTCGAGCCATGTGCGTAGCCCTTCGATGCCGCCCGCACCCTCTTTCGCGCGGGTCGCGACGACCTCGATGTCGCCCGCGCCGTCTCGACGCAGCTGGCCGCGCATGTCCTCGGCGACGCGGCTCGCGTCGGCAGGGCTCAGAAGATCGCTGCGGTTTAGGACGACGATCTGGCGGCGGATGCGTGGCGCAAACTCCTTCAAATAGCTCCCGTGCATGACGTGATCCATGTATTTCTCAGGATCCACGATCCACGCGACGGCGTCGACGCGGGGAAGCAGTGCATCCACGAGCTGACGGTGCTCGAGAACGATCGAGTCGACGTCGGGGAGGTCAAGGACGGCGAGATCCGCAAGAGCGTCACCTGCGTGCTCTCGCGTCTTGCTCACGCCTACCCATCGCAGCAGGTCCGCGAGTTCGCGCCCGCGACTCGAAGGGACCCATGCCACCGCGCCCGAGGTCGTGGGACGGCGCGCGCTTGCCGGACTGACGTCCGCGCCGGCGATCGCGTTCAACAATGTCGACTTCCCGACGCCGGTGCCGCCGACCAGGGCGAGGATGTATGCACTACTTGGGAAGCCAAGCCGCGCACGAACCGTGTCGCGGGTCGCGACGGCGGATCTGGAGTCGAGGCCAAGCGCGTTCGCGGCCTCGATCGCCTCGTCCAGGTTCGCAAGGCAGCGATCGATGCTCACGCGACGATACCGTCGACCGCGACGCGCAGCTCTGTTGCGAGCTCGCGCATGCTTCCCGGGGCGGGCACGAGCTCCTCGAAACGCTTGCGCTCATCTTCGAAGAGCGTGGTCAGGAGCGTCATGAGCCGTTCGCGGGCTGTGGCGATGAGCTCTGCCATCGCACGTTCGCCGAAGATCGCTTCGAGGAGCTTCTGATTGAGGATCGCCGTCCCGGCGCCGATCCCGACCTCGGCGCCGGTCAGGCCGGCCGTGTTCACGAACACGGCGAGCATCACGGCCACGCCGATCGCGTTCACGCCGAGCGCGGAGACCTGAGCGACCGTGCGCTTGCGGCCGGCATGCGAACGAACGTCCTCGACGATCCCGCGCATCCATTCTCCGAGACCCTCCTCGATGGCCGGGCGGAATCTTTCGGACGCGGACCACAGCACGTGATGGCCAGCAATCACCTCCGCGGTTTCGGGGCGGTCGGACCACGCCATCGCCGTCCGCCGCGCGGCTTCGGTCGCGTGACGCAACCCGAGCGCCTCGAGCGTGCTCGTCAATTCCGCCTCGATGATCGTCACGGGCGCGGCCGTCCTGCCGCGGAACACGGTCAGCACCATCGCGCGCAGCCTGCCGATACCTGTGGAGATGAATCTCGCCACCTGGTCCGCGCCGACGAAGTCGTTCCATCGTCGCAGCACCTCCGCGCGCAGGATGAGACTGCCCTGCAGCTCGCCGGCCAGCGACTCGAGCTCTGTGGCGTACATCGACGCGGCGATTCGCCGCAATGCATCTGCGTCGATGGCCTCGTGCTCGAGATCGTCGGCGACCGCGTGGGCGAGCGGCGCGAGGCCCCTGAGCGCACCCGCAAGTGCCCGGGTCGCTATTGCACGGCGCTCGTCGGCCGTAGCAGCAAGACGATCGATGCGCTCGAGAAGCGGCCTTGCCTTTTCGCGCGCAAGACCGTTCACGCGCGGCTCGATGTCTCCCTCATCGATCGCGATCAGGTCCATCGGCTCCTCGTCGCTTCGTGTGCTTGCCTGGCGGAAGAGCCGCCTCGCGTCTGCAACGACCGCCGGCCGATCCTCTTCATCATCCGGCAGGCGGTTCAACACAACGACGAGTGGAAGACCGCGCTCCCGCACACGGCGCAGCACCTCCCACGGCACCAGGTCAGCGTAGCGGGTCGCCGTGGTGACGAACACGCAGAGATCGCAGGCCTCAACCAGTAGGTCGGCGAGCTCGCGATTGTCACGGTCGACCGAGTCGATGTCCGGCGCATCGATGACGGCCACCCCGTCAGCGCTTGCGGGCGCCGCCGCCAGCTTCAGCCTGTCCTTCGCGACGGCGCCGAGACGACCGCTCGCGACAATTCGATCCGTATCGCTCTGGCTCGCGTAAAGAACCGCGTCGGTTGTCGTGGGCCGGAGCACGCCGACTTTGCTCACCTCCGCGCCGGCGATAGTGTTCAGGAGCGACGACTTGCCGGCGCCGGTGGGTCCGACGAGCAGCACCAGCAGCGGCGCGTCGATGTCTACGAGACGCGGACGGACGAAGCCCTCGAGATGGTCGTGTAGCTGCCGCGCCCGTGCCTCGGCTGCAGGGCTCACCGTCGGAAACGCAAGACGTCGGTCGGCGAGCGCCACGAGGCAATCGCACTGCTCGATGAGCTCAGTCGAGTCCACGGCCAGCACTCTACGTATGGGGGACGAGGTTCGGACGGTTTGCTGCAGCGATGCAGCGGGGTTGTCGCCTTAGTTGCCGCCATCGGGACGAGTCTGGATTCAGAACTGCGGCCTTGGGTTCGGACCTAGTTGCACCCCGGCTCGACGTCGTCCTGCCGCGCAGACCCTGGCGTCTAGCGTGCCGTCTCCAGGGGAAGATCAGTTGGTCGGGGGCCCGGGATTTGAACCCGGGGCCTCACGGTCCCGAACTCTAAGCGGTTTCGTCCACCGAGATCGTTTCCGCAGGTTTTGAGTTCATTTCGAGTACTCACCTGCTGATTTTCAGCCGGTTTCAGCCACCAAGCTCGGCTGAATTACTACACGAATTACTACACGGAGTGGGGCTAATCAATACAGCCGCGATACATCAAGTACAGAAACTGGACGGTGTCGCCTCCGGTGCTACAGCCAGATGCCCTCTGGCAGGGGACGATGAGAGTTGGCGAGGCGTCGTCACTCAAATCGAGACGACACCTTGGGTGCGATCGTCCAGAGGCCAGAGCCATTGTCAAGGTGCAGCCGCTAGTCCGGCAGCTTTCCACTTCGCGACATCGTCTCCATCTCGGAAGCCAGCGCCGCGTTGCTCGCGGCTGCAGTAGAAATGTTCCGCGCCGTCTCCGACACCTGCCGGCTTCCTACCGCGATGCGCCCGAGCGCCCCCACGACCTGGTTGGTCGAGGTGCCCTGCTGATCAGTGAGGAACTTGACCTTGTCCGACGCCTCCACAACGCTGGACAGCAAAGTCAGGCTTCGCTGCATCTGCTGAGTGGTCTGCTCCGTGGCAATGACTGTGGCGTTGCTCTCCGCCTCGGCACCCCCGATGATGGCCGCGATCTGGGCGGCCGACGACTTGGAGCGCTCCGCCAACCTGCGTACCTCGTCGGCGACCACCGCAAAGCCACGACCCGCGTCCCCGGCTCGGGCCGCTTCGATCGCGGCATTGAGTGCCAGGAGGTTCGTCTGGTCCGCGAGCTCGTTGATCAGCGCGAGGATTTTGTTGATGTCGTGCACACGTTGGGCCAGCGCTAGCGTCCGCGTCCCTGAAGCCTGGGTGGCGACCTGGGCGCGCTCGAGATGCTCGCGCGTCTCGATCGTTTGGGTCGCCACGGAGGCGAGCGTCTCTGCGATCGCCGTGGAGGTTCGCGCGAGCTCCTCCATGCTGGACGATGTTGCAGTTGTCGCCGAAGTCTGTTCCGCTGTGGCGGCAGCGAGCTGCTCCGACGCGGATAGGAGGCCCGAGGCCGACGCGGCGGCCCGTGAGCTGCCGTCTCGAAGACCATCGACCAGCTTCTGAGAGCTCGACTGCCATGACGCGAGCGACCCCGATAGTTGGCCGACCTCGTCACGGCGCCGGGTTGGCTCAATCGTGACCGCGTTTCCGGCCGCGAGCTTCGTCGCCACGGCCGCCAACTTGACTACTGGTCGCAGGATCAGAAAGAACATGAAGAACGCGAGGATCGAGAGGAGTATCACGGTCCCGATGTCGGCTGCGGACGACACAGTGTTCACTTTCACGAGACGCGCGTCGTTCAGCGCTGCGTTGTCCTTGATCCTGGCGCTTATGAAGTCATCCGTGGCGCCACGCCCCGAGCGCCAGGTGTTGAACGCTCCGTCGACCTCTTTCAACATCACTTCGTCCGGAACCACTCCAGCCGTAATGAACCCCCGCGCGAAGGCGACGAGGGTGCCGAATGCCGCGGCGTCGTTTGTCCGGATGGTCTCGGCGTCGCTGGGCAGGTTTAGCTTGGCGATCAATGCGATCTCGGACTTGATGTATTGGATGTCGGCATCGGCGAGGGTCGCGGACACCGCACTGCCCGACAAATCGCCATCAAGCCGGGCATTGTTCATCTGGGCCAAGTGAGTTCGGAGGCCTTCGGCGGTCAGGCTGGCGCGGACGGTCTCGTACCGCCACGTGATCAACTGAACCTGCTGAGTCTCCGTGGCTCGGCTGTCATTGGCAACAAGGTTGGTCATCCAGATCGAGACGGCGGCGAATACCGCCAGCAGACCGAACACGGCGACGGTCTGAGCCCTGAGGCTCCGCGGATCGAACCAGCTTGGGCTCCGCGCAAGCGGAATCGGAACTGGCGTCAGTGTCAATTTGCGAAGCGGCAGCAGAGAAGGGGCAAATCTCGGCGCACGCAGCTCGATCTGCCGTGGTGAGGCCATGATCCAGTGTGATGCCAGCCACACGGGTAAGTCGCCCTGAGAAGTTAGGGGGAAAGGAATCTCTCTACGTCCGCTGAGCACAATCCCATCGATCCACGCCGGAGGGTTCGTCGGAACCGGTATCAGGAGGGTCCGGGCTTTCTCTTCCTGGCAACTCAGGGTGGCAGGCCAGCCGAAAGCGACCTCTCGACGAGCCTTGCCCAGGTAAGGGTACCGATGAGAGCAGCCTCGTGACACGGGCGCGTCCGGCGGCGGCGAGCCGGAGACTTACACGACTTCGCCGAGGAGAAGCTCCGGCTAAGCGCGGATGGGCCGCCGGATCGCCCACGAAATTGCCTTACCTGGGATCGGATTCTGGAGCCGTCGTCTATTCTGGGGCACGGATCCACGGCCGGACCGTTAATTGAGCACTTCTCGATGACCACGATGGAATTCAGCCCGAACTTCGACGATCTGCCTGGCGCTCTAGTCGTCTACGACGCCGCCGGCACGCTACTCAAAGCCAACCAAGCCGCCGTCGACATCCTCGGTGCGGCACCGGAGGAACTGATCGGTTCTAGGGCTTCGGATGCCGAATGGGTGGTGACCGATGCCGCGGGGTGGCCCGACGCCGAGAACCTGCACCCGGTTCTCGCCGCCATACGCAGCCGGCAGCCGCAACGGGGGGTGGTGGCCCACGTGATCCGGCCCGCCGGCGCTGAGGTCTGGATCCAGATCGATGCCGTCCCGGTCACGACCAGCACAGGCATCATCAGCCACGTGGTGGCGACGCTGGCCGACGTGACCCGGATCCTGACCGACAACCGGCTTCCCCACCCGGGCTACGGCGACACTGCCGTGCTCAAGGTCACGGAGCAACTCACCAGGGCCCCACTCGACCCCCAGGCGATGCTGAGCACCGTGACCAGCACACTGAGCACGCTGAGATCTGGGACTTGGGTGGCAGCCTTGCTTAAGAAGGACCCAAGAACCGCCTGGGTGGTGGCGACGAATGACGCCGATCCGCAAGTCGCCCATTACATAGAGAACATCCCGCTGAGTCCAAACGCACCGACATTCACCCTCTCGACCCGCGTCATCGAGAGCGGCAAACCGGTGCTCCTGCCGAGCGTGCCTTTTGACGAATTCATCAGCATGTTGAATCCGGATATCCGGGACTATTTGGAGAGGAACGCGCCTCCTATTGCGTCGCCCATGCGGTACCTCGGCGTACTCGTGGCGCCGATGCGTGCACGAGGCGCGGTCGTAGGCACGCTTGGATTGTTCGAGCGCCGCGGTTCCAACCCACTCACCGAGAGGGATGTGCGATGGGTGCAGGAGATCGCCGACCGCACCGGGCTGGCCGTCGACAACGCCCAGCTGCACCTGGATGCGATCAACCGGCTCGACCGCTTGTCTGCTCTGCGGAGCGTGACGAAGGCGATCTTGGGCAGCACCAACCTGCACCTCACCCTACAGGTGATCCTGGACCAGACGATTGCCAAGCTGGGTGTTGACGCCGCGGACGTGATGCTGGTGGATGAGAAGGACGGAATGCTCGTGCAGGTGGCGAGCACCGGCTTTCATTCGACGTCGACACCGGATTACCGCCTGCCGCTCGATCGAACGCTGCCGGGCCGGGCCGTCCTCGGGAAGCGGATCGAGACCGTGACTGGGCCTGGCGCATTCACACAATTCCGGCGCCGGGTGCTATTCGCCCGAGAGGGGTTGAAGGCGTACGGCGCCGTGCCTCTGATCGCGCGAGACAAACTTGTGGGTGTGCTAGAGGTGTTCCACCGGTCGGAGCTGGAGCCGGACCAGGAGTGGACGGAGTTCCTCGGTGACCTCGGCAGCGACGCCGCGATCGCCATCGACAACGCCATCATGTTGGAAGGCCTCAAGGCGGTCGGACCGGAAGGTTCCATCAAGCTCAAGGCGCCGGCGCCAGGCCTGAGCCCTCTCGAGAAGGAAATCCTGGTCCACGTCGTGGAAGGACTCCCGAATTGGCTGATCGCCGAGAAGGTGCACCGCAGCCAGCACACGGTCAAATTCCACGTCGGCCAGATGCTCGGCAAGGTTGGGGTCAGCAACCGCACGGAGCTGGCACGGAGAGCGACGCAAGAGGGCTGGCTCTAGAGTACTAGCCGAACGGCTAATCAAAACCGCCCGAGTGGGCGGTAATCTAATACATTGGTTAACACCCCGTGAGCTCGTGAGCTCATAGCTTAAAGCTCGCACATCAGGAGTTGGTGAGCGAGATCCCACCTTGAATCCCCACCCTACGACCCACTACCCCACGCTCGGGCGAGGCCTGTTCGTAGAGGCAGGAGGTGCCTTGGCGGCTGTCGACCAGGTCGGGCCAGCGGGCGCGTCTGCCGGGCGGCCACTCGCCCAATGGCAGCAATGCGAACGACGGCGCATTGCGCTGATTGCCTTCGAGGGTAGAGGGTAGCGACGGTGCGCAATCCCGAGCCCGCCACAGAGGGTGAACCGGTTGCCCGCCGAGTGCAGGTCTTGATCGTGCAGGACCATCCACTGCTCGCGTCGGCCATCGCCCGGGTCCTGGAAGGGCAGCCCGACCTGGCGGTGTCGGGGGTTTCCGCCTCCGGAGGTGACGCCCTGAAGGCGGCCGCCCGCGACCGACCCGACGTGGTGCTGATGGACTTCCGCCTCCCGGACGTGACAGGACCGGAAGCTGCGCGCATGATCCAGAGCGAGCACGCTCAAGCAGCGATCGTGTTCCACAGCGCGGATGAGTCCGAGACGGCCCTGCTGGATGCTGTCGACGCGGGCGCCACGGCCTACCTGACCAAGGAGGCGACTGCCGATCAGATCATCGAGGCCGTGCGGCGCGCCTCCAGGGGCGAGGTGCTCATCCCGGTTGAGCTGTTCGCCCGCGCGATCGCCCGGCAGCGGGGCGTGGTGAGGCTGACGCGTGAGCGGGAGCAGCTGTTTGCCCAGTTCACGCCACGCGAGCTGGACATCCTGCACCTGCTTGCCGAAGGCCTGGACACGACCGCGATGTCCCAGCGTCTGGGCATCGCCCCCCATACCGTCGAGTGGCACGTCCGCCACGTGATCGAGAAGCTGCAGGTCCACTCCAAGCTGCAAGCCGTGATCGCCGCCGCGCGAAAAGGCCTGATTGACCTATAGGGCTCCAAAGCCATCCTCTTACCGGGGTGGCCCGCCGTGTTCGCCCCTGGCGATAACGGAGGCCGTCCGGCGTAGTACTAGGGCATGCAGCTCCGAAGAGGGCCGCCTGAGAGTTCGAAGGGCTGACCCTCCATCGTCAACCTGGAGGCGCTGGCGCGCGCCAGATCGCGGCATGAACACACTGCGTATAGATGGCAGGCAAGCAGCGTCAGTGCTGCGCGCGGACTGGGACACGATCGAACGCGCCGAATTAGGAGAGGTCTTGGTCGCGCTCAGCGTCCATCGCTGGGTGGGGACGAGCTCCGGCCAGTGGCATCCGCCTGTTGGCGGATATCTGAATATCGACGTCGCCGACATCGAGCGTCCGCTCCGGGACAAGGAGAAGGACTTGCCGCAGTACAAGGCGATCTTCGACGAGTGCTGGCTGATCATCTACGCGCCGCCGCTGCATGCATCTAGCTTTTTTGATTTCGAGGCGCTGACCCCTCACATGTTCTCATCGGCCTTCGACCGTGTCGCCTTCGTTGATGTCTCCCTGGGGCGCTACGTCTTGGTCGCCTGACGCCTGGCCGCGAAGCTTGCCAGTCGTTTTTGATAATCCGGCATTATCGAGAGCACTGGAAAGAGCCGCCGTTGGCAACCGTAGCTAATAGAGGAATACGACTGGTCAGGTGCCCTCAGTCGGCCCGTACAGGGGCAAATCATGCACGGCTTCATCGAACTCCTTCGCGCTTCGGCCGGCTAACTTGTGGCGCTGCAGTACTGCCCGAGCGTGAAGGTCAACCGCAATTCGCAGTACACGGAGCAGTTCTGGAATGTCTGCGGTGATGTAGGCCAAAGTGGTGTGGTCGTTTACCTTCTCGATCGGCACCGCGCCTTCGACTAACGCCCAGCCGGTAGCGTGGGCGCGCGCCGAGAGAGTCTTGTACGTGTGCTCACCCAGTGACAGTCCAGCTGTTTCATAATTTGGCTGCGGCAAGAGTTCCCTTAGCAGAGTCGTCACCTTTGGACGGACTGCACCAAATGCCAGGGGCTCCGCGTTTGTTTTTCCCATCGGTATCAAGGCGATGTCAAACTGTTTAGCAACGTCTTGCATCTGCTTAACCTGTTGAGCGAACTTCCCCGCGCGGCCGAGCTTATTTAGCTCTCGAAGACTCGTTAGCCGCTCAGTCAGCCCCCTGGCAACCCTGTCTTTGTCGCTGAGCGCTGGATCCTCGAGCCAACAACACCAGGCCGCCGCCTCGAGCGCGCCGCGAATCACAGTGTACAGACCGTAGCGGGGAATGACACCAGCAACGAACGTGCCCGCTACTAGGAGCAGGTGATCTTCCGCTGCCTGAAACAGAATGCCAGCCAAAGAATGTGCAACATACAGATTGGCATCTGCTTTGGCCGTTGCGAGTTCCGACCCATCGGCGGGGTGCGCATCGGCGTCAAAGTACAGGCGATTCGCAACTTGCAGGAGGCCGTTCAGGTGGTTACATGCGGCATTAACTGCAGCGTTGTCGTCGTGGCTGCTTGGCTGTATCGAAGTCTGGCCGGCCATTCGAGGAGGGATCACGTTATCAAGAACTCGAGCCGAGAGCGGCGTCGGTAACGGTCGACAGACTGTCGCGACGCTCTCGGTATCGGAGCCTTATCGGCATCAACTTCGGATTTGGTTAGCGAAGCAAGCAAACGGTTTTGAAGGCCAGTAAACTCGAATCGTGGCCAGCGAAACTTCGAGTAGCTCACTGCAGTCCGGCTACATCGAGCTGGCCAGCATCGTTCGCGCCCTGCATGGCGACTGGACGGCGCCCGCGCCGGGTTATGAGGGGTGGACGTGCCGGGAACTTCTCGCCCACCTGTCGAGCACGGCCGCATCGCTACCGGCGGTTGCAAGCTCTGTGACCGAGACCAAGGATCCCAACGCTCCATCTTTCGACGCCAATCGTTGGAATGCATCGCAGATCCGCCGGCGCGCTGACAAAGAAGCACAGGAGCTGATTGATGAATATGACGTGGGGACCACACGCTTGGTGACGGTGCTGTCGGACTTGACGTTGGACACACTTGTCACGATCGGCCCGTACGCCGGTGTGTCGCTGGGCGAGGCGATGGCGAAGATGCTGGAGCACCAACGCCACCACCTGTCCGACCTCCAGGGGGCACTTACCACCTGAAATCCCGGCGCGAGCCGGCATCCTGGTCGACGTCATGGGTTCAAGTACTACAGACGACAGCAGGCCTATCACCTTAAACGCGCGTGCCCCGAGTACTTTGAATTCGGAATTTGGTCGGGGAGGGGGGACACTATTTGAACCGACCGGGCGAACTCCGCGGCGGCGTCCTCGAACTCCTCAGGGCCTACCGTGACCGGCTCGAGCAATGCGTCCCCCTAGTGGACCCGCTTCGAACTCTCTGAACTGCCCTGGGTAATGTCCCTCACGAGCCGACCGCAGGAATGGCAATCGTGACAGTCCCGAGTTCGCGAGAGGTATCCGAAACGGTGAAACGCACGAGGCCATGACTTGGGAACTGCAACCGCGACAAAAGCCACTGCACTACGCCAGGAAGTCCGGCTCAACTCGCGGACGGCGGGCGCTGACAAACTTGCGTCTGGCCGCTGAATCGAGGCTCACATTGACTAAATCCAAGTGTTCTTTCCCAGCCGATACGAGAATTTCCAACTGATGCATGACAGCCTTGTGGGGCTGGTCCTCCGTTGCCGGGTTCCGCTCCCCATAGGACTCCGTCAGATCGGACTATGAGGTAGAGCGTCCCAGTGACTGAGTGCGAGAGCAACACACGTCCAGTAGAAGCGTCTGACACCGTCCGATCCCACGGGAGAGGTGGAGCCCCTTTTGACGATATTGTGCGCGTACTGGAGCAAGGCACGATCACTGCCGGCGCTCCCGTCCAAGCAACTATGCGCGCCGCAGGCCCGTCAAGGTTGCTGATGTAAATCGTTGGCCCGGCGATTGCAAATGAGTAACTGGATCCACCGATCCCCAGTGTGCCGGCACGACAGTCGATCACACTGTCAACGCCCCGTCCATCGCCGATCAGCTGACCGCGGTCGGCAAGACCTGGAGGGGCTACCTCCAGAGCCTCCCTGCGGTGGTCGGACCTATCGTCACCAGCGGCCCTGGCGCCAACGGGCCGTACACCTTCAAGTACCCGAGCGCTTTCAACGCCCTTTACGCCTCGAAGCACAACCCGTTTATCAACTTCACCGGAACACAGGGTGCGCTGGCCAACATGGTCTCCGACACCCAGCTCACGACGGATCTGGCAAGCGGCAATCTGGCGAACTACAGCTTGATCGTGCCGAACCAGTGCAACGACATGCACGGCACAGGCGGATGCGTATCCACCTCGCTCTTCTCACTCGGCGACTCATACGTCGCCGCCACCGTCAACCTGATCATGTCCTCGCAAGTGTGGAAGGAAGGCAACAACGCCATCGTGATCACGTGGGACGAGGACGACTTCTCGGACCAGGGTCAGCTCGGGACAGGCTGCTGCGGTGCCAACCCCGGTGGCGGCCACGTGGTCACCATCGTGATCAGAAATCACGGCTCGGATGACGGAAGCAACGGAACTCACATCGTCGACAACACCTCCTACAACCACTACTCGCTACTGCGGACCATGGAAGCCGCTTTCCGCCTTCCCTGCCTGGCGCACGCTTGTGACAGCGTCGTGCCGACAATGGCCCCGTTGTTCGGGGGTCTCAACTAAACCGACCCTTGTTGGGGCAAAGCCCGGCTTCGCGCCATATGGTGCGAAGCCGGTGCCGGCCCTCTCAGTCGAGGGTTATCGCCGTCGCCGTCGAAGAGTTTTGTGGGCGATGGCGAAAGCCCGTGGGCCCGGAAGCCTCTGAATTCGGCGTTTTTGGTCGGGGCCCCGGGATTTGAACCCGGGGCCTCACGGTCCCGAACCGTACTGAGGTCGTGTCCTCCAGTATCCTGCCGTTTCCGCGAGGGTCCTGCCGTACTCAAAATGCGGCCGCTTCGTGTCCGCTCGTGACCTCCAGGTTCCCCTCGGTTCCGGGAATGTGTGACCCGGCTGTGACCCGGCGCCGGCTGCTCAAAAACGACTGATCGACCGGGCAGCCGCTACCGGTTCGACGACGCCATCCAGGCTGCGATCTGGGCACGTGAGTTGAAGCCGAGCTTGTTCAGGATGCTGTGGACATGGCTGTCAACGGTGCGCTCGGATATGAAGAGGCGCGCTCCAATCTGCTTGTTGCTCATGCCGTCGGCGACCAATCGCGCGACTTCTGCTTCTCGCTTCCCGAGCACCCCCCCTCCCACATTGTCTGAAGCCGCGGTCGCACCATGAGCCGGCTCGCCAAGCGCCAGTCTGATTGCGACGCCTCGGCTCAAGCGTGTTCCGGCCCTGAACTCCGACTCGAATCTCGATGCCCCAAGAGCCGCGATCGCCGACTCTGCGGCCTGGGCCAGTAGGGGGGCATGGATTGCGATGACGCTTGCGCCAGCCCCGGTTCGCACGGTTTCGGCAGCCCCGAGCAGCTGGGCCGCGAGCCGCGCCTGGCCAGAGCTGGCGGCGTGGCAGCCCAATGCGTCAAGCGAGGAATACTCAGCCACCCGGTCATCGATCTGCTGAGCGATCCGCAAAGCTTCTGTATACAGCGGCTTTGACTCATCAAGATCGCCGGCGATCAGCGCCGCAAGGCCAAGGTTGATCAGCATCATCTCAAGACGGTAGAGGTCACCTGACTCTCGGCTGAGACGCGCGCCTTCTGAGGCTGCGGATCTGACCGCGTCCAGATCGCCCTCGAAGAAACCGTTGAGTGCTCGAGCCTGGAGAAGTGAGACTGCAGCGGGGATGTCATCCAGACCAGCTGTCGCGGCCTGAGCCTCATCGAGCAGGCGCCTGGCCGATGCGCGATCACCGGCCATGTTCTCGGCGACCGATGCCATGGATAGCGAGTGCGACAGCAGCGTGAGCTGTCCTGTCTCTCGAGCCGCCGCCGCTGCTCGTTCAAGCGTTGGCCTGGCAGCTATTGGATCGGACTGCAGCACGGCCAAGACTCCACGAAAGAAGTAAGCCCGCGCTTGCACCTCCGGATTGGCAGGTCCAGCCGCGAGAAGCTCATCGAGCCACCTCACACCTTCAGTGGTCGCGCGGGTCATCCAATACCAACCCAGTGAGCTGGCGAGATCGATTCCGCGTTGGAGGTCTGAGTGATTCAGGCATCGCCGAAGAACTGATCGCACGTTGTCGATCTCCAGCTCCATCCACTCGAGCCACTCGAGGAGCCCGTATTGAGCTTCGGCTGCAGATCGCTGACACCTCGATCTGTAGTACTCGGAGCATCGTTGTTGGAAGACTTCCTCCTCGCCGACCTCTCGAAGCTTGAGGGCGGCATACTCGCGCATCGTCTCGTGAAGCCGAAAGCAGGCCAGACTCTTGGCGTCCTCTTTCATGACCAGCGATTTGTCGACCAGCGATGACAGGAAATCCAATGCGTTTGCTGAAGGCACGTCGTCGGAAGTACAAACCCCCTCGACGTCTTCGAGGGTGAAGCGGCCTGCGAACACACATAACCGCCTCAGGAGCGTTCGCTCGCCTGCCGCTAACAGTTCGTGGCTCCAATCGATGGTGGTTCGGAGCGTTTGATGACGAGGTAGTGCAGCCCGGCCTCCTCCCGTGAGCAGACCGAACCGGTCGGTCAAGCGATCAAGGATCTGCTCGGGGGTGAGGACTCGGGTCCTGACCGCCGCGAGCTCGATCGCCAAGGGCAGACCGTCGAGCCGGCGGCACAGGTCCACGACGGCCGCCTGGTTCGAGGCGGTCAGCTCGAATCTGCCCGATGCCGCCGCCGCCCTCTCCGTGAACAGCATGACCGCCTCGTTCTGCAGCAGCTGAGCTAGAGGCTCGCCGTCATGAGCGGAAGGAAGTTCGAGAGGCGGGACGGGGATAACGTGCTCACCCGACACCGACAGCGGCTCGCGGCTGGTGGCTACCACACGCACACCCGGCGCTGCTCTGATCACTTCGGTCACCAGGTGAGCGGTCGCTTCAAGCAGGTGCTCGCAGTTGTCCACCACCAGCAGCAGCTGCTTATCCCGCAAATAAGGCAGCAGAATGGCCAATGGCTCGGTAGAGGCCTGGTCGCGCAGGTCGAGGGCCGCCACAAGGGCGTTGCTGACCAGTGCTGGATCCTGAACCTCAGCCAGCTCGACCTGCCATGCGCCGTCACGAAAGCCACGTCCCAGGTCTGTTGCAATCCGGATCGCAAGCCTGGTTTTGCCGACCCCGCCCGGCCCGACCAGGCTGACCAGGCGGGCCACAGTGAGCTTCTTTCTGAGCTCCGCAATCTCGCGGCGGCGCCCGATGAAGCTCGTCGGCTCAGCCGGCAGGTTGCCCGACCGGCGGGTGGGCCCTGCCATGTTTGATCAGGAGGTTACTACGGCAATGAGCTGCCTGCCGGCGACTCAGCACCCGATCAGCGATATCACGGATTCCGGTGCTGTGAGTGCTCCCTAGGCTGGGAGCATGAGTGAGGAGCTACCGGTACAGCGAGTGGAGGTCAGTTTTGTCGGCGCCCCGCCCGTCCACCAGATGGAGCGGGCGTCGGGGGTCAGCGACGTGGAGACCGACGGTTCAGTCCTGCGCTGCCTTGTCTCTGGCAGCTTCCAACCATTTCTCGAGGCGTTGCGTGGTCATGAGGTCATCAGCCTCAAGTCAACGCCGACGCACTGTTCACCTTTTGAAGGAGGTCAAAACCGAAGATGACAAACACCAGATTGGCGACACGGGAGCCCCGGCCCGCATTCGGCGTCGGGCGGCATGGCGGGGAAATGGGAACGGGAATGGACTCGAATCGAAGGACAGCGCTGACGGCGGGAGTGCTGTTCATTGTTGCGACCGCTGCAAGCCTGCTGAGTTCAGCAGTCGAGCCTGTTCTGACTCGAACCGATTACCTCACACGAGTCTCGGACAACGCGAACCTGGTGTCCGCGGGAGGGCTGCTGGAGATCGTCGCCGCCGGTACGAGCGTCGGCATAGCCATCGCTTTGTACCCGGTCTTGAAGAGATGGAGTGCGGGGATGGCCCTTGGGTCCGTCGTCTTCCGGACCATCGAGGCCGTCATGTACACGGCCAGCGCCGTAAGCCTGCTGTCATTGCTGACGGTGGGCCAGCTGTTCGCACGAGCCGCGACCGCCGAGAGCGCCTCGGTTCAGGCTATCGGCGATGCCCTGGTGGCTGTGCGCCAAGAGTCCGTCTTGGCAGGCGTGTTTGCCTTCGCAGTGGGCGCCCTCATGTACTACGTCGTCTTCTATCGGTCACGACTGATACCCCGATGGCTGTCAGGTTGGGGCATCGCCGGGGTGCTCCTGATGCTGGTCGCTTGTCTATCAGCCCTGTTCACCCGCAATCCTGTGACGTCGTTCACGATCCTCATCCTTCCCATAGCCGTGCAGGAGATGGTTCTGGCGGTTTGGCTGATCGCTAAGGGATTCAGCTCATCTGCACTTCAGCCCATCAAGCCAGTTTGAATTCAAGAGAAAGGCACCACATGAAAGCGATTGTGTACAAGGAATACGGATCACCAGATGTTCTTCAGCTCAAAGAGGTAGAACGACCTGCCCCAAAGGAGAATGAGGTACTGGTAAAGGTTCATGCGAGCTCTGTCAACGCCGCCGACTGGCATCTCCTGACCGCTGACATATTCCTCGTTCGCCTGAATGCGGGGCTGCTCAAACCGAAAAACACAATCCTCGGGGCTGATATCGCGGGGTGGGTTGAAGCGGTTGGGAGGAACGTCAAACAGTTTCAGCCTGGTGATGCGGTCTTCGGAAATGTCTTCGGGCTTAATTTCGGCAGTTTTGCCGAATATGTAACTGCTCCTGAAAGCGCCCTGGCACTGAAACCGGCCAATCTATCGTTTGGTGAGGCCGCAGCTGTGCCATTGGCAGCCATCACGGCGCTGCAAGGTTTCCGCGATAAAGGGCATATTCAACCAGGGCAAAAGGTTCTGATCAATGGGGCCTCTGGCGGGGTGGGGACGTTTGCGGTGCAGATTGCCAAATATTTCGGGGCTGAAGTCACTGCTGTGTGCAGCACCCGGAATATGGACATGGCGCGCACACTTGGTGCAGACCATGTCGTTGACTACACCAAAAAGAATTTCACCCAAAATGGGCAGCAGTACGACCTGATTGTTGCCGTTAATGGATACCATCCGATTTCAGCGTATCGGCGTGCCCTTACGCCTAAGGGCAAATACGTCATGGTCGGTGGCACGAAAACTCAAATCTTCCAAGCTCTGCTCCTGGGATCCGGGATGTCAAGAAAACAGGGCCGGCAGCTGGGAGCCTTGACGTTGAAACCAAACCCAAAGGATTTGCCACTTCTCAAGGAGCTTTTGAAAACGGGCAAGGTCGTACCGGTCATTGATAAGTGCTACCCGTTGAGTGAAGTGCCTGATGCTCTCCGCTATTTTGGAACAGGACACGCTCGCGGAAAAATCGTCATCACCGTGGCCGACGACACCAACTGATCACCTAACCGTACAGGAGAGTCCACGTAGCGTTCGGTCATCCGCCAGTCTTAACTCCAAGAACGCAAGAGCCTCCTGATAGGCGCCGTGCACGTCCATGGTGCGTCTCACGGCCGACGATTCGACAGCCGGGCGAAACGACGGGTGGGTATCCATCCCTACAGCCGAGAAGCCCGGGTGGCCCCTGTTAGCCCAGGTTGCTGCACAGGTGCCACATCAGCGCAGGTGGGCTTGTCCCATTAACCTCGCTGCATGGCTGCGGATTGAATACCGATTTTGGTCGGGGGCCCGGGATTTGAACCCGGGGCCTCACGGTCCCGAAATCTAAGCCCTTTCGTCCACCGAGACCGTTTCCGCGGGTTTTGAGCTTATTTCGAAGCCTTAACCGGCGATTTGACGGCGGTTTCATCCACCGAGATCGACTGGATTACTACATGAACTACTACACACCATGTCTACCGAGGTAGACGGGTAGATGTTGCCTTGCGAACCTTAGCGGAACGGCTCTCGTCTTTCCGGTGGCGAAGCTTGTGAGCGTACTGCGGTGAGATACCAAGCAACTCTCCACTGTCGCGCACTCCGAGCTTCAGCTGGCTCTGAAGACGTCGGATCGTTCCCGCCATATCGCGCTGAACAGCCTGGCTTCGTTGCTCTAGTTCAAGGCGCTGTTTCGTAGCGACTGAGATTGCTTGTCTGAGGTTGTTTGGCAACTCCAGAACCTCGACGAGGTCAACGTGGACTGGGTCTCGATCCCAGAGACGTAGAAGGTCCGGGATGCGCCGACGCAACTGATTCAGCGAGCGGCCGTAGGTGTGTGCCCCCTTGATATCTGGGAACGTCACCAGCCAAGTGCCGTCTTTGTCGCGCCGAATCCTCGCGACGATACGTTCCTTCATCGCCTTGGCCCCTGCAGCCAACGACGGCCAAGGCATGGCTCGAGGTCGCGCTCGATCGCCCGGAGCGTTCCGGCCGGCAGGTCTTGACCCCGGTGTACGGGCACCGTTGTTCGGCATCTGCCCGCCTCGCATTCGACTCTCACGTGACTCCCTTGCTGACGGACTAGCCCCGGCTTACAGCCCGCCTCTCCAATCTGTCGGAGGACGAATTGGCCGGTCATGCGTCCACCGCAGTAGACAGTATATCGCTCTTTCGCCAACGTTTGCGTCTACCCAAGTAGACGCGTGCGGGGTTCGCCGCCACACGACAGGTAGTTCTGTCAAGGCCGGTCTGAAAGCCCCAGTTTCCGCCGGCCTGAAATTCCCACCTCAAGACGTAGAACCGTCGTGGATGGGATGAAGGCAGGTGCTTGGAACCAAACGGGGAAGTCTCCGGGAAACCCAGGGCGATTCAATTGCGCCACTGGTCGAAATCATGCAGCGGAGATCGTGGCGTGCTAGATGTCTCGGGGCTTCCGTCGAGTTATTTCTGGCCCAGCGCAAACCCGAGTGGAAGCGCGAATGGCCGCCCGCACAATGCCGCGGTCAGGTCACATCATCAACTTGACCACGGCCGCGAGTCCGGCAATGACGATGACCGCCCTGAGGGCGTTGGGTGGGAGGCGACGCGCGACCACCGCGCCGAGCTGACCGCCCGCGATGCTGGAGACCGCGATCAGCGCGACGGCCACCCAGGCCACATGCGCCAGGAGCACAAAGACGATGGCGGCGATGCCGTTGACCAGGACGGCAAGCACGTTCTTGAGAGCGTTGAGTCGCTGCACCTCATCCTTGATGAACACCCCGAGTAGGCCGATGAACATGACCCCCTGAGCGGCTCCGAAGTATCCACCGTAAATGGCGGTCAAGAACACGCCCGCCCGAAGTCCCCAAGAGTTGCCATCGCTCGCTCCGTGCCAGGCCAAATATGTCGAAAGTCGGGGCTGGACTATCACCAGCACGACAGCCAGCAAGACCAGGACCGGCACCACTTGGTGGAAGACTGATTGCGGAAGAGCCAGTAGAAGGACCGCGCCGAGCAGCCCTCCCGCAGCGGCAGGAATCGCCAACATGGCCGTCCGCCTTCGCTGGCCGGCGAGCTCCGGCCTCTGGCCCGTCACCGCGCTGATCGAGCCGAAGACCAAGCCCACGGTGTTGCTGACATTGGCCACGATCGGCGAGAACCCGAGGGCGAGAAGGGTGGGAAAGGTCAGGAGCGATCCCGATCCGACAATCGCATTCGCCATCCCTGCGACCAAGCCAGCGGCGAGGATGGCAAGGATGGCCAGAGGACTCAAACCGACGTCAATCAAGGTCGGCCAGGGTACCGCGTTCTGACAAACGGGCGCCGATAAGGGAATTTCCGTTTGGGCTCGTTTTGATCTTGGGGCTGGTTGCCAGCGTCCTGTCGATTGCGTCCGGGCAGTCTGCGCCGTCAGCTGCGCTTCGCAGCGCGCCGGTTCCGTCTCGGGCTGCTGCTGGGGGGCGTCTGCCCGGTCGGCTCAGCGGTGGTCCGGCTCACCTTTTCGCAGGGTCTCGTCAGCGACTTTGGGCCGCACGTCCTGGCTGTAGAAGTGCAAAAGTCCGACCAAGCCCAGCAGATTGACTTTTGCCCCCCCACAACCTGATTCCAATCCTAGGAAAGGTGCCTTTGGATCTGCTTACGCCGGCGCTCGTCCAAGAAATGATGAATAACCGACTCGCAGCTGGATTGTCGGGTAAATCGGTCGCTTACATTCACCAAGTTCTGCGTACCGCGTTGACCTTGGCGGTGAGGTGGGACCTGGTCTCCCGCAACGTCGCCCGTCTGGTTGACAGACCCCGGATCGAGCGCAAGTCGATCAGTCCGCTAACGCCAGAAGAAGCGCGGAAGTTCCTCGCCGCGATCCGCGGTCACCGGCTCGAGGCCCTGTTCTCAGTTGCTCTGGCCCTTGGCTTAAGGCAGGGCGAGGCGCTCGGGCTGCAATGGGAGGACGTCGACTTCACCGCCGGCACGCTTCGCGTAAGTCACCAGCTGCAGAGAATCGGTGGCAAGCTCACGCTCGTAGCGCCAAAAACCGACAGGAGCAGACGCACGTTGGTGATGCCCCCGATGATCGTCGATCGCCTACGTGAACATGAGAGCCGGCAGGTCGGCGAGAGATTGTGGGCCGGCCCGAATTGGCAAGAAAGCGGCCTCGTCTTCGGGAACCGAGGCGGTGGACCGACACAAGCGAGACGCGTGATCGAACAGTTCCACAAGGCACTTGCAGAGGCGGGTATTCGGCACATCCGCTTCCATGACCTCCGGCACTCATGTGCCACGCTGCTGCTTGTTCAAGGGGTTTCGCCGCGGGTGGTCATGGAGATACTTGGGCACTCGGAGATCGCGTTGACGATGAATGCCTACAGCCATGTGGTGCCCGAGCTACAGCGAGAAGCAGCAAACCGGATGCAAGCAATTCTCGAGCGCTAGAATCCGAATTCGGCGAGGAACTACGGCAAAGAGCGGGGTATGACAATCGACGATACGTAACTCCCATCATGGCGTTCGTACAGGCATAAGTCAGTGTGCAGCGAAGTCAATCGACTGCTCATCAGCACCGCAAAGTCGGCTGGACTCGCGCAGAAAACGTGTGCCCGCTCTGGCCTCAGGTCTGCCACAAACCGCCGGATATGGCGAGCACTTTCGGCGGCGGCGGCGGCTATCTGTTCCGGCTTAAGTTCCTCCGAGCCTTTTAGGTGGATCTGCAATCGGCCCCGGGGCGACTGGTCAAAGGCAGCAATCTGCTCCGTTGCCATGCGAGTAACGCCGGCTCCGACCAGGTCAATCTCGACGGTTATGTCGCCCGGCCCCCCCACGAGATCGGTGACAATGGCCAGCCGGGAATCGGGGTGGGGATAAGCTCGGAAGTTGGACTCGCCGAAGCGACCAACGACCGTGAGTTGCCAGCCAGCAGCTTGGTTAAAGACCCGGCCTAGAGCAATGCAGGCTGAGATGTGGGCGTTCGCCATGATCCGAAGATGTCGATTCCGCGACCACTTGGCGAGAGCCACCTGCAGGTCGGAGATGCCGGCGAGATAGCGGATCCAGGAACTCGGATCGCCCGAACGTGATGCAGGCCCTCCCACAAGAGCAGTGGCATCAACCGTTAGAAACGCAAGGGGTTGGCCCTGACCACGCGTGACAACACTTAGGTCGATCGGCTGGTCCGTGGCGGAGACGCCTCCTGGCGCGAAAATGGCGCCCAGTACGCAAGCGGCCGCCGCCGCGGCCTCAGGTTGACTTATCCCTGACGTGGTTTGGTCAAGGGTAATTGGGTTCCAAAGTGACGAGATGTCCTCGCCGGTTGCCTTACGAATTCGCTCGGGCGCCTCAGTGCGCGGATCGCCGAGACCATGCGTCAAGATCAGCACGACCGGTCGAGGGCCCACATCGACTGACTTGCCGGCGCTCGACGCATCCCTCCAACGTTCCATGATCGGTTTGAATTCCGCATCGAGGACCGGCCGACGTGATCCTTCCAGCGAATTGGGATACAAAGCGGACTCGGTCAGATACCCAACGAAAACGTGGCAAAGGCGAACGGCGTCCGACATGTTTCGCTCAATGCGAATTCCAAGAGGAAAAGAACACTTGTCGTGGAAAACCGAGAAGCCCCGGAGAGCGAGTTCCTCGTGAAGCAGCTCTGAGGCCTCGAAGGCGCTGGTCTGATAGCTAACCATGGCGCTCAGCTCCATGCTCAGCTCTTGGCGAACAATGGGCCGAACAAGGTCTGCCAGGTTGACAGGGCGCTGCCGACCCGACCAGCGTCAGCATCGTTAATGGCTTCGCTGCAACTCCTTTCCGCAAGCCACAACGCTTGCTTCGCGATTGTCATTAAGCTCGGATCCCCGTCGAGCCGGTCGCTTACCGGATCTCCGAGTCCGGCAGGGTCTGCCCAACCGGTGCCGATGCTATCGGTTGCACTGCCGAAGAACCCCTTGATTTCGCGGGGGTAAGAGTGAGTCCATGGCCCAGTCAAGAGTTGAAGCGCCATGACCTCGATCAAGAAGCTGGGCTTGATTGGCTTGGCATTGTTGTCGTTCCACTTCTTGAGCATCTTGACGATAGGTTTCCAGCGGTCGTCGAAGGCACTGTTAGCCGCAGTAGCTAAATCGGCGTGAATTCGCGGGTCTGACGCCATCCACCTACCGGTGATCTTGTCGGGAATGACGAAGTGATCGTCTTCATCAAACGCCGGTACTACATCGATCGAGAGGACCTGGCCGGAAACATCGTCGACAATGGCGACTCCGAAGTCGACTCGAACGGACCTGCGAGCAATCGACACTCGAGTGTCCCCGTACTCAGAACTCAAGAATCGCTTGAACTCTTGCAAGAGTTCAACGGGTGGCCGTCCACGCCACGATTGAGCCTTGGCGCCGAGTACGACAAAAATGTCGACGTCTTTGAGCGGCTTGGTCTTGGTGTGGCGTACGTAGGAGCCGCTAAGGAATGTGTCCTGGACATCGATCCACGCTTGGATTTGTCGTCGAATAGTCGTTTGGCGCGACGAAGCGTCTGACAATTCCGTGTCGGTGATCTCAAGACGGCCCTTGAATTTTAGGAATGCCTCGTCAACTGTCAGCACGTCAGCCTTTTCGGTAGTACGAAAGCTTGGCGCCGAGCGACCCGCCCCCAACGGCAGTACCTACGCTAAGTCGCCGCATACCGTCCGTGGATTTGTATTCGGTCGGCGTCCAGCCCGCCACGTCGGGCCGCCCTGGCGCGTTGTCGGCAACGAATCGGTACTCGCACTGCGCTGCGTACGAGCCCGCCTTCAGGATCGCTTGGTGCACGGTGTTTGGGTCAAGCCAGAGTTCGCCGTCGCCATCTGCGTCGTAGTCGTACTCGATGCTGAAGTCGAATCTACCGATCAGTTGGTCGGGATCACCCTCATCCCAAACCTCGAGCGTCAATTGACGGAGATGTTGCGAGGCGAGCCAGGTTGCGACCCCTTTCTCGAGGACCGGCCACTGCTCGGCGAGCTTGCCGGGATCGAGGCGTGACTCGATGATGATCTGCTTGAGGCTTCTAAGCATGTTGGTGGCCAAATGAGTTGCAGCAAAGACCGACGTGTTTACCCGAACGAGGCTCATGACTTTCTGAGCTCTCGAATATCAACTACTGGCACTGTGTTTGACTTTGCCCTGGCAGCGATTGCTCGATCCGCGGCGTCGTCAGCCGGCGGCGCGACGAAGATGTGAAGATATTTTTTGAGTTGTGCGGTGACCCACTTCGAGTCGCCGTCAGACACTGGAACTTCCAGTGACCATGGGCCTGCTGTCGGATCGACTGCCAGGGGTGCCTCGTTTGCTTCGTCCTTGTCTATCGCGTCTTCGCCATGCAGGGTGTAAATGCGGACTTGCGGACCGGAACCGCTGACTACGAGTGGTCGGTACCGCGTTGACTCATCTGCAATTAGTAGAGACATCAGCCCGACCGCCGCGATTAATTCGTCACGGGCTGCAGCAGTGTGTGCGATCAGATCAACGATGGCGAGCCACGTTTCAGAGGATGTCCTGGCCGGAACGCTGTAGAACCTACGAGCTAGGGTGCTCATGAAGAAGTATTAAGGAGCTTGATGGCTTGGATTAGATCAGACTCAGTCAGCAAGTTGGGGTCAGTCGCTGTCTCGTCGCGCATCGCACAGGCGGCGGCAACAGCCTTTCGTAGTTGGCGCCCATCCATTCCGGCCGAAGCTGCCACCGCATTCTTCAGAGTGGCCGGGCGATCGAGGCCGGCCACCTTGGGGAACTTCGCGGCCAAGGCAGCAATCGTGTCCGAGAGTATTGCTCTGCGAGCGACAGCGCCTGGACGCGGAAGCGTGTAAACGAAATCTGCTCGGGACCTCAAAGCCGAATCAATGGCGTCGGGAAAGTTGCTGGTTGCAATAATCACGACATCGCGATGACGACGGGCTAAGCGATCGAGTCCAACCAAAGCGGCGTCGACAGCTCGGTGAACGTCGGCTGGATTCGTCTCGAAGCTCATTCGCGATCGGTCTGTCGCCAATGTTTCGATCTCATCGACCAACAGAACCAGCGGACCGGTCTCCGCCAGCTCGTCGATAGTCTGCGAAAACAAGGTCTCAACCGCTCGCTGAGTGCGACCCAGAAATGCGCTCGTCAGGCCATGTGAGCTGATCTCCACATACGCGAACCCTCCCAAGCTTTTAAGGATCCGCGCCAGCCGGTCGGCCAAGCCCCGGGCCAAAGTTGTCTTGCCAACGCCCGGATCACCCAAGAGAAGGACGATTCCATGAAGCGGGAGTTTCTCGAAGTCGATTTGGGCCCGTAGGACGATACCCGACGCGGCCGAGCGTGCCAGTCGTTCTTTTTCGTCATTAGGCAGAAAGATTGATCCCCAACTGTTCTTGAACTCATCGTCCGGCAGCCAACGAGCGTCAACAATGCCGGGCTCGTCCTTGGGCAGACGTCTAACGCTCTTAACCGCTTCCCCAGCCATTGTGAACTGATTAGTATATGCCCATAACTAGCGTAGTGGCCAATTCCCAACACCATATCTTGTGGCCATACCGATGGTCATGTAAAACCCTCAGCCAACCGTCGAGCTCGATACCTACGACTTCCTTCTTATCACTGCGGATGTCCCCAAACGAGTGGACCTTGTTATGGGCCGCGAGGCGATCGAAGCCCCAACTATTCGGCACGAGCTTGCAGACGGGTTCTTTTAGCAGCGCAGTTGTCGGGCGAAATGCACTTCAAACTACTGCACAACTACTGCAGTGATACAGCGGGCTTCTGCCTATCCGGTTAGCTCCGCAAGGCCAGGTTTGGATCTCTTACCTCTTCATAGGTGGTTGGGGCTAGACGGCTGCCGAGGCCGAGCAGGGTCTGAAAGGCAGCCATGGGCGTACGCCGGCGGTTGAACCGGAAGACGAACTCGTCCAGGTA
>PLJM01000024.1 GCA_003139695.1 Candidatus Dormiibacterota bacterium | reverse complement strand
GCGGAGCTAACCGGATAGGCAGAGCTGTCTCTTATCACAACCAACTCCATTCATTTTGGAGACTGGTCTTCTGTTTCCATTTCGACCAGGTGATTCAGCTTTGGCGGGGCGCCTGACGGCGGGAGTGATCTCGACGTCAATCGAGTCAGCTGCCCGTCCCCCCAACTAGAGCCCAGTCGAGGGTACTGCCTGGGGTGTCACCGAGCCACCACTGCCCGTCCGTCAAGTGATAAAACAGTATCTGCTCTCTCGGGGCACCGGTAAATCTTCCGAACCAAATCGCGTGCTGATTGTCGATCAGGTTTCCGAAACCACCACTCTGACTCACGCGACTCCATGCAATCGGCGTGCCTCCAGCCATGGCGCCTAGCCACCAGTTGCCGTCGCCACGGTAATAAAACATTACCTGGTCGAACCCGGCACCCACGAAGTCATTGATCCAAATTGGGTGCGACCCGTCAAGCAGGTTCCCGAAGCCACCGCTGTGGCTGGCCAGCCCCCATTCGAGCGTACCGCTACCCATGTCGCCCAGCCACCAGTTTCCGTCGCCCGAGTAATAGAACATGACTTGCGCGCGCTCGGGCCCGGTGAACTTCCCGATATGAATCGCGTGGTTTGCGTCGAGCAAATTACCGAAACCGATGCTCTGGCTGACCAGACCCCAGTTGAGCGTGCCACCCGATTGCGTGCCCAGCCACCAATGGCCGTCGGTGGCGTAGTAAAACATCACGCTCATCCGACCGTTACCGAGGAAGTCGGCGATCCAGATGGCATGCCTGCCATCAATCAGGTTGCCAAAGCCGGAGCTCTGGCTGACCAAAGTCCACGTCAGCGAGCCTGCGGAAACAGTACCCAGCCACCAATTGCCGTCGCTCGAGCTATAAAACAGGATCTGCGACCAACCCTCGCCGGCGAAGTCGCCGATCCAGATGCGGTGGTGGCCATCGAGCAGATTGCCAAAACCGTGGCGGCCGACGGGAGACCAGCTCAGGGTGCCCGCAGACATAGTGCCCAGCCACCACGCGCCGTCGCCTATGTAATGAAATAGGACCTGCATGTGCCCAGAGCCAAAATTGCCCATTTCTATAACGTGCGCACCGTCCAAGAGGTTGCCAAAGCCAGCACTCTGACTGACCAGGCTCCAGCTGAGCCCATTGTTGGTCATCTCTCCCAGCCACCAGTTGCCATCACCGGCGTAATAGAAAAGAACCTGGAGGTGACCAGCTCCAGTAAAGTCGCCAATCCAGATTGGATGCTGGCCATCTAGAAGGTTGCCGAAGCCGGCAGTCTGGCTTACCAACCGCCAGTTCAGCAACCCACCGACGAGATCGCCCAACCACCAGTGGCCATCGCCCGAGTAATAGAACATGACCTGAGTGCGGCCGACCCCGCTAAAGTCGCCGAACCAGATGTGGTGCTTGCTATCAATCAGGTTGCCAAAGCCCGGAGGCGGGTACTTGCAAGCCAACTCGTTAGCCGGGCATTGCCCGACCCAACCTGGCTTCGCAATAGCGTTGATGAAGAAGTTGTAAAGGAAACCCGGTGGAAAGTCGCTCGACGTCTTTAGGTAGATGTAGTTGTCGTTGAAGAAGTCGCGCCATGCCGGCGGGCAGTTCGGCCCGCACGCGTCGCACACCTCGGGGTTGCTGAAGTCGGCCTTTGGGTCCACCGTCATCTCGGCGATCTCATGGCTTAGCTGATTGGCATATAGGTCCTGAAAATCTTGGACGTTGAAGAACTCACCGGTGACGTTCGCGAAACAATACGGGACAACCGCGTGTTGGTGATATCCAAGTTGGCCCATCGAGCTGATGCAATTGGCGTTTATGACCCCATTGGGATTGAGAACTACGACTGCCGACGAGCGGGGGTCCAACCTATTGGTTAGCACGATTGTGTCCACCCACAGCTGTAGCGCCAGGTCTGTGTAGGTCGTGAGCGGCAGCTTGGCGGTGAATTCCAAGACGGTCTGCGAGACGGTGATCGTGTTGCTCCCGTATTGGGACGCGTAGCCCGATATGGCGGGTGCCGCGAGCGTCGCGTACTGGATCGCGGTGGCGACGTCAGCATCGCTAACGGAAACCGGCGTGCCTGGTCCGTTTGCAGTGTTTGTGATGAACACGACGCGGACGAAGAACAGCGTTCCGCTGAAGAGCGAGCCAATGACGGCGTTTGAGGGCGCCGGTACTCGCCTACCTTTGATGAAGTCCTGCAGGTCCTTGTAATTCTCGAGGTCCGCTGCCCCGAGCTCGTGAAGTCTCTCCAGCAAAGGCAGGGGAACCACGCTCGAGTATCCGCCGGGCGGTTCCTCAGCGGGCATGATGTGCGAGGCCTGGAGAAACTTCGCGTTCTTAAGGGCACGCGTCGCGCAGGATCGCCCGATTCTCCCACCGTTCATTGCAATCTCCCCACTACCAACCCTGCGCGAGCGCGATGGAACTCGGGAGCTTCCTGGATCCCAGCGTTCTTGAGTCTGGTTGCGGACGAGCCAGGTGTCAAGGACGCGGAGACGACGTGATCCGATCGGCGGCTAGGCGGCCAACCGCCGCCCACTAGGGGCAGGTCGCACCCTTGTTGCGATAGTTGCCTCTTATTCGTAGCTTTCTGCTATCGGTCTCGTCAGCGCCCGCCTATTTAGGACGCGCGCGTAGGCGATTTAATTCGCTAGCGATAGGGAGTAATTATCAGGAGCAATTCCCAATTTCAGAGGCGCAACCCTCCTCGCGGAACAGGTCGGGCTGGTCGGTAGTAAACGTCCCTAACTGGAGGGTTGAGTCGGTTGGTTTGCCGAAGCCCCAGGAGTATTTGCCGCTGGAATCGATGGAAGCTGTGACACCGGGTCGCTTATCTCCAACTCGGCCAGGCGCCGTTGGGCCAAGTCGCTGAAACTTTCGCCCCTCCACCGCATCCACTTCTCCTCGATCCATGAAGTAAGAGCGAGATCGCTGCGCCCCTGATCGACAAAGCGGTGGTAGGCCTGAACCATCTCGTCAACGGCGGCTGTATAAACCACCTCGGTGGCTGCAGGCGTAACCATCGCGCGACGAAGCATTTTGGACGAAGCAACGTAGAGATTTAGTGACAGCACTCCCGCGTTACGTGTGCCAGCCAGCCGAACATGTCCTCCAGCGCGATCAATCTCTGCAAGGAGTTGCCTTACGCCGGCAGCGCCAGCCACCCAATCAGAGTCTCGTTTAAGAACTCCAAGCGCCCATAAGGCGTGACACGCCGGCGAGAAGCGGTCCGCCGCCTCCAAGAATCCGAGGTAGGCGCCTAGATGCTCCTTTCGGCGCCAACGCCAGTCGTCGAGCCGGCCGTTGAGCACCCAACCGAGCACGATCCCCAGCAGACCCGTGAGGGCGGTAAAAACGACCACTGAGTTCATTGGCTCGTCCGAAATGCCAGACTAACGCAAGTCATGGGCGCAGGCTGAGCTTACATACCGGGCTCGCGTTCCGATAACGGGGGCAAGTGCCGACCCACTCACCGGTCCAATTATCAATATGAACTCCGAGTCCGGGAACGGGGAGCGCCGTCACCGTACTAAATGGCTGTCAGCATTGGCGCGGAGCAGAATGGAGTCAGCAGCCCACTAGCTATTAGCCAGGAGGTGCCTCGTGGACCCTCGCTACGTCACGATTCCGATGAACGTTTGGTACGACTCGGGTACGAAGCGGATACACCTGTCGCATAACCAGAAGGACATTCCTCCAATCCATACTAATGTTCGGCCCGGGTCAACTATGGAAAAGCAGTTTGCCCGGTTGCTCGAGCACTTCGGAAAGCCCTCTGGCCAATCTGACACATAGTCGATGAGGCTCTCGTTTGAGCCGCGCCGAGCGAGGTCCAAGGTCCACTAGTTACAGCCTTCGCGAAAGAGTCCTCCCTATCTTGGCGCTGGGGTGGCCCGAGGAAGCACACTGGGCAAGACATGGCCGCATCACCGTCTCTGGCCGCCCAAATTGAACTGTCTTTGGTCGCGTCAGACATCCAGTTCTTTGGCAGGTTGGCCCAACCAGGCCTTCACGAAGACTTTCGGGGAATCGGGTTCTTGGCGCTGATGCCATTTCTGTCGGCCGTCGTGGTTGAAACCGCCGGATACCTTCAGTCGAGGGGAGCGCCCCTCACGATTCCTCTGCAGCACGAAGCGCTCCTGCGGGCGTCCCGTCTCAGGTTGAAATTACTTGACGATGATCAACGGACTTTCGATGCGATCCTTGGGGAGGCTGGCCAGATGGCGTCCGTGGCGTCAGGTTTCATGACCGGAATGCATCGGGGCTTCGGAATGTGGAAGAGGTTGTTTCAAGCAGATCTCGGCCTGTACCTGATAGATGGCCTTCTGGTGTGCTCGACTCATGTGGCGATTCTGAACCTGGGGCTTCGCCCAACGTCACAAGTATTCGCTGGTGACGGACACACCCTTGGCGGCGTTGGCCAGTACATGTCCGCGGTTGCGGTATCAATTGGAGAATTCATTGGGTTCGTGTCGAGTGCAATTGGTATCGACCTTAGTCCAGTGACATCACCCCAGACCAACTCTCCATTCAAGTCTCGCGATGCTTTCTCGGGCCCTTTCTACCGGGCGGTAGCGCAACGCATCGCTCCGAGGGATAAGGCCGTAAGCCTGTTGGTCTCCATTCTGGCTTCCGAACTCAATGTTGGACGTGTACTCGCGCCTCTTGCATCCGCTCTTGTTGATACACCCTTGACGGGCTTCAAGATTCGCTTTTTGAGTTGCTATCACGTGGCCTCGAGTCTGCAGAAGCTGCTCGACAGAGATTATCGACAACCGTTTCTACTTGGCCACGCCGCGGCCGCGCTCCGCTCAACGCTGCAGCCGGCGGAAGTCAGGCTCTTGCGCCGCTTGACAGGGTTGCGCAATACGTTCATGCACTACAGAGTTGAGGCGGATGCGGCGGCTCTGCTTCAGGCAGACATACCATTCAATGGCCTTTGCGAGGCGTACGGCAGGTCGTTTCGGCAGGTCGACGAATCGTTGACGGTTGCCGAGCAACAAATGTCCGGCATGCTGGCGAACCTACTAGCGGAAGCCCTTTCCAAGAGCGCGCCCGCCCCTCGATGATGCCGAGCGAAGAAGCATGCTTGTTGGTGATGAGCCGCCTATCCGTTGGTCTCGTGAACGGAGCCTTATCGATAGCAACGGTTGCCGAAACCGTTGCAACACCGACGAAACGAGACCTTTCCATACCAATTGGTCTTCCATCCCTGACGAATTGAGCCTGATCTTGCGCTCGCTCCGATTTTGATCGCACTGTGGTAACTGGAGGTAGAGCACCACAAGGCCGGCGATGGTGATGATCGCCGATCATCTCTCGACCCAGACCCACATCTGATCGCCAACAGACACCCGCACCGATGATGCAACAGTCGTGGTTGCGTCCAACAAGGGCATGATGGTGGAGACCAGTATCACCGCCGTCAGGAGGCGGGAGCTCCGAGCGATCCCGACGCTTCGCCCTTTCCTAACGGACTAGTGAATTCGCTTGTGGATCGAGCAGTGATGCTGGCGGGAAGGGAGGGCATCCTGCCGTCACCTAGAGGTATTCAGAGCGCTACGTTCAGATCCAGGAGCCACGGATTACGCTCAATATGTGGTTGAACCAGAAGCGATCGTGTCCGAACTCTATGGCTTTGTACTTGGGGCCGCTCCAGGCATGGAGCCGAGGCGAGGCAATCACGAAGTTGCCGACGAAATGATCGGCGCAGCCGAGTTCCTTGAATCTATGGGGTGCGACCCTTGGCAGTTGCGTCTCATGGCCACGCGTTGGCGCTGGGGTGAGCCGTCACGCGAGCAATACGCCTCGGACGTTGGGTGGCTACGCAAGCAGTCAGCGATTGCCTTTAAGCACATGCAGGGCGACCGGACTGAACCATTGATGGCCAAATCTGTCGAGCACGTTGATCACACTCGCGCCGAGATGGAAAACCCTAGGAATAGGAAGGCCAATCTAGCGCATGCTGCACATGCCAGCCGTCGCGCTCCTGAGTACCAGCTCCAGGTTCTCGAACAGCGATGGGAGGCGGCAGTAAGAAATGCGCGTGAGCTCGTTGGTGACGCGACGCTCCTTACTGAAGCGAAGCGGTTACCGAGGGCCTTCGCCCTGGCCTACTTTGCTCTCGAGGAATTGGCTAAGGTGCCGCTGCTAGTCACTGCAGCTCTTCGTATCGCTAACGAAGAGACGGTCGATTACCGCGAGCTGGAGGCGGACCTAACGAGTCACAACATCAAGTGGGAGATGGCCGCCATCGCGACGACCCTGATTGACTTCGGGATAAAGGAGTTGGAGATCGTCTTCACGGACGCGCAGCAGGCAGAGTTGACCGCGCGATTGAGTGCGCGGCCGCTCCGGGAGCTGGCCCTCTACACCGATTACAAACACGGTCAGGTCTCGGAGCCGAGCCGCGTTGTTGACGAGGCTCTGGTCGATGCGGCCCTTGGGACCGCCCGACGCTTGTTGGCGGATTTCTCCGGCCTCGTAGATGGATTGAATGGCATCGCCTCCAATTACTCAAGTCCAGCATTCCATGACCAGATCGTTGCGGCGGCAACCGCTTGGCACAGTTTGAGAAGCGGATAACGAGGGTGACCGGCCCGCCTATACAACCCGCTAACTGGAGCCTTCGCCGGCTGGGTCGCCGCGCAAGAAGATCCCCAATCTCATCAGTCCAAAAGGCAACCTTGGATACCGGGGCTTCGGGAGAACACTATCCTCGCCACGTGCTGCGCATGCTTCGTGACTATCTGTCAGCCGTCGCTAAGAAGTGGTGGGCTGACACAGGCTTCGTCCTCACTCTCCTTGGTTACTTGGCCCTGCTACGCCTTGGAGTGGATATCTCGCCACTTTGGTGGCTCGTCGCTTCGATGGCGTTGCTGGCGGCGGCTCAGTTCGCGGTATACCGGGACCTGCGGGACAGTATTCCGCCCGTGACCGAACCCGAGCCTCAACTGGCTTTGTGGGCGCTCCATGTTGCGTCCGCGTCGGCAAACGGCTGCTGGCTTACTGCGCTCATGTGGGGTGATCGAGGCGACGTGCCCTGGGACAGCTCGTTCACCCAACGAATGATTGCGCAGATTCTCAAACAGCTTGGCTTGATCGACTCCAAGATTGATATTCGCCTCACCTCTCATTTCGCAGCAATAACATCGCCTAAGGGCAATGGCTCAGGCTCCCCAGATATCGACTTCGAGATCGATGGCGAGCCGGCCACTGTTATGTGTCACTGGCGCACGAGTGCGGATGCCATAGACATGGATTGGGTACTGCAGCACTTGGAGGACTCTTTCCGTTTTCTGCTATCGCCGTTAGTCAATGAGCTCGTGCGACCTAACGGGCGTCGGCTTTTGGTGCTCGGCCTCAGCAACTGGCCGGCGGGCGGCATAGCCGCACCGAGCCTTCAGAGCGCCTCTCGGCCGTATCAAGCACGGACTGTCAGCGGAAACCGTGTGGTAACTCCTCCGCGCTCGATCTTCACTAGAAGCGACCTGGCAGACGCGAATTTGGACTTCGGTAGACGGATCTTGCAGGACGGCGGATTCGTGGGTTTCGAGGAGGAGCTCTCGGGTGCCGTTGAAGGGCTGGTAGAGCAGCTTTGGCCGGCTTCAGAGCCAGCCCGCAGGGGACGCCGATGATCCGACAGCTCTGCTGGTAGACCTTTGTGCCTCGTGCTGATTAGCGCCGCCGCCGCGCTTCATGGATTGGGCGCCGAGCGAGCTTGGTCCATGCGATCCGGCAGCACGTTGCCCTCCCCGCGGGGCTGACCGCCCACCGCGAGACGCTCGCGGAGACCAGTAAGCCGACGACCGGCGCTCGCCGTGCCTGCTCCCGGTAGCTATACCTACCGCAGCGAAAACGCCAACGTTGGTGGTGGGCGAATTAGAAGACCCCAAAAAGGCACCGCGCCCCCGACGAGATACAGTCGGGTCAGCATGCCTGAACCCAGGCGCCACCATTTTGTGCCGCGGGCATACCTCATGCGATTCGCAGGCGGGGATCAGGTGTTGGTTCGTCAGCGGGACTCCAAGATGTTCCTCGCTAACCCCACCAAGGTGGCAGTCGAGTGCGGTTTCTACGACGTAACCGACGCCACAGGTAAGAAATCCTCGCGGGTTGAGGGCGCGCTAGCGGAGGTTGACGGCAACGCGGTGGCAACCATGCAATGGATCGACCGCGCGGGTCGGCCCCCTGAAGTGGGAACCAATGAGAGGCACGCGCTCGCCGTGTATCTCGCGCTACAACACTCGCGTACACCTGAGCATCGCGATCGAGTTCTGTTTCCGGGTCGGGTCATGGATTACGCCGGCGGCCGCGACGTTACGCGGGAACTGGTGGCCGAGTTTCTCGAACGCGTACACCTGGGATTAGCCGCGTCGGACAATGAGGTGCGCTCCGCATTCGATTTCGTCTCGGTCGCGCTGCGCGAGTCTCGGACGGAGACGCCAGAATTCGCCATCCATCTCATGCTTCAATCGGTCAGCTACAGTGCGCCCTTGCTCGCGTCCATGAATTGGACGTTGGAAGTCGATCGTAAAGAACAACTCATCACATCTGACCTGCCTATCGTGATCTGGCGTGCACCATCGCCGCGTGACAAGTACGAAGGTGTGGGCCTCGCCACTGCAGATGAGGTCCGGTTCCCTCTGGATCCTGGAAAGCAGTTGGTGTTGTCTAGGCGTGCACGAACGCCGACAGCACGAATTACTCCGCAACGCGCGAGGGCGTGCAATTGGGATACAGCGAATGGGTGCCACCGATTCGTCGTCGGTCGGCCCGACCAGCGCTCGCTTCTTTTGGCCCCGGCCTTAGCAGCGCGTGGTCCTCGGCTCCGATTTCATACGGGCCCGATGTATATACAGCAGCCCGACGGTACGACCAAGCGCCAAGGAGAGATTCTCCATATTTGGACGCCGCGGCGTTAAGACCGGATAGCCCTGCTGGACAAGCGCGGGACATGGGTTGAGCACGGCCAGCACGTGGCCGGAAGGTCCGTCCGCGACGAGGACCCGGCGACCGCTGCCCCAGTCGTGACCGTCGAACGTCCATGCCAAACGGGTGCTGGTTCGGCGCATGTTCGGCGGACTGCTTCAGACGTCGCCGTACGACATCGGAGGCTGTGGGGAGGCAAAAGTCAATCTGCACGGCCTCGTCGGACTTTTGCCCTCCTACAGGGATGCTGTCGACTTCCGAACGAGCCTTCGTAGGCGGCCTCTCGTCGAGGACCTTGCCCAGCGCCGCGGCCTACCCACAACGCCGCAGCCGGACAATCCCGACCTGATCTAGCCGGTCAGGTCAGGATCTGAATGCAAAGCAGGGTAGCCGCTAGGGCGGCCGTACAGGCGACCAGCACCGTCAGGCAGCCAGCCTTGCTGGCCTTGCCCGACTTAGCACCTGCGGCTGGTGTTGCGTGACCAGGCAGGAAGATTTCCTCCTTGTTCTGGCCGCGTCCTCGCCCAATCCACTTCCAGAGCCACTCGCCATCTACGAGGAACACCTGCGGAGTGGCGGTCGCCATCTCCTTCCTAGCGGTGACACCCACCTTGCCGGATGTGACCAGATAGGCGGTCGCCTGCTCGCGCTGCGCAACGTGCGCCAGGGCCCGAATCTTGTCAATCGGCACGTACTCGTCGGCCTCGGAGTGCTTGCACTGAACGACGCAGGGAGCGCCCTGGTAGGACATCCGGATGTCCAATCCGCCATCGCCTGTCTGGGTTCCGTTGACCACCTGCACGTTCTCAAAAGTCAGCCGGCGAAAGGTCTCCGCGACCAGGTGTTCGAACTGCCACCACTTGATCGGGTACAGCTGGTCCCAGCTCGTGGTCTGATCGAAGAGCTCGGCGGGCGTCGGCCCGACCCACTCCGCTGGCCGCTGGCCTGGCGGTAGATTGCTGAGCTGCTGGATGCGCTGGGCGACGTCAAGTGCCTGGCGAAACTCCTGGCCTTCAGCAAGGGCCCTTTCGAGCTCGACCACCGCCTGCCGCCATGCCTGGTCAGACGGAGCACTCGCGCCCAGGGCCCGGGATGTATTGGCCAGAGCCTGAGCCCGAACAAGCATCTCCTGTAGCTGCGCCAGCTGCGTAGAACTGAGGCGGGCGAGGGATTCGGCAGGTCTGCGGTCCATGAGGCAACGAGATGTTAGCCGGGGCGGTAACCGTCCCGGCATGCGTTAGGACGCCACTCTGACATTGCGCCAAATCGCGTGCTCCTCAGCGGCTGCTCCAGGCGGAAGCCTCTGACCGCTCCCCGTTTAGTGGTCCACCTCAGTGAGTGAGCGTGGCGTTGGGTGGGACCGCGGTCCCTTTTACTTACCAATGAGGTGGTCTCTATCGCCCGCGAATTGGCCAGACCCAATCGGACTAACGGTTTGGCAAATCGTTGCGCTAACGATAGGCACCCATTATCGGCAGCAACATTGATCGATAGCCCTGGACATACATTGATAGGGACCAACGAAGCGGGTGGAAGCAGGCTGCGGGTTGCTTCGCTGTCCCTCCCAGCAAAACTCAGGATGAATCTGCTGGGTTCTGACGACACCGCGGAGTTTGGTTTCTCATCCGTTTCGCTGGCAATTGCGTGCCCTCACCCGGTGGCCGCCACAAGAACCGAGGGCAGCGGCTGGAACCGAGGCCTTCGGGTTTCAGGAGTCAGCCGATTGAAGGCCGTGCTAGACAGGCCAAGCTCGCCCCGATGAGGGATGGATCACAACTTGACGGTGCATCCGGTTTGGGGGTATTACACGGTGCGTGGGAGGCGATCCGGCCGAAGACGCCCTTCAGCGGATTGCAGCCACCCTTGAGGGCATCGACCGCCGTCAGAAAGAGGAGGCGGACGCCCGCGCCGAAAAGACTGCCGAAGACAACCGGCGAGAGTCAATTGCGCTGGTCACGATCGGTATCACGGCTCTACTCGTTGTCCTCTCGGCATCCAATGTTGCATCGCGGTTTGCACCCTTTGCCCAGCAGCTAAAAGACTATCAGCCGTTCTTCGCGATTGGGCTGACCATTGTGGTAGCCCTTATCTATCGCGCATTTCAACTTCGCGTCATTGCGCTTGAGATCGTGGTTGGTCTTTGTCTAGGCGTCATGGTTGTGGCCGGGCTGACACTTACTCCGGCCCTGCATTCGGGGCCGATTAGCGCAGCCCTATTTTTAGCATTCGCCGGTCTTACCTATTGGCTCTTCAGGAGCGTGAAATGGGACTTCGGAGCTGAACGTGCAGCATTGATCACCATATGCGTGGTTCTCCTCATCCTGTGGGGGGCGGGTCTAATCACCACGAGTGTTGGAGGAGCCGCCTGGTTGCAGATCAGATTCGTCGGCCAGGTCCTCCTGATCATCGACTCTGCGTTTCCCAAGCTGGCGCTGCTCGATGTTCTGGTAAGTGCGGCAACGGTCCTGCTTCTCTTGGGCTTGTTTTGGCGTTGGACACCATTTAGAAGATTCCTGCTTGAGGTAATGACGATATTTGACGTAGAAACGCATGATCGCGACCACGAGAACGTAGTTGGGTGGGTGCTGGCAACGGCAGTTGGGTTCACCGTGATGCTGGGGTTGGTTTCCAATAACCCTTTCACCGGTATCGCCCACATGCCTTGGCCACTCGTAGGGTGACGCTCAAGGCAACTGGTGCCTGACAAATTGCGGTCGGGATCCGTATCGCGATTCTCTGAAAGGGGATAACAGCCGAACGCCCGATCGCGCGCTTGACGCGAGCCATGAATCGCATAAGTCCTTGATGCCGGCGGCGGAGATCGCGCAATCAACTTCGAGTCGATCGACGCGAGTTGGTTGCACTGATGATTTGCTACGGGTCGCGACCAAGCACGAAGGCCGTTCCCTTGCGGGTGTCCGGTTCAGAACGTCCTGTCCGACTTCGAGTTCAGTGCGGATGAAAGCCGCGACCGATCCTCCGATCGGAACAAGGCCGGATTTATGGACAGGCAAGCAAGAGAGTTAACAGTTATGAGGATTGGCGACAGCCTTCGCGATGATCTGCGTGCCGATCTTGATGGAGACCTCCTTCGGTCACCGGCAGGATTGGCCAAGCTAGTGATAGCAGAGGGTTCTGCCTATCCGGTTAGCTCCG
>PLJM01000028.1 GCA_003139695.1 Candidatus Dormiibacterota bacterium | reverse complement strand
ACGCCCGTCGCGCCACTGCCACCCAGCACGCCAGCACCCTCAGCGCGTAACGAGAACTCCCCTTCCCAGCCCTTTTGAGCGCATCCCAATTCCCACGAAGCGACCTCTTAGCCAATTCGCTCTTTCGCTCGCTCTTTTTATTGAACTCATCTACGCCCCTCGCCCGTGCCAACTTGCACGCCAGCACCCTCCCGGCGTCACGGACACTCCCTCTTCCCAGCTCGTTTAAACGTGCGCGCCAACTACCACCAAGCGCGTCTCCTCGCCACCCTCGCGTAATACCGATCCTCAACCCACCGAAACGGCGGCACCAAGTACAGCGACCCAAGCACCCGCCACCCGCCACCCAGCTCCCTCAGCACCCGATTGATCGCCGCCGCCCCCTCAAACTTCCGCCCACCCTTCTCCACCGCCCACGCCGCCCGATCGACCTCCTCACGCGTAAGGCCGAGCGATGCGATCAACCCCGCCTCCTGGTTGCCCCTCACCACGACCCGCCCACGCGCCGACCGCTCCACCCACCCGGCCAGCCGCGCGCAGAATTCGCACTCTGCGTCGTACACCAGGGTTACCCGGCCGTCCACCACCCTCCGAAACTACACTGACACCTGATGGGGGGCCTCGATCTGCCAGAGCGCTACAACGTCGGCGCCGACCTCCTCCACCGCAACCTGAAGACCCGCGGCGCGAAGGTAGCCATCCATTCAGTCGTCGGTGACGTCACCTATGGCGCTCTCTGCCAGCTGGCCTGTGGCGCCGCGCGCACCCTCACGGACCTCGGCGTCCGCCGAGAGGAGCGCGTCCTGATCGTCGCCTACGACAGCCCGGGCTGGGTGGCCTCCTTCCTCGGCGCCATCTGGATGGGCGCCGTCCCCGTCCCCGTCAACCCCCTCCTCCAGCACAGCGAGGACTACGACCACTACCTCGACGACTCGCTGGCCCGCGTCGTGCTGGTTGACGGCGCCACCGAAGAGAAGCTGACGGCGGCCGCAACCCGCGCACACACCAAGCCCGCCCTGCTGCGCACCGACCAGATCACCGCGGGCCCGGACGTTCCAGTGGCGCCCACGCGCAGGGACGACATGGCCTTCTGGCTCTACAGCTCCGGCTCGACCGGCAAGCCGAAGGCGGTGGTCCACCTCCAGCACGACATTCCATACACCTGCGTCACGTATGGAGAGCAGGTCCTCGGCATCAACGAGAGCGACATCACCTTTTCGACCACGGGACTCTTCCATGCCTACGGCTTCGGCAACAACCTCACCATGCCCTACTGGGTTGGCGCCACCACCGTCCTGCATGCGGGGCGCAACACCCCGGCCACCGCCCTCGACACCATCGAGAAGCGGCGCCCAACCCTGTTCTTCTCAGCCCCAACCCTCTTCAACGCGATCCTCAACTTCGAAGGGGCGAAGAACCGCGAGCTCTCCTCGATCCGCCACTGCGTAGCTGCAGCCGAAGCGCTGCCCGCGGAGGTGTGGCGCCGATGGAAGGATGCTTTCGGCCTGACGATCCTGGACGGGGTCGGCTCCACCGAGATGCTGCACATCTACTGCTCCAACCGCCTGGACGACGTCCGGCCCGGCTCCAGCGGCAAGCCGGTCCCCGGCTACGAGCTGAAGATCCTCGACGACACAGGCAACGCGGTGCCAACAGACGAGGCGGGCGATCTCTACGTGAAAGGTGACAGCGCCTTGTCGCTCTACTGGGCGCAACATGAAAAGTCCAAGCGCTCAGTGTTGGGCGAATGGTTCTTCACCGGCGATCGCTACCGCGTCGACGGTGACGGTTACTACTGGTACGAGGGCCGCTCCGACGACATGATCAAGGTCAGCGGCCTGTGGGTTTCGCCCATCGAGATCGAGTCAGCCCTACTGGAGCACGCTGCGGTTGGCGAGAGCGCGGTGGTCGGAATCGACGTGGGTGGTTTCACCAAAATCAAGGCGTTCGTCATCACGAAAGGCACGATCACTCCCGACGATTCGTTGGTGGCCGAGCTCCAGGAACACTGCAAGTCACGCCTGCAGCGCTTCCAGTACCCGCACCTGATCGAGTTTGTTCAGGACCTGCCGAAGACGGCGACCGGCAAGATCCAGCGCTACAAGCTGCGCGAGCCAGCTCGCGAAACGGCGTCTGCGTAGTGTCGAAGAAGATTGCTGTGCTGCCCTGCGACGGAGCGGGGAAGGAGGTCGTCCCCGAGGCGATCAAGGTGCTCCGCGCCGCCGGGGCCGACTTCGACTTCGAGGAGTTCGACGTCAACGCCGACGCCTACCTCCGCGACGGCGTCCCCATCACCCCAGAGGTGTGGGCGGAGCTGGCCAAAGCGGATTCGATTCTCTTCGGTGCGGTGGGCGACGAGCGCGTCAATCACACGAACTATCTCGCCGGCGTGCTGTTGCGCCTTCGCTTCGAGCTCGACCTCTACGTCAATCTCCGGCCCGCCAAGCTCTACGACGATCGCCTGTCGCCACTGCGTCGTGAGGATCGCCGCCACGTCGACCTGCTAACAGTTCGGGAGAACACCGAAGGCCTGTACGTCGGCATGGGCGGGCGCTTCAAGAAAGGAACGCAGGACGAGATCGCGACACAGGAAGACATCAACACCCACCTCGGAGTGACGCGCATCCTGGAGCACGCCTTCCAAGTCGCGCGTCGCGAGGTCGTGATGATCGACAAGTCCAACGCCATGACCTACGCCGGCGGCCTCTGGCAGGAACGCTGGAAGGCCGTGGCCGCACAGCACCCGAAGACGAAAACACGTCACCTGCTCGTTGATGCCGCTGCGATGCAGCTCGTCAAGGACCCAAGCCAGTTCGACGTCATCGTCACCGGAAATCTTTTTGGCGACATCCTGTCCGACCTCACCGCGGAGCTCGTCGGCGGGATGGGCATCGCGCCGTCCGCCAACATCAATCCCAAGACCGGCCGGGGACTCTTCGAGCCGGTCCACGGCACCGCGCCCGACATCGCCGGGAAAGGGCTCGTCAACCCGGTCGGCGCGATCCTGAGCGCATCTATGATGGTGAGACACCTGGGTGATCCTCAAATGGCAGACGCGATCGAGGGTGCGGTCGAATCGGCCATCCGAGCGCGTGAATGCACGCGCGACATCGGAGGCAGCCTGTCCACGTCCCAGGCCGGAGATGCGGTCGTTAAAAGGCTGAAGTATTAACAAGATGGGCATGACGATGACCGAGAAGATCCTGGCTCGGGGCGCCGGGCGCGAAAGCGTCGTCCCCGGTGACCTGGTGCTGGCCAAGATCGACTTCGCGATGGGCCACGACCTCACCATCCCGCCTGCCGGCAGGATCATGCGCGAGCAGATGGGCGCGGAGAAGATCTGGGACCCAGACCGCGTCGCGGTGACCCAGGACCATTTCCAGCCGGCGAAGGACGCTGCCAGCGCGACCCTCGGGCGCCTGACGCGCGAGTTCTCGCACGACATGGGTATCAAGTGGTACTTCGAGGTGGGGCAGGGGGGTATCTGCCATACGGTTCTGCCCGAGCATGGGCTGGTCCTGCCGGGCGAGCTGGTTGTCGGCGCCGACTCACACAGCTGCACGTATGGCGCGCTCAACAACTTCGCGACCGGCATCGGCTCCACCGATCTGGCGTGCGTGTTCGCGCTCGGCGAGCTGTGGTTCCGTGTGCCCGAGACGCTCAAGTTCGTCTATCACAACCGCCTCAAAGAGTGGGTCGAGGCGAAGGATCTCATCCTCTATGTCATAGGTCAGATCGGCGTCGACGGTGCCCGGTCGAAGGCGATGGAGCACACAGGCGAGGCCCTGCGCCACATCGATATGGAAGCCCGGCTGACCATGACGAACATGGCGATCGAGGCAGGCGCCAAGAACGGGATCATGGAGTTCGACGAGGTCACCAAGCAGTACCTGGACGGACGAGCCAAGCGAGCCTACACGCCAGTCACCTCCGACCCCGACGCGACATACGAGAAGGTATTCGAGTTCGATGCGGAGAAGGTCGAGCTCGGCGTCGCCAAGCCGATGTCGCCGGACAACTACGCGCCACTCTCCGAGGTTGCGGGCACACGGCTCGACCAGGTCTTCATCGGCTCGTGCACCAACTCGCGTATCACCGACCTGCGCCGCGCGGCGGCCGTCCTCGACGGCCACAAGGTTGCGCCCGGCGTCCGGCTGATCATCACCCCGTCCTCACACCAGGTCGCCATCCAGGCCGAGAAAGAAGGGTTGATCGGAATCTTCCTGGCCTCAGGCGCCGCATGGACAACAGCCACATGCGGCGCCTGTCTCGGCGGCCACATGGGCGTGCTCGGCGAGGGAGAGGTCTGCCTCAGCACCACCAACCGCAACTTTCCTGGCCGCATGGGCCACCCCAAGGCAATGGTCTATCTCTCCAATCCTGCGGTGGCTGCCGCAAGCGCGGTCACGGGCGTCATCACGCACCCCGGAGAGGTGCTGAAGAAGATGCCCGCGGGGATCGCATGACCGTAGCCAAGGTCGTTCGCGGCCGCACCTGGAAGTTCGGGGCCAACATCGACACCGACCAGATCATCCCTGCGAAATACGCGATCTACTCCCTCGATGAGAAAGAGCTCGGCAAGCATGCGATGGAAGGCGTGCCGGGTCGCGAGGGGTGGGCTGCGCAGGTGACGCCGGGGGACATCCTCGTTGCCGATTCCAACTTCGGCTGCGGCTCGTCGCGAGAGATCGCCCCGATCGCCATTCGAGGTGCCGGCATCTCGCTGGTGATCGCCGATTCTTACGCGCGAATCTTTTTTCGCAACGCGATCAACATGGGCTACCCGATCCTCCAGTCGCCTCAGGCGGCCGAGGGAGTGTCAGAAGGCGATGAGCTCGAGGTCGACCTCGAAGAGGGGATCGTACGGAACTTCACGAAGGGCGACGAGTATCACTGCGAGGCCTTCCCCTCCTTCATGAACGAGCTCATCCATATGGGCGGTCTCGTGCCGTGGGTGCGTAAGCGGCTCGAGGAGCGGCGGCAGCTGACCGGGACACACTCCTGACAGTGGACGGGGTCAAGCCGGTCGAGCTCCAGGAGCCGCTGGCAGAGCTGGCCCGAGACCCCAAACACTTCCTCCACGATCTTCAATTTCCGCCTGCCGGCAAAATCCGCGTCTACGACGACACGCTCCGCGACGGCGAGCAGATGCCCGGTGTCGCAATTTCTCCCAAGGCGAAGTACCAGCTGGCGCGGATGCTCTCAGACATCGGGGTCCACATCATGGACGTCGGTTTTCCCTCGGTGTCGGAGAGCGAGAAGGAAACCCTGAGACTCATTCTGGAAGGGCGCAAGCGCGGCGAGATCAGGCCGGACCTCGAGGTGGTCTGCATGATGCGCTCGAACCAGGGCGACATCGATGCCACGATGCGTGTGATCGACTCGCTCGGCCACAGGCGCGACGAGGTGACCTACTTCATCTTCACGTCCGCATCCGACCTGCACGTCAAGTACAAGCTCGGCAAGACGCTGCTGCATCGCGAGGGCATTCCCGAATCCGAGTGGTTGGAGCTGCCTGTGTCGCATTACCGCGCGGCCAACCTGCGGATGATGTGCGAAGCGATCAGCTATGCGCGCGCGCAGGGCGCCACGTCGATCGAGTTCGGTGGTGAGGATGGGAGCCGCGCCGACGTGGACTACATCGGCCAGATCCACCGTGAAGGCCTGAAGGCAGGTGGCACGCGCCCTTCGACCCCGGACACCGTGGGCTGCTACTCGCCATTCGCGGTGCGGGAGTACATCCCTCAAATCAAGGCGGCAGCGCCTGATGCACCCTTGGTCGTGCACTTCCACAACGATCTTGGTCTGGGCGCTTGGAACACTGTCATGGCCCTCGGGTCCGGAGCGGAGGTCTTCACCACCAGCGTCAACGGCATCGGAGAGCGCACCGGCAATGCCCCGATGCACCAGGTGCTGATGCAGCTCCGATACCTCTTCGGCATCGAGATCCCGCATTTCAAGTACGAGAAGCTCCGCGACCTGGCGCGTCATCTCGAGCTGGTGAGCGGCATCCCGGTGCAGCCAACCGAGCCGGGCATCGGCCTGAACGTCTTCACGCACGAGTCTGGGATCCACACCGCCGGAATGCTGATCCACCCGGCGATCTACCAGTTCATACCGCCCGCGGACATGGGCGCCGAGGTCGAGTACGTCTACGGCAAGCACTCGGGCGCTCTATCGATCGAGCACGCGCTGCGCCAGGCCGGCATCCCCCCTGAGCCTGAGCTCGTATCGAAAGTGATGACGGAGGTCAAGCGCATCCGCGAGGAGCGCGCAGAACGTGCCGACTTCTCGGACTTCCACAAGCGCTACTACGACCATCTGAACCGCCTGGGTCTCACCGCGGACGAGGTGGCAGACATCGCCAGGGCCCTGGTATCCGCGGCATAAACTGAGGGCGGATGGCCAAGACAACCGTCGTCGCACCGGCCGCGGCCAAGGAGCAGTACCTTCAGCTCCACCGCTGGATGTGCATGGCCAAGGCCCTCGACGATCGCATGCACATGCTGGTCAAGCAGGGAAGGGCTCCGTTCGTCGGTTCGAGTCGCGGCCATGAGGGCATCCAGGTGGCATCGACAGCGGCTCTGGGTCCTGACGACTGGCTGGTGCCTCATTACCGCGGGCTCGCCAATTCCATCGTGCGCGGGCTGACGATGAAGGAATGGATGCTGGCGGTCTTCGCGAAGGCTGACGACCCGCTTTCGGCCGGCCGCAACATTCCCGGGGGGTGCTACAGCTATCACCGGCTCAACATTGCCCCCGTCTCCCAGGTGGTGGCCTCATGGGTGCCGAAGGCGGCAGGAATCGCATACGCCGCCAAGCTCCAAGGCGAAGGTTCAGTGACCCTGTGCACGTTCGGCGACGGAGCGACGAGCCGGGGAGATTTCCACGAGGGTGTGAACTTCGCTGCAGTTCACCGGCTGCCCGTCGTCTTCGTATGCGAGAACAACAGCTACGCCATCTCGGTACCGATTCGGCTCCAGATGGCGAACCCCAACGTGGCCGATCGCGCCGCCGGCTACGGCATCGCGGGCGCGACTGTCGATGGCACCGATGTTCCCGCTTGCTACGCGGTCTGCAAGGAGGCGGTGGAGCGGGCGCGACGAGGGGACGGACCGACTCTGATCGACGCCAAGGTCTGGAGGATGAACTCGCATACGTCCGAGGACAACCATGTGAAATACCGAGGTAAGGACGAGATCGACGAGGCGGCCGCCCACGACCCCATCGCTCGTTTCGGCGCGTGGCTCCTCGAGCGTGGCTGGCTCACAGCCGACGATCTCGCGCGTGCGCAGGCCGAATGCGATGCGGAGGCTTCCGATGCCGCCGACTGGGCCGAGCAGCAGCCCGACCCGATCGCGGAGGACGCGCTCAAGAACGTATTCGCGTAGCGTTGAGAAATCGCTGCGGGGTTGTGGCCGCGGCGATAAACTGACCGCCCAGTGGACAGACAGGAAAAAGACACGCAAACGCAGGACCAGACGGAGCCGGAGCTGCCTCTGGTTACTCCTGCCTTCGATCCGTTGACAGAACCTGAGCTACCTCTCCAGGCGGCGTCAGCTGAAGTGTCTGTCGAGACCAACGCGGTCGAAGCCACAGCAGAAGCCAAGCCTGAGATTGCAGCGGAACCTCAATCACCACTCGGGACCGAGGCTCTCCAGGCCACCCTCGATGCTGAGCCCAAGGCGGCGGTGCCGATGAAGACCGCGCCCTCTTGGGCTCAGACCAAACCACCGGCCGACGAGCCGGCGGCGGCCGCGGACGACCAGACGGAACCGAAGCCGGCCGTACCAATGCAGAAGCCCGCGCCTTCCTGGGCGCAGACATCTCCAGCCCCGGCCGAAGCCGCAGGTGATCCGGAGCCGAGTCCGACCGCCCCGCCGACGCGATCGGCGCCTCTTACCTGGCCGCCAAAAGCGCAGCCCGACGCGCCACTTCCGACACAGAGCGATATCTGGCCGCCAGAGCCGCCGACCGAGCACACCATGCCGGCGTGGCCGCCGTCAGCTTTCGGCGACCACGATTCCCAGCTGCCGGACCTACCCGCGGGGCCGACTCCATCCGAGTGGAAGCCGGTCGCGCCAGGCGAGGCGCCCGGCTCCAGTCAGCCAGCGGCTGGTGCCGACCTCGGCGCGGCCGCCAAGACGGTCCCGCCGGCTACCGTCCCCTCGGCCGTCAGTGCGCCGCCCCCGCCCGCGCCATCGGCGAGTGTGCCGCCGGCGAGCGCACAGCCCTCGACGGTTCCGCCGGCGGTCGCGCCGTCTACAACGGTGCCGCCCGCAAGCGTTTCAACCGCGAGCGTTTCGCCTGCGACGGTGCCGCCCGCGACTGTGTCACCCGAGAGCGTTTCGCCTGCGTCAGCGCCGGCGGCAGCCCCAGAGTCGGAGAAGACGGTACCGCCCGCCGCTTCGCCCGAACCACCGCCGCCCACGAAAAAGTCGTCAATACCCTGGACCTCGTCGCGCAAGACTTTGATGCCGGACACCCCGCACGTCGAGGCGCCGCAGCCCAAGCCGGAACCAGCCGAGCCGGTGAAACCAGCGGTGCCCGGTTGGGCGCCGAACCTTGCCACGGCTGCCAGCGCGCCGTCAGAACCCGAGACCGATTGGCCGGCTGTGGTCGAAATACCAGCGTGGGCTCCTCAGGTCCGTATCAGCAGCCCGAAACCGGAGTCGCCGGTGCCACCTACTCCCGTCGCAAAACCGCCGACTGGCGCGCCGGTGGCCGCCCGTCCGCAAAAGTCGCCCCCGGCACCTGCTCCGCCCGCGCCCACATCCTCGTCGTGGCAGGTGGTCGAGCAGAAGCACAAGGACGACGCCAAGGAGAAGCGGGTGGTGCCAACGCCCGAGGACCGCTCGTACGCGGAATGGTTCGCGTGGGCGAAACGAAGTGGCGCGCCAGTAAACGCATGTCACGCCGCGGCGCAAGCCGCCTTCGCGGCGTTGGCGAGTGGCAAGGACGTTTCCGTTGCTGCGCAAATCGCGGCCGCCGCGATGGCCTCTCCACCTCAAAGTGTCGACTCGGGCCGCCAGACGTATTGCGCCTGGTATGCGCTCGCCAACATTGACTTGAACCTGGACCAGGCTCGAGCACATGTTTTCTCCACGGCCGCGCTCCACGCACTCGACGCGGGCGCCGATGCCAAAGGCGCCCACTCGGCCGGGTTGGAGGCGGCCGGGATCAGGTAGCTGACGACGCGGGTCGGGGTTGTCGCGGACACCCATTGTCCTGAGTTCCTCGATCGCCTCCCCGATCGCGTCTTCGAAGCTCTCCGCGGCGTCGATCTCATCCTGCATGCGGGCGATGTCAGCGGCCCCGAGACAATCGCCGCTCTTGAACGCATCGCCCCAGTCGAAGCGGTGCGGGGCGACCACGACCGCGATCTCGCGACGGTACCGCTGACCCGTGATCTCACAATTGAGGGCCGGCGAATCGTTCTCGTCCACGGCAATCGGAGCCGGTGGGTGGAGGAGCCGCAGACATTGTTGTGGACGCTCAGCCTTGGCTATCTGCACCCCAATGAATCACTGCCGCGATTCCTTCACCATCGTTTTCCGGACGCCGATGCGATTGTTTTCGGACACACTCATCGCGCGCATATAGAGACGCGCAAGGGTGCGCTTCTGTTCAATCCGGGCGGCGTGCACCAGTGGAACCCGCAGACGGCCAACCAGCGCCTGGCGCGCGGGCCCGGTTGGTTCGAATGGTGCTGGCTGCAGGTCGCGCGCCATATGCGGAGCTATCCGCGCCCCTCGGTCGGAATTCTCGAGGTGAGCCGCACCGCGATCGTGCCCACAATCGTCGATCTGTGACGGGACGCTAGAGTCTGGGAATGGCCACGCTCGTGTGCCGGCCCGCCAAACTCGAGGATGCCGAGCTGGCCTCGGACATGATCACCGCGTCCTACCCGGAGCTGCCCGAGGATCCGGTGCTCAAGCGCTACTTCTGGGCGCATCCAAGAACCGAATGGCGGACGGAGCGCTTCATCGCGGAGCTCGACGGGAAGCCCGTTGCCCTGGTCGGATGGACGCACGGTCCCTGGGAGCAGGTGCCGGCTCGGAACTGTTACGTGGAGGTGTACATCGACCGAGCCAGGCTGGGGACCGACCTGGCGATGTCTCTCATCGAGCGGATGGCGACCGGCGCCCAGTCGGACGGAGCCGAGGTCCTCGAGACACAGGTGGTCGAGGACGAGGCCGAGATGATCGAGGCGCTTGGCCGCCTCGGCTTCGAGCGCGATCGGATTGAAAAGGTTTGGGAGCTCGATCTCGCGAAGCATGGCGAGCGGTTGGTGGCCGAGGGGCAAGCTGCAAGGGCGAAGGCGCAAGGCCAGGGCATCGACATGTTGACGCTCGCGGATTGGAACGAGCCGGACTCGCTCAGAAAGCTCCACGCGCTCGCCGTGCTCACCAGGCGTGACATGCCGACCAGCTATCCCTTGCCGCCGCAGCCTTACGAAAGCTTCGTGGAGCGCATGAACACGCCCGACCGCCGGACCGATCGCGTGTGGGTCGCGAGCGATGCGGGCAACCCTGTGGCCTTGTCATTTCTGCGCTTTCCACCGGTTCGAGGCCACGTCTGGACCGGCTACACGTGCACCCACCCCGACTACCGCGGGCGCGGCCTTGCGCGCGGGGTCAAGCTGCAGACCCTGGCCCAGGCCGCCAGTCTGGGCATTCCCTCGGTGCTCACCGATAACGATTCCGAGAACGCGCCAATGCTTCACATCAACCAGACCCTGGGTTACGACGCCCGCCCAGGGTTCATCAGCTTCGTCAAGCGGGTAAAGAGCAACTAGTGGCAAAGACCAAGGACTACTACGAGGTGCTGGGCGTGCCGCGCACGGCCACCGAGAAAGAGATCACGTCCGCGTTCCGGAAGCTGGCGCGCAAGCACCACCCGGACCTGAATGCCGGCGACAAGCAGGCGGAAGCGCGCTTCAAGGAGATCGCCCAGGCGCACGACGTGCTGTCCCACGCCAAGAAACGGAGCCTCTATGACGAGTTCGGCGCGGACTGGGCGGCAGCCCAAGCCGGCGGCGTCCAGCCTGGCGCGAGCCGTGGGCGGGTGCGCCAGCAGCAGCCCAGCGGGGGCGGGGCGCAGTACAGGACCGTGAGCGCAGAGGAGATGGAGGACCTCTTCGGCAATTCTGGCGGAGGATTCGGCGACATCTTCGGCTCGATCTTCGGCGGCAACGCTCGCGGCAGAGCCTCCGTCGAGCCGGCCGACGTCGAAGCGCCGATCACGGTCAGTCTCGCCGAGGTCTACCGCGGCACCAGCCGGACGGTCGAGCTGCCCGGAGGGCGGCGCGTCGAAGTCAAGGTGCCCGCCGGCGTCAAGGAGGGCACTGTGCTGCGGGTCCCTGGGCTTCGCGCCCGCGTGCAGATTGCGCCCGACCCGGTGTTCACCCGCGATGGCAAGGACTTGCGTGTGGTCGTCCCCGTGCCGCTTCATGTCGCGTTTCGCGGTGGCGAGGTCGCGGCGCCGACGTTGAAGGGCGGGCAGGTGCAGTTCAAGGTTCAACCGGAGGCGCAGAACGGAACCAAGATCAGATTGCGCGGGCTCGGGCTGCCAGACCCCAAAGGAGGGCCGTCAGGCGACCTTTACGCAGAGGTCAAAGTAGTGCTACCGGTACCAATGGATGAGCGCACGCGTAAGTGGGCGGAGGAACAGCCGCTGCCGTAGTCCGTATTCTCTACTGCGCCTTGCCCCTCTCGCGCCGACTGCTGCTGCCCCTCGTGTTCGTCTCCGGCATGGCGTCGCTAGGCGTGGAGTTCGGGGCTTCCCGCCTTCTTGCACCGTACTTCGGGACGAGCCTCTACGTGTGGGGCGTGCTCATCGGCCTCATCCTCATTTACCTCTCCGCGGGCTATGTGATCGGCGGCCGACTTGCCGACAGCCACCCTCGCGACGAAGTGCTTTTTCAAATCACCGCGTGGGCGGGCCTGTGGATCGGATTGATCCCGCTTGTGAGCTATCCAATCCTCCTGGCATCGCAGCAGGGATTCAGGGACCTGAGCGTCGGGCTGGTGGCCGGGACTCTCCTCGCTGTCGTTCTCCTGTTCGCGGCGCCTGTGATCCTGCTCGGCTGCGTCAGCCCATTTGCGATCAGGCTTCTGCTGAAGAACATCGAAACCGGCGGCAACACGGCTGGTCGCGTCTACGCCCTCTCCACCGCCGGCAGCATCTTCGGCACGTTCTTGCCTGTGTTCTGGTTCATACCGACTTACGGGACGCGCCCGACCCTCGAAGGTTTTGGGCTCGCTCTCGTTCTCATCTCGATCGCAGGCCTCTGGCCCCGACGCAAGGTGTTTGCGGTGTTCGCGCTGGCGGTGATCCTGTCGTGGGTCTTCTTACCGTCAGGGATCAAGCCGCCCGAGTACGGCTCGCTTTTATATGAGAAGGAATCCGCCTACAACTACATCCAGGTCGTGCAGGTGGCGACGAAGACCGAGCTGATTCTCAACGAAGGCCAGGCGATCCACTCGATCTACGACTCAAGCGACAACCTCACCCACAACTACTGGGATTACCTGCTGGTCGCGGACGCCTTCCGACCAGCGCAGAGCACCGCCCCAATTCCGAAATCGGTTGCGATCCTCGGTCTCGCCGGAGGCACGTCGGCCCGGCAGTACCGCCTCGCATATGGCAGCCAGATCGACATCACCGGGGTCGAGATCGATCCTGAAATCCTCGCCATCGGTCATCGCTACTTCCACCTCGGCGATGCCGGCGCCCACGAAGTCCTGGCGGACGCCCGTTACTGGCTCGACACACAAGCGGGGAAGTACGACGTGATCGTGCTCGATGCTTATCGGCAGCCCTATATTCCGTTCCATCTGACGACCAAGGAATTTTTCCAGCAAGTTCGCGCCCACCTCAATCCTGGTGGTGTTGCCGCCGTCAATGTTGGCCGGACCGCAACCGACTACCGGCTCGTGGACGCCATCGCCAGCACCATGGCGGCCGTGTACCCGAATGTGTATCTCATCGACGATCCCAACTTCACCAACACGCTCGTCTTCGGGACCACAGAGCCGGTGACGATGCAGGACGTGGAGCACAACCTGGGCCTGGTGAATTCTCCTTTGGCAACCGACGTCGCGCAGGCGACGCTTTCGGGAGGCTGGCTCAAACCATCGCCGTACCATGGCCAGGTCTTCACGGACGACCTGGCGCCGGTGGAGCGCCTGATCGACGAGATCATCTTCAGCTACGTGTCAGGGCGCTGACTCTAGGCAGGCGGGTTTAGTTCTCCCTGCACACGCTGGCCGGCGAGCTCTTGGTCCTGCTCCAGGCAGAGCAGGCGCACGCGGCCGGTGGCGACGATGCGGTCCTGGTCATCCAGCACCCGGGCTTCCCAGATCTGGGTGCGGCGCCCGCGAGTGATGGGCGTGGAGATCGCGTGCAGCTTGGCGCCGGCGCGCACCGCGCGAACGAAGCTCGTGTTGTTCTCGAGACCGACCACCGATTGATTGCGGGGCAATGCGACCAGCGCGGCGCCGATCGATGCGAGCGATTCGATGAGCCCGCAGTGCACGCCGCCATGAACGATTCCGTAACCCTGGAGGTGCTCCGGTCCCACGGTCAGCTCGGCGCGAACCTCGTCGACTGTCGCATTGGTGATGGTCACGCCCATGGCTTGCAGCCATCCATCGGGCAGGTCGTTCACGCGCTTGGCGAAGTCGCTCACGAAAGAGATGGTGGCACGATCCGGACATAAGACGAAGGCCGGGACTTTCCCGGCCTTCGCTGTCGACGTTCGCAGTGCTTCCGCCTCCGACTCCAGGAGCCGGTTCCGGAAATGGAAGCCCTAGAGGCTCACGTCCTCCCAAGCTCCCGGCTGGCAAACGAGGCGGCTGGCACCACGATTCGGTTTATCCAAGCTTCCGCCTCACCTCCTTTGCCCAGTGGGCAATGAACTTCGCGGTGGAGTGTACCAGCGACCACTCCCACCCGCCCAACTACACTTTTCGCTCGATGCCCCGCAGCCAGAGCGCTCACGCGACCGCGCCGAAGATGGAGGTCGTTCGCGAGATGAGGCCGCCGCGCCGGACAAGCAGCGCGACCAAGCGACTCAGCAAACGGGTGGTGCAGAAGACCGACAGTCGCTACCTCATTTACTACGAAAAGCCTTGAGCGAGCTCCGCTGGCATCCCCTACTGGAGGAGTGGGTCACCGTCGCGCCGTGGCGGCAGGACCGCACCTACCATCCTCCCGCTGACCACTGTCCGCTTTGTCCCACCAGGCCGGGTCATCTCGAAACCGAGATACCTGAGCCCGATTACCACATCGCGGTCTTCGAGAACCGCTTCCCTTCCTTCACCGCCGAGCAGGGGCGTTGCGAGGTCGTCTGCTACACGCCGGATCACGACTCATCTCTCGGAGAACAGTCGGTCGAGCATATACAGGACCTCATCGAGGTCTGGCGCGACCGCACCGAAGAGCTTGGCCGCCTTCCAAATGTCCGCTACGTCTACATCTTCGAAAACCGCGGCGAGGCGATCGGCGTGACGCTGAGCCACCCTCACGGACAGATCTATGCATATCCCTTCGTGCCGCCTGTCATGCAGCACGAGCTGAGGGCACATGCACGCCACAAGCGCTCAACCGGCCGCTGTATCTACTGCGACGTGCTCGCGGGGGAGATGGGAGGCGAGCGCACCGTGCTCCGCGACGAGCACTGGATTGCCTTTGTGCCACCGTTTGCGCGGTGGCCGTATGAGGTGCACATTGCTCCCTTGAGACATCGAACCGGACTCCTCGACCTTGATCACGAAGACAGCGAATCATTCGCCAGAATCCTCAAAGGCATGCTGCAGAAGTACGACCGGCTCTTCGACCTACCCCTGCCCTACGTGATGGCGATGCACCAGAAGCCGCCTGGACGCCGCGGACCAGACCATCACTTTCATGTCGAGTTCTATCCCCCCAACCGAAGTCGGGACAAGCTCAAGTACCTCGCCGGCTCGGAGCTTGGCGCGGGAGCATTCATAGTCGATGCCCGCGCCGAAGACACCGCTGCGGATCTGCGTGGGCTTTAGCGAAGGAACGTGGCTGGGGCGCGCGCCTGGCCGCGTGAACCTGATCGGCGAGCATGTTGACTATCTGGGCGGGGTGGTGCTGCCGGCCGCGGTCAACCGTCACACGGAGGTCACCGGGCATCCCGCCGCGGAATGGTCGATCAGCAGCCGGGTGAAAGGTGGGCTGGCCTACATCCGCGCGATGGGTGAAGAGCTCGGCGTCGAGCCGCAGTCGGTGAGCGTGCGATCAAACATTCCATCGGGATCCGGGCTCAGCTCCTCGGCTGCGCTGCTCGTCGCAATTGCGGCGGGGCTCAAGCCCGACATGGACGGAGCCGAGGCGGCCCTCGCCTGCCAGAGAGCCGAGCAGCGTGCGACTGGCGTGCAGGTCGGCGTCATGGACCAGTTCGCTTCGGCGCTCGGGCGCAAAGGTCATGCGTTGCTGCTCGACTGCGGAACTCTCAAGTACCGCGCCGTCCCCTTTCCGGGCGAGCTGCTGATCGCCATCATCGATTCCGGCGAGCACCGCTCGCTGGCACACACGCCTTACAACGAGCGGCGTCGCGAGGCCGAGGCCGGTCAGCCCAATCGCCGCCGGCACGTGGTTTCGGAGATCGCCCGAGTGCACGGCTTCGTTGACGCGTTGGACAATCGCGACTTCGACCGGCTTGGCAGGCTCCTGAAGGAGTCACATGTCAGCCTGCGTGACGATTTCGAAGTCTCGACTCCCCACGTCGACGCCCTGGTCGACAAGGCATGGGCGGCACCAGGGTGCTATGGAGCTCGGATCATGGGCGCCGGGTTTGGGGGCAGCATCCTTGCCCTGATCCGGCGTGGCGCCGAGAAAGCGCTGGCCGCCGCCGTCGAGAGACCGATCATCGTCTGTTCCACGGCCGACGGCGCCTTCGTTTCGCCGCGCGCGGGAGGCGGCGCCGCGTGAGTGACTGCCTCTTCCTGCCACTACCGCAGCGGGCGGCCGGCATTCGTGAGCTGACCGGCTGGGAAGCGTTGTGGACCCCACTCGGCGAAGGCGAAGCCGAGCGCTTGACCATTGGCAAGGGAGTGGGGTGGAAGCCGATCGAGGTGCCGCGCCAGCTCGCGGCGCGCGAAGGCCACCAGGCGGTTTGGTACCGGACCGAGTTCGCCCGGCCTGACCACGGCGGTCGAGTTCTGTTGCGCCTCGGCGGTGCTTTTCTAGCCACCAACGCATGGCTAAACGGCAAGCTGTTGGGCTCTCACTATGGCTACTTCGCGCCGTTTGGATTCGACCTGACGCCCTACTTGAAGGCCGAGAACCTGCTGGTCATCTGCTGCGAGTCGCCAGTCGAACCACAGCCGGACAAGAAGCACCACGTGATGGGCATTTTCAACGACGGCGAGCTCCGCCCCTATCCCGCATCGGCTTACTCGAGCCTGCCGGACCCATATCGATGGGAGGTGCCGATCGGCCTGTGGCGCTCTGTCGAGCTGGAGTACGTCGGCGCGATCACCATCGACTGGATGCGCCTGAAACCGCACATCGAGGCGAATGATGGGCGCCTCGAGGTCGAGGCTCGTTTTCGCAATCTCGACGGACGCAACATGGACGGCGAGGTGGAGCTGGTCGTCTCCATGCCTGGGCGCGACCCGCTGCGCTTGCGACGCGAAGTTCACCTGGGGGGAGGCAGCGAGCAAACGGTGTCGATGCGCCTCGCGCTGCCGGGTGCGAAGCGATGGGAACCCTGGCGGTTTGGGGGCCAGCCTATGTACCGAGCGGAGCTGATCGCCTACGTAGGCGGCGTCGAATCTGCCCGCGTCGAGGACACATTTGCATTCAGGGAGCTCAAATGGGAGATCGGCCCGCGCCGCTGGAACTTCTCGGTGAACGGCCGCCAGATGTTCCTCAGAGGCGCGTGCTACGCACCGTCGTATCGACTCGATGAGCTCACTCCAGACCGAATGGCGGGCGATCTTCGGATTGCGAAGCAGGCCAACATCGATGCGCTGCGCGTCATCGCCAACGTGCTTCCCGACGAGTTCTATCGCCAGGCGGATGCCGCGGGCGTGCTGCTGCTCCAGGAGCTGCCATTGACCGGCATCTACGCATATCACGCGCGTGGTGATGACTCCCGCTTTTTCGAATCAGCAGCCCGGCAGCAGCAGGGCGAAATGGTCGAGATGCTCCGCAACCGGCCTTCGGTCGCGCTCTGGATCGCGCACGACGAGCCCCCATGGCTCTCGAGCAACGCCGACCTGGGCGACGTGCATGCGGTGCGGCAAAACCACCCGATCGACCAGGAGCTGAAGGCATCATTCGAGAAGCTGGATGCGACCCGGCCCGCGCTGGCCGCTTCAGGCGAGATCGACCAGCACTTGATGCTCGGCTGGACGACTGGTTCGTGGCGCGAGCTCACCGAGGTCGAACCGGTGATGGTCACCGCTTTCGGCGCGCAATCGCTGCCGTCGGTCGACTCACCGGTCTGGCAAGAGATCCCTGCGCCGTGGCCGGTCGCCGACGATGACGCGTCCTGGCGATTCGCCGGCTTTCAACCGGTCAACTGGGCGGAGAGGGGAGTCGGCCTGCCTTCCGGACAACAGAGCCTCGAGTCTTACATCGCAGCGTCTCAGGCCTACCAGGCCGACGTCGTCCGTTTGGCTGCCGAGCATCTGCGGATCCGCAAGTTCGAGTCCTGCTGGGGTGCGTTTGCATATCAGCTGGTCGATCCATTTCCCGCCATCGGCTTCGGGTTGATGGATGGCGCCCGCCGGCCAAAGCCGGCGCTCGCAGCGCTGACCCAGGCATTCAAAGCGACTCGCGTCATCGTCGTGCCGCTCACGTTCGAGCCGGACCGGCCGTTCGGCATCCTCCAGCGCCCGGATGTTTCATTTAGCGCGCGCCTGGTTGTCGTCAATGACGACCCGGAGGTTTCAGGCGGAGGTGTGGTGCGCTGGTCGGTGACGCGAGAACGCGCGGGCAAGCGCCGCGGCGCCCGGCTCATTCGCGACGCGATGCAGCGAAAGTCATTCGCAGGCGTGGTGGACGTCGAGGTCCCGACCGCCTTCGAGCCTTCGGTCAGCGCGACCACAGTGACATTGCCACTTCCGGCCGAGGGCGACTACAAGCTGGAGACGACGCTGACGGTCCGAGGGCGGGTGATCGATCGCGCCGAGCTTCAATTCACTGTCACTTCGACTCTGCCAGGGCCCAGGCCGCGCCCGGAGCTGGCCAGGTACCTCGCCGAGCGTCTTGCAGACCTGTCGAGCCTGCGGTCGGAGCCCGACGGGCTGAGCTTTGCACTCGAGAACCAGACGCGACCCGCGGTGCTCGTCGGGCTGACGGGACTGCGCCTCGACGGTGTCGTCCTCGCCCGCCCGGATCTCCAGGTCGAGACCCACGCGGGCCGCGCCCCGCTGCCGAGGCGGCTCGACCTGCCCCTGGGGCGATCGCTGCGTGTTCACGTGGTGACGGGGCAACCGCTCGGTGGCGGCAGCCACTCCCTCGAAGCGGACATCACAGTCCCGGGCGTTGCGTCCGGCCGGATCGTGGTCGAAGGCAACGTGCTGAGCACTCAGGCTGCACCACAGCCGTCCTGAGTACGGCTGGACCGTTACTTGGCTTGACTCGAATTGGTCGGGTGCCATACTTCTGAACTGCGCGAACATTGGCGGATCAAACGCCCGGCCGCGTACAGTTTTTGGAATTAATACATAGCCGGATTCGGCACAAGGGAGGCCCTCCAGCGGATGGACCCACTTTACGGAGTACTCGTTCTGGCGCCCCTGGCTGTAATCGTCGCCATTGCCTACCTGTTCACGCGCCGGCGCCGCAAGCGCGGCAAGATCGCACCGCCTGTGCGCCCGTCATCCCAGCCGCAGACAGCAGCGGCGTCTCACCCGGCAGGAATCGCGACCACCTGGGCGCCGCCCGCCGGAGCGCACGCACCGAGCCCTCTCGCCCCGACCGTCGTAGCTCCCCCTGGAGGTTCGCCGAGCTGGGATCAGCCCGCTTCTTCGCCGGCTGCGAGGCCGCCATCGCCGCCTTCGAGTCCCGCGCCCGTCTGGGGTGGTGCTTCCGCAGCCGCGGCGCCGCCTGCACCCCCGCAGCCTGCAGCGCCGACCTGGGGAGCACCCACGCCTGGACCGCCCCAGCCCGCCGCTCAGACCTGGGGCGCGCCGCCTCCACCGCCGCCGTCGATGTCACCACCCGCCCCTTCCGGGGCGCCCGCGGCGCCGCCACCTCCGCCGCCAGGGGCGGCCAGCTGGGGTGCCACGGCAGCGCCGCCGGCGCCGGCCTGGGGTGCACCTCCACCCGTGGCGCCCAGGGCACCGGCACCTCCGCCGCCCGCGCCGGCGCCACCGTCGCTGGCCGCATCGCCACCGGTGGCCTCACCGTCACCAGCCCCGACCTGGGGGTCGCCCCCCGTCGAGGCAGCGCCAGCCGCCGCCGCGGCCGCTCCCTCGTGGGACTCCGCCCCGCCGGCCGCTCCTGCTTCCAAACCAGCCTCGACCGACTGGGGAGCGGCTGCGGCCAGCTCTCCGCCGGTGACGCCTCCTGCGCCGTCATGGAACGAGCCGGCCGCGGCATCGTCGTGGGACGTGCCCAAGAGCGAGGAGCCCGCGGCTCCCGCCGCGCCGTCGTGGGGAGCGCCGCCGAGCTCACCCGAGCCACCGGCGTGGTCACCGCCTCCGGCGGCTGAGCCGCCACCGCCAGCAGCCGCCTGGGCCCCACCACCGCCAGCAGCCGCCTGGGCCCCCCCATCGCCCGCTTCGGCTGCGTCGCAGGAGCTCGCAGCGGGAGCCGCTGCACCAGCTGCGGCCAACTCGGCCGCGCCGGCTGCCCCGGCGCCGCACGTGGAGCGTTCTCCGGATGTCGCCGCCACAATCGCGGCAGGCATGGGCATGGGCGCCGACGCTCCCCACGAATCAACGACGTTGATGCCCGCGTGGCAGTCCCCGCCACCGACTCCGCCGGCGATCCCGGACACCGCTGTCATGGGCGGCCCGACGCAGCCGATCCTTCGCGCGACGCCGGGCGGTGGGGCGCAAGCGGAGCTGACGATCGAGTCAGGTCCCGACGCAGGCCACACGTATCGGGCCAGTGAGAGCGCGCTCCGCATGGGGCGTTCGCCTGATAACGACCTCATCCTTCGCGACCCGGCGACCAGCGGACACCACGCTCGCGTGGAGCGGCGCGGTGAGCAGTTCTGGATCGTCGACCTGGGGAGCACCAACGGCACCCTTGTCAACGGTGACCCGATCCAGGAGAAAGAGCTAAAGCACGACGACCGCATCACGATCGGTCAGAACGCGGTTCATTTCGCGCTTCTCGGTTCGTAGCCTTTGCGTCTGCGGGTCGCCTGGGCGACTGATCCCGGCCTCGAACGCGAGGAGAACGAGGACTCAGTAGTCGTATGGCGGAACAAGGCGGGCCTGGACACCTTGCTGGTCGTATGCGATGGGATGGGCGGTCACGCGGCAGGTCAGACCGCAAGCTCGATCGCCTCGAAGACGATTACGCGTGTGCTCGCTGAGGATGGCGACGAGGGGCCGGATGTCGATCGCTTGAAGCGAGCCTGCAAGCAGGCGAACACCGCGGTTTTCGAGGCCTCGGAAGAGAACCCGGAATGGAAAGGCATGGGCAGCACGGTGGTCGTGGCCGCGATTCGCGGCGGCGAGCTCGGCCTGCTAAACGTCGGCGACAGCCCGGCTTATCTGTTCCGCAATGGGAGCGCGCAGCTCATCTCACAGGACCACTCATGGCCGGCCGAGCAAGTGCGCCTTGGGGTCATCAAGCCGGAAGACGCGGTCGACCATCCGTTGAAGCACCGGCTGACACGAGCTGTCGGCGTCTGGGAATCGATTCAGTCCTTCACCGATCGAATCGAAATCCACGAGGGCGACACGGTCGTGCTCTGCAGCGACGGTGTTGAGACCGCTGGCGTGAGCGTCGAGGAGATGGGCAAGCTCCTACTCAAGGATGGCGATCTGGACTCCGGTGCAAAGCGCGTGATCGAGCGCTGCCGTGAGCTGGGGGCGCCCGACAATGTAACGCTCGCAATAGCGCGGGTCGAGGTCGACGTCACGAGGACGGCGACGCTACCGAGGATCAAGGTATAGACCTGCAGCCGGTCTAGTAAGCGCGCACCAATAGTTCCGCGATGTGCTCGACCCCCATGTTCGAGCCGCGCGAGCGGATGCCGGTTGACAGCTGCATCTGACACCCGGGGTTGGCGGTGACCACAAGATCGGCCCGAGTGCTCAGCACGTCGTCGGTTTTCTCGCGGAGGATCGTCGTGGACATCGCGGGTTCCAACGTGCTGTACAGCCCCGCCGCGCCGCAGCAGATCTCAGGGTGCCTCATCTCCACCAGCTCGATCCCTGGGAGGGCGCGGATGAGATCACGTGGCTGCTTGCGAATGCGTTGAGCGTGGGCGAGGTGACACGCATCCTGGTAGGTGACGCGTACCTTGACCTCGTGCTCGGCCGGAGGCAGACCGACCTCGGCCAGCCATTCGGTCAGGTCTTTGACGCGTCCCGTGAGCTCGGGGTAAAAGTCCTTGAGGTGGGAGCCACAGCCGGCTGAGTCAACGATCAGCGCGTCGAACTGGCCGCGCCCGTAGATCTGCATATTCGCGTCGCGCAGCCGTGCGGCGCCTTCGAGGTCGCCGTTGTGTGCGAGCAATGCCCCGCAGCAGCGCTCGCCTTGCGGAAACCACACCTCGCAGCCGGCGAGCTGAAGCAATCTCACCGCCGCGGCGTGAGACCGCGGATAAAGGATGGGCATCACGCATCCGACCAGGAACGCAACCCGGTATCGCCGCGCCCCGATCGCCGGCGCAATCCCGGAATGCGGCGCGCGGAATTGCGCTTCGAGCTGCGGCAGCTGGCGCCCGGAGCGCGCGATCTTGGTCAAACCCACGGCCTGGGCGGCGCGCGTCATCGAGCCGAAGACCCGCAGCCGGTGTGGGTGCCCGACCAGCTGGCGCAGCGCAGTGCGAGCCAGCCATCGTTTCGAAGAGGGTTGTCGAATGTGCTCGACCTCTGCACGGCCGGCCTCGATGATCCGTCCATAAGGCACTCCTGAAGGGCAGACGGCCTCGCAGGTTCTGCATCCAAGGCACAGGTCGATGTGGCGCGCCTGATCCTCTGTGAAGGGCAGTGTTCCTCGCTTCCACTCGGTCATCAGCTGGATGCGTCCGCGCGGGGACTCTGTCTCGAGACCTGTGGCGCGAAAGGTCGGGCAGGCATCGAGGCAGAGGCCGCAGTGGACGCACGTGGCCAGATCGTCGTCTTTGAGGAGGTCGAACGCCATCAGACGACGAACCTACCTGGGTTCAAAGTCCGTCCAGGGTCGAATGCATTCTTGAGCCTCATCATCAGCTCGAGAGTTGGCGGCGGGCTGCCCCACGCGCCGACCTTTCGCCGCAGCTCGTCGGGCCCCGCCATCATCACAAGCGAGCCGCCCGCCGCTTCCGCCGTCGCGCGGGCCTCGCGCACCGTTTCGACGCCACTCTCGACTGACCAGTGCACGATGCCGACGCCTGGCGATGCCCACCACTCGGAGCCTGCGGGCAGCGATGTCAACGTCGAGTGGACCTTGTGCCGTGGAACGGCAATGCGCGCCCAGCTCGACGGTCCCCGGCGCGAGTGCTCAACCCAGATTGACGGGTCGGCCCTGTTCCATCTGAGCTCGCTCACCATTCGCTCCACCGCATCACGACTGCCGAGGAAGCGTGCCATCAATCGGCCGCTGGACAAGAGCTCCAGCGCCGCGGGCGGGAGGGGAAGCGCCATAGCCCTTTCGCCCGCAGCCCAAGCGTCCTCGAATGATGCACACGCAATGTCGACCGTCACGTCGTGCAGTGCGTTTGGAAATACCTTGAACGAGGCAGCGACGATAACACCGAGAGAACCCATCGCCCCGAGATGCAGCTTCATCATGTCGTAGCCGCTGACGTTCTTCACCACGCGGCCACCGGCGCTGGCGAGGCGCCCGTCGGGCAGCGCCAAGCGGATGCCGATGAGGAAGTCACGTGGGGAGCCGAAGCGCTGCCGCAGCGGCCCAGTCCACCCCGCGGCTAGGAGGCCGCCGATCGTGTGCCCTGGAGAGTTGAATGGATCCAGCGGCAGGAACTGGCCTTTGCGGAACAGCTCGGATTGCAGCGACTCGATGGTGATACCGGCCTCAACGCTGACAACCATGTCGCCCTGCGAGTGCTCGAGCACGCGATCCAGGCGGCTCGTGTGCAGCTCAACGTCACAGCGTTCGAGTGGGTCGCCCATCTCGCTCGCCCTACCGCCACCGATGGGTGTCACCGCGAGCCGGCTTTCCGAAGCTTCGTGCAACGCGTGCGCGAGCTCCTCGGCTGTCGCCGGCTTCTCAACCGCGGGCGCGTTCACCACCACTGCGCCTCGCTGGCGAGGCCGGTGCGGCCCGGCATGCGTGCCTGCTTGCGCCCGGGGTCGGGAAAGATCTTGCCCGGGTTCATGATGCCCTCCGCATCGAAGGCGTCCTTCACCTGGTGCATCGTGCGGAGGTCGTCGGGGCTGAAGACCCACGGCATGAATGCGCTCTTCTCGAGCCCGATGCCATGTTCGCCGGACAGCGCGCCGCCGAACTCGACGACTGCGCGCAGCATCTCCTCACCTGCGCTCTCGACCTGGTGCAGGATTTCGCGGTCGCGCAGGTCGAACAGGATGTTCGGATGAAGGTTGCCGTCTCCCGCGTGAAACACGTTGGCGACCGGCAGCTTGTAGTGCTCGCCGATCTCGCCGACTGCTGACAGGATTTGTGGGAGTTTGGTCCGCGGCACAACGCCGTCGTGGAGGTAGTAGTTGGGTTTGATCCGCCCCAACGCCCCGATAGCGCCCTTGCGTCCGGCCCACAGCAGATCGCGCTCGACCGGGGTCTTGGCTTCGCGCAACGCATACCCGTGGTTCGCGGTGAGCTCGTCGCGGATCGCTGACATCAATTCGCGGGTGGACTCGGCTATGCCATCTACCTCGACGAGCAGCACCGCGCCGGCGTCAGTCGGATAGCCGGCGTGGTAGTGCGCCTCGACCGCCCCCACTGTGACCTGGTCCATCATCTCGAGTGCTGCCGGCACGATGCCGTGCGCGATGATCGCGGACACCGCCTGGCTGGCGGTCTCGATGGTCGGGAATGCCGCAAGCAGGGTCGCGATGGTGGGCGGAACGCGCAACAGGCGAACCTTGATCTTCGTGATCGCGCACAGCGTTCCCTCCGAACCGACGAGCACGCCGCAGAGGTCGAGGCCCACGCGGTCTGGCGCATCGCCGCTTACCCAGTGGACGGTGCCGTCGGCAAACACGACCTCCATTCCGAGGACGTGGTTGGTGGTCACTCCGTAGTACAGGCAATGCGGGCCGCCCGAGTTCTCGGCCGCGTTGCCGCCGATCGTGCAGGCTTTCTGGCTCGAGGGATCGGGGGCGTAAAACAACCCGTGAGCTGCGGCGGCGAGCGAGAGCTCTTGATTGACGACTCCTGGCTCGACGAGCGCCGTTTGGCCCACCGGGTCGATCTCGAGAATGCGACGCATCCGCGTCATCTGCAGCGCGATGCCGCCGCGGATGGTGACCGCGCCACCGGACAGCCCGGTGCCGGCGCCACGCGGCACGACCGGGATGCGGTGCTGCGCAGCGACCTTGATCACGGCCGCGACCTCGTCGTTGGTGGCGGGCAGGACGACTGCGTCTGGGGCTGCTCCTTCGATCGAAGCGTCTCGTTCGAAGATGCGAAGGTCGTTGGCGCTGTCGATCACGTGGTCGCGGCCGACGATCTTTCGCAGCGTAGTGAGAACCGATTCTTGCAATGGCATCAGGCGAGCGGCGCCTCGAGCTCCGGGTTGCGTTCAAACGCTTCGAAACGGCGCGTCATCGCACCCGGCAAGCCTGGGGCCTCGACCGCCTCGGCGCCGACGACCAGGCGCCGCAGCCACTGCTCGCATTCCTGGTCGCTGGGCACGCGGTCTGGGCGTTCGAAGATCGCCTCCTGGATCCGGCTGTGGGGGGAAACCTGGATCGTGTACCAGACCGAAAGCCCGTCCCCCGTGACCAGGTGGTGGCTCTCGTCGACGCGCCGATTGACGGGGAGCTTCATCGGCTTGACCTCAGCGGCGGCCCGCAACCGAGCAGCGTCAGACTCGATCGTCACCAGGTCCAGCTTAAACTCGAATGGATGAATAGCAGAGGGAGGGTGGAGGCAGCGCTGGACTTGGGTGTCGCCGACAGGCCGCCAGTTGGCGCCTGGGGGCACACGTATCGCGAGGAGTGGTCGCCTGAGGATCTCGCACGGGTGACAGTCGAACGGGCTCGGCAGTTTGGGTGGGATTTCGTGAAGTTCCAACCGCGTGCCACGTGCTTCGCCGAGGCCTTTGGGTCGGTGTACAAGCCGGCAGGACATCGCCTCAAGGGACCGGTGCCTGTGAGCTTCGCGGTGCCGGATCTCGACGCGTGGCACACCGTTTCGGCCACCAACCCCAAAGCCCTATACGACCAGGTGGAGTCGATCGGCATGGTCGCTCGCGAGCTCGGCCCCGACGTCCCCGTAATCCAGACCGTGTTCAGCCCGATCACTGTCGCCGGTTACCTGGTCGGTAAGTCGAAGTCGCGCGTGGTGCGCGAGCTGCGCAAGCACCCCGACGTGGTACGCCCGGCGCTCGAGCGGATCGCCGAAGTCCTCGTGGATTTCTCGAAACGCTCCGTCAAGGCCGGGGCCGCAGGCGTGTTTTATGCGATCTCCGGCTACACGAGCAAGGATGCGATGCCGGAGAGCGTGTATCGCGAGCTGGTGCTGCCGCTGGACGTGAGCGTCTTGAAACAGCTGCCAACCGAAGCCTGGTTCAACGCAGTGCACATGTGCGGCTCCAACTTGCAGTTCGGGCTGTCTCGCGACATGCCGGCACAGGTGATCAGCTGGTCGGTGCACAACCAGGGCAACCCCACGCTGGCCGAGGGCCAGACGATCAGCGGCCGTACGGTGATGGGAGGCCTGGGGCAGCGTGGAAGCCTGCTCTACGGGCCGCCGGCCGAGGTCGAGGCGGAAGCGCGTCGAGCGGTTGCTGAGACCGGTGGGCGTGGCCTGTTGCTGGCGCCGGGCTGCTCGGTGCCCACGCGCGCGAGGGATGTGAACCTTGCGGCGATGGCGGCAGCTGCCGCCGCGTGACCCAAATCGTCGCCGGCCTCGCGGAGGTCGTCCTGTGGGTGGGCGACATGGAGAAGGCGCTGCATTTCTATCGCGATCTGTTCGGGCTCGAGGTCATCTCGCCACCGCAAGTCCCGAATAAGTTCCTGAGAGCAGGCGGGGGCGCCGATGGCGTGCCGGAGATGATCGTGCTGGTGCCGCACCCTGACCCATCGATGGAGTTTCCGCGTGAGAAGACGAAGCGGGTGCTCCACCACCTGGCGTTTCGGGTCGAAGGAGCGGAGTACGAAAAACTCCGGGACCGTTTGATCGCGGCCGGTGTGGAGGTGAGGTTGGGGATCCACCCGGTGCTCAAGGGAGTGCGCACGTTCTACGCCGACGACCCGGATGGGAATGAGTGTGAATGTATAACTTACGATCCGGGCCACCCGGACGCGACTCTGGCGGGATGGTCGCCCAGGTAGCGGCTGCCGTTGGGCCGACTATGATCGCCTGGCGATGGGCCACAGCGGGGAAACCAGCCCGGCGGTCGTAGCCAACTGGCCTGACTGGGTCAATGTCAACCTCGGCGGGCCTCCCGATCGCGCCGAGCGTGCTGCGGAGGCTGCCAAGGACACCATCGTCAGCGGTGACGGACTGAGCGCAGCCATGGCGGCCGCAACCAATCGATGGGTCGAATGTGGCCAGGACCAAAAGCCGTTCTGGGAGATGACTTTCTGGGGAATATGGTTGCGCCGGGGCGCGTGGGTATTCGCGCTCTTCGCGGCCGTCGCGCAAGTCGCCTGGCTTGTTCCCCTCGGGTGGATAGCCGCCCTGGCTTTGACGCCGCTGCCGCTTGCGGCAACTGTTTGGCACGTCTATGTCGCTTACCGCCTATCGAACCATGGCATTGTGGCTCCCGGCGTCCTGGTGGACGTGGCCGTCAAGGACTCGGAAGGCGATGTTTACGTTGGAACGTACCGCTGGCTTTTCCACGGGCCGCATCTGATCACGCGTGTGGGATCGACTCCGCAGGACGTGCTAATCCTCTTTGACCCTGCATACCCGCGAGACGCGGTGGTTATCAACCGCTCGTTCTCCAGCAGCCGGTAGTCAAATCGCGAATTCCACGTCGAGAACCCAGACGGCAACGAGTTCGAATGTATATCTCCCGAGATACCTGAGGTAACCGAACGATGAGCGCCGCCGCCAACATTCCGAAGCCGTCCGATGAAGTTCTGGTTCGCCTGGCCGGGATCGCCTTCAATGCCGACGAATTGCTGGCCGCCGATCAGCAGCTACAGAAGGCGGCGGTGGGCCTGCGAACGATCAAAAACGATAGGCGCCGAACGATGGAGGCAATACTTGTACTGCTCGCGGACGCCGACCTGCGTCGGTACCTGGCCGAGCTTGAGAAGCTGGGCCTGCTCCCGGTCAAGCGCTGACCATCGCGAATTGTGGAGACAGTCGAGGCAATCGACCTCCAGGGCTGCTTCTTAAGTCAGGTCGTCTGCGGCTTGGTCTCTGTTTCGACCTTGGGACTGCGCGAGGCCAGCGTCGCCACCACGCCCACGATGACCGCGATGAAGCCGACGATCACTGTGATCGGCTCTGGCAGGTGCAACCCAAGCGCCTGGTCCAGGGAGTATTTCCCGGGGCCGGTCAAGGCCACGGCGATGGCCGCTGCCAGCAGGCTGAGGTTGAACTCATAACCGCGCTTGCCGGCCCAAAAGCCGTTGGCCCAGTGAACTGTCGCGATAGCGACGAGCATGGTGCCGGCAATCGCGAGGCTCCCCAAGGGGGACAAGAAGCCGAGGGCCAACAGGAGACCGCCTCCGAGCTCAGATGCGGCGGCGAGCCAGGCCCAGGGCATGGCGGGCCGGATACGAAGCCTGACCACGGAGGAGGTCCAGCCGTTTAGGCCAGGGCCGCCCCACCACCCAAAGACTTTCTGGGCGCCGTGCCCGGCCATGGTGAGACCGACCACTAGGCGGAGAATCAGGAGTCCAAGATTCAGGGACATCGTCTTCTGTAGTTATCCTCGCAGCGCGGTCTACATTCCATCGCCGGATAGACTCAGCGAGTCCGAGTCGCCGACGGACGCAGGGCCCGTAGCTCAGCTGGTCAGAGCGGCCGACTCATAATCGGCTGGTCGTTGGTTCGATCCCAACCGGGCCCACCAATTTTCGAGTTCATTTCGAGCCTCCTTGGTGGTGTTGGCCGCCATCGGGAGGCGGTTTGACAACAATTCTGACAACAGTTTTGGCTCAGAGAACATCCGCCCGGTGGCCGGGTGTCAGGTGATACGGCTGGTCCCCCCGCGACCCATCCTTACCGGAGGGCATAACTTATGTTCCGGGTCGGAGTTATGGCCTACATGAGGGGCGCGGTTCTCGCAGTGGTTCTGATCCTTACCGCCTGCGGCAGCTCCTCCGGGCCGAAGGCACAGTCCTCCTCCCAACCGAGCGCGACGCCGACCTCGATGGCAGCCACACCAAGCCCGACCACGTCCGCATCTCCAACACTGACCCCGACCGCCGGCTCCCCCTTGACGTGGGCAGCACCGGTGCTCGTCGATCACCAGCCGCCATTCGGGGGAAACGGCATTAACGGCGTCTCGTGCACGAGCAGCAGCCTTTGCGTCGCCGTGGATTACGGCAAGGTGATCACTTCTAGCAACCCCACCGCAGGCGCGGCGGCTTGGACGGTGACCAACGTGGACGGGTTCAACGACATTCCATACCTGGCAAGCGTCTCGTGTCCCAGCGACAGCCTCTGTGTCGCCGGGGATCAGAACAGCCACACATTGGCCACATCCACCAACCCAACTGGTGGCGCAGCGGCCTGGACGGTGACCAAGGTAGACAGCTCCGACGCGACCCGCGGCGGCTTCGGCTTCACTGGTGTTTCCTGTCCCACTAGCGGCTTCTGCGTCGCCGTGGACAGCGGGGGCAACGTGGTCACTTCCACCAACCCCGCCGGTGGAGCGACCGCCTGGAAAGTGACTCACGTGGACGGCCCTACCGTCTGCTTTAAGGGCGAGGGCTCGCCACCATGCGGCCTGATAGCGGTGTCATGTCCCAGCATCTCTCTATGTGTCGCCGTGGACGGTATTGGCAACACGGTCGCCTCCAGCAACCCCACCGGGGGAGCGGCGGCCTGGAAAGTGACAAACGTCGACGGCGCCAACTTCCTGTCAGGCGTGTCCTGTTCCAATACCGGCCTGTGCGTGGCTGTCGGTGGCGGCGACGTGGTCACCTCCGCCAATCCCACCGGGGGCGCGACGACCTGGAGGGTGGCCCACGTGACCGGCACCCACAACCTCACAGGGGTGTCCTGTCCCAGCAGCAGTCTTTGCAACGCCGTGGACGACTTCGGCGACGTGATCACCTCTAGCAACCCCACCGGAGGGGCGGCGGCCTGGAAGTTCACCAACGTCGACACTGATCCTGTTGCCAGCGCCAACGGGGTTGGCGTCTCGCTGGCCGGCGTCTCCTGTCCCACCAGCAGCTTCTGCCTCGCCGCGGACGGCATTGGCAATGTGATCACTTCTACCAACCCCACCGGCGGCGCAGCGGCCTGGACGGTGACCAACGTTGACAGCTCAAATCAGCTGCGAAGCGTGTCGTGTCCAACTAGCAACCTCTGTGTCGCGGTGGACTATTTCGGCAACGTGGTCGCCTCAAACAACCCCACTGGAGGGGCTGCGGCCTGGACTGTGACGAACGTGTACAGCGGCGCCGGCAAGTACCACCTGTCAGGCCTGTCGTGCCCGAGCATCAACCTATGCGTTGCCGTTGACCAAACCGGAAATGTTGTCACTTCCACTAACCCCGGTGGGGGGGCCGCAGCATGGACGGTGACCTACTTAGGCGGTGAAGCCCTATCTGGCGTGTCCTGTCCTAGCTCAGGCCTCTGCGTTGCCGTGGACGAAGCGGGCAACGTGGTGACCTCCACTAGCCCAACCGGGGGGGCGGCGGCGTGGAAGGTGGCCAATGTGGACCGGCTGTCCGGCGCTGGCCTGTTGGGCGTGTCGTGTGCCAGCAACAGTCTCTGCGTCGCCGTGGACATCGCCGGAAACGTGGTCACTTCCACCAACCCCACCGCGGGCGCGGCGGCCTGGAAGTTGGCCCACGTGGTCGGAGCTGAGCTGTGGGACGTGTCGTGTCCAAGCACCAGCCTTTGCGTCGCCGTGGACAACAGCGGCAACGTCGTCTCCTCTACCAAACCAACCGGGGGGGCGGCGGGCTGGAAGGTTGCCCACCCGATTGGCTCCAACTTCTTGTCAGCCGTCTCTTGTACCAGCGTCAGCCTCTGCCTCGCTGTGGGCTACAGCGGCAACGTGGTCAGCTCTAGCAAACCCACCGGGGGGGCGGCCGCGTGGACTGTTACCCACGTAGCCGGCTCCAACTTCCTGACCGCCGTGTCATGTCCCAGCATTAGCCTCTGCGTCGCCGTGGACAGTAACGGCAGCGTGGTCATCGGAACCCACGGCGCATAGCGCACACCCCTCTGGGCAGCGTCGGAGGCTAACTGTGAGCGCCTACGCTTGGTTCGTTAACAGGGCCTCCATTCGATCTGCAGCCTCACGTTGAAGCGCAGGGAGCACATGGCTATATGTGTTCATCGTCAAGCTGATCTGGCTGTGGCCGAGCGTTTCCATGACGACCCTTGGGTGGACTCCCTGGACAAGCAGTAAAGACGCGCACGCGTGACGCAGGTCGTGGAAGCGCATCGGTGGAAGCTCGGCTCGCTTGAGGAGTTTGTGGAAGCGGTGCGTGACGTTCGGTCCATCGGCAAGTGTGCCGCGCTCGCTTGGGAACACCAGGTCCAGGTCGACCCAGCGTTCTCCAGCTGCGAGACTCTCGACGGCCGTTGCCTCGGCGCCCGGCGCTCATCGCGGTCCCTCGATCTTCAGCGAAACGACAGCGAACAGCGCGACGGAAGCTGCGCTGGCCGCCTACCCTGGGGGCATCGTCGACCGCGTCGTGCAGCTGAGCAACGGCGAGTACGAGGTTCACAACATCGGCGTCAACTGGCCTCACCACATCTTCGTCAACCAGGATTTCAAGGTCGTCGGCGCAAACTAGCCCACCACTTCAGGGTCATGGTCACGTGCGTGATGGTTTGACCGCACCGGCCTGCGTAACCGATCGGCCAGAGCTGCAGTTACTGCTTCGGGGACAGACGATGCTAAGTGAGCGTTACCCGATGCTTTACGGGCCAAGCGTCGCCGCACATCGCAGTGCTAGGCGATTGCACTGGATGTTCGATCGAGCAGCGCCGGCCCGCAGCGATCGAACTTTTGAGGCCGGTTTCCGCGTCGCAAGCCATCGGTCGATCCTCCTAAGGCAGCTTGGCGACGTCGACATGGATCTGCAGAGAAACAAGGTGACCAACCTTGGGCTAGCACTGGCAACCATCGAGGGTCGCGTGTTGAGGCCCTGGCAGGAGCTCTCTTTCTGGCGTTGCATCGGCGAGCCCAACGCCCGGCACGGCTACCTGCCGGGCCTCGTGCTGGTCCACGGCCATATGGCATCTTCTGCAGGCGGCGGACTCTGCCAGCTTTCGAACCTGCTGCATTGGCTCGTTCTGCATTCGCCGCTCCGGGTTGTCGAGCACCACCATCACGGATACGATCCGTTCCCCGATTCTGGCCGGCAGGTCCCATTCGGGTCCGGAGCTACCGTCTTCTACAACTATGTCGACTTGAAGTTCGACAACCCGACGTCGGCGAACTACAAGATCCACCTGTGGCTCACAGATACGGAGTTGCGCGGGGAGATCTGGGCTGATCGACTTCCGCCTGTGTCTTATCACGTCCACGAAGAGGGGCATCGTTTCTTCATGCGGAACGGTCAGGTGTATCGCGAAAACATGCTGTGGCGGACCGCACACGACCGGGCGACTGGGAACCAGGTGGCGTGCGAGCTGATCTCCCACAACGTCTTTCCGGTCCTGTATCAACCGGATTCGAGCGTGGTCATCGAGCCGGAAACAATTCATTAGCCTGACCGCGACTTCGGTTTGCGTCGACAGCTTGGACGGCCATCCTCAAATGGGCCTAGGCCGACCTGACTTTGACGTCGGGGATCCGGAAGTTCGCCCAGGAATCGGCGGTAGGTAAACTTCGTCGGTGCACGCGATAAATTCCGATTGGCACGACTGCGTCCCGCGCCCTCGAGGGTGATGTGAGCCGGCGCGGTTGGGCCCTCTTCATCGCGATGTGCCTCATCTGGGGCATCCCGTACCTGCTCATCAAGATCGCGGTCAGCGACGTCAGCCCCGTGACCCTCGTCTTCTTGCGCACCGTCATTGGCGCGCTGATCCTCGTGCCCATTGCCCTCGCTCGCGGCGACCTTGCGCCGGCGCTACCTCACTGGAGATGGATCGCGCTTTACACCGCTGTCGAGGTGGCCTTGCCATGGTTCCTCGTCAGCGATGCCGAGCTGCGGTTATCGAGCTCGCTGACCGCGCTGCTGATCGCCGCAACTCCCTTCGTCGGCGTTGTCCTCGGGAGGCTCACCGGCAGCGATGACCGGTTCGACGCGCGGCGGTTGTTCGGCCTGGTCGTCGGCTTCGTCGGCGTCGCGGTGCTGGTGGGTCTCAACGTCTCGGTTCGAGATCTCGGAGCCGCGGGCGAGATTGGGCTTGTCGCGATCTGTTACGCAATCGGGCCATTGATCATTTCGCGCAAGCTCACTGAGGCCCCGCCCATCGGCGTGGTGGCCATGTCGCTTGTCCTCCCCGCCATCGTGTACGCGCCACTCGGTCTCTCGCACCTTCCTTCTGCGATTCCGCCAACCCATGTGCTGCTGGCGATTGGGCTGCTTGGCGTCGTCTGCACCGCCATCGCTTTCCTTTTGTTCTTTGCCCTCATCGCCGAGGTCGGCCCGGTGCGAGCCACCGTCATCACCTATGTCAACCCCGCGGTTGCGCTCGCGCTTGGCGTGACGCTGCTGAGCGAGCCGCTGACCATTGGCGCCGGTGTCGGTTTCGCTCTGATCCTCGTAGGACTTTTCCTGTTGACCAGACGAGCGACCCGACCGGTGGCGCCCGCGGAGGAGCCATTGGTCGAGGCCCGCTGACCGCCGCGCCGACATCCAACTTGGCCCGGAGGTTTCGTTGTACGCTCCGAGGCTGCAAACCAGTCGACCAATCGCTCACGTGGGGGTCATATGAATCGCATCGATGTCGACACCGACCGGCTCCGCACCAGCTGCTGGGTCAGCGGGCCCGAGAACGGCACACCAGTGCTTCTGATCCACGGCAACCTGGTGACCGGCAGGTTCTGGCGTGATGTTGCGGACCAACTGCCCGACGATGTCCGCGTTGTCGCGCCCGACCTTCGCGGCTTCGGTCGCACTGAGGCCAAACCCATCGACGCCACGCGCGGCCTCGACGATTGGATCGACGACATCGAATCCCTGGTCAAGAAGATCGGTTGGACAGGGCGCAAGCTGCACGTCGGCGGTTGGTCGCTTGGCGGCGGGGTGGCTATGGGCTATGCGACCAAGCACCCTGGTGACATCGCCAGCCTGACGCTGGTGGCTCCAATGTCGCCGTACGGCTTCGGCGCCACCCGCGACGCAAACGGCACCGTTACCACCGACGACTTCGCCGGCAGCGGCGGTGGCGGCGTGAACCCCGATTTCCTGCGGCGCTTTGCGGTGGGGGATACTTCCTCGGAAGAGCCGATGTCGTCACCTCGCGTCACTATGGCGAGCTTCTTCTGGAGCCCGAAGTACCAGGCGCCTGACGAGGATGAGCTGCTGTCTGAGGTCTTGCTGACCAAGACAGGCGAAGACTTCTATCCCGGCGATTCCGTCGCGGCATCGAGCTGGCCAATGTTCGGCCCAGGCACGCGCGGCATCAACAACGCGTTCTCGCCGAAATACTGCGACGTGAGCGCATTCGGCGACATACGCCGTCCGTTCCCGGTGCTGTGGGTCCGTGGCGACGAGGACCAGGTGATCAGCGACGGATCAATGTTCGACCTTGCCTACCTGGGCAAGCTCGGCGCGGTCCCCGGCTGGCCGGGCGACGAATTATGCCCACCACAACCGATGCTGGCCCAGATTCGCCACGTGCTCGATCGATACCACAAATCCTCAGGAGCCCCCGTGCGCGAAGAGGTTCTCGAAGGGGTCGCCCACGGCCCGCTGATCGAGCGATCTGAACGGGTAGCCGATCTGATGAAAGAGACGATCGGGGCCGGCCAGCGGTCCTGAATGCCAAAGCAGTTAGCGGGTAGCCGGACGGTCATGCTGGTTTTACTCCTATGACCCAGTGGCTCATCAACCTCGTTTCCGCGTGGGGTTACATCGCCATCTTCGTGACGATGGTGGGCGAGAGCGCGGGCCTGCCCATCTCCAGCGAGATCGTCGTCCCTCTCGGTGGGGCGCTTGCGTTCCTTGGAAAGCTGGGTCTTGGCCCCTCTGTTGTCGAGCTCATCCTCGTGGTCGTGATCTCGAGCCTGGCGAACCTGACCGGCTCGCTCATCGCCTTCTACCTGACGCGCCGATTCGGAGAAGCGGTGGTGCTGAGCCGGTTCGGTCGGTGGATGGGGCTGAGCAAAGGACACCTGCGACTGGCCAATCGGTTCTTCGACCGCTGGGGCCTGTGGGCCGTGTTTCTCGGCCGGCTGCTCCCGATCGTGCGCACGTACATTTCGTTTCCGGCCGGGCTATCGAAAATCAGCTACGTGAAGTTCATCGTCGTGTCTCTGCTCGGGGCGATTCCATGGAATATCGGGCTCGCCTACGCGGGTTACCTGCTCGGCCAGCACTATCAGCAGGTGGCGACGACACTGGGCCCGATTGCCATACCGATGGCGATCGTCGTGGTGCTCATCCTGGCAGCGGCGTGGTGGTACGGGCGCCGGTTGGGAGAAGAGGAAGAGGCGAAGACGGAGAAGTCAGTCCGCGGACGCGTCTAGCGAGCTACTCCGGTATCACTATGGCGATCGGCTCGCCAGGCCTGACCGGGTCGCCCTCGTTCAGAAGCAGCTCTTCGACAATGCCGCCGATTGGAGAGGGGATCTCTGCGTTGACCTTGTCGGTGAGCGCTTCCATCAAGGTCTCGCCCTGCGCGATGTGCTCGCCTTTCTTTTTGCTCCACGCGCCAACGGTTATCTCCTCGGCGCCTTCGAGCTCGGGCATCAGGACCTCGCGCGGTTCGGCTTTGTCCACGACGATATTTTCGCCCGTCAGGCCAGCGAGACGACGTCGAGCAGATCCTCTTCCCAGTAGTCGACGCGACCTTCGGGCATGAAGAGGACGCGGCCGGGCTGCAGCGCCTGGACGAACTCGGGGTCATGGCTCACGATGACCATCGTGCCCGGCCATGCAGCCAGCGCGAGGGCCACACCTGTACGCGAAGGTGGATCCAGGTTGTTGGTCGGCTCGTCGAGCAGCAGCAGATTGTGCCGGCCGGCAACGAGCTGAGCCAGCGCCAGCTTGGTCTTCTCGCCGCCCGAGAGCGTGCCTGCATCCTGCCGGGCGATGTCGCCCGTGAGGCTGAAAGTGCCCAGGAGCGCACGGAGCAAGCGCTCGTCGGCGTCTGACTGGTCGCGCATATGGGCCAGGACCGGCACGCCGGCGCGAATGCCCTCGTGCTCCTGCGCGTAATACCCGAGCGAGACGCCGTGGCCCAATCGGAAGCTCCCGGCATTCGGCTCCGTCTCGCCGGCCAGGATGCGCAGCAGGCTTGTCTTGCCGGCGCCGTTCAGTCCCATGACCAGGAGCCGCTGCCCGCGCTCGACCTCGAAATTGACGTCGCGGAACACGGTCGGGCCGCCGTAACCCTTGGCCAGCCCTTCGACTGTCATCACGACGCGGCCGCTGTGCGGCGGGTCTGGGAATTTGACCTTGACCTTGCGCTCGCGCGTCGGGGCGGCGACCTTCTGCGCCTTGAGGCGGTCGACGCGCTTGAAGATCGACTTGGCGGTGCGCGCTCGCTTCTCCGTCTGCCGGCGCATGACCTCGGCCAGCAGGCTCAGCCGCTTGATCTCGGCTTCCTGCCGGACGGCGAGCGAGGTCAGGCGCTTCTCTTCCAGCTTCCGGGCCGCCTGGTACTGCGAGTACGTGCCGCGGTATTCCCGCAGCTTGCCCGCGTCCAGGTGCAGCACCCGCGTGATCGCCGCATCGAGAAGGATCAGGTCGTGGCTGACGACGATCACGGAGCCACGGTTGTTGCGAAGGAAATCCATCAGCCATGCCTTGGCGTCGCTGTCGAGGTGGTTGGTCGGCTCGTCGAGGAGCAGCAGGTCGGCCTCGGCAAAGAGGACGCGAGCCAGCTCGACACGGCGGCGCTCGCCACCCGACAGCACCCCCAACGCAAGGTCTACGCGGTCCGGCTTCAGACCTAGCCCGGTGACGATCCGGCGAGCGTCCGACTCTCCCGAGTAGCCACCGTCGAGGCGATATCTCTCCTCCGCTTCTGAGAACAGCTCGACGTTGGCGATGGACGCATCCTTTTCGAGGCTCTTGTGCAGCTGCTCGAGACGAACGGCCGCTCGGTCGAGACCTCGTCCAGAGAGGATGTGCGACAGCGCCGTCTGAGCGGATTCGGCCCGGGGCCGCGGGTTCTGGGGGACGTAGCCGAGCGTGCCGCGCCGCAGCACGAGCCCTGCGGCGGGATCGTCCTCCGCCGCCAGAACCTTGAGCAGGCTCGTCTTGCCGGCGCCGTTCCGGCCGACCAACCCCACCTTGTCGCCGGGGGCGACTGTGAAGTTGGCGTCCGACAGAACGCGGCGCGCGGCGACGTCGATAGCGAGATTACGGACCTGGAGCACGCTCGCAATTGTTACCTGCGGGCCCGGCCGGCGTTTGGTCAGTCATCAAATCGGCAGGAGGCCGTCAAATGAAAAAGCTCTTAGTCGTCATTGCGATCGTTGCGGCGGCGGCCGCCTGCGGAGGCGGTAGCGCCGCGTCCAGCACCGGCGGCGGCAGCTCCAATTCGGGGACGACCGGCGGCAACCCCGCCATGGGCGCGCCCGTGCCTCAGCCCGGTGGGGCTGGCGGTAGCACCGATCAAGTCAATCCCGTCCCGAACGTCGTGCCGGCCGTCCAGGGTCCGCAGGTGATCCGTCAGGCCCAGCTGACGATCAGCGTCCAGTCGGGTCTGTTCGACTCGAAGCTATCGGACCTTCGCACGCTGGTCGAGCAGGAGCAGGGATTCATCGCCGGCACCGATGCGCAGTCGAACCCGGTGACGAATGACACCATCAGGACGGGCGTCATCACCTTCATGGTTCCCGCCGCCAAGTTCGACGAGACGATCGACCTGCTCTCGAAGATGGGCAAGGTCAAGAACGAGCACATCAGCGGCAACGACGTCAGCGCGCAGTATGTCGACCTCCAGGCTCGCCTCGCCAACCAGTTGGCGCAGCGCGACGCGATGCTGGCTTTGCTCAAGCGGGCCCGGTCGATCTCGGACATCATCGCCGTGCAAACGCAGATTGGCCAGATCACCGGGCAGATCGAGCAGTTGAAGGGCCAAATCCAATACATCGACCACAACACGACTTACAGCACGGTCACCGTGAACCTGCAGGAGGCGGGCGCGCCCCTTCAGGTTCAGAAGCAGGACAGCTGGGGCTTCGCGACCGCGCTCGGCGACGGAGCACACAACTTCGTCACCACCATCAACTACGTCGTCACCGGCCTCGGCGCGATCGGACCGATCCTGGTCCTGCTCGGGCTCGGCTTCCTCTTGTGGCGGCGTTCCGGCCGGCCGGGCTGGCCAGTCGCCAAGCGCGCATAACCGACCTTTACCGGCGGGCCCGCCTGGGCAGCGAGCGAACCCCTCGCTCGCAACACCCGGGAGGGCCCTTTCATATCGCCGCGCTATTCGGCTGGGAGCACGAGCACCTCAAGTAACCTTCACAGGTAACGCCCGTGTACAGAGTTGAGGAGGATTTGCACGTATGAGGCGGTCGGTCGTTCTGGCCGCGATCCCGATGACGGCGGCCGCTTGCGGCAGCACCGGCACTGGCACCTCGCCCTCGCCGTCTCCGAGATCGGCGGTCGGCTCCTGGTACGTCGTGGTTCATGTCGGACCGGACATGACCGGCACGAACTCCAAGTACCTCCTCTGTGGGAATCTCTTCAAGTAGGTAATCCATGACCACGGGCCCGGGGCGGTCGCAAAGTGAGGCGAGAGGGGACGAAGGGGCGGGGGAGATTCTCGAGCTTCCTGCAGCTTCCAGCAGCACGGCCATAGCGCTGGACGAGCTGGAGCTGGTTTACGCCTTCATCTATGCGCGAGTGGGCAACCGTCCAGATGCCGAAGATCTCACTCAGCAGGTCGCGATGAAAGCCATCCCGCGGCTGCGCCCAGGGGCTCCCGCCAGCGCGATCAGGGGATATCTCTTCGCCACGGCGCGCTCCGTCCTTGGCGCGTTCTGGAGTACCCGGCTGGGGCTGTCCGAGTCAGAGCTCCATGAGGACTTGGCGATGGCGGTCCCGCCCGGTCCACCTTCCGAGGAGCCGGCCGAAAGGGCGCGCAGGGTCCTGGAAAGTTTGTCGGACAACTACCGGCGCGTGCTCACCCTCCGTTTCCTGCACGGGTATTCACTCAAAGAGGTGGCTGCAGAGATGCGTTCCACGGTGGGCGCGGTGAAGGTGATGCAGCTGCGGGCACTGCGGGCTGCGGCGAAGGTGCGACTCGATGAGTGAAGGGTCGGAGAATCGCGTCGACAGGATCGTCAGCGATCTGCTTCGTGGCCGGCGCCTGAGGCTGCGCGGGGGAGACGCAGACGAGAAGGAGGCGATCACGGCGGCGGCTCGGCTTGTCGCCGCGGGCCAGGGCGTGCAGCGCATGCACCCGGCTTTCCGCAAGCGGATGGCCCAGGCACTCGAAGCCGCTCCGAACGGAGGCTGGCTCACTCGGCGTGCTGCGCTCGTCGCAGGGCTGGGTGTAGTGACTGGAGTCGCCGCCGGTGGCTTGATGGGAAGGGCCATGGAGCCGAACCTGTCGAGCTACGTCCCCGCTCCGCGCCAGGTCAGTCCGGCGAACGGCAGGTGGGTCGATGTTGGAGCGCTCGCCGACTTTGTCGACGGCCAGGCCACGCGTGTGACGGCCGGAGCCATCGGCGCGTTCCTGTTCCGCCGTGGCGACACGGTGAACGCAGTGTCTTCGATCTGTTCAGATCTTCCGTGCGAGCTTCAGTGGAACGGCGGCACTCACGTGCTGGACTGCCCCTGCCATCCGGCCTCATTCACGCCGGCAGGAGCCCCGACGAACAAGGCCTACCCCCTGCCTTCGCTGGACCTGGTCAGCGCCCGGGTGACTGATGCCGGCAGGGTGGAGATACTCGGGACGTGACGGTTCGCGAGCACCGGCTCCGCCAGCTGGCCCTAGACCGATGCCTGCAGTTGCTGGAAGAGGCACAGGTGACAGGGCGGTCTCGGGTCGACGGCCCTTTGGGCAATTCGCTGCGCAACCATCTCGAGAGGGCCGGAGTGATCGCAGACCACCGGCTCGAAGGCAGGCGGATCGATCGCGTCCTCGACGACATCTTTGCGCTCCAGGCCCAACTCCTCGGCCAATCACCGGAGGACCGCCGCCAGCGCACCGGAACCTAGTCGGCCGCGCCGGCGGTCGGTTCGACTTTCGTACGCCGTTATGATTGGCAGCCGTTGTGACGACTAGCTTTGGCAGCTCGCCCTCATTTCTCATGACCTCGGAATCGGTCACCGAGGGCCACCCAGACAAAGTTTGCGACCAGGTCTCAGACGCCGTGCTCGACGGGATGCTGGCGCAGGACCCCGACGCGCGCGTCGCGTGCGAGACCGCGATAACCAAGGGACTTTGCGTGGTGATCGGAGAGGTCACGACGCATGCCGAGCTCGACATCCAGCGCACGATCCGCGACACGATCCGAGGCATCGGCTACAACTCGGAGGAGATCGGCTTCGACGCGGACCACGCACTTATCCAGGTGTACCTGAAAGAGCAGTCACCGGACATCGCAGCCAGCGTCAATCACTCGCTGGAAGAGCGGGAAGGCACGCTCGAGGACGACCCGTACGAGCTTCAGGGCGCTGGCGACCAGGGCATGATGATCGGCTTCGCTTGCCGGGAAACTCCCGAGCTGATGCCGCTGACCATCTCGCTCGCCCACCGGCTGGCCAGGCGGCTGGCACAGACGCGAAAGGACGGCAGCCTGCCTTTTCTTCGGCCGGACGGCAAGACCCAGGTAACCGTGGAGTACGACCGCGGCGTGCCCAAGCGAATCGAAGCGATCGTCGTCTCCACGCACCACGCGCCGGGAGTCAGCCAGAAAGAGGTTGCCGACGGCGTCCATTCGCTGATCATCGACCCGGTCCTCAAGGGCTACGTGGTCGACAAGAACACCAAGATCATGGTGAACCCAAGTGGGCAGTTCATCCTCGGAGGGCCGGCTGCCGACGCCGGGCTCACGGGTCGCAAGATCATCGTCGACACCTATGGCGGTGTCGCGCGACACGGCGGCGGCGCTTTCAGCGGCAAGGACCCGAGCAAGGTCGATCGCTCCGCGGCTTACGCGGCGAGGCACGTGGCCAAGAACATCGTCGCGGCAGGCTTCGCGGACCGGTGCGAGGTCCAGGTCTCATATGCGATTGGGCGGGCGCACCCGACCTCGATTGCGGTGGAGACGTTTGGCACGTCGACGGTCTCCGAGGACGAGATGCTCGAGCTGGTGCGCAGGCACTTCGACCTGCGACCTGGCGCGATCATCGCGAACATGAAGCTCAAGCGCCCGATCTACCAGCCCACGGCTGCTTACGGCCATTTCGGGCGCGACGACCTCGGGGTTGCATGGGAGATGACCGACAGGGCAGAGGCCATGCGCGCCGACGCTCCGGCGCGCACGCGGGCTCACTCCTGATCGAGTCGCTTTTCCGCGCTTCAGGCATCGATGGAATCTGCTGATCGATCCTGTGGCTGAGCCTTTCGCGCTTCGAGTCCACGACACCTTGTCAAAGCGCAAGGTCCGATTGCGTCTGGCGAGCAAACGGGGCAAGCAGCTGCTGAACCTCTACGTATGCGGCGTCACGCCATATGACTCGGGTCACATGGGACACGCCTTCACCTTCTGCATGTTCGATATCCTCGTGCGCTTTGCGGAGGCGAGCGGGGTGCGCGTGCGTTACGTGCAGAACGTCACCGACGTCGACGATCCCCTGTTCGAACGGGCAAGGCGGGATGGAGTCGATTGGAGGTTGCTGGCCGACCGCGAGACCAAGGTGCACATTCGCGACATGACCGCGCTTGGGTGGCGGCCGCCCGATTTCATGCCCAAGGTTTCGGAAGAGATCGTGCGCATTCTTGGCGCAGCGTCAAAGCTCTACCGCACGAAGCATGCATACAAGACCGATGCGCTCTATTTCGATGTCAGCACCTACAAGCGATTCGGGGGGCTGTCGCATCGCAGCCGGCCGTCGATGCTGCGCAAGCTGCGCGATGAGGGCTTACTAGGGACGGTCGGACCTGATGCCAAGCGAGATCTTCTCGACTTTCCGTTGTGGCGTGGCTCGCGGCCGGATGAGCCGACGTGGCCGTCCGCGTTCGGACCGGGCCGACCGGGCTGGCACATCGAGTGCTCGGCGATGGCCATGCACTACCTCGGTGAGCAGATCGACATCCATGGGGGCGGGCGTGACCTTACGTTCAGCCATCACGAGGCTGAGCGTGCCCAGTCCGAGTCATTAACAGGCAAGGTTCCGTTCGCCAGGGCCTGGATGCACACTGGCATGGTCCGGTACGAAGGCCGGAAGATGAGCAAGTCGTTGGGCAACCTGGTGCATGTGAGCCAGGCGCTGCAGCGAGCGCCCGCGGCCGCGGTGCGCCTCTATCTGGCCTCGCATCGTTACGGGCGCGATTGGGATTTCAGCTGGTCGGCGCTGACGCGAGCCGCCCGGCTGGTCGAACGTGTGCGCGCGCTTTTGGCGGAAGAGGCTCGGGGGGCGGGCGAGAGTCCATCCGCGGTGGTGGTAGGGGCGGGCCCGGCGGTCCGTGCGCCCGCCCGGGCCGGAAAGGCGCTCTTGAAGGAGTTCAACGCTGCGCTCGATGACGATCTCGACACGCCTCGAGCGATAAGGGCCCTCAGACGCGCGGTGCGGGAGGGCGATGCTGCTGCGGCCCGGTGGATGCTTGGGATCCTCGTCGGCAGCGCCTCTTTGATCTAGGTCAGGCGACCTCCAGCGGCGCTCCGCAGTTGGGGCACTCCATGCCCGCGTCCACCTGAACCAGCGTCTCGCACACAGGACACAGGATGTCGGCCCCGGCCGGCGGCTCGTCTGCCGCAGCCTCGGCGTCCATCTCGGCCGGCACCTCGCTCAGGTCCACCGCCGGCGAACCGCAATTGAGGCAGATGTATCCGGGCTGCGCGATCCGATGGTCCTGGTAGCCGCCGCCGGAGTCGACGTCCACCTCCGCGAACAGCGCGCGAAACAGCCGGCCGCCGCAGCGGCCTGAGCAAACGAGCAGCATCACTGCAGCTTACGAAACGTCGCGATCAGGCGATCCGGCGCCGAAGGGTTCCGATTCCCGCGAAGATCAGCAGCAAACAGAAACCGGCGACGACGCCGGCATCAAGCTGAAGCGCGGGCCACGTCAAATCGGCACCTTTGAGCATGACGTCACGAAGCCCGTTGACCGCGTAGGTCAGAGGCAGCACATCCGAGATGTACTGCAACGGTGTCGGCTCCGTCGAGACGGGGAACAGGATGCCGGACAGCAGCACCTGCGGAACTATCACCAGCGGTATGAACTGCACCGCCTGGAACTCCGTGCGCGCAAACATGCTCAGGAAAATGCCGAGGTTCACGGCGCTGAGCGCCATCAGCACCTCGAATCCGAAGATCAGAAGCACATTGCCCTGGTTATGGACTTTGAGCACGTAGAGCGAAAAGATGAGCACTTCTACTGCCTGAACAAGGGCGAGGATGGTGAAGCCGATCATGTAGCCGACAACGATTTCGCCGCGCCGCAGCGGGCTCGCCATCAAGCGCTCGAGCGTGCCCTGCGAACGCTCGCGCAGGAAGGACACGATCGTGACCACGAACACGAGGAAGAACAGGATCAAGCCGATGAATGCGGCCCCGAAGTAATCGAGCTGGTCGAGGTTGGGCCCGCCGTACAGATAGGACACGTTCGGTTGGAATTTGACGGCCGCCTGCGAGGCCGCCGCGAATGAGGTGAGCGCATCCTGCAGAGCCTGCAACACAGGAGCTTGCGTCCCAGGTTGCGAGCCCTCGAGGTGAATTTCCGGCGCAATGACCTGCTGCTGGATTACGAGCTGGCTGAAGCCAGGCGGGAAGACGATATACGCGACCAGCGACCCGTCCTTGAGCTTGGTTTCGCCATCGGCCGGGTTGATGATGACCGTGTGGATCTTGATTGATTTCTCCAGCGCGCTTGCGAGTGTCGCGCCGACCGGTCCCTGGTCCTCGTTCGCGATGCCGACGCCGGGCGCTGAAGCCCCACCCCGGATCAAGTACCCGAGCAGCGACAGAATCACCAGCGGAGCAACAAACAGCAGCGCGAGCGTTCGGCGGTCATGTCGAAACTGCTGAAGCAGCCGGCGCGTGATCGCCGCGATGCGGTGGGCGCTCATTCCGAGGCCCTCCCCGACAGCTTGAGGAAGGCTTCTTCGAGGTTGTTGGTGCCCGCGGCGGCCCGGATCTCGGCCGGAGAACCCTCACCAAGCAGCTTTCCGAACCGTATGAGGCCCAGGCGCTGGCAGCGTTCCGCTTCATCCATCACGTGGCTGGAGACGAGGATCGTTGTGCCGGCGGCGGCCATGTCACGGAAGTGCTCCCAGAACTGCACGCGCAGCTGTGGGTCCACGCCAACCGTTGGTTCGTCGAGTAGGAGAAGGCGTGGGTGGTGCACTAGCACGCACGCGAGCGAACACCGTTGCCGCATTCCGCCGCTGAGAGTGCTGACGACCGATTTACGTCTCGCTTCGAGCTCTACCGTCTTCAATACCTCGGTGACGTTGCCGTCGGCTCCGGATATCGCGGCGAAAAAGCGCAGGTTCTCCTCTACCGAAAGATCTGGGTAGAGGGCGGCCGCCTGGGTCATGTAACCGACGCTGCTGAGGATGTTCAAGTCGGGCATGCTGTGGCCGAGGACGCTGACGTTCCCGGAGTCAGGAGCGACCAGGCCAACGATGGCGCGGATCAAAGTGGTCTTGCCCGACCCGTTCGGGCCAAGCAGGCCGTAGATCTCGCCTTGTCTCACGCGAAGGGTGATGCCGTCGAGCGCCCGCAGCGTTCCGAACGACTTGACGACGTTGTCGACATCAACCGCGAACGCCTCACTCATTGTGTTTCCTCCTCATCCGGCCGCATCGACCGCAGCCAGCTCTCGGCCAGCTCGGTCACCGCCTGCTCACCGTCGATATCGATGCCCAGCGCGCGCTCCAAGGCCGGCTTCGTCAGCACGTGAATGAAAATCGGACCGACGAACAATTGCAGCGCCAGCAGCGGGGACATCGGGCGCAGCCGCCCTGACATCATCTGTGCCAGCACGTAAGCCCCGACCGATCCCACGATCGTTTGCAGTGCCTCGCGCACAGTCTCTTCCGCGTCCGGGACCAATGAGCTCACTTCGAAGATTGCTGCCCGCAGAAGGCCGAGGCGCGGTTTGCCTGACCCGTAAACGGTGCGATAGACGCTCCGCGCGATCTCAGGCATCACGACCTCTGGAGGCTCGTCTTTCATCTCGGTTGCCAGGCGGCTCACTGGTTCCAGCGGTGAGTAGGTCCGGACGAGGCTCGTGAAGAGGGCCGGCTTGCCCGGGTACAGGCGGTAGAGGGTGGCCCGTGAGACCCCGGCCTGAGTGGCCAGGTCATCCATGGAGAGGGCGGCCAACCCGTGCGCGCCAACCAGGTCGAAGGCTGCATCCAGGATTCGTTCTCGTGCCCCGGGCTCAGGCTGCACGGCCAAGGCTTCGAGCAAGGCGCCTCGTGACTCGAAGGCTCGATAGAAGCTGGCCCGAGACACGCCCGCTGCTTCGGCAAACTGCGCCACTGTCGGTTTTTCTCCCGTGGCAAGCACCCCGGCCGCCTTCCGGAGGATGCGATCCCGGGTTCGCGTCGCCACCGATACGATACTAGACGAGACGTCGCGTCTCGTCAAGTAGCGATCCTTAACTTGGTGGCTGGGAAAACTCTTATGCCGCGACTAGCTTGGCGGAGGTGAAGGTGAAGTCGATCCTTGCGCTCGCCTCGGCCATCTTCATGGCGGCCTGCAGCGCTCACGTCGCCACGACGACACGACCCGCGCCGACACCGCCGACTTTGAGCCGGGATCAAGCCCAGCAGCTGATGCTTCGGGCGGATGACATACGACGCCAATCCCTTGAGTTTCCGAGGACCGCGGACTTTGCAGACGCATTTGGTGGGATAGCGCTACAGAGGCTTCGGGCTCAATCCGATCGACTGTCCATGCAAGGCATGAGCGAGGAGGAACGCAGTTCAACCCGCGAACTGGTCTTCTGGGATCCACTTGCGGGCGAGGCCGTGCTGCAGGTCGTCGCGGAACGCCGGCTGGTGAGTCCGGGCCAACCGAATCCGCCGTGGTCCTCAACGGCGGGTCAATGGTGGGCGCGCCTGCAGAACGTTGGCGGCAGCTGGTTGGTGGTCGATGATCAGGACCTCACACCCGACCGGTGGCGCTAGGTTAACCGGCTGGGTTTTCTCTGCGCCCAATCGTTAGTACCGTCGCGATTCATGCGGCGCCTTTCGGCGTTAATCCTCGTTGTGATCCTTGCGCTGCGTCCAGCGCCAGTTGCGGCCGCGTCAGGCTGGGGGAGCGCTATCTACGGCGATCCACCCGGGTGGTGCACCAACTTCTCCGACATGTGGGTGGCCACCGTCGTCACTAACGACCCTCATGTCGGCACCAACCCGGAGCAGAACACGTTCTACGGCTTTCACCCCAACCCCGGTTACGACGATTGGTACGGCTACTTCTACGGCGATTTCAGGGGATCGCCGGGCGACGCCTCAGGCTGGGTGAAGCTCCTCCACGAGAACTATCCCGACCACTACCACTGGAACTTCGCGACCAACGGCTGGTCGGTCCATGGGCACGTTAAGGAGTACATCGCCTATTACAACTGGACCTTTGGCGGGCAATGCGGAGTTGGCGCCTACGGCAATGGGTCGCCGCCACCGTTCATGGCCGACCAATACGGCTATCCGGTCGTCGACATTTACGTCGATGCACGGCCGCCATTTGCGCCCCAACCGAGGGTCACGGATATGTCCACGACCTCGGTGTCCTTCACCTGGGACCCTGTCAGCGACCAGGGCGATGGGGCGGGCAAGGATTACTTCGCCTCGGGCATGGGCCACTACTCGTCATGGCTTACGGTCGGCAGCTCACAGAATCGCCTGCAGCCGGCCTCATCAGCCGGCCCGCGCACACTGACCCAATCGGACATGAGGGCGGGGGAGACTGCATGCGTTCATGTCATCGCGCTGGACAAGCTGCTCAACGCCACCGGAGAGCGCGCAGCGTGCGCCGGGCCGCTGGAGCCGCCGCCGATGCCCGACTGGAGCGCGCTCGCAAGCAAGGTGGCGGCCAATCCAATCGCGCCGGGCCTGGTCGGCCTCGACTCGCTGCTATGGCTGGCACCTACGCCGGTGGCGACGACGGTGCATGAGACCGACAAGGGCATTGACTATGCCGTGACCGCCGTCCCAACCGGCGCCGCGTGGGATTTCGGCGATGGCGGCTCCGCCAGCTTTCCTGATGCGTCAGGGTTCGGACGCCCGTACCCGCAGGCCTCGGCGGTTGCGCACGTGTACCAGGCCCACGATCAGGCCGGGTATCACGTCAGCTCGACGGTGACCTATTCGGTGAGCTGGACCGCGTCGATCAACGGCAAAACGGTGGGGCCGTACCCGCTGGGCACAGCCGCCGTGGACGCGCAGCCCCTCCTTTATCCGGTCGAGCAGGCGCAGCCCGAGCTGGTCTTGGGCGGTCAGGTCGCGGACCAGCCGGTCATGCCGGCAACGGCGACGGCGACGACAGGGCCGGCCGGCGTGGTGGCGCGGTACTGGGAGTAACGCGCGGCGAGGAGACGCAGCGCTCTTTTGACCTCGCCGTCATCAGTCACCACTCGCGCAACGCCGTCAAGCCGAACCCACCACAGCTTGTCCCAGTCGGCTTCGTAATGGTCGACGAGAACCGAAATCGCAGGGTTCGCGGCGATGTTGCGGAGGCGCTTCAGATTGGTCGTTTGTTTGGGCTTCGAGTCGACCGCGAAGTAGAGGGTCTGCTCGTCGAGCGCGAAGCAGATCGGCACGATATGCGGCCGTCCATCTGCGCCGACGGTCGCCAAACGCGCGACGTACGCAGACGCGACACGACGCTCCATGTCACGCCGATCCATCAGCGCAGTTTGCGACTATCGTTGCCCGGTGAGGCGCGTCACCGCGGTGCTTGGTATCGGCGCGCCCGTTTTGTCGGTGCCCATCGTCCTGATCGGCGGCATGATGACGCCGGGATACGATCCGGCTCTGAAGACGATCAGTCGTCTCGCCGAGCCCGGGCTACCCGCAGCGCTCGTCATCGGGTTTTCGATCTTGTTCGTCGGTCTGGCCCTTATCGGGCTGGCGGCCAATTTGGGACCGGGCGCTTTCGGCGGCCGGGCCCTGCTGGCGATCGCCGGCGCTTCGTTGGTGGTCGCCGCCCTGGTGCCCCTCAACCCGGCCTCAGAGCAAGCCTCGACGATTCACCGATTCGCAACTGCCACGGGAATGCTGGCGTTGGTGGCCGCTCCACTGGCCATCGCACCCTCGCTGCGCGGGCGCGAAGGCTGGCGCGGCTATGGCCGGCTCTCGTTTCGAGTCGGCGCCGCGTCCGTCGGAATGCTGCTGATTGGACTTGCCTTGCTGCCCACCACATTCGCGGTCGGCGCCTGGGAGCGCTGCTTGCTCGCACTGCCATTGGCCTGGACGGTACTGATGTCGGCGCGCCTTTTCCACTCCAGCAGCACGGAACCGATGTTGGCGTCGGCGACCGAGAACAGCAGCTCTCCGGCAACCGTCTCGACGCACGAGACGATGAAAGCGCCGACCGCGACCACAAGCAGCAGCCTGTCGTAGCGGCCACCAATCAACGTGATGACCGCGAACGCGTAGAGCAGCCCGCCCGCTACCCTCGACGAGAAGAGGCGCAGGTTCGGGAGACGTCGAAGGTTGACGATGCCGATCCCGACCGCGATCAGGTAGACCAAAAACGCGCAGGCGATCAGTGCTGCGTTGTCGCCGACGACCTCAGGATCCAGCGCTACGATCCAGGCGGCGGCCGAAAGCAGGACGAGCGTGTCAGCGATCAGATCGAGGCGCGCGCCCGCGGGCGAGACCTGTCCGAAGCGGCGAGCGACGAACCCGTCGAAGAAATCGGTGACTCCGACGGCGATCAAGCCCGCCCCGACGATTCGCCCGTCGCCCATCAGCGCGTACACCCAGATGAGCGGCAGAAGAACGATCCGCAGCCAGGTGATGGCATCGGCCATTCGAAACGCCCCCTTTCGCATAAGCGAAGTCTGCCCGGCGGAAGCTATCTTTTAACCGTGCAAAGGCTCCGCACGTATACGGTCGAAGAGGCGAACAACGAGTTGCCGCGCGTGCGCAGGATCGTTGCCCAAATTGCCGAGCTTTCCGCCCTCCTACCGGAGCTCGAGGACCAGGCCCGGATTGCGCAGTACGAATCGAAGAGACCCGGAGCGGGCGCGGAGCACCAGGAGCGCCAGCAGCAGGCTCGTGATGCGGCGGGCGGTGCAGAGATGGAGCTGCTGAAGGCAGTCGCGAACCTGAACGGAATGGGCATTCAGCTCAAGGGTCCGCTCGAGGGCCTTATCGATTTTCCGTCATACCGAGACGGTGAGCTGGTCGAGCTGTGTTGGAAGCTCGGTGAAGAGCGAGTCGAGCATTGGCATCACATCGGCGAGGGCTTCGGAGGCCGAAAAAAGCTCTAGCTGCCCTACGTCTCCGTTCGCACTTTGCCTTTGATAGCCTCGTAGACGGATTTGGCAACGCCGGCCGAATCCAGGCCGTGCTCCTTCAAGATGTCCGACGCCTTGCCCTGAGGCAGGAATTCGTCAGGCAGCGCCAGCACACGCACGCGACCGGCAAGCCCATGCGGGGCGAGCGTCTCGAGCACCGCGCCGCCGAATCCTCCGGCCCCCACGTTGTCCTCGACCGTCACGACGACCGGGTGGGTCCGCGCCCAGTCCACGATTCTGGGATCGACCGGCTTGATCCATCGCGAGTTGACCACCGCACAGGAGACCTTCTGGAGCTCCAGCCGTTCGGCTGCTTCCATGGCCACCTCGACCATGCGTCCGACTGCGAAGATCACTGCGTCGGATCCCTTGCGCAGCTCCTCCCACCGGCCAATCGGCAGCGGTTCAACGGGCAGCTCCGGAGTCGAGGGCACAGGGCCCTTCGGGTAGCGAATCGCAATCGGGCCGTCTGACGCCAGCGCCGTCTCGAGCAGCGCGCAGAGCTCAGTCGCGTCGGCAGGGGCTGCGATCTTGAGATTCGGGATGAGGCGAAGAAACGAAAGGTCGAAGACGCCGTGGTGCGAAGAGCCGTCCGGGCCGGTCACGCCGGCGCGGTCGATGATGAAGACGACCGGAAGCTTGTGCAGAGCCACGTCCATGATCGTCTGGTCGAATGCTCGAGCCATGAACGTCGAGTAAATGCACACGACGGGATGCATGCCGGCCAGCGCAAGGCCGGCGGCGAACGTCACGGCATGCTGCTCGCAGATGCCAACGTCGAAGAAGCGTTCAGGAAATTCCTTGGCGAAGTTCAGCAGCCCTGTCGATGAGGCCATCGCCGCTGTGATGGCGACAACCTCAGGTCGTGTGGTCGCTGCCGTCATCAAGGCTTCGCCGAAGACATCTGTATAAGTGAGCTCCGTCGATCGGGGCCGCCCGGTCAACGGGTCGAAAGCGCCGACGCCGTGCAGCTTGTCGACCTCGTCTTCGACGGCCGGGCCATATCCGTGACCCTTCTCGGTGATCACGTGCACGACCGTTGGCGCTCGCAGACGCTTGGACCGAGAGAGCACTTCCTCCAGAGCGGGCTCGTCATGACCGTCGACGATCCCCGCGTACTTGATGCCGAGGGTTTCAAAGATCGTCGATGGCTGGAGGAGCTGTTTCAGACCCTCTTTGACCCGATATGCGGCCTGGTCGGCGGTAGGACCGACCAAAGGCATGTCGCGAAGAAGGCGCGAGATATCTTCTTTGATGCGCTCGTAGCGAGGGTCGACGCGCAGCTGAGACAGATGGCGAGCAAGGCCACCCACGGTCGGCGCGTATGAGCGGCCGTTGTCGTTGATGACGATGATCAGGTTCGGCGGCTGCAGGTGCGCGATCTGGTTCAAGGCTTCGTATGCCATGCCGCCGGTCAGCGCACCGTCGCCGATCACTGCGACGACGTGACCGCCTACGCCTTTGCGTAGCCTCGCTTCGGCGATGCCCAACGCGTAGCTGAGGGATGTCGACGCATGGCTGTTCTCGACGAAGTCATGCTCGGATTCCTTGCGCGATGGGTATCCCGAGAGGCCTCCCGCCTGGCGCAGCCGAGCGAAATCCCGCCAGCGGCCAGTGACGATCTTGTGAACGTATGCCTGGTGGCCAGTGTCCCAAACGATGGCGTCCTTCGGGCTGTCGAAAACGCGGTGCAGGGCGAAGGTGAGCTCGACCACGCCGAGGTTCGGCGACAGGTGCCCGCCAGAGCGCGATGTCTGCTCGACCAGGAAGGCGCGCACCTCTTCGGCGAGCTGCGTCAGATGAGCCTGGTCCAGCTTTCGAAGGTCAGCCGGCGATTCGATGGTCTCGAGGATTCCCACCTAAGTCCTAACGCTCCGTCCTCGCCATGAGTTCCGCCAGCTCTATGCAAAGCCGAGTCCCGGCCCCTGACGGTCCGCGCAGAACGGTTGTCAGCTCAGCGTTTGTGTTCCAGCTCGAGGCGGCGATATCGAGGTGCGCCCACGGCTTGCCGCGCGCGAATTCTCCAATGAACATGCCACCCAGGATGGCCCCGGCTTCGCCGTACTCCGAGTTCCTCAAATCGGCGATCTGGCTGCGCAGCAACACACGGTAATCGGCGAATATCGGCAGCCTCCAGACTCGGTCGCCGGCACGTCGCGCCGCCTCTTCGACGAGCAGCCAGAACTCGTCGTTATTGCTGACCGCGGCGCTGGCGCCGTGCCCGATTGCGATAGTGGCCGCACCAGTAAGGGTCGCGAGGTCCAGGAGATGCGTAGCGCCGTTGCGCAGCGCATGTGTGAGAGCGTCGGCGAGCACGAGCCTGCCTTCGGCGTCCGTGTTGAGAATCTCGACAGTCTTGCCGTCCGCGCTCACCACCACATCACCGGGGCGCTGCGCCGCCGGGCCCACCATGTTTTCGGTCGTGGCGACGACCGCCATGACATCCAGGGGAACCTTTCGGGCGGCGATGACATCGATGGCTGCCAGCACCGCTGCCGCACCCGCCATGTCGGCCTTCATCTGGCTCATCGATGGCGGCTCTTTCAACGAGATGCCGCCTGTATCGAATGTGATGCCCTTGCCGACGAGAGCAAGCACCGGTGCGTTGGCATCGGCCGCCTTGCCCGCCAGCTCGCGACCGCGGTGACGCAGCCGGATCATGTGCGGGGGTTGCGTCGAGCCGGCGGCGACCCCGAGCAGAAGGTTGTAGCCGCCGGCCCGCAGCTCGGAGGGGCCGAGCACCTCGATCTCGAGGCCATGCCGCTTCGCGATCTTGCTAGCCTCCTGCGCGAGCGCGTCGGGAGTGAGCTCGTTGCCCGGTGCGTTCTGCCATTCGCGAGCGCGATTTGTCGCCTCGCCGGCTTCTTGCGCCAATACCACCTCGTGGTCTCGGCCCTGCCCGAAGCCGGTAAGAATCAGCTCGTCCAGCTCGCCGCGCTCGGGCTGGGAGCCGGTCTGCCGTGACCTGCGCTCGAAGGTGCCCATGACGCATCCCTCGACCACCGCCCGCAAGCTGTCGGTGCTCAGGGGATCAACACGCATCAGGCCAATGCGGCTGTAGCCGTAAGTACGAGCCGCGCGCACGAGCTCGTGGTGGGCCGAGCGCAACCGCTGCCCGTCGAGGTCGTTGATCGCGCCCAGACCGTAGAGGATCAAGCGGCGCGCGGCAATGCGCCCGTTGGTAGGCACCGGCATGACCTCGTGGATTCGCCCCTTGAACTCCCCGCTGCCCAGCAGCTCCGAGATGAGCCCGCCCAGCGCTCGATCGAGGTCGACTGCGGCGCCGGAGAGACGTTGTCCAGTGGCAATCGGGACCGCCAGGGCGTCGACCGTGATGTCGGCTGGAGCGGCGGCTACGAGATTGATCTTCACCAGGTGACTAACCCTACCGAGCCGATGCCGCCAGGCGCTCGGCCACGAGCTCGAGCACGTGCGCGACACGAAGCTCGATGCCTCGGCTGCGGGCGGCGGTGGCGATGTGGATGAGGCAGCCCGGGTTGTCGGAAGCCACGACCGTGCAGCCCGTTTTGGCGATCGCATCGAGCTTCCACTCCGCCAGGCGGCTCGCCACACGGGGCCAATCGAGGCTGAATGTGCCCCCGAACCCGCAGCAGTTGGCGATGTCCGGGATGTCCACCACCTCGTAGCCCGCCAGGCCGAGAAGCCGCCTCGGCTCGGTCTTGAGACCGAGCTGCCGCAGGGTCTGGCACGAGTCGTGGTAGGCAACCTTCAGGCCGGTTCCGGTCTCCCGCACGAGCTCGGGCCGCTGTGTCAGCAGGTCGAGGGCGAATCGTGTGGAGTCCCGGAAGCGCGAGCGGAGAGTCTCCTCGGGCGAAGCGCCCCAATCGGGCGCGTCGATGGTGAACGCGCCAAAGCACGAGGCCGAAGGGGTCACGATCAAACCCTTGGAATCTCGAAGGCTTTCGGCGAGGCTGCTATGCAGTTCGGCCCCTCCAGAGAAGTCCCCTGCATTGGCGGCGATCAGGCCGCAGCACCACTGAGCCTTGGGAAACCCAACCCTGTAGCCTGCCGCGTCAGCGATTTGTCGTAGGGCGACTGCTGCCTCTGGCAGCATCCTGTCGACCATGCAGGAGGCGAATATCGTGAGCGGCTCGCCACCCTGGCCATTGGCGGCCGCCCGGTCGGAACGGTCGCGGAAAGGGACCCGGGCCAGCGGCGGCGCCCCCGGCACGAAGCGGCTGAAGGGGGCGCCTGCACGCAGCAGACCGTCGGCGAGGCCCGGCCGCTCCCAGACGCTGGTTAGCACCTTCTTCCGAAGCGACTTGCGGCCCTGGCGCCGGTGCTCGAGGATCTGGCGCGGCAGCGGGATGTCCACCGGGCAGATGTCCTGGCACGCATTGCATTGGGTGCAGAGGGTGTTCGGCAGATCGGCCTTGTCGATGCCGTGGTGGAAAGGGGTGAGGACGAGCCCGATCGGTCCGTTGTAGATGTGGCCGAACTGATGGCCTCCCACCGCCATGAACGGCGGGCAGGCATTGGAGCACGCGCCGCAGCGGATGCAGGTGAGGGCGTCGCGGAAAATCGGATCGGCGAGCATCTCCGTGCGCCCGTTGTCCAGGATCACGCAATGCATCTCGCGTGGCCCATGTACCCCGATCGTCAGCGACTGTTCGATGTCTGCCGATCGGGACGGCCCCGTGATCCAGTTGACGTAGCTGGTCATGATCTGACCGGTACCGCTGCGCGGCAGCATGCGCAGAACCGCGACCGCGTCCTCCAGGGTCGCCACCAGCTTGTCGAACCCGAACAACGCTATGTGCACCGGTGGTAGCGTCGTCGTGAGGTCGGCGTTGCCCTCGTTGGTGACGATGACGACAGTTCCCGTCTCCGCGATTGCCATGTTGGCTCCGCTGATGCCGACAGTCGCTTCGATGAACTTAGACCGGAGCGATTCACGGGCGTGTAGCTGGATGGCGTCGACGGTGGCCTCGGTGCCGAAGACGGAAGCCGCGTCCTCTTTGGTCAGGTGGATAGCGGGCGCGATCAAGTGCGACGGATGCGTGTGGGTGAGCTGGACCATTCGCTCGCCGAGGTCCGTCTCGACCACCTCCATGCCAAGCCCTTCCAGGTAGGGGTTGAGCTCGATCTCCTCGCTGGCCATCGACTTGACCTTGGTGACCACCATCCGGCCTTCGGCGCCGCGCGAAGCTGCAGCGCCGGCCTGCAAGCAGATTTGGCCGATGATCTCGCGCGCCTCCGCCGCGTCCTTTGCGTAATGGACGACGCCCCCTGCCGCTTCCATCCGCTGCTTGAACTGGTCCGCCAGCTCGGGCAGGTCGTCGAGATTGGCCCGCCGGCGCTGCTTGAGCTCCGCCCGCCCTTTCTCGAAATCGAAGCTCTCGAACGCGCGATCGCGGCGCGCGCGAATCCCGGTCAGTCCGCTGGTCAGGGCTTGCTGCAGGCTGGGATTGTCGAGAGCCTTGTCGACGCGCCTCGAGAAGTGGCGCCGGCTCTCAGGCACGCGCTTTCGAGGCTTCCTGGAGTGCTGCCTCGAGCGCGGCGGGCGTAGACACCGGCGCCAAGCATATGGTCCCCACGCACACCATGGCGCGACCATCCTCATTGGGGTCGATCACCGCGTACGGATGCGCCAGCCGTGCCGCACGCACCAACTCCGCGTTTCCGCTGCTCACCTTGATCGCTTTCCGCTGACGATCCAGCGCCCGAGCGAAGGCAGCGGCCATCAGGCCGTACTGAGCAGGCAAACCCGCCACGGATTCAAGGGCGCGGCGAGCTCGCTGCGTGCACGGCATGTCGGGCTGGCCGGACAGAGTGTCCAGCTCACCCAGTGCCATGGCCGCAATCGAATTCTCTCCGAGTGGCTTGATGGGATCACCCAGGCGGCCGAGTCGCTCGGCCACGTGGTCGAAATATCCGCCCAGCTCGTGGTCTGCGTACGCATCTTCGAGGTGTTGCGCGAGGTCCATGGCGATCGGGAGCCAGCCGTCCCCAAGGCCTGCCTGGTGTGCGCGCACCGCGGCGAGGAGTCCCCAGACCTGGTCTCCGAGCTGCCCGCCTGCGCCCTCCGTGTGGGTCAGGCCGTGCCCGGCCCGGTACCTATCGTGGAAGAGCTGATCGAGCAGCTTTGCAGCATGCACGCGAAGTTTTGGACGGTTGCGTAGGACAGCCGCTTCGAGGTAAGCGACCGCCAGCGCTGCATTCCACGACGTATAAACGCGACGGTCGACGTAAGGAGCATTGTCGGGCCTGCGCTCATCGGCGCCGAGCGAGTAGTAGTGCTCGTCGGCGTCCTGGCTGCCTGCGTACAAACCAGTCGTCGGGTCGCGCAGGACAGTGTCCAGATAGCCAGTAGTCGCATCGAGGATATCGTCGAGCCCGGCCAGGGCCACGGCGCTGATCAGGCCAGCGTGATCCTCCAGCATTTTCTCGAAATGGGGCACGCTCCAGTCCTGCGTCGTCGAATAGCGGAAGAATCCACCTTCGACGTGGTCGTAAGTGCCACCGCCTGCCATGTGTTCCAGCGAGTTGATTGCCATCTGGCGTAGCGTTGGATCCGCGCGCACCTGGGCTTGCTCCAGCAATAAGACGAGGGCCTCGGTTTGCGGAAACTTGGGCGCGTTGCCGAAACCGCCGTACTCGGGGTCGTAAGCGTTCGTGACGGCTTCGAGAATCGAATCGACAATGCTCTCGTCAAGCTCGCCGGCGCTGCGCGCGACGCCCGATGCAGCTCGTTTCCGCGACTCGAGAGCTCGGGTGGCGATCTCCGCCTGGTGGCTGCTGTTATAGCTCGAAATCCGCATCAGGGCGTCGACCATCTGATCCGGTGGCAAGTACGTGGCGCCCGTGAGAATGTCGCCCGAAGACGTGAGGAAAGCCGTGGTTGGCCAGCCCCCCATGTTGTACCGCTGGTTGATGTCGGGCCGTACGTCGTTGTCGACCCGGATGGGCAGGTACTGGCGGTTGATCAGGTCGATCACCCCTGCGTGCGAGTAGGTGGTCTCGTCCATCACGTGGCACCAGTGGCACCAGACCGCTGATATGGAAAGAAGAATAGGACGGTTTAGGAGGCGCGCTTCGTCGAACGCCTTCTCCGACCATGGGCGCCACTTGATCTCGTCCGCCCGATTTGGGCGTGGCGAGAAGTGGAATTCGCCCTCACTCTCGCTCACACGACAAGGTTACGCGGGTGAAACAATGTCTCCGTGATCTCAACGAGCGCCGTTGATGCGTATATCCAGAAGAACAGCGCGCGGTTCGTCGAGGAGCTGAAGGAGCTCTGCTCGTTCCCCAGCATCTCAAACCACGGAGCCGAGGCAGTGAAGCCGGCGCGGGACTGGCTCGGCGAGCGACTGGGCCGATTCACCGATCGGGTCGAGACCCTGGAGGCTGGAGGGATGCCGGCGCTCTACGCAGAGGTGCCTGGCGCCGGCCGTCGCAAGCTGCTCCTGTACCAGCACTACGACGTGCAGCCGGTCGACCCCATCGAGCTGTGGGATTCGAAACCGTTCGAGCCGGCCGAGAAAGATGGCCGGATCATCGCCAGGGGAGTCGCCGACGACAAGGCCGATGTGATGGCCCGGATCCATGCGGTGGAGACGCTCAAGAAGGTTGGCGCGATCCCCGTGACGTTGCGGTTCCTGATCGAGGGCGAGGAGGAGATCGGCTCGAAGACTTTCGAAAAGATCGCTCACGAGCATTCGAGCAAGCTGAGCGCCGACGGTTGCCTGTGGGAATCCGGAACGTCGTTTGACGAGTCTGGGCGGCCGACCCTGCAGTTCGGCTGTCGCGGCCTGGTCTACCTGCAGCTGCGGGTGCGGTTTCTCAACTTCGACCAGCATTCCGGCCTCGCGTCCATCTACCCATCGGCCGCGATGTATCTGATCGAAGCGCTCGCGAGCCTGCGCGACCAGGACATGAACATCCGGATCGAAGGTTTCTACGACGGCGTGGTCCCGCCGACAGAGGCCGACCGCCGGATGATGGCGAAGATCGACCCCGAGGTCGAGCAGCGAAAGCAGCTGGTCGGTTTCGAGCGCCTGGTCCGCGACCCCAAGCCCGAGAACGTCATCGAGCAGCTTCTGTTCACTCCGACCTGCAATATCGCGGGCGTCACCATCGGCTACCAGGGCCCCGGTTCGAAGACGGTGCTCCCTGCAGAGGTGACCGCCAAGCTGGATTTCCGGCTCATCCCCAACCAGGAGCCGGCCCACGTCCTGGAGAGCCTTCGCAAGCACCTCGATTCGCACGGTTTCGAAAAGGTCGAGATCGTCTGGAGCGATTCCGAGAAGCCGGCCCGATCAGACCCAGACTCCGATGTCGCCAAGGCCATGATCGAGTGCGTTCGCGAGCTGCACGGCGAGCCGATTCTGTGGCCGTTCATGCAGGCGACAGGACCCATGCATCCGGTGGTTGCCGACCTGGGCATCCCGACGGTGCTGCCGGTGGGCGTCGGGCGCCCTGACAACCGTGTCCACGCACCGAACGAGAACATTCACGCGGCGGACTACATCAACGCGATCCGCCTCATGTGCAGAGTCTGGGAGCGGTTCGGCGCCTGATGGAAAAGCTCACCGACAAGCTGTTCACAGTCAAGTACAACGAGGACAGCGGCAAGCCGCACATCGAGATCATCGACCAGGAGGTCTGCGGGACCAAATGCGAGGGCAAGTACTGCACCCACTTCTGCCCGGCGGGTGTTTACGAGTGGAACGAGGAGCAGAAGAAGACCCTGGTGAGCTTCGGCAACTGCATCGAGTGCGGCGCCTGCTCCATCGGGTGCCCTTTTGACAACATCGTCTGCCACAGCCCGCGTGGCGGCTATGGCGCCCAGTTCAAGCACGGGTAGGAATACCGCCCCTGCCGGCCCCTTTCCAATCAGTGCAATGAATTACGACGTCATCATCGTGGGGGGCGGCCCGGCGGGCCTGGCTGCAGGCCTGTACACGGCCCGGATGAATCTGAAAGCGGTGCTGGTCGACAGGGGCGCTCTCGGTGGCCAGCTGTTGAACACCGAGCTGGTCGAGGACTATCCCGGTTTCGAGACCATCCTGGGCTCCGAGCTGGCGACCAAGATGGGGGACCACGCGCGCAAGTTCGGCCTCGAGGTGCGCGACTTCGAGCCCGTTCTGGAGATCGATGTCGAAGGCAATACCAAGGTCGTCCGGCTGGAGTCGGGGGAGGAGCTCAGGGCTCCTGCACTGATCATGGCCGCGGGCGGCCTGCCGCGATACCTGGGAATTCCGGGCGAGAAGGAGTTCTGGGGCCGCGGCGTCAGCTACTGCGCGGTTTGCGATGGCGCCTTCTTCAAGGGTCAGGAGCTGGCCGTCGTCGGCGGGGGAGACGCCGCGGTCGAAGAGGGCGACTTTCTCACAAGGTACGCATCCAGGGTCCACATAATTCACCGCCGGAACGAGCTGCGAGCGCAGCCGATACTCATAGACCGTGCGCGCGCCAACGTAAAGATCGATTTCATCCTGGAGGCGGCGGTGAAAGAGATCAGCGGGACCGAGAAGGTTCACGCGGTGCACTACGAGCAGGGCGGACAGACCAAGGAGCTCAACGTCGGCGGAGTGTTCATCTTCGTCGGCTTTGTCCCTAACTCCGGGCTGTTCAAGGTGCACGTCGACCACGACGAGGCGGGTTACATCCTTACTGGACGCGACCTCCAGACGTCGGTGGAAGGCATCTGGGCCGTCGGCGATGTGCGTGCGCAGCTGACCAAGCAGATCGCGACCGCCGTCGGTGATGGCACGACCGCAGCGGTCGCTGCGTCGATGTATGTGACGTCGCTGAAGGACGCGGCACGCGCCTAGTCCCGTGTCGGCCGTAGACGCTAGCTGACGACGTCGACCCAGACCAGCCCGGGCGGCATGCTCAGCACAGTGCCGTTCGAGAGCTTGAAGGTCAGCGGTTTGTGTGCGCCCGTTGACGTCCAGGTGCCTGCAAACCTGTGGCCTTTGTAATAGACGTCGATCTTGCCACTCGATTCGAGGTTGTAGTCATGAATGTAAGAGCCATGGCCATCACCGACGTTTAGCAGCTGCACCTGCGTGTGCAGGAGTATCAGCATCTCTATGCGCACGACCTGGTGGCTGGTGGCATCGCGATACAGGTGTCCTTCCTCTGTCTTCTGATAGGTGCCGAAGGTTCGGTCGTAGGCATACGTCGAATAGTGCTCAGGCACCGACACCTTGGTCGCCGCCGCACCGCCCGGCAGCGGTTGGCGTGCCTCCGGCAAATTGAATGCTGCGATGCCGAATTTCGCCTCCGCCTTCTTGACCAGCGTGCCGTTGATCATCAGGTTGTCCGGGGCGATTCGCGCCGCGGTGCGATACATGTAGCCGATGGTGTCGAAGAACTGCGGGACTGGATCGCCGGCCGCCTGGCTTCGAGTCGCCTGCGACTCGCCCGACTGGAACAGCAGGCCCTTGTAGTGGCGGGCGATCTTCAGTGAGATGAACCGGCTCGAGCGCATCGGACCGATGACCTTTGGCGCGTGCTGGAAGATGGCGGTGAGGCGGGTGATTCCGCCCTCGGCCAAGTACTCGAACACGAGGCTGGCCGCCTGCAGGCCGTTCTGGTCGCGTGCGTAGTAATCGTTCGGGATCTGGATCAGAGCCGGGTACTTGAGGGCTGTGGTCGTCTCGTGATCGTGGTAGTAGATGCCGGTGAGCAACGTGAAAGCCGTGGACATGGGGTGTCCGGTCTGATCGATAGCGCCTGCGGCGAGCTGGATCACCAGTGGGCCCGATGGGATGCCCTTGGTCGCGATCGTTGCGCTCCGGTCATCCGTCGCCCACTTCAGAGCAAGAACCTTCGTGCCAGTGGTGACGTTGACGGTGCTGGGGTCCATCGCGTCATTGAAATTGAGCTGGAGCAGCGAGCCCGGGTCGATCTCGCCGCCGTCGCTGATCGTCGTACTGCCCGACGTGACCGATGCGACACGAGGCTCGATGGTTGTCGTGAAGGTCCATGCCGTCGCCTTCAGCGGGTGGAGACCAAGATCGGTGAGCGATTTAAGAGTGACCGTGTAGGTGGTCAGCGGGGCGAAAAATCCTGATGGCGACCATGCATAGTCGGTCTGCCCGGAAAGGGCCCGCAAGGTCCCGGCCATCGCAGGGGCGACGTTCAGGGCTGATTGCAATGTGGCCATACCGACGGGCCTGGAGAACTTGAAGTCCAGCTGCGTATCGGTGGCGACGTTGGTCTGGCCATCCTTGAGGTTGAGGCTGACGGACGTCGGCAGGGTGTTGGCATAGGCGACGAAACCGCCCGCGGCACTGAGAAGAACCGCAAGGGCCGCCGCAATGGGGATCCAACCTCGACTGGCGAGCCCCTTTCGTCGGGGTCGCCGCAAGGCTGCGGCCGGTGGTGGCGAGGGCTGGGTCTCTTGCAAGGGCGTAAGGAAAACGGGCCGGAGGGGAATTATGTCACGGAGGACCCGGCCCCAGATCGGATTTACGATCGGCCGCGCACTCCTCGCAGGCACAGAGCCGGCGTAGCAGCGAGAAGGTATAGAGCCCGGTGGCGTGGCCGCTCTGAAATGCGATCTGCAACGCGTACTGGCCGATGAGGCTCACGTCCTGAAGTCGAAGCTCCTCTGGAGCGAGGTTCTTGACGCGCGACAGGCGGCCCGGGGCGCCCGCCTCACCACGACACTCGGCACAGGGGCACGCCCAGCGGAGCCGCTCCCCCGAGTAGGTGCTGCGGTGGGCGTCCTCCCAAACCACGTCCATCACATTGCGTTCGCGGTCGGCGTCGACGTTGACTGGAAACGGGTCGGGGTCTTGCAGTGCGCCGACTCCTAGCGGACGTTGATCACCGGCAGCTGCCGGAATGACTGGATGGAAGTGCGGGCGGCCACCTGCGAGGCGATGTGGGTGAAGGCCTGGGCTCCAGCGGACTCGGGCCTCGAGATGACAACGGGGGTACCGGCGTCGGCGTCCTCGCGGATGCCCTCCTCGAGCGGAATCGCGCCCAGGAACGGCACGCCCAGGCGTTTTGCGGCTGACTCGGCGCCACCGTGGCTGAAGATTTCGTGGCGGTGCCCGCAATTGGAACAGACGTACCAGCTCATGTTTTCGATCAGGCCAAGGGGCGTGACGTTCAGTTTCCTGAACATCTGGAGCGCCTTGACCGCGATGTCTGTGGCGACATCCTGCGGCGTGCACACGATGGCCACGCCGGTGAGAGGGATCGCTTGGGCGAGGGTCAACGAAGCGTCGCCGGTGCCCGGGGGGAGGTCGATCACGAGGTAGTCGAGCCGGCCCCAGTCGACCTGGACCATCATCGCCTCGATGGCCTTGCCGACCATCGGCCCGCGATAGATCGTCGGCTGTTCGCCGGGGTAGATCAGGCCGAACGACATCACCTTGAGACCGTGAGCATCGATCGGCTGCAGGCGTCCGTTGACCTGCTCGGGCACGGCGTGCGACCCGATCATGGCCGGGACCGACGGACCGTAGATGTCGGCGTCCAGGAGGCCGACCTCGGCGCCGGCCTTGCGCAGCGCGGCCGCGAGGTTGACGGCGACCGTGGACTTGCCCACGCCGCCCTTGCCCGAGGCGACGGCGATTGTCTGCTTGACGCCGGGGAGGATCTCTGAGGGCTTGGGTCGCATGAAAGCGGGCCGCACGTTGGCGGTCATGCGGACTTCCACGGCGGTGACGCCGGGGATGTCTCCGACCAGGTCCTGCGCCTGCGACTTGAAGCGGTCGCGGACGGGACACGCCGGCGTCGTCAGCTCGAACGTGAAGCTGACCTTGCCCTGAGGGCTGACCTCCAGCTCCTTGATCATCCCGAGGCTCACGACGTCGCGCCCGAGGTCTGGGTCCTGGATATGGGAGAGCACGCCGAGCACTTGCTCAGGGGACGGAAGTGTCATCGCCAACGCATGTTACCGATACCCAGGCACTCGCTCCGGTTGGACAACCCTGCCTGTTAACTTCGAGCTGGCATGAGTCCAGCCACCCTGCTTGCGCATCAAGCGGCCTGCCGCGCTTGCCACAAGTGCGTCGGCGACGGCATCATCCCCGAGGCGAATCCGACCTTCTCGGGTCAATGGGGTGCGCCGTTCATGCTGGTCGGCCAGGCACCAGGTCCCACCGAACGAGTGTCCCGGCGTCCTTTCGATGGTCGCGCCGGCAAGGAGCTCGACCGCTGGATGCTTCGCGCCGGCTTCGCCGGCGCTGAAGACTTCCGCAGCCTCACCTACATCGCAGCGCTGATGCGCTGCTTTCCGGGACGGAACGCGACCGGCACCGGCGATCTCCGGCCGCCCGCGTCCGCCATCGCCAACTGCGCCCACTGGCTCGATGCGGAGCTGCGAATTCTAAAACCAAAGGTCGTGATTCCAGTCGGCCAGATGGCTATCAATCGGTTCCTTGGTCCCGGCTCCCTCGAGGATCGCGTCGGGAATCGGTTCGGGGAACGGCCTGTGATCGTTCCGCTGCCGCATCCTTCGGGCACGAGCCGCTGGCTCAACGATTCGGCAAATCGAGACAGGCTCGCGGCCGCGCTGGCGCTGATCGCAGTGCTCCGCTTGCAATACGCTTCGCCGCGCAAGAAAATCTCAGCACTGCCGCGCGCAACAGGTAGCCTGCGTGGGCACTCTGCGCATCTGTCGCAGCGGCCTATGGACAAGGAGAAGGAAGCGTGAAGTACTTGCTCGTCTATTACGGCGGAGGAATGCCGGAGTCGCCGGCTGCGCAAGCGCGGGTCTTGAAGCAGTGGGAGAAATGGTTCGCGAAAGTCGGGCCGGCGATGGTGGACGGTGGCAATCCGTTTTCTGGGGCGGTCAACAAGATCAGGGCTGATGGCAGCACCGCGAAAGGGCCGATTGGCAAGCGCGCGAGCGGCTACAGCATCATCGATGCCCCCTCGCTTGACAAGGCGACGAAGCTGGCGAAGGGTTGTCCCATCATCAGGAGCGGCGGCGAGATCGCGGTCTACGAAACCTTCAACGCGATGTAACGGTTGCCTTCATTTTTTGTCCAGCGAGATGGTGAGCGCGCAGTAATCCTGGGCGACGACGCTCGCCATCTCGCTCGCTCGCTGCGGGCGCGGGTGGGGGAGAAGATCGAGGTGGTCGACCCGGCAGGACTCATGCTCACGCTACGTCTTGATCGAGTCACCGCGGAACGGGTCGAGGGCACTGTTGTCTCCGAGCGTGCGCACGACCCTGAGCCGTTGGCACTAATCGTGATCGCCATCGCCCACCTGCCTGCTCCCGCGCTCGAGCTCGTCCTCTCCCGATGCACAGAGGCCGGCGCATATGCTTTTCACATCGTCCAGGCCGACCGCAGTGTGGCGCGCGGTGCCAAGCCTGAACGCTGGCGGACCATCTGCCGCGAGGCGGCGATGCTCGCCGGCAGGCTGGGCGTCCCCGACGTCCTTGGGCCGTCATCGCTCGAAGACGTAGTCGACATGAACGAGAACCCGGTGATGCTCGTGCGCTCCGCGCCAGTACGGCTGGCGGACATGCCGGAGCCCCAAAACTTGACACTCTTGGTCGGCCCCGAGGGGGGCTGGTCGGACCGAGAGCTTGCGCTGGTGCCTCAAAAGGCCACCCTGGGCCCGCGCAATTTGCGCGCCGACACGGCGGCCCTGGTGGCCCTGGCGACGGCCCTGGTGACACGTCAATAAGTTCGCTTCCCATGTCGCTTCGAAATGAGATAACATTGGGCATGGGATGGTGGAGCAAAAGGTTTCGCGTGACCTCATAGATTCGAGCTGTCCGGTCTCGGTCGACCTGGCCGTCTTCACGCTTGCGGGTCGCGAGCTCAGCGTGCTCCTTCGCCGGCGGACCGAGCCACCGTACCCGGGCTTCTGGGCGCTCCCCGGCGGCTTGCGCTGCCCCGGCTCTTCGCTCGACTCACAGGCGCGCGCCCTCCAGGTCGGCATCACGGGGGTCGACGGCGGCTGGATCGAGCAGCTCAAGACCTTTCACCGGCCCCAGCAGCTGGATAGCGCCGGCCATGTCGTGGTGCCTGGGCGCGATCCACGCGGCGACGTGCTGTCCGTCGCGTACCTCGCGATCGTGCCTGTCGCAGCGGCTGAGGCGTGCGCGGGCGAGAAGGATGGGGTTGAGCAGGACTGGCACCCGGTGAGACGGTTGCCGGTCGAGATGGCGTTCGACCATCGCGAGGTTGTCGACTACGCGGTGCGGCGCCTGCGGAGCAAGGTCGGCTACTCATCGGTTGGATTCCAGCTGCTGCCTTCCGAGTTCACGATCTCGGAGCTCCAGCACGTCTACGAGGCGGTCCTTGGGCTGTCGATCAATCGAGGCAACTTCTGGCGCAGGGTCGTCGACCGCGGCGTGATCGAGCAGACCGGCAAGGAGCGAAGCGTCCGCGGCAAGAAGGCATATCTCTTCCGTTTCACCCAGCAGGCCTTTGGCTTGCGCGAGGAGCCCGATGGTTTCATCGAAGCCTGACCTGCACCAGGTGGTGGCGGCCGCCCTCGCCGAGGACCTCGGCGAGAGCAACGTCGATGTGACGACCAGCTCGATCGTCGACGCCGATCTGATGGGCGAAGCGGTGGTGATCGCTCGCAAGCCGGGTGTGCTGAGCGGCAGCGACGCCGCGGCGGGCGTGTTCGAAATGATCCATCCGGCCAGCAAATACGAGGCCCTCCTTGCCGATGGCGCCCGGCTCGCGGCCGGCGCTGAGGTCGCGAGGGTCAGCGGCTCCTTGAGCTCGATCCTCATCGGCGAGCGCACCGCGCTCAATTTCCTGCAGCGCCTTTCAGGAATAGCGACGATGACTCGCCGGTATGCGGACGCGTTAGCGCCCTACCCAAAAGTCACGTTGCTCGACACGCGCAAGACGACGCCCGGGCTGCGCTCGCTCGAACGCGCTGCGGTGCGCGCCGGGGGCGGTCACAACCACCGCGACGGTTTGTGGGACGCGATCCTCATCAAGGACAACCACGTCGCGGCCGCGGGCGGAGTGCGCGAAGCGATCAGGCGCGCGCGCAAGGTCGGGATGGCCGTGGAGGTTGAGGTGGACACGCTCGAGCAGCTGGCCGAGGCGCTCGACGTTGGGGCAGAGATCGTGCTGCTCGACAACATGACGGCCGAGCTGATGCGGCAAGCAGTTGAAATCACCGCGGGCCGCGCGAAGTTGGAAGCATCAGGGGGCATGACCTTGGAAGGAGCTGTTGCAGCTGCGCGAGCCGGGGTCGACCGGATATCGGTTGGAGCGCTTACGCACTCGGCGCCGGCGCTGGACCTGAGCCTGGAGGTGACAAGGACATGGCGGTAGAGACGATCTCGCTCGAGGCTGACGCCGCAGAGTATTCCCGGCGCGACGTGCCGCGCGACATCGCGGGCATGAGCGCGGAAATCCGCGAGCTCGCGCGCAAGCGCAACGCGGTGATCCTCGCGCACAACTACCAGGTGCCCGAGGTGCAGGACGTGGCCGATTACGTAGGCGATTCGCTGGGACTGTCACGGCAAGCCGCCGCGACGCCGTCCGACCTGATCGTGTTCTGCGGCGTCCATTTCATGGCCGAGACGGCTGTCATCCTCAGCCCGAAGAAGCGCGTCCTGATCCCAGACCTCGCCGCGGGGTGCTCGCTCGCCGCGACCATCAACGCCGAGCAGCTGGCCGCATGGAAGGCGGAGTTTCCCGACGCTGTCGTGGTTTCGTACGTCAACACGACGGCTGAGGTCAAGGCGCTCAGCGACTACTGCTGCACCTCAGGCAACGCGGAGCGCGTCATCCGCGCGATCCCTGAAGACAGGGAGATTCTATTTCTGCCCGACATGTTCCTTGGCACCTACCTGGAGAAAGTCACGGGGCGGAAGATGCATGTCTGGCCGGGCGAGTGCCACGTGCATGCGGGGATCAGGCCCGCCGACCTCGACAGGGCTCGCGCGGAGCACGGTGACGCCGACCTGCTCGTTCACCCCGAGTGCGGTTGCGCCAGCCAGTGCATGTACTTCAAGGCGAGCGGCGACATCGACGCAGACAGAACTCACATCCTGAGCACTGAGGGCATGGTCAAGCACGCTCAGCAGTACCCGACCCGAAGCTTCGTCGTCGCGACGGAGCTCGGAATCATGCATCGCCTGGCCAAGGAAGCGCCGCAGGGTCGTTTCTACGCCGCGAGCGAGCGCGCCATCTGCCGCTACATGAAGAAGATCACGCTCGAGAAGCTGCTCATCTCGCTGCGCGACGATGTGTTCGAGGTCAAGGTGCCAGAGGACGTTGCCGACCGCGCTCGGGGCGCCATTCAGCGGATGGTCGAGTTGTGATCAATTCCGATCTCCGCAGTCAGGTTGCCACTGACATCCTGGTCATCGGCGACGGGCTCGCGGGTTCCGCCGCAGCGCTGGAGGCCGCACGCCTGGGCGCACGCGTCGCGCTCGTGTCGGCCGGCCCCGCCTCATCCGAGCGAGCTCAGGGCGGTATCGCCGCCGCTGTGCTGCCGGAGGACTCGCCTCGGCTGCACGCCATCGACACCCTCGCCGCAGGCGCCGGGCTGTGCGATCCGGACGCGGTGACGATGCTGACCTCGGCAGGTCCGGAGACGGTCCATTGGTTGGAGTCTCTTGGCGTGCGTTTCGATGGTGACGCTGCCCGCGAGGCGGCCCACTCGATGGCTCGCGTCCTTCACCTCGGCGGCGATCAGAGTGGTCACACGCTCATGGCTTTCGTGCATGCGGCGATCGACCTCGAGCCACGCATCACCCGCTTCACCGCGCGGCTGCATGTACTGCTTGGCGACGGAGTGTGCGAAGGGGCGGAGTTCTCCGGCGGCCTGACTGTTTACGCCGGCGCAACGATTCTCGCCACCGGCGGGTATGCCGGCCTGTACGAGCGCACGACCAACAGCCGGCTGAGCAACGGCAAGGGCATCCTCGAAGCGGCGCGTGCCGGGGCGCATGTCGCCGACCTGGAGTTCGTCCAGTTCCACCCGACCGTCTTTGCTGGTCCCCACCCATTCCTCATCACGGAGGCCCTACGCGGCGCGGGCGCTCAGGTGGTCGACGCAGCCGGTGAGCGTTTCATCGACGAGCTTCTGCCGCGAGACCAGGTGGCAGTGGCGCTGGCGAAGCATCGAGGCCCCGCGTTCATCTCGGCAACGCACATGGATCCGGAGCTGTTGCGCGTGAGCTTTCCAAACTTTATGCGCAACTGCCGCCACGCGGGGATCGATCCGCTGCACGAGCCCGTGCCGATAATGCCGGCGGCCCACTACACGATGGGTGGCGTGTCGACCGACCTCGATGGGAGGGCGTCGGTCCCCGGCCTGTTCGCTGCCGGCGAGTGCGCACGGACCGGCGTGCACGGCGCCAACCGGTTGGCAAGCAACTCGCTGCTCGAGGCAGCCACTTTCGGAAGGCGTGCAGCCGCAGCGGCTACTGCCACGGCGCCCATTGTGGGGTCCGCTAGCGCGCGAGGTCACATGTGGAGGCGGGGTGAGCTCAGCCTGGGTGAAGTCCGCCGCGTCCTGGATTCCGCGGCCGGCGTGCTCCGCAGTGGGCGCGGGCTTGCGCGCGGCCTGCGGGTTTTGGGGTCAGGCGCCGGCTCCGCGACGGCTGCGGACGCCGCCGAGATGGCTTCGATGATTTGCTCGGCCGCACTCGCCCGCCCGCTCAGCCTGGGCGCCCACCAGCGACTCGACCAGCCCGCGCCGATCGCGGTCTAGCGTTTCAGCGCGCGGTACGTCTTCACCTCGCCGGCAATCGCAGCGGCTGAGAACCCGACGAAACTAACCAGCCCGACGACTGCCACAAACGCGCCCAGGCTCCCCGCCCAATCGGTGGCGCCAAGGCCGATGACCAGGATGCCGAACGACGCAATGACGTTTGAGTAGGCCCTGATGCCAGAGCGCGAAGCCGCGTATCCCGGTGCCAGGGTACCCAACGATCGCGAGGTCACGTGCCTGATGAGGAAGTCGCCCACAACCTTGGTGTACAGAAATCCGCCCGCAAGCAGAATGATCAAACCGAGCGCCGTGATCATGCTGCCGGCAATCTTGGCACGGTCAATCCGGTCTGGCACCTACGATTCATAGCGTGTTGACCGTGAAGCAGGCGCTGGTGCGGAACTTCTGCATCATCGCCCACATCGATCACGGCAAGTCGACGCTTGCCGACCGGCTCCTCGAGTTCACCAACTCGATCAGCCAGCGCGATATGCAGGACCAGGTCCTCGACACCATGGACCTCGAGCGAGAGCGGGGCATCACGATCAAGCTGCAGGCCGTCCGCATGACCTATCCCGCCCGCGACGGAAAGACCTACGAGTTGAACCTCATCGATACGCCCGGCCACGTCGATTTTGCGTACGAAGTCTCGCGGTCGCTGGCTGCATGCGAGGGCGCGATCCTTGTCGTCGACGCTGCGCAGGGGATAGAGGCGCAGACGCTGGCCAACCTCTACCAGGCCGTTGAAGCCGGCCTGACCCTGGTGCCGGTCGTCAACAAGATCGACCTCGACGCCGCGCAGCCCGAGATGGTCGCGGAGGAGATCGCGGACGTCACCGGGATCCCCCGCGATCAGGTCATCTTCGCCTCCGCCAAGCAGGGCATCGGCACCCAGGACATCCTCGAAGCGGTGATCGCCAGGGTCCCGCCCCCGCATGGCGACCCCAAAGCGCCGCTGCGCGCGCTCATCTTCGACTCCCACTACGACACGTATCGCGGAGTGATCACTTACGTGCGCGTCGTCGACGGAGAGATCATTCCTCGCACCAAGATTCGGATGATGAACACCGGCAAGGTCCACGAGGTGGACGAGGTCGGCTGGTTTGCTCCAGGCCCCAGGCCCGCGGAGAAGCTGACCGCCGGCGAGGTCGGCTACGTCACCGCGGCGATCAAGAACGTGGTCGACGCGAGGGTGGGCGACACGATCACCACTGCCGACGATGGCGCCGGGACACCGCTGCCCGGCTACCGACAGGTCAAGCCCATGGTGTTTGCCGGACTCTTTCCGACCGACTCCGAACGGTTCGGCGACCTCAAGGAAGCCCTCGAGAAGCTGCAGCTCAACGACGGCGCACTGTCGTTCGAGCCGGAGAACTCCGCGGCCCTCGGCTTTGGGTTTCGCTGCGGGTTCTTGGGCCTTCTCCACCTCGAGATCGTTCAGGAGCGCCTGGAGCGCGAGTTCGAGCTGGATATCATCACCACGGCTCCGACGGTCGAGTACATGGTGACGCTCAAGACCGGCGCGGTCATCGAGGTCGACAATCCCGCGCTGATGCCAGACCCGACCACGATTGAATTGATCGCGGAGCCTTTCGTGAATCTGTCGATCATCGTTCCGTCGAACTTTGTCGGCCCGATGATGGAGTTGTGCCAGGAACGGCGCGGGGGATACAAGCATCTGGAGCACAGGCCCGGCGACAGGGTGGTCATCGAGTACGAGATGCCGCTGGGCGAGATCATCCATGACTTCTATGACCAGCTCAAGTCCAGGTCCAAGGGATATGCGTCGATGGACTACGAGATGATCGGCTTCCGCGAAGGTGATCTCGTGAAGCTCGACGTGCTCGTGGCCGGCGAGCCGGTGGACGCGCTGTCACTGATCGTGCACCGGAGCAAGGCACAGATCCAGGGTCGCAAGCTGGTCGAAAAGCTGAAGACGATCATCCCGCGCCAGATGTTCATCGTCCCGCTTCAAGCGGCGATCGGCGGCAAGATAGTCGCCCGCGAAACAATCGCGGCGATGCGAAAAGATGTGCTCGCCAAGTGCTATGGCGGCGATATCACGCGCAAGCGCAAGCTACTGGAGAAGCAGAAGGAAGGCAAGAAGAGGATGAAGCGGGTGGGCTCGATCGAGATCCCGCAAGAGGCTTTCATGGCGGTGCTCAAGCTTGATGAATAAGGCTCGAGTGGTTCTAACCTAACGGTCCGGCTCCGTCGCCCGGAACCACTCCCATTGCTTGGCCAGGCCCTCCGCCAAGGACACCCGCGGCTCCCAGCCCAACCTCTCCCGGGCCAGATTGATGGACGCCCCTGTGTGACGCGGATCGCCCGGCGCCGCCGGCAGGTTCTGTCTCCGGATGCTGAGTCCACTGATCTCCTCCAGCGTTGCGAGCACCTGGTTCACTGTCACTCGGCTGCCACCGCCGAGGTTGAAAATCTGGCCGACAACATCAGCTGTCGACGCCTTGATGGTGCCGTCGACCGCATCAGAGACGTAGGTGAACTCCCGCGTCTGCTCGCCATCGCCAAACACCTCGATGTCGTCCCCGGCGGTCATGGCTTGCATGAAGCGCGAGAACGCCATGTCGGGTCGCTGGCGCGGGCCGTATACGGTGAAGTACCTGACCGAAACCGCCGGGATGCCGAAGTTCCTTGTGTAGAGGTTCGTGAGGTGCTCGGCGGCGAGCTTGGTCACGCCGTAGGGCGATAGCGGTCGAGGCAGCGCCGTCTCCTTGGTTGGGAATTTCTCGGCATCGCCGTACACGGAGGAGCTCCCGGCGAACACGAAGCGTTTGATAGGAGCGTCCTTCAGGGCTTCGAGAAGGCGCTGGGTGGCGATCACGTTGTCGCGAACGTAACGGTCGAACTGATTGCCCCAGCTGGGTCGAACGCCGGGCTGGCCGGCGAGGTGATAGACGACGTCGGCGCCGTCGAGCAGGGGAGCGAGGTCGGCATCCACAAGGTCCGCTGCCTCGAAGTGGAAGCGGTCGTGGCTCCTGGACTTGTCCAGGTTCTGTTCTTTCCGCGCCCTTTCGTAGTAGTCCGCAAAGCAATCGATGCCGACCACCTCATGGCCGGCCGCCAGCAGGCGCTCGCTCAGGTGGGATCCGATGAAGCCCGCGACACCGGTGACGACGACTCTCAAGTTGCCTCAACCCTATCCTGAATCAGAAATGAGCCGGTTCGAAACGTGGCTGTCAGATTCTGGGGTCGGTATCGCGGTCAAGCAGTTCCCGGCAGGCACGCGCACCGCTATCGACGCCGCGAACGCGATCGGGTGCGAGGTGGGCCAGATCGTGAAATCCCTCGTGTTCGTGGCGGCTGGAAGACCGGTGGTCGCGCTGGTGAGTGGCGCGAATCGGTTGGACGAACTGCGGCTCGCGGCGGTGGCCGGAGCACCGGTCGCAAAGGCCGATGCCGGTATAGCTCGCGATGCGACCGGGTACTCGATCGGAGGCGTTCCGCCCTTCGGGCATGCCACGGACGTCCCGGTGTTCATGGACCGCGACCTGCTCGGCCACGGCGTGGTGTGGGCAGCGGCCGGGCGGCCCGACTCGGTCTTCGAGATCACTCCCCAGCGACTCATCGAGCTCAGCCATGCCGAGGTGGCCGATCTGAAGACGACCACGCCGTGAGCTCCCAAGGGCATATGACGTCGCTCCCCTTCAAACACCTGTACATCCACCTCCCGTTCTGCAAGCACAAATGCGGCTACTGCGACTTCAATGCCTATGCCGGGATGGACAGGCTCATGCCTGACTATGTCGGCGCTCTCGAGCGGGAGCTCTCGGCAGCGCGCGCGCAATTTCCATTCGCCGGCCTGGAAACCGTGTATCTCGGCGGCGGCACACCGAGCCTACTTCCTGCCGAACTAATCGCGAGTCTGCTGCGCTTCGTCCGCTCTAACTTCGATCTCGCCCCTGACGCGGAGGTGACGCTCGAGGCGAATCCCGCGAGCACAGACGAGACAAAGATGCAGGCCTGGCTCGATGGGGGCGTCAATCGCCTGAGCCTCGGCGTGCAGGGATTCGAACCGCGGGCTCTGGCGGTCCTGGAGAGAAGGACCGATGCCGCGCAGGCGACACGTGCCTTCGCCCTGGCGCGGTCGATGGGAATGCCGAACGTGAGCATCGATCTGATCTACGCGGTCCCATTTCAGAGTCGAGACTCGTGGCTGGAGACCCTGAGGCGCGGAATCGCCCTCGGCCCGGATCACATCTCGACCTATTGCCTGACCTTCGAGGAGGGAACCCTGTTGTGGCGCCGGCGCGCCGAGGGTCGGGTGCCGGAGGTCGAGACCGACCTCCAGTGGGACCAGCTCGATGCAGCGTGCGAGGAGCTGGAACGCGCCGGCTTCACCAGGTATGAGGTATCGAACTGGGCCAAACCGGGTTTCGAGTCACGGCACAACCACGCTTATTGGCGGTGCCGCCCGGTGTACGGAGCAGGTGCAGGCGCCCATTCGTATGCCACGGACGGCAGGTCGTCGCGTCGCTGGTGGAACGTCGCGAAGCCGCGAGAGTACATCGCCGCACAACAGCCGATGGCCGATGGGGAGGAGCTGGCGCCGCGAAAGGCGCAAGGCGAGGCTTTGATGCTCGGGTTGCGGACCGCCGGCGGCATGGAGGCGCCGGACGGTTTCGATAAAGAGCTGGATGAGCTCGTGCAAGGTGGATTGATCGAGCGCCACGACGGCCGCATCGTGCCCACCCGACGAGGGCTGGATCTCCACAACCAGATCGCGCTGGTCGTACTCTAATCAGCACTCTGCCCGGCAGAGTGCCAAACGCCATGGAGAACAGAAAGCAAGCGATCTTGCGTGCGGTGGTGAAAGAGTTCACGACGAGCGCCGTGCCCGTCGGTTCTCAAGCCCTGCAGAGCCGCTACTTCGTCAACCTGTCATCGGCCACGATCCGCAGCGAGCTGGCCGAGCTGGCGGACCTCGGGTACCTCGCCCAACCGCACACCTCTGCCGGTCGAGTCCCCACCGACTCCGGCTACCGCTATTTCGTCGACTTCCTTATGGACCTGGAGGCGATCCCCGACAGCGTCGCCCTGTTCATTCGCGAGGAGCTCCGCAAGGCACCTGCCGACGTGCAGGGCCTGGTCGAGAAGGTGGCGATGACCCTGGCGGCCGTGACGCAGAACGCCTCAGTGGCCAGCGCGCCGCAGGGCACGCAGGCGCGCGTCAAGCACGTCGACCTCGTCTCGCTCGAGCCGACCGAGGTTCTGCTCATCCTTTTGTTGGAAGGGAACCTGCTGCGCCAGCAGGTTCTGCAGGTCACGGAATCCGCGACGCAGCCCGAGCTGAGCGCACTGGCCTCGCGTCTCAATGAGACACTCGGCGGCAAGGCAAGCGAGGAGGTCCGGCGGACGTATGAAAGCGCGTCACTGGGCCTCGACAAGGAGCTGCTGGGGCTGATCGTGGTCGCGCTGGACCAGTACGAGAAAGGGTCGGAAAGCCTTGTCGTCCATGACGGCGTGCGCAACCTGCTGCGCCAGCCGGAGTTCGCCGAATCGTCGCGACTGCACCAGGTTCTCGAAGTGCTGGAGGAGACCCGCTATCTCACGGTGCTTCTGCGGGAGCTGATCGGCGAATCCGATCTGCAGATCGTGATCGGCTCCGAGAACGCCTCAAGCCAGCTCCAGGGTTGCGCCGTCGTCCTGACCAGCTACGGTCCTTCGAGCCGGCTCAAGGGAGTGCTTGGCGTGATCGGTCCGACGCGCATGGCATACAGCCAGACGGTGGCTCGGCTTCAGGCGGTGGCTCGGGGCGCCAGCGAACGGATGGCCGAGCTGGGGGTTTGAGCCGACCGCTGTGCGAGGTATCTACATCTGATGACTACGCGTAAGCAGCACGATCCGCACGAAGCGGAGCTCCGCGACGAGGCCGCGCACGGCACCGCTCCGCGTCCCATAGATTCCATAGAGACAAAGGTCGCGGAGCTGGAGGCGGCGCTCGCCGAGGCGAGGGACAAATACCTACGGCTGGCGGCTGACTTCGACAACTTCAAGAAGCGCTCGCGCCAGGAGCACCTGGAGACTATCCAGCACGCTTCGGCCGACCTCATAGCCAGGCTGCTGCCAGGGCTCGACGACCTCCACAAGGCGCTCGACCACCAGCCGGAAGGCATCGACGAAGCCTGGACCAGGGGCCTTGAGCTCAGCGTGCGCAAGCTCGAGGAGGCGCTGCGCGCGCACGGGCTCGAAACGATCGATGCGCTGGGCAAGCCATTCGATCCGGCGGTCCACGAGGCCATCGGCCACGAGGAATCCTCGGAGCACCCAGAAGACACGGTCGTGCAGGAGCTGCGCCGCGGATATCGAATCCGCGACCGCGTGGTCAGGCCGGCGCTCGTCAAAGTCGCGCGACCGCCTGCCCTGCCGACCGCCGACGGCGGTTCTCGCTCTCACTAAACTGCGTTAGGCAGTGGCGGTCAAGCGCGATTACTACGAGGTATTAGGCGTGGCCCGCCAGGCATCCGCCGACGACCTTAAGAAAGCCTTTCGAAAGATCGCCATGGACTCGCATCCCGACCGCTATCCGAATGACGCTGTCGCCGCCGCCCGCTTCAAGGAGGCGAGCGAGGCCTACACCGTTCTGTCCGACCCCGGTCGACGGCGCACCTACGACATGTTCGGCCACGCGGCGGTGGAGGGTAGCGGCCCGGCGGTCGACTTCACCGACATGCCGTTCGCTGACATCTTCGACACGTTCTTCGGCGGTGGCGGCAGAGGAGCCGGGCGACGGCAGCGATCGAATCGCGGCGATGACCTTCGCTACGACATGACCATCACGTTCGAGGAGGCTTTCCTGGGGGTGGAGAAACAACTCGACGTCCCGCGCCTGACGACGTGTGACAGGTGCGCTGGAAATGGCGCCGAGCCTGGGAGCGGCGAGGAAACGTGCCCGGGGTGCCGAGGCTCGGGGCAGATCCGGCGGACAGCGCAGTCGATATTCGGTTCAGTGGTCACCGCGGCGACGTGTCCCACCTGTGGCGGCGCGGGGCGGCTGCTCAAGAACCCATGCGTGCAGTGCCGGGGACAGGGGCGGCTCGAGCGGGCGCATCGCCTCACGGTGAGGATCCCGGCGGGTGTCGACACAGGGTCCCAGATCCGGCTCAGCGGAGAGGGTGAGGCGGGGATACGAGGTGGGCCGCCAGGCGATCTCTATGTCGTGCTGAGGGTCAAGTCCCATGCGCATCTGGCCCGGCGCGACCAGGAGGTCATCTACGAGCTCCGGGTCAACATGGTGCAGGCGGCGCTGGGTGACCGCATCGAGATACCGACGCTCGACGGCCCCGTTGAGATAGCGATCCCGGCCGGCACTCAGAACGGCCAATCCTTCCGGATGGCCGGGCGAGGCATGCCCGACGTGCGCGGCGGCCGGCGTGGGGACCAGTACGTGGTCGTCCAGGTGGTGGTGCCGAAGGACCTGTCGGGAGAGCAAAAGGCGCTGCTGCGCAAGGTCGGTGGCCTGACCGGCAAGCCGGAGAAGGTCTCCAAGGGCTTCTTCGAAAAGCTTCGGGACGCGATCTCTCTCGATTGACCCGTACCCTGACCCTGGTGCTCACGCACCAATCCCTGTGCGGCCCAGGGGTGCATTTTTCGTCGGCCCGGGCGTCGCTCAAGGTTATGGTGGGCTGGCTCTCTCTCAGCCACTTCTAAGGTTTTAGGCATAACCTGGGCGTCCGCGGGGTTGTTATTAGGTTGCGTAGCTCTCAAACGTATTAAGAGGAAGAAGTGGCAAAAGTTATCGATCTCGAGCTGACTCGGGCCGAAGTGGAGGTGCTGGAGCTGGAAGCCCGCCTGCGGGTGGTCCCGATGAACGATACCCAGCTGTCGGACGCCCTGAAGACCGCCCTTCTGGCCAAGCAGGAGCGGCTGGACAGGCTGCGCACGCTGCACGCGGCATCGAGCCGGCCCAAGGACTCCAATGGCACCGAGGCCAACCAGCCCCCGCCGGCCCATGCCGGGCGAAGGGCGCCGTTGAAGCGCTCGGTCCCCCAGCGTTCCAAGGCAAAGACCGGCAAGTAGTCGGGCAAGTAGTCGGGCAAGTACACCGGCAAGTAGCCGAGAGCCCTTCGAACCTGCCGGCGCCGGAAGCGCCGGGCCTGAGCGTTGACCGCTATCGTGGTCGTGGTTTGGCGAGCGATTTGATTCTGTCCCAGCCGGCCGGCGCCGTCGAGCCGCGGCGGCCGGCGTTTCTCACGTCCTGGCGCCTTCCTTTGATCACCAGCCTTGCCGCCGCCGTGATCATCGGCGCCGTGGCGCTCCGCCTCTGGGAGGCCAGCCTGCCCAGGGTCATACTCCAGGAAGAAGGCGTGCTGATCGCCGTTGGCGTGGCGTACGGAGCTTTTGCAGTGGCGATCAGAGCATCGAGGTTCTCCGGCCGGGTTGCGGTGCAGCTCGGCCTGATGTTGGTCAACGTGCTGCTTGCTGTTGCCGTGCTCGGAGTCGCCGCGCCGTGGCTCGGCAACGACCTGATGCCACTGTCGGCCGCGTTGTTCGCGACCATGCTCCTCTACTTCGATCTTGGGTTCTTGACCCGCCACTTCCTTTATGTCATCGGCATCGCCGGCCTGGGGCTGGCGGCCCTCTGGATCGATGCCCTCGTCATGCTCCATCTCTCCGCCCCCGAGGTCGTGAGCTGGGCCCTGGTCCTCGTCGGCCTCGCGCTGCTGGCCTACATCACGCACCACGTCGTCGCGCGCAACCTCACCATGCAGTCGGAGCGCCAGGCATCGCTGCTGAACGCGATTAGCGACATCGGTGAGGGCCTGGTCATCACCGAGGACGGCAGGTTCGTCGCCGGAAACGCTGCATACCAGCATCTGACGGGGTACACCTCAACCGAGCTCGCAGCCTTCGGTTCGCTGATCGAGCTCGCGCCCGAAGGGGAGCGACAGCGTCTCGGCGAGCAGCTGGCGACGCGGCTCAACGGCGCACAGGTTCCCTTCCGTTATGAATCGGCGCTTGTCACCAAGGACGGCAGGCGCATCCAGGTAGAGACCGCGGTGCGCTCGCTGAGCGCGGAAGGCACTCACCGGCTCCTGGCTCTCGTCCACGACATCACGGAGCGCCACCGCTCCGACCTGGCGGAGCGCGACAGCGAGAGGCGGTTCCGTACGCTTTTCGAGCAGGCGCAGGCGGCCATGGCTTTTGCCGGGCTGGACGGCCAGATCTTTTCGGTCAACCCGGCTTTCTACGAATGGCTTGGTTATACGGAGGGCGAGCTGCGGACCATGTCGCTCTTCGACATCACGCACCCCGACGACGTGGCAAAGACACAGGACGCTTGGCGGCGGGTCATGGCGGGCGAGGCGCCTGGCTTTCGCTTTGACGAGCGGTTCATCCGCCGGGACGGCCAGTCGTTGTGGGCCGACGTCAACGCCCGCCTTGTGAGAGACGAATCGGGCAAGCCCCTCCACTTCCAGACGGTGGCGGTCGACATCGGCAATCGCAAGCGGAACGAAGTACTGCAGGCCGCCCGCTTCGCAGTCACGCACGCGCTGGTGACCTCACCCGGCTGGGAGGCAGCGGCGCCCAACGTTCTGGAAGGCCTGTGCCTGGCCCTCGATTGGGAGCTCGCCGAGTACTGGGAGGTCGACTCCGCTCGAGAGGCGATGCATTTCGTCGCCGCGTGGAAGCGGCCGGGACGAGACACGTCCGCCTACCAAGCCACAGCGCAGGAGGCGACCTACAAGCGTGGCGAGGGCCTGCCGGGCAGAGTCTGGGAGGCCGGAGCTCCCCTGTCTGTCGGCGACCTGACAGCGGACGGCTCGGCGCGGGCCGCGGCGGCGGTCGCCGCCGGCCTTCATGGCATCGCCGGGTTCCCAGTGCGCAGTGGACGCCGTGTCGTCGGCATGATCTCCCTCCACACGTGGGCCGATCGCGAGCTCGATGAAGGATTGGTGGCCGTCATGAACGACGTCGGCTCGCAGATCGGCGAGTTCGTCGAGCGCAAGCGGGCCGAGGTTGCCCTGCAGGACAGCGAGAAGCGGATGAGGTCGGTGCTCGACAACGTCTCGGATGGGCTGGCGACCATCGACCAGGCAGGCATCATCGAATCCGCCAACCCGGCGGTGGTGAAGCTCTTTGGATACGAAGAGCAGGAGCTGGTTGGACAGCCGGCGGAGATCTTGATCGCCACCACGCATCGCAGCGGGTTCACGAACTATTTGCAACACCGGCTGACGCAGGACATCCCGATCAGCGCCGCTTACGAGTCGATGGGGAAGAGGAAGAGCGGGAGCCTGTTCCCTCTGGAGTTCGTGGTCAGCTCGATGCAGGTGGGGTCGCGCCATCTGTTCATCGCGACGATGCGAGACATCTCCGAACGGAAGGCGCATACCGATGCTCTCGAATACCAGGCGCTGCACGACGCCCTAACTGGCCTTCCTAACCGAAGCCTGTTCGGCGACCGCCTGCGCCAGGCGCTGCTCTCGGCGCGACGAAATCAGAACATGTTCGGTGTCCTTCTTCTTGACCTCGATCGCTTCAAGGACATCAACGATGCGCTCGGCCACGACCGTGGAGACACGCTGCTTCAAGAGGTCACCGCTCGCCTGCGCGGCGTGCTTCGCGCGACCGACACCATCGCCCGCCTCGGTGGCGACGAGTTCGCCGTCCTCACCACCGACGCCAAACACCCCGACGACGTGGTTGCCACGGCCCGCAAAATCCTGGCCGCGCTGGAAGGACCGTTCGCGATCGCGGACCAGATGGTGGAGACGGGCGCCTCGATCGGCATTGCGCTGTACCCGGTTCACGGCGACGACCCCACGACCCTCCTGCGTCGAGCGGATGTTGCGATGTACGTGGCCAAGCGGTCAGGCGGTGGGCATGCCGTCTACGCACCTGAGCAGGAGGCGCAGACGCTTCGACGTTCAGGTCTCGCGGGCGAGCTGCGCCGCTCGATTCCTCAAGGCGAGCTCGTGCTTCAGTACCAGCCTCAGCTCACCCTGGCGACGGGTGCGATCCAGGGGATGGAAGCGCTGGTTCGATGGAATCACCCTCGCGAAGGCATGATGCCGCCCGACCGTTTCCTTCCTCTGGCGGAGGAGATGGGCATCATCCACCCGCTGACGGCATGGGTCATGGACAACGCTCTGAGCCAGCTTCGCAAGTGGCTCGCTCTGGGGCTGGACGTCACGGTGTCCGTCAACGTGTCGCCACGCTGCATCGAGGACCACTCCCTCGAGGAGATGGTCGCTCGCGCGCTCGAATCCTCCGGCGTGGAGCCCCACAGGCTGACGCTCGAGATCACCGAGGGAGTGGCGATGGCTGCCGCAGCAGGGAAGGCGCTGGCCAGGCTGAGCGAGATGGGAATCCGACTCTCCCTCGACGATTTCGGGACGGGGTACTCCTCGCTCCTTTATCTGATGCGATTGCCGGTCAACGAGATCAAGATCGACCGCTCGTTCGTGTCGGGACTGGCGACCGACCCGGACTCGGGCGCCATAGTCCGATCCGCCGTCGGGCTGGGACACAATCTCGGCCTGCGCGTCGTCGCCGAGGGTCTTCAAGATCGGGCTGCCGAGGCGATCCTCATCGAGGCTGGATGCGATGCCGCCCAGGGATTCTTGATCGGCAGGCCGGCTGACGAGGCCGAAGCCACCCAGCTCCTCATCGGGCACGCCGGCCTCGCCCAGCGAATCGACGGCGAGTCAGGCGAGGTCGCCGCGGCCGCCGAGTAAGGACATTCTGTAGATCTCGAGACGGCCTGACCGTCCCCGGACGGCTGACTGGGACGTGAGCTCGCTCTGGAGCATGGCTTCCATCGCGCGGTAGACGGTCCCGGTCATAAGCACCTCGCCGGGCCCTGCCTGCGTCACCAGCCTGGCGGCTACGTTGACGGCATCGCCAAGGACGCCGAGCTCCGAGCGGTCGGCTGAGCCGACGGCGCCGACCACCACATCTCCGGACGCGATGCCGACGCCGACGTCGAGCCGGAATCCCCAATCTGCCGCGGATCGCCGGTTGAGGGCTTCGTTGGCGCCGATCAAACCGATCGCGGCTGCCATGGCCCGGCCGACGTGGTCGGCTTCGTCGCCGCTGGCGCCAAAGGTGGCCATCACTCCGTCGCCGACGAACTTTTCGACGACACCGCCGCAGATGGAGATCGACCGCAGGACTTTCTTCAGATGTGCGTTCAGCACTTCGAGCAGGCCGGCCGGGTCATGGGCGAATCGCTCGGTCAGGCGTGTGAAGCCACGTAGGTCCGTGAACAGGATCGACGCCGTGCACAGGACCGGCATCGGGACCCTGGGCCATGCCGTGATGTCCGGACCGGCGATCGGGAAGAGCTGTCTCAGGCGCAGGAGCCGGTCGGAATCGTCCGCCGGAAGTGCCGGCTGCGGTCGGGAGACGTCGGGCATTGCCATCAGGTGGCCACCACCAGCATGAACAGCGACGTGTAGGTGCGCAGGGACCAGCCACGGCCATCAGGCCTGATATCCCCCTCCCCCTGGCGCTGCACCATCAGAGCTGGAGGGCTTCTTCTACCCGTGTCAAAAGGTCGAGCGGAGAGAAGGGTTTGGTCAGGTAGAAATCGGCGCCGGCGATCAGGCCGGCCTCGACATCGATCTCCTGCGCCTTGGAGGTCAACAGGATCACCTTGGTGGCGATGAGGCTGGCATCCGCCTTGATCGACCGGAGCACCTCGATGCCTGTGCGTTCGGGCATTTGAACGTCCAGCAGGACCAGCGACGGCCTGTGCTTTTGGACCATCGCCCAGGCTTCCGCGCCGTCGGCTGCCTCGACGACGGTGTAGTCGTCCGACTCGATGGTCGCGTGAACCAGGAGTCGCATGCTCGGCTCGTCGTCGGCGATGAGCACAGTTCGGAGGATCTGCAGGCCGGGCGGAGTGCGGTATCTCACGAGACCTACCGCGAGAGCGCCTCGGTGATGGGTGCGGACTGCGCAGAGTCAGCCTGAGTCGTGGGGAGCCCGACAGACCGGAGATCGAGGACAATCGCTCGCGGAGATGTCTTCTCGAGCAGTTGCTGCGCCGCCGCGGTGTCAGCTACTCGAAGTGTCTCCAGGCCGATAGTCGCAAGCTCCGTTTCCAGCAGGCGGGCGAACGCGGCGTCGCCATCCACGATAAGGATGTAGTCGGCCCGCCCAGTGCCCCCTGCGATGTTCGGCTCGTGGGTGGCTGCCAAGCCCGGGCGGACAACCTTGAGCCGGCCTGGGATGCGCTTCACCCGACTCAGAGCCGCCTCTCGGCACCTAAGACACGGGCCGCGATCGCGCGGGCACCCGCGAGGGGCGCAGGGACGCCGTCTTCGTATAGGCGCTGCGGCTGCTTGAGCACGAAGCAAGCAGCCCATACGCCGAGGATGTAGCCGGACGTAAACACGGCCAAGACCACGCCGGCTATTCCCATATCTAGGGTTCTACGCGCAGCGGGCTCCGAAGTCGCCATGCCCAAACACTGGACGCGTGCCCTCTATCCCTAGGGCTTATGAGCGGCTTACGTGACGACCTTCAAAGTCAGATTTCGATCAATCCCATGCGAGCCGCTGCAATCACCGCCTGGAGCTTCGAGTGAACTCCCAGCTTTTCGATCAGATGGCGGACGTGCCACTCCACCGTGTGGGGGGCGATGCCCAGGCGGCCGGCCAAGGTGGCTGTCTCGTGGCCCTCGGCCAGCAACCTGAGGACTTCCAGCTCCCGCGGCGTGAATTGGGCGCTGAGCTTTCGCCGCGCCTGTTCGTCGGTAAACACCTTGCGCTGGCGTGCGATTGCCTTTGCAAACAGCTCCACTGGAATCAAGACCTCGCCGACCGCCGCCTTGCGGACTGCCTCGATGATCTGGTCGGCGGTCGCCGACTTGGTCAGGTAGGCAATGGCTCCCGCGTCGATCGCATCAAGCAATGAAGCCTCTGAATCGTCCGCGCTGTGGAAGACGATGGCCGCGTTGGGAGCGGCGAGCTTGATGTCGGCGGCCGCCGCTGGGCCGCTGGAGTCGGGCAAGCGGAAGTCCATCAAGACCACGGTGGGCTTTTCACGCGCCGCCACGGTGGCGGCCTCGTCACCGCGCCGTGCCACACCGCAAACAATTAGATCCTCCTCGGTCTCGAGGATCCTGGCGATCGCCGAAGCGAGCAGCGGATGGTCCTGGACAATCAGAACCCGGACGGGGGTCTTGGGGAATCGATTCAATCAGGTTTCGCTCGGCTGCCTAATCAGCCGGCTGAGACTGTCCTCCCTCTCGGAATCTGTGGACGAATTGAACGCGCACGCGCCGTAGCTTCTCAGTGAGATGAGCCAAAGTGCCGTGACCTTTGTTGCGCCCGTGACTTAAATCACAAATGCGTTGACGATGGCCGCCAGCTTTTGCGGCTTCAATATGCGGACCACTCCGGGCGCGGTTTCAACCGTCCCTGCAGCCCGTAGCTCCGCGAGCGCACGGCTCAGCACCTCACGCGACGAGCCAATGGAATCGGCCAGCTGAGCCTGCGTCGCAGTGACCTCCAGCCGACCGATCACGGCCTGCGAGTGACCGGCGCGATCCAGGAGGTCGTATGCGACTCTTTCCCGGATGCTGCCCAACGATCTTATTGCGACGAGTCGGCACGCATCGCTGACCCGCCTGGATAGCTGAGTGGCAATCGCCATCGCGACCTCGACCTCCTCCTCCGCCAGGGCGCGCACGTTATCGCGGTGGAGAATGGTCACGGTGGCTTCGGTGATCGCCTGCACGAATGTCCAGGGTGCATTGCCGGCAATCGCCGCTCCGCCCACCAGCTCATATGGCCGCAGGATGGCAATAGTGGCCTGACGTCCATCCGGGACGGTCCAGAATGCTCGTGCCAATCCACGTTCGATCAAGAAAGCAGGCTGAGGTCTCCCATTGCGGGCAACCAACGCACCCGCCGGATAGACGGCTCGTTTGGAGCCTTCAAGCAGCCGTTGACAATTGGGACCACTCAGAAGCGACAGGAAATCGAAATCGTCCGTGTCAACGACGGGCTGAACGCTGGGTCGGTGGCGGATGCTAACAGACAATTCTCTCTACATAATATGACTGTGCTCTGCCTATCCGGTTAGCTC